>DATJSM010000020.1:0-2020 GCA_035504135.1 Candidatus Aquilonibacter sp. | reverse complement strand
ACCAAGGTGTACGAAACTCCGCTGGTGAAGGCAACTGCGGTGAATGTGGAAGGGCGCGACGCGGTGTCGGTCGAGCTGGATGTGCCGCTGGCCGGGCTCAAACCGGGCCCGTACATCTGCCAGCTCAACGTGATCGACGATGCTGCCGGTAGCTTCGCATTTCCGCGGTTTGCGGTGCTGGTGAGGGAACCGGCAGCTCAGCCGGTACCGGCGGCGGTGTCGTCGGGGAACGGCGGTCGGTAGAGCGAGTCAGCGAGTCTGCAAGTCAGCGAGTCTGCGGGTCAGCAAGATTAGCGAGTCAGCGGGTCGGAGCCGGACGGTGGCGGCGCGGACGATGGCTCGCGCGCCGGGACGTTTACGTGGTTGTATGGGCAGTGGCGGCAGCCGGAGCCGCAGCAGGAGCCGCGCTTGAGGTGATAGGCGGCGGTGAAGACGACGAGGCCGTTCTCCAGGTAGTAGTCTTCGGGCGCGAGCGGAGGAGGATCGGTCACGGCTCTATTGTCGGTCATAGGAGCGGACGAAAGGCAACCGCAGGTTCTTCGGCTCCGCCCGGCGCGATGAGACTGCGCCGGACTTCGCTCAGGATGACAGCCGTTGTGGGGGCGACGCGGCGGATCTGGGGTCATCTGCTCACGTTGTCACGGATCGCCATCCCACCCAAGCGACAAAGGACAAAGGCGTCGCTTGGATGGGGCACCCATTACACGCTATTAAAATGACGCTATGAGCATGATCGCGGCCGAGCGCGCCAGGCGCATCAAGGTCATCATTTTCGACGTGGATGGAGTGTTGACCGACGGCACCATCTGGCTGGTGCCGGGGCCGGGAGCGGCCCAGGGCGATTCGATTGTGGCTCGCGGGCTGCAGGAGAAAGTGGGGCAGATCGGCTTCGGCACCCACGGCTCCAGTATGGTGGAGGCCAAGGGATACAGCGCGCACGATGGCGCCGGCATCTCGCTGGCGCGCATCGCCGGACTCAAGTGCGGCGTGATCACCAAGCGCATCAGCGAGACGGTGGCCACGCGCATGCGCGACCTGCGCGTCGAATACGTCTACCAGGGCCAGGCATTCAAGATGAAGCCGGTTCGCGAAATCATGGAGAAGGAAGGGGTCACGCTGGAGGAGATTGCATATGTCGGCGACGACGTGATCGACCTTCCCGTGATGCGGCAGGTAGGATTCGCAATCGCGGTTGCGAATGCGCGGGAGCAGGTGAAGGCTGAGGCACACTACGTGACGCTGCATGCGGGCGGATATGGCGCCGGACGCGACGCGATCGATTTCATCCTGGATGCAAAAGGAATTCTCAGCGAGTGCATTGAGAAGATGATCGACGAAGGCAACCCCATTCCTTCTTCCATGGATATCGGGACGGGGCTGGATAAGGCTCCCGAATCGTGAGTGAAGGCGGCCGGGAGATCGGGTATGTAGCGTTAGTCGTGCGCGACTACGACGAAGCGATCGCGTTTTACCGCGATAAGCTAGGCTTTGTTCTGGTGGAAGACACAGCTCTCAGTGCGGAAAAGCGCTGGGTACTCATGCAGCCTTCCGGCGAAAAGGGAACGCAACTGCTCTTGGCGCGTGCGGCCACGCAGGAACAGGCGGCACGAGTTGGCGATCAGACCGGAGGGCGCGTATTTCTCTTCCTGCACACCGACGACTTCTGGCGGGATTACCGGTTGTACTGCGAACGGGGCGTGCGATTTCGCAGGCCGCCGGCAGAGGAGAGCTACGGAACCGTGGCCGTGTTCGAGGACCTATACGGCAATCTCTGGGACCTGCTGGAACTTAGAGAGCAGTAGGCAGTGCCGGGAAGATCGATAGGATTGCGAGGAGAACATCCCTCAGGGGCTAAAAGCCCGGTTGTTTATTGTGAGGCTCTTGCGGCACGACCAAGGTCGTGCCCTGTTACAAAACATGCGACCCATTGAGTGTTTCCGCCACCAGTGAAGTCGTGCTCCTTCAAGACAGCGGATCGTCTGAGTTTGCGGGCAAAGCTGAGGGCTTTTCATCAAAGTGA
>DATJSM010000019.1:0-53826 GCA_035504135.1 Candidatus Aquilonibacter sp. | reverse complement strand
GCTTGGGGGCGGCCATGTCCATGCCTTCGTCCTCGAGGATGTAGTGACCGAAGAGCGGGATGGTAGCGCAGTGCATGGCGAGGCGGCCGAAGCCCATGGATTTGTCGTGCGGCTTGAAGTCGCCAAGGTTGTCGGGGATGCGCTCGAGGGTGCGGCGGGTGTTGGAGATTTCATTGTCGAAGTCGAGGAGGAGGACGTCGGCGATCTTCATGGGTGGCTCCGGGGTGAAATTGGGGTGATGAGCAAAGATACAGGGTGGCTGACGCGGGTCCTGCAAACCCACGTCTCAGAATCGAGACGTGGGGCACCCGCCTGCGACAGTTTTTCAGTTGCGGGTTAAGAGTGCAATTTATGGAGTGAGGTGCTGGCGGATGGCGTAGGCGTGGACCTGGGTGGCGACGAGCTTGGTGGCGGCTGAGAGAGCCTTCTGGGCGTCGGGACCGAGATCGGCGAAGCTGCGGGAGCGGGTTTCGGTGCGGGCGGTAGCGGGGTCGAGGGTTCCGGTGGTGGAGACGAGCGCGGAGGAGAGAACGGTGACGGTGTTCTGCGGGGCGTCGACGGAGATGCGGCGCACGGCGTAGCGGTCGTTGTCGCAGGCCTGCATGTGGGCGGCGTCGGAGAAGCCGGCGCGGATCTGGTCTTCGTGGCAGGGGTGGGGAGTTTTATAGAAGGAGACGACGGTGATGGTGTACTGGCCGCGGTCGAGAAACGATGTGGCGTTGCGGGCGAGCCATGCGTCGCTGGAGGGGTCTTCGATGAAGACGTCGAGGTCCGAGGTGGAGAGGACGGAGATGAGGTTCGACCACTGATTGCCGGGAGTGAGGACGGCGGCGGGTGCGGCGAGCGCCCCGGTCTGGAGGATTTGCTGGGGTGCGGGCTGGGAGTCTTGTTGCGAGTGCGCGTGGCAGCAGAGCAGGAAGAGGGTGAGGGCGAGGACTGTAAAGCGGCGGTTCATCGGGTCTCCGAGAGCGACAGAGACAGGGTACATGGGGGTCCCGTGGTGGGGAAGTTTCGAGCTGTATCGGCTGTACCAGCCGTGTCAGGGTCCTTCGGCTGCGCGCTGTGCGCTTCGCTCAGGATGACGGATTATGGATAGGTAGAAACACTCCCGCGCCCTAATGCGCGATACCCCACCCTTTCACGACGAAGCTGTGAAAGGGTAGGCCACCCGGCCGGTGGCGGGGCACCCGGTCTTGCCGGAGCTAGATGCCGGTGGCGTTGAAGCCGCAGTCGACGAAGGTGATCTCGCCGGTAATGGCGCTGGCGAGTGGGGAGCAGAGGAAGAGCGCGGCACTGCCGACCTCTTCCTGCTCGACGTTGCGATGGAGCGGGGCGCGGTGGGTGACGGTGTCGAGGATGGTGGCGAAGTCGCCGATGCCGCGCGCGGCGAGGGTGTTGATGGGGCCGGCGGAGATGGCGTTGACGCGGATCTTCTTTGGGCCGAGCTCGGCGGCGAGATAGCGCACGGCGGCTTCGAGGCCGGCTTTGCAGACGCCCATGATGTTGTAGTTGGGGAAGACTTTTTCGGAGCCGTAGTAGGTGAGGGTGAGGATCGCGGAGCCTTCGGGCATGAGCGGAGCGGCGACGCGGGCGAGGGCGATGAGCGAGTAGACGCTGATGTCGTTGGCGACGGCGAAGTCGTGGCGCGCAGTGTCGAGGACGGCGTTTTTGATGTTGGGAGCGAAGCCGATGGAGTGGACGAGGGTGTGGATGGCGGGGAACTTCGCCTGGATCTGTGCGAAGGCTGCGGCGATGGCGTCGTCGGAGGAGACGTCGCACTCGACGAGGAGACCTTGCTCGGATTGGCCGAGTTCTTTGAGGAGCTCTTCGGAGGTTTTACGGAGGCGCTCGGACTGATAGCCGAGGACGAGCGTGGCGCCGGCCTGGGCGAGCTTTTCTGCGATGGCGTAGGCGATCGAGCGCTTGTTGGCCACTCCGAAGACGACGGCGACCTGGCCTTGCATGTTGATCATCTGCTTGTGCTCCGTGGGAAAGGATAGCAGGGGCAGCGGGGAAATTTTTGGCGCAAGGAAATCCTCCGAAGGGTTGGCGCGATCCGTTTCCAGTCGGTAGTTTTCAGTTACGGGTCAGTCGCTGAGGAGCCAGTCGAACTGGGCGTCGGTGAGGGGGACGACGGAGAGACGGAACTGGCGGAAGAGCAGCGAGTCTTTAAAGACTTTAGCGTCGCGCATATCGGCGAGGGACTTTTCGCGCTTGAGGCGCTTGCCGGCTTTGAGGCGGACGAGCGGCGTCTTGCCGTCTGCGGCGAGCTTGACGGAGACGACCTTGGCGAGGCCGACGGCGGCTTTGCCGGTGTTGGAGTGGTAGATGACGCACTGCTCGCCAGGCTTCATGTTGCGGAGCGTGATGAGAGCCTGCGGGTTCTTGATGCCGTCCCAGGTGGTTTCGCCGTCGCGGACGAGGTCATCGAAGGAGTAGACGTCGGGCTCGGATTTGAGGAGGTAGGGCATATGACAGTGAGTAGTGAGTAGTGAGTAGTGAATAAAGCGAATGAGGGCAAAGACAGTTTAGTTCAGCCGCCGAGGTCGAGGGCGTGGATGTTGAGGATGGGTTGGGCGAGGAAGTGGGAGCCGAGGCGCTGGAACTTTTCGACGGAGTCCGTGGCAAAGCAGGAGAAGGTGGACGGCGCGGAGGTGAGGCTGTAGGAGAGCGGCGTGGTGGCGAGGGTGCGGGCGACGGCGTCGGCGGTGGCCTGAGCGGAGTCGATAACAACGGCAGGGGAGTGGAGCTCGCGGAGGGCTGATTCGATCTCGGAGTGCAGGAGCGGGTAGTGGGTGCAGCCGAGCAGGACGGCCGCGGGCGTGCAGGTGGCGAGGGCTTCCCGGAGATAGATGCGGATGACTTCGCGGGTGACAGGATGGCCGATCCAGCCCTCTTCGACGAGAGGAACTAGCAGCGGGCAGGCTTTTTCAGTGGCGTTCATGCCTAGGGCCGCGCAGGCCGCGTGGTAGGCGTGCGATTGCACGGTGGCGGCCGTAGCGAGCACCAAGACTTCGGGCGCGGAGACCGGGGAACCGAGATCGGGAACCAGGGATTGAATTGCGGTGGCGGTGGCGTGGGCGCCGGGATCGATGACGCCGATGACGGGGATGCCGACGGCGGAGCGGATGTCGTCGAGGGCGAGTGCGGTGGCGGTGTTGCAGGCGATGACGAGGAGCTCGGCGCCGCGCGATTCGAGGAGACGGGCGGACTCAACGGCGTAGCGGGAGACGGTTGCGCGGGACTTGGCGCCGTAGGGAAGGCGGGCGGTGTCGCCGATGTAGACGAAGTGCGCTCCGGTAACAGTGGAGAGCAGAGCGCGAAGGACGGTGAGTCCGCCGAAGCCGGAGTCGAAGACGCCGATGATGGGGCGTTGCGGAGATTCGGGCGTGGAAGCTGTCATGGGCTATTGATTGCCGGTGGAGGTGTCGCGCGAGGGGTAAGTGCGCAGGAGGTCGGCGTGGCCAGCGAGGGTTTCGCGGGACTGGCCGTCGACGAGGAAGCGAATCTGCTCGATCTGCGGGAGGTTGGCGTGGAGGGTGCCGATCATGGACTCGATGGTGAGGGTTTCGACCTCGACGCCGGAAGGATGTTGATTGACGAAGGAGCCGCGCAGGTCAATGACGGCGAGCTGGCCGCCGGGAGTCTGCGGCTGGAGCGCGTCCGGCGCAGGTGCGACGGGGACGGTGGGCGTGCGGCCAGAGGCGTCCGGGGTGGCGTTCGGATCTACCGAGTGGCCGACGACGGGAAGCGGAAGCAGGAAGACCTCATTGATGGCGGCGCCGGGTTGGAGCGGGTGCGCGGAGCCGGGCAGAGCGTACTCGGTGATGAGGTGGTCGAGGAGAGCGCGGGCGCGGGCGGTGGTTTCGGCGGGCAGGGCGATCTTGCGGGTAGTGGCGGTGATGGTGCCGTCGTTGTCGTTGGCGAGCAGGAGGGTGACGGGCTCGGCGTCGGTGTAGGGCGCGTCGAGGGGTGTGTCTTCGGCGAGGCGCTCGATGCGGGTGCGGCGCTGTTCGCGATGGGCGAAGAGGGTGACGGCCGCGGCGACGATGAGCGCAGCGAGCACCCAGAAGATGATGCGTTGCGTGTGCAGCCTCATGGCGTCGTCTCCGTGGAGGATGGCGCGGGCGGCGCGATGTGCGGCGGCGGCTGGACCGCGCTCTTCCAGAGGATGAGCGCGTTGGCGGCGGCCTGCGCGACGCGTTGCTGGAAGCCGGCGTCGTTGATGGAGTCAGGGTCGTCGGTGTCGGGGGCGAGCTCGAGGACGAGGGCGGGGCACGTGAGGGAGTCGAGCGGGCGCACGGAGGCGGAGCCGTCGACGAGCGGAATGCGGGCGCGATTGAAGGCGTCGCCTAGCGAGTTGGCGAGACGCTGGCTTTGGGTGACCCAGGGCGCCTGTGCGGTGAGCCAGGGCTCGATGGTCTGCTCGCCCTCGGCGGGCGTGAGCTCGGAGGTGTAGAGGTGGATGCCGTTGCCGCGCGCGGTGGCATGGAGCAAGAGGCAGGCGGAGGCGCGCTGATGGTTGGCGATGCCGGCGCGGTCGTCGAGGGTGAGCGGAGCGAACGGTGGCGTGGTGTTGGCGGCCTTGTCGTCGGCGCGCGTGAGAACGACGTTGAAGCCGCGGGCGGTGAGCAGCGAGCGCAGACGGAAGGCAAGCGCGAGGGTGACGTCTTTTTCGACGGTGGAGTCAGAGATGCGGGAGCCGGAGTCGGCGCCGCCGTGGGCGGGGTCGATCACAATGGTGTCGGGATGGAAGGGCAGCGGCGGCAGACTGGTGACGGCGTTGAAGAGACGCTCCGCCGGTGATTTGAGTTTGGGCGACGGGGCGGCGGCCGCGGGTGTGGCGGACGCTGCGGGAGTTTGCGGCGAGGAAGTTTGCGGCGAGCGCGATTGCGGCGAAGGAGCCTGCAGCGAAGACGCGGCGTGATGAGTTACCGGATGCGCTACGGGAAAGGAGTCCTGATAGGGTGCGGGTTGCGGCTCGGTTTGTTGTTGCGGCTGTTGCGGAGCCTGCGGAGTCTGCGGGTGGCGGCCGAGCGCGAAGGCGGTGAGCGAGAGTAGCAAAAGAGCACAGGCCAGGGAGATGGATCGGGCGAGGATACTTCCTTCGGGGGTGTTTCGTTCGGGAGTCTGCTGCGAAGGAGTCAAGCGTGCGCCTTGGTCCGGTCTGGGTTCTGTCAGGGTGTGGTCAGGGGCTGGTGTCGTCGGGTTGATTGTACCGGGTGAGATGCGGGCGGCGCGATGCAAGGCTATGCAGAGGGCACGCAGAGGTAGACTGGTGGCACTGCTCATGCGCGTCTTCGGGATCGACTGCGGAACGGAGTTTACGGGCTACGGCGTCGTCGAGGTGGAGGAGACGGCGCGGATGCCGCGGCTGAAGCCGCTGTGTGCGGGTGCCATCAAACTGAACAAGAAAGACCATACGCCGGCGCGGTTGTCGCGCGTGTATGCCGAGCTGATCGCACTGATGGAGTTGTGGGAGCCGCAGGTGGTGGCGATTGAAGATGTGTTCTTTGCCGCGAACGCGAAGAGCGCGCTGAAGCTGGGGCATGTGCGCGGCGTGGCGATTCTGGCGGCGGCGAACTGCGGGCTTCCGGTGGCGGAATACGCGCCGCTTTCGATTAAGAGCGCGGTGGTGGGGTACGGATTGGCGGCGAAGGAGCAGGTGCAGTTTATGGTGGCGAGGCTGCTGGAGCTGGAGCGCGCTCCCGAGCCGGCGGACGCCGCGGATGCGCTGGCGATTGCGATCTGCCACATTCATCATGCGCAGACGGCGGAGGGTTTGCGGCGATGAGGCGGGCGTCAATTTTGTTGGCCGGGATGCTGCTTGCGTGGATGGGGGCGAGCGCGCAGTCTGCGCCTTTGCCGAGCGCGTCGTCCGAGGGAAGCGACAGCGGGCCGTTTCGGTATGTGCTGTTTGCGTTTAAACCTGTGCAGCCTGGAGCGAAGGGATGGCAGCTGGGGCTTTCCGGAAATGGAAAGGGATCGTGGGCAATCAATGGGGTCGATGAGGGGACGCCGATCCGGGTGAGCGCGGCGACGCTGGCGGAGATCGCAAAGGCAGAGCCGGCGGTTGCGGCCAATCACTGCGAAACGAAGGCGAAGCACATTGCGCAGACAGGCCGGAAGTCGATCCTGTTTATCTCACCTTCGGCGAGCTGCGAATTCAACTATTCCGACAATCAGGTGCTTAATACGGTGGCGGGTCTGTTTCTGGCAATGAACCAAACGCTGGAGATGGGAGCCGAGCTGACGCGGCTGCAACGCTATGACCGGCTGGGGCTGGATGCCGAGATGGAGGCGCTGGTGGCGGCGCAAAAGGATGGCAGCGCGATTGAGATCGAGAACATTGCGCCGGTGCTCCAAGCGCTGGTGCAGGACGACGATGTGATCGACCGTGTGCGGCGCAAGGCGGCGCGGCTGCTTCAGGGTGCGGGCGCGCCGGTGCCGGCCGGGTACGATCCTGATTCCAACGACCGGTAGAGCACGGCCATTTGTTGCAGCGAGACGGCTTCGGCACGGACCTGCGCGGGAAGGGCTGTTGGCCAAGCGGCCTGGAGCTGCGCGGTGGTGAAGCCGGCGCTGCGGAGATTGTTGGCGAGGGTCTTGCGCTTTTGCGCGAAGCCGGCGCGGAGAAAGCGGTTAAATCCATCGGGATCGACGTGGAGCTCGGCGAAGCGTGGGCTGAAGTCGAGGCGGACGACGGTGGAATAGACGTCGGGTGGAGGCGAGAAGGCCGATGGCGGGAGTGTGAAGAGATTTTCGGCGCGCGCGTGAAGCTGTGTGAAGGCGGAGAGCGCACCGTAGTCGCTGACGCCGGGGCGCGCGGTGATGCGGTCGGCGACTTCGCGCTGCATCATGAGCACGGCGCGGCGAAGGAGATCGGCGCGCGCCGCTGCGTAAAGGTGGAGAAGGATGTCGGAGGTGATGTAGTAGGGGAGATTGCCGACGATGTCGACGGTTGCGCTTTGAGATTCGAGATGCGAGATGGGAGATGCGAGTGAAGCGAGGTCGAACTGCAGGATGTCGGCGTGGTGGATGGTGACGTGCGGGTTTTCGCGGAACTTGAAGGTGAGTTCGCGGGCGAGCGATGGGTCGAACTCGATGCAATGCAGGTGGGCGGCACGGGCGGCGAGGATGCTGGTGATGGCGCCGTGGCCGGGACCGATCTCGACGACGGTGCGGGTGCTGATGTCGCCGAGAGCGTCGGCGATGCGGTGCGAGGCGGTGTCGTCGATGAGGAAGTTCTGGCCGAGCTTGGGTTTCTTCTGAGGCATTATGCGGAGCGGTGCTGTGATTTCATCCACCAGTAGAGCGGCACGCCGAGAAGAATGACTACGGCTCCGCCGATGGAGTTGCGCGGTTCGGTGACGAAGCTGAAGACGATGATCATGAGCGCGGAGAGAATGAACAGCATGGGAGTGACGGGATAGCCGTTGACGCTATAGGGGCGCGCGACGCCGGGATCGCGGTGGCGGAAGACGAAGACGGTGGATGTGGTGAGTGCGTAGAAGAGCCACTCGGAGACGATGGCCAGCGAGAAGAGCGCTTGATATTTGCCGATCACCAGCAGCAAGAGCGAGCTGAGTATGGCTTGCAGGATGAGGCTGGCAGATGGTGTGTGAAAGCGCGGATGAATGGCGGCGAGCGAGCGCGGAAAGAGACGATCTCGCGCGGCGGCGAAAGGAACGCGCGCGCCGGAGAGAGAACTGCCGACCAACGTGGCGCAGATGCTGATAGCCATGCCGACGCTGACGAGCGCAGCGCCTGCACTGCCCGCGACGACGCGGAGCGCGTCTGCGGCGGGGCGGTCGGAGACGGCGATGAGCGCGGCGGGCAGGATGTACTGGATGGCGGTCTGGATGAGGATGTAGAGCGCGGCGACGATGAAGACTCCGCCGATGAGTGCGAGCGGCATCGAGCGCTGCGGGTCAATGACCTCGCCGGCGAGCTGGGAGACGTCGGACCAGCCATCATAGGCCCAAAGCGCGGCGATGAGCGCAGTCATAAAGCCGGTGAGGCCGGCGTGCGCACCGAGATATGTGGTGGCGAGATTGTGAAGAGAGCCGTGGCGAAGACTGGCAAAGCAGACGACGGCGATGCCGACGATGAGGAGAATCTTGAGCCAGGTGAGCGCGGTCTGGACGTTTGCGGATTCGCGCGTGCTGACGATATTGAGTGCGGTGATGAGCCATGTAGCGAGGATTGCGGCCAGCTGTCCCCATGACGGCGACCAGCGCAGATGTGCCGAGGCGGGATGGGTGAGAAAGCTGAGCGCGGAGAAATCTCCGAGCACGCGCATGAGGCCGGCAGCGAGCGTCGCAATGGATGCAGGTTTGGCGATGGTGACCCATGTCCAGGTGTAGAGGAACGCGGGAAGGTCGCCGTAGGCCTCGCGGATGAAGGCGTACTCGCCACCGACGCGCGGGCGAAGAGCGGCGACCTCGGCGTAGCTCATGGCACCGAAGAGTGAAAGCAGACCGCCGATGATCCAGACGACGTAGACGATGCTCACGCGTCCGGTGGCGGCCATCATCTCGCGGGGAACGAGAAATATGCCCGAGCCGATGACGATGCCGACGACGATGGCAAGCGCGTGGCGCGCGGTGAGGACGCGCGGGAGCTCGTTGGGTTGCGCTGGCTGCATTGTGTGCAGCGTAGCAGAGACTCCGTGCGGCCTTGGTGGAAAGAGCAGATTTCAGGGTGGTGAGGTGCCGCGGTTCTGAGAAGCGAGACCGGACACCCGCATTATGAGCGAGGCGTCAGCTATAGTGAACGATCTTCGCGAAGGTCTCGGGCACGAGGCTGGCGCCGCCGACGAGGGCGCCATCGATGCCGTCCTGCGCCATGAGATCGGTGATGTTGTCGGGCTTGACGGAGCCGCCGTAGAGGATGCGTGTGGTTTCGGCAGTGTGGGCGCTGCAGCACTTGCCGAGCTCGTGGCGGACGATGGCATGAGCTTCGGCGGCGATGTCAGGCGTGGCGGTGGAACCGGTGCCGATGGCCCAGACGGGCTCGTAGGCGATGACGAGGCGGCGCGATTCGGCGGAGGAGACGTTGTTGAGCGCGGTGCGGATCTGGCGGCGGATGGTCTCTTCGGTGCGGCCGTCCTCGCGTTCGGTGAGGGTTTCGCCGACGCAGACGATGGGTGTGAGGCCGTGGTTAATGGCGGCCTTGAGCTTGAGGTTGACGCGATCGTCCGTTTCGCCGAAGTAGAGGCGCTGCTCGGAGTGGCCGAGCAGGACGTGGCGGCAGCCGATGGACATCAGCATGGTGGGCGAGATTTCGCCGGTGTACGGGCCTTCGTTGAGCCAGTGCATGTTCTGCGCGCCGGCGCGGAGGTTGTGGTCATCGGTAGCGAGGATGGCAGCGGCGAGCGAGGTGAAGGGGGGGAAGATCAGGATCTCATCGCGATCGTGGCCGGCGATGAGTGGAAGAAGAGCTTCGATGAAGGCTACGGACTGTTCCGGTGTTTTGTACATCTTCCAGTTGCCGGCGATGATCGGCTTGCGCATGCAGTACAACTCCTACCTAGATGGACGAATGGGTGAATTGATAGTTGAGGGTTGGATGATTCGCTGTAACGAAGCGGGGAGGGGTAGCGGTCTAAAGAGCGCCGCGTTGGAAACGATGCTCGCTGTTGCATATAGGGTTGAAAAAGCGATGACACCCAAAGTCCACAAGGGCCTCGTTGAGGGCATGTAGGAGACCGCAGCAATGTTGATTGCGGCTCCCAATACAACCGCGGAACAGATACTTGCGATCAACAGGCCAATCCTGATGGTCCATAGCGGGAGAACAGCAACGATGGCTTTGTAAATCGCCGCGCAAACAATCGCGGTGAGGAGACCGCCGACAATGTAGGGAATCAAATAAACCCAGTTGGCAGGGCCCTTGTAGCCGAACGCCTCCACGACTAAGGCAAAGATGAAATATGCAATCAATGCCCTACACCGAAGGTTAGGAACCCCACCGGAACGACAAGGGCGTGAACTCGGAACCTGGGAATCGAGGCACAGACGAAGAAGCTGATTGCAGCGAGGAGCAGGAACGGCGCAGCATATATGATTTGCACGCTCGACCACCCCTGACGCTTTCTACTTATCGTCCAACGCGGCGACGCCGGGGAGGACTTTGCCTTCAAGGAATTCGAGGCTCGCTCCGCCGCCGGTGGAGATGTGGGTGATCTTGTCGGCGACGCCGGAGTTGTTGACCGCAGCGACGGAGTCGCCGCCGCCGACGATGGAGATGCAGTCCTCGTTCTTGGCGATGGCGCGAGCGATGGCGTTGGTGCCCTTGGCGAAGGCGGAGAGCTCGGCGACGCCCATGGGGCCGTTCCAGACGACCGTGGCGGCCTCGGCGATCTCGGCGGAGAAGAGCTTGATGGTTTCGGGGCCGATGTCGAGCGCCATATAGTTTTCGGGGAAGGGGCCGTCGCCGGAGAAGAGCTGCGTTTTGGCGTCGGCGGCGAACTTGTCGGCGAGGCAATGGTCGACGGGCAGAAGGAATTTTACGTCGCGCTTTTCGGCCTTCGCCATGGCAGCGCGGGCAACGTCGATCTTGTCGGGCTCGGTGAGTGATTTGCCGGTGGTCTGGCCCTTCGCGTTGAGGAAGGTGTAAGCCATGGCGCCCCCAATAAGAAGCGCATCGACCTTGTCGAGCAGAGAGTTGATGACCTCGATCTTGTCGGAGACCTTGGCGCCGCCGATGATGGCGACGAAGGGGCGGTTGGGGTCGAGCACTGCCTTGCTGAGATAGGTGAGCTCCTTTTCCATCAGCAGGCCGGCGGCGCATTTTCCGCCCTTTTCCTTGACGAAGTGGGTGATGCCTTCGGTGGAGGCGTGGGCGCGGTGCGCGGCCCCGAAGGCGTCGTCGATGTAGACATCGCAGAGCTCGGAGAGCTGTTTGGCGAAGGCCGGATCGTTGGCCTCCTCTTCGGCGTGGAAGCGCAGGTTCTCAAGAAGGAGCGTCTGGCCGGATTCGAGGTTGCCGGCCATCTCGCGCGCGATGGGGCCGATGCAGTCGGGTGCGAAGGCAACGTTCTCACCGTCGGTGAGGATGTTGTCGAGCAGGGCGCGGAGGCGATCGACGACGGGGCGGAGGCTCATGGTGTCGACGCGCTTGCCCTTGGGGCGGCCCAGATGCGCAGCGAGGATGACCTTGGCTTTGCGGCGCAGCGCGTACTCGATGGTGGGGATGGTTTCGCGGATGCGGGTGTCGTCGGTGATGGTGCCCTCTTTAGAGAGGGGGACGTTGAAGTCGACGCGGATGAAGACACGCTTGTCGGCGAGGTCGAGGTCACGGATCGAAAGCTTGGGCATTGCGAAGAGGATATACGACGGATGGGTAGGGTCTGCCAGTGGATATGGTTTTTTTGAAAGAATCGGGTTCTGGGATTCCGCCGATTATTGACGGATGAAACGCCGCGCGATCAGGGCAACGGGCAAACCCTGGAAGAGCATGAGGGCGAGCACGCCGTTGAGGAGAACGGCTGCGGGGAGATGGTGCGTGCGCGGCGGAAGGCGCGTGAGGGGAAGAACCGCGAAGTTCATCACGATGTAGATGATGCCGCCGTAGAGAAGGCCGCAGAGCACAGCGTGGCGCTTGAGGATGCCGAGCCGTGCCGCGGCCAGCAGGAAAAGTGCAGCCCATAAGAGCGTGATGGCGTAGTGGATCGCGAGACCGAGCAGGGCAGTGGCGATGCCGCCGTGCATGGCGCGGATCCCGATGAGGCAGCCGGCGATGAACTGCAGAAGTCCTTCGGGCGGAACGCCGCGGAGGGCGTAGAAGATCAGCGCGTCAGAGATGTCGAGCGTGCCGGCGATGAGCAGACAGAAGCCGAGGGCTTTTGCGAATTGGCGGCTGCTCATGCGGGCGATTGTAGATGGATCGTGTGTCCGGGCTGGAGGTTTTGTGACGAGAGTGCGTCAGGGGGCGACGGCCTCGGCTTCGATCTCGACGCGCCACTTCGGGTTGAGGAGTTCTTTGACGACGACCATCGTTGCCGCAGGCCGGATGTTTGCGAAGATCTCACCGTGGGCACGGCCGATCTCCTCCCAGTCTTCGGTGTGAGTGATGTACATGCGCGTGCGGACGACGTGCTCGAAGGAAGCGCCGGCTTCACCGAGGGCTTTACCGATGAGCTGAAAGACGACGCGGGCCTGCTCATAGGCTGATTGTTCCTCGGCGCCGACGGGGGCTGTGCCGGCGACATGAACGATGTTTCCGATGCGCACGGCGCGCGAGAAGCCAACCACGGGTTCGTAGGGCGATGTGCCGGGGATGTTGATGCGATCCATAAAGGCTCTTTTCTGGCGCCGATCGATTGGGTCGGCGCCTGCGAGTCAACGGAGACCAGGAAGTCGTCGGACCTCAGCCCCAGCGATCAGGGAGCTGCAGTCTTTCTTCGCAACAGGTAGACCGGTCCGAAGTGAACGGGAACAAACTCGAAGTCCGGGCTGGCAAGAGCTGCTTTCTCCCAGGGGAACGGGTTGTTTGGATGGACGACGACATAGTCGGGCCGCTCGGCAAGCCACGCGGAATACTCCCGATGTGCCGTGTACCTGGCATTGATCGGTGTGGTGAGGCCAACCAGGTCGATGAAGTAACGGTCGCTGCTGTACCAGCCGAGTGCTCCGGTCTCAACAGATGCGATGCGGGCGTTGGCGGGCGTGTTCGCATTGATCCACAATGCCATGTCACGGTAGGACAGATTTTCGTGCGCATCCTTTCGCAGATTAACGGCGGTCGCAGCCGCGGTACAGAGGATCAGGAACAGAGCAGCGGCTTGTGGCGCTCGCCTCTGCGGGACGAGGGACATGCAATACATCAGGAGGAAGAAGAGGAACGGCGGGTAATACCAATGGTAGCTGGGGATGTTGAACAGAATGTAGAACGCGCCGAGGATCATAAGAAATGGAACGAGTACCTCGTTCCACTTCGAGAGTCTGCGGTCCTTGAGACCAAACGCGGCAAAGACAAGGAGCGCGAGCGCGAGGACGTACGATTTGCCGAAAGGAAGGAAGACGGTCTCCGGCAAACGCAGAAATGCTGTTGGCCACCGTCCCCAGTATCCGGAGAAACCCTGTCCGAATTTCGCGGTCGCCGATTGAGGCAGAAGCACGTGGTAGAAGAGCAGGTTGAACGCGAAGTAGAAAAGAATGAGAAAGACAGCAGGAGCAAAGGAGAAGAGTTTGGGACGGCGGTTCCGTCTCCAGAGTCTCCATGCGATGACGAGCACGAGCGCCGCTCCTTCGAATCTCGCCAGGGCTGTCAGAATGCAGAGCGTGGGAAGCCAGTTCACGCGGTCGGTCGCGTAGGCGTAGATTGTCAGCGCGAGAAGGAAGACAAAGAGCGATGTCTCCATGCCGATGCAATAGTAGATGAGCGCGAGCGATGCGAAGAGCAGACCGGAGAGCGGGATGATCCACTCAGCGAGCAGAGCGGCCGCAGCGAGAAAGACAGCGCTGAGGATGGCTTCCGCAAGCAGGACGTTGTGATGAAGCACCCAGGAGAGACCCAGAACGAGCCACGTGCTGAGGATGGATGTCAAAGCATTGACCGGTTCGCCAGGGTTGAATTCGAGCCCCCGGCCCTGCAGAGCGTGCAATATATAGCGCGCGTAGATCAGAGCATCGTCCAGACGAAAGTTCCGCGCAATAAAACTGAGCGCGGCGACGACGCAGCAGACGAGGGTCGCTCGAAATTTGTAGCTGATACGGAAGGGTTCTGAGTTCACGAATCTACCAGTTGAGAGTATCGGCTAGTCCCGGGAAAACTTGAAAGGAAAAACGGCTCGCGATGCAGCAGCGAGCCGTCTCAATTGGAGTTTCGTTACGATCTTACAAACCCTTCTTCGCGAGGAAGAGAACGAGGTCGCGGACGCGGTTGGAGTAGCCCCACTCGTTGTCGTACCAGCTGATGACCTTGCCGGTGTTCTGACCGACGGCCTTGGTCAGCTTGGCGTCGACGATGGAGGAGAGCGGGTTGCCCTTGAAGTCGGAGCTGACGAGCTCCTGCTCTTCGAAGCCAAGAATTCCCTTGAGCGGGCCTTCGCTGGCGGACTTGAGCGCGGCGTTGATGGACTTCACGTCGATGGGCTTCTCGGTGACGAAGGTGAGGTCGACGACCGAGACGTTGGGCGTGGGAACGCGGATGGCGAAGCCGTCGAGCTTGCCGTCCATCTCCGGGATGACGAGCTTGAGCGCCTTGGCCGCGCCGGTGGAGCTCGGAATCATCGACAGGGCAGCAGCGCGGGCGCGGCGGAGGTCCTTGTGCGGAGCGTCGAGAACTACTTGGTCGTTGGTGTAGCTGTG
Organism: Candidatus Aquilonibacter sp.; assembly: GCA_035504135.1. Lineage (GTDB taxonomy): Bacteria > Acidobacteriota > Terriglobia > Terriglobales > Acidobacteriaceae > Granulicella. Next base: position 39,511 of record DATJSM010000019.1, on the reverse strand, counting down.
GACGGTGGTCATGATGCCGGAGGTGATGGTGAAGGTCTCGTGCAGCACCTTCACGACCGGCGCCAAGCAGTTCGTGGTGCAGCTCGCGTTGGAGATGATGTTGTGCTTCGCAGCGTCGTACTTGGAATCGTTGACGCCGAGGACGAGGGTGATGTCCTCGTTGGTGGCCGGCGCGGAGATGATGACTTTCTTGACCGTCGAGCCCAGGTGGGCCTTGGCCTTTTCGGCGTCGGTGAAGAAACCGGTGGATTCGATGACGATTTCCGCGCCGACGGAGGCCCAATCGAGCTTGGCGGGGTCGCGTTCGGCGAAGACTTTGAGCGCCTTGCCGTCGACGGTGAGGGAGTTCTCACTGTGCGAGACATCGTTCTTCAGGTTGCCGAGGATGGAGTCGTACTTGAGCAGATGGGCGAGAGTGGCGGGAGTGGTGAGGTCGTTGACGGCGACGAATTCGATGTCTTTGTTGCCGAGTGCGCTGCGGAAAATGTTGCGCCCGATGCGGCCGAAGCCGTTGATACCTACCTTTACTGCCATTTGCGTGCTATGACCTCGCTGAAATTGTTTGAGAGTGCGTGGTTCAGGAATGCATGAGGACGCGCGTGCTCCCAATCTCTGAGGCTATCAAAGCGGAGTATGCGCGGCAAATGAGGCATGCAGAAAGATGCACTGTTTTGGCGGCACGGCAGAGCGTGTGATAAAAGCAGCGTATGCGCGAATGGATGCGCGAGAAACTCATGAGACGACGTTCCAAGCGTGGGCCCAACGATTCCGAGTCCACGGGCAAGATTGGGCAGGAGATTCCGACAAACCAGCCGGCGCCGCTGAGGCCGGCATATCCGGAGCCTGCGAAAACCGAACCAGCCGATTCGTCGAAGGCCGAGCCGCAGCCGGATGTCGCAGCCGAGATGCACGGGTTGCAGCCGGGCGAAGCCGTCGCTCCGATTGACGACGCGCCGGACAGCGGAAGAACCGTTGGCAACGGAAGAGTGGAAGGCAGGATGGAAGTGGAGACGCAGCCGGAGTCTTTGGCGACGCCTCCTCCGGCACCGCCTGCGGTTCCGGCGCGATCGCCGCGCGGTTATGTGGTGCTGACGATCGGTCTGCCCGGTTCGGGCAAGACGACCTGGTACAAGCGCCGCGGCGTCACGCCGCTCTCCAGCGACATGCTGCGGTCGATCCTGTTCGACGACATCACGGACCAGCGCTACCAGGGGCTGGTGTTCTCGACGCTGCGGAGCCTGCTGCGCGCGCGGCTGATTGCGAAGATGCCGTGGAACTATGTGGACGCGACAAATCTGAGTCCCCACGAACGGCGCCAGTGGATCAAGATGGCGAAGAGCTTCGGCTATGAGGTGCAGGCGGTGTTCTTCGACGTGCCGCTGGCTGTGTGTCTGGACCGGAATGCCAAGCGCGACCGGCAGGTGTCGGACGAGGTGATGCACAAGATGGCCGAGAGGCTGCGGCCGCCGGCCTTCAAGGAAGGCTTCGACAAGATCACGGTAGTGCGCGTGAAGGGCGCGCCGACTGGGGCTTCGAGCGCGGGCGAGCCGAGCAGTGCGGAGAATGCGGCGGAGGCGTCCGTCGAGGAGTAACCGAAGCACGGCAGCCTGACAGGAGACCGATGGCCACTCACGGGGTGGAGTTCGCTGGTGTGAGCTTCACGGTGGGTGGCCGATCAATTTTGCGCAACGTTTCGCTGCGCGTGGAGCCCGGGACGACGACGGCGCTGCTGGGCCGCAGCGGCTCCGGCAAGACGACCCTACTGCGAGCAGTAAATGATTTGGTGAGGCCGACGAATGGAAGCGTGTTCGTCGACGGCCGCGATGTCGCGACGGAGGATGTGATCGCGCTGCGGCGCGGGGTCGGGTACGTGATCCAGGAAACCGGCCTGTTTCCGCACATGACGGTCGAACGCAACGTGGGCATGACGCTGGAACTCGAAGGACATGCGCGCGGGGAGATTCGCGCGCGCGCAGCGGAGATGCTGCGGATGGTGGGGCTGCCGGAGGATGCTGCGCAGCGGTATCCGTGGCAGTTGAGCGGAGGACAACGGCAGCGTGTGGGCGTGGCTCGTGCGCTGGCAAACGAGCCGAAGGTGCTGCTGATGGATGAGCCGTTCGGCGCGCTCGACCCGCTGACCCGCGCGGAGATGCAGACGATGTTGCGCGAGCTTTTGCGGCGGACCGGCGTGACGACTCTGATCGTGACCCACGATCTCGACGAGGCGTTATACCTGGCCGAGCGCGTGGTGCTGCTCGAGGACGGCGCGGTGGTGGCGGATCTTGCCAGCCGGGAGGCGAGAACGTCGTCGAATGAGGCGATGCGAACGTATGTGGCGGCGACGCATCGCGAGGAGATAGCGTGAACGGCTTTCTCGCGCAGCACGGCTCGGAGATTGGACGGCTCACGTTTGAGCACGTGTGGCTGACGGCGAGCGCGATGTTGTTCGCGTGCGCGATTGCGCTGCCGCTAGGTGTGCTGCTGACGCGAAGGCAGGCGCTGGCGAGGCCGGTGATCGGCGTGGCGAATGTGCTACAGACGATTCCCAGCCTGGCGATGTTCGGGCTGTTGCTGCCGGTGCCGTTTTTGGGCGATCGCGCGGCGCGGCTGGCGATTGTGGCGCTGACGGCGTATGCGCTGCTGCCGATTCTGCGCAACACGTATGCGGGGATCAACAGCATCGATCCGGCGGTGATCGACGTCGCCAATGCGCTGGGCATGACGGGATGGCAGCGGCTGCGCAAGGTGGAATTGCCGATGGCAGCGAGCGTGATTCTTGCAGGGCTACGCACCGCGACCGTCACGTGCGTCGGTGTAGCGACGATTGCGGCGGCGATCGGCGCCGGTGGATTGGGCGAGTTGATCTTTCGCGGCGTGGCAAGCGTGGACAACGGGCTGGTGCTGGCGGGAGCGATACCGGCGGCTCTGCTGGCGTTGTGCGCGGATGGATTGCTGGGCCTGGCGGAGAAGCGGCTCGTGGTGCGGCGGTGACGGAACGAGTCAGCAGGTTTTCGAGCGGGCGAGTCAGCGGCTTGCTGGTCGCGACGCTTGTAGCGGTGCTATGTACGTCGTGCGCTCCGCCACGGTCGTCGCACATTGTGATTGGAGCAAAGGATTTTACGGAGCAGGTGGTGCTCGGCGAGCTGCTGGCGCAGGAGATTGAGGCGAGCGGCGGCGGCAAGGTGGAGCGCAGGTTCTGGCTCGCGGGCAGTTATCTGTGTCAGCAAGCGCTGATCTCGGACCGCATCGACGGTTATGTGGAGTACACGGGGACGGCGCTGACGGCGATTCTGAAGCGGCCACTGCCCAAGCCGGGCACGTGCGATGAAGCCTGTGTTTATGCGCAGGTCTCACGCTTGTACGAGCAGCGCTATCACGTGCGCGTTGGCCCGGGGCTGGGGTTTGAGGACACGTTTGCGATGGTGGTGCGCGGCGATGAGGCGCGGCGGTTGGGATTGCGAACCATCTCGGACGTGGCCAAGGTGGGGCCGCCGCTGCGTTTAGGCGTAGGGTATGAGTTTGCTGAGCGGCCGGATGGGTTGCGCGGTTTGAGCGCGGCGTACGGGTTGAAGTTTGATGGGCCGCCGCGGACGATGGAGCTTGGACTGCTGTACCGTGCGCTGGAGTCCAAGCAGGTTGATATCGTAGCGGGAAACTCGACGGACGGAGCGATTTTGGCACATGGGTTTGTGGCGCTCGTCGACGATCGCCACTACTTTCCGCCGTATGAGGCGGTGCCGCTGGTGCGCGAGGATTCGATAAAACGTTGGCCGCAGATCGCAATCGCGATGAATAGGCTGGCAGGCAAGGTGAGCAAAGACGACATGCGTGCGATGAATGTTGCGGTGGAAGCGCAACATCGGGATGTGGCAGAGGTAGTGCGGCAGTTTCGCGCGGCGCATGGGTTGTAGAGCAGAGATCGAAGAGAGGCTTGTGCGATGAGTTTCGAGTTGCGAGGTTCCAGTTCCGAATCGAGCGCAGTAGAGCCGTGGATCCGTGGAACACACGGCGAGCTGGATGTGGTGCGGCGAGCGGTGATGCACGCGTTGGAGCTGGCGGAGGAGGATGTCGCGAAGTGGTGCGGCGGCTTGAGTGATGCAGAGATAATGGCGCGGCCGGGCGGTATTTCGCCGCTGGCGTTTCATCTGCGGCATATTGCGCGATCGCTGGACCGAATGCTGACGTATGCGGAAGGGCGGACACTGGATGATGCGCAGATGCGCGCGCTGAAGACGGAGATGGAAGCGGCGACGGCTGCGGATGTGTTGCGGGAGTTTCGTGAAGGCATTGCACGAGCGAAGGAGCGCGTGCGTGCAGTTTCGACGGAGTCGTATGGTGACGCGAGAGGTGTGGGGCGCAGGCAGTTGCCCACGACTGTAGGTGGGCTGCTGATTCATTGCGCGGAGCATACTTCGCGGCATGTGGGCCAGGCGGTGACGACGGCCAAGCTGGTGACGGCGAAGGAGGAGCGATGAAGATCGAGTTTGCAGGCAGGGCGGTGCTAGTCGCGGGCGGAAGCGGCGGGTTGGGACATGCGGTGTCGCTCGCGTTTCTCGGGGAGGGTGCGAAGGTCGTCGTTCCGTATCGCAGCGAGAAGGAGTTTGCAGAGCTGCGTAGTGCGGCAGCGGGAAGAGAGGAGCAGTTGATCGGCCGGGTGGTGGATGTGCTGGATGAGGGGGCTGTCGGGAAGCTGGTCGAAGAGATCGGCCGCATCGATGTGCTGGTGAACACGGTGGGCGGTTATGTGGGTGGCGTCGAGCTGTGGAAGCTGGCGCCGGCGGACTTCGATCGCATGCTGAATCTCAATGTGCGAGTTGGATATGTGCTGGCCCGCGCGGTGGTGCCTGGGATGTTGCAGCGCGGAAGCGGAGCTGTGGTGAACGTTGCGGCGAAGGCGGCGCTGGATCATGGCGGGGGCGCTTCGGCGTATGCGGCATCCAAGGCGGCGGCGTTGGCGATGATGGACTCGCTGGCGGCGGATATGCGCGGGACCGGCGTGCGAGTGAATTCAGTGCTGCCGAGCATCATCGACACGAAGGCAAATCGCGAAGCGATGCCGACTGCCAACTTTGACGCATGGCCAAAGCCGGAAGACATCGCGAAGGTGATTCTGTTTCTGGCGAGTGACGCGGCGAAGGTTGTGCACGGCGCTGCGGTCACGGTCTACGGAGATAGCTAGCGCCAGCGTGCGGCGACTTTAGCCGACGAAGTGTCCCATCTTGTCGCGCTTGGTTTCGAGGTAGCGCTCGAAGGTGGGTTCGACGGGAATCTCGGCGGAGAGGCGCTCGACCACCTTGATGCCGGAAGCCTCGAGCGCGGCAACCTTGTCGGGATTATTTGTGAGCAGACGGACTTCGTTCACGCCAAGCTGTTTCAGCACGGCGGCGGGCAGCTCGAAGTTGCGGCAGTCGGCCTGGAAGCCGAGCTCGAGGTTGGCTTCGATGGTGTCGAGGCCCTGGTCCTGCAACTCGTACGCGCGCAGCTTTGCCATGAGGCCGATGCCGCGGCCCTCCTGCTGCTCGTAGAGGAGAATGCCCGCGCCTTCTTCCGCGATGCGCGCGAGAGCGAGATGCAGCTGGTCGTGGCAGTCGCAGCGCAGCGAATGAAAGACGTCGCCGGTGGTGCACTGCGAGTGGATGCGGATGATCGGCGGCTTCGCATGAATGTCGCCCATGACGAGCGCAATGGCGCTTTCTACGGGCTGGCGATTGGCGTCGCCCGGCTGCGTCAGTCCTTCGAAGCCGAGAATGCGAAACTGTCCCCAGCGGGTGGGGAAGTCGGCGTCGGCGACTTTGGAGACGCTCACGAGGGGCATGACACGATTATAGATTCGCTTGTGCGACCTAAAGATTCAGCGTGCGATTTGCGAGAATGTCGAGCGCCGAGCGCAGCCGCGAGTCTATTGTGTAGAAGTGATTTGCGGGGTGCGTGTGCGTACGAGTCGGCGGCTGTTGGGAATTTGTTGCTGCATCATCTTCGGCATTGTGATGGCGGCGTGTGTGCCGACGGCTGGGGCGCAGAGCGTGGACAATACGCAGGCCTGGCAAAAGGCTGCGGGTCCGCCGATGCGCTTTGAGGTGGCATCGATTCGCGAGGATAAAGGACCGTTCGAGGGACCAAGTTTTGCGCTCTCCGCGGATGATTGGTTTCGCGATCCGAACGGCCTGTTTCACGCCGATTTCACGGCGGTGGCCTACATCACGTTTGCGTATAAGCTGTGGGTCCCGAACGATGAGCTGGACGTGATGCTGGCGCATGCTCCGGCGTGGGTGAGGACGACGCGGTTCAAGATCGAGGCCAAGGCTCCGCTGCACGCAACGAAGGACCAGTATCGGCTGATGATGCAGGCACTGTTGGCCGACAGATTCGGGATGAAGGTTCACTTCGAAAATCGCGAGATGCCCGTTTTTGAGATGAGTCTGCTGAAACCTGGACAGCCGGGGCCGAAGCTGATTCCGCATGCAAAGGGACCGGTTTGCGATGCCAAGGTGACGGCGGACGTGTTTCCGTGGGATTGCTATGCGTATGTGGCGACGCCGAAGGACGGTGGGTGGCTGGGTGGTTCGCGGGCGACGACGATGCCGCAGATCGGGAACTTCCTGGGCACCATCGGTCAAGCGACGGGCGAGACCGGGCGGCCGGTGGTCGACAAGACCGGCTTGACGGGACTGTGGGACTTCACGCTGTGGGCCCAGACTCCTGGCCAGAAGACGGATCCGGACGCGACGCAGGAGGCCCCGACGATGCTGGAGGCGATCCACGACCAGCTGGGCCTGAAGTTGAAGCCCGCGAAAGATACGATCCCGGTGTTGATCGTTGATCAGATCGAGTGGCCGTCAGAGAACTAAGCCGGGCGCCGGCTCCAGAGGCGAAGCGCGTAGAGTAGAGGCGTGCACGCAAGCGACAACCTCATCCTGATTACGCTGCTGGTGAAGCTGGGCGTGGCGGCTGCCGTGGCGAGCTCGCTGGCGCGATCGAACCGCTTCAAGCGGCTGCTGCTGCGCGGGGCCGAGCGCACTCGCGGCGAGACGATAGCGCTGGTGGCCTGGATACTGGTGCCGTTGACGCTGGGCGTGCTGGTGCGCGTGCGCGTTCCAAACTTTCTTGCCGCAGATCTCTCGCTGGAGACGACAACACTGCTGGCGCTGCTGTTCGGGCCGATAGCGGCGTTCGCCGGGGCTGTCGTGCTTGCTCTGCCGGCGGTTCTGCATCGCGAATATTTTGCGCTCGCCGTCAACCTGAGCGTTGCGGCAATCTTCAGCACGTATCGCGAGTTTGTAGATGAGGAGGATGTGTGGTCGTTCTCGCCGCTGATCGATCTGAGCATCTACCGTTGGATTCGGCGGACGGTGAGGTTCCCGCATCTCGACCGGCAGATCTTTCTGCTGGTGTTGATTATGGCGGTGCAGTTGACCGCAAGCGTGATCTCAAAGTTTTATTCGACACGCTACTTCGAACTGTATTCCGGGCGATGGCTGATTGAGCTTGCCATCTGCGCGTGCGCGCCGGTGGTCGTAGGAATTCCGCTGAAGATATGGAACGCCGTGCGCATCGAGAGCAAATTGGAGGAACAGGGCCGTCTGCTGCTGGAAGCGAGGCTGGAGGCTTTGCAGCGGCAGATCAATCCGCACTTTCTGTTCAACACACTGAACTCGATTGCATCACTGGTGCGCTCGCAGCCGGAGCTGGCGCGCGATTTGATCGTGAAGCTGGGCAATCTTCTGCGCGCTCTGTTGCGCGAGCGCGAAGCCTTTGTGCCGCTTTGCGAAGAGCTCGCCTTCACGGACGACTACGTTGATATTGAGGTCGTACGGTTCGGTGAAAAGCTGCGTGTGGTGAAGGAGATCGCAGACGAGACACTCGACTGCGAGGTGCCGAGCATGCTGCTGCAGCCGCTGATCGAGAACAGCATCAAGCACGGGCTGGAGCCCCGCATCAGCGGCGGAACGGTAACGATTCGCAGCAGGCTCGAGGGCGGCCGGCTGGTCATCGAGGTGGAGGATGACGGCGTGGGGCTGGAACCTGGCCGCGACGTTACAGAACCGGTAAGCGGGATTGTGCGCGAAGGCTTCGGCATTGGCCTACGCAACGTGCGCGAACGTATGCAGGTGTTGTATGGCGAAGACACGACCGTCGAGATCGTGAGCCGGCCGGGGCGTGGAACCCGTGTGCGATTGAGTGTTCCCATGATGACGGCTGAGGGCGACGAGAGCTGGAAGGTGCGCGCATCGGCTGGATGGCGATGACGCGCGGCAAAACTGCATCGCCGTAGGGCTGATAGAATTGGCGCGGTGGGACCGCACGAATGGCTGAGTTCTAATGGCTGAATGGGTTGACACGATTGCAGCGATGACGGGCTCGCCGATCGTTGTGGATAAGCGCCCGGCACTCGCGGACCGGCTGCAACACCGGATTGCACGGCGATCCGGAAAAACAATGAAAGAGAGACAAAGGGATTCAATGACAGAGATTGCATCGATTCATGCGCGCGAGATTCTGGACAGCCGCGGAAACCCCACAGTGGAAGCAGATGTGATGCTGCAAGATGGAACTCGCGGACGCGCGGCGGTCCCCAGCGGAGCTTCGACGGGCGAGCATGAGGCGGTGGAGCTGCGCGACGGCGACAAGAAACACTATCTCGGCAAAGGCGTGTTGCGTGCGGTCGACAATGTGGAGAGCATGATTGCGCCGGAGCTGGCCGGGATGGATGCGGCGAATCAGCGGCTGATCGACGCGACGATGATTGCGCTGGACGGCACGGAGAACAAGGGCAAGCTGGGCGCGAATGCGATTCTCGCGGTCTCGATGGCTTGCGCGCGTGCCGCGGCGGAGTCGCTGGGTGTGCCGCTGTACCGCTACCTGGGCGGCGTGAATGCCTGCGTGCTGCCGACGCCGATGATGAACATCCTGAACGGCGGAGCGCATGCAGACAACAACGTCGACTTCCAGGAGTTCATGGTGATGCCGGTGGGCGCGGAGAGCTTCAGCGATGCGCTGCGCTGGGGCGCGGAGGTCTTTCACACGCTGAAGGGCGTGCTGAAGAAGAAGGGCTACAACACGGCTGTCGGCGACGAAGGCGGGTTCGCGCCGAGCCTGAAATCAAATGTGGAAGCCATAGAGGTGATTCTGGAAGCGATCGGCCTTGCGGGTTACAGGGCCGGCGAGCAGATCGCGATCGCGCTCGATCCAGCGGCGAGCGAGTTCTTCGATAAGAGCGCGGGCAAGTACATCTTCAAGAAGTCGGACAAGAGCGAGAAGACCTCGGACCAGATGGCAGAGTACTGGGAGAGCTGGGTGCGGCAATACCCGATTGTGTCGCTGGAAGATGGCATGTCCGAGAACGACTGGCAGGGATGGAAGTTTCTCACCGAGAAGGTGGGCCGCAAGATTCAGCTTGTGGGCGATGACATCTTTGTGACCAACTCGCAGATTCTGCAGCGGGGCATCGATGAGAAGATTGGCAACTCGATTCTGATCAAGCTGAACCAGATCGGCACGGTGTCAGAGACGCTGGACACGATTGAGTTGGCGCGGCGCAATGGTTACACGTCGATCATCTCGCATCGCTCGGGCGAGACCGAGGACACGTTTCTCGCCGACCTTGCGGTGGCGACGAACGCAGGCCAGATCAAGACTGGGTCGGCTTCGCGTACGGACCGCATTGCGAAATACAACCAGTTGCTGCGCATCGAAGAAGAGCTGGGCCAGACGGCGGAGTTTCTGGGGCGCGAGAGCCTGAACGGCGGAGAGTAAGAAGCGATGGCGAGACGTAGCGGACCGGTGGTCCTGACGATTCTGGATGGATGGGGCTATCGGGCCGAGACGAGCGGTAATGCGATTGCGCTGGCGCGCAAGCCGAACTATGACCGCTTGCTGCGCGAGTATCCGAATACGCTGATTCGCGCGAGCGAGCATTTTGTCGGGCTGCCGGATGGGCAGATGGGCAACTCCGAGGTGGGCCATCTGAACCTGGGTGCGGGCCGCGTAGTTCGGATGGACATCACGCGCATCGATGCGGCGATTGCGAGTGGCGAGTTCTTCGAGGACCCGACGCTGCTGAAGGCGATGCATGCGGCGGCGAAGGATGGGCATGCGCTGCACCTGATCGGGCTGGTGAGCGACGGTGGTGTGCACTCCCATCAGCGGCATTTGCATGCGTTGATCAAGATGGCGGCGCAGCAGAAGCTGGAGCGCGTGAATGTGCACGCGTTCATGGATGGGCGCGACACGCTGCCGACGAGCGGCGCGGGCTATCTCGAAGAGCTGCAGCGGGTGATGGCGGAGTATGGCGTCGGCGAGCTTGCGAGTGTGAGCGGGCGGTACTACGCGATGGACCGCGATCTGCGCTGGGAGCGCGAACTCAAAGCATTCAGGGCGATGGCGACGGGCTCGGCCGAGGGTGGAGCGTATGCAGACCCGGTGGCGCGTGTGCATGAGAGCTACAACAACGGCGTGACGGATGAGTTTATCGAGCCGTTCGTTTGCGTGGATGCGAAGGGTGAGCCGATTGCGACGATCCGCGATGGGGATGCGGTGATCTGTTTCAACTATCGCGCGGACAGGGTGCGGCAGATTACGCGGGTGCTGGCGAGAAGGTCAGGACTGGCGGCGGATGGCGGCGTGTCGCTGCCGAAGGCCGCGGAGCTGGATGAGACGATTCCGGTGGAGAATACGCCGCGCGACCTGACGTACGTCTGCATGACGCAGTACGATCCGAAGTTTGCGCTGCCGGTGGTGATTCCGCCGGAGAGCATGGACAACCTGCTGGCGAATGTGATGGCGAAGTATGAGCTTCGCAATCTGCGCGTGGCGGAGACGGAGAAGTATGCGCATGTGACGTACTTCTTCAACGGCGGCATCGAGAAGCCGTTTGCGGGTGAGGACCGCGAACTGGTGGCGTCGAAGAAGGTGGCGACGTATGATCTCGCGCCGGAGATGTCGGCGGAGGGGATTGGGGACATCGTGGAGCGCGCGGTGAGGGATACGGCGTTCGACGTGGTGATTGTGAACTTTGCGAATGCCGACATGGTGGGGCACTCGGGCAAGATTGAGCCGACGGTGAAGGCGGTCGAAACGATCGATGCGCAGCTGGGCAGAATCTACAACGCGGTGCGTAATGCGGGCGCGAGCTGGATCATCACGGCGGACCACGGCAATGCGGAGATGCTGATCGATCCGGTGAGCGGCGGACCGCACACGGCGCATACGACGAATCCGGTGCCGTTCATCCTGGTCACGGCGGATGAGAAGAATGTTGGCGTGCGCGAAGGCGGGTCGTTGCGTGACATTTCACCGACGGTGCTCAGCCTGATGGAGCTGGAGTTGCCGAAGGAGATGACCGGCGGCGATCTTCGCGTGAAACGCTAATCAAGGCCCCGGTTGCGGCGTAGAGTTTGGTCTATGCCGAGACTCTCCAGGGCTGCGCTTCCGATTGCTTTGCTGGGTTGCGCGGCGTTGGTGGATGCGCAGACCGGTGGGCCGGCGGGGTTTCCAGCGAAGATTGGTGATCCCCCGCAGACGATGCCGGATGGGTGCCCGACGACGACCGTTGCAGAGCTGGCGAAGACGGACGGCACACCGGTTTACAAGAGCGTTCATCGTGAGATTGCAGCGCTGCGGTTCGGGCATGTTGCTTCGCAGAAGCTGCAGGCGGCGGTGAGTTTGCGCTCGAACACAATGGGAGGCGGATCGCTGCACCAGGTGGTGCAGGTTATGAGCGGCATGGATGCGGCGCAGAGAATGTATCTGTGCGCGTCTTTTGTTGTGGCGCAGGGTGGCGGCGATGCGGCGGTGGATCGCATTCTGCGCGAGCAGATTGTGCCTGTACTGAACAAGATGACGCTGCAGGCGTGGCGGCTGGAGAACACGGTGGTGATGCGCAATTCGAGCGCAGCCGAGCCGCCTTCGGCGATTCTCGAGGACCGCAAACAGGCGGATGTGGAGTTGCTGGACGCGGTAAAGCAGACCGGAGCGTTCCTCGTGGGGCGAGATTCGTTGCAGGTGACGTGCAGCGAGAAGCACGGGTTGATGGCGGAGCTTACAGCGCTATCGAAAAGCACAGAAGCAGATGAGTTTACGAGCGCGGCGCAGTTGCTGGAGGTGTTTCTGGAGCAGCCGCTGCCCTGCAAAATTCCCGACGGAGCGCGGCGGTGACGCACCGGACGGGCGTGGCTGTACGTCTAAAAAGAGGACGCATGGCAGGCCCCAGTAAAACTGAGGTGCGGGCGACCGGATTCGCTCCGCACATCGAAGAGTTGCATGAGTTCTTCCGGGCCCGCGGAGTGGCATTCGGCGCGCCTGAAGACGTGTCGCCGTTTGTGGAACGGCTTGAGAAGGATGCAAGCTTTCACGCCGAGATGGCGTCGATGGTGCGGGCCATCATCTATCGCGAGCGCGACGGCCTGACCCCGGCGGAGTTGGTGGAACTGCTGGTGATGGCGGTAGCCGGAACCGGAGCCGAAGATGCGCCGGAGCAGGTTCGCGATGCTGTGCGGCAGATGATGGGCTTCGTTGCGGGCGTGTTCCGGTCGCGGTGGAACCCGGGACACACCGCGAACGAGCGACATGAGGCTGCGGTCGAAGACGTTTCGGCTGCGCCGACCCGAGTGAATAACGCGGCAGTGGGCGCGGACCAGGAGGCGGGCGGTCGACCGGTGACGCCGATCTTCTATCGGGCGCAGGTGGTGGCGAACGGCGGCGAAGAACCCGAGGGTGTCCTGCCGCTGCGAAATGGCGGTGACAATGCCGAGAGCGTTGAGAAAGCGGCTGCGCGGGAAGTTCCGCGAGCGCCGGAGGTTATCCCCGAAGCGGTGGCGTCCTTTCTGCGTGGCGAAGCCTCGACGGTGACCGCGCCGGTTGAACCGGAGCGCAGACGGTCGCGCGGGTGGACATGGGTTGCGTTCCTGTTTGCGGTGATCGCGGCGTTCTGCAGTGGTATGTTGGCGCGGCAGTGGATGCTGACGCGTGGTGTGGCGTGGCCGTCGTGGGTGACGGGATCGGCCGTGAGCCGTGAGGTGGCCCCCGCCGCTGCTGCTCCCAAGTCCGCTCCGTCTGCAGGCGGGAGAGCGACTGGGTTGGCCGCGCGACCTTCGCCGGACAGGCGTGCGGCGCAGGTGGAGGCGGCGCGGAGCGAATGGGCCGGAGGCGCTGAGTCTGCCTCAGACCTAGGCACACCGACGGGCGGGACTGCATCGAGTAATCGCGTGCCAGCGACGGCGCCTGGTGCTGGGGGTTCGAGCGTGACATCGACGCCGGAGCCGATGACGGGCGTGTCGAAGCCCGGGATAGAACCGGATACGAGCGCGGCCGACTCCGCGGACGCTCGCGCGACGGCGATGGTCGGGGCGTCGCCGGCGCTGATGGAAAGCCATCTGCTCTTTGCGCCGGAGCCGAATTATCCGGAGCCGGCTCGGCTGGCGCATGTGGAGGGCAGCGTGGTGGTGGAGACGCTGGTGGGGCGTGACGGCACGGTGGTGAGCGCGCATGCGATCAGCGGGCAGAGGCTGCTGCGCGGCGCGGCGGAAGAGGCGGTGTACGGACGGCGTTACAAGCCGTACATCGTGAACGACATTCCCATGGCGGTGCGGACGCTGGTGACGGTGAATTTCCATCCGTAGCAGCGGTACCCCCTCCCCCTGTTTTCGTGCAAAGTCTTCAGAAGATGTGCGTTAGCTTTGGACTTCGGTTGGTAATAACTTACTTGACTGACCTAAGCTAGTCACTCGGTTCTGGCCTAAAAACCTTCTTGAATCGCACTTTCGAGTATTCGATAAACGCGGTGAGACTGTCTTGTCTGTTGCCGAGCCACTTTTGGTAGCCTTCCGGATCAAAGTCGAAACGCACGCTTGCTGCGGGGAGATCGGCCACCATATCTGCGAACCATTCTGTACTGTATCCAAAGGATGCAAATCGATTGGTGGCTACAAGTGTCTCCCACGATTTTCGAACAGGCCTTTTTTTCTTGGCCATGTCATTTACGAGACCCTTCATAACTTCTCTAGCGAATAGGTCGGCAACTTGTATGCAGGGATTTTCTCGCGCAGATTCAAAGATAATTTTCGACGCTAAACGCGACTTCCATCCCGGATTGAGTTCTCGCATATTTGCATATAGCAAAGCTGCGTTGTGATCTGACTCTGCCCGATTGTCGAATGTCATCTCTGCGATTTCGTTAATGTTGGTGGCGTAGAAAAACATTTTCTCAACCACGTCGATAAAGCATTTGTAATAGGTTCTGTTGCTCAGATCCAAGGGATTAGCAAGTGGAAAAGCCTTGGCCTGCGCTGCGAGATCGACGACGGAACCAAATCCACGCAAACCGCTTTCCGCCAGCATGATAGTCAGATCGCGATATAGAGCCTTGTTTTCCTGATGTGGGATGTTTTTGTAGTCGCCCTGGTCACTGTCGCAGTTATTGGCGTGAAAGGGTATTCCCTTTGTGCGCTCTAACCACTTGGATTCGATAGCTTCCCACTGCTCTTTTGTGCCGACAATCGCAGCAACGGCACAGGCGATCTCTTTCTTTTCATCCATGCTTTCGTCGCCGTAGACGTAGATCATGACTGCACTCCATTTTGCGGCAACGAATTGACTTTGGACGCACATCGGCGCACACTCCAGTCATGAGCGTTGCGCCGACTCACCCCGAGGGTTCCGGGAAGAATGCCGAGGGTGATTTAGGCCAGTTCAAAAGTTTCATGCGGAAGCTTGTGAGCGTCCCGCATGATGAGATCAAGGCCCGCATTGAAGCTGAGAAGGGTACGAAGCGAACATCTAAACGCGCTTCCCGCGCCCCTGCCTCTTCTTAGAAGGCCGTTTCTCCCACCTTGCCAGTCAACTCTTCGTAAGTCAACCGCTTTCCAGTGAGTTGCGCTACGACTTTGCGGAATCGCGAACTATCGTTTTCGTTGATGCGATGGTTAAACCGAAAGACCTGCTCATCCAAGTAGCGGTCTAGGTGGAAGGGCTCAACCGCAACGTAGGTTCCAGCGAGATTCCGCTTCATCAGCGACCAGAAGTTTTCGAGGCTGTTGGTGTGAACCTGTCCATTGACGTACTGGACAGCATGGTTCACGGTCTCATGCACATATTGGTCTTTCAGACTGCTGTAGCTCACTGCCTGATCGGTGTAGACCTTCGAGCCAAACTCGATAGTGTCCAGAATCTCTTTTTGCAAGGTGTCCCGTTTGACGTTTGGGACGACCTTTGCACGAACCTTCCGGCTGTCGCGGTCGATCATGCCGATGATGGCAGTCTTGTGAGTGAAGCGGTTTTGGTACTCGCGTACACGCGGAGACCGCACTTCCTTGCGCCGCTTCTCGCGCCGTTCCTTATGCCAGTTCTTCGGGTCGCCGCCAACGAACGATTCATCTACTTCAACCACTCCACCATCCGGCCCACCAAGCAACGCCGGAGCTTGATCTTTCATGGCGAGACGAATCCTGTGGAGCATGAACCATGCGCTCTTCTGTGTCACACCCAACGACCGGGAGAGTTCGTACGAGCTGACTCCGTTCCGGCAGTTCGATAGCATCCACGCAGCGGGGAGCCACTTGTCTAAGCCAATGGGCGAATCCTCAAATACGGTGCCAACCTTGAGCGAGAACTTCTGCTTAGGGTGCTTGCCGTAGCAGCGATAGACCTTCGCTTTTTCGAGGTAGGTGACCTTCTCAGACTGGCAGATCGGGCAGCGGACGATACCATCAGCCCAACGAACCTCTATCATGAACTGGCGGCAGCGTTCGGCATCGCTAAAGTATTGCACCGCTTCAAGTAAGGTCTTCGGGCTGTCCATGTATGCTAAGGTAGCAGACTGACCTTAGTCTGTCAAGTATATTATTACCCTTCGGTTGCGGGAGTGGGTGTCGTCTGTCCGGAAATGCAAAAAGCTGCCCGGCGAGTTCGGGGCAGCTCTCGAGTATTTCCTTCTAGTTCTATTGTAGCGGCGTGGGCGGAATTCTCATGTAGAGATCTTTGCGCCGATTGCTCTTGTGTTTTGTTGAGGTTCGGGCGATTTCCACGGTTGTGAGGGCTTGACAGGATTTTGTCATTGGCTGGTTTCGATGATGTTCAGGGCGCCGGTGCGGGCCGAGGGGCCGGTGGTGAGCGCAAAGACGGTGAGATTGGAGTCATCGGCCTGGCAGATGAGGGTCTCTTCGGCCCCGGCGGTGCTGGACATGGTGCAGTGGAAGGTGAGTTGGCGGCTGCGCAGGGTTTCGGGGGTCCAGCGGACGGAGGATGAGGGCTCGTGCCGGTTGAGGTTGGCGGTCTCGGCGGCGATCTTGTCGGTGGCGGCCTGCTCGTTGAGGGAGCGGGGACGCATGGCGAAGGTGACGCTGTCGACGGTGATTCCCCCGAAGCGGGCGTGGCGGAGGTTGAGCTGTCCGGGGGTGGTGGCCAGCTCGGGGTACCAGGAGAGCGGGAGATGGAAGAGGTGACCGTCGAAGGAGACGGTGCTGCCGTGGCGCATGTGCCAGAGGGCGGACTCGATGGGGTCGACGGACTCGTAGGCGAGGAGAGCGAGTGCGAGGGTCGCGGTGAGGCCACCGCAGATGGCGATGAAGAGAAGCGTGAAGCGTCCGAGTCTTGTGGAGATCTTTTTCAGCAAACTGTTGAATGCTCCTGCTTGTTGTTTCCCGTGGGCGGGAATGCTCCGACTATATCGCGGGGAGGATTTGGGCGGGAGTTTTGAGCCGCATCCAAGAGGAAGGAGGGTGCGATGCGGTTTAAGCGAGTGGCGGACGAGCCGTTGACGTATGCGGTGATCTTTGAGACGGGCGATGAGATTGCCTCGGGGGTGAAGAAGTTTGCGAAGGAGCAGGGGCTGAAGGGATCGAGCTTCAAGGCGATTGGGGCGTGCGAGTACGTGAAGCTGGGGTGGATCGACTGGGACGAGAAGAAATACAAGACGGCGGTGGAGCTCAAAGAGCAGGTGGAGCTGCTGTCGATGATTGGCGATGTGGCAGTGAAGGATGGCGAGCCGGAGGTGCATGCGCATGTAGTGGTGGGGAAGAGAGATGGCTCGGCGCATGGAGGGCATCTGCTCTGCCCCAGCGAGCGAGCTCGCTGGGGGCCCGGAGGCGCGGGTGAGGCCGACGTGCGAGGCGATTTTGACGGAGAGCCCGGAGGCGCTGCGGAAGGAGATGGACCCGGAGGCGGGGATTGCGCTGATTAAGGTGTGAGACGCGTTAGCGCCTGCGGTCTACCGATGCGGATAGCGCGCGATGCGGTTAGGTCCACTCGGGGAACTGGCTCTTGTTCTCATCCAGGGCTGCGATCCTGCGCGTGTCGTCGGCGTCGAGTGAGAAGTCGAAGATGGCGAGGTTTTCGCGGCGATGCTCGGGGTTCGAAGAGCGTGGGATGGCGATGACTCCGCGCTGATTGTGCCACCGCAGCACTACCTGGGCGACGGTCTTGTTGTGCTTCTGGGCGATCTGCGCGAGCACGGGATTGGTGAATAGACCGTTGCGGCCTTCGGCAAATGGGGCCCACGCTTCCATCTGCACGCCGGCCGTGTGCAGTGAATCGAACTCGGCGGTCTCCTGGAAGAAAGGATGCGTTTCAATTTGGTTGATGGCGGGCTTCGTCTTCGCGTTTGCCGTAATGCCGGCGAGCTGGGTGGGGTCGAAGTTGCTCAGACCGATCGCGCGAATCTTACCGGCTGCGTTGAGCTCTTCCATGGCGCGCCATGAGCCCTGCACATCGCCGCGCGGGCGGTGGATGAGGTAGAGATCGAGATATTCGAGCTGGAGTTTGTCGAGGGTGGTTTGGAAGGCTCGCTTCGCCTGCTCGTAGCCGGAGTCGTCGACCCAGATCTTCGAGGTGACAAAGAGCGACTTGCGGTCGATGCCGCTCTTTTTGATTCCGGCGCCGACGGCCTCTTCATTCTGGTAGACCTTGGCGGTATCGATGAGGCGGTAGCCGGCGGCGATGGCGTCGGCGACACTCTCAGTGCAAAGATCACCCTTGAGGCTGTAGGTTCCAAAGCCGAGTACTGGCATCATCACGCCATTGTTAAGGCGTACCTGCGGGATCGAGGTTGGCTCGGCTGCGAAGGCTCTGCCAATGCGGCCGAAGGCGAGCGCGGTGGCGGCAAGCGCTCCCTGCTTCAGCACTGCACGACGGCTGATTGCGCGTTTTCCTGTGTCGCGGTCGATGTTCATCCTGTGCATGTGTGTGCCTTCCCTGATTAAGTAGACCTTGTCTTTAGACGGCATTAGAGCGAGCGGCGGTTTTCGAGGGCGCGGGTCATGGTGACTTCGTCGGCGTACTCGATGTCGGAGCCGACGGGGACGCCGGTGGCGATGCGGGTGATGGTGAGGGTGGGGAACTGGCGGTGGGCTTCATCGGCGAGGAAGCGGGCGGTGGCTTCGCCTTCAACGGTGGGGGATGTGGCGAGGATCAGTTCTGAACCCACCCGTCCCGGCTGCGCCGGTACGGATGGGGCACCCGGATCTTCCGTGAGGGTGGCGAGGCGGGGCCAGAGGTTGGCGAGGCGGAGCTGGTCAGGGCCGATGCCGTTGACGGGCGAGAGCGTGCCGTGGAGAACGTGGTAGACGCCGTTGTAGCTGCGGGTTTTTTCGATGGCGGCGATGTTGGTGGGTTCTTCGACGACGCAGATAAGTTGCTGGTTGCGCGTGGGCGAGGCGCAGTAGAGACAGGGGTCGACGTCGGTGATGTTGTTGCAGACGGAGCAGAGGCGGAGCGCGGCTTTGAGGGCGCGGATGGAGTCGGCGAGCGCGGCGGCGTCGGCGTCGGACGAGCGGAGGATGTGGAAGGCGAAGCGCTGGGCGGTGCGCGTGCCGACGCCGGGGAGCTTGCGGAGCTCATCGATCAGGCGCGTCATGGGGGCAGCGTAGCGGTTCATAGGGGACAGTAGAGAGGGTAGACAGTAGAGAAAAGCGAGTTAATGAGTGAGGAGTTAGGGAGTTAGGAAAAGCGAATCAGAGGCCGGGAAGACCGAGGCCGCCGAGAAGGCTGGAGGCGGAGGACTGCATGGCTTCGTCGGCCTTGCGGGCGGCGGCGTTGACGGCAGCGACGATGAGGTCTTCGAGCATCGTGATATCCCCGGCGGCGGCTGAGGGGGCGGAGGGTGCGATGGTGAGCTTCAGGAGTTCCTTCTTGCCGTTCATGCGGGCGGTGACGGCGCCGCCGCCGGAGTCGGCTTCGACGATGGTGGCGGCGAGGCGCTCGTCCATCTGCTCGCGCATGGCGTTGGCCTGGGAGAGCATGTTCTGCAGGTTGGAGAGATCCATAGGGGGTCCTTTTTTAGAAACGAGAAACGAGAGGCGAGAGGTTCCATTCAGTTTCAAGTTATGAGTTTCGGAGTTTCGAGTCGATCCTCGTTTCTCGTTTTAGTCTTTGTCGCGGAGGTCGATGACGTTGGAGATCTCGGCGGAGAAGAGGCGTTTGGCTTCTTTCACGAGCGGGTGGTTTTCGGCGAGCTCGGTGGCGCTACCGGCGGCGGCCGCGCGTTTCTTTTTCGGAGCTGCGGAGGCAGGTGTGCCGGGGAGCAGCGTGAGCTTGAGGTTCGGATGCTGTTGGCGGAGCGTGGCGGTGAGTATGCGATTGGCGTCCGCGTTGAAGAGGGTGGGGAGCATGGGTTTGGAGACGGTGGTCTGGATCTCGAGAGTGTCGCCGTTGAGGGTGAGGGTTGCGTCGTGGACGGCGGTGGCGGCGGACTGCTGGCCTTTGACGGCGCCGAGCGCGGCGGCGAGGGTGGATTGGAGGGCGTCGAGATCGAGGTGGGCTGCTGTGGCGAGGTCGACTAGCTGAGGGCGGTCTTCGAGTTTGGGTGTGGGTTCTGGGGCGAGGGCGAGGGAGCCGTCGGTGGTTGAGAAGGTGGCGGTTGCTGTGGGACGGACGGTTTCGGGGTCCTTCGGCTGCGCGCTCCGCGCTTCGCTCAGGATGACGGAGCTTTTTGTGAGTGTGGCGTCTGAGGTCATCCCGGACCCCACCCTCTGCGATGGAGCCGCAAAGGATGGGCCACCCGGCTTCGTTGAAGGAGCCGCTGTAATCGCAGCTGTGGACGTCGTTGTGGTGGAAGGTGTCGGCGGCGACTTGGTGGCGCCGAGTTGGGTGAGAAGGTCTTCGACGGGGAGCAGGCGTTGGAGGTGGACGAGCTTGAGGACGCCGAGCTCGAGGTGGAAGCGGGGCTCTTGTCTGTAACCCAGGTCGTCGAAGGTGCGGAGGAGGATCGAGAGGAAGCGCGAGAGCTCTTCTTCGGTGAAGAGCGCGGCGGAGCGGGCGGCGCGGGAGCGTTCGGCCGGTGATATTTGGAGAAGGTCTGCGGCGAGGCCGTGGGCGGGTTGATCGGGCGCGAGGTTGGTGATTTTGGCGATGGTGCAGTTGCGGAGGTAGCGGACGAACTGGCGCGCGAGCGGCTGGGGGCCGTTGCCGGCGTCGAGCAGGCGGCCGAGGATCGCGAGGACGTCGGCGGAGTTGTTGGCGTGGACGGCGGCGAGGATCTGCTCGAAGACCACGTTGGAGACGGTGCCCATCAGCGAACGGACTTCGTCGGCGGAGAGCGCGGGCTGACCGTTTTCGGTGGGAGCGGAGGCGATGGCCTGGTCCATGATGGAGAGCGCGTCGCGCATGGAGCCGTCGCCGGCTTCGG
Source organism: Candidatus Aquilonibacter sp. (assembly GCA_035504135.1). Classification (GTDB taxonomy): domain Bacteria; phylum Acidobacteriota; class Terriglobia; order Terriglobales; family Acidobacteriaceae; genus Granulicella. The sequence goes on along the minus strand of DATJSM010000019.1, from coordinate 18,897 downwards.
CTAAGAGCGCGAGCGTGGCGTCATCGGCGGATATGTTTTCCGCGGTGGCGATGGAGCGCAGCTGGCCGACGATGTCTTCTAGCTTGACGGCGTGAAAGCTGAAGTGCTGGCAGCGCGAGCGGATGGTCTGGGGGATGTCCTCGGGCTGCGTGGTGGCCATCATGAAGACGATGTGCTCGGGCGGTTCCTCGAGGGTTTTGAGCAGAGCGTTGAAGGCGGCGTCGGTGATCTGGTGCGCTTCGTCCAGGATGATGATCTTGTATTTGTCGCGGGCCGGGCGATAGCGTGCGGCGTCGCGAAGATCGCGGATCTCGTCGATGCCGCGGTTGGTGGCGGCGTCGATTTCGATGACGTCGACGGAGTTGCCGGCGCGGATCTCGGTGCAGGACTCGCAGATGTTGCAGGGCTCTGGCGTGGGGCGAGCTTCGCTGCCGATGGGGTTGCGGCAGTTGAGGGCGGAGGCGAGGATGCGCGCGATGGTGGTTTTGCCGATGCCGCGATGGCCGGAGAAGATGTAGCCGTGGGCGATGCGGTTCTGTGCGAGGGCGTTGAGCAGCGTGCGGGTGACGTGGTCCTGGCCGACGACGTCGTCGAAGCGGGTGGGGCGGTATTTGCGGGCGAGAACCTGGTAGGGCATCGGCAGGGTTGATTGTATCGTTCGCGGAGGGTGTGGAGGCGAGCGCATGGGAGCGGGTCGGCGAGTCAGCGAGTCGGCAAGTCAGCGAGTTGCGGCATTAGTAAGTTAGGGGAAAGGCTGGGCTGCTGGCGTATGATTCGGGAATTCTGGAGGCACGGATGGATGTTTGGCCGGAGTTGAAGTATGCGGAGTGGGGTGAGTGCTGCTCGACGCTGCAGATGTGGCTGCAGATTGTGGGCAAGATTCGCATGGAGCTGACGCCGCCGATTAACCATTCGTGGAATGTGACGCTGTATCCGACGGCGCGCGGGCTGACGACGCTGCCGATGTGGCATGGGGCAAAGACGCTGCAGATTGATTTTGACTTTGTCGATCATGAGCTGGTGATGCGGACGAGCAGCGGTGGACGTGGGTCGATTGCGCTGGCGCCGATGACGGTGGCGGAGTTTTACAAGCGCGTGATGCTGGTGCTGAACGCCATGGGGACACCGGTGAAGATCTGGCCGCATCCGGTGGAGGTGCAGGAGGCGATTCCGTTTGAGGAGGACCAGACGCACAAGGCGTATGACCCGGAGCACGTGCGGCGGTTCTGGCAGATTTTGCTGCAGACGGAGCGGGTGTTTGCGATTTTTCGGGCGCGGTTTACGGGCAAGGTGAGCCCGATTCATCTGTTCTGGGGGGCGATGGACCTGGCGTGCACGAGGTTTTCGGGGAGGACGGCGCCGGAGCATCCGAGCATGCCGGGGCTTCCGGACCGCGTGACGCGCGATGCGTACTCGCACGAGGTTTCGAGCGCGGGCTTTTGGCCGGGTGCGCCAGGAGTGGATGCGTTCTTTTACAGCTATGCGTATCCGGAGCCGAAGGGATATCGCGAGTGGAAGGTGAAGCCGGCAGAGGCGCGGTTCGATGCGGCGTTTGGAGAGTTTGTGCTGCCGTATGCGGCGGTGCAGGCAGCGACGGATCCGGATGCAATGCTGCTGGAGTTCTTAGAGAGTACGTGTGAGGCGGCGGCGGAGCTGGGGAAGTGGGATCGGAAGGCGCTGGAGGTGCAAGGCTGAGGCGTAGAGTTGTGGCCTGGGAGGTCGGCGATGAAAGAGACGAAGCTAACGTGGCCTGAACTGGTTTTGCTGGTGGGAACGCGTGTGGCCGCAGGGGTGGGTGTGGGGCTGCTGCTTTCAGAGAAGATGGACCGCAGCGCGCGACGGGCAGCGGGCGTGGCACTGCTGGCGGTTGGAGCGCTCAGCACGATTCCGCTGGCCGCCGAACTGCTTGGCAGCATGAAACGCGATGGTGGGGACGCCTCGGCGGCGTGATCAGCCCTTCGTGGCTTTGCGTTTGGCGAGGCGGGCGCGGCGCTTGAGTTCTTCGTCGGAGAACATGGTGCCGCGGCAGTTGGGTGCGCCGCAGTAGCAGTCGGCAGATTCGTCGTCGGAGTCGTGGAGGTTGTACTCGTAGACGAGCTCTTCTCCGGCGGCGATGTTGCGGATGGCCTGAATGTAGACGCGGCCCTTGTCCTCGACGGTTTCGCAGTTGGGGGCGCAGGAGTGGTTCACGAACATGGCGGCGGAGAAGCCGTCGATGACGTCGTCGGTACCGTCGATGGAGAAGAGGTAGGTGACGGGTTTTTCGGCGTAGCGCTCGTCGGCGACGTCTTTGGAGATGCGCGGACCGTCGTACTCGAGGACGAGGCGGCCGCGAGGGATGGGGTCGAGCGTGACGACGCCCGCAGCGTGGATGGCGGAGGAGCGGATGAGCAGGCGGGGTGTGGCAGACGGAGCGGGCCGAGGCATGGGGTGGAGTATAGCAACAGAGGGACGCAGGATTGAGGATGCGAAAGAGGTGCTGACGGCGGGAGATTGTCGTCTAATAGAGCTATGAGGCGGATGTGGCTGGCGTGTGCGGCGGTGGGGCTAGGAGTGGGCTTGGCGTGTGCTCAGACGCCGGCGAGCCAGGCGAACGAGAGCCAGTGGAAGCAGACTCCGGAGGGACGGACTCCGGAAGGGCCGACAGGGCCGATGAACTGCTCGGGCGGGTTGACCAAGGGCGATGACGGGAAGTGGACGACGACGTCCAACTGCGGGCCGGCGCAGGATAAGCCGGTGCCGTCGAACGCGGCGCAGCAGTTTCCATATCCGGGGGAGACGGCAACTCCGAAGCAACAGACGACGCAGACGCCGAACGCTCCGGGAACGCAGAGCACGCCAGCGAGTCCGGCGCAACAGTTTCCGTATCCGGGTGAGTCAGGGACGTCCTCTTCCTCGAGTTCGTCGAAGTCGGATGTGAAGCCGGCGCCGCCGGGCGGATTGCAGGACGCGGGCAGTTCGGGGAGCTCGAGCAGTTCGAGTTCGTCGGGATATTCGAGCTCGGATGCTGGAGGGATTCCCGGTGCGGGTGACAATCAGCCGGACGATACAAGCGTGCCGACGAAGACGCGAGCTAGCCGGCGACGGCCGGCTGAGCCGGTGAAGACGAATGCGCAGCAGTTCGCGGAGGACATGCAGGTGGCGGCGTTCTATCAGAACGACGGCGACTATAGGGGCGCGTACATGCGGGCGAGCGATGCAGTTTCGCTTTCGGCCGATGACCCGGATGCGCACCTGGCACTGGCTGAGGCGGCAAGGAAGCTGGGCAAGCTGGACGAGGCGGAGGCGAATTACAAGAAGTGTCTTTCGCTGGATCCGGTGCCAAAGACGAGGAAGGCCGCGGAAGAAGCGCTGAAGCAGATGACCGGCGGCGGTTAGAGCATTTTCCCTGTTGTTGCGAACTGAAAGGATTCTGTGAGTGCCGTTTTCATTGGGGAAAACGGCGTTGAGAGCTTCGGTTCCGGCGTGCACCTACAGGAAAAATGCTCTAGGGGTAGGGGCGGCGGAGAAAAGCCGGCGGATCTTCAGGCAGAGGGCGCTGGATTTTGGCTGCCGTCTTGGGTTGCGGCGCGCGAGCGGACCTCGGCTTATGAGGCTTGGCCGGTTCGGTAGGACTGGATGAAGAGGCTGCGGACTCCTGAGACAGCTCTTCTTCGACATTGAGATAACGGCGGATGTAGCGGAGCGGCTCTTCGGCGAGCGCCATCTCGCGGAGGTGGTAGCGCCAGGCGTCTTTGCGGACGCTGCGGCGGGTGAAGGGCTTGCGCGTGACGGTCTGGATGGAGCCGTCGGGCATGCGGCGCGGGAAAGTCTGGGCGGGCACCTGGAAGGTGATTTCGGCACCGGGCTTCCAGAAGGCCTGCGCGAACTCATGCGAGAAGAGCAGGGCGTAATAGCGCCGCTGCTGCTCGAGCACGGCGAGGGCCTCTTCCGCGGAGGTCCAGGGAAGCGCAATACGGGTGGTGTACCAGCGGCGGAACTCAAAGCCGTTGGCCCGAGCACGACCGATGACAATCTTCAGCAGTTCCAGGCGCGTCATAGGACGCGAACCAGAGTAACAGGCAAATGTGACCTGTGGGTAATCGTCGAGGTGACTTAGTACGTAGTCTCCCTGCGGATCCGGTCGCGGACTGTGTCGTCGAGGGCTGATGGCGGGCCGTCCTGCGGCGGGCCGGGGGGATTGCGGCGCCGCCAGATGCGGATGAGATATGCGACGATGGCGATACCCAGAAAAAGCGCAGCGAAGGGAACGATCCAGGCGACGATGTCGAAGCCGCCGCGGAGCGGAGCGGCGAGGACTGTGGGCCCGTACTTGACAACAAACCAGTTCAGCACGCCGGAGTCGGGAAGACCAGTGGCGAGTTCGGTACGGAGTTCGGTGATCTCGCGGTCGGAGTCGGGGCAGCCGACGTGATTGCACTCGAGGAGGACCTGGCCGCAGCCGCAGACGCACATGAGCTTGTGGCCGAGGGCGTCGAAGCGCGAGGAGGGAGCGCCGGCGCCTAGCATGGGGACGGCGAGCGCACAGAGGAGCGCGATGTGGAGAAGACGCTTACGCATGCGGGGCTTCGGGGCCGGTGGTGATTCGCGAGAAGGCGGGTTGCGCTAACAGCTTGGAGCTGTGAGCTTCGAGCTGCGCGTCCTCTGCGGCTTCGGCGCGGCGGGTTGCGGGCTTGAGCGAGGGGACGAGGGCGATGGCGGTGCCGAAGATGATGATGGCGACGCCGATCCAGATCCAGTTGACGAGCGGGTTGAGGAAGACCTTGATGATGGGCTTGTCGGTCTCGGGGTTGCGGCCTTCGAAGACGACATAGAGATCGCGCGCGAGAGTGGAGTGGATGGCGACGCGGGTTTCGAACTCCTGGCTGGCGTTGTAGAAGCGGCGCTCGGGTGCGAGCTGCGTGATCTTTTTGCCGTTGTGGAAGACGTCGAGAAGAGCGTAGTCGGTGTCGTAGTTGGGGTTCGAGTCCTGCGAGTAGGACTGGCAGACGAGCTTGTAGGAGCCGATCTGCAGCGAATCGCCGTAGGTCATCTCGAGTTCGCGCGACTGGTTGAAGGCGGAGCCGGCGACGCCGATGAAGAGCACGATGATGCCGAAGTGAATGATGTATCCGCCGTAGCGGCGGGTGTTGCGGCGCGTGAGCAGGATGGCGGAGGAGAAAAGATTCTTGCGGGTCTGGTTGCGGACGACGTTGGCGCCGCGGAAGAACTCGGTGACGATGGCGGTGATGACGCCGGCAGCGAGCGAAAAACAGACGAGGGAGTAGATGGCGCCGGTGGAACCGTCGGCTTCGTTCCAGGGACGCAGGCCGGTAATCATCAGGATGACGGCAGTGCCGATGATGGCGAGGCAGGGAAGCAGAAGATTGCGGCGGATGGAGCGGATGGAGGTGGCGCGCCAGGCGAGCAGCGGGCCGACTCCGGTGAGGAAGATGAGAAAGAGGCCGATGGGAACGGCGACGCGGTTGTAGAACGGCGGTCCCATGGTGACCTTCGAGCCTTGGACGTACTCGCTGAGCACGGGGAAGAGCGTGCCCCAGAGGATGGTGAAGCAGGCGACGATGAGAACGAGATTGTTGAAGAGGAAGGACGATTCGCGCGAGACGAGTGACTGGAGTTTGTTTTCGGCGCGGAGGTGATCGCGCTGACGAAGGAAGGTGAAGAGGCAGACGATGAAGACGAGCAGCAGGAAGGCGTAGAACCAGTAGCCGATGTCGCTTTCAGCAAAGGCGTGGACGGATTGCACGAGGCCGGAGCGCGTGAGCAGCGTGCCGAGGATGGAGAGCATGAAGGTGGCGAAGATGAGCCAGACGTTCCAGACCTTCATCATGCCGCGCTTCTCCTGCATCATGACGGAGTGGAGGAAGGCGGTGCCGGCGAGCCAGGGCATGAGGCTGGCGTTTTCAACGGGGTCCCATCCCCAGTAGCCACCCCAGCCGAGCACGGCGTAGGCCCAGTGCATGCCGAGGCAGATGCCGCAGGTGAGGAAGAGCCAGGTGACCATCGTCCAGCGGCGCGTGATGTGAATCCACTTTTCGCCGGGGTAGCGCATCATGAGTGCGCCGAGCGCGAAGGCGAAGGGCACGCTGAAGCCGACGTAGCCGAGGTAGAGCATCGGAGGATGGATGACCATCTCGGGGTATTGGAGGAGCGGGTTGAGGCCGAAGCCGTCGGCGTGCAGCGGGCCGGGCGCGAAGGCGAAGGGCGGCGCGGCGAAGACGAGCAGCAGGAGGAAGAAGACCTGGATCCCGGCGAGGATGGTGGAAGCGTAGGCGTGGAGGGTGACGTCGGCCTTGTCGCGCACGCGCATGACAAAGCCGTAGGCGGCGAGCAGCCAGGCCCAGAGGAGCAGCGAGCCTTCCTGGCCGGACCAGAGCGCGGAGAACTTGTAGATCGGGTTCAGGTCGCGATTGGTGTGGTGGAGGATGTAGTCGACGGAGAAGTCGTTGGTGAAGGCGGCCCAGATGAGCGCGAACGCGGCGCAGGAGATGACGATGAAGCTGGCGATGCCGGCGCGGCGTGAAGTTTCGCGGAGGGCTTCAGCGGAGACGGCGAGACGACGGTGCGTCGCGAGGGCGCGCAGAGAGAACGCTCCGCTGAACAGCGTGTAGACGCAGAGTACGAGCGCGAGCAAAAGGCAAAAGGCACCGAAGTACGGCATGGGGTGCAGCATGGGCGAGCGAAGGTCCTCGCATCCATTTTCGCAGAGATGAAGATGCCGTGCCTGCGACCGGCGTCGGAGGCTGAAGTCTGTTGGATTGTCGGATGTTTATGGCGCGGCTGAAATCGCGCACTTTCAGCCACGTGAGTGGAAGTGCGGAATCTAGGCGGAGGCGCTCTGCGTTGCGTTCGCGGTGATAAGGCGATGCACGCTGGCGAGAAGATTGTCGGGAAGCAGGGGCTTGAGTCGAAACTCGACGCCGAGGCCGCGGTACTCTTCTTCGGCTTCCACCATGCCGCTGATGACGAGGACGGGAAGTGTGGGTTGGAACTCGCGCAGGTGGCGGACAAACTCCGAGCCCGTCATGCCGGGCATGATGTGATCGGTGAGGACGAGATCGATTGACTCGGGGAAGTCGTTGTTGCGGAGCTGCTCGAGGGCGCGTTCCGGGCTGAGAACGGCGATGACGAAGTAGCCGGCGCGTTTGAGGATGGCCTGGCGCGTGGCAGCTTGCACGGCATTATCGTCGATGAGCAGGATGGTCGCGGACATTCGTTCCTTGCCGTTTCGAGATGCTATTGCTGACCCCAAACAGACAATGTGGCCAGCCTGCTGTGTGTGATTTCTCAGATGCGGGCTAAGAGACGATAGGGTGCCCGTATGTTTGCCGAAAAGAATTATTTTGATGCAGCGTACGGGTGAGTATCGCACGCCAATTGGTTTGAAGGCCGGATTTATTGGTAACAGGACTCTTCCACACAATAGGTTACGAATGATGCTGCGATAATGCGGGCATGAAGCGCCGCGTGATCCGGCAATATGAGTTGATACGGAAGATCGGTTCGGGTGGCAGCGGTGTTGTCTTTCTTGCTAACGACACGCTGCTGCAGCGGCCTGTGGTACTAAAGTTGCTAAAGCGCGGCGCGCAGACTGCGGAGCAGATTCGCGTGACGCAGTTGCGCGAGGCGCGGCTGGCTTCCGCCATCGATCACCCTAACGTTTGCGCTATCTACGAAGTAGGCGAAGAAGAGGACGAAGCCTACATTGTGATGCAGTACATCCCGGGCAAGAGCCTGGACAAGGTGATTGCGGAGGGCGCGGCGAATGTGCAGCTTGTGCTTTCGAGCGGGATGCAGATTGCGGATGGATTGCAGGCAGCGCACAGCCTGGGGATCTTTCATCGCGATCTGAAGCCGGCAAACGTGATGCTGACGGATGGCGGACTGATCAAGATTCTGGACTTTGGGCTGGCGCGGCAGTTGAAACGCGAGAAGCTGCGGGAGCCGGATGGAAACTTCGATCCGTCGATGCCTGGGCAGCCGCCGCAGTTTTCTCCGGGAGCGACGTATACGGCGCGCGGCGGGACGATTGCGTATATGGCTCCGGAGCAGTTTGTGACGGGTCAGTCGAGTGTGCAGAGCGACATCTTCGCGATGGGTTTGATTTTGTACGAGATGGTGAGCGGGCGGCATCCGTTCCACCGGCCGGACGCGCAGGAGCTGCAGAGCATACGGGCGATTCAATTTGCGGTGCCGCCTCCGCTGCGGGAGATTGTGCCGGAGATTCCGAGCGAGCTGGAGAGCGTGATTCTGCGCTGCCTGGAGAAGCAGCCGTCGGCGAGATACGGCTCGGCGGCGGAGGTGCGCGAAGGGCTGAAGACGATTGTGAAGTCGCTGCAGCTGGACACGATGGTGATGGCCAGCGAGGGCGCGGTGAATATGGCGGCGCAGCAGCGGCTGGACCTGGAGACGCCGGAGGAAGAGAAGCGAACGACGGGCATTCTGTCGATGCTGGCGGAGCGCTTTCGCGAGAGTGCGGCGAGCCAGGAGAAGAAAGGCACGGACATGGTTGTGCTGCCGTTCGTGAACCTGGGCACGACAGAGGCGCAGCACTTCTACGGGCAGGCGCTGGCTGATGCGGTGGCGACGCGGCTGGCGAAGGTGCCGTCGCTGGTGGTGCGGCCTTCAAGTGCGCTGATGAATATTCCGACGCGGCAGCTGGATCCACTGAGCGTGGGGCGGAAGCTGCTGGTGGATTTTGTTCTTGCAGGAAGCTTTCTGCGGTCGGAGCGGGGGTTCGATCTGAACTGGCAGCTGCTGGATGTGGAGCGGCAGAGCGTGCGCACGGGTGGAGCGATCAATGTGGCTTCGTTCGATTTGATTGCGGTGCAGACGGAGATCTGCGATGAGGTGTTCGCGGAGCTGTACGGCAGGGGCGAGCTGACGGGCGGCGCGGGCAACGGCGAGAGCGAGCGGCTGCTGGGCGGCGCGGTGTCGGAGGAGTATCTGCAGGCGCGGGCGCTGCTGTCGTCGTTCATGACGCGCACGGGAAATCGCGATGAGCTGGACCGGGCGCGCGAACGATTTGAGCGAGTGGTGGAGCGTGATCCAGCGTATGCGCCGGGGTGGTCGGGGTTGGGCATTACGCATTTGCAGTATGCGCGGCACGGCATGGGCGGGCAGATGCACGTGCTGGAGGCGCGCAGAGCGTTCGACAAGGCGCTGGAGCGCGATCCGAACTCGGTGGAGGCGAACCTCTATCGGGTGTACATGCTGCTGAGCCGCGGCGAAAAGGAGAGCGCGCGGCATGGGATTGAACATCTGCTGCACGAAGCGGCCAACGACTGGAACGTTCACCTGGTGGCGGGCATCACGCTGCGGATTGACGGGCTGTATGAAGAGGCGCTGGACCAGTTCAATACCTCGCTGCGATTGAATCCGTCGAGTGCGGCGATGATCTATAACCATCGCGCGCGCGTCTATCAGTACCAGAATCAGCTGGAGCTGGCGAGCGACGAGATTGAGAAGGGATTGACGCTGGAGCCGAAGCAGCCGCTGCTGCGGATTTCAAAGGGATATCAGCATATGCGCGAGGGACAGCTATCGCGCGCGGTGGAGACACTGGAGGAGGTCGTCCATGATGATGCTTCGGTGCGGATTGTGTTTCCCACGATCGCGATGTGCTATGTGCAGCTCGGAGACCGAGCGCGGGCGGCGACCTTCATCACCGAAGAGGTGCTGGCGGCGGCGGAGGCGGACAGCGAAATGGCCTATAGGCTGGCGACGTACTTCGCGGTGGAAGAGGATGCGGCCGAGGCGCTGCACTGGCTGCGGCGGGCGATCTACCTTGGCAATGAAAACTATCCGTGGTTCAGCAAGAATCCGGCGTGGCGCAGCCTGAGCGAGAACGCCGATTATCAGCGCATTCTTGAGGATTTGAAGAAGACGTATCGCAGGAACCAAAAGAACTGGAAGCGACTGCTGGGGTGAGCGGCGAATCTGCATGCGAAAGCCCTCGCGTGTGCGAGGGCTTTCGGTTTTTGAGGGAGAGCCCGAGGGGTGAGCCGAGTTGCCGGGGCCGAGGAACGGGGCCGAAAACTTAGGGGGTCGGCTGAGCGACCGAGAGTGGAGCGTCGAGGCTAAAGGACAGGCGCGTGCCGGCGGGCAGCGACTGCTGGATATCGCGCCGGAGCCACCAGATTGTACCGACGCCGGCGCCCACCCCTGCGCCAACCACGGCTCCGACTCCGCCGCCGAGAACGGCGCCTGTGACGGCGGCGCCCCCTGTAGTGGCGGCGACGGTCGTCAGCGCGGCCTTGGAGTTCCCGCTATCGACAATGGCGCCTTCCGCGCTGACGTGTGAGTTGGAGATGCTGTCGATGCGGGCGACCTCGGCGAACAGGCGATGGCTTGTGCCGTCGGGGAGGGTGATGTATTGGGGTTCGAGCCGAATGGATGCAGGGCCGGTGATGCGGCGGCCACCGTGAAGCTCGGTGACGCGGCCGCGAATCTGGGAGCCGATCGGCAACAGGACGACTCCATTTTGTGTGACGGGCTGGGTGAGTGCAGCGAGGAAGGTGTCGCCAACGTGGCTTTCGGTTGTGGAGAGCGGCGTCTGAAGGACGACGTGCAATATCGTTCCTTCGTTCATCTGGCCAGGAAGGTCAGGCACGGAAATCACAATGCTGCCGTCGGGGTCTGCGGGCGGAGGCGTCGTGCGATGGAGCATGACCGGCGGCGCGTACTCGGCCTGTGCGGTTGTCGTCGCGGGCTGGGGCGCGATCGGAGCGCCGCTGCCGACGAAGGTGGAGTCGGGATCGACCGGGGCAGTCGCGACTGTGGGCGGAGCGGCGATGGCCTGCGTGGGGTTGCCGGTTACAGGCGCGGCGGCTGCGGGCGCCGCGACGTCGGGCGAGGGCTTCACGTAGTGCGGCTCGGTGGCAGGATTCGGCGCGGTGGTGATCTGGTCGTCGAGCCGTTCGGGGTGCGAGGTGCCGGTGGTCTGCGCGTGCGCTGCGGGCAGCAAGACAGCGGCTGCGACCAAGCCGGCGAGCGTGAGTTTGAACTTCATCGGAAAACCTCTCAAGCCAGCGCGCACAGCGCCGGTGCTTAGAGGATAGGACTGTTCCGCCGGCGATTTGTTGCTTTTCGGGCTGGCGGCATCCGGCGGATTAACCTGCGGAGGGGCGGGTAGGCGAAGCGATAACGCTTTCGTAAAAGCGCTCATAGAGCGGAATGATGCGCGAGGCGCAGAAGCGGTCCTGCGCGGTTTTGCGCGCGGCGGCAGCCATGCGGTCGAGACTCTCGTTGTCGGAGAGCAGATCGATGGCGGCCTCGGACATGCCGGCGATGTCGCCGACGTCGAAGACCAGGCCGTTCCGGCCGTTTTCGATGAGTTCGGGTACGCCGCCGACGCGTGTGGCGATGCTCGGGACGTTGCAGGCCATGGCTTCGAGCGCGGCGAGGCCGAAGCTCTCCATCTCGCTGGGCATCAGCATGAGATCGGCGAGCGGCAGCAGCTCGTGCACGTTCTCCTGCTTGCCGAGGCACTCGACGCGATCGCCGATACCCATGCGCTTGGCGAGATACTCGGCCGCGGAGCGCTCGGGCCCGTCGCCGATGAGGAGCAGACGTGCAGGAAGTTCCTTTGCAACGCGCGCGAAGATAGAGACGACATCGAGGACGCGCTTGACTGGACGGAAGTTGGAAAGATGAACGAGCAGGCGCTCGTTGGGCTGGGCGAAGTGCGGGCGCTCGCGCGCGACGAGCTCGGGGTCGCGGCGATAGAGATCGCAGTTGACGAAGTTGCGGATAACTTCGATGGGACGCTGTACGGAGAAGGCTTCGCGGGTGCGGTCTCGGAGATATTCGGAGATGGCGGTGACGCCGTCGGATTCGTCGATGGCGAAGCGCGTGATGGGGAGATACGAGCGGTCGAGGCCGACCAGTGTGATGTCCGTGCCGTGCAGCGTGGTGATGAAGGGCAGATGAATGCCTTGCGAAGCGAGCATCTGGCGTGCCAGCAGAGCGGAGACTGAGTGGGGGATGGCGTAGTGGACGTGCAGAAGATCGAGTGAGTAGATCTCGGCGACCTCAGCCATGCGCGTGGCGAGCGCGAGATCGTACGGCGGGTACTCGAAGAGCGGGTAGTTGGAGACCGGAACTTCGTGATAGTGGATGTTCTCTTCGCGGCCGTTGAGACGAAAGGGCTGCGAGTAGGTGATGAAGTGGACTTCGTGGCCACGCGCGGCGAGTTCGATGCCGAGCTCGGTGGCGACGACGCCGGAACCGCCGTAAGTGGGATAGCAGGTGATGCCGATCTTCATAAGAGATACGAGGTACGGTACGAGGTTCGAGGTGCGAGCTAAGCGTCAAGCTCTCCGTAATGGATGAGTTGGAGGCCGGATGGGTTCAAGGGATTTGATGAAGATTTCTTGAAGGCGGCGAGGAGGGCGCGGAGTTCGGTCTCACGCTCCGTGCGCAGGCGGGTGGTGATTGTGTCGAGATCGGTGTCGTTGTAGCCGGGATGGCAGACGAGCTCCCACGTGCCGCTGGGCATGGCGCGAAGCAGAGCATCGAGTGTCGTGGGATTGAGATGGCCGGTGGCGGAGACGCCGATTGTGCCGCCGGTAGTGAGAATGCGGCGCGAGGCGACGGGGGTCGAGGCCTGGAAACGGCGGCGGCCGGGTTCGAAGGCGCGGACGACGAGGCTGCGGCGCGTGCTTCCGGCGGCGGCCGCGGCCCAGCGTGGTTCAAAGGGATTGCGGACGGCCCGGATGCCGGATTGATCGAGCGCGCGGAGGATGGGCCGTGTGACGCGCGAGAGAAGATGGGTGTGCTTGTGGGTGTCGGCGTGGGTGAGTTTGAGGCCGGTGCGCTGGAGTTTTTGGATTTGCGCGAGAGCTTCGCGCTCGATGTCGGCCTGCTTGATGGAGCCGCGGAGCACGCCGAGAGAAAAGGCGGCGAGCGAGTTGTGGAAGTGCTTGCGACCGGGCCCCATGAGGGTGGGAATCGTGGCCGGGTCGGACACTGGTGTGCCGTCGACGAGGACGATGTGACAGCCGATGCCGAGCGAAAGGCGAGCACGGGCGATTGCGACGGCGTCGTCGAAGGCGGGACCGTTGGCCATGAGGGTGGCGGAGGTGACGGCGCCGGCGTCATGGAGCTCGGCGATGGCGCGATTGATGCCGGGGGTGAGGCCGAAGTCGTCCGCATTGATGATGAGGCGAGAAGACATAGAGATGGGACGGGAGCGGGAAGCCTGCGGACGCGGTGCGGTGCTCTCGCGCGAGTGTATCGTATGCGGCGCAAACGCCTTGGGTTGACGAGGGATTGTTGGCGAGATGATTATGCTTCGGGGCAGCCAAGCGAGGCGGGCGCATGGCGCTGAATGTTTGCTCAGGAAGGATGTGGCATGGCGGAGCTGAGGTATCAGTCTGGGTTTGGGAATGAGTTTGCGACGGAGGCACGTGAAGGCGCGCTGCCGGTGGGGCAGAATTCGCCGCAGAGAAATAAGTATGGGTTGTATACGGAGCAGGTGAGCGGGTCGTCGTTTACGGAGCGGCGCGGGAAGAATCGGCGGACTTGGATGTATCGCATCCGGCCGTCGGTGGTGCATGAGCCGTACAAAATCTTTGAGAAGGAGACGCTGTGGCGCAGCGGGCCATTCAACGAAGTGCCGACACCGCCCAATCAGATGCGGTGGAATCCGCCGGAGTTTCCATCGCAGGCGACGGACTTTGTGGAGGGCGTAACGACGATCGGCGGCAGCGGCGATCCGGCGATGCAGGATGGCGCGGGTGTGCACATCTATACGGCGACGGCGTCCATGAAGGATCGTTATTTCTATAACGCGGATGCGGAGATGCTGATTCTTCCGCAACAGGGTGCGGTGCGGTTTGCGACTGAGTGTGGGGTGATCGAGGCCAAGCCCGGTGAGTTGGTGGTAATTCCTCGCGGGATTAAGTTTCGTGCGGAGCTGATGGAAGGCAAGGCTCGCGGATACATCTGCGAGAACTATGGGCAGCCGTTTCGGTTGCCGGACCTGGGACCGATTGGAGCGAATGGACTGGCGAATCCCCGTGATTTTCTAACACCGGTGGCGGCGTTTGAGGATCGCGAAGGCGATGTCGAGGTGGTGTCGAAGTTTCTGGGCCGCCTGTGGCATGCGACGTACAATCACTCACCGATTAATGTCGTGGCGTGGCACGGGAACTATGCGCCGTACAAGTACGATATGGCGCGGTTCAACTGCATCAACACGGTCAGCTTCGATCATCCGGATCCGTCGATCTTCTGCGTGCTGACAGCGCCATCGCACCTGGAGGGCGTGGCGAACGTGGACTTCGTGATCTTTCCGCCGCGGTGGCTGGTGGCGGAGCACACATTTCGGCCGCCGTGGTTTCATCGCAACATGATGAACGAGTGCATGGGGCTGATTCAAGGTGAGTATGACGCGAAGGCGGAGGGATTTCTGCCCGGAGGAATGAGCCTGCACAACTGCATGTCGGGCCATGGGCCGGATGCGGAGACGTTTAAGAAGGCGAGCGCCGCGGAGCTGAAGCCGGTGCACGTGAAGGACACGCTGGCGTTCATGTTCGAGACGCGACTGCCGGTGCGGCCGACGAAGTGGGCGCTGGAGTCGAAGATTCTGCAGCATGAGTATTACGAGTGCTGGCAGGGGCTGAAGCGGCTCTATCCGGGCAGTGATCGGGGAGACGCGAAGTAGCGATGCGAGCGGCGGAGGTGTTGCTGCGCGGAGCGGTCGATTACGCGGGGCTGTTTCCGCCGGCCGCGCTGGATCTCGAACGGGCCGTGGCGAATTATGAGGCGTATCGCGACGGCGAAGATGCCTGGGCGTTGGGGCGATTTGTGCTGCCGGTGACGCGGCTGGCGGAGTTTGCGGATCGATGGCCGCAGCACGTTCGCGAGTGGCCGATCAGTTTGCTGCTGGGTGTGGATTTCGACTCAGAGCTGCGGCTGGCGGTGGATGCGGGATTGAGGTTGGATGCGGTGGAGTGCAGACCGGCGGGGCTGCAGGATGTGAAGGCGATTCGCATGCGCCTGCGGAAGGATGCGGAGTTGTTTGTAGAGGCGCCGCAAGGAGTGGGTGTGGAGGAGTTGCTGAAGGCGGTGAAAGCTGCGGGTGCGTGCGCGAAGATTCGCATGGGTGGCGTGACGGCCGAGGCGATTCCTTCGGCGGAGCTTGTCGCGGCGTTCTTGTGCGCGTGTGCGCGGCACGAGTTGAAGATGAAGGCGACGGCTGGGCTGCATCATGCGGTGCGCGCGGAACATGCGTTGACCTATGCGGCAGACGCACCGCGGGCGACGATGCATGGGTTCGTGAACTTCTTCGTGGCGGCAATGCTGGCAATGCGCGGCGAGGACGAGAAGGTACTGGCGTGTTTGCTGGAGATGGATCCCGAAGCGTTTGTGGCAGGTGAGAAGTTTGCTGCATGGGGCGAGGATCGGTTTGGTTTGGCGGAGATGGAGGGGATGCGCGAGAGCTTTGTGATGAGTTTCGGGTCGTGCTCCTTTGAGGAACCGATGGCGGATCTGCGGGCGATGAGGTGGGTGGCGTGAAGCTGCGGAGCTGGGTGGAGTCGGCGAATGCGGCGGAGTGTGGCTTTCCGCTGGAGAATCTGCCGTTCTGTGCGTTCGTCGCGAGTGACGGCGAGCAGCATCTGGCAGTCGGGATTGGGGATGCAATTGTCGATCTGGCGAGCGTTGCCGGTGCTGGACTGCTTGCGGCTGTAGGCGCTGAGGTTCGCGATGCGTGCGGAGAGCGGGTGCTGAATCGACTCATGTCGGTCGGGCGAGGAGGTGCTGTGGAATTGCGCGCGGCTCTTGTTCGGCTGCTCGCGGAGGGTGCGGATGAGGCGACGATTGCGCGGGTAAAGGTGATGATGCGGCCGATGGAGGGCGCGGAGTTTTGTGTGCCGGTGATGATCGGGGATTACACGGATTTTTATGCGTCGGTGCATCACGCGACGAATGTGGGGAAGTTGTTCAGGCCGGATCAGCCGCTGCTTCCGAACTACAAGTGGGTGCCGATTGGGTATCACGGCAGGGCGTCGTCGATTGTGGTGAGTGGAACGCCGGTAAAGCGGCCGTGTGGACAGCGGAAGCTGCCGGGTGAAGATGCGCCGAGCTTTGGGCCGTCGCGGCAGATGGACTATGAGATGGAGCTGGGTGCGTGGATCGCGACGGGAAATACGCTGGGCGACAGGATCGATATCAATGCGGCGGAGCAGCATGTGTTTGGGCTGTCGATGGTGAATGACTGGTCGGCGCGGGATATACAGGCGTGGGAGTATCAGCCGCTGGGACCGTTTCTGGGCAAGAGTTTTGCGACAACGGTGTCGCCGTGGGTGGTGACGATGGAGGCGCTGGAGCCGTATCGTGCGCCGCTTGAGGCGAGGGCGGACGGCGATCCGCAGCCGCTGGAATATTTGCGCGAGGAGAATGCGCAGCGCGCAGGCTTCGATGTGCGGACGGAGGTTTATCTGACGAGTGAGCGGATGCGCGCTGAGTCGGTGCCTCGCATGAAGCTGAGCGAAGTACGTGCGACCGAGCTGTACTGGAGTTTCGCCCAGATGGTGACGCATCACGCGAGCAATGGGTGCAATCTGCGGACGGGAGACCTGCTGGCGAGCGGGACGATCTCCGGGCCGCGCGCGGGAGAACAAGGCTGCCTGCTGGAGATGACGCGGCGCGGCGCGGAGCCACTGCGGCTGCCGACGGGCGAAGAGCGGAGTTTTCTTGAAGATGGCGACGAGATCACGTTCGTTGGGTATTGTGACGCAGAGGGACGGCCGAGAATCGCGCTGGGGGAGTGCAAGGGACGCATCGTACCTGCTACTCTTGCCAGCCGGGCGTCGAATAGAGAGTAGAGAGGCGCCGCCGCGGAAGGCGGCGTTGAAGATTTGCTTTGAATGAAGGAGGGCATTATGGCCGCCATTGCACCGAATCCGATTCCTGTTGCGCAGGATTTTCTTCCGCTAAAAGGCACGGACCACGTCGAGTTTTACGTTGGCAACGCGCGCCAGGCGGCGTACTTCTATCGCGCGGCGTTTGGTATGTCGCTGGTAGCGTATGCGGGGCCGGAGACAGGGCAGCGTGATCGCGCGTCGTATGTGGTGCAGCAGGGCAAGGTGCGTTTCGTGCTGACAACGCCGTTGCGCGCGGACAATCCGATCGCGGAGCATGTTGCAAAGCATGGTGATGGTGTGCGGGCGATTGCGCTGTGGGTGGACGACGCGCGCAAGAGCTGGGAGGAGACGACGAAGCGCGGCGCGGTGAGCGCGTTTGAGCCGAAGGTGCTGGAGGACGGGAATGGGCGTGCGGTGATCTCCGGCATCTGCGCGTATGGCGACACGCTGCACACGTTTGTGGAGCGCGGCGAGTACAACGGGCCGTTTCTGCCGGGGTTTCGTGCGGTTGCAGACGACAAGGTTGCGCGACCTGTGGGGCTGCTGCACATCGACCACTGCGTGGGCAATGTGGGCTGGAACAAGATGAATGAGTGGGTGAAGTTTTACGAGGACGTGATGGGCTTCGGGCTCTATCAGCACTTTGATGACAGTGATATTTCGACGGAGTATTCAGCGCTGATGTCGAAGGTGATGGCGAACGGCAACGGGTATGTGAAGTTTCCGATCAACGAGCCGGCGGAAGGAAAGAGGAGGTCGCAGATCGAGGAGTACCTTGATTTTTACCAGGGGCCGGGCGTGCAGCATATCGCGCTGGCGACGAAGGACATTCTTGAGACGGTGTCGACGATGCGCGCGCAGGGTGTGGAGTTCTTGACGGTACCGCACACGTACTACACAGAGCTGCAGGGACGCGTCGGAAAGATCGACGAGCCGGTGGACGAGTTGGAGAAGCTGGGCATCCTGGTGGACCGCGACGACGAGGGCTACATGCTGCAGATTTTTACGCGGCCGGTGGAAGATCGGCCCACGCTGTTCTACGAGATCATTCAGCGGAAGGGAAGCCGCAGCTTCGGCAAGGGCAATTTCAAAGCACTGTTTGAGGCGATTGAGCGGGAGCAGGCGGCGCGCGGCAATCTTTAGTTGCATGCGCAGCGGTTTGGAGGTCGCGACCGAATCGCCTACACTGAAGTTGAGAGCGGCGAAGGGCGGATAGCTCAGTTGGTTAGAGCGCCTGCCTTACAAGCAGGATGTCGGGGGTTCGAGTCCCTCTCTGCCCACCAAACTCTCTGATAACTCTCTGAAGGTCAGAGGGTTATGCGAGAGTCCTTCGCTGCGGGAAGTACCAGAACAACAGCCGAATCGTCGGCTGTTCGCGAAATAAAGTCACCCACCTTACAGAGCAGGATCGCGAATGCGCTGGTGTTCGTTCGCGGTATGCTGCGCGAACTCCGTAACTCCTGCCCGCACCGCAACACGCACCGGCCGCTCGCCTACCTGACGAAATGCTGGGACTGCGGAGCGCGGCGCGTTGACGGTGGCCTCTGGACCCTCGGAGGTGCGCGTTGAGCGATACCGTCAAGGGATTCAAGGGTTTCGATAAGAACTTCCAGTGCCGCGGCTTCCAATATGAGCCGGGGAAGAGCTACACGCACACTGGCCGAGTCTCGCTTTGTAAGAGTGGTTTCCACTTCTGCGAGTTTCCGCTCGACATCTTCGGCTACTACGATCCGTCGTCTCGATTCGCTGAGGTCGAAGGCGAGGACGTTTCTGCGCCGGAGAGCTGCGGCGACTCAAAGCGCGCCGCGAAGACGCTGCGTATTGGCGCTGAGATCAGTCTGTCGCATCTGATCGGCGCCGGCGTGAAATTCATTCTGGAAAAAGTTGATTTCACGAACGCGAAGGAATCCAACACCGGCAACCGGAGCGCGGCCACCAACACCGGCTACCAGAGCGCGGCCACCAACACCGGCGACCGGAGCGCGGCCACCAACACCGGCGACCAGAGCGCGGCCACCAACACCGG
>DATJSM010000018.1:0-2338 GCA_035504135.1 Candidatus Aquilonibacter sp. | reverse complement strand
ATGATCGGCATCTTCAACCGCTCACATTACGAGGACATTTTGTCCCCCGTTGTGCATGGCAAGATGGGCGCAAAGGAAGCTGCGCGCCACATGGACGAGATCAACGACTGGGAGCGCATGCTCTCCGACAATCATGTCGTCATCCTCAAATTCTTCCTCCACATCTCGCGCGAGGAGCAGACCCGCCGTCTGCAGGAGCGCATCGATGAGAAGGACAAGCACTGGAAGCTCTCGCCCGCGGACTTCGAGGAGCGTCCGTTCTGGCCCGCGTATATGCGCACCTACGAGCAGATTCTCAGCAACACGAGCAGGAAACACGCGCCGTGGTTCGTCATCCCGTCGGACCACAAGCCCTACCGCAACGTTGCCATCTCGAACATCATCTGCGAGGCAATGCAACGGATGAAGCTGAAATATCCGGAGCCCACCTTCGATCCAAGCGGCATCAGGCTCGAGGAGGAAACGCCGGAAGAGGCCGCGAAAGAGGTCGAGAAGAAAGTTAACGCTGGCGTCGTCAGCGCGAACGAAATCCCGTCGAATTCGGGGCGAAAATAAGCGAAACCGTAATCATCACCACCGCCGCGGCCGCAATCGCCATTCCGGCAAGCTGCCTTCGCGTAGGCCGCTCGTGTAAATGCCACGCCGCGAGCAGAATCGTTCCCGCCGGATACAACGACGCCAGCACCGCCGCGATATCCAGCCGCCCCGTTCGCGTCGCTGCAATGTACAGCAGGTTCCCGCCGGTATCGAGCAGCGCCACCCCGAGCGCCCACACCACCGCCATGCGTGTCAGCTTCGTCGCCGGTTCGGTAACTGCAGCGCGCTTCGACCGCACGGTGACCACGACCAGCAGTAGCGCGCAGGTGACCAGGCTCGCCGCGCGAGCCAGCGCCATCGGCTCCAGTTCGCCGAGCGGATTCGCCAGCCGCAGCGCAACAAAGTAGATCCCGAAGCCCACACCGCCGATCAACGCCAGCACCAGCGTCGCGCGCGAGCTCTCGCTTGGCTCCGAGCCATCGATCGCATGCTCGGACTCCGGCGAAGGCCCCGCCGCGATCAGCCAGATCGCCCCGAGCGCCAGCGCAAATCCCGCAAGCCGTAGCAAACCTGGCACGCCCTCGAGCACGCTCGACACAGCCGCCGGAATCGCCGCTGCGAGCAGCCCGCTCAGCGCAGCCGATCCGCCCATCGCTCCGCGCGCCAGCGCAATGTAGAACGCCGTCAGCGAGATCCCCGCCGTTACACCCGCAATCACCCCCCACACCAAGGGCGCCCCACGCGGAAGAGAGGCACGTTCCACCATCAAAATCCCCAAAAGCACCGCGAGGCTCGACGTGTGTGCCACCAGCACGACGCGCAACGCGCCAGCCGTCGACCCGCCCGCAGCTTTCACCCCCATGCCGCCCGAAAAATCACCGCCGCCCCATGAGGCGGCGGCAGCGAGTGCAAACAGGATGTTGGCCGACAAAGCCGGCACCATCGCGACGGCCATTACCGCTGCGTGGAAGGCGGGTTCGGCGTCGGGGCCGGCGTGCTGTCGGACTGCGGCGTCTGGTCTGCACCCGCAACCGGCTGCCCCTGGTGCACGTCCTTCGGCGTCGGGTAGTAGCCGTCCGGTGCGATGACCGTCAGGTTCGGTCGCATCACGCGAACCTCCGTATGCCTGAATCGCCCATCCAGCGGGCTCAGATGCGTGTAGTAGCCCACCGTGTAGAGCGTGCGGACCGTTCTTGTGATCTCGGCAAAGCTGTCCTCGATGCCCCGCGGACGCCACTCCGGAGCGCACTGTCCGCCGGTCGCTGCGGCGATGCGCGGCAGCGCGTCATCACGCATCGTCAAGGGCAGATGAATGCGATCAAGGAATCCCATCCCCGGAATCGCCGAGTTTCCAACCAGCGTCGCGTAGACCGAGATCTTGTTCGTTTGCAGGTAACGGATCAGCTCTTTCTCCTTGACCGTGGATCCGTACTCTTTGCCGTCAGAGATCACGTATAGAACGCGGCGGCGGTTCTTGACGGTCGCCAACGCCTGCGCCGCCGTAAACAGCGCGTCGTACAGCGGATGGAACTCCTTCGGCGGAGTCGTATACATACTGCTCTGGTTGCGGATGGGCTGCGTGTTCGGATCGACCGCCTGGTTGTTCTTCGTCGTCGTCTGCGACAGCGGGCCCCAGATCGGTCCCATCGCCTCACGGCCGGGTCCCTTCGATCGTTCAAGAACGACGCCGAGCCGATTGCTCTGAGCCGCCGTGAACGTCGTCTGCTCGGTCGCAGCCCCGTCGTTGTAGGTGAATACAGCCACCTCGTCGTAGGGCGCGAACGCTCCCTGCAGCGCGCTC
>DATJSM010000017.1:0-24279 GCA_035504135.1 Candidatus Aquilonibacter sp. | reverse complement strand
GGGCTGGCGAAAGGATTTCAACGCTTGGCTAACGCGAAAGCTCGGCTGGTACGGAGCCTTCATGGCGACCGCAGTCTGCCTTGTTGTTCTTACCTGCGGGATCGCCGCGCTTTCAGTGCAGACGGCACCGCGTGAGCTTTTTTTGCCGGGGTTGCTGGCAATTGGGACGTTTGCAGCCGCCGGGCCATTCTTCTGGGTGGGAAATAAAGAACCAGGCCGCATACATATCCGTCCGGCTCTGGCGGGAATGGCAATAGTAATGTTGGGTGGACCTCTGACGCTCTTCTATTCGGCCCTGCGCTTGGGGCTAATACGAGCGGAGACATTCCATGGATTCGCCGTGACCATTGCCGTCGCTGCGCCTCTCGGCATGATCATCGCTTACTTCACGATTCGCCTCAACTCAAGGGTAAGAAGGAACTGGTTTAGACGTTTGTCAGCTCCTCGCACTGGGCTCCCGTTATTTCAGCGGTGTCATTCGTGCCGAGTCTTGCGCGGGCAGCGGTTCGGTCAGTGACTGACTTTCCGAAAACCGCACCATTACGCGTTACCGGAGATGCGTTTCAGAGCGTCTGAGTACTTCCACCGGATTGGTCTGGTGTTGGTCGAATAGGCATCAATGTAGCGGCGCAGCTTGCGGGCAGATCCGCAACCGAGGTGAAAACACCGCGAGCGATGACTTCACGTTCGATTTTGGGAAACGTCAGCACGCATGGTAATGGTTATTGTGTGACAGCCCACTAGTCACTCGCAGCTCAACACGCAAAGCCCCATCCGCCGCAGAACCTTTCCACAGCCCACTTGACCCAGCCCGTACAATTAACTTGAGGAATCAACCACCCGGCCCAGCGCCGGGTTTCGCTTTTGCGCTCTTTCTAAACGGAATCGGCTGAAGACTTTACGTCGTTCGCCTCGAGGAATCAGGACTTTGCCATCGACGCTCTATCGAAGTCCGGACTTAAACCGTCTCCGCTGAAGACTTTGCGCAAAACACCCGGGGGAGGGGGTAGTATCCTGTTCCACGACATGAAAGCCATCATCTTCGCCGCCGCGCTCCTGCTCCCGCTCGCCGCCACTGCGCAGCAGACCGAGAAATCCACAGTCCTGCACGCCGCGCATCTGCTCGACGTCGCCGCCGGCGAGCTCATCTCGCCCGGCGAAGTCCTCGTCACCGGCAACAAGATCGTTGAGGTCGGCGAGCACGTCTCCCATCCCGCAGACGCCACCGTCATCGATCTCGGCTCCGCCACGCTCATGCCCGGCCTCATCGACGCCCACACCCATCTCTTCCTGCACCCCGGCAATGAGGCCTTTCAGACCGTCGAAGAGTCCGTCCCCGAGCGCACGCTGATCGCCGCCGCCCAGGCCAAAGCCGACGTCCTCGCCGGCTTCACCGCCGAGCGCGACATGGGCACCGAAGGCGCCTTCTGCGCCGACGTCGCCGTCCGCAACGCCATCAACTCCGGCCTCATCCCCGGCCCCCGCATGCGCGTCTCCTGCAACGCCATCGACATCAACGGCGGCCACGAAGACGCCTCCGGCTACAACCCCGAAGAGCATCTGCTCTCCAACGCCGACCGCGCCAACACCGCCGATGAGATCATCGCCACCATGCGCGAGCAGCGCAAAGAAGGCGCCGACTTCACCAAGATCTACCAGACCGGCCGCGACCACCTCACCGGCTTCCCCGGTCCCAACCCAGTCTTCTCCACGCCCTATCAATACAGCGAAGCCCAGCTCGCCGCCGCGGTTACTGAAGCCAATCGCACCGGCTCCTTCGTCGGCGTCCACTGCACCGGAGAGCCCGGCGCGCTCTACGCGGCCGAAGCCGGCGTCGCCTCCATCGATCACGCGCTCCATCTCTCGCCTGAGACCGAGAAGATCATGCACGACAAGCAGATCTACGCCGTGCCCACCTTCACCGTCTTCGAGTACTTCGCCGACCACGCGCCCACCCCCGAGGCCGCGCAGCGCGAGCGCAACATGCTCGCCTACCATGCCGCGCAGTTCAAACAGCAGATGGCCGCCGGCGTTCCCTTCGCTCTCGGCACGGACGTCGGCCCATTCCCGCACGGCACACAGGCGCGCGAGTTCGTCCTCATGCATGACTACGGCATGGCCGCCGCGGAAGTCCTTCGCTCCGACCTCATCAACGGCGCCAGGCTCCTTCACTGGCCCGACGAGATCGGCGAGCTCAAGCCCGGCTTCTTCGCTGACGTCATCGCCGTTCCCGGCGACCCGCTCACCGACATCTCCGTCGTCACGCGCGTCAGCTTCGTGATGAAAAACGGTGAAGTCCTCCGGAACGACGCAGCGAAGTAGCTCCGCTCAGCCTTCCTTCACCACTTCCTTCGCCGCCTTATCCTCGCGAATCCCCACAAACTTCGCGTGTCGCAGATGCGTGTCACCCGTCCACTCGACGAACTCCACCTGCACCACCACCTTCGGCTTCACCCACGTCACCTTGCGCATCTTTTCCGATGTCATGCCCTCGCCGCCCCAGCGCGACTGGCTCCCCTCCTGCGGCAGATTCGCAAAGGGACACTCGTCGATCACAAGATTCTTGATCTTCGCAAACACCTGCTCGCGCGTATGCGCGACGAACCCAGCGCGCAAACTTACGACATACAAAAGATCGCGGCCGCGATAAAACCCCACTAGCAGCGCCTCAATCCCGTGCGTGCCAGGAACGTAGCCACCGACGACAAACTCCTGCCCCTGATTCACGCGGTGCTTCACCCACGCGCCGCTGCGCTCGCCGGCTTCGTACACGCTGTCAGCGCGCTTGGCAACCAATCCCTCGAGCTTCCGCGCCTTCACCTCGCGCAGCATCCCCGCCGCGTCGCCCTTGCTGAAGTCCGTCACCAGAATCTGCGCCGCCCGATCGCTCACCTCGCGCTCCAGGATCTTCTTGCGTTCCAGCAGCGGCAGCTTCGTCAGATCGCGCCCACGCAGCTTCAGAATGTCGAACGCCACAAACCGCACACGCTCCGCCGCGCTGCGAAAGCTCTGCAGCAGGCTGAACTGCGGTCTTCCCTCGTCGTCCAGCGCCACCAGCTCGCCATCGAGAATCGTCTCCTGCGGAAGAAACTTCAACGCATCGGCAATGTAGAAAAACTTGCGATTCAAGCTGTTCGCATTGCGCGACCAAAGCATCACCTCGTCGCTCTTGCCCTTCGACGCGATGATGCGAAACCCATCCAGCTTGATCTCGAAGATCCACTCATCGCCGCGCGGCAGCGCCCTCACCGGCTCGCACAACATCGGCGAAACAAAACCTTCCGGAGCTTTTGGTGGAGACCGCCGTCCCCACTTCGCGTCAGCCATCGCCTCTTCAGATGCGCGCTGCGCACCTCGCGCACTTTCGTGGCGCCTACCCAGCCTTTTCGCTCAACTCCACCCATCGCTCCAACAGGCGGTCGTGCTCTTCCTGCGCCGCCTCCAGCTCCGCCAACGCGTTCGTCAGCGCCGCCGCATCCGTCGCCACCGCCGGGTCTTCGATGCGCGCCTTCGCCGCTGCCAGCCGCTCGTCCGCCGCCTCAATCCGCGCATCGATCCCATCAAACTCACGCTGCTCCATGTACGAGAGCTTCTTCTTCGGCGGCGCGGCCGCAGCGCTTTCCTTTACCGTCTCTGCAACTGCCGGCTTCGATGCCTCCGGCCTGGCAGTCCGCCACTGCTCCCACTGCATATAGTCCGCAAACAGCGCTGCGTTCCCGCACCCATCCAGTCCCAACACACCGTCCGTCACGCGATCCAGCAGATGCCGGTCATGCGTCACCAGCACCACCGCCCCCGCGAACTCCTGCAATGCGTCCTCCAGAATTTCCAGCGTCGGAATGTCCAGGTCGTTCGTCGGCTCATCCAGGATCAGCACATCCGCCGGCTGCAGCATCAACTGCGCCAGCAGCACACGCGCGCGCTCGCCGCCGCTTAACCGGTCCACCGGCTGCCGAAGCTGATCGCCCGTAAACAGAAACTTCGCCGCATAACTCGCCACATGGATCACGCGCCCCTGGTACACCACCGCATCCGAATCCGGCGCCAGCGCCCGATCGAGCGTCAACGACGCATCCAGTTCGCGCATCTGGCTCAGATACACAATCCGCAGATTTGCCGCGCGCTTCACCGCGCCCGCACTCACCGGCACGTCGCCCGTAATCGCCCGCAGAATCGTCGTCTTGCCCGCGCCGTTCGGCCCAATAACTCCCAGCCGCGCCTTGCTGGTGATCAGCAGGTTCACATCGCGCACAATCTCGCGCCCTGCAAACTGCGCGCTCACATGCTCCAACTCAATCAGCCGCTTCGTCTCGCGATCCGTCGCATCGAAGCGAATCGCCGTCGTCGCGCTTCGCATCCGCGCATCCACTTCCGCCAGCTTCCCGATCAGCGCGTGCGCATTATCGATGCGCGCCTTGGCCTTCGTCGCTCTCGCCTTCGGCCCGCGCCGCAGCCACTCAATCTCCGTGCGCACGCGGTTGCGCAGCCCCTCCTGCACACGCGTCTGCGACTCCGCATAAGCCTCGCGCACCTCCAGAAAATCCGAGTACGTCCCATGCGCCCGCAGCAAACCCTCCGCATACGTCCGGCTCAGCTCGATGATGTCGTTCGCCACGTCCTCCAGAAAATACCGGTCGTGCGTAATCACCACCACCGCAAACCGCGCCGAGCGCAGCGTCTCCTCCAGCCACTCGATACCGTCAATATCCAGATGATTCGTCGGTTCATCCAGCAGCAGCACATCCGGCCGCTGCACCATGCCCTCCACCAGCGCCAGCTTCTTTTGCCACCCTCCGCTCAAGCTCGCCGCTGTCGCATCGAAGGCCGCTCCGCCCGCCGCATCGCCCTCCACGAACCCATCCACGAAGCCAGCCCGCCCCAGCGTTTCGCGCAGCCGCTGCTCCCGCTCGTCCGCCGGAACCGCCACGCGCTCCATCGCCCGCTCCACAACCTGCCGCACCGTCAGCCCCGGCGCAAACTCCGATACCTGCGGCACGTACGTCACCACCGCCCGCCGCCTCACCGCGATCTCGCCGCTGTCTGGCTCCTGCTGCCCGGCCAGCAACGACAGCAGCGTCGACTTCCCCGCCCCATTCGGCCCAATCAGCCCAATGCGATCGCCGTCGTTCACGGCGAACGAAAGATTCTCGAACAGCGGCGTCGCGCCAAACCGCTTCGAAACTGCCTGTGCTGTCAGAATGGGGGCCATCGGAATGCTTCTCACTCTCAGCTTACCGGCTCCAGTTTTTCTCCCGCCGCGTCACCCACCGCGCCCGGCAACCCGTCTACAATCAACGCACCGATCATCCGACCGGCGCACAACCCGCCATGTGCCCCAAAGGTTGCGCGCAACATTCCGTTGGTACCGTGTCTATCTCACTAGCACGCGGGCTTCCTCCTCAGCCGCGGCAAGGAGCAGTCTGATGAAACGCATATTTCTTTCCACCGCGCTCACGCTGGCCCTCGTCGGCACAGCGGCGTTCGCCCAACAGACGCAGCTGCCGGAGAACACACCAAACGGCAACGCGCCCTACCACCACTTCCGCCATCACGCGCCCAACCCGCAGCGTCAGGCTGAGTTCATCTCCAAGAAGCTCAATCTCTCGCCCGACGTGACCGCGAAGCTCACACCCATCTTTGCCGACCGCGACCAGAAGACGCAGGCGCTCTTCCAGGATCAGTCCCTCACGCCGCAGCAGCGTCATGAGCAGATGCGCGCCATCCACCAGAGCACCGAGCAGCAGCTCGCCACGGTCCTCACACCGGACCAGCTGCAGCAGCTCAAGACGATGCGTCACGGTCATCACCGCTTCGGCTCGCGCGGCCCGAACGGCGACAACAACCAGGCGCCTCCGCCCCAGGCTCCCAGCGGCTTGTAAGCGCGAGCCCTGCGAACCGGTCGAAGCCCTTGCCTCCCGCAAGGGCTTTTTCTTTCCCCGTTTCGCGTCACACGCATGCACCAACCCAGCCACTCGCATCCACACCCGCCGTCCGTAAACTAGCGGGATGGACAAGTTCGTCATCCGCGGCGGCAACCCGCTTCTCGGCACCATCAAAGTCTCCGGCGCAAAAAATTCGGCCCTCCCCTGCATGGCCGCCGCCATCCTCACTGAAGACGAGGTCATCCTCGAAAACATCCCGCAGGTCCGCGACATCGAGACCGAGCGCAAGCTCCTCGCCTCCATGGGGGCCGAGGTCGAGCTCGGCTACGGCCGCGCCCAGCACCGCACCCGCATCCGCTGCGCCGTCCTCTCCGACCCCGTCGCCAAATACGAGATCGTCAAGACCATGCGCGCCAGCTCGCTCGTGCTCGGCCCGCTCATCGCGCGCACCGGCATGGCCCGCGTGGCGATGCCCGGCGGATGCGCCATCGGCGGCCGCCCGATCGATCTGCATATCAAGGGCCTCGAAGCCATGGGCGCTGTCATTACGCAGGAGCACGGCTACCTGGAAGCCCGCACGAACCGCCTTAAGGGCGCGCACATCGTCTTCGACAAGATCACCGTCACAGGCACCGAAGACCTCCTCATGGCCGCCGTGCTCGCCGACGGCGAGACCATCTTCGAAAACTGCGCCCGCGAACCCGAAGTCACCGACCTCGCCGCGCTGCTCAACGCCATGGGCGCGAAGATCGAAGGCGCCGGCACCGGCACCATTCGCGTCAAAGGTGTCGCCAAACTCCGCGGAGCCAAACACCGCATCAATCCTGACCGCATCGAGGCCGGAACCTTTCTGATCGCCGGCGCCATCACCGGCGGCGACCTCAACGTCGACTGCTGCAACCCGCAGCACCTCGGCGCCGTCATCACGCGTCTCGAAGAGTGCGGCGTCAAACTCGAGGTCGGCAAGGACAACGTCCGCGTCCACTCCGGCGGTTCGCTCACCGCCAACGACATGTCCACCGAGGAATACCCCGGCTTCCCCACCGACATGCAGGCCCAGTTCATGGCGCTCATGACCCAGGCCGAAGGCACCTCCGTCATCACCGAAAACATCTTCGAAAACCGCTTTATGCACGTCGGCGAGCTCAACCGCATGGGCGCGAACATCTCCGTCAGCGGCCGCTCCGCTACGGTCCGGGGCAAAACGCCGCTGCAGTCCGCCGCCGTCATGTGCTCGGATCTCCGCGCCTCCGCCGCGCTGGTTCTCGGCGCTCTCGTCGCCGAAGGCGAAACCATCCTCGACCGCGTCTACCACATGGACCGCGGCTACGAGCACATCGAGGAAAAACTCCGCAGCGTCGGCGCGCAGATCCGGCGCATGGGCGACGTCTTTGGCAAGAAGTAACAACGTCGCGCACGCGACATATCCGTAACGCAGAGCAGTCTCGAACCGCCGCACAATTGCCTCCCATCACGATAAAGCTGATGCCATCAAACTCGGCATGGCCTGCCTCGCTCTTCGCTGGCAACCTGCTCTCGCCGCATCTCATCTCTCTTGCTGGCTTCACGTCAAAATTCGCAAGATGAGGGTGAATTTCATGAGTGTTGAGACATTCGAAGAACTGCTGATCGATGAGTTGAAAGATCTCTACTCGGCGGAGAAGCAGATTGTGCGTTCTCTCCCCAAGCTCGCCAAGGCCACTACCTCGCCCGCGCTCCAGAAAGCTCTCCTCAGCCATCTGGAGGAGACCAAGGGACAGGTCGCCCGCCTGGAAAAGATCGGCGAGATCATCGGTAAAAAGCTTACCGGTAAGTCCTGCGTAGGAATGAAGGGCGTTCTCGAGGAAGGCTCCGAGGTCCTCGAAGACACCGATAAGGGCGTCATTCGAGATGCCGCGCTCATCGGCGCCGCGCAACGCGTCGAACACTACGAGATGGCCGGTTACGGCACCGCCAGCGCCTTTGCCAAAGCGCTCGGCATGACCGACGTCGCGAAACTTCTCGAGCAGACACTCGAAGAAGAGAAGGCCGCGGATGAAAAATTGAGCACGATCTCCAAGACCGTCAACTCGCAGGCCCTGAGTGAAACCGCTGAAGCTGCGTGAAACATCCACGCACTGCAAAGGCCGGGAGCGATCCCGGCCTTTTTTATTAGGCTCAACACAGCAGCTACCTGCATCGCGCCGCTGCACCCTGTACTCTCTTGAACACTGCCTTCCGCTTACTCCAGCGCCCGCAGACTCGCCTGCACATCCGCATCCATCGGCAGCAGGCTCTCCGTCCGCGTCATCTTGATCAGCTCTGCGACGCGCTCTGACACTCCGCTCAGCCGCAGGTCGCCTCCCTGCTGCTTCGCAATGCCCGAAGCCTGCACCAGTACGCCCAGCCCGGCGCTGTCCATATAAGGAACCGCGGCCATGTCCAGCACCACCTTCGGCGCCCCCTCGCGAATCGCCTTCTGCAGTTGCGCGTCCGCCGCATGCAGGCTCGATCCCAGCGTGATCGCGCCCGTGAAACACGCCACAATCACGTCCGGAGCAGGCCGCTGAATATCCATCTGGAGAATCATGGCAGCCAATCTACCACGCCTGCCTCATGAGCGCTTCCCTCGATCCATTCGGCGTCATGTCCACGCTTTTGCGCAGGCTCAATAACTGCCCGATTTTCCACTGAAAAAATCGCGCCCGAACCTTGTCCGGGCGGGATACACTTCGCAAAACCTCGGCCCACTTACTCCGTATCGGAGGATCGTCAAAATGACGGCGCCTCACACAGCCGTGCTGCGCTCACCATCCGGCAGGCATCCATGGTGAATCAGGAACTCGACTACGAGATTCCGTGGAGACCGCTCACCATCGCGTGGCTCGTGGCCTCCATCGTCATCCTCGCCATCGCTCTCGGCCGCGGCCACATCGTTGTTTCAATTGTCTTCGCCGCCGTTGTTCTTCTCTGGGTCAACTTCTGTTCCACCGTCGTCCACTACGCACTCGACGCCGACGAGTTCAACAAATGGCCCATCGTCGGCGCCGCGTTCGTCCGTTTCCAGAGCCACCACTTCCCCAAATGGATCAACGTCATTCATCAAAAGCCCGTCCTCGATCTCGTCGGCGAACTCAATCCCTTCGCCATCATCAATCTCGTCTCTCCGCTTCTGCTCTTCCGCATGCACTCCCGTGAGGTCTTCGTCACGTGGGCCTCGCTGATGCTCGTCGGCGGCTATGCCATGATCTGTCACCGCTGGGCGCATCTTCCTCCGCGCGCCCGGCCCGCATTCGCCACGGCGCTGCAACGCGCACGACTCGCGCTTCGCCCGGAGGTCCACTGGCGTCATCACGCACTCGCCGTAAATCCCGGCCCCGTCTTCGTTCCCAACTTCGATCTCTCCTTCGGGTGGAGCAACGCCGTCATGAATCCGGTCTTCCGCCGCCTGCCCAGCCCGCGGCTCTGGCTCATCATCATGGCCGCGCTCATTCTCGGACAGGTTCCTCTCCTCACGCTCCTGCTGCGCTGGCTGGAGCGATAAATTCGAGCAACTCAGCTTCACGAAAGCAATCTATGACTTCTTCAACCTCGACCCCGCCTCGCTCCACGCGCATCGCACTCGCCACCGAATCCGTTCGCCCCGCAATCTATCGCCTCCGTCATGAGGTCTACGCGCGCGAGCTCGGCCAGCACGCCGTCCGCGACGAAGGCATTCTCTCTGACACACTTGACGCCGCGAACATTTACATCACCGCCGAAATCGCAGGCAAGCTCGCCGGCTTCATCAGCATCACACCGCCCTCTGCCGGCCGCTTCTCCATCGAAACGTACATCGAGCGCAGCGCTCTTCCCATCGACGCCACAACCTATGAGCTGCGCATCCTCACCGTCGATCCCTCGCACCGCAACTCACGCATCATGTGGTATCTCGTCTACGCCGCATTTCGCTGGGTCGAAGAGCAAGGCGGCACGCGCATTCTCGCGCTCGGCCGCAAAGAAGTCCTCGACCTCTATCTCGCGCTCGGCGCCGAGCTCCTCGGCAAACAGGTTCGCTCCGGCGCCGTCGATTTCGAATTGATGAGCTTCTCACCCACGCAACTGCGCCGCTACTCCGAGCAGCGTCATCTTCAGTTCAAGCGTCTCGAACGCTCGGTCGACTGGAAGCTGCCCTTCCCGTTCTTCAAGCGCTCTGCCTGCTTCCACGGCGGCGCGTTCTTTGACGACATCGGCGTCGGCTTCAACACCCTCGATCGCCGCACCACCATCATCAACGCCGATGTCCTCGACGCATGGTTTCCGCCCTCGCCGCGCGTCCTCTCGACGATCCACGAGCACCTTCCCTGGCTCATGCAGACCTCCGCGCCCACGCTTTGCGACGGCCTTCGCGAGTCCATCGCAACCCATCGCGGCGTCCGCTTCGAAAACATCGTTCCCGGTGCCGGATCCTCCGACCTCATCTATCTCGCCTTCCGGCAATGGCTGCACAGCGGCTCCCGCGTCCTCATCCTCGACCCCACCTACGGCGAATATGCGCACGTTCTCGAAAACGTCATCGGCTGCCGCGTCGATCGCCTCGCACTCTCGCGTCGCAATGGCTATCAGGTCAATCTGGACGAACTCGCCACCGGCGTACGCCAAGGCTATGACCTCGTCGTCCTCGTCAATCCCAACAACCCCACCGGCCGCCACATCCAGCGGCGCGATCTCGAACCGATCCTGTCCAGTCTTCCCGCGCGCACGCTCGTCTGGATCGACGAAGCCTATCTCGACTATGTCGGCGCCGAACAATCGCTCGAGCAATTCGCCGCCGCCTCGGAAAACATTATCGTCTGCAAATCGATGTCGAAGGTCTACGCCCTCAGCGGCATGCGCGTCGCCTATCTATGTACGGCCGCTGCTCGCGTGGCCGAGCTCCTTCCCTTGACTCCGCCCTGGGCCGTCGGCCTCGCCGCCCAGGTGGCCGCCGTGCGCGCCCTCGAAGATTCGGCCTACTACCGCGCACAGTACGCCCGCACGCATGAGCTGCGCCGCTCGATGTACAACTCGCTGCAATCGCTCGGCATCGACGACATCGTTCCCGGCGTCACCAACTCCCTGATGTTTCACCTCGACGATCGCCAACCCAGCGCGTCCGAAGTCGTCCAGCGCTGCCGCCATGCCGGCGTCTTCCTTCGCGACGTCTCCTCTATGGGCCGCGGCCTCGGCCGCCGCGTCCTGCGAATCGCCATCAAGGATCAACCCGCAAACGCCATCGTCGTCGACACGCTCGCATCCATCCTGCACGCATCCGCGCCCGCGCTCTCTCACGCCCTTCCGAGCAGCCGTCGTACGGCGCCGCCGGCCGCGCTCCATCTTCTTCCAGTGGGTTGATCACTCCGCGGCGCCCATCAGCGCCAGCGATCTCTGCGCAAACGGCGAGTACACCAGCAGCGTCATGTACGCGATCGCCAAACCCAGATTGATGTGATGCAGCAGCAGCGCCGGGCTCAGCGCCCACAGCAGGTCCATCACGACCAAGAACGGCCACAGCCGCAGAAACTTCTCCTTCGCCCTCGGCGCCCTGAACAACACCGAGCATATCGCAAACACGCGCACCGGAATCAGCACGGCCGCGCTCGCCACAATCACCTCAAACGCTACGCGCGCATAACTCAGCGGGCTCAGCAGCTCACGAATCTCTCCCAGGTTCGCCAGCGCACCCACATAGAACGCCACATACATCACCTGCAGAAGCACAAAAAGCGTCTTCACCACCGCATGCGAACTCCGCGGCAGATCCTCCGGCGTCGCCAGCATGCCCTCCCAGAACCTACGCTCGATAGCCTCGCCCGCCGCATTCACCTCCACAGTCCCTGTAACCCTCTCATCGCCTTCAATGCGCTCCACCGGAGCCACAAACCTGTAGCCCTTGCGCGCCAGCGTCTCCACAAACCGCGGGCTCCCCGCCTTATCCCCCAGCGCCTCGCGGATGCGGTTCACCGCCGAGTTCACGCCGTGCTCATAGTCCACAAACGTTCCCTCGGGCCACAGCTCCCGGCAGATCTCTTCGCGCGTCAACACCTCGCCCGCACGCTCCACCAGCATCATCAGCACCTGGAACGGCTGCGCGTGCAGCCGCACCCGCATGCCCTGCCGCCGCAGTTCCCCCGTGGCCTCATCGGCCTCAAACGCACCAAACCTGTATCGCCTCGCCGGCCGTGAAGCTGTGGGCGTCGGACTCGTCTCATTCGCCATCGTCGCCGTCCAGTGTACTCAACGCCGTCGCGAATCTCCCTCGCACACGCATTCGAGAATCTCTGCCATCCCACACATCCGCAATCCCTTGCATCGTGAGGAACAATCTCCCTCCACATGAGCTCGCTTGCCTTGCTATCGAGCGCTCTGATCCCTCATCTTCGAGCCCATGAACGGCCTCGCCCGCAAACTTGCCCTGCTCTTCGGCTCACTTCCTGTCCTCCACACATCGCGCCTCTTCGCGCAGCCCACTCCCGCCGCCGTCGCCGCCTTCAACACCTACGCCGCGTCCGTCGAATCGCGCCTCGCGCAACGGCACCGCTTCCCCGACACCTTCCTCGTCCTCCCATCCGACGACGCCGCCCGTGCGCGCCTTCGCTCTGGCCAACTCCTCATCGAAAAGATCACCACGCCCACCATCCCCGGCGCCCTGCTCCACCATTGGCGCGCCACCGCCTTCGTCCCCGGCGCGACGCCCGCCGAGTTCGAGCGCCTCCTCCAGAACTTCTCCGCCTACCCCACCTACTTCGCCCCTCAGATCGTCTCCTCCACCGTCCTCTCGCACACGCCGGAAGACACGCTCCTCCGCCTCCGAACGCGCCAGCATCACGTCATCACCGTCGTCCTCGACACCACCTGCGACGTCACCTTCGCCGCCCTCGATAGCACCGACGGCTACTCCGTCTCCCGCAGCACCCGAATCGACCAGATCACTCCCACCCCATCCTCTCCCGATCAAGACGACGGCTTCCTCTACCGCCTCAACACCTACTGGACCTGGGAGCAGCGCGACGGAGGCCTCTATTTCCAGATCGAATCCATCTCGCTCACGCGCTCGATCCCGCGCGGCCTCGCCTGGGCCGTCCAGCCTTACCTCGAATCCATCCCACGCGAATCCCTCGTCTTCACCCTCACCTCCGCCCGCACCGCGCTCCGCACGAACCACTAACCACGAACTACATCAACAAGGATTCCTCATGACCACCAGATCCCTCACATCCGCACCCACCTTCAGACCCGCGCTTCGCATCAACCGCTCGCTCACCGCCGGCGCAGAAAAGCGCCTCCTCGAATCGATCGCGCGCCACACGCCGCGCCGCATCACCTCCGACCAGCTCACGATCCTCGGCTTCGCCGCGCAACTTGCCGCCGGCGTCTTCTATGCAGTCTCCCGCACGCATCCGCTCGCGCTTCTCGCCGTCAACGCTTGCATCGCCCTCAACTGGCTCGGCGACTCGCTCGACGGCACGCTCGCCCGCGTCCGCCATCAGCAGCGTCCGCGCTTCGGCTTCTACGTCGACCACATCACCGACCTCTTCGGCGCCACCGCACTTCTCGCCGGCCTCGCGCTCTCCGGCTTCGCACACTGGCCCGTCGCGCTCGCCATGCTCCTTGGCTTCCTTCTTCTCTCCGCCGAATCCTTCCTCGCCACCCACACCCTGGC
Organism: Candidatus Aquilonibacter sp.; assembly: GCA_035504135.1. Classification (GTDB taxonomy): domain Bacteria; phylum Acidobacteriota; class Terriglobia; order Terriglobales; family Acidobacteriaceae; genus Granulicella. The sequence continues at coordinate 10,737 of DATJSM010000017.1, read as the reverse complement.
GCGCTTCGAGCTCTCACAATATCTCTTCGGCCCCACCGAACTCCGCATTCTCCTCATCGCCGCCAACCTCGCCGTCCTGCGCAACCCCTGCGTACAAATCCTCCACCACCGCATTCTCCTCTTCGATCTCGGCGGCTCCATCGGCGCGCTCGGCATGTTTGCGCTCGTCGTCGCACTCGCCATCCGCCACACCGCACGACTCTTCCGCGAAGAGCCGCTCCCATGAACCCATTCGGCCGATTCCTCCGCTTCAACCTTGTCGGCTTCATCGGCATCGCCGTGCAGCTCCCCACCCTCGCACTCCTCAACCGAGCGATCCCTCGCCACTATCTCGTCACCTCTACGCTCTCGGTCGAACTCACCCTCCTCCACAACTTCGTTTGGCATATCCACTTCACCTGGCCTGCGACATCGCGCCGCACCCGCGAAGCATTCGCACATCTCCTCCACTTCAATCTCTCCAACGGCCTCATCTCGCTCGTCGGCAATCTCTCCCTCATGCGTCTCTTCGTCCACTCCGCCCACCTTCCCATCCTCATCGCAAACGCCCTCACCATCGCCTGTTGCGGCCTCGCCAACTTCCTCCTCGCGCACCACTGGGTCTTCGCCTCCTCACAAACGCCCGCATCAACTCGCAGCTCACAACTCACAGCTCAGAGCCGATAGCAAACCCTCGTGCATCTCGCCTCCGCCATAGCTGACGAATGAGACCGAACAATCTGCGACCCACGCGCCCGCCGCTGCGTCCCACCTCACATGGCTCCCAGGCCACTCACGCGCCGCCGCGCCCTGCTCGAGCTCGCCCTCGCCTTCACCCTGATTCTGCTCGTCATCTGGACACCGAATCCTTATCAGCGCCCACTCTACATCGCTGCCGTCGTCGCCCTCGCCGCCATCCTCGCCCTCTCGTTCCGCGGCTCTCGCGCACTCGGCCTCACCCGAACCAACCTCGCACGCTCCCTTTGGATCGCCGTCGCCGCACTCATCCTCGCCGCCATCCTCGTCTTCATCTCCGCACGCGAGCACACGCTGCACGCCCCAAACACCGTCTCGCACTTCATCGCCCGCTATTGGGGCTATGCCCTCTGGGCGTTCGTCCAGCAGATCATCCTGCAGGACATCTTCCTCCGCCGCCTGCTCATTCTTCTTCCCTCACCACGCGTCGCCGCGCTCGCCGCCGCCACGCTCTTCGCACTCGCGCATGTGCCCAACCCCATCCTCGTCCCCATCACGCTGCTCTGGGGATTCATCTCCTGCCTGCTCTTCCTCCACTACCGCAACATCATTCCGCTGGCCGTCGCACACGCCGCGCTCGGCATCACGCTCGCCATCACCATTCCTTCTTCGCTCATCCGCAATATGCGCGTCGGCCTCGGCTTTATCCAGTACGAGCATTCACACCGCACTCACATGCGAGGTGGTTTAGCTCGCAGCTCGCAGCTCGAAACTCGGAGCTGAAAGCACAAACCCGTTCGCAGGATGCTACGGCCTCTCACCGCAACCACATCGACCACACCGTATCGACCAGCGTGTGGGTCACCGCCGACGCGCCCACACGTCTCTCCACACGCCACGCCCGCCCATAAAACACGCCCGCTATCCCTGCCAGCAGCACATACCGCCAGTTGAAATGAAGTGCCCGCTTGTTGAAGTGCGCCAGCCCGAACATCATCGCCGTCACAGCCAGCGCCCACTTCCGTCCCACACGCCGCTCCAGCAGGTTCTGCATCCACCCGCGAAAGAAGAGCTCCTCCGGCACCGCGATAAAAAAGAACGTGAACACCAGCGCCTCCGGCAGTTGCCATCCGGCCGGCCACCGCGCATGCGCATGCAGAAATCCCAGCGCGAGTCCCAGCCCAACCGCCACGGGCGCATAAAGGCAAAACTCTCGCAATCCAATCCTCAAGTCTCGAACCCGCAACCGCAGATCCAACCCTACCCCGTGCAACCGCCGCACCGCGCCGAATCCCCAGATCCCCGCATCCAGCAGTAGCACCTTGTTGAACACCGTCAGGCCGCGCGGCCACGCCGGCTCAAACCACCGCAGATCGACCACCAGCCCCAGCACCACCAGCACCACAAAATCGCGCCAATCGCCGCTCTGCTCCGGATCCGCGCGCGCCGCCCACGCCAGCATTGCAGCCACCGCTACCGGCAGCAGCAGATACACCGCAAACCATCGCCACTCAAGAATCCCGCGCGCCTCTGCCACCAGCGCATAGACCCCACACAGCAACCCCGGCAGCACCACCCGCGTCGCAATCGACAGCCGCGCCGTAACCCGCGAAAATCCCTCCGGCCAGAACGCCGCCCACAGCATCGGCGCCAGCGCCAGGCACCCCGCGATTACCAGCCTCGCATCCACTCGCATCTCGAATCTCGCATCTGGCGACTCTCTACGAAACCCAAAACTCTTGGCACCGCCCCTTACAATAAAAGTAGGAGATTCTCTCGCCCGGCTCAGTGCCGGGCGTCTTCACTTAATCCTGAAGACCTGCACCAAGTTCTTTCTCATCAAGACTTTGCCCGAGATAAACTGTCGCGTCCCTTTGTTTTCAAGACTTTGCAAACCGTGCGCCGCTGAAGTCCACCGTTAAGTCATTTCGCCTGAAGACTTTGCGCCAAAACACGGGGGGTGGGGGGTAGCCCGCAAACCCGCTCCGCTACACTACTCCCGATGGCCTTTTCACGCCCCGCGAGCCGCGTTCGTTCCCCACTCGGAAAAATAGTTTTCCTCCTCGCCGCGGCGCTCTTCACTTCAGCGCTCCGCCCCGCCGGCCTTCACGCTCAAAGCATTCCCGGCGGGCGCGTCGTCCTTGTCCTTCCCTTCGAGAACCGCTCCGGCAACGCGACCCTCAACTGGATTGGCAACTCCTTTCCCGACACGCTCGATCGCCGCCTCAACTCCTCCGGCTTTCTCACCATCTCGCACGACGATCGCGTCTACGCCCTCACGCATCTCGGCCTTCCGGCCGACTTCCGTCCCTCGCGCGCCACCACCATCCGCATCGCCCAGCAGCTCGATGCCAACTACGTCATCATCGGCAACTTCACCGTCGCGAACAACCAGATCTCCATCCAGTCGCAGGTTCTCTCCGTCGATCGGCTTCACCTCTCGGCGCCCGTCGCCGACACCGGAGCGCTCGATCACCTCTACGACGCTGAAAACACCATCGCCTGGAAGGTCGCCCGCGTCATCGAGCCGCAGCTCAACGTCGCCCTCGAAACCTTTCTCTCCGCCGGCGAGAGCGCCGTTCCGCTGCCCGCCTTCGAGGACTACATCCGCGGCATCATCGCGCCCACCTCCGCCGAGGCGCTCGAACGCCTCAAGACCGCCGTCGCCGCCGCACCCAGCTACGCCTCCGCCCTGCTCGCCCTCGGCAAGCAGGAGTATCAGGCGCGCGACTTCCAATCCGCGGCTGCAACGCTCGCCAAGGTTCCGCTCGCAACGCCGCAGGCGCTCGAGGCCAACTTCTATCTCGGCATGGCGCGCTTCAACTCCGCCAACTACGCCGGCGCTGAAACCGCGTTCGAGTTCACCGCCAGCCGTCTTCCGCTGCCCGAGGTCGTGAACAACGAAGGCGTCGCACTTAGCCGCCAGGGTAAGGACGGCGTTCCGTTCTACCAGCGCGCTTCCGCCGCCGACCCCTCCGACGAGGACTACCACTACAACCTCGCCATCGCGTTCTGGCAGCGCGGCGACCTTCAGGACGCCCTGCACGAGGCCGACATCGCCCTCAAGCTCAAGCCCAACGATCAGGAGGCCGGGGCCTTGCGAGCGCATATCGCCCTCGCTCCTGCCGGGTCGAAGCTCGACCCCAACGCCAGCTTCGCTCCCGTCGAGCGCATCCGCCGCAACTACTCGGAGACCGCGTTCCGCCAGGCTGCCTTCCAGCTCGATCAGCTTCGCGCCGCGCGCATGGCGACGCTCCCGCCCGCACAACGCGCCTCCGAATACACGGCTCAGGGCCGCGACTACCTCAATCAGGGCCTGCTTCCGCAGGCCGAGCAGCAGTTCCAATCCGCGCTCGCCGCAGATCCCAACAGCTCACCCGCGCACGCCGGGCTTGCCGAAGTTCGCGAGCGCAGCGGCAACGCCGCCGAAGCCCGCGCGGAAGCCCAGCGCTCCATCAACCTTCGGCCCAATGCTTCTGCGCTGCTGGTGCTTGCGCGTCTCGACCTCGCACAAAACCAGCTCGCTGCCGCAGCCAATGACGTCTCGCGCGCCCTGCACGTTGAGCCGAACAATGCCGACGCGCTGGCGATGCGCCAGAGCCTCCAGCAGCGCGGCCAGACTGTACGCTGAATCTCCATGCTGCCGCTGCTCGCTGCGCTCTCGCCCAACGCGGCCATCGTTATCCTCACCATCGGGCTTATCCTCGTAGCGATTGAGCTCAATCGCCCCGGCATGATTCTCCCGGGCGCCGTCGGCCTTCTGTTCACCTTGGTGGCGCTCGCCGTTCTCCTTCACGACCGCCCTCGGCCGCTTGCCTTCGGGCTGTTCCTGGCTGCCGCGACGGTCCTCTTGCTGCAGCTTCGCCGAAACGTTGCCGTATGGATCGTCTGTCTGGGAACCGCGGCCGGCATCCTGGGACTCGCTTTGCTGCCGCGGGCTTCCCTCCCGGTCGCTCTCTCGTGCGGACTTGTGCTCGGAACGGGAACCACGGTGCTCACCCGGATCGCGCGCCGCGCCCGCCAGAACAAGGGTTTAGACTAGGAAAGAGCGCACAAAGCGCCCGGAGCCTTCACGTTTTGATGCACAGCCTTTCGCGAGCCAAGCTCGCCGCCGTCGCCCTCGTCGTGTCTTTCACCGGCATCGCCGCCGCCCAAACCACCGCTTTCGGGAAGCAGATGTCGCGCGTCACCTTCGGCATCAGCGGCGCCGGCGAGTTCAACAACACCGTCAGCGGCACCATCATCCCCACCGGAGCGCCCAACTGCAACTCCACCACGGTCGCCGGTCCGTGCACCACCGTCATGACGCAGTACGGCTCCAACACCGTCGGTGCTATGGCGACCATCCGTTATACAGCCAAGCCGTACTTCGGCCTCGAGTTCAACTACGGATGGGCCCGCTACACCCAGAACTTCAGCCCGGCTCCGGACGGCTCCAGCCTCTTCCAGGTGCAGAACACCGCAAACGAGTACACCCTGGGCTACGTAATCCATCCGCCCCACACGATTTTCGGCTTCCAGCCGTTCCTCGCCGTCGGCGCCGGAAGCACGGAGTTCAAGCCCACAGCCGGCGGTGGTGAAGGCGAGCCCAAGCAGGCACGCGCCACGTACTACTACAACGCCGGCATCCAGAAGCAGTTCGGCGAAACACCCTTCGGCATGCGCGCCTCTTTCCGCGAGCTTTTCTTTCTCTACCCGGACTTCGGCCAGAACTATCTGACCATCAAACAGCGCGGTACAACCTATCAGCCGACGATCGGCTTCTACGCCCGTTTCTAGTCGATCTCGTCTCTATGCCTATGAGCCGCCTCCTCGACGACGACCAAGAGCTGGAAGAGACGCAGCGCGAACTGACGCTGAGCACCGGCGCCATCCTCGCCATCTTCCTCGGCCTGGTCCTGCTGTGCGCCGTCTTCTTTGGCTTTGGTTACAACCTCGGCCGCAAATCGACGTCGACCGCCGGCGCCCCCGTTCCGGCCTCGTCCGACAATCAGCCCGCGGCTTCCGATAACTCGACCTTCAACAACTTCAAGCCGTCGCCCGCATCGCCTACCAGTTCGACTCTGGCGCCCCCACCGTCCTCCGTCGCACCGGTGAGCACCCCTCCGGCCGAAACCGTACGCGTTCCAACGGCGGTTCACACGGCCCCAGCGCCTCCGCGCGTGACCCCACCGCAACCCGCTGCGGCTTCAGCTCCACCATCGACGGCTGCGCGCACGCCCGCGACTGCGCCGGGTGGCGCTTTCGTCGTGCAGATCGCCGCAATTTCAACTGCGCACAAAGATGACGCGGATTTGCTCGTCAGCGCGCTGCACGGCAAAGGCTATGACGTGGCCGAACATACGGAGCCGCAGGACAAGCTGATCCACATCCAGGTCGGGCCCTTTGCGACGAAGGCGGACGCCGAGGCCATGCGCGAGCGCCTCATCATCGATGGCTACAACGCCATCGTTAAATAGCCTGCGAGATCGTCAAATAGCCTCCGGCGCGCTGCCGCTCCAGCTCCTCTTCCATCGCACAACGCACGCGCTGCATTAGCTCATCCCGCGAGGCTGCCTCCTGGGGACGAATCGGCGCGAGAAACGTCACGTGCGCCACGCCGGGCCGAATGCGAAGCGTCCCCTTCGGCATCATCACTCGCGTTCCGCTGATGATCACCGGAATGATCGGCGCGCCGGTGCCTTCGGCGAGAAAAAACGCGCCTTTTTTGAACGGCAGCAGCTTGCCGTCCGGGGAGCGTGTTCCTTCAGGAAAGACGGTGATGTGCAGGCCGGAGTTCAACGCATCCTTTGCCAGGGCGATGTTTTTCTCCGCCGTCTCGCGTGAGCTGCCGCGTTCGACAGGAACAAATTTGCCCATGAGTAAAGCCGTCCCAAGCAAAGGAATCTTGATCAGCTCGCGCTTCAAAAGCGCGCTCGTCATCCCGGGAATGTTCGGCAGCAGCACCAATGGATCGAGGTTCGAGACATGGTTGCTCAGAAAGATGTACTGGGTTCCCGGCTCGATATTTTCCGGCCCGTGCAGCTGGATGCGAATTCCCGCGGCCTTCACACCGAGCGCCATGATTCCCATGCCCCAGCCATACATGGTGTCGAAGTTTCTGCGCAGCGCCGACCACGGAATGCCTACCAGCGCCGTGGGCACACCCAACACGACGTAGATAAGCAGCATCCGGAGCAAAGCGAGCATACGGATCAAGGATAACGTGCGCCATTCAGCGCACGATGAACGTGTCCTCAGCTATCGCGGCGGCGCTCGAGATGCGCCTCCTTTTCGATCGCCTGCGGAAGCTTCTCGTAGATGCCGCCGAATCCGCCGTTCGACAGGATTGCAATCACATCGCCGTGGCGCACGCGCGGCACGATGTCCCTGACGATCGCATCGGCATCCGCGCACATGACCGCCGGAACTCCGCGCGCGCGCAACGCCTCCACAACATGACTCGGTTCCAGTCTCTCGAGCACCGGAATCGCTTCGCTCTTGAAGACATTCGCCAGCACCACGTCATCCGCCAGCGAAAGGCTGTCGACCAACTCGCGCTCAAACACATTGCGGCGCAGCGTGTTGGAGCGGGGTTCAAGCACTGCCCACAATCGCCGTCCCGAGTACGCTCCGCGGAGAGCGCGCAGCGTCTCACGAATCGCAGTGGGATGGTGCGCGAAGTCATCGATCACGGTGACGCCTGCGACTTCGGCGCGTACCTCCAGGCGACGCTTCACGCTCTTGAAGCTTGCGATTGCAGCTTCGATGGCGCCGACCGGAACTCCCTGCCCGGCAGCAAGCGCAGCCGCCGCGGTTGCATTCAGCGCGTTGTGCTCGCCGGCCATAGGCAGGCGCAGGCGCGCAAACTCCTCACCGCCACGAAGCAGTTTCCAGCTCGTCGATGCGCCCTCCTGTCGCAGGTCCACCGCATGCCAGTACGAGTCTTCCTGGAAGCCATAGCGCTCCACCTTGCAGAACGCGCGTGCGCTGCACTCCGTCACGTTTTCGCTCGCGTCGAAGGCAACCAGCCGGCCGCGCCGCGGGATGAGATTCACCATGCGTTTGAACGCAGTCTTCACGGCCTCGAGGTCCGCGTAGATATCGGCGTGATCGAACTCGACATGCGTGAGGATCGCGGCATCAGGAAAGTAGTGCAGGAACTTCGGTCCCTTGTCGAAGAACGCCGTATCGTATTCATCGCCTTCCAGAATGAAGGGTCGGGTGCCTTCCTGCACATGGAAACTTGTGCCGAAGTTCTCCGCGACGCCGCCGATGAGAAACGACGGCTTCCATCGTGCCGCGTCCTCGGTCTTCCTTGCTGAAGCTGTCTCGAAGATCCAAGCCAGCATGCTCGTTGTCGTCGTCTTGCCGTGCGTCCCGCAGACCACGAAGCGCTCGCGGCCCTCAAGAAACTCGTCATGAATCAGCGCCGCCATCGAAGTCATCGGGATGCGCTCGTTCAGCACACGCTCGAGCTCTGGATTGCCGCGCGAGATCGCGTTACCGACAACAACCAGATCCGGCCGCGGCTCCAGATTCTTTTCCGAATACGGCTCGAGAATCGGAATCCCCATTGCGCGCAACTGATCGCTCATCGGCGGATAGGCTGCGGTGTCGGAGCCGGTCACGCGATGGCCCTGCGCGCGAAGCATGCCCGCCAGCGACGCCATCGCCGTTCCGCAGATCCCAATCAGATGCACGTGTTTCGCACTGCTCACGTTGTCTCCTCCAGCGTGTCGTTGCTCATTCTTACCCAAGCGCCCAGCGGCAGCGAGCGGTTCTGCCCGATGACATGCCCGCAACGCAGACCGATCGCAATCGGCCCAGCGAACTCTTCGAGCGCGTGCAGGCACGCAGCTTCGAGCAACTCCATCTCATCGGAGTTGACGTTCGCGGTCATGTCTCCCAGCACGATGCCGCGCACATGCCGCAACACTCCCGCCGCACGCAGATGCTGCAGCATGCGGTCCCACTGATACGGTTTCGTTCCAATGTCTTCGAGGAACAACACGCAGGGCTCATCAATCTGTAACGCCCACGGCGTTCCCAGCCCCGACGCGAGAATCGAGAGACACCCACCGAGCAGCCGTCCTTCAACTTCTCCCGCACGCAGACTGCGCAGGCCGTCCTCTGGCCCGACCGTCCACTTCGCCTGCGCCTCCACAGCCGCGTGCCACGTGGCCCAATGCACGCCATCCATGCTTGACCAGTCGGCCGCGACCATCGGCGCGTAGAAGGTCATCATGCGCAGCTCGTTCCACAGCCACACGTGCAGCGAGGTGTGGTCGCTGTATCCCGCAAACACCTTTGGATTCGCGTGCAGCAGATGTGCGTCCAGGCGCGGCAGAAGCTCCGCCGACCCCCATCCGCCGCGCGTGCAGATCAGGCCGTCGACCTCTGGGTTCGCGAACGCCGCATGAAGATCGCTCGCGCGCTGCTCCGCCGTCCCCGCGTAATACAACGGCCCGCGTGCAAGCGCGTGCGGCATCAACCGAGGGCTGTAACCAAAGTGCAACAGCCGCTCGATGCCGGCATGCACAAGTTCAGGCTTTGCCGCCGACGCGGGCGAGACCACGGCGACCTGGCTTTCCGCGTGAAGACGCGGCCGCAAGACCTCACGCAAATTCCACCTCGCCGCGGCAGATGATCTCTGCCGGCCCCGTCAGCAGCATCTGCTCGCTGTCTTCAGTCCATACGACGCGCTGCGGTCCGCCGATCGAGCTCGCGCGCAGTTCGCGGCGGAGGTCTTTCAGCGCTATCGCCGCGGCAGACGAAGCGCATGTGCCGGTGCCCGAGGAATGCGTGGGCCCAACGCCGCGCTCGTAGATCCTGAACTCGATCTCATCGTCGCCGAGCACGCGTACAAACTCCACATTTGTGCCAAGGCGAAAGAGAGGATCAACGGCAACCTTCGCTCCCAGTTCCTGCCAGCTCATTCCATGGCTCGAGAAGTCTCCGGCCTGCACAAACATCACAAAGTGCGGGTTGCCGACGTTCACCATGGCGCCCTCAATCGGTCCCGTCACGCCGTCGATCTCGATGGTTCTCCGCATCACGCGTGGAACGCCCATCGCGCTCTCAATCCACCAGGCTGCACCTTCGTGACGCAGCACCTTGCAGGTGCGCGTGCCTCCATGCGTACCGAAGACCATCTCGGTCAGGCCCTGGCTCTCGGCCAGCCATCCCGCGACGCAGCGCGTGCCGTTGCCGCTCAACTCCGCTTCACTGCCGTCCGCGTTGAACAGACGCAGGAAAAAAGTCCCGTCTGGCTTGCGCTCCAGAAACTCAATACCATCGGCTCCGACGCCGGTGTGACGCTCGCAGAGTTTGCGCGCGAGCGCAGCGTGCTGGTTCTGCGCTGCGGTCTCTTCGATCACCAGAAAGTCATTGCCGCAGGCATGCGCCTTCACGAACTCCAGCCGCCTCAATCGTCCTCCACATCCTCAAAAACCACCACCTGATCGGTCGCGTCGCTTGCGCGCAGCTGCTGCAAGACCTGTGCGTGGATTCGCCGGGTCGCCATGACCGAAAAACAGATTCGCTCCAGCCCCGCCACCTGGTCTCTGTCCACAATGTGCAGCCGCTGTCCCGCAGCATCCATCACCTTCAGCACGGCCGACATCATCCTGTGGCGGGCTCGCTCCACGCGCGCTGCCATGGTCTCCGCATTGGCGGATTCCGCCCTATCGTTGGCCGGCGCTGCGCCCACATCGGCGCGCACCTCATACATCATGGGATACCTCTTCCACCCCAGACTTCCCTCCATGGCGCCCACAATCTGCAGAGCCACCAGAAGAAGGACGGTCGCAATGACCGCCTCCATGTACATGCCGTCTCCGCAGGTCATCCCGATGGCTGCGACGACGAAGACCGTGGCCGCGCTGGTCAGCCCCAGCACACGGCTGCGCGTGTGCAGAATCAGCCCCGCGCCCAGAAAGCCGATGCCTTGGACGATGTTGGCAGCCACCTGGCCTTTGTTCGGTGTCGAGGCACCAGCCAGCACCTCGCTCATGATCGTGAACAGCGCGGCGCCCATGCAGATGAGCATGTTGGTGCGCAGTCCGGAGTCCTTGTGCCTCC
>DATJSM010000016.1:0-4067 GCA_035504135.1 Candidatus Aquilonibacter sp. | reverse complement strand
TCGGCTCCGCCATCTTCTGAAAGAGAGTGACGGCGCAGCCGAGGAAGCTTTCGACGATCTGAGAAAGGCACTCGGCGGCAACGCAAAGCCGGAAAGCCTGAACGCCCTTGCATCCTCCATCCGCGACTTCGACTTTGACGGAGCGCTCGCAAAACTGGACGAAATCGCAGCCGAAACGAACATTACCGAGGGGCAAGCCACTTCATGACCACGGAAGAGAAGAAAAAAGTTGTCCTGCTGGTCGACGACACTCCGGAAAACATCCAGATCGTCAACGCGATTCTCAAAGAAACTTACCGGATCCGCATTGCCACCAACGGCCCCAAGGCGCTCGACCTGGTTCGCACCGACCCCGTGCCCGATCTCATCCTCCTTGACGTGCTCATGCCGGAGATGGATGGCTTCGAGGTCTGCTCGCGCCTCAAGCTCGACCCGGCCACGCGCGAAATTCCCGTCATCTTTCTCACCGGTGCGACCGAGGCCGCGGACGAAACGCGAGGCTTCGAGGTGGGCGGAGTCGACTATATCCACAAGCCCTTCTCGCAGGCTGTCGTGCGCGCCCGCGTTCATAATCACCTCACGCTCCGCGATGCCCGCGATCAAATCGCGCGCCAGTTGGCCAGCATCCGCACGGAGCTCGAAACCGCCCGACAGATCCAGCTCTCGATCCTTCCGCGCGAGGCCCCGGCCCTCCCGGGAATCGACATCGCTGCCCATTACAGCCCCATGACCTCGGTTGCCGGCGATTTCTACGACTTCATCAAGGTCGACGACCATCGCTTCGGCACTCTTGTTGCCGACGTTTCCGGACACGGCATGCCTGCCGCGCTCATCTCCTCCATGCTCAAGATCGCGTTCGCCGAGCAGGCCGAAGCCGCGGAAGATCCGGCGCGCCTTCTCTCCGGACTCAACCAGACTCTCTGTGGCAAATTCAAGGGCCACTTTGTCACCGCCGCTTACGTCTTCATCGATACGGAGAAGAAGATCCTCCGCTACGCCGGCGCCGGACACCCGCCCATGCTGATGCGCACTAACTTCAACGGCGCAGCCCGCGAGCTGGTTGAAAATGGCCTCTTCCTCGGCTCGTTTCCATTCGCTCAGTACTCGGCAATCGAAGTTCCTTTCCAGCCTGGCGACTGGGTGTTTCTCTACACCGACGGCGTTCTCGAAATGAATAACGCCAACGAGGAGGAATTCGGCATCGAGCGCCTCAAACTTTTTCTGGAAATGAATGGCCAGCAGCCAGCCCGGAAGTTTCTCGAGGCTACGCTCTCCGAGCTGTCGCAATGGTCGGCGGGAAGGGAACCGGAAGACGACCTCACCCTCCTGGCCATTCACTTTAATGCGGAGCCAACCCCGGCGTAGTTTTTCTAATCGCTGGCCCCTACTTGCTCACCACCATCACCACGAAGCTGCCCGGAACAATGCTTGGCCTCGGTCTTGGATTGTCCGGCGTGGGCGCCGGTCTCGGCCCGAAGTCCGCCGTCACCACGTACACCTTGCCTGTGTCCGGATCGAGCGCCATTGTCCGCGCGCCCCGCTTCGTCGTTACGTTCTGCACCACCGAGTAGCTGTCCGGTGAATCCTGATGGATCACCGTCAGCGTTCCTTCGCCATTCGAACTGAACGCCAGCGCGTCTTTCTCATCAAATGCCGCCGCATCCGGCCCGTCACCGATCGCCGGAGTCGCGACCACCTTGCCCGATTGCGCATCAACTACCGCCATCACCTTGCCGTCGCAGACGGAGAAGAGCCTTCCATGCTGCTTGTCGATCGCCTGGCCAGAGGGGCCCTCGCACGGAGCCAGTGGCCACACGGCCTGCACGCTATGTGTCTTCGCATCGATGTGCGCGATCTGGCTCGTGTCTTCGATGTTCACAAAGACTGATCCCTTGCCGTCCGCCACCGGAAACTCCGGTTTGCCCGGAAGCGGCACGGTTGCGACTACCTGCTGCGTGCTCGCATCGATCACCGTCGCATTCTTGCTGCGTCCATTGAACGCCCACACCGTTTGCGTGACCGGCTCGAAGACCGCGCCGTCAGGATTCGTTCCCGCAGCGACCCGCTTCACAATCGTGTGTGTAGTGCGATCGAACACGGCGACCTCATTCGCGCCTCCATCCGTGATGTATCCAAGCTTGCCTGCTGTGTCGAAGACCACCCCGTGCGTGCCCTTGAGCCCAGTGATGTCCGCCACTACCTTGCCGGCCGATGTGTCGATCGCCATCACGTGATTGCCGCGCGTTACATAAAGCAGCTTGGTCTGCGGATCGACAGCCAGGTAGTCCCAACCGCCATCGCCGCCAATCTTCCAGGTGTCAGTGACGTGATACGGCCCCTGGGCCCACGCGGCGCTCCAACTGGATACGGCCCCAGCCACAGTCAGAAGGCAGACCAAAGCAATTCCGGACAATCTTTTCACGTATTCTCCTTTGCTACCCGGTGTGTCGAACGCGGCGATTATAGCCGCGCAAAATTACCGAATCTTCATCTCTCACTCGATCCGATAGAATTGGCCTGAAATTACACAGACGCCTCAAATCCAACTCAGGACGGCCCATGAAGCTCCTCCGTTACGGCGAACCCGGCGCAGAACGCCCCGCACTGCTTGACTCCAAAGGTCAGATCCGCGAACTCACATACATCGTTCCTGACATCGCCGGGAATGTGCTCTCGCCCGCGTCCCTTGCCACCTTGCGGAGCGTCGATCCATCCACCCTTCCCGCCGTGCCGGGCAATCCCCGCATCGGACCCTGTGTCGCCGGAGTGGGCAAATTCATCTGTATCGGACTCAACTACTCCGACCATGCCGCCGAGTCGGGCATGGTCCTGCCCGCCGAGCCTATCGTCTTCATGAAAGCGACCTCGGCCATTTGCGGACCCAACGACGATGTCGTCATCCCGCGCGGTTCGACAAAGACCGACTGGGAGGTAGAACTCGGCGTGGTCATCGGCTCGACCGCGAAATATGTTTCTCAGGAAGAAGCGCTCTCCCACGTCGCTGGATACTGCGTCGTCAACGACCTCTCCGAGCGCGCCTTTCAGCTCGAGGGCACCGGCCAATGGGTAAAAGGCAAGAGCGCGGATACCTTCGGCCCCATCGGCCCCTGGCTCGTCACAGCCGACGAAGTTCCTGACCCGCAAGCTCTGGGCCTCTGGCTCGAAGTTGATGGACACCGCTTCCAGAACGGCACCACCCGCACCATGCTCTTCGGAGTCGCCTACCTCATCAGCTATCTCAGCCGCTTCATGAGCCTTCAGCCCGGTGACATCATCTCTACCGGAACCCCGCCCGGGGTCGGCCTCGGCCAGAAGCCGCCCCTGTACCTCCGCCCCGGCAACGTCATGACGCTGGGCGTCGACGGCCTCGGCCAGCAGCGCCAGCGCGTCCTCGCCTACCCCGGGTAGTCGCTACAGGGAAACGAGGAGCGAGCCCGACTTCCGTATAGCTGCCAATCCTCTCAGAACGTCATCAATGAGCCCTGTTAGCGTCACAGCCGCGCGCGGCGGGTTTCGTTTAAGTTCCCAAGATTTCTTGCCGGGTTCGGCGCTTACAGGCAAGATTGGGGAGTGCAAGAACTGTCTCCAGGTACCCTCCTTGGTCATTACAAACTCATCCGCCGGCTGGGGCAGGGCGGCATGGGTGTGGTATTCGAGGCAGTCGACCAGAAGCTGGGCCGCCATGTCGCGCTCAAACTACTGATCGAAACGGCGCATAACGACAGCTCGGCTCTGGAGCGTTTCTGGCGCGAGGCGCGCGCAGCGTCTTCCTTCAATCATCCCGGCATTTGCACAATCCATGAGCTCAACGAGTCGGCGGAAACGCCGTTCATCGTGATGGAGCTGATGGAGGGCAGCAGCCTGGAAAAGCTCTACCGCGGCCATGTCATGCCCTACTCGAAATTGCTGGAGATGGGCGTGCAACTGGCAGATGCCCTCGATGTCGCGCACCGCAAAGGCATTCTGCATCGCGATATCAAGCCTTCGAATATCTTTGTGACGAATTCGGGGCAGGTGAAGATCCTCGATTTCGGGCTGGCAAAACTCGACAGTACTGGCGCAGACGC
>DATJSM010000015.1:0-103197 GCA_035504135.1 Candidatus Aquilonibacter sp. | reverse complement strand
CGCCGTCGCCTTCGCTCGCAGCCCCGGCAGCATCGCCGACGTCATCAAAAACCGCGGATGATCCGTAACCGGTGTCGGAGAATTCGTAAACGTCACTGTCGACATCGCCATCACTGCGGCGTTCGCATCACTCGTCGCCGTTACCGTGTACGTTCCCGGATTCGCCGAGTACAGCGCTACCGTGCACGGCTCGTTCGCAACACACGGATTCGTCCCCACAATCGTCCCGCCATCGGATGTCCAAGTTACTGTCTGGTCGCTCACCCCGTTCACAATCGCCGTAATCGTCTGGTACGAGCCGGCAGGCGCAACCGGTGACGCCGGATAAAGATAGAGCTGTACGGTGCCGGAAGATGAGCTGCCCGATGAAGCCGCGTTGATGATGATCGACTCCTGGGCCGATGCGGTTTGCATCGGTGATGAGCTATCCGTCACCGTCACGGTAAAGCTGGCAGATCCGCTGGCCGTCGGCGTTCCGGATATCACGCCCGCGCTTGATAAGGTCAAGCCCGCAGGCAGACTGCCGCTGCTCACAGTCCATGTGTAAGCCTGTGCTCCCCCGCTAGCTGCGAGGGACGACGAGTAGGCAGACCCGTTGGTGCCCTGGGCCAGTAAGGTACTCGTGATCGTCAACTGAGACGATGCGATCGCGATTGATTCCTGCGTCGTCGTGGTTTGCGCCGGCAATCCGCTGTCCATCACCGCAACCGTGAAGGTTGCCGTACCGCTGCCCGTCGGCGTGCCGGAGATGACGCCCGCGTTCGACAGCGTCAGGCCAGCCGGCAGGCTGCCCGAGGCCACCGACCACGTGTAGCCGGGCGTGCCTCCGGTCGCAGTCAACGTCGTGCTGTAGGAGCTTCCCTCTTTGCCGGAAGAAAGGCTCGTCGATGTGATCGTCAGGGTCGACGGCGAAATCGTCAGCGATTCCTGCGAGGACGCCGTCTGCTGCGGTGTTCCGCTGTCCGCGACGGTGACCGTGAAGGTTGCGGTCCCGGTTCCGGTCGGCGTTCCGGAGATGATGCCGGAGCTCGAGAGCGTGAGGCCGGCGGGAAGACTGCCCGAGGCCAGCGACCACGTGTACCCGGGCGTGCCGCCGGTCGCAGTCAACGTCGTGCTGTAGGAGCTTCCCACGACACCCGCTCCGAGGCTGACCGAGTGCACCGCAAGACTGGTTGATGCGACTGAAATTGAAACCTGACCGGACGCAGATTGTGCGGGCGATCCGCTGTCCTTGACCGTAACGTTGAACGTGGATGTCCCGCTGGCGGTTGGTGTGCCGGAGATTACGCCCGCGCTCGAGAGTGACAGTCCTGCGGGCAGGCTGCCGGAGGCAAGAGACCATGTGTAGCTGGGTGTACCGCCCGCCGCGCTGAGCGCCGCGTTGTACGCGCTGCCCACCTGACCCGCGGCCAGCGTGCCGGAGCCGATGGTCAGCGTCGCCGGAGCCTGTGTCGCGGGAAGAACCACAATCGACAAGGTCACGGTCTGAGTTTGTGCCGGTGAAGATGAATCTGAAACGGTCACGGCGAAGGTCGAAGTGCCGCTCGCGGTCGGTGTTCCGGAGATCGCACCGCCGCTGGAAAGCGTCAGCCCGGCCGGCAGAGTGCCCGACGAAATCGACCACGTATATCCGGGTGTTCCTCCGCTGGCGGAGAGCGCAGCACTGTATCCCGTGCCGCTCTGCGCGCCGGGCAGCCCGCTGGTGCTGATTGCCAGCGTCGAAGTCTGGGAAGGATTGGTCACGGTAAGCGGCACTTCATTGGAGGCCGCGCCATCGGAGTTCTTCACCTGCAGGTGCGCCACGGCGGGCTGGGCAAGCGGGCTTCCGCTGATCTGCGCTGAGAGCGTTGTGGAGTTCACCACCGTCGTCGGCATGGCGCTGCCGTTCAGGGTGAGCGCGGAGCTCGACTGAAAGTTCTGGCCCTGAACTGTAACCGTGACGCTCGGCGTACCGGCAGTGACCACCTGCGGCGAGACCTGGCTGATCGTCGGACTCACCAACGCGACGACAACTGTTCCCGTGCCGCATCCTGCGGCTGCAAGGCCCAAACCGATCCCGAGTGCGGCAAGCTTAGCGGCTGATTTCATCCCGACCCCGTCTGCACTCCCGCGCGTCTGTCCCGGACCTGTCGGGTGAGTTGTGGGAGCAATAGGGTCAGTACACCAACCGGAATCAACTTCTTCATCACGCGGCCGGGTCCCTGCATCCCCATGCAGGTCAGCGGCTTGTGACACTTCTATGGAGTTACCCTGTTCGTTGAATGTCGACTTTGGTGCGGCCCCCGCACCAAACGCACTGATAGCCCGCAGGCAAAGCAAAAATGCAACAACGCGCATCGAGACCGTCCTACATTGTTACAGCGCCGGTCTAAGCTCGGCGAAAAGCAACACCTCTCCGCTTCGTGCCCGAAGCACAAAGGGGAAGAACACCTGAGGAAAGCTGTCGCCGTTGGCAGATAGCCGGTACCAGATGCTGAAGCTGCTTAACGCGGCCTCGGAACCCACCGGCTCCGACGCTCATCCGTTCGCTGCGTTTTGGGCATAGACCCCGCCAATACTGTTTGGTTAGCAGCCTGTGGAAAGATGAAGCAGCCCGAATCAGCGAGTTTGCATCGCATCCGCGCGTGAATCCCACGCGTCGCGCGATCTGTCTCGGTCGCCCTGCAAGCCGGCCGCAGACAAAGTAGAATAGAGTCAGGCGCGATCTGCGAAGGCGGCCGCGCACTCCTGATAAGTTGGGCAGTCAAACCAGATGTGTGGCATCGTCGGTGTCTTCGGACATCAGCCCGTAGCTCAGATCCTCTATGACGCCCTGTCCATGCTGCAGCATCGCGGGCAGGATGCAGCGGGAATTGCCACACTCTTTGAGGATCGCTTTTACCTCCACAAGGGCAATGGCCTCATCACCGACGTCTTCGACGCCGGCAACATGGCCAAGCTGCTGGGCAACGCCGGCATCGGACACGTGCGCTATCCCACTGCCGGTTGCGGTTCCGTCGCCGAAGCGCAGCCCTTCTACGTCAACTCGCCCTACGGCATCGTCTTCGCGCACAACGGCAATCTCACCAACGTCGCGGACATCGTGGAGAGCGTCTTCCAGAAAGACCTCCGCCACCTCAACACCACCTCCGACTCCGAAGTGATGCTGAACGTCTTCGCGCACGCGCTCGGCCGCCATCGAGCCGTTCATCCCACTCCCGACGACATCTTCGCCGCAGTCGAGGAGGTTCATCGACGTTGTCATGGAGGTTATGCCGTCGTGGTCATGATCGCCGGCGTGGGCATGCTCGGCTTTCGCGATCTTCACGGCATTCGTCCGCTCGTCTATGGGTCACGAGGCGAGGGCGCCAACAAGGACTACATGATCGCGTCCGAGTCCGTTGCCTTTCAGGTCTGCGGCTTTCATCTCGATCGCGACATCCAGCCCGGCGAAGCAGTCTTCATCGACACCAGGGGCCAGCTGCATACCTATCGCAGCCCGCTCGCGCACGACAAGGCGCCCTGTCTGTTCGAATACGTTTACCTTGCCCGGCCCGACTCGATCCTCGACGGCGCCTCGGTCTATCAGTGCCGCATCAACATGGGCAATCATCTCGCCGAAAAGATTCGCCGCGAGTGGTCGCACATCTCCATCGACGTCGTCATCCCCATCCCATCGACGAGCCGCACCGCCGCACTCGAGATCGCCAATCATCTCGGGCTTCCCTATCGCGAAGGCTTCGTACGTAACCGCTACGTCGGCCGCACTTTCATCATGCCCGGCCAGGCGCAGCGCAAGCAGTCCATACGCCGCAAGCTGAATCCCATCCCGCAGGAGTTTGCCGGCAAGAATGTCCTGCTCGTCGACGACTCCATCGTTCGCGGGACTACGATCAAGGAAATTGTCGCCATGTGCCGCGAGCTCGGGGCGAAGCGCGTCTACGTCTGCTCCGCCGCTCCGCCCGTCATCTATCCCAACGTCTATGGCATCGACATGCCCGCGCGATCCGAACTCATCGCCAGCGGCAAAGATCTCGATCAGCTTGCCGCCGACATCGGCGCCGACGGTGTCATCTTCCAGGACCTCGACGACCTCAAGAGCTCCATCACCGAAGCCGCTCCCGAGCTCACCCACTTCGACACCTCCGTCTTCGACGGCACCTACGTCACCGGAGACGTCACGGCCACCTATCTCGCGACCCTCGAAAAGCAGCGCAACGATCTCGCTAAACGGACGGAAGATGTCGCCAGCCACATCACCCGAAACCTCTCCGCCCATCTCTGAGACTGGGCTTCGGCTCCTCGCGCTGTCCGGACCGCCGGCGCTGAGCTCCTTTGAGGCCGATCGCCTCACCGCGCGCCTCCGTGCACTCGATCCCGACGTCAGCAGCGTCAACGCATCCTTCCTTTACCTGATCACTGCAAGCGGCGAGCTTGACCACCCGCGCCTCGCCGAACTTCTCGACCTGACCGACACCCCAATTCCCGATCCGTGCATCTTCGTCGCTCCGCGCATCGGCACGCAGTCGTCCTGGTCGAGCAAGGCGACGGACATCCTGATGAACACCGGCTTCACCAGCGCGCAGCGTATCGAGCGCATCCGCGCTCTGCAGATTCACGGGACCCGCAAACCGCAAGCGCTCTTCCCCGCCCTGCACGACCGCATGACCGAGACCGTCCTCTTCGGCGGTCTCGACGAGTTGCAAAAGCTCCTCGTCGCACACACACCCAAGCCGCTCACCACCATCGATGTGCTCTCACGCGGCGCCTCGGCGATTCAGGAGGCCGACCGTGCTCTCGGCCTCTCGCTTGCTCCCGACGAGATCGACTACCTCGTCCGCGAGTTCACTGCGCTCGGCCGCAATCCAACCGACGTCGAGCTCTACATGTTCGCCCAGGCCAACAGCGAACACTGCCGCCACAAGATCTTCAACGCGTCGTGGACAATCGACGGCGTACAGCAAGACCAGTCCCTCTTCGGCATGATCCGCAACACCTATGAGCACTCGCACGAAAACGTCCTCTCCGCGTACCGCGACAACGCTGCCGTCATCCGCGGAGGCTCCGGCTCGCGTTTCTTCCCTCACCCGACGACCAACATCTTCACCGCGCATGACGAAGAGATCGACATCGTATTAAAGGTCGAGACCCACAACCATCCCACGGCCATCTCGCCCTGGCCCGGCGCAGCCACCGGCGCCGGCGGCGAGATCCGCGACGAAGGCGCGACCGGCCGCGGCGCCAAACCCAAAGCCGGCCTCTGCGGCTTCGCCGTCTCCAATCTCAACCTTCCGCAAGCGCCGCAACCGTGGGAGCGCGTACCCTCCGGGGTCCCCGGCCAGCTTGCCGGCTGGGGTGGTTCCCGCCCCGCGCACATCGCCTCGCCGCTCGACATCATGATCGAAGGCCCGCTCGGGGCCGCCGCGTACAACAACGAGTTCGGCCGCCCCAACCTTTGCGGCTACTTCCGCACCTTCGAACAGCCGACCGCCGACCCCAACATCACCTTCGGCTATCACAAGCCGATCATGCTCGCCGGCGGCCTCGGCAACATTCGCACGCCGCACATTGAAAAGCGCCCCATACGTCCCGGCGATTTGCTTATCGTCCTCGGCGGCCCCGCCATGCTCATCGGCCTCGGCGGCGGAGCAGCCTCCAGCCAATCCACTGCAGAGAAAAACGCCGACCTCGACTTCGCCTCCGTCCAGCGCGACAACGCCGAGATGGAACGCCGCGCACAGGAGGTCGTCGACCGCTGCTGGCAGATCGGAGAGAACAACCCCATCCTCTCCATCCACGACGTCGGCGCCGGCGGCCTCTCCAACGCCTTCCCCGAGCTCGTCAAAGATGGCGGCGTCGGCGGTGTCTTCGATCTCGCCGCCATCCCGCAAGCCGAAGCCGGCCTCTCGCCGCTCGAGGTCTGGTGCAACGAAGCGCAGGAGCGATACGTCCTCGCGCTTGCTCCCGAAAACCTCCCGCTATTCGCCTCCATGTGCCAACGCGAGCGGGCGCGATTCGCCGTCGTCGGCCGCGCCACACCGGAGCTCGAAATCATTCTCATCGACACCAATGATCCCAACGGCGCGACCCGCCCCATCGACCTCCCGCAGTCCCTCCTCTTCGGCAAGCCACCGAAGATGCAGCGCAGCTTCACACGCACGCACACCACGCCGCAACCGGTGCAGCTTCCCGACATCCCGCTCGCTGAGGCCATCGAGCGCGTTCTGCGCATGCCCGCCGTCGCATCGAAAAACTTTCTCATCACCATCGGCGACCGCTCCGTAGGCGGCCTGACCGTGCAGGACCAGATGGTCGGCCCTTGGCAGGTCCCCGTCGCCGACTGCGCCGTCACCCTCCGCGACTTCACGTCCACCGCCGGCGAAGCCATGGCCATCGGCGAGCGCACGCCCCTCGCCGTGACCGACGCCGCCGCCTCCGCGCGCATGGCCCTCGGCGAGCTCATCACCAACCTCG
This sequence comes from Candidatus Aquilonibacter sp., assembly GCA_035504135.1. GTDB lineage: Bacteria > Acidobacteriota > Terriglobia > Terriglobales > Acidobacteriaceae > Granulicella. Next base: position 96,744 of record DATJSM010000015.1, on the reverse strand, counting down.
CCGGCGCTGCCATCGAAAAACTTTCCGACATCAAGATTTCCGCCAACTGGATGGCTGCCGCCGGCGCAACCAGCGAAGACGAGAAACTCTTCGACGCCGTTCACGCCCTCGGCATGGAACTCTGTCCCGCCCTCGGCATCACCATCCCCGTCGGCAAAGACTCCATGTCGATGAAGATGAGCTGGCGCGAAAACAACGAACCGCGCTCCGTCATCTCTCCGCTGTCCGTCATCCTTTCAGGCTTCGCTCCGGTCACCGATGTGCGCCGCACGCTCACGCCCGAGCTCAAGGACGAGCCGAGCCTCCTCATCGCCATCGACCTCGGCGAAGGTCGCAACCGCATCGGCGGCTCCGTGCTGACGCAGGCCTACAACATCATCGGCGCCGACACACCTGATGCGCCCGCTCCCGAGAAGCTTCTCGCCTTCTTCAACACCATCCAAAAGCTCAACCGAGATGGCAAACTCCTTGCATACCATGACCGCTCCGACGGCGGACTCTTCGTAACACTCGCGGAAATGGCCTTTGCAGGCCGCTGCGGTCTCGACATCCTCCTCAAAGAGGAGGACGATGCGCTTCCCTCCCTCTTCAACGAAGAATTAGGCGCCGTTGTTCAAGTGCCCGAGCCAGACCTGCCTTCCGTCGTTCAAGCTCTTCAGACTGCCGGACTTCAGGCCAAGGTGGTGGCGAAGCGCGCATGGCAGAACTGGATTGCGATCGATCAGGGGAACGGCTCAAAAGAACCTCGTCAGATATTCACCGCACGCCGGACCGAACTGCATAAAACATGGAGCGAAGTCAGCTTCCACATCGCCTCACTCCGCGACACTCCCGCCTCCGCGCAGCAGGAGTTCGCCCTCCTCGACGACCCGGACCGCCCCGGCCTCTTCGTTGACGTTCCCTTCGACCCCACCGAGCGCGTCTGCTCGCCCTACCTCAACCTCGCCAAGCCCCGCGTCGCCATCCTGCGCGAGCAGGGCGTCAACAGCCAGTACGAGACCGCCTCCGCCTTCGACCGCGCCGGCTTCGAATGCGTCGACGTCACCATGAGCGACCTGCTCGCCGGCCGCGCCTCGCTCTCCAACTTCATCGGCCTCGCCGCCTGCGGTGGCTTCTCCTACGGCGACGTCCTAGGCGCCGGCAGCGGCTGGGCCAAAACCATCCTCTTCAACGCACAGCTCCGCGACGCCTTTGCCGCCTTCTTCGCGCGCCCCGAAACCTTCTCGCTCGGCATCTGCAACGGCTGCCAGATGATGGCGCAGCTCCGCGACCTCGTCCCCGGCGCCCAACACTGGCCACGCTTCGTCCGCAACATCTCTTCGCGTTACGAGGCCCGCCTCTGCATGGTCGAAATTCAACCCACCAGCTCCATCTTCCTCGCCAACATGGCCGGCGCGCGAGCGCCCATCATCGTCGCGCACGGCGAAGGCCACGCCACACACCTCGCACCCCCTCGCGCCATCGCCGCCCGCTACATCGACACCTACGGCCGCCCCACGCAGCACTATCCGCTCAATCCCTCCGGCTCACCCGGCGGCACCGCCGCGCTCACCTCCGCCGACGGCCGCGCGCTCATCATCATGCCCCACCCCGAGCGCACCTCCCTCGGCCTCCAACACACCTGGACCCGCACGCTCCAGCACAGCCCCTGGCAGCGCCTCTTCGACAACGCGCGCGCGTGGATAAAGTAATCTCCCAAACACATAAGATTGAAGACACACATGCCTGACCCGCTCCAACCCATCGACTACAAGTCCGCCGGTGTGGACATCGAAGCCGGCAACGAAGCCGTGCGCCGCATGAACGCGCACGTCGCGCGCACGCACTCGGCCGCCGTGCTCACCGGCCTCGGATCATTCGGCACACTCTTCAGCCTCACCGACGCCATCCGCGGCATGGCCGATCCCGTCATGGTCCAAAGCACCGACGGCGTCGGCACCAAGACCCTCGTCGCCGTCATGGCGGGCCGCTACGAAAATCTCGGTCGCGATCTCGTCGCCGCCGTCGCCGGCGACATCGCCGTCATGGGCGCGCGCCCGCTCACCTTCCTCGACTACCTCGGCCTCCACAAAGTCGAGCCCGCCATCGTCGAAGAGCTCGTCCGTGGCATGTCCTCTGCCTGCGCGGAATCCAACATCGCGCTCGTCGGCGGCGAGACCGCCGAGATGCCCTCCGTCTACGCTCCCGGCGACCTCGACGTCGTCGGCTTCGTCACCGGCGTCGTCGACCGCTCCCAGCTCCTCACCGGCACCAGCATCGTCGAAGGCGACGTCCTCTACGGCGTCCGCTCCACCGGCCTCCACACCAACGGCTGGTCGCTCGCCCGCAAGCTCCTCTTCGAGCTCAACCACTTCGACATCCACGAGCCGCAGCGCGAACTCCAGGGTGCAACTCTCGCCGACACGCTCCTCGAGCCGCACGCCAACTACGTCACACCCATCCGCCGCGCACTTGACGCACACATCCCCATCAAGGGCATGGCGCACATCACCGGCGGCGGCCTCATCGAAAACACGCCGCGCATCCTCCCCGCCGGCCTCGGTGCCGTCATCGACCGCTCTACCTGGACGCCGCAGCGCATCTTCACGTGGATGCAGCAGCTCGGCCACATCCCCGACGAAGAGATGCATCGCGTCTTCAACATGGGCATCGGCCTCGTCGTCATCGCACCGCGCGGCCATCACTCCGCACTCGCCGAAGCCTTCGCCCCGTTCTCTGTCTACGAAATCGGCCGCGTCGAGTCCAACGCATCCGGCGTTCGCTTCGAGGGAGCCTGATCATGCTCTCCCGCCGGCAACTCGTCGACGCCATCCCCCACTGCCTCGTGCAGACCAACCTCCCCTTGCCCAACAAATATCCCGGCAAGGTCCGCGACACCTACGACCTCGGCGATCGCCTGCTCCTCATCACCACCGACCGCCAGTCCGGCTTCGACCGCATGCTTGGCGCGATTCCCTACAAGGGCCAGGTGCTCAACCGCACCTCGCTCGACTGGTTTGAAGCCACACGCCACATCGTGCCGAACCACGTCATCTCTTCACCACACGCCAACGCGCTGCTTGCGCGCAAATGCCGCGTCCTCCCCATCGAGTTCGTCGTCCGCGGCTACCTCACCGGCTCCACCGACACCGCCATCTGGACCAAGTACGCCGCCGGCGAGCGCACCTTCGGCGATCTCACCCTCGCGGACGGCCTCCGCAAAAACGAAAAACTCCCGCACGCGATCATCACCCCCACCACCAAAGAATCCACGCACGACCGCCCCATCACCTCCGGCGAAATCGTCTCCGAAAACTGGCTCACACCCAACGAGTGGAACTTCGCCTCGAAAAAAGCACTCGCCCTCTTTCGCTTCGGCCAGCAGCGCGCCGCCGAGCACGGCCTCATCCTCGTCGACACCAAGTACGAGTTCGGCGTCACGCCCTCGGGCTCCGTCATCCTTATCGACGAGATCCACACACCCGACTCCTCCCGCTACTGGCTCGCGCCCAGCTACGAGCAGCGTCTCTCCGAAGGCCGCGAACCCGACATGATCGACAAGGAATTCTTCCGCCTCTGGTTCCGCGAGCGCTGCGATCCCTACAAAGACGCCACACTCCCCACACCGCCGCCCGACCTCATCGCCGAACTCGCCTCACGCTACATCCAACTCTGCGAAGCCATCACCGGCAACACCTTCACGCCCGACCTCCGTCCACTCGAACCGACGATTCTCGCAGCCCTCAAACCCTAACTCGCATCTCGTATCTCGTTTCTCGCATCTCGTAATCCAACCCATGCAAGAACGCATCCTCATTCTCGGCTCCGGCGCACGCGAGCACGCCATTGCCGTCGCGCTCGCCCGCAGCCCGCAGCACCCAGAGCTTCTCTGCTTCGGCTCGACGCGCAACCCCGGCATCGCCGCGCTCACCCGCGCCTACACCGTCGGCGACATCTGCGATCACCGCGCCGTCACCGCCTTCGCGCGCGAGCACAACGCAACCCTCGCCATCATCGGCCCCGAAGCCCCGCTCGCCGCCGGCGTCACCGACGCCCTCTGGTCCGCCTCCATCCCCACCGTCGGTCCCACGCAATCGCTCGCGCGCATCGAGTCCTCCAAGTCTTTCACGCGCTCTCTGCTCGATCGCCACCACATCCCCGGCAACCCCATCTTCCAGCGCTTCACCTCCCTCAACGGCGTCGAAGCTCTCCTCGACCGTCTCGGCGACGCGCACGTCATCAAGGACGACGGCCTCGCCGGCGGCAAAGGCGTCAAGGTCTTCGGCGACCACCTCACCTCGCGCGCCGAATCCCTCGCCTTCTGCAACGAGCTCCTCGCCGCGGGCCATCCCTTCGTCATCGAAGAGAAACTCGAAGGCGAAGAGTTCTCTCTGCTCTCCTTCACCGACGGCGTCACCCTTCGCCACATGCCTGCCGTGCAGGATCACAAGCGCGCCTTCAATGGAGACCGCGGCCCCAACACCGGAGGCATGGGCTCCTACACCGACGTCAACGGCTCGCTGCCCTTCCTCACGGCCGTCGACATCGCCTCGGCTCACCGCACCAACGAGCACGTCATCGCCGCGCTCCACCGCGATCTCAACGAGCCCTACCGCGGCATCCTCTATGGCGGCTTCATGGCCACGCGCAACGGCATCCGCCTCATCGAGTACAACGCCCGCTTCGGCGACCCCGAGTGCCTCAACCTCCTCACGCTGCTCGAAACCGATCTCGTCGCCATCTGCCGAGCCATCGTCTCCAGCACGCTCTACACGCTCGACGTCGACTTCACGCCCGCCGCCACCGTCTGCAAATATCTTGTCCCCGAAGGCTATCCCGACCGTCCGCGCAAAGGCGACCTCGTGCCCGTTCCCGCCATCCTTCCCCCCGAAACCACTGTCTACCTCGGCTCCGTGGATACAGATGCCGCGCATGACGACCGGCTCGTCTCTGCCGGCTCCCGCACCCTCGCCGTCGTCTCCTGCGCTCCCACTCTTCCCCAGGCCGAATCCGTTTGCGAATCCGTCCTGCATGACATTCGCAGCCCATTCTTCCACCGCTCCGATATCGGCACCTCCGCCCTTATCGGCCGTCGCGTCGAGCACATGAACAGCCTTCGCGCAAACCCGGCGCCCACCACGCCACGGAGGAACGCATGAGTCTCCGCGTCGGCGTTCTGGGTTCCACACGCGGCACCGCGCTCAAAGGCGTGCTCGATGCCATCGCCGCTGGCACGCTCGACGTCGACTTGCGCGTCGTCCTCTCCGACAAACCGACCGCGCCCATCCTCGACCGTGCCCGGCTCTACAAAGTGCCCGCGCTCTTCCTCGATCCCACCGGCCTCACCCGCGAGCAGTACGACCACCGCGTCAGCGATGCACTGCGCGAAGCGAACGTCGAGCTCGTTCTCCTCATTGGTTACATGCGCATCCTCTCGCCGTACTTCGTCGAGCAGTGGCATGGCCGCCTGCTCAACGTGCACCCTTCGCTGCTTCCCGCCTTCGCCGGCCTCATGAACCGCAAGGTGCACGAAGCCGTCCTCGCTGCGGGCGTCCCAGAAACCGGATGCACCATCCACATCGTCACGGAAGAGGTCGATGGCGGCCCCATCGTCCTGCAGAAACGCTGTCCCGTCCTTCCCGGTGATACCGTGGACTCGTTGAAGGATCGCGTGCAGGCCCTCGAGCAAACCGCCTTCATCGACGTCCTCCGCCAGTGGAATCACAGGAGCAGCCAGTGACCAACACCGCATCTCCACTCGTCGGCATCCTCATGGGCTCGCGCTCCGACTGGCCCACGCTTGAGCACGCCGCCAAAATTCTCGACGACCTCGTCATCCCCTACGAGGCCGAGGTCGTCTCCGCGCACCGCACGCCCGACCGCATGTTCGACTACGCCGCTACAGCCGAATCGCGCGGCCTCCGCGTCCTCATCGCCGGAGCGGGGGGCGCCGCGCATCTGCCCGGCATGATTGCCGCCAAGACGCGTCTTCCCGTGCTTGGCGTTCCCGTGCAATCGCACGCGCTCCACGGCGTCGACTCGCTGCTCTCCATCGTGCAGATGCCCGGCGGCGTCCCCGTCGCCACCTTCGCCATCGGCCACTCCGGCGCCAAGAACGCCGCTCTCTTCGCCGCTGCAATTCTCGCTCTCACCGACGCTCGCATCGCCGACGCCCTCGAAACCTTCCGTCGCTCGCAAACCGACTCGGTCCTCTCCAACCCAGACCCGCGCGCATGACCAACGCCGTCATCCTCATCGAAGTAGATAGCGCTGTCATCCTGAGCGCAGCGTCACAGCCTTATCGTGACGCGGAGTCGAAGGACCCCGAGGCTGCCGAGTTCACGCATATCGCTCAACCTTTTTCCACCACGAACTCAGCCCCACATCACACGCATCCAACGACGGCCCCTGAGGTCACCACCGCATGAACCGCCGTCCTCGCGTCGGCATCCTCGGTGCCGGCCAGCTCGCCCTTATGCTCGCCGAAGCCGCACCCGCCGTCGGCTGCGAGATCCTCTGCGCCGGCCGCCCCGGCGACTGCGCCGAGCAGGCTGCACCCGTCCTTCCCGTCGATCTCTCCAGCCCCCACGCCGTCGCCGAGTTCGCGCGCCACGTCGACCTCCTCACCGTCGAGAGCGAGAACATCGACGCGCACGTCCTCCACGGTCTTCCGCTCTTCCCCAACGCTCGCGCCATCGGCACCGCGCAGGACCGGCTGCTCGAAAAGCACTTCTTTCTCGACTGCGGTCTTGCGGTCGCTCCCTTCGCTCCCGTCAACGACCTTGTCGGCCTCCACTCGGCGATTCGCGAAATTGGCTTGCCGTGCATCCTCAAAACCCGCCGCCTCGGCTACGACGGCAAAGGACAGTTCCGGATCACGCACGCCGATCAGGCCGCCGAAGCCTGGGCTGCCGTTCGCGGAGCCCCCTGCATCCTCGAAGGCATGGTCGATTTCGAGACCGAGGTCTCGCTCATCGCCGCGCGCAACCGCTCCGGCCAGCTTGCCTTCTACCCGCTCACCGAAAACTTCCACCGCGAAGGCATCCTCCGCATCTCGCGCGCGCCCGCACACCCTGAACTCCAATCGCTCGCCGAGCAACACCTCACCCATCTGCTCGACCGCCTCGACTACATCGGCGTCCTCGCCGTCGAATTCTTTGTCGTCGGCTCTCAACTGCTCGCCAACGAGATGGCGCCACGCGTTCACAACTCCGGACACTGGACCATCGAGGGCTCCGACACCTCCCAGTTTGAAAATCATCTCCGCGCCATCCTTGGCCTTCCGCTCGGTTCCACCGCCTCGAGTCCCACCGTCATGTTCAACTGCATCGGAGCTATGCCCGCGCGCGAGGAGACTGCGCGCTTCGATTCCATCGCCCGCCACGACTACGGAAAGTCCGCCCGTCCGGGGCGCAAAGTAGGCCATTTGACCGTGCCCGCTTCAGACCACGCGGCCGTTGCAGACCTTCATTCCCTTTTCGGGACCCGAAATAAATCCATTTGAGAATCTCGCATTTTTCTGCGGATTTTCGGCCATGATACCGTTATCATGGTTCCCGTGTGAGACCGGTCTTCGGCATTAGCGGTCAACTGCGCCGATCCGACAGAATCCCCTCCGGCCGAGGATCACGCTGAGGCCAATCTGCCGCGCCTTCCCGGGCGGCGATGCCGGAGGATCGTTGACTCTTTCGCCGCCAGCTCGTCAGCCGTCGCAGCGCGAGCGCCGCCCTATCCTGATCGGCATCGATCTCGGCGGCACAAGCCTCCGCGTCGGCGGCTTCGACAACAACATGACCCTGCTCGCCAGCCGCGTCATGCCCACTCGCGTGCGCTCGGGCCCGGCTACCGTTGTCGCCGATATGGCGGAAGCCATCGCCTCCATCCTTGACGAGACACATGGCAGCACCGAATCCATCGGCCTAGGCAGCCCTGGCCCGCTTAATCTCCTCACCGGCACCCTCGGCCAGCTTCCCAACTTCCCCGGCTGGGACTTCTTCCCGCTCCGCTCTTCGCTCGAAGAACTCACCGGCCTTCCCGTCGTCCTTGACTGCGACGCCAACGCTGCCGCGCTGGCCGAGTGGAAGCTTGGCGCCGGCCGCTCCGAGCAGGTCGACTCCATGGCCATGCTCACCCTTGGCACCGGCGTCGGCTCCGGCATCATCCTGGACGGCAAGATCTGGCAGGGCATCGTCGGCATGGGCGGCGAGGTCGGGCACATCTCCGTCAACTTCGACGGCCCCATCTGCTCCTGCGGCGGCCGCGGCTGCCTCGAGTACTACGCCTCGGCCACCGGCATCGAGCGCTCCGCCCGCGCCGTCGCACAGCAAAACCCCCGCGGCCAACTCGCCGCGCTCTTCGCCGACGCCGTCAGCGCCCGCGGCCCAGTCACCGCCCGCATGATCGCCGATCTGGCCCGCGAAGGCGACAGCGAAGCTCGCGCCGTCTACGCGCAAGCCGGCAGCTATCTCGGCCGCGGGCTCGCCGGCCTCGTCAACACGCTCGACCTTCCGCTCTACGTCATCGGTGGCGGCGTCGCTGCGGCCTGGGATCTCTTCGCTCCCGAGATGTTCCGCACTCTGCGCGAGTTCAGCTACGTCTATCGCCTTCAGCAGCCTTCGCAGTTCGACCGCCGCGAACCCGGACATCCCTTCATCACCTGCGCGACGCTCGGCCCCGATGCCGGTCTGCTCGGCGGCGCCATGCTGCCCGCCTTTTCCAGCAACCTCGCCAACTATGAATCAGCGACCATCGCGTAGACTCGCCTTCTGCCTCGCGCGAACACTTCTCGCGCTCCTCGTCGTCTGCGCGCTCACCCGCTCCGCTCCCGCCGAAACCCGCCTCCCGCACATGCTCTCCGATCACGCGGTTCTGCAGCGCGGCCGTCCCATTCACATCTGGGGCTGGGACGATCCTTCCGCCACCGTCAGCATCGACTTCCGCAAACAACACATCACCGTCACCGCCGACAAGCTCGGCGCGTGGTCTGCCTGGCTCAATCCAGAGCCCGCCGGCGGCCCCGACACGCTCACCATCCACGGCACCTCCACCATCACGCTCTCTGACATCCTCGTCGGCGATGTATGGTTCGCCTCCGGCCAGTCCAACATGGAGATTCCATTGCGCGGCTTCCCCGGCTCCGCCGTGATCAAGGACGCCGATGAACTCATCGCCGCCGCCGACCAGCCGCAAACCTGCGGCCAGATTCATCTCCTCCGCTTCGACAAAAAATCCAACGACTTCCCGCTCGACGACCAGCCCGCCTCCTGGACCCAGTGCAACTCCGCAACCGCCACCGAGTTCTCTGCCGTCGCCTATCTCTTCGGTCTCGACATCCAGCACCGCGAGCACATCCCCATCGGCCTCATTGACTCCACCTGGGGCGGCACACCCATCTCGTCCTGGATCTCGCTCAACGCGCTCGCCGCCGACAGCGCCTTTATGCCCGTCTTCGCAGCCCGCGCGCGCTTCGCCTCGCTTCAAACTCATCTCGCCGCGCAGCAGGCATACGAGCAGCGCGCCATCGACGCCGCGAAAGCCGCCAACCAACCTGTGCCGCAATTCCAATGGCATCCGTTTGAAGGTTCCTGGGAGCCGGCCTTTCTCTTCAACGGCATGATCGCTCCCGCAACGCCATACACCATTCGCGGCTTCCTCTGGTATCAGGGCGAAACCGACAGCGGCTCGCAGCTAACGCCACAGCTATACCATCGTCTCTTCCCTGCGATGATCCGCGACTGGCGCACGCGATGGAACGAGGGCGATCTTCCCTTCCTCTTCGTGCAGATCTCCAGCTTCTACTCGCCCAATGAAGACTGGGGCATGATCCGCGACGCGCAGCGCCAGACGCTCTCCCTCACCAACACCGCCATGGCCGTCTCGCTCGACGTCGGCCTGCATGACAATGTCCATCCGCCCGACAAACAGACCGTCGCCGCTCGTCTCGCTCTCGGCGCGCGCGATCTCGTCTACGGCGAGCATGGCGCCCACGGCGAGCCTTTGGAGGACTCCGGCCCGCTGCCTCTCTCCGTCACAACCACGCCCTCCGGTGACGCTCTGCGCGTCTGGTTCGCGCACGCCGAAGGCCTTCACGCCACCGACACAAACTCAAGCGTCTCCTCCGACAAAAAAGTTCTCGGATTCGAGCTCGCCGGCCCCGACGGCCGCTTCCAGCCCGCCGACGCCACCATCGATGGCACCTCCGTCCTCGTTCACTCCGCGGCCATCTCTCATCCCGTCGCCGTGCGCTACGCCTGGGCCAGCTTCACCGACGCCAACCTCTACAACAACGCCAATCTTCCCGCGTCCACCTTCCAGTGGCCCGAACCCAACGAACCGTCAATCGCCAGCCACTAATTCCTCAAGAGCACGCGCCCTTGCCCAGACGCTCCTCCAAACCCGTCACCCCTCCCGCCCGCACCGTTCGCATGCGCGACGTCGCCGAGCGCGCCGGTGTCGGCATGATGACCGTCTCACGCGTGCTCAACGGCACTGCGCACGTCCGCGAAGAAACCCGCGAGCGCGTCTACCGCGCCCTCGAAGAGCTGCAATATCGCCCCAACATGATGGCGCGCGCCCTGCGCGGCTTCCGCACGCACTCCATCGGCGTCATCGTTCCGTATCTCTACGATCCCTTCTTCGCTTCCTGCGCGCAGGCCGTCAGCGAGGTCGCGCGCAAACACTCCTACTCCGTCCTGCTTGCCACCTCTGACGAACGAGCTGAAACCGAGATCGAAGAGCTGCGCCAGCTCCAGCGCCGCCAGGTCGAAGGCATCGTCATCATCCCCGCCTGCTACGGACGCTCGCGCCTCAACACCCCCGAGTTCGACAGCCTGCCCATGGTTGCCCTTGATCGTCCCATAGCCCGGCCCGGTCTCCGCTCGCCCGTCGACCGCGTCCTCGTCGAAAATCAGAACGCCGCCGCAGTCGCCACCGAACATCTCATCCAGCACGGCCACAAACGCATCTGCTTCGTCGGCCTCAGCTCGAAGATCTACACCATGCAGGCGCGGCTCAACGGCTATCAGAAGGCAATGCGAACGGCCGGCCTCGAACCCGAGTGTTTCTTCGAAGGCGGCGAGGAGACGGCCACGCTCGACTTTGTGCGGTCCGTAAAATCGCGGCCCAACGCACCCACGGCCATCTTCGCCTCCAACGGCCTCTCCTCGCGCCACGCCCTGCACGCCCTCGCCACCCTCGGCATCCAGATCCCCGATGAGCTCGCCTTCATCGGCTTCGACGACTTCGAGCTCGCCGACATCCTCCGTCCCGCACTCACCGTCGTTCGCCAGCCCACCCAGCAGCTCGGCCAGCAGGCCGCCGATCTTCTCTTCGCCCGCCTCGACGGCGCAGCCGACGCACCCGCACAGACACGCCTCCTTCCCGTCGAGCTCGTCATCCGCCGCTCCTGCGGCTGCCATCCCTCTTAGATCGCGCCATCGGGTGGCCTACCCTTTCACAGCCTTATCGTGAAAGGGTACGGTCCGGTCGAGTTCGCCTGACGCACATCCCGCCGATCCCATCCGCCCTTAACTGGCATCTCGAAGCTCACAGCTCAAAACTCAAAGCTGAAAGCTCAAAGCTCAAAGCTCACAGTTCGAAGCTCACAGCTCACAGCTCACAGCCGAAAGGCAAACGAATAAATCTGCTCCTCGCCACAACAGCGCCGGGCACAAAGAACTGCGCCACATCTTCCGCGTCGATCCGCGCAGACCAACTCACAAAACGTTTTATTCCTGAGGTATGCTGTCCTCGCCGGCTCCAGAGGCCACAGCACATCAATGAAATCCGAACGCCTTCTCCCGCTTCTCGCTCTCTCGCTTCTCGCGGTCACCGCTGCCCCGGCGCAATTCCCCGCAGACGCCGCGCGCGCCACCGCCTTTCGCCGCGCAGAAACACTCACCCACGGCATCAACGCGTCCGGCTGGTTCGGCGGCTGGGGAGACTACAAGCCTGAGCGCACCTCCTCCTGGGTCACCGCCGACGACTTCAAGCTCATGCGCTCGCTCGGCATCCGCTACGTCCGCATCGGCGTCGATCCCGTCTACTTCGGCTACGGCCGTCCCGACGATCCCTCCAAGGACGCGCTCTGGCAGCGCCTCGACGACGCCGTCAACCTCGCGCTCACCTCCGGCCTCGAGGTCGACCTCTGCGTCTTCCCGCGCGACGACTACAAGCAGCAGCTCGCCACCGACCACGGCGCCACGCAGTTCCTCTTTCTCTGGCAGGCGCTCGCCAGACACTTCGCCCACACCGATCCCGACCGCGTCTTCTTCGAGCTCATGAATGAGTCCGAAGTCCAGGACCCCTATCGCTGGATCGGCATTGAAGGCGCCGCCGATACCGCCATCCGTCACTTCGATACCACCCACACCATCATCGCCTCCGGAGCGCATTACGACTCCCTCGACGATCTCTTGGTCACCGAGCCACTTAGCGACCCAAACGTCATCTATACCTTCCACTTCTACGAGCCCTATCAATTCACCCACCAGGGCGCCACCTGGGGATCGCCCGAGTGGCTCTATTACAAGGACATTCCCTTCCCGGCCACCGTCGCCGATCTCCAACCCCAACTCGACTCCATCCCCAACGACATCGCGCGCTACCAGCTCTTCCTCTACGGCGTCTCCAACTGGAACGCCGACACCATTCGTCAGCGCATCGCCTTCGCCGCCCAATGGGGCCGCGAACGGAAGGTGCCCATCATCTGCAATGAGTTCGGCGCCTATCGCGACACCGCCCCGCCCGACTCCCGCGCCCGCTACATCGAAGCCGTTCGCTCCGGCCTGGAAGCCAACCACATCGGCTGGGGCATGTGGGACTGGAACGGAAACTTCGGCCTCGCCACCCGCACCAACGGCCATCTCACCATCGACCCCGCCATCGCCCACGCCCTCGGTCTCCAGACGCACCAATAGACTTGGCGGCAAACGTTCGGCTCCCACCCGAAACCGAGAACTGAAAACGGAAATCTGAAAACCGACAACCGCGAACGACACGAGAACCAGCTCCCGCACAGCGCTTAACGAGCCGGCCTCATCCACGCCCTCTTGACACACCCAGTTACAATAAGAGTAGGAACATCTCCAGCCCGGCATCTGCCGGGCTTCGATCTTTAACAACCGGACCGCACACCGAAGTCCGAGCCTTAAATCCCTGTTTCGAAGACTTTGCGCAAAAACCGGGGGCAGGGGGCCCCTCCGCTGCACCCAACAGGCTCCGCGCAAAAAAGAAGCGGAAGCGCATATTCTCGCTTCCGCTCGCTCTTCGTTTGGAGGACGTAGGGGCCCGGAAGAAAAATCTATTGCACCGTCACCTTCATCGTGAACGGCAGCGACATCTGGTTCTCGTTCCCGTAGGTGATGCCCGGATACTGCGTGATGACCTGGCTTCCAACCTGCTTCGCCGTCACCTGCACCGTGTACGTTCCCGAAGGTGTCACCTGCGATGCGTTGGCGCCCAGCTGGGTCGTACTGCAGCCGCCGAGGCCGCCCAGCAAGCCGAAGCAAAGCATTACGCAGCCCAGCGTCATCAGCCGCACCCGCAACGCCTTGCGCTTGCTGAACCCAAAGCTCAGCAGACCCATGCCGAACATCGCCGCCAGCGCCGTGCTTCCGCCTCCGCGTTCCAGCATCGCCACACCCGTGGGCGCGTTCGTCGTGATGGTCATGATCACCGTAGCCGGTCCTGTGCATCCCTGGGCTACGGTGCACGGCGCAGCCGTTCCACCCTGGTACGACAACACCGTTCCCGTCGCAGGCCCAACGTGCGTCGAATTCGGATCCGTCGGATCAGGGTTGGGATACACGAACGTGCAGGTCGCGTACGCGGGCAGGCCGTCGCATGTTAGTTGCACCGGCAGTTCATAGTTGTTCAGCAGCCCATTCGATCCTGCGATCCCGTATCCCAGAATCGAGGTCAGCGTCAGCGTCGCGGTCGCACTCGATCCTTTGCTGACCGTGATCGAGCTCGGGTTCGAGGAGATCGACACCATCGGATTGCGCAGCGCTGTGTAGCTGATCGCGGTGCCCGCAACGGATGTGTAGTTCGGATTGGTAAGCCCTGCGCCGCCGCCCGCTCCTGCCGGGCTGTACATCGGCGTTACGGTGTAGCTGGTCTCGATGTTGGGAATCGAGTTGTTGCTCGTGTCGATCGTCAGGCAGCTGGGATCGAACTGCGCCGTTCCATCGGACGCCACGGGAATCGGCAGGCAGGTTGAGGTCGAAGCATTCTGGAACGTCACCGATCCATAGTTCTCTCCAACCACTTTGCCGGTCGGATCCAAAATCGGCTGTCCGATCAGCGGCTGTCCGTCCGTCGCCGCGACCTTCACCACGTAGTACGCGGTCGTCTCATACTGCGACACCGATCCGTCGTACGGCTCCGCTGCTCCTGACGCGTTGCTCAGCACATACGGATAGTACGGATTCAGCTGCTGCACCGAACTCATCGACGGCTGCGTCAGCGTGACCGCACCCGCGGCCACCGTCACCGATGTCGTCGCCGTTGAGCCCGCATACACGCGGTCGCCAATATACTTCACCGCAAACTGATAGGTCCCCGCCGCAAGATTGGTTGGCGTCAGCGTGACGGTACCGTTCGAAAGCGTTCCGCTCAGCGTCAGCGGAGTGATTCCGTTGCCGGTCACCGTCAGCGTTACCGTTCCCGTCGGTGTCGGCGTCGTGCCGGAGGTCGGCGTCACCGTCACCGCGGTGGCCGCGCCGTTGACCGTGGGGTTGCTCACGGTGATCTTCGTCGTCGAGGCGGCAAGCGCCGGACCAACGCCGGTCGCACTGATCTCGTTCGGCGGATTGGAAGCGTCACTCTGCACGACCACGTTGCCGGCCAGCGTTCCCTGGTCGCCCGGCCCCGGTGCAAACGTCACCGTCACCGCGCACGTCGTGCCGCTGGCGATCGGCGCTCCGCTGCAGTTCGTCGACGCTCCCGCGTAGTCCGCTGTTCCCGTGAAGCCGGTGATGTTCAGCGCCGCGTTGCCGTCATCAAGAATCGTGAACGTCGACGACGCTGTCGCCGTCGTGCTGCTCAGCGTGCCGAAGTTGATCGACGCGTTGTCGCTGATGAACAGCACATCCTTCGCTGTGCCATCGGCGATATAAAGGTTCTGTTGCGCATCCAGCGCGACCGACGCCGGGCTTGTCACGTTCGTCGCGACAGTGGTCTGGTCCGCCGGATTCAGCGTTCCGCTCTCGTTTGGAATGCGAATCGTTCCGCCGGTCTGCGCGACATAGATCGCGCCCGATGGATCGACCGCGATCCCCGTCGTTCCTCCGCTCAGCGAAGTCAACAGTGTTGTCTGCACACCCGCTGGCGTCACCTCGATCAGGTTGCTGCCGTCCGCAACATAAAGATTGTTGCTCGAATCAACCGCCAGCGCTGACGGTGCATTGAACCCAGTCAGGTCTGTCTCCGTCTGCGCATAGTCGCCGATCGCCACGCCCACGTTGCTCAGTTTCACCACACGGTTGTTGGAAGGATCAGCGATGTAGAGATCGCCCACGCCGTCGGCTGCAAGACGAAGGTTCGATCCCAGTCCCGTCTTCAGCGTCGTTTGATTCGCAGTGAGCAATCCATTCGGCCCATTCGGTATCTCAACCACGCTTCCGCTGCCGCTGTCGGCGATGAACACATCACCCGCGCCATCGACCGCAACCCCGGTCGGCGAAGTCAGCCCCGTTCCAACCGCCGTCGCCGTGCTCGATCCCTTCGCGAACATCTGCACCGCGGTAAAGCCCGTATCCGCCACATAGGTGTTGCCCGCGGCATCCACGGCTACCTGAGTCGGCGTCATCAGGCCGCTGTCGATTGTGGTCTGCGCTCCCGGCTGAATCTGAATTGACGATCCCGTGCCTAAACCGGACAAGTCCATGGAAGCGAGTACGTTTCCGGAAGAATCCAGCATGAGAAGCTTGGCGGCGACAGAACCGGCCGCATGCGGATTCAGCGTGACGTTCACCGTGCAGCTGCTCTGCGCGGCGTAGGTTGTTCCGGCCTTGCACGTGCCGCTCGACGCGACCGTAAAGTCCGGAGTCGCTGCGCCCGCCTCATCGATCACAAACGAACCCGGCGTTGTGCTCGCATTGAAGCTGAACAGTACAGTCTGCGATGTGGAAGCAGGCGTGCCCGTGGCCGTCGATCCCAGCAGCGCCGCATTGAACGTCACCTCCGCGATATCTGCCTCTCCGTTCGACTGCGTCTGCGTCGTCGGCACATACAGAATGTCGCGGCTCAGGTCCACCGACACCTCGCCCTGCGCGGGCACAGACGTGAGCATGATGGCGCCGGCAGTGTTCGGCGTTCCGGAAGAGGTCGGAACCAGGAACACGCCTTCCTTGCTGTCACTGATGTACAGATTGCCCAGCTTGTCGGTCACGACTCCGGTCACGCTGGGCAGGTTCGGATCGACGCGCACGATCGAGGGATCGGTATCAGATGCCAGGTCGGTTTCGCCGGCAGGAACCATATATACGCCCGAGAGTCCACCGTCCTCGACAAAGTAGATGTTGCCTGTCGGATCGACCGCAACCGAGATCGGCCGCTTGGTCATCTTGTCCACGATCAGTTGACCTGTACCCGGTTTCGCCGAAGCGCCGCTGCCCGTCACGTTCAAGGTAAAGATGAAGGGAGTGCTGTTCTGGGCTCCAATGACCAGATTGTTGTTCTTGTCCACCGCGATGCCCCACGGCTGAAAGTAGCCCTGCCACTTTCCAGACGCCGAGGCCACCGTCAGTCCATATTGCGCAAAGATGTAGGGGCTCGTTCCTCCGCCTGCGTTCGGACAAACATTTGTCGTCGGGTTCGACGGACTCAACGTCGACAGGCCGTCCCATGTCTTTGTCGTCGAATCGTAGGGGAACATTAGAAGGCAGTTGTTGAAGTTCGCTTCGATGTAGAGGTTATTGTTCGAATCGATTGCGATGCCCGGATTCTGGTAGCCTTGCACGCTGCCAAGCGATCCCGGAGGCGCCAGCGTCACCACCGTAGTGCTGCCAACCGGCAGTTCGTAGAGTGCGGCGTTGGGATAGTCCACGATCAGCCAATCGCCAAAGGTGTCGATCGCCGTCTGCTGAATGGTCCCCCATCCGGTGGGATGCGACAGTCCCATGGCATAGCTCGCGGAGACGGCCGGTGCACTCTGCGCCGCTGCTCCCCTGCTCAACGGAATACAGCACAGCATCAGCGTCAGCACATGTCCGGTGAACCGTCGAAGCGATGTGAAGGACTTGGTGAACATTCCGTTTCTCCCTGAAAGACTCATACCTTCCTGCATGCGACCAGCCTTGAGAATCCCTTGTTGCGGCGCCTCCGGAAGTACGGCTCCGAAGGCGTCCCTCCGCCTACTGCTGTTGCACCGTCAGCGTCAGCGTGAACGGCAGCGACGACCGCTGATTGTTGGTCAGATCGACCGTGTAAATACTCACCTGGTAGGTACCGGCCGGCGTCGTCACCTGCGGCGACGGCGGCGTATGCGTATAGCCCGAGTTCGTGCATCCCACGAAGCCAAGCATCGAGCCTGCAAGCACCGCAACGCACAGCACCGTCAGCAGCGCGCTGTTGAATCGCGCCCGCCTGCGGAACGCAAGCCCCAGCAACCCGAGCCCGAACAGACCCGCGAATGCAATCGGCGACCGTCCATGGTCTACCTTGCCCACATTCACCGGAAGGTTGCTGCTGATAGTCACGTGGCTGGTCACCGGCGTTCCCGGCACCTTGGCATCGGCGTCGTAGATGTCCAGCGTCGGCACGTCGAAGGTGCACTCCGCGTACTGCGGCAGCGTCGAGTTGTCGCAATAGAGCGTTGCGCCCGGCTTGGGTGCGTAGCCTTCCAGCGGCGTGATGGTCAGCGTGCTCTGCACCGCTACGCCAGCCTTCGTCGTCAGCGTGGCCGGGTTCGCGGTGATCAAGACGCTCGGCGGCACAATCACAATCGTGACGGCCGGCGATGTCGCGGCGGCGAAGTTCTGGTCCCCGCTATAAACCGCGGTGATGTTGTATGTCTGTCCCAGTTGCGATGTGGACGGCCCCGCCGCCAGGCTCGACGTGTTGAAGGTTGCAGTGCCGCTGGCGTTCAACGTCGCCGTTCCCAGCACCGTCGATCCATTCATGAAGGTCACGCTGCCGGTCGGCGAGCCCTGTTTCGAAGTGACCGTTGCCGTCATCGTGGTCGTGGAACCCTGCTTGACGTAGTACGTTCCGTTGATCGGCGTGACGCCCTGCGGCTCGGCCAGCGCCGACGTCGATGCAGCCTGCGCCACCGTGAAGGTATAGGTCTTCGAGCTCGAGCTTCCGCCGTAGATCGGGTCGCCCTTGTAGCTCGCATAGACGTCGTAGGTGCCGCCGTTGAGCGCCGTCGCGGTGAAGCTGGCCTGACCGTTCGTCACCGTCGAGTTCAGCACAATCTGTGAAGCACCCTTGGTCGTCGGCTGCAGCGTCAGCGAAATCTTGCCGCCGGTAGGCACGTTGCCCGGAGAGCAGGTCGGATCCTGCGCCGTGACCGTAGCGGAGATGCTCGTGCTGCCCGGATAGCTCACGCCGGTCGAAGGATTCAGCGCGATGGTGGTCGTGGTGCGGCACAGGTTGTTCTCTGCGTAGGCTTCCAGATTCGCCGTATTCGTCGGCGCATTGGTGGCGTTAGTCGCAAACGTCATGCTCGCCTGGCTCAGGCCGTTGTTCGCAGCCGTCACCGTTACCCCAAGCGTGCAGGCCGTCCCGCTGGCAATCGGAGTCCCGCCCGTGGTGTCGCAGGGATTCTGTCCATCCTCCTGGATGGCGTAGTCGGTCGCATTCGTTCCGCTGAACGAGGGCGCCGTCGTGGCGGAGAAGGAGAGCGGCGCGTTGCCGATGTTGAATACGCTGATGTCGACAGGATCGGTCGTCGTGGCCGTATCGACGACGCCGAAGTTGACGTCCGCATTGGCCAGCATCAGCACGTTGGGCGTTGTGACGTTGGTCGTCACCGGGCCAAGCGGCGTCCCAGTCGTGTTGATCGTCGTCACGTTGTACGAGTCGGCGGTGACATAGAGATTGCCGAGCGCATCCATTCCAACGCCCGTCGGCGCGGTTACACCGGTGTTGTCAACGGGCGCCGCGTCGTTGGGGTTGAGTCCCGAACTCTCCAGAGGAATGCGAATCACGCCGCCGCTCTGCGCGACATACACCGCGCCGGAGGGGTCAACCACAAGGCCCGTCACCGGTGCAACAAGGCTGCTGGTGATCGATGTCTGTCCGCCCCACGGGTTGATCTCGACCAGGTTTGTTCCGTCGGCGACAAAGAGATTGCCGGCGTTATCAACCGCAACCGCGGTTGGCTTGGTGAAGCCAGTGCCCACGGTGTTGATGCCCTCGAGCATCATCGACGCCGTCGGATTGAAGATCCTGACCACCCGCCCGTTGCTCGGGTCGGCGGCATAGACGTTGTCGCCTCCATCCACAGCCAGCTGAACATTGCTGCCGAGACCGCTGAGCAGCGTCGTCTGGCCCGCCGGGTTGAGCGCGCCCTGGACCGAAGGAACCTCGATCACCTTGCCCGAGTCCGCAATGTAAAGATCGCCCGAGCCGTCCACAGCAACGCCGGTCGGAGCCGTCAGTCCCGTGCCGATCGGGGCGCCGCCGAACGCAGTCGTTCCCGCCGGGAACATCAACACCGCGTGCTGTCCGGCATCTGCGACGTAGGCGTTACCCAGCGAGTCTCCGGCCACCTGACCCGGCGTCGTCAGACTCGTCGCCAGCGGCGTCTGCAGCACGGGCGAAAGTGTCGCCGACGCGGGCCCCAGACCGATGCCCTGCAGATAGCCTGTGCTTCCGCCGATCACGTTGCTGTTGCTGTCCAGCATCGAGACCTGTCCCTGCAAATTGCCGACCGAGTTGTTCCCGGAGGGATCCAAGGCAATCCAGTATTGGCAGCTGGAGTAATCGTTGTACGTTGTGCCCGCGGTGCACGGGACCGCAGGGGTCGTGCCGGCCGAAGGGGGATATGGATTCGTGGTCGACGGAATGAAGTCCGAGCCTCCGCCCGGCTGCGTGAGCACGATGCTTCCCGGCGTCACGGTCCCGCTGAAGGTATAGAAGATGGTGTTGGGCGTGCCGGTCGTTCCAATAGGGGTGGAACCGAGATTCAGCGTGCCCGGCTGCCATAGGACAAAGTTGCCCGTGCCGGCAATCTGTCCCGAGCCCGCCGGCGACCAGTTGCCCGACGTTCCCGTCGGCAGCCAGAAGAAGCCGCGATAGTCGATCGCCGGGTTGGCGTTCACCGCCACCGGCGCGAGATACATCGCATCCTCAAAGTTGAAGCTTGTTGCGGTGACGCCGACCGGGCTTCCGCTCTCGTTCGGAATCATCAACAGACCGCTGCGCGTGCCGCCGTAGCTGTCCGTCGCGTCGCCCACGTAGATGTTGCCGGCCGCATCGTGGGTGATTCCGTTGAACTTCTCCGTGTTGCCCGGATCAATCCGCTGCAGGGCCGACTCCGGTCCCGAGATGCAGCCGGTGTCCGGAGTGGATGTTCCCGCCTTCATCGCCGCCAGGCAGCTGGCATACGCCGTCGCCGGAATAAAGAAGATGCCGGTCGCGCGGTTCGCCGAGCCCACGTACGGGTTCTCGATGAAATACAGGTTGCCGTTGACGTCCACGTCCATCGGCATCACCTTCGCCGTCAGCCCTGTAATCAGGTACTGATACTCCGGCTGTCCGGCCTTCGATCCGGACGGGAAGTTGGTCACCGTGCCGTCGGCATTCACCGGAACCATCAGGATGGAGTTCGCCGTTTCATTGGACACGAACAGGATGCCGCTGCCATCCTTCGCCGGATTGTCCAGCCACGCCACGCCCACCGTTCCGGCGCCGCCGAATCCCCCCGCAAGCTGTGGCTCCCAGTTGCTTCCCGACGGCGAGTAATCCCAGGTGCCGTCGCTGGGGTTATAGGGAATGCGATAGATATGCTGGCTGCCGCTGTAGCGGTCTGTAATATAGAGGGTCCCTTTGGCGTCCATCGCCATGCCCTCGTTCCAGTACGTGCCGGAGGAGTCGATCTCGGCCGCAATCGTCTGAAACGTCGTCGATCCCTTCTTCAACTGATAGAGCGATCCATAGCCGCCGCCGCCGCAAACATCCAGAAACACCGTGTCGCCGTTGGGCGCGTTGATGATCTTGTAGATCTGGCACGGCCCCGACACGTTGATCTGCAGCGGGATGACGGAGCCGGTCGACACCAGCTCCTTCTGCGCCGTCGCGGCGCTGCCGAAAGAAAGCATCCCGAGCGCGATCACCAACCCGGAGCGGACCAGCCCCCGGAGATTCGCTGCAGACTCGATGGCCATATGACCCCTCCAAAATCCTCGATCAATCCCTGCGATCGGCCTCGCCTCTCGCATTCTTCACGACCGCCCGGCAACTGCGGCCCTGTTTCCACGGCGGACGACGGCACGTCGCCGTCCGCGTCCCGCTAGAACACGAACTTCGCGCCCAGCTCGATCAGCCTCGATCCGTACTTGATGTTCGCGATGCCGAAGTACGGCGCGCGCAACTGCGCCGGCGTCAGCGGTTGTCCCACAACCGCGAAGTTCAGGTTGCCGAGGTTTAAGTTTGTGTTGTCGTTGTTGTTGAACGAGACCAGCGGGTGATTCAGGAAGTTGAATCCCTGCGCCGAAAGCTGAAGCGTTCTGCTCTCGCCCAATGAAAAGTTTTTTATCAGCGAAAGATTGTGGTTCTGATATGCCGGCCCTCGTATGTACGGCATCCTCAGCGTGCCCTGTCCGCTCGGATTGGAGGAAAGCGCCTCCGGTCCCGTCGTCGGGCTGCCGGGCACCGGAACCGCGAAGCACGTCGGATTGATGTACTGATGATTTGCACTTCCGCCGGACGGATTGCACTTCACCACCGGCATCAGCTGGTAGTCCGGCGTTCCCAGCCACACGATGGGATTCACGTTCGTCACGCAGTAATCGTGCCCGTTCTTATCCAGCGGAACGTTGAACTCGTTCTGGCACACCGGCAGAATCGAGGTCGCTTCCGCCTGCTGCACGGTGTAAACCTGCTGCACCTGAATCGAACCGTAACCGAAGCCGAAGTTCTCGTTGTCCGCCGAGGCAAGATTCACGCCGCTCTGCCAGACCGAGATGCCCGAGATTTGCCACCCGTTCAGCGTCTCTGAGAACAGATGGCTGTCGCCGTGATAGCGCTTGCCGATATCCACCAGGTAGTGCGCGTTGAACGCGTGCGTGCGATCGTAGGGCACAGGGTTGTAATCGTTGCGCAAATTCACTGGGTCGACGATCGTGTTGCTGTACGAGGCCGCCGTCGCCAGGGTCTTCGAGAAGGTGTAGTTCGCGCCGAACTGCAGCCAGCCCGCCGACTTGTTGAAGCTCACCTGCAGGCTGTTGTAGTTCGTGTAGAAGTTGTGGTTCAGCGAATAAATGTGCTGATAGAACGGATACGGCCTGTAATAGTCCTGCGCCGCCGTCGATAGATCGCCGATGCTGCCTGCGTTCAAGGCTGCCGGCAGATTGCAAAGGCAGAATCCATTGGTCGTCTGGTCGCCAAACATGTAGCCCGCGGGAATCAGGTTCAGGTCAGACGCCTCGTTATAGCTGGTCCCGTTGTATGACCCCTGGTGCATCGTGTTGCTACCCACGTAGGCCACTTCCAGCAGCGAGTTCCGCACCCCGCGCAGATTCACGCGCTGCGAAAGCGTTCCGTTGTAGCCATAGCTCACCGGCCGGTTCGTATCGGTCGGCGAGAGAACGGTCACGTTGAAATCCGACGGGTTGATCGGCGACTGCTCGTCCACGCCGTCGAAGTTCCACTGCTGCTGCAGGTAGGTCGTCTTATATCCCTGCGCCGTCGCCGCTGCCGCGGAGTACGGTCCAAACTGCTCCTCATAGCGGTACACACCCCAGCCGCCGCGCAGCACCGTGTTGCCATGGCCGAAGATGTCCCACGCCATGCCCACGCGCGGCGAGAAGTAAATCGTCTGCGGCGAGTTCACCGAGTTCGAGACCGAAGAATTGATCCCGTGCCAGGTGATGCCCGGCGAGTCCGTGGTCTGCGCGCACGATACCGGCGAGCCGATCGTCTCCGTGCAGGCCTGCTTATAGGCTGACGGCGAGAAGGTCGCGAGACCATTGCCATGCCGGTCGGTCCATGGGCCGAGGTGCTCGATGCGCGCGCCCAGCATCAGCGTAAGCCGCTTCAGCTTCCATTGATCGTTCAAAAACCCGGCCACCGTGTTGAACTGCATGTCGGCGGTCGGCGTGAAGTTGGTCTGCGTAAAGCTGTCCGGCGTTCCCATGTACATCATGGCCACAGGATTAATGCACTCGCCCAGCGACGCCGCTCCCGACGCTCTCGACGTTCCCGTGTCCTGCGGGTTCTCGCAGCCGATGTACTGCGCCACCTGCCCCACGACCGGGTTGTACTCATAAAACCCATTGCCCGGGTTGAACGTGTACTCGCCCTGCGGATACCCGTCCGCCGCCGTTCCATTGATGATGCCCTTCTGCCAGTAGAAGCCGAACTGGAAGAAGTGCGGTCCCTTGATCCAGCTCAGGACATCGTTCACGTCCGGAACCAGTTTCTTCATATGAATCTGGTCGTTGTAAAAGCCGCCCGGCATCAGCACGTTCGGATAACCCAGATCGCTGTAGTCCGAGAGCGCCGGAACCGAATAGTCACCCGCGTTCTTGTACTCGCCCAGGTAGTTGAAGTTGCCGTTCCCTCCGTTGTATGCGTTCATGCTGAAGCGCGACACAGCCGCCGGGTCGCCCATGTTACCCGGATCGCTGATGAACGAAATTGCCGCATTCACTTCGTTGGTCAGCGTCGGTCCGAAGGTATGCGTATAGGTGATCGATCCGATGTTCGAAATATCGCCCGTCGTCACGTCGCCGGGATACAGGACAGAATTCGTTGGGATGTAACCCAAACTCACCGGCTGGTCCGTGATCTGCGTCTGCCGCCCGTAGGTCACGTAAAACTGATTTCTGTCGTTGAGGTTGTAATCGATGCGCGCGTGCAGGATGTCGCCGTTCTGATTCACCACCACGGGCTGAATGTAGTTGTAGCCGGAGATGTTATGGAACGGATCGGCGTTGGGCGGCGGCAGCCAGTTCACCAGCGCCACGCCGCCGGCGTTGGCATACGGACGAACGTTGCCGTTCGAAACCGCCACTCCGTTGGCCAGATAGTTTTCGGCGTAGCACATCGGCTGCGTCGCGTTGGGGTTGATATTGCCGTCCGGCCGCGCGCCGCAGAGCTGCGCATTCAGGTTCGCCACGCTGAAGTCGCCCGTTCTCTCGGCCAGTGTCGGCACCCACGAGTCCAGCGTGCCCGGCGAAAAGCGCTGATTCAGGAACTCCAGCCCGAAGAAGAAGAACAGCTTGTCATTGTGCTGGCCGAAACGCGTTCCCGGTATCCAGAGCGGTCCGCCAAACGTCCCGCCGGGATAGAAGTAGCGCCCATCCGGCCGGGTCTGCTGCAGATAATTGTTGTCCCAGTCATTCGAGTTCAGCGCCGTATCGCGCGCGTGCAGATACAAAGAACCGTGATAGGACGACGTTCCGTGCTTGGTCGTCGCATTGAAGACTGCGGGCCCTTCCGCGTTGACCGCGCTGTACGTCGAAGTCGACACCTTCGCGCTTTCGATCATGTCCGCATCGACGGTCTGCACCGTTCCCGAGTTGGTCTGGATATCGGTCAGCCAAACGCCGTCCAGCACCGTCTTCAGGCCCGTCGGCCCGGCGCCGTTCGGCGAGAACCCGCCGCTGATCCCGTTGTTCAGTCCCACCGCCGCCGTGTTCGCCGACGCCTGGTTGTTCAACCCGGGGCTGACCACCGTAAACCCCGGCAGCGTCTCCACCAGCTCCGTCGCGTCGCGGCCCACGATCGCCAGCGTGTCCAGGTCCTTGGCCGTGATCACATCGCTGCGCTCTGGCGTATCCAGCGGTTTCACCGCCTGGCTCTCGGTGGCCTCGACCGTTACTTCGGCATTCGCTTCGCCAACCTGCATCTTGATGTCGTTGAACTCCGGACGGTCGCCGGGGCGGATCGGAAACGGCTTCGACTCCCACGTCTTGAAGCCCTGCATCGTCACCCGGATCTGGTAGCGGAGATCGGACGGCACCGAGGGAATCGCAAAGTGACCGTCGCCGCCGCTCACCGTCTTGCGCTCGGTCTTGTTGTTCAGGTTCAGCAGGGTCACCGTCGCGTGCGGAATCGCCGCTCCCGTCGAATCCTGGACCTGGCCGGAGACGCTGCCGGTGGTCTCCTGCGCCGATGCGGGCGATTGCCACAGCACGAGCACCGCCAGCAGAAGCGCCAGCAGCGCGGCTCGAGGCCTGATCCTTGGAAATGACGTCATCGTAACAACCTCCCGTTGGCTACCATCCATTTGCGTCCAGAGCGTTCTGCCCGGCCCGAGCGCCGCCCGCGCAGCGCGTGCTGCCCCCGAAGAAGATCTCTCGTCTGCCCTGAGCTTCCCACTCTGCGGAGCGCCAACCGCCCTCGGCTCGCCTCTCTCCGCACCATTCACGGCATCACTCACGCCGCGGCTCCGCTCCCTTGCGCAGAGCCGGCTTTCGCTTTTCCTGAGCTCAGCCGATATCGTTATCATGAAGGCACCAGCCTTGATATAGAAGCCACCTGTGACTGTCAAGAGAAATTGTGCTGTGTGGGCTAAAAAATCGATTCAGATTCGATGCCCCGCAAAATGCAGCGCGATCCCCGCAGCGGCGCGTCTCCCCACCGCCGCCACCCGTAGCGCTGCCTCCGTCCGCCTCGTTCGAATCGATCTTTGCCCCTATGGACGCGAGTCCATGACGCCGGGAGTACACACCCTCTCCGCGTGTTACCGTTATCCCGGCCGCACCGACCCCCAAAGAGAGACTCGATGAAGTTCGATCGCCCCGCCTCGCGCTCTGTCCTCCCTGTCTGTTTCGCTCTACTCCTCGCCGCGGCGGCCGCACCCGGCCGGGCCACTGCCCAATCGGCCGCCCCCCCGCCCTCCTACGGCCCCTTCGACGTCCGTTCGGTCGCCGGCGGCATCGGCGTCACCAAAACCATGTCCCCGCACGACCCGCTCGCGCTCTCCGGCTCCGGCTGGTCGCTCACGCTCTGGGTCAAGCCTGACTCCGCCGGCCAAAACGCCCTGCTGGCCGGCGTCGGCCATCCGCTCGAAGCCTTCCCTCGCTACATTGGCTTGCGCCGCGGCGTTCCCTTCTTCTGGGCCGGCGAGCAGCACACCCTCGAAGCCTCCGCCGCGCTCTCCGCCAACACCTGGCACTCCATCGCCGTCTCCATCGAAGGCGCCGACACGCATCTCTTCGTCGATGGCGTCGAGGTCGCCCACGCCGCCCTCCCCATCGGTCCTGCGACGCCCGACTTTGAACTCGCTCCCACCGAAACGCCTGACGCCGGCTTCCATCACTTCGGCGGCCTGCTCGCCGAGGTCAGCCTCGCGCGCGGCTTCACCGCCGAGGAACGAGCGTCGCTCATCCATCTGCCCGCCGGTCTCGACGACCTTCCCTTCGACGACGCCTCCAAACCCTGGCCCGTCCAGTCCCGCCAGTGGATCGGCTACACCTCGCCACAGGACCCCGCAACGCTTCCGCGCAGCGCCGCGCCTCCGCAGCAGCCCGTTGCGCATCCCGTTCCCAACATCACCAACCCTGTCTCCGACGACGGCCGCACCCTCACCCTCCGCGCCAACTGGCGCATGGCCCAGGCCTCAGCCGTCTCATCCGACGCCGAACACATCTCCTCGCCCAGCTTCGACGACTCCCACTGGTACGCCGCCGTCGTTCCCGGCACCGTGCTCACCACGCTCGTCGCGCGCGGCGTCTACCCCGACCCCGATTTCGGCCTCAACAATATGGCCATCCCCGAGTCGCTCGCGCACGAAAAGTTCTGGTATCGCACCCACTTCGCCGCACCCGCCTCCGCCCTACACGGCGACCCCACGCTCACCTTCCTCGGCATCAACTATCACGCCCAGGTCTGGCTCAACGGCCACGCGCTCGGCGCGATCACCGGCGCCTTCGACCGCGGCATCTTCCCGGTCGCCGGCCTGCTCACGCCCGGCGACAACACGCTCGCCGTGCTCATCTCTCCGCCGCCGCATCCCGGCATCCCGCACGAACAATCCCTCGCCGACGGCCCCGGCGAAAACGGCGGCCTCCAGGCCATCGACGGACCCACCTTCGCCGCCACCGAAGGCTGGGACTGGATCCCCGCCATCCGCGACCGCGACATGGGCATCTGGCAGGACGTCACACTCTCCGCAGGCGGTCCCGTCTCGCTCGACAACCCGCAGATCATCACCCAACTCCCACTGCCCGACACCTCCCGCGCCGCCCTCACCATCGCCGTCCCACTCACCAACTCCACGCCGCAACCGATCCACGCTACACTCGACATCGCCTTCGAAGGCGTCGACATCTCGAAGCCCGTCACCCTCCCGCCCGGCGCGTCCACCATCACGCTCACGCCAGCCGACACGCCCCAGCTCAACATCGCGCACCCGCGTCTGTGGTGGCCCAACGGCTACGGCTCGCCGGATCTCTACCACCTCACCGCACGCATCCTGATCAATAACGCCATCTCTGCCGAACTCCACACCAACTTCGGCATCCGCGAGATCACCTACGAGCTCTCATTGCTCGACGCCACCGGCCATCTCCGCCGCGTCGAGGTCGACCCCACCCAGGCTGCACTCAGCGGCAAACCGCTCATCGACGAAACCCACGAGGGCATCCGCGAGACTCCGCTCGGGTGGGTCGCCTCGCTCACTGCAGCCGGCGAGCACTCACCCGCCGTGCGCGACGTCGACGATCTCGCCACCCAGCCCGCACTCCTCATCCGCGTCAACGGCGTGCGCATCGCCATCCGCGGCGGCGCCTCCGGCCTCGAAGACATGCTCAAGCGTGTCTCGCCCGAACGTCTCGAGCCTTTCTTTCGCCTGCAGCGCGACGCCCACCTCAACATCGTCCGCAACTGGATGGGCCAGAACACCGAAGAGTCCTTCTACGACCTCGCCGACAAGTACGGCCTGCTCGTCTGGAACGACTTTTGGGACTCCACGCAGGACGACAACATCGAGCCCGACGACTCCGCGCTCTTCCTGCGCAACGCGCGCGACACCATCCTCCGCTTCCGCAACCATCCCTCCATCGCCGTCTGGTGCGGACGCAACGAAGGCGTCCCCGCTCCCGCGACCAACGAAGGCCTCATCGCGCTCATCGCCGAGCTTGACGGCACCCGCTTCTACTCGGCCAGCTCCAACCGCGTGAACCTCCACGACTCCGGCCCCTACAAATACCAGGAGCCCTCCGAATACTTCACACACCTCGCGCTCGGCTTCGCCGTCGAGATCGGCCTTCCGTCACCACCCACACTCGAGGCCTTCGAAAGCTTCCTCCCCAAAGCCGACCAGTGGCCCATCTCGGACGACTGGGCCTACCACGACTGGCATCAGGGCGGAAACGGCGACACCGCTCCCTTCATGCAGGCCATGGACGAAGAGTTCGGTCCGCCGTCCTCACTCGCCGACTTCGATCGCAAAGCGCAGATGCTCAACTACGTCGGCCACCGCGCCGTCTTTGAAGGCTTCAACGCCAACCTCTGGCACCCCAACACCGGCCGCATGCTCTGGATGACGCAGCCCGCATGGCCCTCCACCGAGTGGCAGATCTACTCGCACGACTACGACACCCACGCCGCCTACTACGGCGTTAAGCTCGCCTCCGAACCCATCCACATTCAGCTCGATCTTCCCGATCACGAGATCGCCATCATCAACAACACCACCGCGCCGCTCGCAAACCTCACCGTGCACGCCCAAGTCTTCGACATCAACAGCAAGCTCCTCTTCGAACGCACCGTCACCACCGAAGCTGCTGCAAACTCGGTCAGCAACGTCACCCGGCTCGCACTCGAAGACGCCCTCGTCGACAATCCCGTTGTCTTCGTCAAGCTCACGCTTACCGACGCCGGCAGCAAGCTGCTCTCGCAAAACTTCTACTGGCTAGCCGCACATGATTCCGACTTCCGCAAGCTCGAGGATCTCGCCGCCGTCACGCTGCAAGCCTCCGCAACCTCGCAGCCCGCAGGCTCAGACGACAGAACAGAAAACCACATCGCCGTCACGCTGACGAACCCCTCGCATACCGCCGCGCTCGCCGCCAAGCTCACGCTGCTTGACGGCGCCAAGGGAACGCGCATCCTGCCCGCCTACTACAGCGACAACTATGTTTCGCTGTTACCAGGCGAGCAGCGCATCATCACGGTTGCCTATCCAGCCTCAACCGAGCACGCGCATCCGGTCGTCGCGCTCCGCGGATGGAACATTACGCCGGCAACGATCACGCCTTAACTCGTACCCGCAGCTCGAAACTGATCGGCACAAACCCTTTGCAGGATGCGGGTGCCCTACGTCTCCGTTTTGAGCCGTGGACTTGCACGCTCTCTTTTGACTTTCTACCCGCGCGCGCTCAACTCCGGCTCCGGTTCTCTCGTCTTCGGAAACTCAAACCGGTAGCCCGCTCCACGCAGCGTCTTCAAATATCGCGGCGTCTCCGGAGACTCCTCGATCTTCTCGCGAATGCGCCCGACATACACATCCACGCTGCGCGGCGTCACAAACCTTGCGTCGCCCCACACCGCGTCCAGCAACTGGTCACGTGTAAACACCCGCGACGGATGCTGCACCAGGTAGTCCAGCAATCGAAACTCGGTCGCCGTCGTCGGCACCGCCTCGCCTCTCACGCGCAGCTGCATCGCTCCGCGGTCGATCTCCACCTCGTCAAACTTGATCACCGCAGGCGCCGCATCGCTCGCCGGCTGCTCGAACCGGCGCAACACGGCCTTCACGCGCGCCAGCAGCTCGCGCATCCCGAACGGCTTCGTAATGTAGTCGTCCGCGCCCAGCTCCAGCCCGCGCACGCGGTCGTTCTCGGACGCTCTCGCCGTCAAGAAGATGATCGGCACCGTGCTCAGCGCCGCATTGCGCCGCAGCTTGCGGCACAGCTCCATCCCGTCGCCGCCCGGCACCATCACGTCCAGCAGAAACAGCGAAGGCCGCGCGCGCTCCGCATCCTCGACAATCGTTCCGACGGTGAAGTAAGGCCGCACCGTATATCCCGCACGCTCTAACTGATGACACACAAGCCGGTTGATGTCCGGATCATCTTCCAGAACAAAAATTAATTGGCTCGTCTGGCTCACGTCCCATCCTCCACCGCACGAGGCTCTCCCCGCACACCTGAAAGTCTACGGTCGCAGCCAATTCACTTTGCGAACGCCACGTAAATTCGCTTTGGCGCATGCGCAAGTCGAACCTACTCAACCAACTGCCGCACCGCCGCCGCCAGCGCAGCCGTCCATTCCGCCGCGCTCGCCTCCGGCCCAAGCTCCACCGGCGCGCCCACACGCACCTCCAGCCTGCCGGACCGCACCCAATGTCCGCTGGCCTTCAGCTCCCCAATTCCGCGCAACCCAACCGGCAGCACCGGCGCCATCGACTCCTTCGCCAGCAGCCCGATCCCCTCGCGAAACTGCTGCAGCGCGCCCGTCTCACTGCGATGGCCTTCCGGAAACACCATCACCGAATATCCGCGGTCCATCGCCTCGCCCGCATGCGCAAAGCTTCGCCGGAATCCGCGCAGCCGCGGCAGCGGAAACACGTTGTACAGCGCCGTGATCAGCCAGTACCCGATCGGCGCCAGTAGATTCAGCACCGCATTGCCCTGCCCCCGCCCGTGCCGCATGTCCATCAGCAGCTCACCCGACATCGCAATCGCCACCCGCCTACGCAGCCGCCCCGGCAGGCCATACAAAATCAGCGGCCCGTCGTACGCCGTCACATGATTTCCAATAATCAACATCGGCCCGTCGGGAATCACCTGCGTCGTCAGCACAACCTTCGGCTTGGCCAGCAAACGGATCAGCGGCTGCGCAATCAACTCCAGAAACGCCGCGCGCACCATCTGCATCGGCCACGCCCACGGCCAGCGCAGATACGGCAGCGACTCCTGCTTCGACTGCACTCGTGCAACAGGCTGCGCTGCCTCCGCCCCCGTTGCGTTCGCCGATTCCGCTGCCGCAGCAATCATCACCGAACCTTCTGCAGCACTCTCACGCATCGGCTGCGCCACTGCCGCGCCGCCACCGATCATTTTCCGCAGCTCGCCCAGAGTTGCGACCTGCGCCATCGCATCGTCACTCACCTCGACACCCAACCGGCTCTCGAGCAATGACTGCAACTGCACCCTCGCCAAACTGTCCAGCCGCAAGTCCTCGTTCAGCCTTGCCCCATCACCCACATTCCGCGGCGACTCACCCGTCACCTCCGCAATCATCTCGAGCAGTATCTCCTGCGGCTTCGCAACATTCCGACCCTTCACGGCCGCACACGCCCACGCCGCCACCTGCCGCCGAATCAGCTTGCCCGTCGACGTATACGGCAGCGCTGCATCCGGCCAGCGCACATAGCGCCGAATCTGCTGAAACTCCGCCAGCGAAGCATTTGCTCGGCGCACCGCCTCGCTCAGCGCCGCATCATCGCCCTCGAAGATCACCGCCGCCACCGGCTCCTGCCCATTCGCCGCCTCGCACGCCACCACCGCCGCGGCCTTCACCCCCGGCTGCTTCGCAAGCTCCGCTTCCAGGTCCGCCGGATGCACATTCATCCCCGCCGCCGTTACGATGACATCGCCCTTGCGTCCCAGAAACCTCAGCTCGCCGCTTTCTTCCTGCTGCGCGAGATCGCCCGTGGCCAGCCACTCCTCCGCCCTCGGCTTCATCGCCCCGCCCTGCCACGTCGCGCCCGAAACCATCGCTCCGCGCACCAGTACCTCGCCGCCTTCGCCGATCCTCACCTCGCGCCCCGGCAGCGGCTTGCCCAGCGTCCCACGCCCAATCTTGAACGGATGATTCAACGTCACCAGCGCCGCCGTCTCCGTCATCCCATATCCCTGAATCACCGGCAGCCCCACCGCTCGCCAAAACGACTCCAACTCATTCGGCAGCGTCGCTCCGCCGCAGATCAGCGCCCAGAATCTCCACCCCAGCTTGCGATGCACACGCCGCAACATCCACCACCGCTTCCGCGCCGGCAGTGCCGCCGCACGTCCCACATCCTTCTCGAGCGATGCATCCTCACTCAGCAGATGCGCCCGCAGCAACGCAATCACCCGCGGCACCGCAATCAACACATTGATCCGCTCGCGCTTGATCACCTCCACCATGCGCGACGGCTCCAGCTGCGTCTCAAAGTGCAGCTCCGCTCCCAGCACCGGCGCAATCCACAACCCCATGAACTGCCCAAACACGTGGCTCAGCGGCAGCGTATGCATCAACCGCAGCGGATGCACCCATCGCTCGTACCGCCGATACTTCGCAATCTCGCTCTCAATCGGTTCCAGGCTGGCCAGCACATTGCGATGCGTATGCACAATCCCCTTCGGCTCCGACGTCGTCCCTGACGTGAACACAATCTGAAACGGCGCATCCATCACCACCGCCGCATCCACATCAAACAGCGCCTCACGCGGAAGCTCATCTCGCATCCGCTCCAACACCACGCGCCCCGAATCGCTACCCAGCCCACGCAGCAACTCCGCATCCGCGACAATCAGCCGCGCCTGCGTGTCCGCGAGCACCCGCTCCACAAACTCCCGCGACCCCGCCGCATCCAGCGGCACCGCAATCACGCCACGCAGCACGCAGCCGAAGAACGCCGCCACCCACTCCGCCGAGTTCGCGCCCCACAGCACCACGCGCTCGCCCGCATGAATCTCAAGCCGTTCGAGCTCCGCCGCAAACCGTCCCGCCAGCTCCGCAATCTCTCCATAACTTGTGCGCAGGTGCCGCACCCCGCGATGCTCCACCACCGCCGTCTCGCGTCCACGCCGTTGCATGTCGCCGACCAGGCTTGCCAGATGTTCGCGCCCCATGCCGCTCGCCTCTCACTGCGCCGCTGCAACAAAGCGCGCCACGGCATGCCCCTCTGCGTTCAGCAGGTTCAGCTTCGTTCCAGAAACCCTCCACTCGCGCGTCTCATCCAGCGCCTTGATCAACGCGTCCTCCGTCGCCATCCCACTCGCACACGCCATCATCGTTCGCACCGGAGCCATGAACTTCACATGGTCCCCCTCCAGCTCGTATCCACCCATCAGCGTGTTGCATCCACCCGAGCCCCTCATGCGATGACTCGCCGAGTCCAGTTCGATGTACGCCGCGCGTGGCGGCGTCGACGACCCGATCTTCACGCCGGGCAGCCACGTCAGCTTCCAGTGCATATTCTCAATCTGCGTCGCCGGCGTCTGCTGCGCGTTCAGCCCGCAGCATCCCATCACAAAAACTCCCGCCAGAGCGCAAACCCATCGACGCCGGACACTCATCTCAACCTCCAGCGAAGCGCACGTTGCCACGCTACCTAAAATCCTACGCGCGCGTCATTCTGTCTGCATCCCGGCAGCATGCGCTCCATCTCGCTCTGCGCCGTTCGCATACGTCGCGGCAACACCGGTGTGGTCTCATCACTTAATTCGCTGGAGATCGTTTTCCGGCAGCGTTATCCTCATCTGTCGGCACACTTCCTACACAGGAGCCGTTTATGTCTTCTCTTGCGTACGCCGCCGGACAGGCCGAATCGGCCACCCCGCTCCTCAACCCGCTCTTCAGCCACTACTCCGGTCCTCCCTTCGCGATTCGCTTCTGGGACTCGACACAGTGGTCCTCCTCCGAACTCACACCCGCCTTCACCCTCGTCCTTCACACGCCCACCGCGTGGCACACACTATCGCACACACCCGACGAGCTCGCTCTCGCCGAGCACTACATCGACGGCCACATCGACGTCGAAGGCGATCTCTATCTGGCTCTGCGCGCCATTCCTCAAATCGAATCCTCCATCCGCAGCGCCGACATGACCTCCGTCCCGCTGCGCGTCTACACCGCCGCCATCGCCGGCCGCATGGAACGGTTTCTCCACGCCGGAAACCAGCACTCGCAAAAGCGCGACGCCGCCGCCATCGCCTATCACTACGACAAGCCGCCCGCCTTCTACGAGCTCTTTCTCGGCCCCACCATGGTCTACTCCTGCGCCTACTTCCGCTCGCCCGGCAACACGCTGGAGACCGCGCAGCGCGACAAGATGGACCACATCTGCCGCAAGCTCGCCCTGGTGCCCGGCGAACGCTTCCTCGATATCGGCTGCGGCTGGGGCAGCCTCACCCTTCACGCCGCCGCGCAGTACGGCGCCGCCGCGCATGGCGTCTCGCTCAGCCAGTCGCAGGTCGAATACGCCCGCCAGCGCATCGCCGCCGCCGGCCAGTCAGCCAACTGCAACATCTACTGGAGCGACTTCCGCGACCTCGACCAGGTCCACACTCCGTTTAACAAGATCGCCAGCGTCGGCATGGTCGAGCACGTCGGCCTCAAACAGATCGACGCCTACTTCCGCGAGGCGTATCAGTTGCTCGTCCCCAACGGCCTCTTTCTCAACCACGGCATCACCCGCCGTGCCGGCACGCACCGCGGCGGCCCATCCTTCATCGACCGCTACGTCTTCCCCGACGGCGAGCTGCTCACCCTCACCGAGATGATTCGGGCTGCCGAAGACGCCGGCTTCGAGGTCCGCGACGTCGAAGACCTTCGCGAGCACTACGAAGAGACGCTGCATCGCTGGGTCGCCAACCTCGTCGCCCATCGCGACGAAGCCATCGCCCTTACCGACACCAGGACCTTCCGCATCTGGCAGCTCTACATGGCCGGCTCCGCCGAAGCCTTCCGCCGCGGCGACATCGCCGTCCACCAACTTCTGCTCAGCAAGAACGACCAAGGCCACAGCGCCGCCGCCCGCACCCGCGACCCCTGGTACAGCACAAACGGCACCCACTAGCTCGCATCTCGAAGCGCCGGGTGGCCTGCCCTTTCACACCGGGAAAGGGTGGGTTATCGCGCGTTAGGACGCTCGAGAAAAGCCGAGCTCCAAACCTTCCCCGGAAACCCAGACGCTTGACATGCCTTATACAATTAAAGCTAGAAGCACCTCCGCCCGGCTCAGCGCCGGGCGTTCGGATTTAAGCCCCGCTTAGATCGCTATGTTCTTTTTCATCAAGACTTTGCGTCGGACGTCGCCGAACGGCCCGTAGAATCAAGACTTTAGCGGACACACCCGTGCGAAGTCCGCTGCTAACTCCCATCGGCTGAAGACTTTGCACAATATCGACGGGGGAGGGGGAGCCGCGGATCAGCCACTTGGGACGTCAGCGAGCGAAGGTCTATCCTGACCTCCAATGCGTTTTGAGTTCTTCGTCGCCGCCCGCTACCTCCGCGCCCGCCGCCGCCAGGCCGGAGCCCGCGGACACGGAATGATCGGCGTCGTCACCGGAATTTCGGTCCTGGGCATCGCCGCCGGAGTCGCCGCGCTCATCATCGCGCTGGCCATCACCAACGGCATGCGCCGCGACCTCCAGCAGCGCCTGGTCGGCGCGCTCGCACCCGTTGATCTCATGCGCACCGCCGGCGACGGCATCCGCGACTGGCGTCCGCTGATGCAGCGTCTCGCTCAGGAGCCGCACGTCGTTGCCGTCGCTCCCGGCCTCTACGGACAGGTGCTCATCTCTCGCGGCGCGCGATCCGGCGGTGCACTAATTAAGGGAATTGTTCCTTCAGCCGAGCTCCGCGTCGGCAACCTGCTCCAGACTGTGAAGGAAGGCTCGTACACCGAACTCAACCCCGCCGCTGATTCGAGTTCCCCGCGATCCGCTTCCGCGACGTGGGTTCAGCCGCCGCCGATCGTCCTCGGCAGCGACCTCGCCGTCGCCCTCGGCGCCGGCGTCGGCGACACGGTGCTCGTCACCAGCCCCCAGGGCGAGCTCACCCCGCTCGGCCTCGTCCCGCGTTATGAACGATTCCGCGTCGCAGGCATCTTCGACTCCGGCTTCTACCAGTACGACTCGGACTATGCCTTCATGCGGCTTTCGGATGCGCAGCACCTCTTTTCCGAGCCGGACCTGATCTCGGTCCTCAGCTTCAAACTCGATGACATCTATCGCGCGCCCGAGGTCGCCAAACAGTTGGAGTTCGCTGCCGGCCCCGGCTATCAGGCCACCACCTGGATCGAGCAGAATCGCGAACTCTTTCGCGCGCTGCGGCTCGAGCAGGTCGTCACCTTCATCATCCTCGCGATGATCGTCGTCGTCGCCGCGCTGAACATTCTCATCGCCCTCACGATGATGGTGATGGAAAAGACGCGCGACATCGCCGTGCTGATGAGCTTCGGCGTCTCCAGTGCGCAGGTGCGCCGCATCTTTCTTCTCGAAGGCCTGCTCATCTCCGCCGTCGGCAGCGTGCTGGGCCTCATCCTCGGCTACACCGGAAGCCTGCTCGGAGCGCACTACCGCTTCATCCCGCTCGACCCCAGCGTGTACTCGATCAGCTATCTGCCGTTCGCTCCGCGCATCACGGACGCGCTGATCGTGCTGGCGGTGTCGCTCGGTCTCTCGCTGCTCGCCACGCTCTACCCCTCACACTCGGCAGCCAGCATTCTGCCCGCTGAATCGCTGCGCTATGAATGAGGCGCTTGAGTGTGGAGCGCAGCGTCGTGAGTAAGCAGTATCCTTGCAGTCAGAGGTCAACTATGCCGCGCCTTCCGTATCCCAAGCTCGCGCCGGACGCGTACAAAGCACTGCAGTCGCTCGGCCACTACCTGCGCACGGCGACTACGCTCGATGCCGTCCTGCTTGCCCTCGTCGATCTGCGCGCCTCGCAACTCAACGGCTGCACCTTCTGCATCGGCATGCATACGCAGGAGCTGAAACACGCGCACGAGCCCGACTCGCGCATCGATGCCGTGGCCAACTGGCGCGATTCCGACGCCTTCACCCCGCGCGAGAAGGCCGCGCTTGCCTGGACCGAGGAGATCACCAACATCCAGGACGGTCACGCAGCCGACGAAGCCTACCGAGCGGTGAGCCAGTACTTCAAGGACAAGGACCTCGTCGACCTGACCTGGGCGATCGCGGCGATGAACGCGTGGAACCGCATGGGCATCGCCTTCGCTGCGGAGTGGAATCCTTCGATCCGCCCCGGCTCTTCGCCGGCCAAAGAAGAGCCAGCGACCGCTGCCGCAGGATCATGAAGAGCTGCGACCAGATGCTATGCGCGATCGCGCTGCGCAAGAGTTACCCTCCCGTCGCGGCCGGCGCGCCCCCACTCGAGCTCTTCCACGATCTAAACCTCGAGGTGGCCGAGGGC
This sequence comes from Candidatus Aquilonibacter sp., assembly GCA_035504135.1. GTDB lineage: Bacteria > Acidobacteriota > Terriglobia > Terriglobales > Acidobacteriaceae > Granulicella. Next base: position 59,499 of record DATJSM010000015.1, on the reverse strand, counting down.
GAGATGGTCGCCATCGTCGGCGAATCCGGCGCGGGCAAGAGCACGCTGCTGCACATTCTCGCCGCGCTCGACTGTCCTACCGCCGGCGAGGTCTGGTGCGGCTTCACCCACGTCACCGGGCTCTCGCCCGCTGCAGCCTCCGCCTTCCGTAACCGCGAGATCGGGTACGTCTGGCAGTTCCACTACCTGCTGCCGGAGTTCACCGCGCTCGAAAACGTTGCAATGCCTCTGCTTGCGCGCGGAGTGCAGCGGGCAGAAGCGCTTCGGCAGGCTGCGGCCTGGCTTGGCAAGGTCGGTCTCGCGGACCGCGCGGCCAACCGTTCCGGCGAGCTCTCGGGCGGCGAGCAGCAACGCGTTTCCATCGCGCGTGCGCTGGTTACGCAACCCAAGCTGCTGCTTGCGGATGAACCGACCGGCGATCTCGACGGCACGACAGCCGACCGCGTCTTCAGTCTGTTGCAGCAACTGCATCGTGAGCATGGCCTTACGAGCGTCATCGTGACGCACAATCTGGATTTCGCCAGGCGCTGCGATCGCGTGCTGCAACTGCGCGCTGGAAGATTGAGCGCGGCGTAACTCCCTATTTGCGACCGATTTCCCACAGAGGCATCTAACGGGTAGCCCTTTTGTACGTTTGTGGGAGGTCACTGGACCGTCCTTCTCCAGCTACACTAGGGGCACTACTCCTGGCTGCCTCACGGCACTCAGTTTCTTTTGCGCCGCAGACCACCGCGGCGTCGGCCACGGTCCAGAGGCGCTCCGGCGCTCGCCCGCGAACCGGAGCGCAGTTCGAAGGGGGAGCATGTTCGAACGCTACACGGAGAAAGCGCGGCGCGTGATTTTCTTCGCGCGCTACGAGGCCAGCCAGTTCGGCTCGCCATACATTGAAACAGAACATCTCCTGCTAGGGCTGCTTCGCGAAGACAAAGCACTTACCAACCGCTTCCTTCGCTCGCACGCCTCGGTTGAATCCATCCGGAAACAGATAGAGCAGCACACGACGGTGCGGGAGAAGGTCTCGACGTCTGTCGATCTTCCACTTTCCAACGAGTGCAAGCACGTGCTCGCCTATGCGGCCGAAGAGGCCGAGCGGCTGAGCCACAAGCACATCGGAACCGAACATTTGCTTCTTGGTCTTCTGCGCGAAGAGAAGTGCTTCGCCGCGGAGATCCTTATGGAGCGCGGCCTGCGCCTTCCGGCCATTCGCGAAGAGCTGCAGCGGACGACGCAGGAAAAACCCGCCGCGGCCGGAGGCAAGCAGGCTCGTCAGCAGCAGGAGCAGTCGATGCTGGCGGAGTTCTCGCGCGATCTCACGCAGGCGGCGAGCGAGCAGACGCTTGATCCGCTGGTGGGACGCGATCACGAGGTAGAGCGCGTCATCCAGATTCTTTGCCGACGGACGAAGAATAATCCTGTCCTCATTGGCGAACCTGGCGTTGGAAAGACAGCCATCGTCGAAGGTCTCGCGCAGAAGATCGCCGACGGCGAGGTGCCGAGCTTCCTCTCCGACAAGCGCGTTCTGTCGCTCGATCTTTCGCTGATCGTTGCGGGCACGAAGTACCGCGGCCAGTTTGAGGAGCGGCTGAAGACCATCATGAAGGAGCTGATGGAGTCGCAGAACTCCATCGTCTTCATCGATGAGCTGCACACACTCGTCGGCGCTGGTTCGGCAGAAGGCTCGCTGGATGCAGCGAACATTCTGAAGCCCGCGCTCTCGCGCGGCGAGATTCAGTGCATCGGCGCAACCACGCCCGCTGAATACCGCAAGTCCATCGAGAAAGATCGGTCTTTGGAACGCAGATTTCAGGCTGTCAAGGTTCCTCCGCCGAACGAAGAGGACGCGATCAAGATCATCATGGGCATCAAGGAGCGCTACGAGAAGTTTCACGCCGTCAGCTACACCGACGACGCGATCAGCTTCTCCGTCTCGCACTCCAACCGCTATATCCCCGATCGCTTCCTTCCGGATAAGGCAATCGACCTGATCGACGAAGCGGGCGCGCGCGTGAAGCTGCGCCAGACCACGCTGCCCGAAGAGCTGACCGAGGTGCAGAAGCGCATCAAGTTCATCGTGCACCGCATGGAGAACGCGATTGCGAACCACGAGTTCGAGAAGGCCCGGTTCTACTCGGACGAGGAGCGCAAGGAGCGCGACAATCTGCGCGCGCTGCGCGACAAGTATCACCTCGATGAATCGAGCTCGGGCATCGTGACGCGCGAAGACATCGAGGATGTGGTGTCGCGGTGGACCGGCGTTCCGATTACCTCAATCAAGGAAGAGGAGACGCAGAAGCTGTTGCGCGTCGAAGAAGAGCTGCACAAGCGTGTGATCGCGCAGGACAAGGCGATCTCGGCGCTGGCGCGGTCGATCCGGCGCTCGCGCGCGGGCTTGAAGAATCCGAACCGGCCGATTGGGTCGTTCCTGTTCCTCGGGCCGACGGGCGTCGGAAAGACGGAGGTCGCGCGCACGCTGGCGCACTTCCTGTTCGGCAGTGAGAAGTCGCTGATCCGCTTCGATATGTCGGAGTTCATGGAGAAGCACTCGGTGTCGAAGCTCATCGGCTCGCCTCCGGGCTATGTGGGCTACGAGGAGGGCGGCCAGCTCACCGAGCGCGTGAAGCGCTCGCCGTATTCGGTCGTGCTGCTCGACGAGGTCGAGAAGGCGCATCCGGACGTCTTCAACCTGCTGCTGCAGGTGTTTGAGGACGGCCAGCTCACCGATGGGCTTGGCAACACGGTCGACTTCAAGAACACGATCCTCATCATGACGTCGAACATCGGGGCCAAGCACCTGATGAAGCGCGAGGGGCTGGGCTTCCAGTCGTCGAAGGACGAAGTCGTGATGGAGAAGATGCAGGAGATGGTGATGGGTGAGGTGAAGCGCACCTTCAACCCGGAGTTCCTGAACCGTCTCGACGAGGTCATCGTGTTCACGGCGCTGGGCGACACCGAGCTGATGCAGATTCTCGAGTTGCTCGTGCAGCAATTGAACGTGAACCTTGTTCACAAGGCGATCACGATCAGTGTCCACGACGATGCCAAGCGCTGGATTCTCGAGAAGACGCTGACTGACCGCAACTACGGAGCGCGTCCGCTGCGCCGTGCTCTGCAGCGGTTCATCGAGGACCCCTTGTCGGAGGCGTTGATCGCCGGACAGATTGTGGAGCGGCCGGCGTTTCTGGAGGTCTATCTCGAGAACAACCAGCTGTTCTATCGCCCGGTCTCGAACGAGGGCGAAGAGAAGCTCGCCGGACTCGCGTTGACCGCGGTCTAACCAACTCTGCGGACAAAGAGGAAGCGCGCCTTAGGGCGCGCTTCCTTGCTTCACGGGTTGCGAGTGCCTTCAAACCAGCTTGCCGGCTGCCTTGTTGGCGGCCTTCATGTAGCCGCTGGCAGTATCCACTGCATTGCCGAGCTGCTCTTTGCTGGTGTTGATCAGCCGCTGCGCCTCTTTGCTGAGCTTATCGGCCTGCTCCTTGAGGTAGTCGCCGGCGTCCTGCAAATTGTCCCCGATGTCTTCGATACTTCTCTTCAGCCGGCGCCGCGTGGTGACTCCCGACTGCGGAGCGTACAGCAAGGCGACTGTACCGCCGATCGCGGCTCCCAACCCAAATGCAATCCAAAAAGTCGATCGACTCATAGTGTTTTTACCTCCGGAAGTCACACTACTCTTTCCACTGCCTCTCTGGTTGGATTCGGAGGACTGCTGGCAGGTTGGACAGCGGTCCCCTTAGACTGCGAGGCCGGCCAACTGCCGGGCGCGCACGAAGATGCGGAGCAGCATGGGCCGCGTGAGCTTGCCGGTGTTGGTGTTGCGGAGCGAAGGATGGTAGCTGCCGAGAAGAATGGCCCCATTGGGCAGCTTGTATTCCGCGCCGTGGCCAAAGAGGAAGGCAGCGCGGCGTTCGATGACGCCCGCGTGCAGCAGGTGGGCGAGATATCCGTCCCAGGCGACCTTGCCGAGGCAGACGACGACCTTCAGCTTCGGCAACGCGGCGATCTCATCGGCGAGGTGCCGGGCGCAATTGCGAATCTCCAGAGGCGTGGGCTTGTCGCCGGGAGGAGCGCAGCGCACGACGGCGCCAATCCACATGCCACGCAGGCGCATGCCATCGTTGATGTGGGTGGCATTCGGCTGGTTGGCGAAACCGGTGTCGTGAAGGACCGGATAGAGGAAGTCGCCGGAGCCGTCGCCAGTAAAGATGCGACCGGTGCGATTGCCGCCGTGGGCTCCGGGAGCGAGGCCCAGGGTGAGGACTTTGGCTTGCGGATCGCCGTATCCGGGGACTGGCCGGGCCCAGTACACCTGGTCGATGTAGGCCCGGCGCTTCTTTTGGCCGATGTCCTTGCAGTAGTCGCGAAGTCGAGGACAGCGTTCACATGCAGCGATTCGTTCATGTAGCTCTGTCAATAATGAACGGGTCGCCGGCTTCACCCGAACCGCCTCTGGTTCCCGTCTAAGCAACTGAGTCCTCCAGAACGATACTATCGTTGAGGCGCAGGTGCTGCCGGAGGCCCAGTTCGGGTGAGAGAACGAGCATGAATCTTGGAGATCGGCAGACGAACGAAGCGATTGCGCCATCCCGCTTCCGCCGCTGGTCCAGTTCCGGCTACTTCACGCCCACGCTCATCGGCCTGGTGTGCATGGCGCTGCTGATCGCCGCGCACGAAAGCGGGCGGGGGAACTATCACCGGATCCGGGAACATGTCATCCCGGCGGCGCCGCAGGTGAATCTGGATACGGGGCCCGGCGGGCAGGAAGCGATTGTTCTGCACCGTTCGGCGAATGCCCTGAGCGGCGAGCCTGAATTTTTGAGCGCAACGTTTCTTCCCGGCCGCGGAATGAATATGCTGCAGCTGACGGCCAGCATTCCGGGCAAGGGCGAGGTTCCGATCCTGCTCGCTCCGTCACTGGCGGACGCTACTCGGGACCTGACGGGCGCGGGCGAAGACGCCAACGGCAGTGTGAGCGCGACGTTTGGCGCGGCCATACTGGCGCCGTGGGCCGGGCGGTTGACGGGCTCGCCTACCTCGAGCGTTTCGACGCTGGAGAGTGTGTGGAACGGCGAGCGCCTCACCTTCCCTCCCGCGCGGCCGGGCAGCACATTCTCGACGCTGGGCCTGATGCTGGATCGGCCGGCGGACAACGTCAGCACGGATCCGATTCCGGATGGGCAGGCGGTTACGGCGATGTATCACGCGGGGTCGTTCTCCGGCTCCTGGCCTTCGACGATGGATATTGTGGTTCGCGCCGAGCTTGCGGGACGCACGCTGGATTTGACCGTCACAGAGCAGAACACTGGCCAGGTTCCGACGCCGGCCGGCATCGGGTGGCATCCGGTCTTCGCGCTGCGCGGTGACCGCGCGGATGTGAGGATCACGATTCCGTCAATTACGAAGGTCGAGATGGACCACCGCACGAATCTGCCGTCGGGCAAGACGGTTTCGATTGCCGGGACGACCGCGGACCTGATTCGCGCGCGCGGCACCCGACTGGATGATGTCGGAGTCAACGACACATATACCGACCTGCTCAGCGGCATTCTGGGTGACGGCCCGATTGCGGAAATTCGCGATCCGGACGCCGGTTATGGACTGCGTCTGATTCCGCTGACCGCGAGCATCAAATTTCTGCGCGTCGTCTCGCCGGCGGGTGCGTCCTGGATCTCGATTGAACCGGACACGAATACCGATGATCCCTTCGGACACGAGTGGGCGAGCTCGGATGACAGCGGCATCGTGAACCTGCAGCCCGGCGACAGCCTGCAATGGCATGTGCGCCTGGAGATCTATTCGCTGGCTTCGCTTCCGCTGACGCCGCCAAGTACGGATTCGACGGGCGCCGGAACGCGGTAGCGCGTTTGACCCTTCGCGGCACCGGCTCGTATCCTTGACAGGGACGAGCGAATTTGGAGAGCGGCACCAGCCCTTTGCGCATGTGAGACGCAACCTACGCGGCCGCGACCGACGCCTAATTTTTCCCACGAGAGACAATTTTGAGCCCCACTGAGACGACCAAAGAAGAGACGTTTTCTGCCACGCCCGAAGCTGTGGCTGCCGAGGCGCAACATGATCATCACCACGACCATGCCGCCCATGACCATGAGCATCATCATCACGAGCCCGCGCCGACGCTGAACCCGGAGCTGACGCGGTCGATTGAGGTCGAGGCGCCTGCCGCAGACGTGGACAAGGCATTTCGCAATGTGACGCGACGATATGCAAAGGTCGCTCGCATTCCGGGCTTCCGCGCGGGCAAGGTGCCGGAGTCGCTGATCAAGTCGCGCTTCGCGCAGCAGGTGCGGCAGGAGGTGCTGGAGTCGCTGGTGTCGGACAAATTCCGCCAGGCGCTCGAGGCACAACATCTGAATCCGGTCTCGCAGCCGCAGGTCTCGGAGCTGCAGCTCGCGGAGGGACAGCCGCTGAAGTTCAAGGCGACCTTCGAAGTGCTGCCGGAGATCAACGTTGAGGGATATGACGCGATCAAAGTGCAGCGTCCGGACGCGGCGCTGACGGATGAGGAATACCAGGCGGAGCTGGATGCGGTGCTCGACCATCATGCGACTGTCGAGCCGGTGGAAGAGGACCGTCCGCTGGCCGATGGCGACTGGGCCGAGATCAGCTTCAAGGGCAACGTGCAGGATCTCGCGCAGACCGTGACCGAAGAGGGCGTGGAGAACAAGACGCAGCAGCCGGAGCTGAGCGGCGAAGATGCGCTGCTCGAGATTGGCGGCAAGAACACGGTGCAGGCTTTCACCGACGCGCTGCGCGGAGCGCAGGTTGGGCAGGAGCTGACGTTCGAGGCGAGCTACCCTGCAGAGTTCGGCGATGCGCGGCTTGCGGGCAAGACCGTGAACTACGACGTGACGGTGAAGGCCATCAAGAAGAAGAGCTATCCGGAGCGCGACGATGAGTTCGCGAAGCAGCTCGGCAACTACGAGAGTTGGAGCGACTTTGAGACGAAGTTGCGGGAACGCGTGGCATCGCGGAAGAAAAATGCGCTCGAGACACAGGCGCGCGACAAGATGCTGGATGAACTGATCACGAAGTTCCAGTTTCCTCTTCCCGAGACGTTCGTGCAGCAGCAGATCGATGCGCGGCTGGAGCGCGGCCTGCGGGCGCTTGCGTCCCAGGGCATGACGGCGGAAGCGATGCGGCAGCTCGACTTCGAGCGCCTGCGTGCCGCGCAACGCGACCAGGCCGTCAACGAGGTGAAGGCTTCGCTGGTCCTGGACAAGATTGCCGAACTTGAGAACATCACCGTTTCCGACGAGGACATTGAGCGCGAGCTTCTGATGTTGTCGCTGCAGCACCGCGAGCCGATGGAGTCGCTGCAGAAGCGCCTCTCCGAGGACGGATCGCTGAACCGGATTCGCGAGCAGCTCCGTCGCGAGAAGACCGGCGCGGCGTTGTTTGACAAACTCGCGGCCTAGCGCGGCGTAGTTCGTCGATGGCTCCCACCTTCGCTACCGAACACGCGCGAAGGTGGGTTGCCGAACCGGCTACCATTCCCCACATCTTCAACGCGTGGCTGTATTCTGAGCACGCGGTACACAGAAAGAGAGAGCAAGAGCTATGGGACTTATACCGATGGTGCTCGAGCAGACGAGCCGGGGCGAACGCTCCTATGACATTTACAGCCGTCTGCTGCGCGACAACATCATCTTCCTCGGCACACCGATCGACGACAACGTCGCCAACCTCATCATCGCTCAGCTTCTCTTCCTCTCCGGCGAGGACCCGGAGAAGGATATCCAGCTCTACATCAACTCGCCGGGCGGGTCGATCTCCGCGGGCCTGGCGATCTACGACACGATGCAGTACATCAAGAACGACGTGGTGACGTTCTGCATCGGGCAGGCAGCGTCGATGGGTGCGTTTCTGCTGATGGCGGGCAAGAAGGGCAAGCGGTTCACGCTACCGAACTCGCGCATCCTGATTCATCAGCCGTCCATGGGCGGGCTGCAGGGCCAGGCCACGGACATCGACATTCACGCGCGCGAGATCCTCCGCATTCGTGAGCTCACCAACAAGCTGATGGCGCAGAATACCGGCCAGCCGCTGGAGCGCATCGAGCGCGACGTGGAGCGAGACTTCATCATGACGCCGCAGCAGGCCAAGGAGTACGGCATCATCGACGACATCATCGACCGGCCGCGAACCTGACGGCCTATTGCAGACAGCTGATTGGGTGGCGCCGGCAGAAACCGGCGCCATTTTTTCTGACGAAGGCTTTCGGCTGTCGAGCTTTTTCATTGGCGATGAGGAAAAAGGGGGCCTTTATTTGCTTGAGAGCGCAACTGTTGATGGCCGTGCACCTTTATGCGGCTTCCTTAACGCTTTGATTGCAATCTCTGCCCCGTACCGCTCTCGGCACCCGTACTCAAGTAACCTCCCTATGGCACGGACGTGACGTTTACGCCAGCTTGTCCGGTGTAGACTGAGGAAGTTGCTACCCAGTGTCCGCGCTCTCCCCGGCAGCGGTGCTCTGGCGGTTCAAGGAGCTGCTTTCGCATATGAAGACCTCTCGGGGCTCGGACGATTCACTTCGCTGCTCGTTCTGCCATAAGTCACAGGACGCCGTGGCGAAGCTCATTTCATCGCCTTCCGACTATCCGCGGGCCTATATCTGCGACGAGTGCGTGGGCGTTTGCAATTCCATCCTGGAAGATGACAAGAGCGAGGCGCAGCCGGGGACGGCTCCCGCTCACCTGCCGAAGCCGGCCGAGGTGAAGGCGTTTCTCGATGAGTACATCATCGGCCAGGACACGACGAAGAAGAAGCTCGCTGTCGCCGTTTATAACCACTACAAGCGCATCCAGATGAACCGCTCGCGGACGGGCGATGTGGAGCTCGCGAAGTCGAACATCCTGCTGGTCGGCCCAACGGGTTCGGGCAAGACCCTGATGGCGCAGACGCTGGCCAAGATGCTGGATGTGCCGTTCGCGATCGTTGACGCAACCACCTTGACCGAGGCCGGTTATGTCGGCGAGGACGTCGAGAACATCATTCTGAAGCTGCTGCAAGCCGCCGACGGCGATGTGGCCCGGGCGCAGAGCGGCATCATCTATATCGACGAGATTGACAAGATCGGCCGCAAGGACGAGAACCCTTCGATTACGCGCGACGTGTCGGGTGAGGGCGTGCAGCAGGCGCTGCTCAAGCTGCTGGAAGGCACCGTAGCGAACGTTCCACCGCAGGGTGGACGCAAGCATCCGCACCAGGAGTTCACGGTTGTTGACACCACCAACATCCTGTTCATCTGCGGCGGTGCGTTCGTCGGCTTGGAAAAGATCATTGCGCGGCGAGTCGGCAAGAAGGCGTTGGGCTTCAAGGCGCTCTCTGAGGGCGATGCGAACGGCGCAGAGGTCACTCCGATTCGCGCTCAGCGCGACACGGAGCTGCTGCGCCAGGCGGAGCCTCAAGACCTGTTGAAGTACGGCCTGATCCCGGAGTTCATCGGCCGTCTGCCGGTGCTTGGCATCCTGGACGAACTCGACGAGCCCGCGCTCATCGATATTCTCACCCGTCCGCGCAACGCGATCCTGAAGCAGTACGCCAAGCTGTTCGAGTATGAGGGCGTGAAGGTTACGTGGACCGATGAGGCGGCTCGTGCCATCGCCCGCGAGGCCCTGCAGCGCAAGGTTGGCGCGCGCGGCCTGCGCATGATTCTCGAGGAGCTGATGCTGGACCTGATGTATCACGTGCCGGGAAACAAGAAGGTCAAGGAGTTGATCATCACCGACGAGATGGTGAAGAACCGCGACATCACACTTCCGGTCATCCTCGAAAAAGCTGGATAACGCTCGATGAGACGGAGTTCGGAAACGGGCAGCCCTTCGGCTGTCCGTTTCGCTTTGTCAAAAAGCGAATGCCGTGGCTCCCTGTGACTCTTCAATTTCGTACCTCTCTTTGCACATCCCCAACAAACTGCGACTCCCAGGCCATAGACGATAACCCTAAAGCGGGTACAATTCCCCCCAAGACCCGGGCCGCATCGTTTCCGTTGCAGCACACGTCTAATCGGGAGAACCATGAATCAGGACGACAGAGACATCCTTAACGGCACGCAACGCAAGCTCCCGATGATGCCCATCCGCGAGATGGTGATCTTCCCGCACATGATGGCGCCCTTTGTGGTCGGGCGCGAGTCGTCTGTGCGCGCACTCGAGGAAGCGCTGAACGGCGACCGCAAGATCTTCCTCGCGACGCAGCATGACGCCTCGGTGGACGAGCCGACAGCGGACGACATCTACTCGGTGGGGACCGTCGGCAATATCGTGCAGTCGGTGCGGATGCCGGACGGCAATATCAAGGTGCTGGTGGAGGGCATCGAGCGGGCCCGCGCCAGCGAGATCAATGACGACGACGGCTTCTTCGTCGCGACAGTCCGGACCTCGCGCGCCGAGCTGCAACCCACGCCACAGACGGAGCAGCTGGTCGGCCGCGTGCACCAGCTCTTTGAGCAGTACTCCAAGCTGCAGCAGTCGCTGAACCAGGAGAGCGCCGCGGCGCTGCGAACCGACGAGCCCGCGAAGTTAGCCGATGTCATCGCGGCGAACATGCCGCTCACGATCGAAGAGAAGCAGCAGATTCTCGAAGTCTTCGATCCCGAGGTTCGCCTCTCGCGCATCGCCGACACGCTGGACATCGCGATCGAGAAGCTCAACATGGACCGCACCATCCAGTCGCGCGTGAAGCGCCAGATGGAGCGCGCCCAGAAGGAGTACTACCTCAACGAGAAGATCAAGGCGATCCAGAAGGAGCTCGGCCGCGGCGAGAAGTCTGAATTCGATGAGCTGAAGAAGCGCATCGAAGAGGCCGGTATGCCGGCCGAGGTGAAGGACAAGGCCATCCAGGAGCTGAAGAAGCTCGAAGCGATGCCGCCGATGTCGGCCGAGTCGACCGTTTCGCGCAACTACCTTGACTGGCTTCTTGCGGTGCCGTGGAAGAAGCGCAGCAAAGAGATTCGCTCCATCGACAACGCCGAGACGGTTCTCAACCAGGATCATTACGGCCTGGAAAAGATCAAGGAGCGCATCCTCGAGTTCCTCGCTGTCCGTCAGCTCGTCAAGAATCCCAAGGGGTCGATTCTCTGCTTCGTTGGACCTCCGGGCGTGGGCAAGACCTCACTCGGTATGTCGATCGCAAGAGCCACGGGCCGCAAGTTCGTTCGTCTGTCGCTCGGTGGCATCCGCGACGAGGCGGAGATTCGCGGGCATCGGCGAACGTACATCGGCGCGCTTCCCGGGCAGATCATCCAGTCGATGAAGAAGGCCGGAACGAAGAATCCGGTCATCATGCTCGACGAGATCGACAAGATGGCGTCGGATTTCCGCGGCGATCCGGCGAGCGCCCTGCTCGAGGTTCTCGATCCGGAGCAGAACAATACGTTCCAGGATCACTATCTCGACGTGGAGTACGACCTCTCGCAAGTGCTCTTCGTTGCGACGGCGAACGTGCTGCACACGATTCCCGGTCCCCTGCAGGACCGCATGGAGATCCTGCGGCTCACGGGCTATACCGAGCTCGAGAAGCTGGAGATTGCCCGGCAGTACCTGGTTCGCAAGCAGCGTGAGGCCACGGGTCTGACCGAAGAACAGATCAGCTTCCATGACGATGCGCTGCGTGGCATCATTCGCTTCTATACGCGGGAAGCGGGCGTTCGCAACCTGGAGCGCGAGATCGGCAACATCTGCCGCAAGGTGACGCGCCGGGTCGTCAAGGAGGCTGCGCACGTCGAGAAGGTCACGTCCGAGTCACTCGAGGACCTGCTGGGCGTGGCGAAGTTCCGCGATAACCAGGTGCACGAGAAGAATGAGATTGGACTTGTCACCGGGCTTGCCTGGACTGAGGTTGGCGGATCGATTCTGCAGACCGAAGTGCAGGTGCTTGACGGCAAAGGCAAGCTGACGGCGACGGGCCAGCTGGGCGATGTCATGCAGGAGTCCGCGCAGGCAGCGCTGACGTACATCCGCTCGCGCTCGCATCATCTCGGTTTGGCGCGGGATTTCTACCGCAACATCGACATTCACATCCACGTTCCGGAGGGCGCGATTCCCAAAGACGGCCCCTCAGCCGGCATCACGCTGGCGACGGCGCTGGCCTCTGCCCTGACGAAGATCGAGGTGCGGCGTGACGTCGCCATGACCGGCGAAATCACGTTGCGCGGCAAGGTGCTGCCGATCGGCGGGTTGAAGGAAAAGCTGCTCGCCGCCCACCGCGTGGGAATCTTCGAAGCCGTGCTTCCCGCAGAGAACAAACGCGACCTCGCCGACCTTCCTGAGCTAATCAAGAGCTCGATGAAGCTTCATTGGGTGGAAACGATGGACGAGGTGCTGGAGATCGCGCTGGCTGGGAAGCTGCCGCGACTGACAGAGGAGACGCCTGACGCCCTCGCCGCGAAGGCGCCGCTGCCGCCGCCGGTGCAGGAACAACCGCGCAATATCGCTCGCCAATAATCTTCCGGCAATTCAACCTTCACGGACGGCTGCGGCTCGTAAGCTGCAGCCGTCTGCGCTTGAGCGCCGCGGTCAGGCTTTCCTGCCGGTGAACAGATGGGCAATCAGCGAGATGACGGCGAGAATGATCAGGATGTGAATGAAGAAGCTGGTCAGATGAAGCGCGAAAAAGAGAACGACCCAGATAATCGCCAGGATGATTGCGATTGCCAAGAACATCTGTGCACCTGCTTTCCGGGCGACAAATCCGGATCACCTACCGGCACCCGCCCGCTTATGAGAGATGCCTAGTACGCTGTGCGGTTGCTCGCTCGGCCGTGCAACTCTTGTCATGGAACGAGATAACGGCGAGAAGCGAATCGGCATCTATTTGCCGATAGAGCTCGGACGGCTGCAAAGAGAGCTCGCCATCGGAGGCACACTTGATCCTTCTGATCATCATTCTCCTGATCCTGATGTTTGCATCTTTCCCCGCATACCCGTATTCCCGCGGCTGGGGATACTACCCCTCGGGCGGTCTCGGAACAATTCTGCTGATCATTGTCATCCTGTGGTTACTGCATGTGATCTAGCAGAGCGTGCGCTGGGCGGCAATTTGGGTAGGATGGAAGGGCGTGCCTCGGCGCGCCTTTCCCTATGTTTGCATCGACCGTCGCTCCGTCAAGTTCGTCCAGCCTTCGCCTGAGCGAACTTTCGCCCGGGCTTGTCCAGTCGGAGATTCGCGCCATGACTGTCGCCTGCTCCGATGTGGGCGGCATCAACCTGGCGCAAGGGGTCTGCGACACGGACCCGCCGCATCCGGTTGTAGAAGCTGCGATCCGCGCCATTCGCGACGGACACAATATTTATGTCCGGATGGACGGCATCACGCCCCTGCGCGAGGCCATCGCGCAGAAGCTCGGGTCCTTCAACGGCATCGCAGCCGATCCCAATACGAACGTTCTGGTCACAAGCGGAGCGACCGGCGCGTTGCATGCCGCGATCATGGCAACGCTCGATCCCGGTGACGAGTGCATTGTCTTCGAACCGTTCTACGGCTATCACACGGCGTCGTTGAACTCGCAGCGCGTTCAACCTTTCATTGTTCCGCTGGCTCCGCCGGACTGGACGCTAGACCTCGATCGCGTGCGCGCAGCGGTCACGCCCCGCACACGCGCCATGATCCTCAATACGCCCACAAATCCGTCCGGCAAGGTCTTCAGCGGTGCGGAGCTCGAAGCGATCGCCGAGATTGCCATCGAGCACAACCTCTTCGTCTTCACCGATGAGATCTATGAGTACTTCCTCTACGATGGCGAGCAGCATCTTTCGCTGGCCACGCTGCCCGGCATGGCCGAGCGCACGATTACCATCTCCGGATTTTCGAAGACCTTCTCCGTGACAGGATGGCGGCTTGGGTACCTAACCGCATCGGAGCGGTGGACGCCGGCCATCGCCTACTTCCACGATCTGCTCTACGTCTGCGCTCCTTCGCCGCTGCAGCACGGAGCGGCGGCCGGCTTGTTGGAGCTTCCGACGAGCTTCTACAGCGATCTGTCCGTCGAATACCAGGCCAAGCGCGACATGTTCTGTGCTGCGTTGACGCGCGCCGGACTTACGCCCTCTATTCCGGCGGGAGCCTACTACGTGCTCGCGGACTCCTCGCGCATTCCGGGCGAGAATGCGAAGGTCAGGGCGCGAAGGCTGCTCACCGATACAGGCCTCGCCGCCGTGGCTGGCTCCGCTTTCTTCGGAGCGAATCCTGACGGCCGCAACCGCGGAGAAAACCTACTGCGGTTCTGCTTTGCAAAGAAAGATGCGGATCTGGCGGAGGCCTGCCGGCGCCTCGACAACTATCGCCGGTAAGGCTTATTTACAGGTCAGCGATGCAGTCTGCGTCAGCACGGTATTGTCGAATGTGACTGTCGCCGTCAACGTGGCGGCTCCATTCGTTGCTCCGGAACACGTTGCCAGTCCGTTGGTCTGCGCGTTTGTCGAGCTGTCGATCTGAATGTCCTTAGAATCCGTGCTGGTCCACGTCGGTGTCGCCTGTAACAGCCACTGCGGCACCGCACATCCTGGCGGCGCCGTGGGAGCCACAACCGACATGAACTGTACCTCGTTCCCCGGAGGTGCAGCCGAATGATCCGCTGTCGCAGTCGCCGGACTCACCGTCAACTTGGAACCCAGATCGCAGCTCGTCCCCCCCGAACCCACCGCACATCCGGTTAGCAGCCCGCAACATAGCAGCGTCAGAGCAGCCTTCATGCCTCAGAACGATACGAGGGCGCAGAAAAGGCTGTCAATCGTGTTCTGGCAAGGTGAAACTAACAGCCTTCCAGGACGATCTCGTCATACGGCAGCGTCAGGAAGCGGCGCTGGCCGCATCGGCCACCGGCGATGGAGGGGATGAGCATGACCTCATCGCCGTCTTCGAACTGGTGCGCGTCGCCGCCGAGGAAGCGAATGTCTTCGTCGTTGACGTAGACATTGATGAACTTGCGCAGATTGCCGCTGTCGTCCTTGACGTTCTGTGCGAGGGCCGGGAACTTTGCGTCGAACTCTGCCAGCAGCCCACGAAGATTTTTTGCCTCGCTCGCAAACGTCTTTTGTCCGTCCGTGTGCCGGGCCAGGGCGGTCGGCAGGGTTACTTTTACGCTCACCGCGCACCTCCGGCCAACACCAGGGCTTCTTCTTTGGCCGCGGCGCTTGCGGAAGAGCTCACATTCACCAGCGAGGCGTCTGTCTCGCGCAAATAGGCGTCGAACTCCGCCAGCTTCGGCTTCACGGCGCGCTCCTGATGGAAGCAGCCGGCCAGTGCATCGGTCGTCTTCAGGCCATTCCCCGTGATGCAGACCACGGTTGTCTCGTCTTTGCCAATACGTCCCTGCGCGATCAGCTTTGCAGTAACGGCTGTGGTTACGCCGCCCGCGGTCTCAGTGAAGATGCCTTCGGTCTCTGCGAGCTCCTGAATGCCGGCGACGACTTCAACATCCGAGACATCTTCAGCAAATCCGCCTGTAGCCCGGATCATCTTCGCCGCGGCAGGGCCATCTGCCGGGTTGCCGATCGCCAGTGAACGCGCGATGGTCAACGGACGCTGCGGGTCAATCTCCTGGCGGCCATTCTTCACCGCGGTGGAAATGGGCGAGCATCCTGTCGCCTGCGCGCCGAAAAACTTGACGTGCTTCGGTTCGACGAGGCCGAGCGCCACAAGCTCGTCAAACGCCTTCTTGATCTTGCGAATCAGCGAGCCTCCGGCCATCGGGCAGACGACGTTGTCGGGCAAGCGCCATCCAAGCTGCTCGGCGATCTCGTAGCCGACGGTCTTCGAGCCCTCGGCATAGTACGGCCGCAGGTTCACGTTCACAAAACCCCAGTTGTACTCGTCGGCGATCAGTGTGCACAGGCGGTTCACGTGGTCGTAGTTGCCGTCGATGCGCACCAGACGCGCGCCGTAGACCTGGGTGTTGAGAATCTTTGCAGCTTCAAGGTCCGCGGGGACGAGGATGCAGGCCTTCAGGCCCAGCCGAGAGGCCTGTGCCGCCACGCTGTTGGCGAGATTGCCCGTCGAAGAGCAGCCCACCACATCAAACCCGAACGCCTGCGCATTCGCCAGCGCAATGCTCACCACGCGATCCTTGAAGCTCAACGTGGGAAAGCAGACGGCGTCGTTCTTCACATAGAGATTGTTGGAGCCGATGCGCTTGCCTAACCGCTTTGCGCGAACCAGCGGCGTGAAGCCTACGGGAAGGTCGGGCTGATAGCCGGCGGGAATCGGAAGCAGTTCTTTGTAGCGCCAGATGTTCGCCGGGCCGGCTGCGATGCTCTCGCGTGTGAAGCGCCCACGGACGGACTCGAGGTCATACTTCACCTCGAGCGGAGCGAGGCAGTCATCGCAAGCCGATTGCGGACGATTGCCGAAGCTCTTGCCGCACTCGTTGCAGCGCAGCTCATACACCGTCGTACAGGCGGACTCCAAAGAAGCAGAACTCATCGCAAAACACTCCCGGGGCCTTTGGGGTGCGTCGCCTGAGACTTTCTCTCTTTTGCTCCGGATAACCGCCGCGTACGGTTAAGGGAAGATGAAAACGCGGAATGCAGTGGATGAAACCTGCCTACCGAATCTCATGTTCCCTGGTTCCCAGGAGAGAGTTGACACCGGTACGCCTTTGTTCTGTCCGGTTGTCGTGGCGTCTCAGGGCTCGTCCCTCAGCCACTCTGCATGAAATTCGACCCGCCTTGCGGCGGATGGAATGTCTTGTTTGTAACACAGGATGTCCCGCCTTGCAAATCCCAGGGCCTGACTAGTTAAGCCGGCGTGGCACGATTGCGCTGACTCCTTCGGCAAAAGCGGACGGATCGAACTCCGTGCGGACAATCTCATCGGGGCAGTCGGTGAGGTTCGCCACGCGCCAGTTGCACACGAAGGCGACCAACTGCTCCGGTTGCGCTGTCTTGATCTCCGAGCACAGCTTCTCCGCCTCGACGACACCGTTGGTCCCCTCCACATCGATGAGCACGAGATCGTAGTCACGCCCCCAGAACATCGAGAGACCCTGTTCATAGGTGAGCGCGGAATCAACCTCGAAGCCCTGCATCGTGAGAACGCGGTCCCGCAGCGGACGAATCGTCTCGCGCGTACAGACGTGGAGAATGACACGCTTTGGCGGCGGCTTCATGAAACTCCTTCAACACAGGGGCCGGCACGGGCCGATGTGTCCCTCAATTTCGACCGTGAACGTGACCTCATGCTTCCATTCCGGCAAACGATTGTCAATGCGTCACGGCTGCAGCGGTCACGAGGTTCCCACCATCGCTCGTGGGCGCTTTTACGACCGGTCCCATGTCTGCGGGAGGCGGCGCCGAAGCAGAACCAATCCTTCTGTTGACAACCCCCTGCCTCAAGGAGCTATCTAATATGTCGTAGCCCGGAGTTTGTTATGAAACTCCTGCATATCGTCTGCCACGCGTTGCTTCTCGTCTTCTCGCGAGACGTCTACTGGTTCTTCTAGCGCGAGCCAGCCCCTCACCCCGCCGGATCGTAATTGAGATTCTGTCCCAGCCAGCGCTCGACCTCTTGCACTGTCATCCCTTTTCGCCCGGCGTAGTCCTTCACCTGATCGCGGTCGATCTTGCCCAGGCTGAAGTAGCGCGATTCCGGGTGCGCAAAATACAGTCCGCTCACGCTGGATCCCGGCCACATCGCGAAAGACTCCGTGATCTCGATGCCTGTCGTCGCTTTCACGTCCAGCAAACGCCATATTGTTCCCTTCTCGGTGTGGTCCGGACACGCTGGATATCCGGGCGCGGGACGAATGCCGCGATATCGCTCCTGAATCAAGTCCTCAGGCGCGAAGGTTTCCGCGCGGCCGTAACCCCATGCATCGCGCACTTGCTTGTGCAGATATTCGGCGAAGGCCTCCGCGAGGCGATCGGCCAGTGCCTCCGCCATGATCGCGTTGTAGTCGTCGTTGTCGGCTTTGAATTGCTTGACGAGCTTGTCGAGACCGATGCCGCTCGTTACTGCAAACGCGCCGATGGAATCGTTGAGGGCTGTTTCCCTGGGTGCAATAAAATCTGCGAGCGAACGGCAGGGCTCGTTGCCTTCGCGGTTCGCCTGCTGACGCAGGAAATGAAAACGCTCTCGAACGTTCGCGCGCGAATCGTCCCAATAAAGCTCGACATCGTCGCCTGCCGCGTTGGCCGGAAACAAGCCGTACACTCCGCGCGCAATGAGCAGCTTCTCCCGGATGATGCGATCAAGCAGCAGTTGGCCTTCATCGAAGATCTTCTGCGCTTCGATGCCGTGGCCCTCGTGCTCGAGAATGCGAGGATAAATTCCCTTCAGGCCCCAGACATGAAAGAACGGTGACCAGTCGATGTACTCGCGCAGCGCCGCGAGCGGAACATCCTCTAGGACGCGAACTCCGGTGAATTCAGGCGTTGCGAGATCTTCGGCGCGCCACTTGATCGGTGTGCGGCGCGCACGGGCTTGCTGGATCGAAACAACAGACTGCTTTGGCGCGGCGTGGCGTTTGCGAATGGCCTCATACTCTGCACGATGCTGCACCTCAAACTCTGCTTTGCCGTCCTCGCTCAGCAGGCTTGTGGTTACCGGAACGGCGCGGCTCGCATCACCCACATGAACGACCGGCTCGGAGTAGAACGGTGCGATCTTAATCGCCGTATGTGCCCGGCTGGTAGTTGCTCCACCGATCAGCAGCGGCACTTTGAATTGCTGGCGCTCCATTTCGCGCGCCACGTGCACCATCTCGTCGAGCGATGGAGTGATCAATCCGCTAAGTCCAATGATGTCGGCGCGCACTTCCTTGGCGCGTTCCAGAATCTTCTCGGCAGGCACCATCACTCCAAGATCGATGACCTCGTAGTTATTGCAGGCCAGGACAACGCCAACGATATTCTTGCCGATGTCGTGCACATCACCCTTTACTGTCGCGAGCACGATCTTTCCCTGCGCTTTGATCTCATGCCCCTGTGCGGCAAGCTCGGCCTTCTCGGCTTCCATGAACGGCGTGAGGTATGCGACGGCTTTCTTCATCACGCGCGCCGACTTCACCACCTGCGGGAGAAACATCTTGCCCGCGCCGAAGAGATCGCCGACAACGCCCATGCCGGCCATCAGCGGGCCTTCGATCACGAGCAGAGGCCGTCCCAGCTTGACGCGCGCCTCTTCGGCATCGGCCTCGATATAGGTGTCGATTCCCTTCACCAGCGCATGCGTCATGCGCTCTTCGACTGTGCCGTTGCGCCACTCTTCAGTCTTCTTCTCTGTTCCGGCCGTGCCAACGCTCTCCGTCTTGATCTTCTCGCCGAACTCGACCAGTCGCTCTGTCGCGTCCGGCCGCCGGTTCAGAAGAACGTCTTCGACCAGCGTCTTCAGCTCCGGATCAATCTCCTCGTAGACCTCGAGCATGCCGGCGTTGACGATGCCCATATCCAGGCCGGCCGCGATCGCGTGATACAGAAGCGCCGCATGCATTGCCTCGCGCACTTTGTTGTTGCCGCGAAAGCTGAATGAGATGTTCGAGACGCCGCCGCTCACCTTGGCGTGCGGAAGATTCTCCTTGATCCACTGCGTCGCGCGAATGAAATCGACCGCGTAGTTGTTGTGCTCCTCCATCCCGGTAGCGACCGTAAGAATGTTCGGATCGAAGATGATGTCCTCGGGCGGAAACCCGACCTCGTCGACGAGGATGCGATACGCTCGCTCGCAAATACGGGTGCGGTCTTCAAAGGTCGCGGCCTGGCCGGCTTCGTCGAACGCCATCACGACGACCGCAGCGCCATACTTCAGCACCGTGCGGGCGTTCTCCCTGAACTTCGCCTCGCCTTCCTTCAGCGAGATGGAGTTGACGATTCCCTTCCCCTGGATGCACTTCAGACCAGCCTCGATGACCTCCCACTTCGAGGAGTCGACCATGAACGGAACTTTCGCGACCTCGGGCTCGCTGGCGAGCAACTGCAGGAAGCGCGTCATCGCCGCAACGCCGTCGATCATGCCCTCGTCCATGCAGATGTCGATGACGTTCGCGCCGTTCTCCACCTGCTGGCGCGCGATGCTGACGGCTTCTTCGTACCTGCCCTGCTTGATGAGCGCAGCGAAGCGCGGCGAGCCGGCGACGTTCGTCCGCTCGCCGATCATGATGAACACGCCCTGCTGCTGCGTGAACGGTTGCGAGCCGGACAGTCGCAGCGGCTTGAAGGTTTGAGTGTGACCGTCGCTCAAGCCGCCACCAGCTCTCTGCGCAGGTGGCGCGGCGCTACGCCTTCCAGCGCCTTTGCGATCGCCGCAATGTGTTCGGGCGTATTGCCACAGCATCCACCCGCAATGTTCACCAGGCCGTCCTTCGCAAACTGTCCGAGGAAGCGTCCCATGTCCTCCGGCTTCAGATCGAAACCGGTCTCCGACAGTGGATTCGGCAGCCCCGCATTCGGATAGCACGAAATCGCAACGTCTGCCTTCTCCGACAACTCTTCGAGAAACGGATACATCAGCTCCGGCCCCAGCGAACAGTTCAGGCCCACGCTGAGCGGACGCACATGTTTCACCGCATTCCAGAAGGCCTCTGTCGTCTGTGCCGAGATCAGCGTTTCGCCGCCGCGGCCAACTGCAGCAGAGATCATCACAGGCAGCTTCTTCTTGTCCGCGTCAAAGACTTCTTGAATCGCCACCAGCGCGGCCTTTGCGTTCAACGAGTCGAAGATCGTTTCCACCAGAAGCAGATCGACGCCGCCCGCGATTAGAGCGCGAACCTCTTCCGCATACGCTTGCTTGACCTGATCGAACGTCACCACGCGGAACCCGGGATCATCCGCGTCAGGCGAATTCGAGAGCGACACGGTCAGAGGTCCAATTGCACCGGCGACAAAGCGCTGCCACCCTGTCTCGTTGGCTACGCGGTCGGCCCACTCTCTGCACTGCCGCGCGCTGGTCTCGTTGATCTCCCACGCCAGCGACTTCATTGCTTCGTCTTCGATGACGCGCTGATAGAAGTCCGGGTCCTTGCGGCCGCCGCGCTCGCGCGGATCTTCGATGAAGAACTCGCTTTGCGTAATGCTGGTTGCGCCGAAGGTATTGGTCTCGATGATGTCCGCGCCGGCTTCGAGAAATCTGCGATGAATGTCGCCGATCATCTCCGGCTGGGTCAGCGAGAACAGGTCGCCGTTGTTCAACAGGTCCTTCGTCGCGCCCTTGAAGCGCTGGCCGCGAATATCAACCTCTTTCATGCCGTAGGTGCGGATCGTCGTCCCCATCGCGCCGTCGATGATCGCGATGCGCTCCTCGAGAATCTTTTCCAGCGGATGTTTCTGCGTGCTCATCTCACCCTCCACACAACATCGGCGAGCCCTGCCAGGCTCGCCGCTTGCTCTACCGTCCACTGTCTACGCTCTACCGTCTGCGTCTAAGCAAGCACCTCTGCCTCTTCTTTGTCCGAGTTCGGAAGACCTGTCGAGATCGGCACCAGCAGGTCTTCCTTGCGCATGACCATGGTCGTCGCGTTCAGGCTGGCCAGCTCAAAGCCGTGGCCGTGCGTAATGGCGTCGGTAGGGCAAGCCTCCACGCAGTAGCCGCAGAAGATGCAGCGGTTGTAATCGATGTTGTAAACCTTCGCGTAACGCTCAGCGCTCGAAATGCGCTTCTCCGACGTATTGTCCGCGGCTTCGATATAAATGCAATTCGACGGGCAGGCCGCGGCACAGAGGAAACAGGCTACACACTTTTCCAGGCCGTTCTCGTCGCGCTGGAGCTGATGCTTGCCGCGGAAGCGCTCCTGAAACACCGCGCCGCGCATAGGGCCTTTGCCGTCCGGATAGTTCTCCACCTCGCTTGGCGCAAAGCCTTCGCGGAGGGTGATGCTCATCCCTTTGGCGATCGCGGCCGCATTTCGCAGAATCGACATGGCTTCAGTATACGACTTGTTGCGCGGTGCGGTCGTTGTACCCTTATCGGCATGAGACTCGCTCCTCTCGCACTTGCCCTGGGCCTGGCCACGGCGGCGTCCGCGCAAAGCTCGCCCATGGCCGCCGGCACCGACCATGAGAAGCCGCCCGTGCCGCCTTCGCACTCACTGAACGTCACATTCCAAGGGCGTTTGAGGACCTTCCGGGTCGAAGACCTGCTCGCGCTCCCGCAGGTCACCGTGCACGTTCACAACGCGCAGCGCAATACCGATGAGACCTACTCCGGCCCGCTTCTCTCCGACGTGCTGGCCAAGGCTGGACTGGTCGCTTCCAAGGAGACCGAGCCGCTTATTCTGCACTCCTCCGTGATTGCGACCGGCACCGACCACTATTTCGTGCTCTACTCGGCGGCCGAGGTTGAACCGATGTTCTCTCGCAGCCAAGTGATCGTCGCCGTCATGAAGTCCGGTCTGCCGGACGCCGAAGGCGGCAACATCCAGCTCATCAACACCGACGGCGCGAAGCCCGCACGCTGGGTCCACGGCCTTGCAGACATCAACGTGATGAGCGTGTCACCGACAGTTCACTGATCGTCGCGAGCCCTGAGCGCAAACTAGAACAATAGGTGCATCCCGGCCTTCGCCATCCCAAAGCTGCCGATCCACTGCGATAGTCCCCCAACCAGTCCGTTGTCCGGCACGGTCAACTTCGCCTGGCGAATCGGGCCAACGCCCTGCGCGCTCACGATCATTCCACGCAGCTTCGTTGCAACGGGCAGCTCGAAGCCCTCGCTCACCCAAACCTCATTGCCCTTCACGCTGAGCATCACGTCGCCTTCACCGTTGGTCGAGTACACGCGCTCGTCGGGATCCGTTTCATCGGCCGGGCGACGCTTCAATCCGTCGTATTGCCGCGGCAGCTCCTGCTCGAACACATGGAAGAAGCTGCGCGCTGAGTCGGCATCCTTCCAGCGCGATAGATAGAGAATCGCAATCGACTTCGTCGTCTGCTTATCCGCATCGCTGGCGTCCTTGCGCTGCGCCGCGTAATACACTCCACCGTCCCACTCAGGAGCGAGCGCCTCCGCCAGCGGCTTGCCGCCGAACAGCTCTGCCGTCATCCGCACATCGAGCTCGCCCATCACGCCTACGTCATACGGCACATAGCCGGCCGCCTCGAGCGTTGGATGGATATCCGGCAGCACCAGCAGCGGCTCCAGCTTGTGATTCATGTAGTCGTCCGGATGCATGATCTCCGAGCTCGTATTGGGCGGCGAATCGAGAACGCCGGTAAAGGCCTTCTGTGTCCCCTCCTTCAGGAGCACCGCCTGCTCAAACGCGAGGCCGGTGGTGTATGGGAACAGCAGCGACTCCTGCAGCACGAGCGGAGCCCGCGCTAACACAGGCGAATCGCTCATATCGCCTGCGCCCGCTTCCAGCTGCGCGCCTATCTGCGGAACCTCGCGCAGTGTCTTGCCGCTCGGCTTCAGCATGTAGTCCGCAAAGCTGACCATCGCCTGGCCTTCCAGCACCGCCTCGCGCGCCGTGTCCGTTTCATCCGTCTGGATGTGCTTCGTGTCTTCTTCGACGTTCTTCGCCACCCCGTCCGGTTCAAGATCTTCCCATTTCGTCAGGCCCACCTTCTGATCCTGCAGAGCATGCGTCAGCTCATGCGCCATCACGGGCTTCTGCTGGTCGATCGGCACCCAGTCCAGCAGGTTCATCGTCTTCGTCTTGTTGTCGTAGAACCCGGCAATCTGCTCGGTCAGCAGGCTCAGCAGAAAGGGCCGCAATTGAAAACTCTCGTCCAAGAGACCGAACTTCTTCAGCACAAGCTCGCTGCGCTCCATGCGCTTGTTGCTCTTGTCCTCGTCGAACTTCTTGCGCAGCTCCGAGTTCACCTTGTCGCGCGTGATAAAGACCTTCTTAATCGAGTGCTCGATCGGCAGCCCCGTGTCTTTGCTGACGAACTCGAAGATCTCATTGGCGTCGGAAAGCAGTTGCTTCTCCTGCGCCTTGGTGAGCGGCTGATCGACGATGACTGTGGTCTGGCCCGCCTGCAGCTTCGGTGGCGTCACGCCCGGCGCATCCGAAGGGACTGGAGCATTCTGCGAACCAGAACCGGACTTCGAAGGCGCCTGCGATTGTTGCGCCCCGACTTCCATCCCCACCAACAACGCCACAGCCAGAACAACCCAACGGTAACCCATCAACCCGTGCTTCACGCCGCCTCCAACCTTCTCGTTCAAGTGTACGCACCGGCTCACGGAACCTCACGGAATCGCTACAATTAATCCTGCAGGAGGAACATGAGCCAGAGCCTTCAATCCGAACTCGACGCCGTCCTGCATCGTTCTGCCATTGCTTCGTTGGACGATCGAGCCTTCCTCCGCGTCACCGGGGCCGACGCCACGCGCTGGCTGAATGGAATGGTGACCAACTCCGTCCAGGCGCTTGCTCCCGGACAGGGCGGTTACGCCTTTCTGCTGAACGCGCAGGGCCGGATTCTTGGCGACTGCACGGTCTACCGCGAGATCGAGCCCGCCGAACCGCCATCGTTTGTGCTCGAAACCGAAAACTCGCAGATCGAAGCCATCCAGCGGCACCTCGACCATTTCATCATCATGGACGACGTCGAGCTGACCCCCGCCTTCACGGACGAGAGCTCTCTGCTTCTTCTCGGCCCTGACGCTTTGTCCCGGCTCCAAGCGGCCGGGCTTCCCTCGCCCGATCCGCTGCGCCTCGTGCATGCGGACTCACCGCACGGACCCGTGCTGCTGTTCACTCCTCGTCCGGGCACGATCGCTCAGTTCGAGCTTCGCGGCGAGACCGCCGTCATCGCCAGCTTGCGTAACGATCTCCTGGCCGCCAACGTGACGGAACTTTCGACCGAGGCCCTCGAAGTCTTTCGCCTCCTCGAAGGCCGCCCGCTCTACGGCCGCGATATCACCGAAAGGTATCTCCCCCAGGAGACAAACCAGTCTCAAGCCCTCAACTTCAATAAGGGCTGTTATCTCGGCCAGGAGATCGTCGAGCGCATCCGGTCCCGCGGCCAGGTCCATCGCCTGCTCACGCCGCTTCGGCTCACCGGCAAGCTGCCGGACGAGTTCCCCACGGCCATCGAGGCGGACGGCAAACCCGTAGGCGAAATTACCTCCGCCGCCGTTGCTCCGCTCCTCGCTGGCGATCAGACCGTCGCCCTTGGCTACGTTCGCCGCGAGGCGCTCGACACGCACACTGCACTAACCTACTCCGGTGGTTCGGCCACACCGCGCAACGCATCTAAACAGGAATTGCTAACCGCGAACTGATCTCCACGCACCTGCAAGAAGACCCTATGCCTGATAAGACACCGTTCGTCGTCAACGACCGCCGCAAGTTCACCGCCGAGGGCGAGCTTCGCCCCGATGTCCCGCACAACGAGCCCGAGCAAGAGGATTCCAGGTCTCGCCCCGCGTCTGCGCAAAAGCCGGAGCCGCCGGCCGATGCCAAAGCGCCAATCCCGTTCCCTTCACCCGCCGCGGAGAGCCCTGCTGCACAGGCTGCAGAGCCTGCACATCTTCCCGATGAGGATCATCTTCCGCCTCCTCCTACAGTGGAGCAGACCGAGCAGGCCAATCGCGCCTACGCTGCCACCGTCGACCGCCTGGACACCGCCATCCGTGCCACCAATCCCGGCATGGAACGTATGCCCGAGATGAACTATGAGCACCTGGTGCAGTCGCTTTATATGCAGGCGCTGCTTCAGCTCGGCGGGGCCACGGAGCCCGGTCAGCCTGCGCGGGTCGACCTGCTTGGTGCGCGCCAGACCATCGATATGCTGACCGTCATCGCCGAAAAGACCAAGGGGAACCTTACCGACGCCGAGGACAAACTGACTCAGTCGGCGCTCTTCGAGCTGCGGATGGGTTTCCTCGAGGTGACCCAGGGTATCGCCCGCCAGTCCGCGAAACAAGGTGCTCCGGGGGCTTCAGGAATGCCGGGCGCGCCGGGCGGTCCCACCATCGTCCGCTAAAGTACAACGCGATCTCTGTTCTCTGCTTTCTTTCATGCAAGCAACCCTCACCTTCCTCGGCAGCGGCACCTCCATGGCCGTCCCCACACTCGGCTGTGGCTGCGCTGTGTGCACAGACGCGCACCGTCCCGGCTCGCCGAACCGCCGCACGCGGCCATCGGTTCTTCTTGCTTACAACAATCATCATGTCCTCATCGATACTGGCCAGGACTTCCACGGGCAGGCCGTCCGCGAAAATATCCAGCATCTCGATGCCGTGCTCTATACACACGGACACGCCGACCACGTCCTCGGCATGGATGACCTCCGCCCGCTGACATTCAAAAAGCCCGATGGTCTCCCGCTCTACGCCGATGACAGCACGGCCGATATCATCGAGCGCGTCTTTGAGTACACCTTCCGCAAGATCGATCGCTACCCCACCAGCGCACGCGTGAAGCTTCATCGCATCCCCGCTGCGCCCGGCACGGCAGTGGATCTCTTCGGCGCGCGGTTTGTGCGTGTTCCCGTCACCCACGGCCGCGACACCATCGCCGGCTACCGCTTCGGCGCCGCCGCCTATCTCACGGACATGAGCGATATTCCGGCGGAAAGCCTTCCGCTGCTCGAAGGACTCGACATCCTCATCCTCGACGCACTGCGCCGCGAGCCGCATCCGAGCCACTCGCATCTCGAGAACTCCATCACCCTCGTCAACAAGATCGCTCCAAAGCGCGCCTACTTCACGCACATCAGTCACGATCTGGATCACGAAACCACCAACGCCTCGCTGCCGGCCAACATTCGCCTCGCGCATGACGGCCTGAAGCTGACCTTCGACATCGCACCCGATCAACCAGCAACCACCGACCACTGACACCAAACATCTCTCTTCGCATGCAGATTCTCCGCAACCTCAACGATCTCACCGCCAACACGCAGCCCTCCGTCGTCAGTGTGGGCAACTTCGACGGTGTGCACCTCGGCCACCAGATGGTGCTTGCCTCGATGGTGAAGCGCGCCCGCGAGCTGAGCGCACGCTCTGCGATCGTCACCTTCGATCCGCATCCCTCGCACGTCCTGCACAGCTCGCGACGCACGCCGCTCATCACGCCTCTCGCGCAGAAGCTCGACCTCCTGGCCGCCGCCGGCATCGATCTCACCCTCGTCCTCCGTTTCGATGACGAGCTCCGCCGTTGGTCCGCCCAAGAGTTTGCAGAACGTGTGCTGAAGAACGCGCTGCGTACCGTTGAGGTCCATGAGGGCGAGAGCTTCCGCTTCGGCTATGGTGCCTCCGCAGATGTAACCGGCCTCTCAGAGCTGGGCCGCGAGTGCGGCTTCACCGTCCGCACTTACGAGCCGCTCATCATGGATGGCGCGCCTGTGTCCTCCAGCCGCATTCGTGCGCTCATCGCCGCCGGCGATATCGCCGATGCCAACGCGCTTCTCGGCCGCAACTTTTCCATCTGCACCACGCCCGCGCCAGGGCGGGGCTACGGCGCGCGCTACACCGTCCCGACCATCAATCTCGCACCGTACTCCGAGCTTCTCCCGGCCATCGGCGTCTATGTCACAACGCTCGCCATCGGCGAACCAGGAAGCGCGCGCTGCTTTCCGGGTGTGACGAACGTCGGCAATCGGCCTACCTTTGGCGCCGACTCCTTCGCTGTCGAAACTCACCTGCTCGACTTTGAGCCCATCCGGCTGGATGAGTCAACCCCACTCGCTCTCGCCTTTCTGCATCGCATCCGCGATGAGCGCCGCTTCGAATCCCCCGAAGCCCTGCGCGAGCAGATTCAGCGTGATGTCGCTACGGCAAAAGGCATCTTCGCCGAGCGCACCTGAACGCCTTCAGTCCTGTGGCGGAGCGCTCGGCTTTTGCGCCGGCGTAACAATCGGCTTCTGCGGCGCGGGCAACTGGGGCGCGGGAGCAGGTTCATCGTCAGGCGTCGCTCCGTTGGAAGGCGCAGCGGGCGGTAAGGCGTATTGCGGCGGTGGCGGCGGTGGTGTCGTATCCACGTCATCGTCACTCGCGTCCCCAGCTGGAGCAGCCGTTTCCTGATCCGGTGGTGTGATCGCTACATCCAGAGTCTTCTTCGGAGCGTTTGCGCGCGGGAACTGCTCATTGGGATTATTCGCAATCGCGACCCTCATGAAGTCCATCCAGATGGGCAGCGCCGCGCGCGCGCCCGTCTCCTTCTCGCCCAGCGATCGCCGGTCATCGAAACCGACCCACGTCCCGCAAGTGACGGACGGCGAAAAACCGACAAACCAGGCGTCGGTGTAGTCGTTGGTTGTTCCGGTCTTGCCGCCCAGCGCATGATTCAGTTGCGAAGCAGCCGCGGCCGTTCCATGCTGCACCACTGCCTCCAGCAGCGTCATCATCTCGCGAGCGATATCGACCGAGATCACCTGGCGCACCTGCGGTGCACGCTCCTGCATTGGGCTGCCATCCGGCGAAACGACGCGCCGGATGTAATGCGGCGCAATGCGGATGCCGTCGTTCGGAAACACGCTGTAGGAGCTCACCTGCTCCGCCAGGGTCAGATCCGCCGACCCGATCGCTACCGGCAAATACGCCGGAATATCGCTCGTCACCCCGAAGCGGTGCGCCACATCGATCACCTTGCGTATGCCGATCTTGTCCGCCAGCCGCAGCGCCGGGATATTCCGCGACTCAGCAAACGCGTCCACCAGCGTCATCGATCCGGCGAACTGGCCACGCTCATAGTCATGCGGCGTATACGGCCCTCCCGGCGTGTAGAAGGTCGTCGGCGTATCGAGCACCGTATCGTAAGGCTTCATCCCCGCTTCGAACGCGGCGGTGTAGTCGTAAATCTTGAACGACGATCCCACCTGCCGCTCCGCCTGCGTCGCGCGGTTGAACTGTGACAGTGCGAAATCGCGCCCGCCCACCTGCGCGAGCACCTCGCCGTTCGCGTTATCGATCGCCATCAGCGCGGCCTGTGCTCCACTGTCCTGCTGCAAGTCCACGTGAAATGCCTTCGACGGCTGGTCACCCGAGGGCCAGCTCGTCACCTTCACATAGACGATGTCGCCCACCTTCGCCAGCTCGGTCGCACGCGCCTGGCCCGTCCACGCCCAATCCGGATAGGTCATCGTTGCGCTCTGGCCGCCAATCTTCACGGTCATCTTCGTCGGCGAAACCTCTGTCACCAGCGCATGAAAGTACGCGCCCTCTTCGATCGGCTGCGACCAGTCGGCGTGCTTGTATGTCGCAAGGTCTGAACCCTCGCGCAACACATTTTCGAGATTGCCCTTCCATCCGTGCCGGCGCTCATAGGTCGCCGTTCCGTCCAGCACCGCCTTCTCCGCAGCGTGTTGCAGGTCTAGGTCGAGCGTCGTGTATACCCGCAGCCCGGCGCCGTGAACCTCATCGACACCGTACTCGCGCTCCAGCTGCCGCCGCACCTCCTCCACAAAATAAGGAGCCTGCGTATTCACAGGCGGCTCTAAATGCAGCCCGAGCGGCGCCGCCATGGCCGTCTCAGCTTCCTGCGCGGAAATCTTGTGGTCGTCCAGCATCTCCTGGATCACCAGGTTGCGGCGCTTCAGCGCACGCTCCGGATGCCGCACCGGCGAGTACTCCTCCGGTCCCTTCGGCAACGCCGCCAGCAGCGCCGCCTCCGGCAGTGTCAGGTCGCGCGCGTGTTTCGAAAAGTAGTATTCCGATCCGGCCTCGAATCCGTACGTCCCGCTGCCCAGATAAATCTGGTTCGCATACAGCGTGAAGATCTGCTGCTTGGTAAAGTGCCGCTCAATCTCCAGAGCCAGCAAGATCTCCTGCAGCTTGCGCGTGTAGGTCTTCTCCGACGACAGGAACAAGTTGCGCGTCAGCTGCATCGTCAGTGTCGACGCTCCCTGCGCACGCCTGTCCGAATGCAGGTCGGCGTACGCCGCGCCGATGACGCGGACGAAGTTCACGCCGCCGTTCGTCTCAAAGTTCTTGTCCTCGATCGACAGAATCGCCTGCCGCAGCACGGTCGGAAACTCTGAGTACGGCACGACCACGCGGCGTTCCAGCGCAAACGAGCCGAAGATCTTGCCGTGAATGTCGTAGAGTTCCGTCGTCGTGTCCGGCCGATAGCGCTCTAGCTCCGCCATCTCCGGCACGTTCACCGAGTACACCAGCATCAGCGCGCACAGCACGCCCAGCACCGCCGATGCCGCCAGCAGCATCAGAAACGCCGCTCGTCCTGCCAGCTTCGGCTCGCCGGGCGCCGGATCCATGAACGGAAACCGGCCCATCGCGCCCCACAGCGGGTGCTGCCGCCAGCTACGCCGCTTGCGAGTACTCTCCGGTTGACTCAGCGCAGTCTGCACGGCCTCTCCACCTTACCATGCAGTCGATGCAGCCGCCGGCGTCTAGGCTGCCTTGGCCTTCAGCATCTCAAGTGCTTTCGAAAGCTGATCATCCGGCTGCGTGTGCTTCACCGCCGGCGCCTTCGCATTGCCGGTGTCATCGGCATCATCGTCCATGTCGGACTCCGAAGCCACCTGCGTCGCCGGCGTCACAGCCTCGTCTTCGAACTTCTTGCCATCGGGAGACGCATACTTCGCAATCGACAGAATCACCGCTCCGCCGTCGGGCAGCTCAAAGGTCTTCTGCTCCGCTCCCTCACCGAAGGTCCGCTCACCGACCAGGTCGCCGCGCTTGTTGTCCTGGATGGCTGCCGCCACAATCTCCGCCGGCCCAGCCGTGCCGCGATTCACCAGCACCACCAGCGGCGCGGTTGCGTTCACAGTCTTCGCGGGATCTGCCGCAAAGGTCTCCTTCGGAAACTTCTGACCCTCCAGGGTCGTAATCGTTCCGGACTTCAGAAAGAAGTTCGCGAGCCGCACCGCTTCCGCATCCTGACCCGTCGAAACATCGCGCAGGTCCAGCAGAATCTTCTTGGTGTTCGTGCGGCCCATCTCCTTCAGCTTGGACTCGACCGCATTCACATGCTCCTTGTCCAGCGTGTACGGCTTCACATAGAGAATCGACGAATTCTCGTACAACGTCTCGCTCACAGGCGGCTCTTCCACCACGGCGCGGTACAGCGTCACCTTCTCCGGTTTCGCCTGCCTAGGCCGGATCACCGACAGGTCAAGCTGCGAATTCGGAGGCCCTTCCAGCAACAGGTGAATCATGGCCAGGGACAGATCGCGCGTGTCCTGGTTCCCAATCGACTCGATGATGTCGCCGTCGCTCAGGTTCGCTTTGTCGGCCGGACTGCCCGGGATTACCGAGACCACCGTCGCATATCCGTAGCGCTTTGAAACGCTCAGCCCAACCTGCGCCTTGCCGCCCTTGTCGTCCTTGTAGGCCTTGTAATCGTCGGGACTCAGGTAGCTTGAATCCGCATCCAGCGACTCCAGCAGCCCGCGCAGAGCGCCGTCCGTCACCTTCGGAATATTCGGGTCCTCGACGTAGTCGTTCTGGATGTGCTGCAGAACCTCGCCGTAAACATTAATCTGCCGGTACGCATCCTGCGCCTGGTCGCCCGCAGCCGATACGCCGCGCGTGTTCACACCCAGAAAAAGGCACAGCACCAACACCACCGAAACGGCTAACAGGGAAATCTTGAGGCTCTTGGGCATCGCGGGTTCTTGGACTCCGAGGACAGCTTGACGTCGAACAGGGTTTAGACGTCCCTGCCTACCCGAATGATACTCTCAAACGCAAACATTTCGGTCCGGTCTATCGTCCCACATCCGCGACAGACGTTTGGTGGCGGTGAGTGGAATCGAACCACTGACCTACGGGTTATGAGTCCGTCGCTCTAACCATCTGAGCTACACCGCCGGAAGAACCAGAAAGGAAAGGTCACATCCAGCGGCCTGTGCCGCGACGTCAACCTCCCGGCCCCTCACGAGAACTCGCTGGGGTGGCATCCTCTAAACTCAATCCTATAAGTCTCAACAGCGCAGGTCAAACGTGCAGGGGTTCTTCCGAAACCGCATCGCAACAAACAGATACACCGCTTCCATAGCGACATTCGCGCTCTTTTTTGCCGCCACGGCAAAGGCCGTCACGCCCGACTGCGCCGCCGACAGCGACTCGCTTAGCTGTCGCCTTACAGGCGTCCTCCACTGGCTGGAAGCCGCCGCCTTCGTCCTCGGCATCGTCCTCGTCGCGGTCATCGCCGCGGCCGTTCACCTCATTCGCAAGAACCGGATCAGCCGAAAGGCTGGCCGATGAACCCGACAACCGGCCTGCCCGTTCCCGCCCGCGTTCTCGCCGTCATCCCCGCGCGTCTCGCGTCCACACGCCTGCCGCGCAAGGTCCTCCGCGACCTCAACGGACAGCCGTTGCTCGCCTGGGTCGTCCAGGCCGCGCTCCGCTGCCCCCAAGTCGGCAACGTCGTCGTCGCCGCAGATTCCACCGAAGTCGCGGACCTCTGCGCCTCCCGCGGCTGGCCCTGCCTCATGACCTCCCCCGATCTGGCCAGCGGCAGCGATCGCCTCTTCGCCGTCTCGCGCCAACTCGATGCCGACATCTACATCAACATCCAGGCAGACGAGCCCCTGCTCGAGCCCGCCCACATCGATGCCCTGCTCCAACCATTCGCCGACCGGGCGGTCTCCGTCACTACCCTCAAAGTCCGTTGCCCATCCGAATCCATCGCCGACCCCAACGTGGTCAAGGTCGTCACCGCGCCCAACAGTAGAGCGCTCTACTTCTCACGCGCAACGATTCCCTTCCATCGCGACGGTCCGTCCACGGCCTACTGGAAGCACCTCGGCCTTTACGCCTACCGCAAGCCGGCGCTCGAGCGCTTCGCCGCTCTTCCGCCCGGCGAACTGGAACAGACCGAACGCCTCGAGCAGCTTCGTCTTCTCGAAAACGGCATCGACATCTACGTCACCGAGACCCCGCGCGACACCATCGGCGTCGACACCGAAGAGGATCTCCACCGCGTCGCCGCCATCGTCAACAAACGTTCCTGATTGTCCCGTATCCCGATACAAGTTCGGCGCTCTGTACGCGGGAATTTTCTTGACTTGCCCTCTCTTCTCCGCATAGATTCCCCGCAGATTTCCAAGCACACATTCCGCTCGAACCAACGGATCTCCCTATGAATCGAAGTTCGATGAGGGTCACGATACGACTTCGCCTGCCTCTGGGACTCGCGCTTTGCGCCGCTTCTGCATCCACGTCCTTCGCGCAAAGCGCCCTTTCGAGCGGCTGGCATAACGTCCAGGCTCTTCCCAATCAGACGCTTATTCGGATTGCCACCAATGACAGCACTCAAACCTGTTTCCTTGATTCCGTATCCGAGGACCGCATCGCCTGCTTCTCCGCTCCGTCGCATGCCGGAGTTCACTATGAATTCACCCGCGAACAGATCAAATCCATCCGCCTCAGCGGTCACTTCAGCCGAACCTCCGCCGTCGTTACCGCCGCCGCGTTCACCGGTGCCGGCGCAGCAATCGGCGCGACTCAGAGGAGAGGCATCAGCAACTCGGCAAAGCCCATCGGGGTTGGTGCAGCCGGTGGCCTCGGTGTCGGAGTCCTCGTCGGAATCCTCGTCGGTCACGCAACCGGCGGCTCCCACGGATCGCTGGTCTACCGCCGGCCTTAGGGGATAAGGTCCGGCAACTCAAATTCCCATCTTGCGAGGTCCACCGATGATCTCTCCGCTCCAAAGAAAGTTGACCGCCATCGTCCTCTGCCTTACCGTGCTGTTCCTTACCCCGCGCCATGCAGAGAGCCAGATAGGCCCCACCAAAGGCCAGGTCACCGGCATCATCATTGGCATTGTGGCAGTCGGCGCAGCCATCGGAGTCGGCATCTTCCTCATCCTGCACCGCTCGCCTTCCGTCACCGGATGCACCGCCAGCCAAGGCGACAGCCTAACCCTTCTCAGCGAAGCAGACCGTCAAACCTACGCGCTCTCCGGCGACATCTCCGGCATCAGGTCCGGCGAACGCGTCCACGTCTCAGGCAAAAAGAGCAAGGACTCATCCGGCAACCATATCTTCGTAGTGACCAAAGTCGGCAAAGACTACGGTCCCTGCAGCGCGGCCCAATCTCTTCCTGCACACGCCGCCTCCGCTGGCTCGGATATTCCTATTGCCGGCCCATCCAGCCGCATTGCAGATCCGGCGAAAGCGTTTCCATAACTCGCTTCGGTCAGGCGTATGCCTCGATCCGCACTACGATCCGCTCACCGCTGCTCTCGGTCCGCACCTTCTTCAGCGAGCTCACGATCCAGCTCGCGCCCGCTTCGCGCAGCTCCTCTGCCCTGTGCGTGCCCAGCACGCCCAGCACTTTGCATCCAGCCGCCACACCCGCACGCACTCCGCTCGGCGCGTCTTCCACGACCAGGCAGTCCTCCGCCTTCGCTCCCAGCAGCTCCGCCCCGCGCCTGTACGGCTCCGGATCCGGCTTCCCCTTCTTCACCTGGTCGCCGCTGATGATTCGGTCCGGCACCGGCAGCCCGGCGGCCTTCAGCCGTCCGAGCAGCAATCGGCGCGTCGCCGAAGTCACAATAGCCCAATGATATGCCGGTAGAGATTCAAGCAACACTCGAACTCCCGCCAGCACCTCCAGATCCGCCGTGTCCGCCACCTCGATGTCCTCGATCAGCTTCAGTCCCTCAGCCTTATCGATATCCGGCTTCAGCTGCAGCATGATGTCGACTGCACGAACACCATGCGGAATCTCGATCTTCTCCGCATTGGGCAGACCGTAGTGTTTCGCCCACCGCCGCCAGCTCCGCAACACGCTTCCAATGGAGCTGACCAGCACGCCGTCCATGTCGAACAGCACTCCCGCAACCTCAACTGTCACCAACGCCATCAGCGCGCGCCTTCCATCACAAAGCTTTGCGCCGCAGCCAGAATCGTCCGCACGCTCTCCTCGTCGCAACTCTCGCAGTACACGCGCAGCAGCGGCTCTGTTCCGCTGGCGCGCAGCAGCAACCATGTCTCCGCTGCGTTCTTCTTCGCGGTGCAAGCCGGGTTCTCCAGGAAGAACTTGATTCCGTCCAGCGTCTCCTTGTGCAACACCTTCATGCCCGCAAACGCGACCGTGCCCGGCACAATCTCCTTCGCCCGCGCGATCGCCGCTTGCTTGATCTCCTCCGCGATGTGCATATCGACGCGCCCATAGTGGTGCTCGCCGAACTCCTCCTGCAGCGCGCTCACCAGCTGTCCCAGCGTCTTGCCTTCGTCGGCCATCACATTCGCCAGCAGCAGGCTGTTCAGCAGGCCATCGCGCTCCGGCAGATGCTTCGAGATGCCGATGCCGCCCGACTCCTCGCCGCCCATGAGAATCGGCTGCGCCAGCATAAAGTCCACCACATATTTGAAGCCGATCCCGTGCTCATGCAGCTTGCGTCCGTGCTTGGCCGCAATGCGGTCCAGCATCTTCGTTGTGTTGAACGCCCGCGTCACATCGCCCGGCCATCCCTTGCGTTCCAGCAGCCAGTTCAGCAGCACCGCATAAATCTTGTGCGCGTCCACCACGTTGCCATGCTCATCCACCGCGCCGATGCGGTCCGCATCCCCATCCGTAATCAGCCCCGCATCGCACTTGTGCTCGACGACAGCCACTTGCGTCGCCGCGATATGCGGCAGAATCGGCTCCGGATTGATCCCCGGAAACGCCGGATTCAGCTCACTGCGAAACTCCACAAAGGGAATCCCCGCGCGCGTGAAGATTCCCGCGATATATCCCTTGCCCGCGCCATACATCGTATCGATCAAAAACCGGAACCCAGACCGCTTGATCGCCTCCAGATCGACAAAGCTCTCGAGCGCCGCCACATACGTCGGCGCAAAATCCACCTCCTCGATCCTTCCCGGCGTCGCCGCCTTGGCGACCGGCTGCAGCAGATCTTTCTCAATCTCCGCAATAATTCCCGGCGACCCTGCGCCGCCGTAGCTCGCCTTGTACTTCACGCCGTTCCACTGCGCGGGGTTGTGGCTGGATGTGATCATCACCCCGCCCGCCGCGCCCCGTTCGCGCACCGCAAATGACAGTTCCGGAGTCGGCGTAATCTTCTCCGAAAGCTGCACCGGAATCCCGGCACTTGACAGCTCTTCCGCCACAACCTTCGCAAACGCCTGCGATGCAAACCGCGTATCCCATCCAATGCACACGCCTGCTGCCGCGTTCTCATGCTTCAGCACGTACAGTGCGATCGCCCGCGCAGCCACGCGAACATTCTCATAGGTAAAGTCATCGGCGATAACGCCGCGCCACCCGTCCGTGCCGAATTTAACGACCGTCTTCTGCTCCATCAAATCTCAGTCCTTAATCAATCGTTTATTGTGAGCTCTTACGTGAGATCGTGCCGCCCCGTACTCTTCAGCTCCGCCACAACTTTGCCGACATCCTGCGAACCCTCGCGCGTCGTAATCAAAATTGCGTCGTCCGTCTCCACGACCACCAGATCCTTCACGCCGACCAGCGCCACCGTCTTGTTCGGCGAGAACACATAACACCCCGTCGACGCGATCTCCACATGATGCTCCGCCTCCACCACATTGGAATTATGCGACTCCGCGCGCTCGGCAACGTACTCATGCAGCGCAGCCCACGAGCCAAGATCGCTCCACGCGAAATCGCCCGGCAGGCAGTAGAGCTCACTCTTCGCCTCACCCTTGGCCGACCTCGGCTCCAGCACCGCATAGTCAATCGAAATCGACTCGCATTGCGGATACAGCTCTGCAAATACCTCGTCGAACTTCGGCGTTCCCCGGGCAGCCGCAATTTGCTCCAGCAACGCTGCCGTCTTCGGCTGATGCTCACGCATCGCATCCGCCAGCGTCTTCGCCGTCCACAAAAACATTCCGCTGTTCCACGCGTAATTGCCCGAGCGCAGAAACCGCTT
The DNA here is from genome assembly GCA_035504135.1 of Candidatus Aquilonibacter sp. Classification (GTDB taxonomy): domain Bacteria; phylum Acidobacteriota; class Terriglobia; order Terriglobales; family Acidobacteriaceae; genus Granulicella. Next base: position 22,793 of record DATJSM010000015.1, on the reverse strand, counting down.
CGCCTTCACCTTATCCGGCTTCTCCGTAAACCGCCGGACCCGGCGCACCGGAATCGATTTGTCCGACTGCAGCGGCTTCACCGCTGCGCCCAGCTCGATATATCCATAACCCGTCTCAGCGCGTGTCGGCGAAACGCCCAACACCACCATCGCTCCCCGGCGCGCCAGCTCCGCACCCGCGCGCACCACGCGACGAAACCGCTCCACATCCCCAATCGTGTGGTCCGACGGAAACACTCCCAGCACTGTCTCCGGCGAGCTGCGCTCCAGCAGAAACGCGGCCAGTCCACAGGCCGGAGCCGTATTTCGCGCCGCCGGCTCGCGCAGAATGTGCTTCGCCTCGACGTCGGGCAGCTGCTTCGCAATCGTCTTCGCCAGCAGATCGTTGGTGATGATCCACACCTGCCCACTGGACACGAGCGGCTTCACACGCTCCAGTGTGTTTTGAATCATTGTGCGGTCGCCGTCCAGCGATAGCACCTGCTTCGGCCTCGCACGGCGGCTCCGCGGCCAGAAGCGCGTGCCGCTTCCACCCGCGAGAATGATCGCGGCAAAACCCGGCGTTTCATCGTCCGCTGCGGCCGATGCCTTCGTGCGTCTGCTGTCTTTGCCGCTCACGCTACTTCAGCTCGCCCAAAAACTTGCGGATGCGTTCCACACCCTTGTCAATCACGTCCGCACTCACTGCATAGGACAGCCGAATGTGCTCGTCCGTTCCAAACGCCTCGCCCGGAACCGTCACCACATGCGCCTCAGTCAACAGCCGTGAAGCCAGCTCACTCGCCGTTTTGACGCCGCCCTTACCCAGAAACGCGCTGACATTCGGATACACGTAAAACGCGCCGTCCGGCTTCGTGCACGTCAGCCCCGGAATCGACTTGAATCCCTCCAGCACGCGATCGCGCAGCTGGATGTAATCCGCGCGCATCTCCTTCACGCACTCCTGCGAACTCGTCAGCGCCGCAATCGAAGCTCGCTGCACCATGCTCGCGGTATTCGAAGTCGACTGCGACTGCAGCTTGCTCATCGCCGCAATAATCGGCTTTGGTCCCAGCGCAAAGCCCGCGCGCCATCCCGTCATTGCATACGTCTTCGAAAGCGACCCGAGCACCAACACGTGGTCCTTTGCTTCCTTCACGCTCGCACCCGAAACCAGGTCGCCTGAAAAATTCAAATACGCATAGCACTCATCCAGCCACACATAGATCCCGCGCCCGTGCGCCATCCGCACAATCGCATATAAGTCCTCCTTCGGAATCACCGCGCCCGATGGGTTCGACGGTGAATTCAGAATGATCGCCTTCGTCCGCTCCGTCACCGCGGACTCGAGCATCTTCGCCGTCACGCGGAAGTTCTCCGCTTCGTTCGTCTCCACGAACACCGGAACGCCGCCGGCAAACTGCACGATGTCCTTGTAGCTGACCCAGTACGGCGTCGGGATGATTACCTCATCGCCGTGATCGATCAGCACCTCCGCCGCGTTGAAGATCGACAGCTTTCCGCCCGCCGAAAACACACACTCCTCGACCGTATAGTTTGTTCCAAAGTCCGCGGCGTGCCGTTCGACAATTGCCTTCCGAACCTCCGGCACGCCGGCCACCGCCGTGTAGCGCGTGAAGTTCTTCTGGATCGCCTCAATCGCCGCATCCTTGATGTGCTGCGGCGTCGCAAAGTGCGGTTCGCCCGCGCCGAAGTCCGCAAGGTCAATGCCCTGCGACTTCATCTTCAGGGCCTCGGCGGTAATAGCCATCGTCGCCGAAACTTCAATGCGGTTAATGCGGTCGGTCAGAATCTTCGCGGGCGCTGCAACTGTCGCTGTGCTCATCCTTCAAGTTTCGCAGATTTGCGCCGTGGATAGAAGTGCAATCCCTACTCCGCTCCCGGCACCGCCGCGCCCGTCACCTTCTTCGTCTTCAGCCGCTCCACCACCACCGGCGGCACCAGCGACGAAACATCCCCGCCCAACTGAAACACTCCCTTGATCAGCCGCGAGCTCACATACGTGTACTTCTCCGCCGGCATCATGAACAGCGTCTCCAGGCCCGGGTCCAGCTTCCGATTCATCATCGCCATCTGAAACTCATACTCATAATCTGAAACCGCGCGAATCCCGCGAATCACCGCCTTCGCTCCCTTCGCGCGCGCGAACTCCACCAGCAGCCCGTCGAAGGTCTCGACCGTCACGTTGCCAAAACCCTTCGTCGCCTCGCGCAGCATCTCCTCGCGCTCCGCAACCGTAAACAGCGGCGTTCCCTTCGACGCATTCCGCAGAATCGCCACCACCAGGTGGTCGACAATCTTCGCCCCACGCGCAATCACGTCCAGGTGCCCGTTCGTCGGAGGATCGAACGTCCCCGGATAGATCGCCGTAATCGCCTTACTCATGTCCACCCAAGCATACAGTCTCCCGAAACCTACGCATCCCGCCTCACAAGATACCCTTCGACATAATCCCGCACGCCATCTTCCAGCGACGTAAACGGCCTCTCATATCCTGCCGCGCGCAGCTTCTCCGTCTTCGCCTCGGTGAAGTACTGATACTTTCCCTGGAGTTCTTTCGGCATCTCGATGAACTCAATCTTCGGCTCTTTACCCATAGCCGCAAACACCGCCCGCGTCAGGTCCAGCCACGTCCGCGCCTTCCCCGTCCCGCAGTTGAACAACCCTCCCGGCGCGCCCGCATCCTGCATCGCAAAGTGGAGTGTCACATCCACCGCGTCCTTCACATAGATGAAGTCGCGCATCTGCTCGCCGTCCTTGTACTCCGGCCGGTAGCTCTTGAACAGCTTCACCTCACCTGTCGCGCGAATCTGCTCAAAGCTCTTCACCACCACAGACCGCATTTCCCCCTTATGGTCCTCATGCGGCCCATACACATTGAAGTACTTCAGCCCCACGATTCTTGGAGACCCGCCATTTCCACCCTCACCACCGTCAAACAGCCCACGCTTCAGCGCCCACAGATCGAACATGTGCTTCGAGTACCCATACATGTTCAACGGCTTCAGCGTCGGCGTCACCGCATCGCTGTCGTCATAGCCCATCGATCCATCGCCGTACGTCGCCGCACTCGACGCATACACAAACCGCGCACCCTGCTCCTGCGCCCAGTTACACAGCACACGCGTGTACTGATAGTTGTTGCGCAGCAGATAGTCGTTATCCTTCTCTGTCGTCGCCGAGCACGCGCCCAGATGAATCACCGCTCGCGCGTCGGCATACGCATGCTGTTCCAACAGACCCAGAAAGTCTTCAGGCGATACAAGATCCTCATACTTCAGCCCCACGAGGTTCTTCCACTTCTCTGCTTCGCCCGGCTTGCTGACTCCCAGCTCGTCAACAAGGATGAGCTCGTCCTCACCGCGAGCATTCAACTCCGCAACAACGTTGCGGCCAATAAATCCCGCCGCACCCGTAACAATAATCGGCTCCGCCATAGGCTCCATGTTACCCAACCGCTTCTCGGATGGGCCGGCAAGCGGGCGCGCTGAATTCCCTCGCCTCTCCCGAACTCCTGCCCTATACTCCGGCACTGGAGACGTAGCCCATGTCGAAGCACCGCCTGGAGCTCTTTTCAGACGCCATTATGGCCATCATCATCACGGTCATGGTCCTCGACCTCCGAGCTCCGCTCCAGGCGGGCTGGCACGCCTGGCTCACCGTACTTCCCTCCATTGCCGTCTACCTGCTTGGCTTCCTCACCATCGCGGGCATCTGGTCAGCTCATCGTCAATATTTCGTGCGCTTCCGCGTCATCAATCACCAGATAATGTGGGCGAATTTCACTCTGCTCTTCCTATCGAGCCTCCTGCCATTGACCGTGCGCGCAGTCGCAGACCATCCCCACGACACCGCAGACACCGTCGCATTCCTCATCGTCCTTACCTCCGTCTTTCTATGCACCGGCTGGATGCGACTGGCTGCGAAAAAAGCTCACGAGCACGACGCCGAATTCCAGGAGTGGTCCAAAGCTCGCTCGAGGTACGGACACCTGTCCCTCAGCGCATTTGTTCTGGACGCCGCCATAGCCTTCGTCTCTCCTATCGCCGCGCAACTCCTCGTGGGCTGCTTCATCCTGGCGAGCATCTACGGCATCACCCGGTCTGAGCGCGAACAGGACGCACCGGCCTCCGCAACCGAAGCACCCGACGCGACCGAGCTATCCCTTCAGTAGCTCGCGTGCAATCACCATCCGCTGAATCTCACTCGTCCCCTCGCCGATCGTGCACAGCTTCACATCCCGATAAAACTTCTCCGCCGGGTAGTCCTTGATGAACCCATATCCTCCGTGAATCTGCACGCCCTCCTCGCAGATCCTGCACGCCGCCTCGCTCGCAAAGAGCTTCGCCATCGCCGCCTCGCGAGTCACCACTTTGCCCGCATCCTTCATCTGCGCCGCGCGCATCGTCAGCAGCCACGCCGCATCCAGCTGCGTCGCCATGTCCGCCATCTTGAACTGCATCGCCTGAAACTCGCTGATCGCCTTCCCAAACTGCTTCCGCTGCTTCGAGTACTTCACTGCGGCGTCCAACGCCCCACGCGCCATCCCCAGGCTCAGCGCTGCAATTGAAATCCGTCCGCCATCCAGCGTTCGCATCGCGTCCTTGAACCCGCCGCCCACATCGCCCACCAGGCAATCGTCCGGCACAAAGCAGTTCTCAAAGATCAGCTCCGCCGTATCGCTCGCGCGCAGCCCCAGCTTGTTCTCCTTCTTTCCGCTGCGAAATCCCTGCGTTCCCCTCTCCACCAGGAACGCCGAAATCCCTCCATGCGTCGCCTTTTCTTTATCCGTCACGGCCAGCACCAGCGCGCAATTCGCATACGTCCCGTTGGTGATGAATGTCTTCGACCCATTTAGCACCCATCCGCCATCGCGCCTTACCGCCGTCGTCCGCATGCCGCCTGCGTCCGACCCCGAACCCGGCTCCGTCAGCCCCCACGCGCCCAGCCACTCGCCACTCGCCAGCTTCGGAATCCACCGCTTCCGCTGCGCCTCGTTGCCGCCGATCATGATGTGGTTCGTGCACAGCGAATTGTGGCTCGCCACAATGATCCCGACGCTGCCATCCACGCGCGACAGCTCCTCCACCGCGAGCACGTACTCCACATACCCTAACCCCGCGCCGCCCAGCTCCTCGGGAAAGATCACGCCCATCAATCCCATCTCGCCGAGCTTTTTCACCACCGCACGCGGAAACTCGCTCTTCTCATCCCACTCACTCACATGCGGAGCCACCTCGCGCTCCGCAAACGCCCGCACCTCACGCCGCAATTGCTCCTGCTCATCCGTCAGTCCGAAATGCACTCCATCCTCCGCATTGCTCTATAAGCAACACTTCTACATCTATCAGATTTTCCTATACATCGGCAGCCGTTCCATACGCCAGCGATGGCGCGACCCTCAACGAATCCACGCGAGCGCACAGCCCGTACAGGCTACCTGCTCCGAAATGCCAGGGGACGAGCCACAAATCAGGGCTGACGAGCTGACGTCCTCGCCGAAGACGGCACAGGGGCGGACACCTGCGCCATCGCGTAGTGGCGGTCTCCGTCATACACCGCCATGGCGTACAGGTTTCCAGTAGACGGCGCAGTCGTTGTAATCGTCACATCTCCTGCACCATTCAGTTCGCCGCTTCCCGCCACACTGCCTGCGAGCAGCAGCCTCACCTTCCCCGTCGGAGTGCCGCTCGCGCCGCCAACATGAATCGCGTACGTCACGGAATCACCCTTGGTCGCCGCAACGGGTCCACTGACAATCCGCACCGAGCTTTGCGCTTGGCCATTGAGAACAGAGTCGAGATAACCGATTCTCTGATCGACCCAGCCCGTAAAGGCCGCCACCGAGCCGGCGTAGGTATCTGCGGCCGAGGGGTTCGGCCACACCGTCTCCCCGATCATCGGCCACCGCGTGAAATTATTCTGCGCAGACTGGGTGAGTGCCGTGCTCTCCTCTTGGATCGAGGAAATCCAGTTCGTAAACACCCCATTGTTTTTTAGCGCATTCCATTGCGTCTGGACATCGGCGGCGAAAGAAGGGTCCGTGAACAGCTGTTTGTACCATAGCGCCTGCTCCTGCATCCACGGGACCGTGGGACTCACAATCGGCTGGTAGTTGACGTTCCCCGCCGCGATGTCGAAGTCCCAGACCGGCCCCATGTACAAGAGCGGATTATCGACTGTCTTGTAAAGATAGTCGCTTGAGTAGAAGTCCCCACCATCCACATTACCCATCACATCGTTGACGATGTAAAAGTTCACCAGGCTCGCCTCGTCGAAGTACGCCCGCCATCCCACCTGCGGGTCCGTATAATTCGCGCCGAACAACGCGTTCTCCGCATTCGCGACATACCGGGTGATGTATCCAGTCTGCGCCGGCACCTCCGGATCAGGCGAAAAATCCGGATCGATCAGCCCTATCGGAAGACCGTGCGGCGTCAAAAACATAAACGGCTCGTTGTACTCCTGGTCGATCTCCATCAGATATCCGCCGCTCACGTCGCCCGAGGTGTCCGCCTCGGTCAGCTCGGGAATGTTCACCCGGTGGCTGTCGGCGTTCACCTTCTCGATCAGCTGATAGTTACCCTCATACTGCCCGTTCAGATACAGCTCGACGAAGATCGAATGCGGAGCCCACGGCATCAGTGCCGAAGTTCCGCTCGGCGTCGGCGATCCTGCGGCTTCGCTGAGGTAACCATTCCCATAAGGTATGGCGTTGGCCAGTGCGGACGCGGCCCAATCATGCAGCAGCGACTTATCGTCGTAATTCGCCAGTAAAACGTAGGTCTTGCTTTTGTCACATGTCGGTTTGCCTGAACTGTTCACATACCCACATTGCACGCCCAGCAGGCTCAGAAGATCGACACTCGTCCCTAGCTTCATCTCGTAAGGCAGCTTCGGCATCTGCGCAGTGGAGTTGCCGTGAACATGGAACGTGGCAGTGTTGTCGGTATCGCCGCTGCCGGGCAAATACGTTGTGCTGCCATCGGCGGAGGTAATGCTTATGGTTCCGCTTACATCCGTCGTCTTGCTGACAATCGGTACATTGTCCGTATTGATGTTCAGAATCGGCAGGTTGATTTGGGCGGCGGACGGTAAAAAGGTCGGATTCGATAAGCTAACGACAACGGTGAGCGGGGCAGTCACCATCCAGTCCCCGTCGGTGACGCCCACCGTTGCGCCTGTGGTGGCGTAGTTCGGATCTGTGAACCAAACTCCGGGAAACGCTTCTGCATCCGCATTGGCGCTTGCCGTCAGCGTCAGCGTCACCGACCCACCGGGCAGCACTGTAGAAGGCGACGACGCAACCGTGATCCCCGAAGGCAATCCGGCTATGCTGACCACAACAGGTACGGTGCCGCTTCCCCCGACTTGCACGCCCAGCGTTTGCGTGCTGCCCGGATAGATTGTCAACGAGCTGACGGCCGGAACTACGCTGAGACCGGTATCCGGCGTGCTCGGAGGCCTTGAATCCCCTGACAGATCGATTCCCGAACCGCATCCCGTCAGCGCCAGCGCCATGCAAAGCACGAGCCCCGTCTCACGCGGCATCCGGGAACTCGCCTTCCCGCCAGAAAGCAAAAACCGTAATTTCTTCATTCAGGTCTGTGGACGCGAACGTACTCGGAAAAGTTCTGCACGCCCGAATAAAAACTTGCCCGAGAATCCTCGTTCGCAACACTCACCAAAAGTGTCATAACGTAGCGCGTGCCATCCCGCTAAGGGCGCCCCATGACCTTACCTCTGTCGAATCTTCTGGGAAAAGCGGAAGAGCTACCCCAACGCCTGCTCCAGATCTGCCAAGATATCCTCGACATCTTCAATCCCGACGGACACCCGAATCAGCCCATCGGTGATCCCGAGTTTCTTCCGTCCCTCGGCTCCCACCGCCGCATGCGTCATCGTCGCCGGATGGCACACCAGCGTCTCCACTCCCCCCAGCGATTCCGCAAAGTAACAAAGCTTCAGTCGCGACACAAACGCGTTCGCCTTCTCCAGCGATCCAAGCTCGAACGAAATCATCGAACCGAACCCCTTCTGCTGCCGCTTCGCCAGCTCATGCTGCGGATGCGTCGGCAAGCCCGGATAAAAAACCTTCTCCGGCCCAAATCGATCTGCGAGCCATTCTGCGACCGCCCTCCCATTCGCATCATGTTGTTTCATCCGCACCGCCAGCGTCTTCACGCCGCGCAGCAGCAGATACGAATCGAACGGCGCCAGGATTCCGCCCGTGCACTTCTGCACAAACCGAAACCGCTCCGCATGCTCCGGCTTTGTCCCCACCAGCACGCCACCCAATCCATCCGAGTGCCCATTGAGGAATTTCGTAGTGGAATGCATCACGATATCCGCGCCCAGCTCCACCGGCCGCTGCAGATATGGCGATAGGAACGTGTTGTCGACGCTCACCTCAACGCCCTTCGCATGCGCCACATCGCACACTGCGCGAATATCCGTTAGCGACATCATTGGATTGGTCGGCGTCTCCAGATGCACCAGCTTCGTCTGCGGCCGCAGCGCAGCCTTCACCGCCTCCACATCGCGCGTATCGACATAAGTAAAGCTGAGCCCATAGTTCGTCAGCACCTGGTTGAACAGCCGCAACGTCCCGCCGTAGGTGTTGTCCGTGCACACGACGTGATCGCCGCTTTTCATCATCGTGCACAGCGCTGTAATCGCCGCCATCCCCGAGCCAAAACAGTGCGCGCTCGTTCCACCTTCGAGCGAGCACAGACTCTCTTCGAGCGCATCGCGCGTCGGATTCGTCAGCCGCGCGTACTCATACCCGCGCCGCATCTTTCCAATGCCGTCCTGCTTGTAGGTGGACGTCAGATAGATCGGAACATTCACCGCGCCGGTCAGTTCATCCGGCTTCTGCCCATCGTGAATCGCTCGCGTCGCAAACCCTAAATTCTTCTCACTCATTCACCACACTCCACAGGCCATCCTACCGAAGCCAAAACAAAAGCGGCAGCCGCTCCCGCGACCACCGCTCTCGTCTTACTCACTATTCACTCGCGTCACGCCTGCGGCTTCGGCTTGAACAGCACAAACTCCTTCGCCGCGTTCTGCCAGTCGCTCAGCATTCCCTGCGCAAGCGCGGAATCCGTCGACCGCACATGCTCTTCCAGCAATGCGCGCAGCGCCGCCTGCTCTTCAGCCGTGCATGCTTCGAACGCAATCGCCTCGAGGAAGTCATCGTGATAGCGCGTCTTCGCGACGATCTCGCCATCGCGATCCAGCACCCACGCCAGGCCGCCGGTCATGCCTGCGCCGAAGTTGATCCCGATCTCGCCAAGAATCACCACAACCCCGCCGGTCATGTACTCACATCCGTGATCGCCCACGCCTTCGACCACCGCAATCGCACCCGAGTTGCGCACCGCAAACCGCTCGCCTGCTCTTCCTGCGGCAAACAGCTTGCCCGCCGTCGCACCATACAGAGCAACGTTGCCCAGCAGTACATGATCCCAACTCGACTCGGCCGCCCGTCCCACCGGCCGCAGCACCAGCTCCGCGCCCGACAGTCCCTTGCCGACAAAGTCGTTCGCTTGCCCGGTCAGGATCAGCTTGATGCCCTCCGCCGAAAACGCGCCGAAGCTCTGCCCTGCCGTGCCGTGCAGATCGAACGTCGCATCCACGCACTCGATCTCGCCCTTCGCGCGCAGCAGCGCCAGCTCGCCCGAGAGCCGCGCGCCCACCGAGCGATGTTCGTTGGTGATCTCGGCGCCGACCTCGAAGCTCTTGCCCTTGCGCGCCGCATCGATGGCCTGCCGCGTCCACTGCTCGTCCAGAGGTTCATGCGACTCGGGCCGATCGTTGCGTCCGCCGCCCCAGCGCCGCGGCCCGTCGTTCGTATCGGCCAACAGCGGCGTCAGGTTCAGGTTGCCATCGAAGCGCACCTGCTCCAGCAGATCGACGCGGCCGATCGCCGCCTCTAGGCTCGACAGACCAAACTTCGCCAGCAGCCGCTGCAGGTCGCCCGCAAGCTGCTGGAAGAACGTCACCACATGCTCCGGCTTGCCGCGGAACTTCGCGCGCAGCTCCGGCTTCTGCGTCGCAATGCCCGTCGGGCAGGTGTTCAGATGGCACTGCCGCGCCATATCGCAGCCCAGCGCCACCAGCACCGCCGTCCCGAACGCATACTCATCCGCTCCCAGCAGCGCGGCGATGAGCACATCACGCGCCGTCGCGATGCCGCCGTCCGTACGCAGACGCACGCGATCGCGCATGCCGTTCGCGCGCAGCACCTGCTGCGCCTCACTCAGTCCGAGCTCCCACGGATTGCCCGCGTACTTGATGCTCGAAAGCGCCGCCGCGCCCGTGCCGCCGGTGTTGCCGGCAATCACGACGTAGTCCGCATATGCCTTCGCCACACCCGCGGCCACCGTGCCCACGCCGCAGCTCGAGACCAGCTTGACGCCCACCGCAGCGCGCTTGTTCACGCGCTTCAGGTCGTAGATCAGCTGCGCCAGATCCTCAATCGAATAGATGTCGTGATGCGGCGGCGGAGAGATCAGCGCCACTCCCGGCTGCGCATGACGCAACCGCGCAATCAGTCCGGAGACCTTGTGCCCCGGAAGCTGTCCGCCCTCACCGGGCTTCGCTCCCTGCGCGACTTTGATTTCAATCTCCTCCGCGTGCGCCAGATATTCAGCCGTCACGCCGAAGCGCCCGGAGGCAATCTGCTTAATCTTGTTGTTCAGACTCGCGTGAACCGCAGGCGCGCTCACCAGTTCGGCTACGGCAGCGCCGCCGCCGCTCGCATGGGATGCCGCCGCAAACTCGCCGTCCGGTGCTCCCGGCCTCGGCGAATGACCTTGCGGCCGATACACCGCCGGATCCTCGCCGCCCTCGCCCGTATTCGAGCGCCCGCCGAGCATATTCATCGCCTGCGTAATCGTCGAATGCGCCTCCGGGCTGAGCGATCCAAGCGACATCGCGCTCGCCACAAAGTGCCGGCACAAACCGTCGATCGCCTCAACGTCCTCAATCGCCAGCTCAGGCCCCGCCGGACGAATCTCCAGCAGATCCCGCAGCGAGCGCGGCTCGCCCGCATCCACATTCCTTGTGAAGATGTGGAACGCCTGCGCCGGGTCGTTCGCGACCGGAACACCGCGCACACTGCCCACGGTGCTCTGCAACGCCTTCACATTAGGCGGCTGCCACTGGTGCGGCTCGGCCACATCGGCCTTGCGAAAGCGAACCCATCCGTAGTCTGGGAGGTCGGCTGCTTTCGCAGCCTCTGCACTCTCGCCAATCCACGCCAGCCGCAACCTGCGGTCCAGCTCCGAGAAACCGATGCCCGACAGCGGCGCCGGCGTCTCCGGGAAGCAGCGGTCCACGACGCTCATGTGCAATCCGAGAATGTCAAACAAATGCGCGCCGCGATAGCTGTCCACCACGCTGATGCCCATCTTCGACATCACCTTCGCCAGCCCGGCGTCCAGCGCCTTCAGCACATACTTTTCCGCGTCGACGTCCTCAGGAAATCCCTTCTCGCCAACATAGGTGCGGGCCGTCTCGAGCGCCAGCCACGGACACACCGCGCCCGCGCCATATCCAATCAGCACCGCCGCGTGATGCACGTCGCGGCAATCGCCTGCCTCCACCGCGAGACCGCAGAGCGTGCGCAGCCCGGCCTCCACCAGCGCCTGATGCACCGCGCCCGTTGCCATCGCCATCGGGATCGGAAGCCGCTGCGCTGAGGCGCTGCGATCGCTCAGCACCAATAGACGCGCCCCATTGCGAACCTTCTCTACCGCCTGCAGGCTCAGGTCGTCGATCGCCTGCAGCAACGTCTTCTCCGGAGCGAACACGCATTGCAACTCTTCAACGCGCAGCTCCGCCCTGTGCGGATACTCTCCCCTGCGCAGCGCCGCCAGCTGCCCCAGTGACAGGAACGGCGACTCCATCGCGATACCCGGCAATGGAGCGTTCTTCTCCAGAAGATGCGGCCACGGGCCCAGCCGCGTGTGCAGGCTTACTACGACCGATTCGCGCAGTGAATCGATCGGCGGATTGGTTACTTGTGCGAAGCGCTGCCGGAAGAACGCATACACGGGGCGCGGGCTCTTCGCCAGAAACGCCAGCGGCGTATCGTCGCCCATCGACCACACAGCGTCTTTACCGGTCGACGCCATGGGCTTCAGGATCATGTTCACGTCTTCTTTCGAATAGCCAAAGCCGCGCTGCAGCTCGGCAAGGTTCTCGGGAACCGGCGCCGCCTCGACTGCGACCAGCGCCTCCATCTTCGTCAGCGCGGCATACTCCTCGCGCGAATCGAAGACGTCCATCATGTCCTCGTTGTGATAGACCTTGCGCTCGGACATATCCACGCCGAGCATCTCGCCCGGCCCCAGCCGTCCGCTCTCAATCACCAGGCCGGGATCCAGATCCACGAGCCCGGCTTCCGAGCCCGCAACCACAATCCCTTCGCTGGTGATGGCATAGCGGCACGGCCGCAGACCATTGCGGTCCAGCGCCGCACCCACAACCACGCCGTCACTGAATGCAATCGCCGCCGGCCCGTCCCACGGCTCCGCGCACTCCTTGTGGTACTCGAGAAACGGATGCCTGCGCTTTGTCACCGCCGGCGGCAGCAGCATGCGCACACTCTCCGCGATGGTGCGCCCGTTGTGGCTCAGCAACTCAATCGCTTCGTCGAGTGAAGCAGAATCCGTTCCACCCTCCGTCAGCACCGGCTTGCATTCCACTGGCAGTGTCGAACTCCGTGCACGCATTCGCGCGCGATTGCCCCACACCGTATTGATCTCGCCGTTGTGCGCCAGCTTGCGCGAAGGTTGCGCGCGATGCCACGTCGGCAGCGTGTTCGTCGCATACCGCTGATGGAAGATCGCAAACGCCGTCACGTACTCCGACGACGCCAGGTCCGGATAGAACTCCGGCAGCAGCCGCCCCAGGCACATCGCCTTGTACACAATCGTCTGCGCCGAAAGCGAACAAATGTAGCCCGTCACCTCGCCCAGCTCGACTGCGCGCTCAAACTGTTTGCGCGCGAGGTACAGCCGGCGCTCCATCGGGTCCAGCCCCTCATGCTGCGCGTTGTCGGCCACCAGCACCTGCCGAATCTTCGGCATCGTCGAGCGCGCAATCTCGCCCAGGATCTCCGGCCGTATCGGCACATCGCGCCATGCGAGCACCTTCAACTCCTGCGCCTTCAGCGCGCTTTCAATCACCGCCTCCGCACGCGTCTCCTCCTGCGGCAGAAAGACCATGCCCACGCCCAGCAACTCACTCTCGGGAAGCTCACATCCCGTCGCCTTCAGCAGCAGCGCGCGCGGCACATTCGTCATCAGGCCTACGCCGTCGCTCGAGGCGCCATCGGCCGCCACCGCGCCACGATGCTCCAGGCGCGCCAGCGCCGTCATCGCATCCTCGAGAATCCCGTGGCTGGCCTTTGCCAGCGCCGAACAGACAAACCCCACGCCGCAGGAGTCCTGATCGAAGCGCGGGTCGATCAAATCCTTCGGCCGATCGGCGGCACGCCGAGGCTCTCCGGCCAGGTTTTTCTGGAATCCAGTCGCAGCGCCGTCCCTGGGCGCTACTTCGTCCACCGATAGACACTTCGGCCGTTCAGAGAAAACAAGGGGCATGCTTCACTATACTTCCGATGGTTGGCTAGCGCATCAGTGCCCGCATGGGGCGGCCAGAAAATTTCCATCCCACAGCCAGACACTTGACAGGGGCCGCATGTATATTTATACATGAATTGTGGATTTTTATACATTCGGCGTGGCGCCGTTTGCGTCACGCTTTTCCTTGTGCCTGAAACGCCCCCGCGCCGACACAACGCCACCCGGGGAATGAAAAAGAATCCGCCCGCTGTTGCTGACTCGCTGGCTCGCTTTCTCTCTATGAAACATCAGCGCCAAAATGCGATTAAGGATCTCCTGGCCAAAGCCGCCGCCTCCAACGGCGCATCGGCCATCAATAACCAGGATGAGCTCCGTCGCAAGCTCGCGGCCCGCGGCATCCATGTAACGCAGGCAACGCTCTCGCGCGACATTCGCGAGCTTAAGCTCCTCAAAGGTCCCGCCGGTTATGAGCTCCCGGCCAACGCCGACGAGGAAGAGGACCTGCCCGAGATCGGCGATGTCCTGCAGAACTTCGGCCTCGAAGTCCGCCAGGCGCAGAACCTGCTCGTCGTCCTGACCACAATGGGCGGCGCGCAGCCGGTCGCCGCCTCGCTCGACTACGAGGAGTGGACCGAGGTCGTCGGCACGCTCGCCGGCGACAACACCGTCCTCATCATCTGCCCGGACAACCGCCGCGCCGAAGCCCTGCGCGCGCGCATCGAGACCTTCATTGCCTAACGCCGCCTCCAACTCGCTGCGCGTCGCCGTCGCCGGCGTCACCGGCTATGCCGGCGCCGAGCTCGCGCGCCTCCTGCTGCATCATCCACGCCTCTCTGCGCCGCCGCTCTTCCTCGGCCGCGAAGGCGCAGAAGAGACTCTGCGCCTCATCGACATTCACCCGCAGCTCTTCGGCACACCCAACGCCGACGCCGCGTTGGTCGTTCCCTTCTCCTGGAAACTCCTCGAGCAGGAAGGCATCAACCTCCTCTTCCTCGCCCTGCCACACGAGCAATCACGCGAGCTCTCGCCCATCGCGCTCTCCCACAACATCCGCGTCGTCGACCTCTCGGCCGCCTGGCGCCTGCAGCACGCCGAAAACCGCGCGATCTACAAGCTCCACGATGCCAACCCCGACTGCGCTGCAAAGCTCCAGGCCGAGGCCGTCTACGGCTCGCCCGAATTGCACGCCGCGCAGATCAAATCCGCGCGCCTCGTCGCCAACCCCGGCTGCTACGCAACATCAGTGATCCTCGGCCTCGCTCCACTCGTTCGCGCCAACCTCGCCGACCTCGACGTCGGCATCGTCGCCGACTCTAAGTCCGGCGTGTCCGGCGCAGGTAAGCTGCCAACGGCCACCACGCACTTCATGCACGCGGCCGACAACCTCTCCGCCTATGCGGTCTTCAACCACCGCCACACTGGCGAGCTTCGCGAGCAACTTCAACTCACGCGCGAGCAGATCACGTTCACGCCGCACCTTCTGCCCATCCCGCGCGGCATTCTTTCCACGCTCTACGTGCGTCTAAACAAATCGTGCACCGTCGACGAACTGCAATCCATCTTCGACACCTTCTACGAAGACGCACCACTCGTCCGCGTCCGCCGCTCGCCGCACCTTCCGCAGATTCAGCATGTCGTCCGCACCAGCTTCTGCGACATCGGCTTCCATCTCGATAGCGCCGCAACAGGTAACAATGCCGGTCGCCGTCTCATCGTCGTCTCCTGTCTCGACAACCTGCTCAAAGGCGCGGCATCTCAGGCAGTCGAAAACATGAATCTGATGGCGGGGTTCCATCAGCAGGAGGGTCTGCTGTGACCCGACTCATATCTCGTATCTCGCATCTCGCATCTGGAGTTCGTCCATGAAATTCGTCGTCAAACTCGGCGGAGCCGCTCTCGAAAAGCCCGAGCTCCTCGCCGCCTGTGCGCAGGCCATCGCCGATCTCGCGCGCGACGGCCACAAGGTCGCGCTTGTCCACGGCGGCGGCGTGCAACTCACCCGGCTCCTCGCCCAGATGGGTAAGAAGTCCGAGTTCGTCGCCGGTCTCCGCATCACCGACGCCGAAACCCGCGACGCCGCGCTGATGGTGCTCGGCGGCCGCGTCAACAAGTCGCTCGTCGCCGCGCTCACCCAGCATGGCGTCTCCGCCGTCGGGCTCACCGGCGGCGATGGCCACGTCTTCCGAGCGCGCAAGAAGAAGACCGAGCACGACCTCGGCTTCGTCGGCGAGATCGCCTCCACCGACCCCAAGTGGCTTGACGCCATCTGGACCATGGGCGCCATCCCCGTCATCAGCTCCATCGCGCTCGGCTTCGACAACGAGTACTACAACATCAACGCCGACGAGATGGCCGCCGCTGCTGCCATCGCCACCAAGGCCGACGCGCTCGTCTTCCTCACCGACGTCCCCGGCGTCAAGGGCGCGGACGGCTCCGTTATGCGCTGGCTCTCGCTGGCGCAGGTTCCCGCGCTCGAGAAGGCTGCAGTCGTCTCCGGCGGCATGCTGCCCAAGCTCAACGCCTGCAAGGAAGCGCTCACCCACGGCGTCAAGCGCGTGCGCATCCTTCCCGCCGAATCCGCTGCGGTTCTTCCCGACTTCACCAGCACCCGCATCAACGATGGAACGGAGGTCATGGTCGCATGAACAACACACTCTCTGAGCTGCAGTCGGCAGAATCGAAGCTCATGCTGAACACCTACGCGCGCTATCCGCTCCTACTCACGCGCGGCGAAGGCGTGCACCTCTACGACGAGAACAACACCGAATATCTCGATCTGCTCTCCGGCATCGGCGTTTGCGCGCTCGGCTACAACCATCCCGCCATCACCGCGGCCATCACCTCGCAGGCGCAGCAGCTCCTGCACACCAGCAACCTCTTCTATCATCCACACACCGCGGAGCTCGCTCTCCGCCTCACCGAGATCACGGGCCTCGACCGCGTCTTCCTCACCAACTCCGGCACCGAAGCCTGGGAGGCCGCACTCAAGCTCGCCCGGGCCCACGCAGGCCTGCTTCGCAGCGAAGGCAAGCGCATCGGCACGAAGTTCCTCGCGCTCGAGCACTCGTTCCATGGCCGCACCATGGGTTCCGTCGCCACCACCAACAAAGCCGCCTATCGCGAGCCCTTCCAGCCCGTCATGCCGGACGTCGAGTTCATCCCCTTCAACGACGTCGCCGCTCTCAAGGCCGCCTTCAGCACCGAAGTCTGCGGCATCTGCATCGAGGTCCTCCAGGGCGAAGGCGGCATCAATCCCGTCTCTGCAGAATTCCTCCGCACCGCACGCGCGCTCTGCGACTCCACCGGCGCTCTGCTTCTCTTCGACGAGATCCAATCCGGCATGGGCCGCACCGGCAAGTGGACCGCGTATCAGCACTTTGACGTGATGCCCGACATCACCACGCTCGCCAAGCCCATCGCCGGCGGCATCCCCATGGGCGCCATGCTCGCCACCGAAGAAGCCGCGCGCGCCTTCACGCCCGGCATGCACGGGACGACATTCGGTGGCAATCCATTCGCCTGCGCCGTCGCCATCGCCGCCATCGACACCATCAAGCGCGACAACCTGCTCGCCCACAACACCGAACTCGGCAACTACTTTCTAGCGCAGCTGCGCACCCTCGCCGCGAAGCACTCGTCCATTAAGGAAGCACGCGGTCTCGGCCTCATGATCGGCCTTGAGCTCCACTCGGCCGACGTAGCCAAGTCCATCCAGGAGGCCATGATGAACACGCATCACATCCTCCTCAACCGCACGCACGACACCGTGCTGCGTTTCCTCCCGCCGTATCTCATCACGCGCGAGCATGTCGATCAGACCATCGCTGCGCTCGACACCCTTCTCACGCAACACTCCGCTCCCGAGACGCAAACCGCGGAGGCCGCGGCAAAGTAACTCGATTCTCGATTTTCGTTTCTCGCATCTCTTAGGAATCCCATGGACAGCAAAACGATCGTAATGAATCCGAAATCCTCCAAGCCGCTCGGCATCCAGTCCGACACGGCGTTCACCGAGCTCGCGAAAGGTCTCGCCGGCCGCGACCTCTGCTCCATGGCCGACCTCTCGCCCCAAGAGCTCGCCGCCATCCTCGAGCTCGCGCACGCCGTCAAAGCCTCGCCCGAGGACTTCCGCCACGCGCTCGACGCCAAGCAGATGATCCTCATCTTCGAGAAGGCCTCGCTGCGCACGCGCCTCACCTTCGAAGCCGCCATGAACACATCAGGCGGCAACGCGATCTTCTACGACCAGACCGCGCAGCCGCTCGGCGAGCGCGAGTCCATCCCCGACGTCGCGCGCAATCTCGAACGCTGGATGAACGTCATCGTCCTCCGCACCTTCGCGCATGACACCATCACCGAGATGGCCGCCAACGCGAAGATTCCCGTCATCAACGCGCTCTCCGATCTCGAGCATCCCTGCCAGGCCATCGCCGACTTCATGACACTCGAAGAGCGCTTCGGTGCCGTCGACGGCCTGCACTTCACCTACGTCGGCGACGGCAACAACGTCTGCCACTCGCTCATGCTCGGCGGCGCTCTGCTCGGCGCGAACGTCACCATCGCCACACCCAAGGGCTTCGAGCCCAAGCTCGACATCATCCACAAGGCCATCGAGATCGCCGAGACCACCGGCGGCTCGCTCACCCTCACCCACGACCCCGTCAAAGCAGCCACCGGCGCCGACGCCATCTACACCGACGTCTGCGTCTCCATGGGCCAGGAGCACGAGACCGCCCGCCGCGCTCCCATCTTCGTTCCCTTCCAGGTCAACGACGCGCTGATGTCCCACGCACAATCCGGCTCCGTCTTCATGCACTGCCTGCCCGCGCACCGCGGCGCCGAGGTCACCGACTCGGTCCTCGACAGCCCACAGTCCATCGTCTTCGACCAGGCCGAAAACCGCCTCCACGCCCAAAAGGCCATCACCCTCATGCTCCTCGGCGGCGCCAAGCGCCTCCCCAAAACCCCCAACCGCAGGAGATAAAGCGGTTTTGAAGAGGTGGGGCTTCGGCCCCACCGGAACCATTCGAAATCGAAAGCCCTTAGCCCCCGGGAAATTAGCGACAATGGCCATCTGCAAATATTGCGAGCAAGAGATGCACACGGCAGATGGCTGCGTGAAGCTTCCCGTCAAGACAATCGACGGAGAAATGGAGCCAGTTCCATATGGCAGCGAACACCACGACGCTCCGCCCGCACCCGGCCAACATCATCATGGAGTTCTCATCGGCGATCCACCGCGCTGCCACGACTGCTGGGCACTCCCCGGTAACTATCATCACGTCGGCTGCGACTGGGAAGAATGTCCGCGCTGCCACGGCCAACTGATCGGGTGCGACTGCGATCCGGACGCAATTCCGTCATCAACACCAGAACTCGAAGCGGAAGGTACAAAGCCTAACTAATGTCCGACAACTCTCCAACCAAGATGTGGTCCGGCCGCTTCCGCGAGCCCCTCGACCGCACCTTCGAGCAGTGGCAGCGCAGCTTCCCCTTCGACTGGCGCCTCCTGCCTCACGAAGTCGCCGCGAGCCAGGCGCACGCCCGCGCCCTCGCCGCCGCCGGCATCCTCACTCCTGGCGAACTCAACACCATGCTCGCCGGCCTCACCCGCGTCGGCGAACGCCTCCTCAACTGGTCCCACCGCATCTCCGTGGACTCTCCAACGCCCGAGGCGACAGCCTCGCAAACACAGCTCGGCACGGCCATCGTCGCCTCCGCCCCGCAGGCCGAGGACATCCATCACTACGTCGAGCTAGAACTCACCAAGGAAATCGGCGCCCTCGCCCTCAAGCTCCACACCGGCCGCTCACGCAACGAACAGATCGCCACCGACATGCGTCTCTTCGTCCGCGACGCGATCGACGCGACCACCCGTGGCCTCCGCGACTGGATCGAAGCACTCCTCACCCAAGCCGAAGCCCACATCGATCAGGTCATGCCCGGCTACACGCACCTCCAGCGGGCCGAACCCGTCCTGCTTGCCCACTGGCTACTCGCCTACGTCTCTATGTTGGAACGCGATCTGTCCCGCTTTTCAGCAGCGCGCGAGCGCGTGAACTTCTGCCCGCTCGGCAGCGGAGCCATCGCCGGCGCCACGCTCGCACTCGACCGCAGCATCGCAAGCGAAGCCCTCGGCTTCACGCGTCCAACCGACAACAGCATCGACGCAACCTCCGACCGCGACTTCATGCTTGACTTCGCGCAAGCCGCCAGCACCCTTGGCCTGCACATCTCGCGCTTCGCCGAAGAGATCACCCTCTACGCCACTGCCGAGTTCAACTTCGTCGAACTCCCCGAGGCCTTCTCCACCGGCTCCTCCGCGATGCCGCAGAAGAAAAACCCCGACCTCACCGAGCTCGCCCGCGGTAAATCCGCACGCCTGCTCGGCGCAGCCACCGCGCTCGCCACCCTCCTCAAAGGCCTCCCGCTCGCCTACAACAAAGATCTCCAGGAAGGTCAGGAGCAGATCTTCGATATCGCCGACACCCTCGCCGGCCTCCTCAGCGTGCTTCCCAACGTCACCCGCGCGCTCAAGTTCCGCTTCAGTGTTATGCGACACGCCGCTGAAACCGGCTACCTTAACGCGATGGCCGCGGCGACCTATCTCTCCAACAAGGGTGTGCCCTTCCGCAAGGCACACGAGATCGTCGGCAACGCCGTCCGCCTCGGCCTCGACAAGAACCTCGAACTCAATGCAATTCCGCTCGAAGACCTCCGCACCCTCAGCCCCGAGTTCTCCGAAGATTTCTATCAAGCAATCTCACTCGCCGCGACCCTCGACTGCCACGACGTCCCCGGCGGCACCGCAACTCACCGCGTACGCGAAGCCGTCGCCGCCGCAAAATCTCGCATCTCGGATCTCGATTCTCGTTTCTCGCCTCTCGAACCAACCCATGTCTAGCGATCTCGTCACCCTCGACCTCGGCCCCCACGAAGCGCAGCCCGCCAGCGCCGCGCCCATCCGCGTCCACAAGGCGCGCCTGCAGGACGCCCGCAACATCTTCGATCTCGTCAACTCTTTCTCCCACGACGGCACCCTCCTTCGCCGCTCCTACGCCGAGATCTGCGAGAACGTCCGCGACTTCACCGTCGCCTATCGCACCATCGAGAATCCAGAAACGCACGAACCCGTCGACGAGTTCCTCGGCTGTGGCGCGCTTCATCTCTATGGCCCGCACCTCGCTGAAGTCCGCTCTATCGTCGTCCGCGAAGATCGCCGCGGCCTCGGCGCCGGCGACGCCATCCTCGAGTCCCTCATCGCCGAAGCCGACGAGCACGAAGTCGCCTCCGTCTGCCTCTTCACCCGCATCCCCGACTACTTCGAGCACCTCGGCTTCCGCGTCGCCGAACGCGACGCCATGCCCGACAAGATCTACAAGGACTGCCAGACCTGCCCGCGCCTCTACGCCTGCGACGAAGTCGCCATGGTCCGCGGCCCGCTCCCCAACGTCGCCGTCCTCGGTCCCCGCGAAGTCACCCGTCCCGAGCTGGTTGGCGAGAAGCCGCTTGGAGAAAAGCTCGTCCACATCAACCCGCTCGCCCCCACCGGCACGCGATAGCCGTAGGCATTCCGCTGACAGTTTCGTCGCAGCGTATCGTCAATGACATGAGATGCTGCATCGCTACCTTGCTACTTATCGCGCTCTCGTATTCTGGCAACGCGCAAACGAAACCGCACGACATCTCCAGCACGCAACTGCAAGCCGTCATCGGCCTTCCTCTCGATCAGGCCGTCAAGCAGCGCGAGCAATACAAAATGCCGCTGCGCGCCGCGTACAAGCGTCAGATCGATCTTTCCGATAAGGACTGCAGCTCCGTGCAAGGACAGCAACCTTACAACATATGCATGGGCAATGCTGGCGTGCAGGCCGATAACGATTTTGCCGCTTTCTACAACAACCTGCAGATGCTCTGTCACACCCAGGACCAACTCGCCACACTACAGGCATCTGAGAAGGCGTGGGAGCTATATGAGCAGAGTACGATGCAGGCCACGCACGCATCATGGCCCGACGGCACCGGAGCACCCGGGTTTGCTGGCGAGGTCTATTTGTCCCTGCTGCGCGATCGAATGCGAGAGTTATATGAAATCTATGGTCTGAACATTTCGCAGTAACTCTCACCACGCATTCCAATACCCGCCGCGCTCCGTCAGCGTAATTTCGCGCCCGAACAGCTCGCCCAGCCTCTGCTCCGTCAGCATCTCACTCTTCTTTCCATCCGCCGCAATCCTGCCCTCGCGCATCATCACCACGCGATCAATCTCCGGCAGAATGTCCGTGATGTGATGGGTGATCAGCACAATCGCCACGCCGCGCTGCGCCAGACCGCGCAGCATCTCGCGCAGATCCTGCTGCGCCGCCAGGTCCAGCGCATTCGACGGCTCGTCTAATAACAGCATTTGCGTTCCGCCCAGCATCATCTGCCCGTCGCCATCCACCGCAACGCCCGCCAGCGCTCGCCCAATCATCACGCGCCTCTGCTGCCCCGCAGACATCTGTCCTACCGGCCGCTCGCGCAACTCCTCCGCCCCAACCATCCTCAAAATCTCGTCAGCCCTCTCGCGCATCGCCTCCGTCACATGCAGGTTCGGCCACAGCGTGGAGCTCGAAAAGAACCCTGTCACCACCGCATCGAATCCGTTCGTCTGCATCGCCGCCTTCACCGGAGACTCCGCACTCACCACGCCCATCCTGCGCTTCAACTCCGTGAGGTCCCACCGTTCGCGCCCCATAATGCGCACGCGTGTCTCCGGCTTCACAATTGGATACAACTCGCACGTCATCGTCTTCAGCAGCGTCGACTTCCCACACCCGTTCGGTCCCAGAATCGCCAGGTGCTCGCCACGCTCCACGCGCAGATTCACATCGTGCAGAACCACATGATTGCCGCGCGCCACATTCACATGCTCGAACTCAACCAACGGCTCCTGCACACTCTTCAAGACCGTACCCTCACCAGCACACCCAGAATCCTCACGCCCGCCTTCAGACTCGCCGCGAAATTCCCTGACACCTTCGACTCCCCGCCAATCCTGCATCGGTAATCCACCGGAATCTCCACGATCCGCAGCCCCATCTTGATCGCCTTCACCTGCATCTCCAGGTTCCATCCAAACGTCATCTCGCGCATCTGCATCCGTTCCAGCGCATCGCGCCGAATCGCACGAAACGGCCCCATATCCGTATACCG
>DATJSM010000014.1:0-430156 GCA_035504135.1 Candidatus Aquilonibacter sp. | reverse complement strand
CGCTTGCCGAGCAGGTTCTGACGGAAGCGGCCCTGCTTGCCCTTGAGGGTGTCGGAGAGCGACTTCAGCGGACGGTTGTTGGCACCGCGGAGCACGCGGCCGCGGCGGCCGTTGTCGAACAGAGCGTCGACGGCCTCCTGCAGCATGCGCTTCTCGTTGCGCACGATGACCTCAGGCGCATGGAGGTCCATGAGCTTCTTGAGGCGGTTGTTGCGGTTGATGACGCGGCGATAGAGGTCGTTGAGATCGGAGGTCGCGAAGCGGCCGCCGTCCAGAGGCACGAGCGGGCGAAGCTCGGGCGGGATCACGGGGATCACGTCGAGGATCATCCACTGCGGCTTGTTGTCCGACTTGCGGAAGGCCTCGACGACCTTGAGACGCTTGGAGTACTTGAGTTTCTTCTGCAGCGAGGTCTCGGACTTCATGCGGTCGCGGAGCTCGATGGCGAGCTCGTTGACGTCAACGCGCTTGAGAAGCTCCTTGATGGCCTCGGCGCCCATCATGGCCTTGAAGCCGGAGGGGCGGTACTGCTGATCGAGCTCGCGGAAGCGATTCTCGTCCTTGATGACCTCGCGCTCCTTGACCGGAGCATCGCCTGGATCGACGACGACGTAGGACTCGAAGTAGAGGACGGCCTCGAGCTCACGCAGTGAGATGTCGAGAAGATGCCCGATGCGCGACGGCAGGCCCTTGAAGAACCAGACGTGGGAGCAGGGGGAAGCGAGCTCGATGTGGCCGAGGCGTTCGCGGCGGACCTTGGACAGCGTGACTTCGACGCCGCACTTGTCGCAGATGACGCCGCGGTGCTTCATGCGCTTGTACTTGCCGCAGAGGCACTCCCAGTCTGTGATCGGGCCGAAAATCCGAGCGCAAAATAGCCCGTCGCGCTCCGGCTTGAAGGTGCGGTAGTTGATGGTCTCGGGCTTGGTGACCTCGCCATGCGACCACGAGCGAATCTTCTCGGGCGAGGCGAGCTGAATCTTGATCGAATCAAAGTCGGTGATAGGACCGGCGAGTTCGAAGGGGCTGGAACGGAACATGTTTTTCTCTCCGTTGGGCGCTGCGGGCAGCAAGGTAGCGAGTCAGCGCGGTTAGTTGTTCCTGCGATCACTTTCGGCGGATCGCGTTGCCGTGGTTCTGGTGCTGTTGCCTTTTGGTCTTCAGTTGTCGTCGGCGATTGGTTGAGGCTCGCCGGGGCCGATGTTTCTGAACTTGGAGCGAGTCAGCGAGTCAGCATTCAACCTGCTGACTCACCGACTCGCTGACTTGCTAATCGGCGACTGCGAGTTCGGGCAGAGCCGGAATGCCTTCGTCGTGGCCGGCGGCTTTCACCAGCTCGACGTCGAGGCAGAGCGACTGCAGCTCGCGGATAAGAACGTTGAACGACTCGGGCACGCCAGGCTCGATCGCAGCCTCGCCCTTGACGATGGCCTCGTAGATCTTGGTGCGGCCGTAGACGTCGTCGGACTTGGCGGTGAGCAGCTCCTGCAGGATGTAGGCGGCGCCATAGGCTTCGAGCGCCCAGACCTCCATCTCGCCGAAGCGCTGTCCACCGAACTGCGCCTTGCCACCCAGCGGCTGCTGGGTAATGAGGCTATAGGGTCCGATAGACCGGGCGTGGATCTTGTCGTCGACCAGGTGCGACAGCTTGAGCATGTAGATGTAGCCGACCGTGACCGGCTGCTCGAAGGGCTCTCCTGTCATACCGTCGATGAGCGTGCTCTTGCCCGAGGACGGAAGGCCGGCTGCTGCCAGCAGTGCCTTGATCTCGGTCTCGCGCGCGCCGTCGAACACAGCGGTGCCGAACCAGATGCCCTTCTTCATGCCCTTGGCGACGCGCAGGGTCTGCTCGTCGTCGAGCGAAAGAAGCTGGTTGAGCGCAGCGGTGTTCTTGAACTCCTCCTTGAAGACCTCGCGAACTTCGGAAGCCTTCTGGAAGTTCTCGACGAGCTTGGCAACCTTCGCGCCGAGATCGTGAGCGGCCCAGCCGAGGTGCGTCTCGAGGATCTGGCCGACGTTCATACGCGACGGCACACCCAGCGGGTTGAGCACGATCTCGACGGGAGTTCCGTCGGGAAGGTACGGCATGTCCTCTTCCGGCAGAATGCGCGAGATGACGCCCTTGTTGCCGTGGCGTCCCGCCATCTTGTCGCCGACCGAGAGCTTGCGCTTCATGGCGATGTAGACCTTCACCATCTTGATGACACCGGGTGAGAGCTCGTCGCCCTTGCCCATCTTGGTGATCTTCTCGTTGGTGATCTTGCGCAGCACGTCGATCTGACGCGAGGTCATCTCCTCGATCTCGTCGATTTGTTCGTTGACGCGCGGGTCCTTGTCGGCGTAGCGGATACGCTTCAGGTTGCGCGTGGAGATGAGCTCGATCGTGTCGCGGTCGAGGATGTCGCCCTTGGAGAGCAGCTTCTTGTTGGTACGCTCGTCGTGCAGGTCGGCCTGGACTTCCTTGGCGCCGAGGATGGATTCGAGGCGCTTGAGGCGCTCGTCGGTGAGGATTCGAATCTCATCGGCGAGGTTGCGCTCCAGCTTCTCGATCATCTCCTGCTCGATCTGCAGAGCGCGCTGGTCCTTCTCCTGTCCCTTGCGGGAGAAGATGCGGACGTCGACCACCGTGCCCTCGATACCCGGAGGGCAGGTGAGCGAGGCGTCGCGCACGTCGCCGGCCTTCTCACCGAAGATGGCGCGGAGCAGCTTCTCTTCGGGAGTGAGCTGCGTCTCGCCCTTCGGCGTGACCTTGCCGACGAGGATGTCGTTGTGGCTGATCTTCGCGCCGATGCGGATGATGCCCGACTCATCCAGATCACGCAGCGCATGCTCGGAGACGTTGGGGATATCGCGCGTGATCTCTTCCGGCCCGAGCTTGGTGTCGCGGGCCTCGATCTCGAACTCCTCGATGTGGATCGACGTGTAGTAGTCGTCCTTGACGAGCTTTTCGGAGATGAGGATCGCGTCCTCGAAGTTGTAGCCGCGCCACGGCGTGAACGCGACGAGCACGTTGCGGCCGAGACCAAGCTCGCCCTGCTCCGTGCACGGTCCGTCCGCGATCACCTGCCCCTTCAGCACGCGGTCGCCCTTGCGAACGATCGGCTTCTGGTTGATACAGGTGTTCTGGTTGGAGCGCTTGAACTTCGTGAGCTGGTAGATGTCGGAGCCAACCTCACGCGAAAGCTGCGTGGGATGGTGCTCGCCTTCGACGCGCACGATGATGCGCTCGGAGTCGACCGAGTCCACGATGCCGTTGCGCTTGGCCAGGATGACGGCGCCGGAGTCGCGGGCGGTGACGCCCTCCATGCCGGTGCCGACATACGGAGCCTCGGAGACGAGCAGAGGAACCGACTGGCGCTGCATGTTCGCGCCCATGAGAGCGCGGTTGGCGTCGTCGTGCTCGAGGAACGGGACGAGCGACGCGGCGACAGAGACCAGCTGCTTGGGGCTGACGTCAATGTAGTCGACCTCACCCTTGGGCACGAGGACGAAGTTGCCCTGCTTGCGGGCGTTGACCAGGTCCTCGGTGATGGCGCCGGCCGCATCGAGATCGATGTTGGCCTGCGCGATGGTGTGGCGGTCCTCCTCCCACGCGGAGAGGTAGAAGCTGAAGGGCTCGAAGTCTATGGTGCGCTTGCCGTCCTTCTTGAGCTGCTTGTTGAGCTTCTGGGCTTCGTTGATCTCGAGCGTGTCACCCTGACGCAAACCGGACTCGCCGGCATTCGAGACAGCGACGTAGTCGAGCACCTTGCCGTCCTTGACTCGGCGGTAGGGCGACTCGATGAAGCCGTACTCGTTGATGCGGGCAAAGCACGAGAGCGACGAGATAAGACCGATGTTCGGTCCTTCCGGCGTCTCAATCGGGCAGATGCGGCCGTAGTGCGTGGGGTGGACGTCGCGGACCTCGAAGCCTGCGCGCTCGCGGGAGAGACCGCCCGGCCCAAGCGCGGAGAGACGGCGCTTGTGCGTGATCTCCGAGAGCGGGTTGGTCTGGTCCATGAACTGCGAGAGCTGCGAAGAGCCGAAGAACTCGCGGATCGCTGCCATGACCGGCTTGGCGTTGATGAGGTCGTGCGGCATCGCAGTCGACATCTCCTGGTAGACCGACATCTTTTCCTTGATCGCACGCTCCATGCGAACCAGACCGATGCGGAACTGGTTCTCCATGAGCTCACCGACTGCGCGCACGCGGCGGTTGCCAAGGTGATCGATATCGTCGACGAGGCCGATGTTCTTGCGCAGCTTGAGGAGATAACGAATCGTCCCGTAAAAGTCCTCGGGTGTCAGCGTGCGCTTGTCGAGACCCGTGGCTTCCTGGTTTTCGTACAGCTTGATGTTGAACTTCAGACGGCCAACGCGCGAGAAGTCATACTTGCGCGGATCGAAGAACATGCCCTCGAAGAGCGCGGTCGCGGTGTCGAGCGTGGGCGGATCGCCCGGGCGCAGCTTGCGGTAGATCTCGATGAGAGCTTCCTCAGGCTTGCGAACGGAGTCGCGGCGCAGGGTGTTGGAGATGATGTTGCCCACGTCGTCACGCTCGGGGAAGAAGACCTCGAACGAGGTGACACCGGACTGCAGGATCTTGTGCAGCTTGTCGGCGGTGAGCTCCTGGTTGGCCTCGTAGAGCAGCTCGCCGGTGGTGAGATCGACAACCTCAGCCGCGGTCATCGCGCCCTCAAACTCGGAGGTCTCGACCTCGATGGAGCCGATGCCGGCGGCGCGGATGTGCTTCAGCGCGGAGAAGCCGATCTTCTTGCCGGAGGCAACGATCTCTTCGTGGCCCTTGCCGCCGTGGATGGCCGAGGTGGAGCGCGTGCCGACCAGATGCGTGGGCTTGTCGTCCGAGGTGACGGTCCAGTGCAGCTTGCCGTCCTTCACGTTGATGGTATCGACCGTGTAGAAGGTCTTGAGAATCTCTTCGTCCGTGCGCAAGCCAAGTGCGCGCAGGAAGATGGTGCCGAGGAACTTGCGCTTTCGGTCGATGCGGACGTAGAGCGTGTTCTTCTGGTCGTATTCGAACTCCACCCACGAGCCGCGGTAGGGGATGATCTTGCCCAGGAAGTAGGTGCGGTTGTTCGCGGTCTCGAAGAAGACGCCGGGCGAACGGTGCAGCTGCGAAACGATGACACGCTCGGTTCCGTTCACGATGAAGGTGCCGTTAGCGCTCATCAGCGGGATGTCGCCGAAGAAGACCTCCTGCTCCTTCATATCGCGCAGGCTCTTGACGCCGGTCTCGGGATCCTTGTCGTAGATCTTGAGACGGATGGTGACCTTGAGCGGAGCCGAGTAGGTCATTCCGCGGTCTTCGCACTCTGCCTGGTCATACTTCAGCTGCAGGCCGACAGGGTCGCCGCACTTGGTGCAGAAGTCCGGGGTGTTCTTGTTGTAAGTTCCGCAGAACTTGCAGAGCACGTCGCCGGGATGAAACGGGTCAGTGATGACCATGTGCCCGCAGTTGGAGCAGGCGGTGCGCAGATGGTTGAGGCCCTTGAGGTATCCGCACTTGCACTCCCAGTTGCCGATCGTGTAGTCGACAAACTCGAGCTCGGAGACGTTGCGGAAGTCGGTAATGGGGAAGACGGACGTGAAGACGGATTGCAAGCCGTTGTCTTCGCGCTCCTGCGGCAGCTTGTCCATCTGCAGAAAGCGCTCGTAGCTGCGGCGCTGGACCTCGATGAGGTTTGGAATCTGGATGCTGGTTGGAATCTTCGAAAAGTCGAGACGGGTACGAACCGCCCGCAATTCGTTCTGGTTGGTCGAGTCGGACATGAGCTCTCCTGTTGCTCGGCCCCGGGGTTGTGGGGCCTGTTGCTTGGCTCGAGGGTGCAAGAAGAGTTCGCTGGTCAGGTGAACGCTTCTGCCTGGACTTCTGTGCGCCCGTTCGGGGTGGCCGTCCTCGATTGGCCACGCCCAAGGCGCGGTGTGCTGCTCCCCGCGAAGCATTCTGCGGGGTCCAAACTTGATGTTTCGCTTCCACATGGGAAGCTGCTACAAAAGCGCTGGCGCGGGACAAGTTGCCCGGCACGAGCGCGCGGCGTCAGGTGTTTCTGAACACGCCGAAAGCGCCCTGCGGGCGCGGATGCCCGGAGAGCGCGTGATGATCTCCTGGTTCAGAATGTAGGTCGAAACGCTGTATGGTCGCCGCCCCTTTGAAGCCCGCCGCAAGGCCCCAAGAGTTTGCCGCTGGGTCAGACGTTTCACCCCGTGGATCCGCCGCTCGAACCACAGGATGGCCGGCTCCCTAGCCTGCGTCCCAATCCGCAGGATGAACCGGATATTGCTAAGAAACTGCCGCTGTACTTATCCGCCAGAATGTTTCTGTCTTATCGCCGAGATGTCTGTGTGGACCCCCGCGTTTTTCTCGCGACGGCTGCGCGCCTGAGCAGCCGCGGTCCTTGCCCATTGGTAAGGATACAGGAAACACATACAAGAATGCAAGTGGAGTGCCAGACGGCACCGCCGGGGACTAGGCCCCGACAGCGCCGTACCGGTCACTGCACTTGACTCTCTTCCAGGCGAGCCCCAGCCGAAAGCCGGCCGCCGGACGTAACCCGCACGTAATGAGCGGGTTACTTGATCTCGACGGTCGCGACGCCTTCAAACTTCTTGGCGATGGCTGCCGCGTCTTCCTTCGAGATGTTCTCCTTCAAGGGCTTGGGAGCGCCGTCAACCAGGTCCTTGGCCTCCTTGAGACCAAGCGAGGTGACCTCGCGCACAGCCTTGATGGTGTTGATCTTGTTCGCGCCGGCATCCTTGAGGATGACGGTGAACTCGGTCTTCTCCTCGGCCGCAGGAGCAGCCGCGCCGCCGCCCGCTGCCGGAGCAGCCGCCACGGTGGCCGCAGCCGCCGAGACGCCGAGACGCTCCTCGAGCTTCTTCACCAACTCCGAAGCCTCGAGTAGGGTGAGGCCAACGATCTGATCTTCCAACTGCTGAATGTCTGCCATTTTGTTCTCCAGTGACTGCTGAAACTTTGAATTTCTCCGCGTCGCTACGATCTCTCGCAATTCTGCGGTCTTCCTATCTGCCGATTGCGTTCCTGGAACTCGCGTCCCAGGTTGCCGCCGCTCCTTTCAGGTTTCCGTTGCGCCCAGACCAGCGCACCCGAAAGGAATTGCGGCGAAACTTGAATTCCGCAGGAGCTAAAACGCCCTGCGGTCTTTCTATCCCTCGACCGGCTCGGTCGATGCTGCTTCCCCACCCTGCGAAGCGGTGGAGTTCTCCGGCTGCGCTGCGCCGGAAGGCTGATCGCCAGCCGCCGACTCCTCGACGTGCGCGGCAGCTTCGGTTGCCTCGGCTTTGGTCTCTGCCGCTGCTTCCGCCGCGGGAGCCTCTGCCTTGGCTGCCGGGGCAGCTTCCGTCTTGGGGGCTTCGCCTGCACCCCCCTGAAGCTTGTTCTGCTCGACTGCCTGGTTGACGACCACGGCCAAGTTGCGGCCGGTGGCATTGATGACGGTGGCCAGACGCGTCGCCGGTGCGTTGATGAGGAAGAGCAGCTTGGAGAAGAGCTCCTCCTTGCCCGGGAGGGTCGCGAGCGACTGAATCTCCTGGACGTTGATGACCTTGCCGTCGACGATGCCGAGCTTGAAGGTGAACTCTGCGTTGTCCTTCACCCAGTTCGAGAGGGCCTTGGCCAGCGCCACCGGGTCGCCCGAGGTGTAGGCCACGGAGCTGACGCCCTTGAGGCCCTGCAACGCCTTCTCGACCTTGGTGCCCTGCGCCGACTTCGCCGCCAACTTGTTCTTGACGACGTGATAACGGCCACCGGCTGCGCGGATCGTCTTGCGCAGCTCGAAGTCCTTGGCGGCGGTGAGGCCGGTGAAGGTGCCGATGATAGCCGAGGTCGAGTGCTCGAGCTCGCTGGCGAGCGCTTTCACTTTCTCGTTCTTCTTTGACTTGCTCAGTGCCATGAGAAAACCCTTGCCTTCCAACTGCCGGGTCGCGCATTAAGCTGCGGACCGGCTTCAAATTCCTTGCACGAATTCGTCGCGCATCGAAGACTTACGCCTTGGTCGCAATATCCGCGGTCTCGGGCTGCAGCTCAATGCCCGGGCCCATCGTCGAGCTCAGCACAATGCGCTTGATGTACTTGCCCTTGGCCGCCGACGGCTTGGCCTTTACCACTGCGGAGACGACCGTCATCGCGTTGGCCTCCAGCTTGTCGGGCGTGAAGCTCAGCTTGCCGACCGGAACGTGAACCAGCGCCGTCTTGTCCGCGCGGAACTCGACTTTACCAGCCTTGATCTCCTTGATCGCGCCGACAACATCGGTCGTCACCGTGCCCGTCTTCGGGTTCGGCATCAGGCCGCGGGGACCGAGTACCTTACCGAGACGGCCAACCGAACGCATCATGTCCGGCGTGGCGATCAGGGCGTCGAATGCCGTCCAGTTCTCTTTCTGGATCTTCTCGACCAGATCCTCGCCGCCGACGAACTCCGCGCCGGCCGCCTCGGCCTCGCGAACCTTGTCGCCCGAGGCGATGACCGCCACCACCTTCGACTTACCGCCGAGGCCATGAGGGAGAACAACCGTGCCGCGGACCATCTGGTCGGCGTGGCGGGTGTCAACGCCAAGGCGCAGCGTCAGGTCGACGGTCTCGTCGAACTTGGCATACTTGGCCTTCTGGAGCAGCGGAATTGCCTCATTGATGGCGTACGGCCGCTTCTCGACGAGCGCGCGCGCCTTCGCAATATTCTTAGACAGCTTACGTGCCATATCTCTCGATTCTTCCTTCGTCTCCCACCCCGGTTCCCTGCTTCGGCTGGCGCCGGAGGGACATGCGTTGAACTGCATGGGCGTGGTCTCGACTGCAGTCTGCGCTGGGTGCACAGACAACCTTCTAAGTATGCGGGAAAATTCCGTGCGGGTCAACTCCTATCCGGGGTTCGGAAGCAGTTTGCGGGGAGCCTCGAAGCCTCCGCTCCTACGCAGTTTGGACCACTATATCTAGCGATTGACACGGTGTGCGCCGAGGCATAGCCTCACTCCATTGAGGCGAAGAAATGGCGAAACAACAGAGCCACTCCCAAACGCTGTTCCCGATCCTTCCTTCCGGACCCGTGGGCCTGGCGCGGCTCGCCGCCGAGGCCACTCACGCTGACGACGGCTACCTGATCGAGTTCAAGGCCATGCAGGCGCGATCCTTGCTGAACCACTCGGTCTCCAAGCGCATGGGCTGGGTTGCGTGGTCGATCAATCCGTATCGCGGGTGCGAGTTCGGCTGCCGCTACTGCTATGCGCGTTATACGCATCAGTTTCTGCGGCCAGAGCCGGTGCCTTCCGTGGCCGCCGGGAGTTACGACGCGCCGATACAGCCCTGGGCCGTCGCGTTCGAGCACGAGATTTACATCAAGGAGAACGCCGCGTGGTTGTTGGAACAGGAGTTGAAGCGGATCGACCCTAAGGTTGAGATCGCCATCGGCACGGCGACCGACCCGTATCAGCCGATCGAGCGGCGCATGGGGATTACGCGGTCGCTTCTGGAGGTGCTGGCCAAGCGTTCCGGCTATCGGATTGGAATTATCACGAAATCGACGTTGGTGGAGCGCGACATCGATCTCCTGAAGAAGATCGGCGAGGGAAACACGCTGGTGGTGCACATCACGATTACGACGGCGGATTCGGCGCTGGCAAGGAAGCTGGAGGCACGTGCGCCGCGCCCGGACCTGCGCTTTGCTGCGGTCAAGAAGCTGCGGCAGGCGGGCATCACGGCCGGTGTGCTGTGCTCTCCCTTGCTGCCGGGGATCAATGACACTTCGCGGGCGCTGGATGCGGTTGCCAGTCGCTCTGCGGCGGCGGGTGCGAGCTTTATGGGAGCGCACCCGCTGTTTTTGAAGTCGTGCTCGCGTCCAACGTGGATGAGTTTCGTTCGCGAGCACTTCCCTCATCTTGCCGAGGACTATACGAAGCGCTTTGCGCGCGCGGACTTCGTCGATGCGACGTATCGCGAGACCGTTTCAGAGCGAGTGCGCGCGGCGTGTCGCAGGCATGGCCTGGCGCGGCGCTCGACGGATGCGCTGCTGTCGAATGTGCTGGGAGCGCAAGCTGCGGGCGCGCTGGGCAGGAAGGCGCCGCAGCCGGTGCGAACGGCCGGCGCTGTCGCACCAGAGCCGGCCCAGGGAGTACTGTTCGCGATCGCGTAGCCGGGGTGGTCTATTTCTTTGCGATCAGCGCATCGATCTCGGATCGTTTGGGCATCGATGGCGCCGTGCCGTGGCGCGTGACGGAGATGCCGGCTGTCGCGCAGCCGAAGCGCACGGCGTCGAGCAGCGGCTTGTCTTCGGCGAGCGCGGCCGCGAAGCCTCCGCAGAAGGCGTCACCGGCGCCGGTGGTCTCGAGGACGGGACCTGCGTTGAAGGCGTCGACGATGGTGGACTGGCCGTCGGCAGTTCGTACCAGAGCTCCGCGAGCGCCCAGGGTGAGGATGACGTTGCGCGCGCCGCGCTGCTGCAGTGCAACCGCGGCGCACTCGGCCTGCTCGACGCTTTCGACCGGAAGATCGGTGAGAATGGCGGCTTCGGTTTCGTTCGGCACGACGAAGTCCGCCAGCGCGAGCATGCTGTCGGGCAGTGGAGCCGGCGGTGCGGGCGCCGGATTCAGGATGGTAGTGACGCCGGCGTCGCGTGCGATCTTCATGCCGCGCTCGACGATGGAGACGGGCATTTCGAGCTGCGTGAGAAAGATGTGCGCGGAGCGAATGACGCCTTTCATCGCGTCGAGCTCTTCGGCCGTGATGGTGAAGCACGCGCCGGGAACGACGATGATGGCATTCTCGCCGCGCGCCTCATCGATGAGGATGGCCGCGGCTCCGGTGGCGCTGCCGCAATTCTTGGTCAGCGACGCATCGATACCGGCCTCTGCCCATGTCTTGCGCGCGAGGTCGCCGAAGGGATCGTCGCCGAGCTTGCAGGCCATCTGCACCTGCGCTCCGGCGCGTGCGGCGGCGACGGCCTGATTGGAGCCTTTGCCTCCGGGGCCAAGCGCAAAGCCCGAGCCCATCAGAGTTTCGCCCCATGCGGGCAGGCGTGAGGCACGGAAGGCGACGTCGGCGACGAAGCTGCCGAGAACAAGAACGGTACGGGTCATGCTGATTCAAACTCCTTGTTTCGAACTTCAAGCTGCGAACGGGTTATGAGGTGTGCGCGCTGGCGATGAGGATGATCGCCAGAATGTAGGCCGCGAACATCGCGCCGAGATAGCCTTTCGCCTTCGCGCTCGCGCCGCGGAACTCATGCCACACGAAGACGCCCCACAGGCATGCGACCATCGGCGATGCCTGGCCGATGGCATACGAGATCGACACACCGACGGCGGATCCTGCGACAAGATTGAACGCCATGCCTGTGCCCCAGATGGCGCCGCCGAGCAGGCCCAGCGCATGATACTTCGCCGAGGTGCGGAAGTAATCCCTGCCGGCGACCGGCGTGCCGATGATGGGCTTGCGCATGAGGATGATGTTGAAGACGAAGCAGCAGAGGAAGGCGCCTAGCGTGAGGAAGACGGTCGTCGTGTAAGGCGTCAGCGTGTGTGCGCCGCGCGTCATGGCCAGCGTAACGAAAGGCGCCCATGTGCCCATGAGCAGGCCGGAGATGATGCAGACGATCACGCCTTTTCGAGAGACCACCTCGCCGCCGGTACGAAGCGCGCCATAGGCCTTGCCGACGAGAATGACCGCGACCACGCTCATCAGCACCCCAATGCCGAGCAGCATCGGGTTGCCCCTGGGCTGCAGCGCGTAGGCGAGGATTGCGCCTTCTGCGAGCGCGATGCCGATGGAGAGTGGGAAGGCGACGGCGAGTCCCACGATCTCAATGCCCGCGATCAGCAGCACGTTCGCGATGTTGAAGATGAATCCGCCGACGGCTGCGTAGAACAGGTCCATGCCGTCTGCGGCGCGCATGTTGGCGAGGAACGCGGACGGCCCACCCGCATAACTGCCCATGGTGAGCGCGAGAATGACCGCGATGACGAAGATGCCGATCGCGTAATCCCAGTAATAGAGCTCAAAGCGATAGTTCTTCGTTCCCTTGAAGGTGTTGGCGAACGATCCCCAGCAGATGGTGCTGAGAATGGTCATGAGCAGTGCAACGGCAAATGTCGAAGGGACAAACATGGGTAACGATGGTCTCCAGAAAGCGCTCAAGCCAGCTTGCGCGAGAAGCAGCCATTATGCCTTGGCACGCAAGGATTGACCAGTGGCTGCTGATAAGCTCCGGTTGAGAGCCCGATGCGCTTCTGGTTTGCTCCTCATAGTGATGTGCCGATTTATCGCCAGTTGGCGACACAGGTGCAGCTTGCGATCCTGAGCGGCGATCTGCGCGCCGGCGACCGGCTGCCCAGTACACGAGAGATGGCGCGGCGATTTGCTATTCATCCGAACACGGTCAGCGCAGGGTATCGCGAACTCGAACGTGAAGGATGGACCGAGCTGCGGCATGGGAGCGGCGTGTACGTGTGCGATCGGCACGCGCCGCGCGCGGCAGAGTCCGGGGTGAATTCGCAAACCGACACACACATCGAAGAGTTCTTTCGGCGCGCGCACCAGCTCGGCATCTCTTCGACGGCGCTGCGCGAGCGACTTGTGGGATGGGTCGCTGCGCCTCCGGCCGACCACTGGCTGCTGGTGGATTCCGACGCTCAAGCGCTGCAAGTGTTGATGACCGAGCTTCGCGCAGCGACTGAGCGCACAGTGCGCGGGTGCGCGCCTGATGGGTGCTTCTCGACGGAATTGGCCGGCGCCATCGTCTGCTGCCGCCCGAGCCAGGAGCGAGATGTACGCTCGGCAGTGCCCGCCGGCATTGAGGTCCTCGCACTGCCGATTACATCGGCGAACGAGTGGCTGATGCCGTGGTTGCCTGCGCGGCAAGGGCTTCTGATCGCAGTTGTCTCGCATTGGCCCGAATTTCTGGACAAGGCGAGAACGATGCTCGCTGCGGCCGGCGTTCCGTCAGAGGCGCTGATCTTCTGCGATGCGCGCAAACCGGCGTGGCAACGCGGTCTGGAGGATACGAGCGGTATCCTCTGCGATGCGTATACGGCTTCGGCCGTAAAGCTGCCCAAGGGGCCGCAGATCGTGGTATTCCCGTTACTTGCGAAGTCGGCGCGCGAAGTACTGGCACACGCGTGGTTGTGACAGTCACGAAACCATCCTGATCGCACCTTCGCGGCCCTCCATGTCTGGCTACTCTTCTGACAGATTTCTGAAGGAGAGAACGATGCAGACTGAATCTCGAACTGTGAAAGAACGGATTCCCTGGCTGATGGCGGGCACGCGCGCGTTGCTGGGAGCGGTGATGGTCCTGGGCGAGCGCGCCCGGTGGAACGGCGTTGCACTGGCGGTGCTGGTTGTCACTGCGCTTCTTTCTGACATCTTCGACGGCGTCCTGGCGCGGCGCTGGAAGTGCGACACAGCAGCGGTGCGGGTGTTCGACTCGATGGCTGACATCATGTTCTATGCCGGGTGTGCGATTGCGCTTGGGATGCGCCATCCTGGCATCGTGCATGCTTTCGCGGTGCCTATCGCGATCGTTGCCGGCCTCGAGGTGTCGGGCCTGGTGTTCGCGTTAAGGAAGTTCGGCAAGCTTCCGAGCTACCACTCGTATCTTGCGAAGACGTGGGGTCTTGCGCTAGCGTCCGCTCTGGTAGTCGGGTTTGTGACGAAGCAACCGTCCGGATGGATCGCGGCTGCGCTGGCACTGGGCGCTCTGTGCAACGTGGAAGGACTCTTGATGTCAGCAATCCTGCCGGTTTGGCGGCGGGATGTGAAGACGCTCGCCGAGGCCTGTCGACTGCGCGGAATTGCCCGACAGAGCAAGTTGAGGTTCGTCGCGAGTGTCGCCGGCGCAGCCATGGTGTTATTCGCCATGGCCGTCCTGCCGTTGCACGCGCAGAAGCCAGGGCAAGCTGTTTATGAAACCGGAACCACAGGCATCGCCGCAAATACGACGGCGCCGATGATGATCTCTGCGCAGGTCTTGCGATTCGAAGCGCCGACTCCGCTCGCGATCCCTTACGAGAGGATCGACAACGTGGAATGGCGAAAGGACGTGCGCGAGCACATGGGATTCTTCCCGGCGATGTTCGTTGGAATGGTCGCAGCCCGCGAGCATATTTATCGCCTGACGCTGAGCTATCACGACGATTCCGGTGTTAGTCAGGTTGCAGTTTTTCAGGTTAATCGCAACGACGCCATCTCACTGTCGGAGCTGTTGAGGATGCGTGTTCCGCAATGCAGGGAAAAGGCGCGCTGCCTGATGCTCTACGACGAGTAAGAAACAACGAACGAGCTCCATTCCGCAGTCGTTCTCTGACTTCGAATCCTTGCGAGTTCCAAAGCGGCGAGCCGCGTAGACATGCCTCGACTGCAATGAAAAAGTTCCTCAGCAGATGAATGCGGTACTGGACGACCTCTTCAGAAGTCGTAGCGCATGGATGCGGTCAGCAGGCGCGGCTCGCCCAGGTGCGCAAGGTCGGCCGCGCTCTGTCCGGTAATGCTGCCCGGGCCGAGAGTCGACCAGTAATGAACATTCGTGACGTTATTGAAGGTAAAGAGCCAGGTCACCAGCTTTTCGTAGAGACGGGCGCTGTATCGGCCGCCAAAGTCGAAGGTGTTGTACTGCGGCACAAAGTAGCTGTTCAAGTCGTCTGCAGGACGACGGCTGACATGTTGCCAATCGGCGGTGAAGAACAGCGTGGAGAGAACCGGCAGGTGGTACTCGGCGAGGATGTTCGACTTGTAGTCAGGGATGCCGACGAGGTTCTTGTTGTTGGTCACGTCGGAAGGACAGATGAGAGCGGAAGCGGCGACACCCGCGGGATCTTTGCAGGTGGCCGAGACATATTGATTGCCCGCGGGCAGGAGAACGAAGGCGTGCGTCAGCTTCGGGCTGAGCGCGGTAATGCCACCGATGACCTGCAGGCTTCTGGTCAGGTTGCCGGAGAGCATGGTCTCCGCGCCGAAGTTCATCTGCTGTCCGATGATCTGATCGTTTTCGCAGATTTGGTTGGCGGTGAGCGTTACACCACCGCAGTTATCACCGCCAGTGGTTGAGGTCTCGACCACGTCGGCGAAGGGGCGGCGGATGCGGAAGACATCGGCCGTAAAGTTGAGCCTTCGCGATTCCACTTTGTAGCCAATCTCCACTTGCGTGCTGCGGTAGGGCGGGAGCGGCTGGCTGGCGTTCGCGACGACGACGGTCGCGGAACTCGCGGGCGCGGTATCGGGAGCCTGGATGCTATCGGAAAATGTGACATAGGCGGTCTGGTTTCTCGCCGGTTTGTACAACACGCTGCCCGAAGGGCTCGCGCCCTGCGACATGTAGTCTCCCGGGCCCGGCACATGAACCTGATTCGGATAGGTGCCGCTCTCTTTATAGTTATTGGTCCAAGTCCAGTCCTGACTGGCCGCCACTCGCAGAAGCCAGCGCGGAGTCAACGTGATCGTGTCGCCGAGATTGAATCCCTGCTGATGGATGATGCTGGTGACGTAGAGACTGTACTTACCCGTGTAAGGCGTATAGCCGGGGTTCGCATCGATCAGCGGATTGCTGATGTTCGTGTGGCAGACGGTAGGGTCGTTCAGCGCGCACAGGAAAGCCGAAGGCAGCGAGTTCTTCGGACCCCACGTCGCGAACCTGTAGCCTGTGCTTCCGATTACCAATTGATGAGAGATGCTGCCGGTCTTGAAGCTTCCCGTCAGAAATCCAAGATCGCTCTTGACCTGAAACCGGCCGGCGATGGTTCCCTGAAAGAGATTTTCGGCTTCTGACTGGTAGTCACCGGTGGAGTCAAAGAGCGCATTGACCTGCGTGGTTAGGTTGCGAACGCTGATCTGGTGCAGGACGCCGAGCATGAGATGCCAGTCTGGGCTGAAGTCGTGCGTGACCCGTACCTCTCCAATCTGGTTGTTGGTATTGGAACCAAGGAATCGCTGTCCGTAGCCTTCGCGTTCAGGGTCAGGGGCCTGGACTGGCAGCTTGGAAAAACATCCTGCGCTGTAACTCGTCGTGCAGGTCGCTGTTGGATTGAGCGTGGGGTTGTAGGAAAACCAGCCAGGATATCCATGCTGGTAGAGGTTGTAGTAGCTGAAGTTTCCGCCGATCGTGGTGTGCGCGAATGGCCGAAAGTCGAAATCGCCGACAGCCAGTTGGCGGCGAAGCTGGCTGTTGGTCACGTAGCCCGTGCCATCGCCCAGCAACCCGTTGATGCGATAGCCGAAGAATTTTCCGGGGCCGAGACGGCCACCCACATCGAGATGGCCGGTGGTAACGCTGCGGCCTTCATATTCCACCTCGGCTTCGCGCAGCGGTTCGTCGGTGGGAGTCTTGGTGACGAAGTTGAACGTACCCGAGGGGTTCGATGGACCGTACATGGGGCCGCCTACTCCGCTGAGGACCTCGATACGCTCGTATTCTTCCAGCGCGAAAGGCACGGTGACGGCAAATCCCATTCCATCCATGCGGTCTCCCTGCATGTTGGTTCCCTGCATGCCGCGAGTTTCAGGACGCAGAATCTCGGGGCCCTGCATCTCCTGAAACGACACGAGAGGCAGATACCTCGCGACCTCCTTGAAGTTTCTTGCCATGGTGTCATCGATCAACTGTCGCGAGATCACATTGATTGTGTAGGGAAGATTGACGATGGGCGTTGTGCCAAAGGGCGTCGCCGGTGCCAGCTTGTCGACGCGGTAGGCGTTCTCGAAGGTGCCCGACGAAACCTGGATCGATTCGACGTTGGACTCCAGTGAGAGAGCAACATTCTGGACGACCGAAGCCTGCCCCGCGACAATGACTCTCGCCAAATTGATCTTGAAGCCGTTCGCTTTGACGGCAAGAGTGTATTCGCCGTTGGGTACGCCGGAAAACTGATAGGCTCCACGTTCGTCGGTCATGCCGGCACGGATGGTGTGGCCCGCTTCTGCGGTCAGCGATACGGAGGCTCCCATGACAACCGCGCCGCTGGGATCGGTTACAACTCCGGTAACTTCCGAGGGCTGACCAAACGCCGACGGAAGAAACACAACTGCAAAGGCGAGACCGAGAGCCAGATTCGTTAGAACCTTCCGCCGCCACGTCAGCCAGATCAGGCAAGAGAATGCAGACGTGACGCTGGACAATGGAAAGCTCCTCCACCGGCTCGAAGATTTATGGAATGTCCGTTCCCAGAAATCGTCTCATACCGATAGTTCTAATCATATAGAATCGGAACTCGATTTGCCGGTTGTACTGTCCGCGCTCTGTCGCCGCTCGTTGTGACGAGCAGCAATGAAAAAGGGAGCGCCAATGGGCGCTCCCTTTCAACTGCAAATGCTTGCTGGCTTACGCGACGACTTCGAGACCCATCGAGCGAGCCGTGCCGCGGATCGTCTTGGCCGCTGCCTCCACCGAGGCAGCGTTCATGTCCGGCAGCTTCTGCTTGGCGATCTCGAGAATCTGCTTCTCGGTCACCTTGCCGACCTTGTCCTTGTTGGGGGTCCCGGAACCCTTCTGCACGCCGGCGGCCTTGAGCAGAAGCACAGGGGCGGGCGGCGTCTTGGTGATGAACGTGAAGCTGCGGTCCGCATAGACGGTGATGACGACGGGGATCGTCATGCCGGCCAGCGCCGGCTCCTTGCCGGTGCGATCGTTGAACTGCTTGCAGAACTCCATGATGTTGACCTGCGCCTGTCCGAGTGCGGGGCCAACCGGCGGGGCCGGCGTCGCCTTGCCCGCCGTGATCTGAAGCTTGACGTAGCCTTGTACCTTCTTCGGTGCCATATTCTTAGTCCTTCCATATAGATGCAGACCGATATTTTGGTGCTGCAAGGATTGGTGGTGCCTGAGGAGCTAGAAGGTCCGGTGAAGCGGCCGGGCTGGAACTCCTGCGATCAACCTTTTAGGTCCCCGGTGAACTGCTGGCCGGGGTAACCTTGGCGCGGAGAAGAACCCAGTGGAATTCTGCTCTTTGCCATCGTGCAAATTGTGGTGCAACGCCTGTGGCAACCCTCCGGATCGGCGACCGGAAATGCTGCGGAAACCCTGTCCACTGGCCGCCGGAAATCCTGTGCGGCAAAGTGGTGAAATCCTGTGCGCGATGCTCGCGCGAAAACCCCTTACTGCTCTGCCTTCTCCACGTTAGCGAAGCTGACTTCGGTAGGTGTTGGACGGCCGAAGATCGAAACCATCACCTTCAGCGTCTGCTTATCCTCGTTCACGTCGTCGACCGCGCCATTGAAGTTTGCGAACGGGCCCTCGGTGATGCGGACCTGCTCGCCCTTGGTGAACTTGAGCTTGAGCTTCGGCTTCTCGCGGGTCACGTCGCTGCGGTTAAGCATCGCGTTGACCTCAGCCTCGGAGAGCGCGTTGGGCTGATCGCCCGTCTGCAGGAAGCCGGTGACGCGCGGCGTGTTCTTCACCACATGCCAGAGATCGTTGTCGAGCGCCATCTCCACAAAAACGTAGCCGGGAAGAAAGACGCGATCGATCGTGTACTTCTTGCCGTTGCGCAGTTCGGTCGTGGGCTCGGTCGGGATCTCGATGCGGCCGACGCGGTCCTCAAGATGATAGGCGGCGACGCGCGACTGCAGCGACTCCTTCACCTTGCGCTCGAAGCCCGAGTAGGCGTGAATGATGTACCACTTGAAGTTTTCGTTCACCGGAGCCGCAGCCGGTTCCGCCGGCGCAGCCTGCTCCGTGCCGGCGTCGAACGCCGGTGTCTCGTCAGCATCCGCCCCGAGGTTCTGGTCAACTGCTGCGGTCTGTTCTTCCGTGGTCTGTTCGAGGTTCAACTCGTCTGCCATCGTCTTACTTTCTTTGCGCTCATTCCCTTACACGGACAGCGCCGGAAAATCGTTCATGCTCCTTCAGGAGCGGAATACCTGCGAATGCTAATGACTGCTGAGATGCAGAAATATCTGGTCAATGCCTTTGCCCAGCACAATGTCCACCAGCTCAAAATACGCAGCAAAGAGGAACACCGTTACCAGCACGATGATCGTCATGTTCTTCACCTCGACGCGTGACGGCGTGACGACCTTGCGCATCTCCTGGCGAGTCTCCTTCAGAAACTCGACGAGACGTTTTGGACCCGATGCCACCTGCTGAAGACCGGAGCTTGAATCTTCCGGGTTCGCTGCTGCTGCAATTGCCTTCGCCATAGTGCTTCCTGACTTCTAGACGTACCGCGATTCGCGCGGGTGCTTCGGAAATCCTCAGGAGACGTCCCTGAAGGTAGAGAAAACAACAAAACAACTTCAAACTCGGATGGCAGGGGAGCTCGGATTCGAACCGAGAAGTCCGGTTTTGGAGACCGGCAGTTTAACCGTTGAGCTTACTCCCCTGTATTCAAGGAGAAGCTACTTGGTCTCCTTGTGGGCCGTGTGCTTGCGGCACGTGTTACAGAATTTGTTGAACTCGAGACGGCCAGTCGTAGTCTTCTTGTTCTTGGTGGTCGAGTAGTTCCGGTTCTTGCACACCGGACACTGCAGGCTGACGATCTCGCGCATACGCTTCTCCTAACGTGGCCAGCCACCTCGGCTGGCAAGCAGCTTGTCTTCTTCCGAACGACACGCCGCGACGCAGGGTTACGGCCCCTGCTGCCTGGTTTTCCTGAATGTTGCTTCCCTGAACGGTTGCTGCTTGCAGGTGTGGACGATTCAGGCCGCCCGCCCGTGCCCGCAGAGACTCCGCAGGCTCAGGCCCCTCGATTGATTATCTCGCAAAAGGTCGAAAAGCGGAAGACGCCAGCCAGCGTTTGGGCCACGCCAGCCATCTTCTTTGGTCAGTGTAACTTGTACGGCGTCGCAGGCGTTGGGATCTCGGCTGGCGGCTTCGGCGGGGGCATCGGCTGCGCTCCGGCGAGGCCGGTGCCGGTTACGTCGTATGTGTTCAGCAGCGCGCCGCTGTAACCAGTGACGTGCATGTTCTTCAGGACCACATGCCGTGCGTTCGCCAGGAAGATGCCCTCTTTGCATGTGCCGGAGATGTTCGTGAGCCACAGGCCATCGAGCGGCTTGCGGGGGTCGAGCTCCACCGCCTGCACCAGCTTCGGCACATCGTGCACCACCACGTTCGAGAAACGCCAGTTGCGCGCCGTAGGAATGCCCTCGATGCCAGGGACGGGGTCCTGGTCCTGAATCCCGCTGTTCGCCATGTTCAGCCGAAGGAAGCCGCCGGCGCAGTTCGAGACCTCGAGCCCGTCGGCGAAGATGTTCTCGATGAAGGCGCCACGACCCGGCCGGCTCTTGATGTAGATCGCGAAGGTGCGCGCGCCGATGAACTTGCACTCCTTGATCCACACGTCGCGGATGCCGCCCGAGGTCTCACTACCGATGCCGATGCACGCGAAGATCGAGTCCGCAAAGGTGCAGTTGGAGATGTGAACGTCCTCGGTCGTCTCGAGCATCGCGTAGGCTTCGGCGCCGCGCCCGCTCTTCAACGAGATGCAATCGTCGCCGGTCGAGATATCGCAACCATCAATCGTCACGTGCTTGCACGAGTCGATGTCGATGCCATCGCCGTT
Source organism: Candidatus Aquilonibacter sp. (assembly GCA_035504135.1). Classification (GTDB taxonomy): domain Bacteria; phylum Acidobacteriota; class Terriglobia; order Terriglobales; family Acidobacteriaceae; genus Granulicella. The sequence continues at coordinate 409,660 of DATJSM010000014.1, read as the reverse complement.
GCCGCCCGTCGAGCGAATCGTTAGATTTTTGATCGTGATGTTCTCCGACGACGTCGGATGCACGGACCACATGCTCTTGTACTCAGTCGAGAAGCCTTCAAGGTGAATGCCATTCGAGCGGATGAACTCGATCAACGCCGGATGCCGCCGTGGCGAACCGGGCCGCGGACGTCCTGCGACGGCTGGGTTACCGATGATCTTGCCCGCTCCGATGACAGCCACGTTCTGCGCATCGATCGCATAGATCAGCGCGATGTGCCCGGGAATCCACTTCCCTTCCCATCGAACCGTTGTTACTGCGTAGTCGTCGAAGTTTGGCGTCCCGCGCAACGTCGCCGCCGCATCGAGCCGCAGTGTTGTGTTGGAGCGAAGTTGCACACTGCCGATGAGATAGTCGCCCGCAGGTACCTGCACTTCACCACCACCAAGCGCCGCGCAGCGATCGAGCGCCGTCTGGAACGCTGCGGTGTCGACGGCACTGCCATCGCCCTTTGCACCGAAGTCGCGTACGTTCAGCGAAACCTTGGGCGAGGACAGTTGGGTCGTCGCTGCCGGGTGACGCGAATGCGTCGACGCACTCTGCACAAGAGCTGCTGATTCGAACAAAGCAGCGGCGGGAACTGCTGTGAGGCCCTGCAGAAATCGGCGGCGCGCGATCGTTTCAGACATTGCGCGAAGTGTACCGCGTTGGTCGGTGAAGCAAAACAGGCCCGCGCCAACAGAAAGCGGCGAACCGAAGCTCGCCGCCTTGATTATTTGCTGCCGCATCCGGCGTTTGCGCGAAGCGCGTCCCGCCGCACCGCAGGTGCCTACTTAATAATCTCGCTAATCGTTCCCGCGCCGACGGTCCTGCCACCCTCACGGATGGCGAACCTGAGACCCTTCTCCATGGCCACCGGCGTGTGCAGCTCAACCTCCAGCGCGATGTTGTCGCCCGGCATCACCATCTCCGTGCCCGCCGGCAGCTTCGCCGATCCCGTCACGTCCGTGGTGCGGAAGTAGAACTGCGGACGGTAGCCGTTGAAGAACGGCGTATGGCGTCCGCCTTCTTCCTTCGACAGCACGTAGACCTCGCCCTTGAACTGCGTGTGCGGCGTGATCGAGCCGGGCTTCGCCAGCACCTGTCCGCGCTCGACGGCCTCCTTGGCGATGCCACGGAGAAGAAGCCCAGCATTGTCACCCGCCAGACCTTCATCCAGCTGCTTCTTGAACATCTCGACGCCCGTCACGACTGTCTTCTGCGTCGGCGTGAAGCCCACGATCTCGGCTTCCTCGCCCACCTTCACCTTGCCACGCTCGATACGACCCGTCACCACAGTTCCACGGCCCGAGATCGAGAAGATGTCTTCGATCGGCATCAGGAACGGCAGATCTACAAGTCTGTCGGGTTGGGGCACATTCTTGTCCACCGCCTCCATCAGCTCGTCGATCTTCGCCTCCCACTGTGCTTCTCCATTCAGCGCACCGAGCGCCGATCCGCGAACCACCGGAACGTCGTCGCCCGGGAAGTCGTACTTCGACAAGAGCTCGCGCACTTCCATCTCGACCAGGTCGATCAGCTCCGGATCCTCAACTGCATCGCACTTGTTCAAAAACACCACGATGTACGGCACGCCCACCTGGCGGGCAAGAAGGACATGTTCTTTCGTCTGCGGCATCGGACCGTCAGTCGCGGCCACGACCAGGATCGCTCCGTCCATCTGCGCTGCGCCGGTGATCATGTTCTTGATGTAATCCGCGTGACCCGGGCAGTCGACGTGCGCATAGTGACGGTTGGCCGTCTCGTACTCCACGTGCGAGGTCGAGATCGTGATGCCGCGCTCGCGCTCTTCCGGCGCATTGTCGATCGTGTCGAACGAACGAAACGCGTTCTTCGGGTTGTGCTTCGACAGCACCTTCGTGATCGCCGCCGTCAACGTCGTCTTGCCATGATCGATGTGGCCAATCGTTCCCACGTTCACATGCGGCTTGCTGCGATCAAATTTTTCCTTCGCCATGACTGCTCTCTCCTGTATCTAGCCGGAAACCCGGCGATTCAATTCAAAATCTCGTGGGAAACTCACGCCTTAGTAATAGGCGTAGAGCTTGAAGTACTTATCCCGGAGCGGAAGCTCGACCTTTTCGAGCGACGCGAGATAGAACTCGCGAATCTGGCCCTGGTCTCCATCGGTCAGCTTGTTGTACTCCACGGCCGTACTCACGCCCAGCTTGCCGGCGTTCAGCACCGACTCGAAGTCGCGGATGCGGAGCCCGGCGCGCTCCAGCGAGCGCAGAAACTTCTCGACGTTATGCGCGGCGAAGGAGCTTTCTATGGCGGACCTGACAGTGCGGAAGGTTGGCTCGTCGACAATGGCGACGGGAGGGCGCTCGTACAGCGCGTTCGAGCGGTTCACCTGGCTGAGATCTATCTGTTGCTGTTGCGGTTGCGACATGCGGCTCCGGAGTTCCTTGAAAATCTGGAGCGGGAGACGGGAATCGAACCCGCGACCAACAGCTTGGAAGGCTGTGACTCTACCACTGAGTTACTCCCGCCCTACTGCAGCGAGTCAGCCGGTTAGCGAGTCAGCAAAGCAGCGGAAACGCTTGCTGGGCCGCGACACCTGCCGCTCACCTGAAATCTGGAGCTGATGATGGGGCTTGAACCCATGACCTCTCCCTTACCAAGGGAGTGCTCTACCACTGAGCTACATCAGCCTTCGCGCAACCACCGCGGCTCAATACCACGGTCGCTGCCCTTACTCTACCGCGCCCGCATCCATCCGATGGCGGACTTGAACGCGAAAAACCCCAGCAGCAGCCAGGTAACGTCCCGCACCCGGCCCGGTTCCATCGTCTGCCAGACCAGCAGCGCCAGAACCACAAGAACCGCAAGCGTGATCGCCAGCCGGCCTGATCCCGCAGGAGCAAGATTCACAGAGCGCTCCAACGGAACCGCACCCCCAAAAAATCTGGTGCACAGGGGAGGATTCGAACCTCCGTAGCGCGTTGCGCGGCAGATTTACAGTCTGCTGCCATTAACCACTCGGCCACCTGTGCACTTCTGTGCCTGCCCCGATTCTCTCCGCGAGCCATTCCGGCCCAGCGTACCGGCCGCCGCCCAGAGGCTCTGGAGCGAACAAGACGGAGGCTGTAGGCTGGTGGACACTCGCGAGGAAGAAATCCTGACAAGCAGTACAACCAAACTCTTCTGCACCGCTGCATGATCCAGGTTCACCCCCGGAGACTGGAGCTGGCGAAGGGATTCGAACCCCCGACCGCCTGATTACAAATCAGGAGCTCTACCAGCTGAGCTACGCCAGCCTGATTCCAGAAGCGCACCCAGCCACAACACCGAAGGGGCGCAAACAGCACAGCGCGCTGCCGGAAAGCGCAGCGCTGACTATGACTCTACCATAGGCGCACCTGCGGCAGAAAGCGCGTCCGCATGTCCACGAACGAGCGCTCGTCCGCGCGAAGACTAATGAATGATCTGCGGTTTTCCCGGCACAACGGACCCGCAGTCCGAGCTGATAAATTTCCCGTCGGTCTTGATCGTCATCGGCATCGTCTGACCCTGCACGGTCATGTTGAGTGTGACGGTCGAGTGGCTGGTCTCGGGGTCCGGAAAGTCCACCTCAAAATGCCCGCTCGACTGCGCGTTATTCATCGTGCACGCAATGTCGGCACTGGCGTGGGTCGCGGTCCGAGTCTGGTTGCTCACGGTGCAGCCGGGCGGCATCCGCGCGAAGGCATTCTGATAGCTATCGGCTGTCACGCAGACTCGCGCCTTAAAGCTGTTCGCTCCCATCATGCCGCCGCTCATCGTCGTCTCCCATAATCCGAGCTTGATGGGAGGCGGACCCGACGTCGGCGCCGGCGGCACGGCAGAGACAGCAAGAACAAGCGGAGCGGAGAGAAGGAACTTCCAAACCATGACACGATCCCCTTTGTCGACGAAGTCGCATACGGCCCGGCCCGGCCCAAACGGTCTGGTCTACTCTGTCACATCCGCGCCAGATGCGCTATGGCCGGCAGGTACGAGTCCTCAGGCTTTAGCCCGTCTCAGGAAGATAGTGAGGTTCGCTCCAATGGATTCGGCTCTCTTCTCTGCCACGCGCCGCTCGCTTCAGTTGCCGCTTCGTCGCCGCCGCTGCGGTGGTAGCATGTCTCGCATGACGAAGCGTGTCTCGTCGCTCCTCGGCCCCGGCTGGCATTTGGTGTTGGCAGTTTTCCTGACATTTTTTGTTGTCGGCGCTCCGTCCGCAGCAGCCCAGGCCGCTTCAACCGAAGACGGCCCCACGCAGCCCACCGGCGACGTCTCCCGGCCGCACTTCATCGACAACAACACCATCATCAAGATGAGCAAAGCCGGGCTCGACGACACGGTCATCATCCAGACCATCCAGACGCAACCGGGCCATTACGACACCACTCCCGACGACCTCATCACGCTCAAAAACGCTGGCGTCTCACAGCAGGTGATCGCTGCCATGCAGGCCCGCAGCGCCGGCCTCGCCTTCCACGCCAATGAGAAGGTCAATCCCGCTCCGCTCTCCGCCGGCGTCGACGAGATCGGCGTCTATTACCAGGACAGGAAGACCGGCGAGTGGCTGCCCCTGAAGACCGAGCGCGTGGAGTTCAAGTCCAGCGGCTGGCTGAAGAACGCCGCCACCGACGGCCTGGTTAAGCAGGATATGAACGGTCATCTCGAAGGGCAGCAATCGCCTCTCGTCCTGCCGACAGGCGTCAACATCCTCATCTACGCGCCCGCGGGCACGCAGCCGGAGGAGTACGACTTTCTCCGCTTCGAGCAGCACTCGCATAGCCGCGACTTCCGCGTGAAGACCGGCGGACTCTTCCATTCCCAGACCGGCTCCGATCGTGATGAGGTTGAATTCACGCCGCATAAGATCGCTCCGCAGATGTACGAGTTCACCGTGCCCGTCGATATCATCAAAGGTGAATACGGCGTTCTGCCGCCCGGCTCCTCGAATGTGCCCGGCATCTCGAACGCCGGCAAAATCTTCACGTTCTCCATTCGCGAGTAGCCTAATCTGGTTGTGGTGAACTCTCGGAGTTTGATGGTCTCCCAATCTCTAGTTCCGCGGTCTTTCAATCGCTGATGCGACGACGCACCTGGATCTCTCTCGTCATTGCCCTCGCCGTTCTGGGAGCCCTCGCCGTTGCACTCTACCTCCGCGCCAAGGCGCCGCCTGAGGCCGCGCGCCTTCTGCCTGAGAGCGACGCGATTATCTACATCAATCTGAAGCCGCTGCGCGCGGCCACACATTTTGACCAGACGCCCGTCATCCGCAGCGCCGATCTTCAACATTTCATCAATGCAACCGGTATCGTGCCCGAGCGCGATCTCGATGCTGCGGCTCTCGCTCTGCATCGCATGCCCAACCCGCACGGACCGAACGGCCCAGTCGCTTACTCCGAGGTCTTTGTCGGGCACTTCGACGGCCAGCGCCTTGCGCACTATCTCGCAAGCATTGCGTCATCGCAGGAAAACTACGCCGGGCAGACGATCTACACCATCCCCGTCGAAGGCCGGAAGCTCCGCGTCGCACAAATCGCCTTCGACATGGTCGCCGCTTCCAACATGCCGACGCCAGAGCAGATTCATTCCATCGTCGACCGTTCGCGCGCCTCCGCCGTCAGCTCTCCCGGCTCGTCGCTGCTGGCAGCGCGCTTCCATGATGTTCCCCTGCTCTCGCAGGCGTGGGGCATCGGACGCATCGGTCTTCCCTTCGCGCAAAACGGCCGCATCACGTTCCTCGGCCTGCAACTTCCCGTCACGGCGGAGAGCGACCTCGTCGCCAGTCTGCGCTGGGTTCCCCTGCGCGGAGGCACCGCCGATCTGCGCATCGAAGAGTTCGCCGGGGATGCGCTGGACGCCGAACACACCGTCAACGCGCTGAATGCACTTCTCAGTTTCGTGCGCGGCCTGGCCAGCGCCGAACCGCCGCGCGGTCCCGCCGATGCTGCCATGCGCCAGATCATTGATTCCGCGACGTTGCAGCACAAGGGCGATCGCGCAATTCTTCACGCGTCGGCGACGCTCGATCAGCTGAAAGCGATCTTGTCTGCACACAATCCGTCCGCTGCAGCCACCCAGCCTGAGACCTCATCAGACTCTGAAGCGTCGAAGTAACTAGCAGCGCTTCTGTTCAGCCCCACAATCCAGCTCATTGAGGTCGCGGATGCCCAGACTGTCTCTTGTCCTCTCTCTTGTTGCCGTTTGCTCCTTCGCGTTCGGCGCAGCAGCGCAGCAGCCGCTCCTCACGGGCCAGTCGGCGTTTACCGATTACGCGCAGGAGCAACCCGGCGTGCGCCACAAGATCACGTTGGCTGACCTTCCCGCGCCCGACCAAGCGGAGGCCGTCGACAACGGCCCAACCGTCGTCCCCCGTCCCGCCGATGTCTGGCCCACCGCACCCCCGGGCTTCAAGGTCACGCTATATGCGGGCGGCGACTCCACGCCGATGCAGCGTAGTGACAGCCGGCGTCAGACCACTCAGGCCACCGAAGGCACCTTTGTACAGCCGCGCCTCATCCGCTTCGCGCCCAACGGCGATCTCTTCCTCGCCGACTCGCAGGCCGGCATCATCTTCGTCCTGCGCGGCGTGCGCGCGGATGGCAAGGTTCAAAGCATCGAAAAGTTTGCCACCGGCCTCGACCACCCCTTCGGGATCGCGTTCTACCCGCTGGGGCCCAATCCGCAATGGGTCTACGTCGGCACTGCCACAACCATCGAGCGCATCCCGTACCACAACGGCGATCTCCACGCGCCAGGCAAGCAGCAGACGGTTGTGCCGAACATTCCGGGCTACGCGCAGCTTCGCGGCGGCGGTCACTGGACGCGCGATGTCGTCTTCACCGCCGACGGCAAGCACATGCTTGTTTCGGTCGGTTCCGGCTCCAATGTCGACGATGCCGACACGCATCCGCGCGAGTTCCACCGGGCCGACATTCTCGAGTTCACGCCCGACGGCAAGTTTGAAGAGGTCTACGCGCACGGCATCCGCAACTGCGTTGGCGAGGCCATCAACCCCGAGACGCATTCGCTCTGGTGCTCGGTCAACGAGCGCGACAACCTCGGCAACCACCTCGTTCCCGACTATGTGACCAGCGTTCCCGAGAGCAGCTTCTTCGGCTGGCCGTGGTACTACATGGGCGGCCATCAGGATCCACGCCTTCCGCAACCCTGCGCCGACGGCACCGGCCCCAACCCGCAGCTGCCAAAGCCGCTCGATCCCTCCGCCGCCGACAACTGCAAGCGCGTCGATCTCAGCAAGCAGGTCCGAACGCCCGACGTCCTCGTACAGCCCCACATGGCCTCGCTGGAGATGACGTTTTATTCCGACCACAAGAGTTCCTTTCCCGCAAGCTACGAAGGCGGTGCCTTCGCCGCAGAGCACGGCTCCTGGAACCGCAAGAACCGCGCCGGCTACAACGTCATCTTCATCCCCATGAAGAACGGCCATGCCACCGGCGAGTACGACGACTTCCTCGACAACTTCGTCACCAAAGACGGCCAGGTCTGGGGCCGTCCCGTCGGCGTCGCCGTCGCGCCGGACGGTTCGCTCTTCGTCACCGACGACGGTTCGCGCTCTGTCTGGCACGTCACGTACACCGGCAAATAGACCGGCGAATAGCTCGTAACACGTACGAATCGACAATCCGAATCTGGCGAGAAAAGCCTCACCCGAAATACGTGCCTGCCGTATGATGGCGCGCATGACCCGCGTCACTCGCTGCGTTGTCCTTCCGCTCGCGCTTCTTGCGCTGAGGCTGCCTGCCGGCGCACAGACCCCGAGTGCGCCGGATACAGCGCCTTCGACATCTGCTTCACCGGCTCCCACGCCCCCGCACGCCGCAGCGTCTCCCGGCACAACCAAGCTCATCGCCGCACGCGCTCTTTACTACACGCCTACCACGCAAGGACTTCAGTCCTTCCACTGCGCCGTCGCTTTCGACTGGAAAGACATGCTCACGCGCTACTCCGGCGCCACAGTCCCCGACGACAATCCGTTCCTCCAATACCTCCGCACCGTGCAGCTTGGCGTCACCGACGACCTGAAGGGCGCCGGCCAGCTCGAATGGACCGCGAGCGCCACGCCGCCGCCGGGACAGGAAGACTCCGCCGCGAAGATGAAAGATGGCATGCAGCAGATGATGACCGGCTTCTTCTCTTCCTGGAACGCCTACATGAACGGAAGCATGGTGCCCGCGCCGGACGCAACCACCACCGTCACCGAAACACCAGACGGGCTGCGCATGCATGCCACCGCACCGGACGCTGACGTCACCGAGCTCTTCGACAAGAACATGCTGCTCACCGAGGCCCACGTCGTGCAGACCACCAGCGACGTTTTCGCGTACCCCACCTATATCGACACGCCCGATGGCCGCGTCGTTACCGCCATCCGGACCGTCTACCGTCAGCCGCCGACGGCGCCGCCCGCCGAGCTGACGCTGAACATCGCCTACGCTCCGGTGCAGAACTTCCGCCTGCCCGAATCGCTCAGCTATGAGCTCAAAAACATCGGCGCCTTCGCCTTCAAGTTCTCCGCCTGCTCGGTGCAGACCGCCGCCAAAGCTCCCGACAAGCTGTAGCAGTCAGCAAGCTCCCCAACCCAGCGCCAACTTGCCGACCCGCTGATTCGCTCACTTGCTGATTTATCCCGCTTCCAGCATACGGTTTGACTTCTGCTTTAACTCGCCGAGCAGCCGCTCGATCTTCTCGTCGCGCTCCAGCTTCTCAAACTTATCCTCCAGCGTGTCGCCCGAGATCGCACTGTTGCCGTTGCTCAACTCCTTCGCCGCATAATTCTTCGCCTCAGCGTCGCCAATGCGCGCCTTCATCCGTGTGATCGCATTTCCGCGCGCAACAGACCCAACCGCAACGCCGGTGATCTTCTCCTGCGCCGCGTTCGCTTTGCCAACCATCTTCGCTCTCCTGTGCTCGGCTACCAGCAGCTCGCACTGGGCTTGTGTCTCTTTCAATTTCTGCTGCAGCTTGTTGAACGTCGTGCGCAGCGCACCGGCCTCGGCAGACTGCTCCTGCACCTGCCGCGCGAACGCCTCCGCCATCCCGTCGTGGCTCAGCGCACGCTCCAGCGCCAGCCGGGCTAGGTCGTCCTCATTCTTTTCAACGGCGAGCTCCGCCTTCCTGCGCCACCCATCCGCAGTCTCCTTCTGCTCGACCGCTTTCTTTTCCAGCAGATGCTGATCCGCAATCGCAATCGCCACCTGCGTCTTCACCTGGAGCAGCTGGTTCTCCATGTCCGTCAGCAGTTGCTTCAGCATCTTCTCCGGATCCTCGGCGCGATCGATCAGATCATTCACGTTCGCGCGCAGCAGCGTCGCAACTCGTTCCATCAGTCCCATGGTGTGCTCCTTTCAAAGCTCATGCTTCAGTTGTTGTCAGCCGTCGTACTTCCTTCAAGCAGCGTCGCGCTCGGGCTCGGGCCAGACCCATTCGATCCGTTCGAAGAAACTCCATTCGGCCGCGCCGCCATGCTCTTCACATTCGTCATCAAGTCTTTAAGGTTCATGCCGCTCAGCGCCTCAAACAGTGCCGGCACCTGCGCGGCAATCTCCGTCATCTCGCCGGTCAGCTTCGATGCGCCCGTCGTCTTGCCATCGCCCGTGGACACGATCGTGATCTTGTCCACGTTGGCCAGCGGCTCGCTCATCGCGCGCACCACATCCGCCAGGTTCGTGATCAGCTTGTCGACGACCGCCGCCTGCGACCACTCCTGATACGCCGCGGCCTTCACGTTCATAGCCTTCGCCTCGGCATCACCCTTCTGATAAATAATCGAAGCCTCCGCTTCGCCCTGCGCGCGAATCGCCTGCGCCTTGCCTTCGGCCTCGGCCACCAAACGCGCCTTTTCCGCATTGGCCATGTTCTCGATCCGCTTCTTCTCGATTTCAGACTTCTTCAGCACCGTGGCGATCAGCTCTTTCTCATTGCGCTGGATCTCGGCCTCCTGCACCTTCACCTGCGCCTCTTTCTCCACCTGCTGTACCTTCACCTGCTCGGCGATCACCTTCTGCTGCATCACGTTCGTCTGCAACTCATAGGCCTTGTCTGCGGTTGCCTGCTGTCGCTTCGCCGTCTCCGCAAACTGCGCCTTCTGCACATCCAGATCGCGCTGTGCCTCGGCCTGCTTGGCCAGCGACATCGTCTCGGCCAGCACGCGCTCCTGGTCCGCCGTCGCCTTCGCCACCGCAGCCTCGCGCAGAGCAATCGCGCGGCGGATCGCCGTATCACGCTCCGCCTCCACCGCCGCAATCTCTGCATCGCGCTTAATGCGAGCCACATCCGGCCGCCCCATGTTGGTGATGTACTCGTTCTTGTCGCGAACCTCCTTGATCGTGAAGCTCACCACTACAAGCCCCATCTTGCTCATGTCCTCCGCGCAGGTCGCGCGCATGCGCTCGCCCACCATCTCCGGCTCCTTCACGATCTGCTCCACGGTAAGCTGCCCGATGATGCCGCGCAGATGACCCTCCATCACCAGCCGAATCAGGCCTTCGCGCTCCTGCGGCGTCTTGTTCAGAAACTGCTCTGCCGCAGTCATAATGCTCTCCTTGTCGGAGCGCACCTTGATCTGTGCAACTGCCTCCACCGTCACCGCGACACCCTGCTTCGTGTACAGGTCCTGCTGCGGTGCGACGTCGAAGCTCATCAGCTCCAGCGACAGCGAGCGCGCATGCTGCACCATCGGATACACGATCGCACCATGGCCGATAATCACCTTCGGTCCGCCGAATCCGAAGCGAATGATCGCCTCATTCGGTCCGGCCTTGCGGTACATCCGTGCCAGCGTGCTCATCAGCACAAGCACCACCAGCACCATTAACCCAATCACGACGATCTCATTGTTCGACATTTGCTTTCCTCTTCCCTCTTTCTCTTGCTGCCGACGACTTCCTCAGACTCCTCTTGCCTCTGAACCTCTACTCCTCCGCTTGACCCGCGGCCTCACCTTCCAGCAGGCCGTGCTCAAACTCATCCCAGCGGCGCACGTACGCCACGCCTTTCGCGCGCCGCATCACGATCACCTCCGCGCCGCGCTCAATCGCCGATCCGTCCTCCGATCGCACGACCGCCGACCAGCGCGAGCCGTTCTGCGAATACAACATCTCGCCGACGCCGTTGTTCGAAATGCCTCCGCTCAGCTTGCCCACCACGCCCACAATGTCCGTGTCTGCGGCCTCCAGCGTCTTCTCCTTCGCCAGCAGCACACGACTCAAAAACCAAAACACCACCGCCGCGCCGGCCAGCCCGCTCAGCATCGAGAGCAACAGCACCAGCGCATTCGAAAACAGACTGCCGTGATGCAGCAGATATCCCGTTCCCCCGAACCAGCACAGAAACGCCACCACCGTGAAGCCGTTCAGTGGTGAGGTGTGCGGTCCTTTCGCACCGCCGCCCTTCAACGACCCGCCATGATGGCCGGCGGCGTGATGCCCCGTATGGAGCCGCAGATGCCCTATGTGCAAATGCCCGAAGCCGCTGAAGAACGCCAGCAGGCTCAGCACCAGGCCAATTCCGAAACACGTCAGATAGATCGCTTCCCAATCGAAGGTGATCATCGCTTCGACCCTCCACTCCTTCCCTCCGAAACCTTGCTCTTCGAACCGTTGCTCTTGACACCTCGCGAACCATTGCCGCTGGCCCCGTTCGAGCCCTTGCGTACCGCACGCGGCGCGCTTTCCGATGCAACCAGCAACGGCGTGCGCGGCGCCGCAGCCGATACTCCCACTTCAGGCCGCAGCACCTCCAGCAGCCGCTCGCCCAACGCCGGCGTCTCCAAAATGCTCTCCAGCAGCAGCAGACAGCGCCGCGAATCCTCATGCCGCGCAATCGCGAGCAGGGCGCGGCGCAGCTCCGCATCGCGCCGGAACCGCTCCGCTCCTCCGATCAGCCAGAGGTCGAGCTTCTCGTCCAGCGTCACCTGGTGGCGCAACTCGCTCACCAGCTCGTCCTGATAGCCCTCCGGGTCCTCGACGAGATAGCCCGGATGCACTTTGAAAAACTTCGCCAGCAGCAGCCGTGTCGTGTTGGTCAGGTGCGGCCGCGCTCCGCTCTCGATCTGCGAAAGATAACTCTGGCTAAGCGTCCCGCCCGCATCGCCCATCTCCTCGCGAATCGCGCGCACCGCCTCGCCCTGCGTCATCGCGCGCCCCATGCCGCGAAGCTGTCCCTCCACCTCGCGCAGGTACCGGATTTTGTCCGACAGCTTCACAGTCTCAGGAACAAAGCTCACATCCGTAAACAGTTTTCATTACGGATCGCGATGAGTATATCGCAATTTGTAATTTCGTCAAGCATAAAAACATTCAACCAAATGGTTGACAGATTTTCTTACCAGTTCTACTATTCAACCGAATGGTTGAATCATCCGCAGCTCGCCTCGACTCCGTCTTCCACGCCCTCAGCGACCCCACACGGCGTGCCATCCTTCGCAACCTGACCGAAGGAGAGCGCACCGTCACCGAGATCGCCAAGCCGCACCGGATGACACTCGCTGCCGTGTCGAAGCACCTCAAGGTGCTCGAGTCGGCCGAGCTCGTCGCGCGCGAGCGCCGCGGAAGCTTTCACATCGTTCGCCTGCAGGCCCAATCGCTCAAAGCCGCGGAAGAGTGGATTGCCTTCTACTCCCGCTTCTGGAACCAACGCCTCGACAACCTGGAAAAGTTCTTAGAAGGAGATGAATCATGAGCACAGCCGCGATCACACCAACCGGGGCCACCGCCCCACCCCCTGCTCTGCACGTCCACATCTCACGCTTTCTTCGTGCCCCGCGGGAACGCGTCTTCGCCGCCTGGACAGACGCCGCACAGATGAAGCAGTGGATGGGGCCAGTCAACTTCACCTGCCTCGAAGCCGAATCGGACCTCCGCATCGGTGGCCGATACCGCATCGTCATGCGCGGCACACCGCCGCCTCGCGATGGCGAGGCTCCGCAGGAACGCACCAGCAGCGCCAGCGGCGAATACCTCGAGGTCCGTCCGCCGGAGCTCGTGCGCTACACCTGGAATGCCGACTGGGCGCCCGGCGAAGCGAGCATCGTTACACTGCGGCTCCGTGAAGAGAATGGAGGCACACGCCTTGAGCTCGTGCACGAAGGCTTCGCCTCGGTCGAATCCGCCAACGGCCACAACCAAGGCTGGAACGGCGTCCTCGACAAGCTAGCCGCCTTCATCGGGCGCTAACGGCCAGAAAACGCCTGCCGCCAAAGAGAATGGGCACCCGGTCGTATCGACGGGTGCCCATTGTGCTTCGCGCAGAAACGTTGGTTGCGAGGTCCTTAGTTGCTCATTCCCTTACTTCGCTGTCCGCTAACTTGTCGCTCCGGCTCCGCCCAGCTGCGCCATCGTCGTGCGCAGGTACTTATGCGGATTCACTGCCGTGCCGCGCACCTGCACCTCGTAGTGCAGATTCGGCCCGGTCACGCGGCTGCCGCTATGGCCCACGTATCCGATCACCTGCCCCTTCACCACCTGCTCGCCCACTGTCACGTTGAAGCCTTCGAGGTGCGCATACAGCGTCACGATGCCGTTGCCATGGTCGATCTCAATCTCTCGTCCATAGCCCGTGCCCCAGCCGGCCTTGATCACGCGCCCATCAGCCGGCGCATGCACCGGCGTTCCATCCGGCGAGCCGATATCAATTCCCTTGTGGAACTCGCCTTCGCCGTTGCCCAGGATCGGATCTTCACGCTCGCCGAAGCCGCTGGTCACCGGCCCCAGGATCGGCCACATGTCCGGCACATTCGGTCCGGTCACACTAATCCCTGCAAAGCCGCTCAGCGCCGCGCGCTCACCCAGCGAGGGATCGAGATGCAGACCCATCGCAAGCCCGCTATCCGCCGTCTTTTCAAGATTCAAATACGTGTCCAGCGACTGACGGTACCCGTCATCGCCGGATTCCAGCGTCTTCAACGGAGCATTGGCCGCTTCCTGCGCCGCCGTCTCGTTTGCCTTCGCATGATGGTGCATATGCACCAGGTTCAATTTGCCTGCCGTCAGCCCATAGATCGCAGAAATCTCGCCGGCCAGCGAGCCCAGGCTCGCCACCTGAACATCCTTCTCGCGGTTCGCCTTCTCCAGGTGCGCGTAGTCCTGGCGGCTCATCGCCAGCTCATCGCGCAGATGGTTGATCGATTCCGCCTTCACGAGCATCCTCGTGTAGGAACCGGCCATCCCAGCAAAGGTGAACATGCCCGCCACCGCCGCGGCGAGGAAGACATAGACATAACGCATCGGGATCGAGACACGATCACTCGTGCCGTTCTCTCCCTCAGTAACGTAGACAAAATATCGCTTGCGCAACGTGCGGGCCGCTCCGTAATTCCATCAGCGCGCGCACTCAACTGCGGCGTCGCCTCTGGTGGGGGTTGGTGCCTCGGGCCACGCTGCGCGGCCTCGGAAGGCAGGAGGACGGGGCAGCCGGTTGCTGCGGTCCGTGTACCTCAATGGTAAATGGTCTGGCGCTGTCGAGACAACGCTAAACCTACCTCTTTCGGACCACAATCCCGCCAAAAAGTTTTGCACCGGTCCTCACCCCGCGGCTCACAGGCAGGCAGCGTATCTTTATCCCCGATGCCTTCCCCAAACACCTCCAGCTCGATTGCGGACCTTCCGTCCGCACGCTCCGAGCCGCCCGGAACTCCAAGGCGACCGTCCGTCCAGGCGCCGGACAACGCCCCGAAGGGCGAACTCGAGTGGATCGAGCGCATCCGTCAGCGAGCCGCCGTCACCGCGCGCGGCGCGGGCGCACTCCGGCTCGGCATTGGAGACGATTGCGCCATCCTCGCCCCACCGCGCGGTCACGAGATCGTCGTCACCACTGATATGTCGCTGGAAGGACGCCACTTCCGCCGCGACTGGCACCCCGCCCGCGCGGTCGGCCATCGCGCGCTCGCCCGCGGGCTTTCCGATCTGGCCGCCATGGGAGCGCGCCCGCTCGCCGCATTTCTCTCCCTTGCCATTCCCCGATCGCTGGCCGCAGAAGGTACTTGGGTCGGCGCTTTCCTCGACGGCCTCCTTGCCCTGGCTGCCGTCTCCAAAACGCCCCTTGCCGGCGGCGACACCGCCGAAGCCGTCTGCGAGAACGTCATCGTCGATATCGTCCTTCTCGGCGCCACTCCCACTGGTCGAGCCCTTCGCCGCACCGGTGCTCAGCCCGGCGACCGCATCTTCGTCACCGGAAGCCTCGGCGGTTCCGCCGCCGAACTCGCTTCCCTCGCTGCCGCGCCTGCCACCTCTTCAGCCGCGGCGAAATCCCGCGTTGGCCATTCGTCCGCAGCTTCGTCACGGACAAATGGGGCACACTCCAACGGCGACCACCCGCACCTCTACCCGCAGCCGCGCCTCGCCGCCGGTCAAGCCCTGCTTCGCCGCCGTCTCGCCACAGCCTGCATCGATCTCTCGGATGGTCTCTCCACCGATCTCGCGCACCTCTGCGCCGCCTCCAACGTCGCCGCCGAGATCGAAACGGCAAAGCTTCCGCTGCATCCGCTCAGCCGCACGCAATCGCCTGACGCTGCGCTGCACTCTGCGCTGCACGGCGGCGAAGACTACGAACTGCTGTTCACGGCGCCGCCGTCTGCCTCCGTCCCGCGCGCCATCGCCGGCGTTCCTGCCACCGCCATCGGCGAGATCCGCCGCGCCGGCCGCAACCGTCCTCTCATGACGCTCATTGCGCCCGATGGATCCCGCGCTCCGCTTGACCCCGGCGGTTGGGAGCACCTGAAATAAACACGTTTGTGCGAAACCTGAAAAACTGATCCTTCATGTTTCCCGACTCAGCCATGCAAACCCGCCTCGCCTTCGCCGCGAGTTGGACCGCCGAGATCCTCGCGTCGCCGCCGCTCATCGCACCCGCGCGCCAGTTCACCTGGCCGCAACGCGTCGCCGGCGAAGAGGACGCACTCGCTCGCGGCGCCATGCTGCTCCTCGTCAAGCCCGCATCCGGCGGCAGCTTTCTCGCCACCTGCGCGCTCGGATTCCGCGCCCCCACTGCCCTGAGCGGCGTCTGGTCGTGCCCGCGCCCCGATGACATGCTCGCCATCGCCGGCGGCTACGCCTATCTCGCGGACACGCTCGCGCCTGAACGCCCAGTCCATCTGCCCATGCGCCCCATAACGCAGGTGCTCCCCGCACCCGACGCCAACCTGCTTCTGCTCGCCGGCTTCCACAACATCGCAGCCATCGGCGCCTCCGGCCTGCTCTGGGAAACCGCCCGCCTCACCTGGGAAGGCCTCACCCTCAGCGGCGTTCACGACACTCAACTCCACGGGCTCGGTTGGGACATGCGCACGGACCGCGAACTCCCCTTCACTGTCGATCTCACCACCGGAGCCCACACCGGCGGAGCCTTCGACCTTTGAGCAAGGTAGGGAATCGGGAGCCGGCTTACCTAGCCTTTCCGAATTCGCGAATCAACGCCCTCCCCAGAACCCCCACCCTCGGCAGAAAAAGCAGGATGGCGAAAGTCAGGCCAAGATGTACAGCAATATCCGTGAACCAGCCCATCTCGAAGGAATGACCGCGTCCGAACGCCCCGGTGGTCGCGACAATATAGCCTGCCGCACCAGCAGAGAGAATTGCATATAGAGCGCTGAATCTGGACGACAGCAACGCGAGGACCGCCCAGCCGAAAGGACTCGTGTAGACGAAAAATACATAAGTCTCGAATCCGGCGGGATCGCGAGTCGACATGATCATGCTGATTGCCGCGGCTTTGAACATGCACCAAAATGCCCACAGAAACAGCACGATCAAAGTGATTGGTTCAAACTCTCTGATTCTTTCGTTCACGCATCACCTGAGTCCGCACAAATTTAATCCTCACTGGACCCTACCTGCTCGATAAAAACTCAGCGCGGCATCGCCCTGCTCCAGCAACCTGTACCGTTCCAATCCCCCAAAATGATCCGCCAACTGCACCTTCCGCGCATGCTCCGCAACCACCACCGCATCCTCCTTTAAAATCTCATCCGCATGGGCGCCCAGAAACTCCATCGTGCGCTCGTACTCCTCCGCCGCCTTATACGGCGGATCGAGGAACACCACGTCGACTTCCGCGCGCGCACTCTTACTCAACGAACCGAGCAGCCGCGCCACTCCACGATCCTCCACCGCATACCCGCCCGCAACCTTCAGCGCCTTCAAATTCGTCCGGATCGCCGCAACCGCCGGCGCGGCCGTCTCCGCAAACCAGCAGAACTCCGCGCCCCGGCTCATCGCCTCAATCCCCACCGCACCCGAGCCCGCATACAAATCCACAAACTTCGAGCCGACCAGACGCGCCCCCAGCACATTGAACAGCGTCTCGCGCAGCTTGTCGCTCGTCGGCCGCGTCGCCATCCCCCGCGGCGTCTCCAGCCGTCGCGATCGATACTCTCCCGCAATCACGCGCATGCCTTCCTAACCTAACCCAAACTCGCCGAACAGGCAGCCGTTCTCCGTTCTCTGATCTCTGCTCTCCGATCTCTCTTCTACAATCAAACCCAGATGCTCCGCTCTTCCATCCCCTTCGGCAGATTCTTCGGCGTCGAGGTCCGCGTTCATCTCTCTTTCCTTCTCTTGCTCGCGATCGCGGTCGGCTACTCCGCCATCGTCATGAACAGCGTCGGTCGCGGCTTCGGCCTCTGGCTGGCGCTCTGTTTCGCTGTCATCGTGCGTGAAGTCGCACGCTCTCTCGCCGCACTGTACTCCGGCTTCCGCCTGCGCGCGCTCGTGCTGCTCCCGGTCGGCGGCGTCATGGCCTTCGCTCCGCGCGAACCCGGCGCGCCGCAGCCACGCACCCGCCTCATAACCGCCGCCGGTCCCCTCGCCAACACCTACATGGGCCTTCTGCTCATGGGCTTCTGTTACGGCCTCGAACCCAGAGTCTCGCTCCTCGCGCAGCCTTGGATCAGCTTTCACCATCTGCTGCGCAGCACCATCTGGATTCAGTTCGTCATCGCCGCGTTCAATCTTCTTCCCATCGCCGCTGCGCCCTCGCGTCAGTTCCTGCGCCAGCGCGCACCCGAACCCGCGCCGGTGGTGCGATCGTCGAACCCCGCCTTCGGACTCAGCGCCGCACTCGCCGTCGCCATCGTCATTGCCGGCTTCGTCCTCTCGAACGTCTGGTTCATCTTCTTCGGCGGCCTCGTCCTTCTCTGGACGCAGCTTCGCATGGGCACCTCGCTCGATACGCTCGAAAGCTCCGCCATCCTCGTCTCCGACGTCATGCTTACCGAGTACACGCTGCTCTCAAGCTCTGACACTCTCAGCGGCGCGCTCGCCCAAACCTCGCACAGCCTCCAGGACGTCTTCCCCGTCGTTCGCGGCGACCGCCTCGTCGGCGCTATCTCCCGCCAGACCCTCGTCTCGCGCCTCGCCAGTGAAGGCGACGGCTACCTCCAGGCCGCCATGACCCGCAATCTCCCGCTCGCCGAACCCACCGAAAAGCTCGTCGACGCACTCCGCCGCGCCTCCTCGCTCGGCGCCTCCGAGTTCGTTCCCGTCGTCGAGAACGGTTCCCTGCTCGGAATCCTCACGCCGCACAGCCTCTCCCGCGCCGTCAACCAGGTCCGCCTCACACGCCCACCCCCACCCAGCCGCAACGAGTGATGAAGCCCGATCAGCCCACACACGATCCGCTCGCACCCGGCCTCTATCTCGTCGCCACGCCCATCGGCAACCTCGAAGACATCACCCTGCGCGCGCTGCGCATCCTGCGCTCCGCCGACCGCATCGCCTGCGAGGACACCCGCCAGACCGCGAAGCTCCTCAACCACTTCGGCATCTCGACGCCCACCGTCAGCTACCACCTGCACAACGAGACCGGCCGCGCCGACGAACTCCTCGAACAGCTCAAGACCGGCGCGCGCATCGCGCTTGTCTCCGACGCCGGCACACCCGCCATCGCCGACCCCGGCGCCGAACTCGTCGCCCGCGCCGTCGCCGCCGGCATCGCCGTCTTCCCCATCCCCGGAGCCAACGCCGCTCTCACAGCCCTCGTCGCCGCCGGCCTGTCCACCGAGCGCTTCACCTTCCACGGCTTCCTTCCCTCAAAGTCCGGCCAGCGTAGAACTGTCCTCGAAAATCTACGCAGTCAAATTGCCGCAACGCCCGCAGACGAACCGCGCACCACGCACATCTTCTACGAAACCCCACATCGCATCCTCGAAGCCCTCGAAGACATCGCCGCCACACTCGGCCCCTCGCACCACATCGTTCTCGCCCGAGAGCTCACCAAGCTCCACGAAGAGTTCCTCCGCAGCCCCGTCTCCGATGTTCTTTCAGCTTTGCGCGAACGCCCGGCCATCCGCGGCGAGATCGTTCTACTGCTCGACGGCGCCCTCACCACCACCGCAGCGCAGCCCGTACAGCAATCCCTCGCCGCCGAGATCGCGCAACTCATCCGCTCCGGCCTCACCGAAAAAGACGCGCTCAAGCAAGTCGCAAAATCGCGCGGTCTAGCAAAGAGCGAAGTCTACCGCGAATGGCAGCGCACCAAACGCTGACCCGCTAAACCGTCTCTCTACCCTTCAACCGGTCGTACACATACTTGTCACTTACTGTGCCCAGCGACTCGTTGTACAGCACCAGCGCGCCCACCGATTCCTTCAGCTCGTCACTGAACTTGTGAATCGAACGCAGATGCTCCGCCGTCGCGGGAATCTCCAGCTTGCTCGTCTTCAGAAATTTCTGATATCCACGATCCACCAGCCGCGAGATCTCGCCACCCAACACCCAGCCCGGCTTGCTGACGATACGCACCGGTTCGCCCTTGCCCGGTCCCGGCGCTATCTCCGCCGCACATCCATACTTCGACACCCGCCGCGCTCCCGCCGCGCGGTTCGCGCCTTCCGTCGCCGGCGACACATCAAACCTCTCGCTGCCCAAGGTCGACAGCACCTCATCAAACGTCTTTTGCTTCACTGCCTTTGCCATCGCCAACCCTGCTCGCGGACAGCCATTCAAAACATCGCATCGCCCGCAGTAAACTCAACTTAGACTGTCGCACATCGGCGCGGCCGGTTCAAACCGCCCGATGAGAGCATCGCAAAAGAAAAATGATCGCCGCCCCAGCCAAACCGCTCGGCCTCACCCTCCTGGACCGCATCGGCAACACGCCGCTCCTGCGGCTCGACGGGCTCACCGCCGGCGCGCCCGCGATGCAGGGCATCCAGCTCCTCGGCAAAGCCGAGTGGACCAACCCCGGCGGCAGCGTTAAAGACCGCGCCGCCTCCGCCATCGTCGCCGATGCCATTCGCCGCGGCCAGCTCACGCCCGGCTCAAAGACCAAATCCCTGCTCGATGCAACGTCCGGCAACACCGGCATCGCCTACGCCATGCTCGGCGCCGCGATGAACTTCCCCGTCACCCTCTGCGTTCCCTCCAACGTCTCGCCCGAGCGCAAGAACATCCTCGCCGCCTACGGCGCCCACGTCCACTGGACCGATCCCTCCGATGGCTCCGACGGCGCCATCCGCATGGCGCGCAAACTCATCGCCGATCGCCCCAACGACTTCTTCTACGCCGACCAGTACGGCAACGACAACAACTGGCGTGCCCACTACTACTCCACCGCCAATGAAATCTGGCAGCAGACCTCCGGGCAGATCACGCACTTCGTCGCCGGCCTCGGCACCTCCGGCACCTTCATGGGCACGACGCGCCGCCTGCGCGAACTGAACCGAAGCATCCAATGCATCTCCATGCAGCCTGACTCGCCCTTCAACGGCCTTGAAGGCCTCAAGCACATGGCCACCGCGATCGTCCCGCCCATCTACGATCCGCACCTCGCCGATCGCAACCTCGACATGCCCACCGAGCGTGCGTACGCCATGTGCCAGCGCCTCGCCCGCACCCAGGGCCTGCTCGTCGGCATCTCCGCCGGTGCCGCCGTCGCGGCTGCGCTCGACATCGCCCGTGAAGAAGCCCGCGCCAACCGCGAAGCCGTCATCGTTACCATCCTCCCCGACTCCGCCGACAAATACCTCTCGGACCGCTTCTGGTCCGAAGATCACGACGAACAGATCGCTGCAGAGAGCGTTGCCGAAACACGCTAAACCGGAGGAATTTGTGCAACTCAGATTTAGCGTCGGCGATAGACAGGTGACGTTCTCCCGAAGTTGGTTGACAGGACGGGCCACACTCTCTGCTCCGGGCGAAGACATCGCTTTGCAAAATCCGTGGAACCCAACGACCCACTTCAGCTTCAAGCTTCTCAAGGTGTGGCACGCCGATCTCTTCGGCCACAAAATAGTCATTGAGAAGTTAAGGCCGCAGTTCCTGGCGGGATTCCGATCGCAGACTTATCGGGTTCACGTCGATGGACAACTGGTCGCCGAAGAGACCGGATACTAATCTCTGAACCATCCCGACGAACGAGACACAAGACCCCATGTCCCTCATCCTCTCCCGCGCCCTCTACGACGACCTTCGCGCTCACGGCGAAGCCACCTACCCCAACGAGTGCTGCGGTATCCTCCTCGGCCACGCCGACTCCGACGCCCTCCGCGTCACGACCCTCGTTCGCGCCGGCAACACCCGCACCGACTCCGCGCACAACCGCTACAACATCGCGCCTGAAGAGCTCATCGCGGCGCAGCGCCAGGCCCGCACTTCCGGCCTCGACATCGTCGGTTTCTACCACTCTCACCCCGACCACCCTGCGCACTGGTCGCAAACCGACTTCGCCGAGGCCCACTGGTTCGGCTGCGCCTATGTCATCACCGCCGTCGCCAAAGGAAAGTCCGAAACCACCAATTCCTTCCTGCTCTCCGGCTCCAACGAAGACGACAAGCGCTTCGAACCCCAGCCCATCGTCGTCGAGTAGCACTCACGTCGCCCCCCTTGCCGCCGCGTTGCAAATCATCTGCAAAGCAGCGCAATCGTCTGTCGTCACGGCAAACACTCGCCTCCGAATTTTCGAAAACATCACATCATTTTCGATGCATCTGGAATCTGCGCTACAACCCTGCGTGCCGGCGGTCTGATCTCAAGGGGCTGAGAATGTAACACACGGAGTAGCCGCACAGATAAGTGCCACACGCTTGAGTTTGGGCGTCGTGTCGGTCACCGCTAAAACTTTTTAGGAGATGAACAGGATGCACAAGTTTGGTGTCTGGGCTCCCCGTGTCCAGAAGATGTCATTGAAGTGGCGCGATCAGGTCCTGCCCATGAACGGCCCCAACAAACGTGGCTGGTGGACTCTCGTCGTGCCCGAAGCAGAGTGCGGCGACAGGTACGCTTTCCTGCTCGATGACGATCCCACACCATACCCTGATCCCCGCGGCCTGCGTCAGCCCGATGGCGTGCACGCAGCCTCCGAGCTCTACGATCACTCTCGTTTCGAGTGGCACGATCAGCTCTGGCGAGGCTCTCCGAAGACCGGATCCATCCTCTACGAGCTCCACATTGGCACCTTCAGCAAGGAAGGCACCTTCGATAGCGCCATCCCGCACCTGAAACATCTCGCCGAGCTCGGCGTGACCCATGTCGAAGTTATGCCCGTCGCAGCATGGGCAGGTAACCAGGGTTGGGGATATGACGGCACCGCGCTCTTCGCGACGCATGAACCCTACGGTGGGCCGGAAGGCTTCAAACGCTTCGTTGACGCCTGCCACGCAACCGGTCTCAGCGTGATTCTGGACGTCGTCTATAACCACTTCGGTCCGGTCGGCAACTACGCCACCAGGTTCGGTCCGTATCTCGACCCAAATCGCAAAACTCCATGGGGCGACGCCGTCAACCTCGACGGCGAAGGCAGCGATGAAGTGCGCCGCTTCTTCGTGGACAACGCGCTCATGTGGCTCAAGGACTATCACTGCGACGGCCTGCGCTTCGACGCCATCCACGCCTTTATCGACCTTTCCGCAGTCCACTTTCTCGAGCAGCTATCGCTCGAAGTCGAACGTCTCGGCGCCACGCTCGCCAAAGAGTTCTACCTGATCGCCGAAAGCGACCTCAACGATCCGCGTGTTGTCCGATCGCGTGAAGCCAACGGCTACGGCATGGATTCTCAGTGGAGCGACGATTTTCACCACGCACTCTTTACCTTGATCTACGAACCGAAGAACGGAGAAAGCGGCTACTACCAAGACTTCGGCTCCTTCACCGATCTGCACCGCGCGCTCAAGCACGGCTATGTTTACGACGGCCAGTACTCCAGGTATCGCAAGCGCCGGCACGGCCGCCCAACCAACGGCGTCTCCGCGCATCACTTCATCCACTTCGACCAGAACCACGATCAGGTCGGCAACCGCGCATGGGGCGAGCGTCTCGAGCACCTCGTTGGCATTGACACCGCCAAGGTTGCCATCGGCCTTGTGCTCACGGCTCCCTACATTCCCATGCTCTTCATGGGCGAAGAGTGGGCCACCTCATCACCGTTTCTCTACTTCGCCGATCACCAGGACGAGGAGATGCGCAAGTCGGTCGCGGAAGGACGCAAGCGTGAGTTCGCCGCCTTCGGCTTCGACGGCGACGTGCCCAACCCTGAAGACGTACAGAGCTTCGAAATGTCGAAGTTGAACTGGGAGGAACAGGGCGAAGGCAAGCACGCCGATATGCTCGCCTGGGTAAAGTCACTGATCGCCTTGCGCCGCAGCAACATATGCCTCAACGACGGCGACACCCACCACCTGCTGGTCTCCACCAATGACGAACGGCGAACCCTTGTAATGCAGCGCCAGGAGGCTCGCGTGCTCATCAATCTAGGCGATCAGCCGTACTCCTTCGCGCTGCTCGAGGGCGAGGAGCTGCGGCTCATCTCGCGCGATGGCATCGGCGTCAAAGACAACTCCCTCAATCTTCCGCCCATGACGCTCGCCGTGCTCATGTCCCCGAGCGAAGAGGTCGAGGATCGTGAAGTAGCTCGCACAAACAACAACTCGAACAATTCCTAAGCTCCACCTGCGGTATCTTCCGCGTACACTGCTGCGGATGCCCACTCGCAATCTCGCTGTCCTTACGCTCCTCCTGGCCTGCACCGCGCTCTTCGCGCAGCAGCCCGCCATCGCGCATGACCCCGCGCCCAACCCCTCCGCGCCCACGCGCAACCTCGAGACCGTCCTCGACTCCCACGGCAGCCGCATCGAGGGCATGTTCCTTCTCGCTTCCGGAACCGACCCGCACCCCACCGTCATCCTGCTCCACGGCTTCCCCGGCTACGAGCAGAATATGGATCTCGCGCAGGCCCTCCGCCGCGACGGCTGGAACGTCCTCGCCATGCACTACCGCGGTTCATGGGGATCGCAAGGCACGTTCAGCTTCGCGCACTGCATGGAAGACGTCGGCGCCATGCTCGCCTACGTCACGCAGCCCGCCAACGTGCAGAAGTTCCATATCGACACACACCATCTCGTCGTCATCGGCCACAGCATGGGCGGCTTCCTCACCGTCGCCGCGCTCGCGCAGCACCCCGAGCTCAAAGCCGGCGTCGTCATCACCGAAGGCAGTCCCGTCCACGACATGCGCGACTACTTCACTGATTCCGACCCCGCCGACTACGCCCCACTCGTCGGCACCTCGCCCGCCGCGCTGCAGAGCGAAGCCGGAGCCCACGCCGCCACATGGACATTCTCCGCCTTCGCCGCAAAGATCACGCCACGTCCCGTGCTCGACATCTCCGCGAACGACGGCCTCCGCTCCTCCAATGACGCTCTCGTCTCCGCGCTCAAGCAGGCCGGCGCGCCCGTCACCTCCATCCACTTCGACACCGACCACGGCTTCAGCGACCACCGCATCGCTCTCGAATCCGCCATCCTCAAATGGCTCGACGACACCGCCCGCTGAGCCTTGTGCTCTTCAGGCAAACACTCATCGCCGCCCACAAACTCTTCGCTTGCGGATTCGCCCGCGCACCGCTAGATTGCGTTAGGAAAACGCTCCGATGCTGTCTCCGACATCGAAATCGCTCGTCCGGGTACCCCGCGCCGCACTATGTCTCGCGGCCTCATTCATCCTTACGGGGGCCTGTAGCTATGCGCAGACGCTCACGGTCACCCCGGCAACTGCGCTCGTCGACCAGCCGGTCGCCATCACTGCCTCCGGTCTTGAGCCGGGCGAGGTCGTTACTGTTCGCGCCGACCTGGACGATGCAGCAGATCACGGATGGAGCGCAGAAGCCAAGTTCGCCGCTGACTCCGGCGGCAAACTCGATCTGACCCAGGATGCTCCGCTCAAGGGCAGCTATCACGGCGTCTCTGCAATGGGCCTCGTGTGGTCCATGCAGCCTACAGGCGAAGCCCGCATCTACCAGCCACCTCGCGACCTCGGTCCGCAGACCATCCGCTTCACCCTCCACAGCAAGGCCGGCTCGGCAAAGGCGCAGCTTGAGCAGATCATCCTGCTTCCAGGCACTCGCATTCTCGAGCTCAAGGGCGCCCTGCATGGCGCGGTCTTCTTGCCGCCCGATACTGCCCCGATGCCGGGACAGCTCGCTGCGACCTCACCGCAACGGCGTCCCGCCCTGCTCGTGGTCGGCGGTTCTGAAGGCGGAACTCCCCTGCGGCGTGCCGCATGGCTGGCGAACCACGGCTATGTCACCCTCGCACTGGCGTACTTCGCTGTGCCCGGACTGCCGCAGGAGTTGCGCAATATCCCACTGGAATACTTCGGCGAAGCAATCAGTTGGCTCTCCCAGCGCCCCGACGTCGATCCCGCGCGCCTCGGCGTCGTCGGCACCTCACGCGGCGGAGAACTTGCGCTGCAGCTCGGTTCCATGTATCCCGCGCTGCATGCAGTGGTAGCCTTCGTCCCCGCGAACGTCCGCGTCCAGGCCTGCTGCGATGGATACGGCGGCGGAGCGTGGACATGGCGCGGTCACGAACTGGCCTATGCGATGGGCAGCTTCAACGGCATGGCGAAGAACGAGGCCGCGCAGATCCGTGTCGAGCTGACCCACGGACCCATTCTGGTCGTCTCCGGCCAGAGCGACGGCGTCTGGCCCTCCTCGCAGATGACGGCCATGGTCGTCTCGCGCCTGAAGTCCGCGCACTTCAAGTACGAAGTCGAGCGATTGGACTATCCCAATGCCGGCCACCGCGCCGGCGATCCGGAGATCATTCCCGCATGGCTCGGCGAACTGCGCCATCCGATCTCTGGCCGGCCGATGGATCTCGGAGGCACACCTTCCGGCAACGCCGCCTCCGGACTCGACGCGGGCCCGCGCATTCTGGCATTTCTTGCGCAGGCGCTCGGATCCCCGTCCGCTGCGGCTGCAGCCGCGCCCGCGCCCTGAAACCTGCACCTGGCCTAGGATCTTCCGCATCCAATCGGGCGGTACGGCATAATAGGACTATGGAAATTCACATCCCAACTCCGCTGCGGGCCTACACGGAACGGCAACAGACCGTTTCCGTGGGGGGCGTCACAGTCGCCGAGGGTCTGGAGAAGCTGGTCGAGCGGTTCCCCGCCATGCGCCAGCATCTCTTCACCACCGACGGCAAGCTGCGCTCCTTTGTGAATGTCTACGTCAACGACGAGGACGTTCGCTATCTTCCTGAAAAGGAACACACCGGCGTCGACGACGCTGCTGAACTCACCATCATCCCCTCCATCGCCGGCGGTTGTTGTCCCCTCGCTGCCTGTTGTTGTCGCTAGAACGCGAGAACAACCCGGAGCTCCCACGCTCCTCCCAAAATTTCATCCGACAAGTCCTATTGGGCCGCACCAAAGGTTCACCGTATTCGCTTTCCGCGCAGCCGGCACGAATCGTCGTGTTCGCCCACCGCATCTTCCTAACGAGGCCAGAATGCTTGACGCCGCTGCTACAATTAACTTAGAGCCCGATGCCGCCCAGGCGTGCCGTCGGGCCTTCGTGTTTGCTATAGAAGCTCTTTGTCATCAAGACTTTGCGGCCCAACATTCGGCGACGTCGCTTGTTTTCAAGACTTTGCCAAACTTCAGAAATTGAAGTCCAACCCTAAGTCTAATTTTTTGAAGACTTTGCAAAAAACACCGGGGGGAGGGGGTCCCTCCAACAAGGAACCGAAATGCCCACACTCGAAGCCGTCGAACCCCAGCTGCCCAAGCTCTCCAACGAGGAAATTTCGCGTTACTCGCGCCACCTGATCCTGCCCGAGGTCGGCATGGGAGGCCAGCAGAAGTTGAAGGCCGCGCGCGTCCTCTGCGTCGGCACCGGCGGTCTCGGAGCTCCGCTCGCGCTCTACCTTGCCGCTGCCGGCGTGGGCACCCTCGGCCTCATCGACTTCGACGTCGTCGACGAATCCAACCTGCAGCGTCAGATCGTCCACCGCCAGTCCACCGTCGGCGCCCTCAAGGTCGACTCCGCCGAGCAAACCCTCAAGGACCTCAATCGCAACGTCAACATCGTCAAGCACAACACGATGCTGACCTCGGCCAATGCCCTCGAGATCTTCAAGGACTACGACGTCATCGCCGACGGAACCGACAACTTCCAGACGCGCTACCTCGTCAACGACGCCTGCGTCCTCACCGGCAAGCCCAACGCCTACGGCTCCATCTTCCGCTTCGAGGGCCAGGCCAGCGTCTTCGCCACCGAGGAAGGCCCCTGCTACCGCTGCCTCTACCCTGAACCCCCGCCCCCCGGCCTCGTCCCATCCTGCGCCGAAGGCGGCGTTCTCGGAATCTTGCCCGGCCTTGTCGGCGTCATCCAGGCCACGGAGGTCATCAAGCTCATCCTCGGCATTGGCGAGCCGCTCATCGGCCGCCTGCTGCTCGTCGACGCGCTGGGCATGAACTTCCGCACCTTGAAGCTGCGCAAGAATCCCGAGTGCCCGATGTGCGGCACGCATGAGATTAAGGAACTGATCGACTACGACCAGTTCTGCGGCCTGCCGAAGCGCGACGAAGCGCCTGCGCCGCTCGAGGTCTCCTCGCATGCCAACATCGCGGAAGCACCGGTCGTCGACGGCATCCCGCAAATCTCCGTCGAACAGCTCAAGGCTGAACTCGACGCGGGCAGGAAGCCGTTCATCCTCGACGTCCGCGAACCGCACGAGTACCAGATCGTCAATCTCGGCGCTCCGCTGATTCCGCTTGGCCAGCTACCGGCACGTATCAATGAAATCCCCGTCGGCAAGGACGAGGAGATCGTGATCCACTGCCGCAGCGGTGCGCGCAGCCAGAAAGCCTCGCTGGAGCTCAAATCCGCGGGCTTCACGAATGTGAAGAACCTCGCCGGAGGCATCCTGGCTTGGGCCGACAAGATCGACAAGACGATGCCGAAGTACTGAAGCCAGAGAACAGTCGATTCGTTAGTCGGTCTCCCGATCTTCCTCAACGAAGATCTCAAGCACCAGCGGCGCTTCGATCATGAAATCCATCGAAGACATCACAGCCACCGCGCGATCGAGTGTGGAGCGCAGGCACGGCTCCGTGGTGACCACGAACGGCAAACGATCGCTTGCATGACCGCGGTGTTGCAGCACGGAGTCGATATTGATCTGCTCATTGGCCAGCGCACCCGCAATCGCTGCGATGATTCCCGGCCTGTCCGCGACCACCAGCCGCAGATAATGCGGTGCGCGGACGTCGCCGGTCACCGCAAGCTTCTGGATCGACGGTTGCACCGTGGCGCTGCCATGCGCGATTGTCAGCACATCGCTTACAACTGCAACGGCGGTAGGATGTCCGCCGGCTCCATGTCCGCTGAAGACGACGTCTCCCCCGAACTTTCCGCTGGTAACGATCATGTTCTGCGTTCCGCGTGACCACGCAATGGGCGAGGTCTTCGGCACCAGCATGGGACCGACGCGCGCGCGTACCACATCGCCATCGAGCTGTGCGCGCGACACCTGACGAATGGTGCAGCCGAGTTCCTTCGCGTAGGGGAAATCTACGGCCCCGACGTGACGAATCGTCTGCGCCGGCACATCCTCGGGACGAACCTCGGCATGCAACGCGAGCCGCGCGAGGATACACAGCTTCGCGCGCGCATCGAAACCATCGACATCGGCTGAAGGATCCGCTTCGGCGTAGCCTGCACGCTGCGCGTTCGCAAGCACCTCGCCGTAATTCGCTCCCGTCTCCATGGAGCTGAGAATGAAGTTGCACGTCCCGTTCACGATGCCGCTGATGCGGCGAATGCTGTCGCCGCTGAGCCCCTGTGCCATCCCCGGAATGACCGGAACACCGCCCGCCACCGATGCACCGAACAGAAGCTGCACGTTGTGCTTCGCCGCCAACTCGAGCAGCTCGGTTCCGCGAAATGCGAGCAGTTGTTTGTTTGCCGTGATGACGTGCTTGCCCGCCGTGATCGCTGTTCGGAGCCAGCCCTCGATGGGATCGAGGCCGCCGATCAGCTCGACGACCGCTTCCACGTCCGGTGCGGTCAGAACATCTTCTGCGCGGTCCGTCCAGACCGCCTGAGCAGGAACGAACCTTGCTCGATCATGCGCGCGCTTGCGTTGCACGCCGCGATTGAAGACGCGGGTAATCTGAATCTCCTTGTGTTCACCCGCAGCGAGGACCTCCGCGAACGAACTGCCCACCGTGCCAAAGCCAAGCAAACCTACCCGCAATGCTCTACTCCTCGCTTCAAAATTTCAGTACTCAATTTTGTTGGGACTGGCTTCCCAGGCGGCGAAGCTTTCCCACGCCTTCTCCGGCAACATGTTGCGAATCGGGATCGCGCGCTGCTCGAGAGGCTTGCGCATCTCGTCGTAGAGAAACGAGTCATCGAAGCCAATGCGCGCGGCATCGGCTGCGGTGTTGCCGTAATAAATGGCGCGGCAGTGCGACCAATAGAGTGCGGCGAGGCACATGGGACACGGCTCGCAACTTGTGTAGACATCGCAGCCGTCGAGACGGAACGAACCGAGAGCCTTGCACGCCTCACGAACCGCAACGACCTCCGCGTGCGCAGTGGGATCGTTTGTTGCGGTAACACGGTTCACGCCCGTGGAGATTACCTGACCATCCTTGACGATCACCGCCCCGAACGGACCGCCGCGTCCGCTCGTGACGTTCTCTGTCGCCAAAGCGATAGCCTTCTCCATAAATTGCGGCTGCCCTTCAATCACTTCATCTCCAATGGTGTGCGTGCGAGGGTCGCGAAAACGGGCATAATCAGCATCATGGTACACGGTCTGCGGTCCCGTCGCGTGGTGACGCCGGAAGGCGAACGTGACGCTGTTGTTCTTATCGAGGACGAACGCATCGTTGCGGTGAAGGACGCAGACGAGATTGCGGGCGAAACATCAGTTGAGGACCTCGGCGAATGGGCGCTGCTTCCCGGACTGGTCGACGCGCACACGCACATCAACGAGCCCGGACGCACGGAGTGGGAGGGATTTGCGACCGGCACGCGCGCCGCGGCCGCAGGAGGCTTCACGACGATCGTCGACATGCCGCTGAATTGCCTCCCCGAGACGACGAACGTCGAGGCACTGGAGCTGAAACGCGACGCGGCGCGCGGCAAAGCGATGGTGGATTATGCGTTGTGGGGTGGTGCGGTCGACGGCAACCAGCACGAACTGGAACCGCTGGCGCTCGCGGGAGTCGCCGGTTTCAAGTGCTTCCTCATCTATCCGGGCTGCGATGGATTCGCGGAGATCGATCGCGCGAATCTCAAGTTGGCAGTTCCTCACATCGCGCGAACAGGATTGCCGCTGCTGGTGCATGCAGAGCTTGCCGGACCAATTGATGCAGCCGTTGCGGGGCTGAATGCGAGCGGCGCTGATTGGCGCAAGTACGCGACCTATCTTGCCTCGCGGCCCGATGAAGCCGAGCTCGATGCAATTGGAATGCTGCTCGACCTGTGCCGGGCGCACCGATTTCGTCTCCACATCGTGCATCTTTCGACCGCAAAGGCCCTCCCGATGATTCGGGCGGCGCGGCTAGAGGGTTTGCCGTTAACGGTCGAAACGTGCCCGCATTATCTGCACTGCGCCGCAGAAGAGATAAAGGACAGAGCAACGCTGTCCAAGTGCGCGCCGCCGATCCGCTCCGCTGAGAATCGCGATCAGTTATGGGCAGCGCTGCTGGATGGAACGCTGGACCTGATTGCAACGGATCACTCGCCGTGCCCGCCTTCGATGAAACGGTTGACCGCGCACTCGCCGGGAGAGGAGGCGGGGCGTTTCGATGAAGCGTGGGGCGGCATTCCTTCGCTATCGACCGCGCTGCCGGTGCTGTGGACAGACTGCGTGAGGCGAAAGATTCCACTGATGCAATTAGTCACGTGGATGAGCGCGCGGCCGGCAAAGCTCGCGGGGTTGAGTGTGGAGGTCGGCAGCATTGAGCCCGGGAAGCATGCGAATCTCGTCGTCTTCGACGCGGAGGCTATGTTCACTGTGACCGCTGACGATTTGCATTATCGGCATCCAATCTCGCCTTACATGGGCGAGACGCTGCGCGGTGTTGTGCGCTCGACTTGGCTGCGCGGCCAACGCGTGTGCGAGCGCAGAAAGGAAGGGGTGGTCTTCCCAAACAGACCACGGGGACGTGAGTACGCGCTATCCTGTTCCCTCACCCGATGACTCCTGAAGAGATTCTCGATGAATGGAACAGGCTGGATGACACAGCTGCGGCGCAGGTGATTCTGCCATGCAATGGGTCAAGCGCGTGGGCGCAGGGGGTCGCGCGACGACGGCCGTTGGCCGATGCGCAGCAGATGTTCGCGGCGTCTGATTGCGTGTGGCGCAGACTTTCTGAACAGGATTGGCAGGACGCGTTCGATTCTCATCCACGCCTGGGTGAGCAAAATGCGAAGGCAGCAACGCGCCAAAGCCTGAATTGGAGCAGCCAGGAGCAGAGCGCTGCTCAACCCGATGATGCAATTCGGGAGGCGCTGGCCAAGGCGAATCGCGAATATGAAGCGAAATTCGGGCGCATCTTTCTTCTCTGCGCAACCGGGCGCAGCGCCGCGGAGATTCTGGAGGTTCTGCGCACGCGGATGACGAATGATGCGGCTGCGGAACTGCATGAGGCCGCCGAGCAGCAGCGCCTCATCACACGGCTGCGCCTACGCAAGTGGTTGCAGATGCCGCCGTTGACATGTGCGGAGCTTGTGGCGAGCTTAGAAACGGAAGCAGCTTAGGAGACGGATGATGGGACTTTCGACGCACATCCTGGATACATCGCTCGGTCGGCCGGCGGCGAACGTTTCGCTGCTGCTCTCGAAACAGGCTGGCGACGGCTGGCAGGAGATCGGGCGTGGCGTAACGGACGGCGATGGACGGTGCCGCACGCTGCTGGGCGATGCATCGCTCGAAGAGCGGAGTTACAAGCTGCGTTTTGAGGTTGCGCCCTACTTCGCAATGCAGAACATCCCAGCCTTGTATCCGTATGTCGAGATCGTCTTCGCCGTTGCAGAGCCATCGCAGCACTATCACATTCCGTTGCTGCTCACGGCCAATGGTTACACCACGTATCGAGGAAGCTGATGTTTGAAAACAAATGCGCTTTGGCGAGTAATCGGTATGGAAAATCGCGTGTACGCGTAATGCGCGTGACACGGCAGCTCTCTCACCATGACCTCGACGAATGGACGGTTGAGGTGATGCTCAGAGGCGATTTCGAGACCGCACACACGATCGGAGACAACTCGAAGATTTTGCCGACGGACACGATGAAGAACACGGTGTACTTCCTCGCTGGCCGCAGCAAGGCGGAGAGCACGGAGGATTTCGCGAAGCACCTTATCGACTTTTTGCTCGCGCGCAATCCGCAGGTTTCGGGTGTCGAGGTGACGATCGAATCGCATCTGTGGAAGCGGATGGCAGTAGACGGTCAGCCGTACCCGACGGCGTTTATGCATGGCTCTGACGAGCGGCAGACGACGCACGTCTCGCGCCGACAAGGAGGTACGTTCGCGATCACCAGCGGACTCGACCGGCTAAACATTTTGAAGACGGCGCAGTCAGGATTCGTCGGCTACATCAAGGATGAGCTGACAACTTTGCCGGAGACGACGGATCGTTTGTTCGGCACGACTCTCAAGGCTGAATGGCCCTACACGGTGCGTGCCATTGCGGAGGGAATTGACTTCAACAAGGTGCGGCGGCATCTGCGCGAGACCATGCTTTCGACGTTTGCGAAACACGACTCACTGTCCGTGCAGCACACACTGTTTGCAATGGGCGAAGCCGCACTGGCGCATACGGACATCATCGATGAAGTTCATCTGCTGATGCCGAACAAACATAATCTGCTGGTCGACCTCGGCCGCTTCGGCGAGGCGAATCACAATCATATTTTCGTTCCGACAGATGAGCCGCACGGCACCATTGAAGCAACCGTGCGGCGCGCGTGAGCTATGGATCAAGCTGCCAGACGAATCATCGATCGATGCCGTGAGCTCGCAGCCATCTCGGATGTTGAGGGCGAGACGACACGGCTATTTCTCTCGCCAGCCACGCGCCAGGCGCATGCACTCGTGCTCGGCTGGATGAATGAGGCAGGACTCGCGACACGTGTCGACGACATCGGGAACGTGCGCGGCTTCCGCGCCGCCAGCGAACCAGATGCATCCACGCTGCTGCTCTTCTCCCACATCGATACGGTGCGGAACGCAGGTGCGTTCGACGGCCCGCTCGGGGTCGTTCTAGGCATCGAGGTCGTCGCAGCACTCGGCGAACGGCGACTGCCATTCAATATTGAGATCATTGCCTTTTCTGAGGAAGAAGGTGTTCGCTTCGGATTTCCTTTTCTATCTTCGCTTGCGGCGACGGGTCAACTGGCTCATACACAGCTGGATCTCGTCGACGCAGAAGGCATTGCGGTCGCTGATGCTCTGCGGAACTTCGGGTTAACGCCGGAAGCAATTGCGCAGACTGCCGCTCTTCCGCCAGACAGTTTTGCTGCGCTGGAAGTCCACATTGAACAGGGACCGGTCCTCGAAGCGGCGAATGAATCGCTCGCGGTTGTGGAGGGTATTGTGGGGCAGTCTCGTCTCCGCTTCACGTTTGAAGGCCACGCGAATCACGCCGGCACAACGCCGATGGCGCTGCGCAAAGATGCGCTGGCCGCAGCGGCGCAGTGGATCACCGAGGTGGAGCGTTACGCGGCGGACAACGCTCCGCTGGTGGCGACCGTCGGCCACGTTGAGATATTGCCGGGGGCCGTGAACGTGATTCCCGGCCGTGTTGTGGCATCGTTGGATATACGCCATCCCGACGACAACGCGCGTCGCAGCGCCGTTACGCATTTACAGGATTTTGCAAAGCAAGTCGCAACGCAGCGCGGCGTCAGCCTGCTCTCAGAACTGACCTCCGAACAAAATACAATCCAAATGGACGGTCCGCTGACGAACAAGTTGCTGCATGCGGCGCAGGGTGGCGCGGAACCCGTGGGCGCCATGTATTCGGGCGCCGGCCACGATGCGATGATCGTCGCGCCGCATGTGCCGACAACGATGCTGTTTCTGCGCTCGCCGGGCGGAGTGAGCCATCATCCCACCGAGACCGTCCGCGAGCAGGATGTGAGTGCGGCGCTTCGTGCAGTCCTGACGTTCATCGCAGAGCTCGAACGCGAGGTAACTGCAAGGTAGTTCGCGAACTGCGAACCATCCCGTACAATCTTGCCCTATGCACCAGGTTGGACAGACACGGAGCGCGAATCGACGCGACCATCTTCTGCTTACTCCGGATACCTTTATCCGCACGCCACTGCCGGGTCTCACGAACGGATCGGCGATCGTACATATTGCGCCGCAAGGAGGCGCTGCGTTCACCATGATGACCGTCGAACTGGAGCCTGGCGGCGCGCTGAGCGAAGGCCCAACGCAGCGATTTCTTTACGTGCTGGAAGGTGAGGCAACGCTCACCGAATCCTCCGAAGCAGCGCCGCATGCAATGACGACCGGCAATTATGCATATCTTCCAACGGATTATCCGCACAAAATTACGGCAAAGACAAAGGCGCGCATCGCCGTTGTCGACAAGCCGTTTCTGCCCCTGTCTCCCGCGAATGCACAGCAACTCGACAAGCCGCGGCCGTGGTTCTTAGTCGGGCGTGAAGAGAACGTCGCGTCCGTTCCTTTGAATGGCGATGAGGGTTTGCAGGTGCGGTCGCTGCTGCCAGATTCCGCCGCGTTTGATTTTGCATGCAACACGATGACCTACGCGCCGGGCGCCGGGCTTTCCCAGGTGGAGATTCATTACATGGAGCACGGACTGCTGATGCTCGACGGGGGCGGTATCTACCGGCTCGGCGACCAGTGGTATCCCACGCAGGCGGGCGATTTTATCTGGATGGCGCCGTACTGTCCGCAGTGGTTCGGCGCAATCGGCAAGCAGCCCGCAAAGTATCTAATCTACAAGGATTTCAATCGTCACACGTTGTCATAGTTCTCGAGAGACCAATGAGTTTTCGAAAATTTCCAATTACGATCCTTCTGCTTGCAGCTGTGGCGGCCTGTGCGCAGCAGCCGAAGACGTTCAACTTTGTCGCTCCCAACGCAAACGGCCGCGTGATTCTGCCGCCCGGAAACGATTGGAAGCCGCAAAGCATCATCCTGCTTGATGACGGAACGCGGCCTGTGATCGCCTTCATGAATGAGGCGTCGCACATTGAGATGTCAGTCATTCTCTTTCGGAATGACACCAGTGCCCCAACCTCCGAGTCCTGCCGGGAAGCCGTCATTGACCCGATTCTGAACAACCTCGCGAACTCTGCCGTGGTGAAGAACATTGCAAAGGCGACGCGACCGCAAGCCAAAGGGCCGGCTCTCGCGGTGCAGTCGTACTTCATCGAGCGAGTTGGCGATACACCGATTCGTCAGCAGAATCTCTTTGGCTTTTATGGAGATCGTTCCATCTGTGCTGAAGTTCACGTCTCAAAAGCGCTCTACGTAAGCGCTGACGCGCCCCAGCTCGAGAGTGCACTGAAGCTTTTTCGATTTGAACCGGGATATGTGCCGGTAAGCAACGACTACAGCACGATCGGAACAATCTTTTTCGCTGCCGCGAAGAACTTTGCGAGCGCCGCCGTGTATTACCAGCGCGCGCTTGATACGCTCGGCTCCTCTGCCGCGAATACGAATACGCGCCGGTTTCTCGTCGATCAACTGTCGATGTCCTATGGCATAGCAGGTGACCTGGCTGATTCGCGAAAGGTCAATGAAGACGCCATCGCGAAGGACCCAGACTATCCGCTTTACTACTACGATCTTGCCTGCGCCGACGCGGAAGAGGGCAAAGCGAATGCGGCGCGAGTTCATTTGCAACAGGCGTACGATCGTCGCGCCAATGTGCT
Organism: Candidatus Aquilonibacter sp.; assembly: GCA_035504135.1. Lineage (GTDB taxonomy): Bacteria > Acidobacteriota > Terriglobia > Terriglobales > Acidobacteriaceae > Granulicella. The sequence continues at coordinate 373,471 of DATJSM010000014.1, read as the reverse complement.
TCCGGGCGAAACATTCCCTGATCCCGGCGCGGATGACTCGTTGCTCAAGCTGAAGGACAATACACAATTCTGGGATCTCGTCACCCAGATCAGCGCCAGCGAAAAGAAGGACTCTACCAAATGAATCCGACGATCAATCCGGACCGCCTTCTTGAAGAATTGCATCAGCTCGCGCACATCACAGACTGCCCGCCGAGCGAGGACGAGTCCCTGCCACAACCCACGCAGGCCGTCACGCGGATCGTTTTTACACCGCGTGATCTTGAAGCGCGCACGTGGCTGAAGTCGCTCGCGAGTCACGCTGGCTTCGCTGTGCGCGAGGACGCAGTCGGCAATACATTCATCCGCTGGGAAGGAAGCGAGCCTTCGCTCGGTGTTGTGGGGACCGGATCGCATACGGACGCGATTCCGCACGCAGGCATGTATGACGGAACGGTGGGCGTGCTCGGAGGGTTGGAGGCGTTGCGCTCGCTGAAGGAATCTGGCTTTCGGCCGAAGCGTTCACTGGAACTGCTAATGTTCACGAGCGAAGAGCCGACCCGCTTCGGCATCGGCTGCATCGGATCGCGTTTGCTCGGGGGAGTGATTGACCCGGAGGCTGCCGAGAAACTTCAGGATCGCCTGCATGAAACCGATCCAAATGCGCCTGAAGGAAAGACTCTGCGAGAGGTACGGGAGAACGCGGGATTTCGCGGCCCGTTATCTGCGGTGAAGCTGCCGGCGAAGTATTACGATGCGTGGCTCGAGCTGCACATCGAGCAGGGGCCCTTGCTGGAGCGCGACGGGATCGAGATCGGCATCGTCACGGACATCGCCGCGCCGGCGAGTTATCGCTACATAGTGGAAGGATTTGGCGGGCATGCGGGAGCGCTGCTGATGCCGGACCGACGCGATGCGCTGTGCGCCGCGTCCGAACTCATCCTGTCGGTCGAGAAGCATGCGCTGGCGGCGAATGCTCGCGCGAAGGTGCAGGGGCAAAGTGGTGTCGACACGGTAGCAACCGTCGGCATGGTCATGGTGTATCCGGGCGCGGTAAACTCCGTGCCCTCGCGAGTGCAGTTGACACTCGATATTCGCGATACAGACGTCGATCGCCGCAACTCCGTGATGGACGCAATGCATGCGGATCTACGCGAGATTGAACGGCGGCGCGGCGTGCGCATTACTGAAGAGCTGGTTAACGCCGATGCTCCAGCACACTCCGATCCTCGCATCGTCGATACGATCGAAGCGGTCTGCAGGGAAAATGGGGCATCGTTCCGCAAGATGGTCGCGCGCGCTTATCACGACACCAACTTCATCGCGCCGATTGCGCCGGTCGCTATGATCTTTATTCCTTGCCGTAACGGTGTTTCACACCGTCCCGATGAGTACGCCAGCCCGGAGGCCATTGCGTTGGGGACGCGCATCCTGGCGGGAACACTTGCGAAACTATCGCTGGCTTAATTCTTCAGCGCGGTTAAACTGTGATTGCGCATGAGTTTGCGTTCCGGCCAAGTACGACGGCATGCCAATTCAGTCCCTCAATCCCGCGAACGGCGAGCTGATTCGCAGCTTCGACCCTCTTTCGCCGCAAGCGATTGAGGCCAAGCTGGCGCTGGCACACGAGGCCAGCCGGAAGTATTCTGCCGAACCGCTCGGACAGCGTACCTTCTGGATGCGGCGGCTGGCGCTGCTACTCGACACCGAGCAGGAAGACCTGGCCGCGATGATGGTCCAGGAGATGGGCAAAACCATCACGGCGGCGCGTTCTGAGGTGGCTAAGTGCGCAACGGCATGCCGCTACTATGCGGACAACAGCGAGGCGATGCTGACACCTGAGTTTGTTGCCACGGAACACGCGCGCAGCTATGTGCGCTGGGATCCGTTGGGCGTCATCCTCGCGGTGATGCCCTGGAATTTTCCGATGTGGCAGGTGTTTCGCTTCCTGGCGCCGGGGTTAATGGCAGGCAATGTCGGTCTATTGAAGCATGCGTCCAACGTGCCGCAATGCGCGCTTGCGATTGAGGCGCTGGTTCGGCGGGCAGGGTTTCCCCGCGGAGTTTTTCAAACGCTTCTGATCGAGTCCCACCAAGTTGAAACGGTGCTCGCGGATGAGCGCATCGCTGCGGTGACGCTCACGGGATCGGAGGCAGCAGGGCGCGCGGTTGGGTCACAGGCGGGTCATCTCATCAAGAAGAGCGTGCTGGAGCTCGGCGGCAGCGATCCATTCATCGTGATGCCCTCGGCAGACCTGACGGAAGCCGTAAAGAATGGCGTGCAGGCGCGCTGCATCAACAACGGGCAGAGCTGTATCGCCGCGAAGCGCTTTATCGTGCATGAGTCGGTGTATCGCTCCTTTGAGGAGCGCTTTGTTGAGGCGATGGCGTCACAGCGCGTCGGCGACCCCATGCTCGAGGACACACAGATTGGCCCGCTGGCCACGTCGCAGATCGCCGACGATCTGCAGAAGCAGGTAGACGCAGCGATCAATGCGGGCGGACGGCTGCTGGTGGGCGGACGGCGACTGATGCGCACTGGGAACTTCTTTGCGCCGACCGTCATCGCCGGGCTTCGCCGCGACGCTGCCGTCGCACGCGAAGAGACATTCGGTCCTCTGGCCTTCATATTCAAGGTCGGCTCGCTGGACGAGGCCATCGGACTTGCGAACGATACACCCTTTGGGCTGGGCGCAAGCTGTTGGACGAACGAGACCGCCGAGCAGCAGCGGCTCGCGATCGAACTGCAGTGCGGCTCGGTCTTTTTCAACGCGCCAGTCGCCAGCGATCCACGTCTTCCCTTCGGCGGCATCAAGCGCAGCGGATATGGGCGGGAGCTTTCGGCGGCGGGCATGCGCGAGTTTCTCAACGCGAAGACGGTGGTCATCGCCGGCCCGGTTGAGGCCGTGCGATCCGCCCAAACGGCAGCGGAACATAAGATTGTGCTGCCCATGCGCGAGCAGCCGCTGGTAACCGCAAAGGCGGAGGCCGCGAAGCAAAAGAAGTCGAAGCGCGGAATAGCGACGCTGGGACTGAATTCGCCGCCGGAGTAGCAGGCCGGTGCATGTACGATGGGCTCGTGCGCTCAATTTATCTGTTTGCCCTCGCCCCTGTGCTTGCCTTGGCGCTGATTTCGAACGCCCAGGGCACTGCGTCTGCCGCATCCCCGACCTACAAGCCGCTCGAGACTTTTGCTCCGCTTACCTTGCCGGACCCGGTGAATGTGTATCGCTCCTCGAATGGAGCGCCTGGGCCGCAGTATTGGCAGAACCGCGCCGACTATGAGCTGCATGCCAGCATCGACACGCAGAACAAGGCGCTTACGTGCACGGAAGCGATCACGTACACGAACAATTCGCCCGACACGCTGACGTCGCTCTGGCTGCACCTGGAGCAGAATACTTATCGAAAGGATTCGCGGTCCTCAGCTTTTTCTTCGGGCTTCCGGCGGAGACGCGGTCCTGCCGTCGCCGGGCCGACCAATACGGATGGATACATCCTGGAGTCGGTTGAGATTCAACCGCTCGGCCGAGCGCATCAGGCGGCAATCAAAGCGAAGACCGTCATCAGCGATACGCGCTTGCAGATCCAATTGCCGGAGAACCTTGCGCTTCGCCATGGCGAGCAGATTCGCATCCGCATCCAGTATCACTACACCATTCCGGGGCTCTTCGGCGGCCGCACCTCGTGGGGCAAGGCGAAGCAGGGCGACATCTACGACATCGCGCAGTGGTATCCGCGCATGTGCGTCTATGACGATCTGCGCGGATGGGACACATTGCCGTACCTGGCGAACGAGTTCTATCTCGAATACGGCCATTTCGACTACTACATAACGGTTCCGGCCAACATGATCGTTGCGGGTTCCGGCGAACTGGTGAATGCGAACGCGGTGCTGACGCCAGCGGAGCTCTCGCGGCTGGCGCAGGCGCGCAACAGCGACAAGACTGTGATGATTCGTACAGCGGAGGATGTGGACCGCGCTGTCGCTTTGACAACCACGCAGACGAAGACGTGGCACTATGCGATGGATTCCACGCGCGATGTCGTCTTCTCGGCATCGGATGCGTTTCTGTGGGATGCGGCCCGTATAAATGTGCCGGCGGGCGCCGGCCATGCGGCGCATACATCGCTTGCACAGAGCGTCTATCCGATTGAATCGGCCGGCAACGACGCCTGGGGCCGATCGACCGAGTATCTCAAGGACGCAGTCGAGCATTTTTCGGCGCGCTGGTATCCCTATCCTTATCCGAACGCGATCAACGTCGCGGGCTTCTCCTCAGGCATGGAGTATCCAGGCGTGCTGTTCGATGGCATCAACGACAAGGGCGCAGCCTTGTTCTGGGTGACGGCACACGAGATCGGACACACGTGGTTCCCGATGATCGTTGGCTTCAACGAACGCCGCCATGCCTGGATGGATGAAGGCTTCAACACCTTCATCGACATTTTCGAGAGCGATGAGTTCGAGCATGGGGTCTACGGGCCCAAGCGTGATGCCGAGTTCGCCCCCGATCCCAAAATCCCGCCGGCTGACCAGATTGTGAAGGTGCTCGACGACCCCGACGCGCCGCCGATTATGACTCGCGCCGACGCGATTCGCGAAACGTATCGTCATCCTGTGACGTACTTCAAGTCTGCGTTCGGCCTTGTGCTGCTGCGTGACGACATCCTGGGCCCGGAGCGCTTTGACTTCGCCTTTCGCAAGTTCATCCGCGACTGGGCCTACAAGCATCCCAGCCCATCCGACTTCTTCCGCGCCATGGAGTCGTCAGGCGGCGAAGACCTCAGTTATTTCTGGCGGGGATGGTACTTCAACAACTGGAAGCTCGACCTTGCCGTCACCAACGCAAGCTATGTCGACAGCAGCGATCCCAGCAAGGGACTGCACGTGACGGTGGAGAACCGTGATCGCCTCGTGCTTCCTGCGACGTTGCGTGTGGAGTTGGCGAATGGCAGTCACGTAGACATCGCCGTGCCGGCAGAGACGTGGATGCAGAACACGACGCATACGTTCCTTGTGCCGATCACCGGCGCCGCGACATCCGCCACGATCGATCCGGATCACGCACTACCCGACGTCGATCGCAGCAACAACACGGTTACGCTCGCACCCTGAGCGACTGCAGGCAAAAGATAACGGCCGCGGAGGATTCCGCGGCCGCTTCTTGTGCCTTGCGAGCAGTTAGAAGTTGAAGGAAGCCTGCAGCGCGATCCTCCGGATTGCGGCATTCGTCGTGTACGGTCCACCGGAGAGCTGTGTCTGTTGACCGAAATAGTTCGAATTAAGAACGCCGTTTGGAGTGGCGAGGTCCTTGTTGTTGAACAGATTCTGTACCTGAACGCCAAGCGCGAAGTTGTAGCGCTTGCCGGTACTGGAACCGCCGCCGAAGAAGCCACCACCGCCGCGTCCGCCACCACCACCACCACCGCCACCGTGATGTCCGCCGCCTCCTGGGCCGCCGCCAGGACCTCCCCCGCCCGGACCACCGTGCCCGTTCTCCGCGCCGTTGTTCTGCGCATAGCGGGATTCGCCGAAGCCCCAGGTCTTTGTCAAGCGGAGATTGAAGGTGAACAGCCCAGGTCCGGTGCAGTCGTTGATCGGGGCAATAGGCGAGCCCGTGGGCTCTGACCCAGGGGCAGCGAAGGTGCCGCAGCCGGGAATCGTCTTTATGGTCTTCCCGTTCGCAGTTACGCCCGTCACCTTGTAGGGGCGGTCGTTGAAGAACGTATCGCCGTTCTCGTCCTGGCCGAGGATGATGTTGTACGGATTGCCGCTCTGCGCAATAACGAACGGGCTGAACTGGATGTACTTCGGGAAAGAGATCGATCCGGCGAGGAATGCGCGATTGCGCACATCAAAGTTCGTGCGGCCATAATCGGCCTGTATGTCATACGGCGTGGAGATCTCGGAGCCTGCGCCCGAGGTGTCGCCCTTGGCGTAGTTCAGGGAATAATAGCCAAACAGCGAGACGTGGCGGCCAGTGGAGATGCGCCCATTCACGATCAGCTGATCCTGACGGAATACACCCTCCGAAAAGTACTGATAGTCGGCCGGCACGAACTCTCCCGCCGGAGGAGTTTGCCCCACCGGAATACCGTGCGGATAGCCAATGTTCTGCACCGCCAGCTGATGCACGCCCTGCGAGTGAACGTAGTTCACCGACAGCGACCCGGCCCGCGTCACCTGCTGGTCGAAGCCCACGGCAAACTGCGTGGTGTATGGCGTGCGCAGATTGGAGGTTGTCGCGTAGGTCGTCTGCGCCTGCGCGGTCACACCGGCGATGCAGTCCTGTTTGTAGTTGGGATCGGTTGGCGAGCAGTTTGTCGGCTGGCTCACCGTGTACTCCTGCTCGTTCGTCCCGTTGTAACGCAGCAGGTTCAGGATGTAGCCACCGGAGAAGCGATCGTAGAACATGCCGAATCCGCCGCGGATTACGGTCTTCGGCGATCCTTTGCCGCTCCCCAGGCCATAGGCAAAGGAGACGCGCGGCGCAAAATCGTGATGATCGCGCAGGTGATTTTGCGTCTCGTAGCGGAAGCCGTAGCTGAGCGTGAAGTTGTTCAGCGGCTTCCAGTCGGTCTCGGCGTACAAGCCTAAGTCCGCAAAGGTGTACTCCAGCGATGGCTTGTTCACGACGGTAAGCGTGAACTGGCTTGGTGTGCCGGTTTGATAGCTGTTGTCGACCACCGTTCCAGTCTGCCCAGTCGCGCAATCTGTATAGCGAAGGCACGCGTAGGTGAAAGAGCCGTTCGTATTTTGCACGGGGCTGGTTGCCTCGCGCGTCGCGCGCAGCCTGCCGCCCATGCGGATAAAGTTCTTCTTCAACTGGATCGAGGTGTAATTCTGCACCTCGTAGTGATCCTGGTGGTCGGAAGCGTTCTGTGCCGTGTTGCCGCCGCTCGTAAACGAATCCGGAACCGAAACCGCCGGCGCGCCGCTCAGCGCGTGGTCCGCCGTATGTTCGCGCTCATACTCAAAGCGCGTCTCGTTGATCAGATTTGCGCTCCACGTCTGTGTGTCGCTCATCTGCAGAATGTTGCTCATGGCCGACGTGTTTACGCCAGACGTGGGCAGGCTGAAGTTGCCGATGCCGGAGTTGGTCGCGACATTGTGCACAAACTGATAGCGCGTGGTCAGAACATTCTTCTCGCCGAGCGCAAGGTCAAGCCGCGGATTGAAGTCGCCGCGCGTCTGCGGGTAGTACGACGAGTAGACATAAGGAGCGAGAACGCAGGTCGTATCGCCGGGATTGCAGAGCGTCGTTGAAGTGGAGGTGGGCGCCAGAATCTGCGCATTGACCAGCTCATCGTCCTGAATCTGCCGGAAGCTGCCGCCGAGGTTGTACGACGCTGACTTGTTCAGCGGGCCGGTCAGATTTCCGAACATGAACAGCGTGTGATACGGCGGCTCCGTCACCGTCGCCAATGGGTTCGGCGTGTTGAACTGCGAAGGATTGCCGTTCATCTGGAAGTTGCCATGCAGCTTGTCCGTGCCGGGTTTGGTGAAGACCTCCACGCGGCCGTAGCCCAGACGGTCATACTCGGCTGAAAAGGGATTCTGATTGATGCGGATCTCGCGGATGGACGATTTGGGCGGAAGCTGACCGCCGGTGAATCCGTCTACGTAAATCTGTCCGCCGTTGGGACCGGCGGCGGGTCCGGCCAATGCCGTCAGCTCGCTCTGGAGTTCGTCAGGGTCGTCGGAGAGCGCGTCAAGGTCCTTGCCTTGAAGAATCGTGGAACTCGCATTGGCGTCGGGGTCGACGCTCAACTGCACGGCGCTCGCTTCAACGTTGACGACCGTGTTTTCCTGGCCGATCTTGAGCTTTGCATCCAGCGTCGTGCTGGGCACAGCCGGGACTTTGAGGCCGGTCATCAGGTAGGACGCAAACCCCGGCATGGAAACCAGCATCGTGTACGTGCCCGGAGCGATCGTGATGCTGTACTTGCCATCGCTGCCGGACTGCACGCTGTGGCCGGCGCCCTTGTTCGGCGTGAAGGTGACCGTAGCCCCCGGAATCAGCTCGCCGTCGGGGTCTGTGATCGTCCCATGCACTCTTGTCCCGCCGGTCGGAACCTGCGCTCCGGCGGTAAGTGTATCCGGCGTCGGCTGGGTCGCGGCGGGAGCGGACTGCGCAGACGCGGCCTGCGTCGCGGCAGGCTGAGTCTGCGCTGCAGGGGCGACCGGAGAAGCCTGTGCCGCCGGCGTCTGCGCGCGGCCTCCGGGCGTCAATACAAGCGAACACACTAGTCCTGCAAGTAGCGTCTTTGGCAAATACATCCTCACTCCTCAAGAAGTTCGAGAACAACAACAGCGGCTGATGATTAAGACGGCTTGGGGCTCACTTTTGTTCGAGACCGATCCGCTTCATTTGCGCCTGATCGACGGCCGTCCAATCATCGGCCTGGGCCGCCGCCTTCACCCATGCTGCCGGCGTCCGGCTCGCCGCCACCGACACTCCAGGGTGTAAGCGTCATTCCTTCGCCGCTCGGTGCAGCCGTCAGGATCGGCTCTACACCCGTCAGCAGCGTTACAGCGGAGCTCTGCTCAGAACCTGAAGTTGGCGATGTGGCGACGATCATCACCGCCTCGCCTGGCTTCAACCCCGCAATGGTTTCAGTAGGAAGCCTTGAAAGCATCTGCGACAGATCCATTCCCGCGCGGCGGGCGCCCATCGCGGTTCCCTGCTGCTCTCCAGCGCGCTCGGGCCTTTGCGCTCCACCATTTCCGCTGGCGGCTCCATTCGCCCCGCCGCGCATGCGGGCGGCGATCATCTGCGCGGCCATCGGCGGCAACCGCCGCACGTCGCTGCTCGGCGTCACAACAACGGTCACGACCTTCTTCGTCGCCAGATCTTTCAGCGTCACCGTTCCGGCGGCCGGATCCACGGCGGTCAGCAGGCCCGAATAATTCTTGAACGAGCCCGTGACAATCGCATCGGCGGCAATCGAGCTTCCATCTGCGGACCGTGTGCCGCGCACGCGAAGCTGGTCCCCCGGTCGAATCGCGGCGAGATCGCTCTTCACCGCATCTTCGAAGCGTACAGAGTTCCCCGCATAGCGCTTCACAGTCGTTGCCGGCGTCGTGGTGACGGTGATGTCGTGCAGTCCGCTCGAGATCACGATGGTGCCCGTCGCAGGATCAACAGACTTCACAATTCCGCCGCCCCCATGGGCCCAGGCCGCCTCTTCGGCTGCATGCGTCTCAGCCAGCGCGGAAGACTTCATCAGAATCACCCGCACCGCATTCAGTGTCGCCCCGGTGTCTCCGCTCGAACCCGTAACCAGCGCGCGGTCGCCCGGCTGCACATCCGCTGCCGAGCCCGCCGTCGCCGTGCTCAGGTCCTTCGCGCCGGGCGGCACGATCAGCACCTTGGCCGCCGCCGGCACGTTCACAGTGACGTCCTGGCCCGCCGCTGTCGTCAGCACAAAACTGTCCGCGCTCGCCGATTTCACAGTGCCCGCCTGATGCGGCGGCGCCTGCGCCAGCATCCTGACCGTGCATCCCAGCACTAAAACCATCGCGAGCAGGCCCGCTGCGACAGACCGTATATTTCGATTGTGTGAGGTCATCATTTCTTGAATAAAAGCGAGAGAAAAACTGTCGCGGAGCGCCCTTAGCCGCTTGAAATGAGTCGATTCCAGCCGGCGAGAGACCGCTGCTTAAAGCATACGTTTGAACCCCCTAAAAGTTTCGGCAGCGAAACCTTTCCACGGGCAAAAACGACGCGGCCTCCTCAGTATCGTAGAACGATGCGGATCCGAGCGAGGGCTCTCCGCCCAAAATATCTTCCCGCTACGGAAGCTCGGCTCCGTCTGCAAGTGGAAGCTCGAGATGGGAGGGATATTTCGGCGAGTCATAGATGGTCAGTGTCTCCGCCTTGTACGCCGACGCCGGCGCATCCATAATGTTCGGCACCCATGTCTGCGGGTTGCGGTCGTACAACGGGAACCACGTCGACTGGACCTCCACCATCATGCGGTGACCCTTCAGAAATGTGTGGTCAGCTCCGTGCAGGCTCCACTTGTACTCGGCGATCTCACCTGGCTTCACCGGCTCAGGCTTAGTAAAGCTGTCGCGATAGCGTCCCCGCAAAATCTCCTCGGCCACCATCAACTCATAGCCATCGGGATACACATCGATCAGCTTCGTCACCCAGTCGGTGTCGGACCCTGTTGTTGACGCAAACAGATCGGCCACAACGTCGCCCGTCACCGTTACATCGTTGTTGAGCACTGGCGTCTCGAAGTTCGCGAGGTCCTTGCGGTCGGAGACAAACCGCTGATCTTCCACCAGCCACGTGCGCCATTGCGATCCCTGCCCATACGTCGACTGGATCGGCCGATGCCGGTATGGAATCGGATTCGCCGGATCAGACACATAGGTCGCGGCAATCGTGTCCTTGCCTCTCGGCGCAGTCAGGCTGAGGCGCTGGTCCGGTTCCAGGTAAAGATTGGCCTCGCGGAAGCCTGACTTCGGCGGCCAGATGTCGTAGCGGTGCCACTTGTTCTCGCCGGTGCGGAAGCTCGCTGTGTCCTTCAAATCGAACCCGGGCTTCCCTTTCAGGTAGAACTCGAAGAACGGCGCCTCGAAGGTCGCGCGATAGTAGGTCCCAGTGTCCTCGCCGCCGAAGGTGATGCCGCCGTAGTGGCTCATCAGCTCCGAGCCCGGTCCATACGACCAGCCGCCGTGATTCCATGGCCCCAGCACCAGATAGACCCTGTGCTCCGGATCGTTCGGGTTTTCATGCGGACGCAGCGCGGCATACTCGGCTTGCGTTCCCCACATATCCTCCTGGTCCCAGTAGCCACCCACCTCGAGCGTCGGCACCTCGGGCTTGCCCAGGTGCGGCTCAACCGCCATATCCTGCCAGAACTTCACATAGCTCGGCTGCGAAAGAAAGACCTTCGCCGTCGGCAGATCGCTCATCCCTGCCGCTGCCGCCGCGCCCGCAAAGTTCACATGATCCAGGAAGAAGGTGTACTGGTCTTCCTTCGAGCTCTGCGCCACATCCGTCTTCTGCGCCTCGAGCTGCTGGACGTAATCGAAGCCGTAGGTCTCGCGAAACGCTCCGTTATGGAAGAAGTCGTCGCCCTTCCAGATATCGGTCATCGGCGCCTGCGGACTGATGGCCTTCACCGCCGGATGCGCATCGATGCCGGCCATCATCGCGAGAAATCCCGGATAGCTCACACCCAGCACGCCCACCTTACCGGAGTTGTTGGGCACATTCTTGAGCAGCCAGTCGAGCGTGTCGCGCGTATCCGTCGTCTCATCGACATCGTTCTTCGTCTTGTGCTCGACGATCGGCCGGTTCATCACAAACTGTCCACCCGAGCCGTAGCGCCCGCGAATGTCCTGGTACACAAAGATGTAGCCGCTCGCCGCGAGCTCCGGCTTCGAGATCTCGGGTGACGCGTTCTCTACGCCATAGGGCGTTCGCGTCATCAGGAATGGCAGCGGCGGTCCGCTCGTATCGCTTCCCTCCGGCCGCAGGATGACCGTGTGCAGCTCCACGCCGTCGCGCACGGGAATCATCACCTCGGAGCGCACGTACTTCGGTCCGCGGTAGTTCTTCAGCAGATCCGCCATGCGCTGGGCACGCGCCTGCTGCTGCGTCGACTGCTCAGGCTTATGCGCCGGGGCAGGCGTGCTGGTCTGCGCCAGTGTCGTGGCAGCGCACAGGAGAATCGAACAGCCGATCAGTTTCAGCATGGTTGCCTCCCAAGAAGAGTGAAGAATGAGTAGTGAATAGTGAATGAGGTAAAGCGCGGCTCTTCACGAACGACCGTTGCTATCTTTCAATGAACCTGCTGCCCGGTCTTATGCACTACTCACTACTCACTATTCACTGCTCACGATTTCACGGCCTTACGTGAGATTGCCTGGGCTTGTCATGCACTGCCAGTTATTTCTCGCATGCGATCCATCGCAGAACGGCCGCTTCTCGCTCATACCGCAGCGGCACAAGCTTACCGCGGGCTTGCCCGTCAGGTCCCACTCCTTGCCGTCTGCATCCTGGAGCACGATGTGGCCTTCCACCCGCAGCGGCCCGTTCGGCCGCACTGTAATGCGAACTGCTTCGTCTGCCATTGACTGCTCTCCTTAGAGAGCCAGCATAGCAGTGCGCATCGTCTCTTGCCGAAAGCCGCTACAGGCTCACCATCGCTTCATCGACGTAGCACCACCCCCAGCGCTCGCCCGGCTCCACCGAGCGAATCACCGGATGCTTGGTTGCATGAAAGTGCTTGGTCGCATGCTTGTTCTTCGATGAATCGCAGCAGCCGACCTGCCCGCACACCAGGCATTCGCGCAGATGCACCCACGTGTCGCCCATCTTGATGCACTCCTCACAGCCCTTCGCGTAGCTCGCCGAAGCGCTGGGCACGTCCTTCAGGTTCACATGATCGAAGTGATGACACGCCATGACGTTCTCCGTTCTCGTTGTCGTTTACAAGCATCCGCTCCCGACTGCATCGTTGCCGTTCCTCAGAGACAAGCAGCACTGCCAATTACCCGAGGCACACCTTCTGCGCCTCCAACAGCTCGCGAATCCCCCGCTCCGCTACATCCAGCATCTCGTCCATCTGCGCGCGGGTATACGTTCCGCGCTCGGCGGTGGCCTGTGTTTCGACGAATCCGCCCGAAGCCGTCATCACTACATTCATATCCACTTCAGCGCGCGCGTCCTCCTCATAGGCAAGGTCCAGCAGCACGCGCCCGTCGACAATGCCAACGCTCGTCGCGGCCACCATCTCGCGCATCGGCGACTGCTTCAACGTGCCCGCCTGCACCAGCTTGCCCAGCGCAATCGCCAGCGCCGTGCAGGCGCCTGTGATCGCCGCCGTGCGCGTGCCGCCGTCCGCCTGCAAAACATCGCAGTCCAGAATTACCGTGCGCTCGCCGAGCAGCTTCATGTCCACGACGCCGCGCAGACTGCGTCCGATCAGCCGTTGAATCTCGTGCGTGCGCCCGCCGATCCTTCCGCGCTCGCTCTCGCGCGGCGTTCGTGTCAGCGTCGCTCGCGGCAACATCGCATACTCCGCCGTCACCCATCCGCGTCCCGAGTTCCGCATCCACGCCGGCACACCCTCCTGCACTGTCGCATTACACAACACTCGCGTGTGGCCAACCTCGATCAGCACCGAACCCTCAGCCGTCGCGACAAATCCCGTGGTCAGCCGCAGTTCGCGGGCCTCGCTCGCTCCGCGCCCGCCGCTCCTGAAAATCTCTTCACCATTGGCCATCCGGTGATTGTAGTCGTGTTGCACAACTCAAGCGATACACGCTACGGCCTCGCGATTGTGCGGCCCCGCTCGTTGCGTTATCGTTGTGCATCGTCGACACGCAGACTTCCCTGCGTGGCTCGAACCCCCATGGAGTACTTCACAGAATGCCGGCCCCCTCGCAGAGCAGTACAGCCGCACAAAAATCCTCGACATCCTTCAAACCAAACCTGACACCACGGCCCGCAACGGGCCAACTCCGCGTTCTTGTCATTGAGGACGATCCTCCAGTCCGCGACGCGTGCCTCGAAGTCGCTTCCAGAATGGGCTTCATCACCGTCGCAGCCGATTCCATCGCATCAGCACATCAGTCGCTTAAGCAGCCCGTCGATATCGTCCTGCTCGACCTGAAGCTTCCCGGCGGCAACGGCCTCTCGTTGCTCGACGAGATCCAGACCCGGCATCCATCGGCGGTCATTATCTTCATGACAGCCTACGCGACCGTCGACTCCGCCGTTGAGGCTCTTCGCATCGGCGCCGGCGACTATCTCTCAAAGCCGTTCACGCTCGAAGATCTTAGCTCTACGCTGGAGCGCGCCGCGGAACGACGCACCTTCGACTTCGAAGCGCGCGCCTTGCGAGAGCGCCTGCGCAGCGGCCGCGGCCAGGGTCAAGTCATCGGCCGCTCGCCCGGCATCGAAAAGCTTTACCGTATCCTTTCCAAGGTCGCCTTCACCACCCATCCCGTTCTCATCCTGGGTGAGCCCGGCACAGGCAAAGCCACAGTCGCACGCGCCATTCACCTCAATGGCCCCCATGCTGCGGAGCCATTCGTCACAATCGACTGCACTACCCTGACGCCCGGTTCGATCGAAGCTCGCCTCTTCGGCGCACCGCAGCAACCAGCCTCACTCACACAGCCAGGCACGCTTTTCCTCGATGAGGTGGCGGGCCTTCCCCTCGATCTGCAGGCCCGGCTCGCGCGCGCTCTCGAAGCCCGCTCGTTTCCATCCGGCCAAGGCGCAGTCCAGGCTCCACTGGCGGCGCGTGTGCTCGCGTCCTCCAGCCGCGACCTCCAGCATCTCGTCGAAACCGGGCAGTTCCGCAAAGACCTCTTCTATCGCCTCAATATCGTGAACCTCCGGCTGCCGCCGTTGCGCGAGCGCAAGGAGGATATCCCGATGCTCATCGCACAGATTGCGCACCAGTTGCACGGAGACACCTCGTACACCATCGCCCCGGACGCTCTCCATCTGCTGCTCGGATACGACTGGCCCGGCAATGTTCAGGAGTTAAAACATGCACTGGAACGGGCACTCGCGCTTACCAGCGGTCCCGTTCTGCATCTCGGCGACTTCCCCACACAGCTCCAGAACGCCGAGCGCGAGCTCCGTCTCGCTGCGTCTCAAGGCCCGGCCAACGAGGCGCCGACGCTCACCGTTGAAGTTCGCTCCATCGCGGATATGGAGAAACAAGCCATCCTGTCCACGCTGCGCCAGCTCAATGGCGACAAGCTCACTGCCGCCCGCCTGCTCGGGATCGGAAAGACAACCCTCTACCGCAAGCTCAAGGAGTACGGCGTGACGGACGATGACCTCAGAGACACGGCGTGAGCGGACGCCATCGAGCCGAGTCTCAGCGGATTTCGATACAATCGCTCCCTGACCGCTGAAGCGTTCGATTCAGGCACTTAGAACAGGGAGAAACGATTCGATGAAGCTCACACCAGGAAAGCTCGCCGGCCTCAACGCAGTCTCCGATCCGCGCGGCGTCATTGCGGCAGCCGCGATGGATCAACGCGGATCGCTGCAGAAGTCGCTCGGCCAGGCGCGCGGCGCTCAGGCCGACGCCCACGACCTCGAGGTCTTCAAGACCCTCGTTACCGACGTTCTGACGCTGCGCGCCTCCGCAATTCTCCTTGACCCGGAATTCGGCCTACCCGCCACCAAACATCGCCATGGCAAAGGTCTTCTGCTGGCGTACGAGAAGACGGGCTATGACGCCTCCACCGCCGGGCGTCTGCCCGACCTGCTCGACCACTGGTCGGTCGGCCGCCTCAAAGAGGCCGGCGCTGACTGCATCAAGATCCTGCTCTACTACACGCCCTACGACAAGCCCGAGATCAACGACGTGAAGCACGCCTTCATCGAGCGCGTCGGCGCCGAGTGTCGCGCCTTCGACATTCCCTTCTTCTGCGAGTTCGTCGGCTATGACGCCGACGGCGGTGACGAGAAAGGCGTTGACTACGCCCGCAAGAAGCCTTCCATCGTCGCCGGCTCCATGAAGGAGTTCTCCAACCCCAAATACGGCATCGACGTTCTCAAGGTCGAGGTTCCGGTGAATATGCAATTCGTCACCGGCTCCAAAGCCAACAAGGGTGAGAGCGCTTACACGCGCGCTGAGGCCATGCAGCATTTCCGCGACGCTGCGGCGACCACCAGTCTGCCTTTCATCTATCTCTCCGCGGGCGTCTCCAATCCGGTCTTCATCGAAACCCTCGAGCTCGCCAACGAGTCCGGCGTTGCCTACAACGGCGTGCTCTGCGGCCGCGCCACCTGGAAGGATGGCATCCCCATCTTCGCCACCCAGGGCGAGCAGGCCTTCCGCGACTGGCTCAACACCACCGGTGTCGAGAACATCGAGAACGTCAACCGCGCGCTGCAGGGCGCGACCCCGTGGAAGAAGAAGGTCGAAAACGCCTGAGCTTCGGCCAACGCCAAATTAATCATTGAACGCAACAGCCCGACGCCGTACACTCGCCGCAACTCCTCATGCGTCGGGCTGCGCATCATCTTGTCATCACCGTTCTGGCTTTTGGCTGCGCGCTTCCCGGCAAGCTCATCGCGCAGACCTATAACCCGAAGTCCATCGTCTTTCAATCCGCCGACTCCGCACAGCACATCGACTCCGCCGAGCTCCTCCGCATCAGCGGCCTTCAACAAGGCGTGCCGCTCACCAAAGCTGAAATCGAATCTGCCCTGCAGAAACTCGGCGACACCGGCCTCTTCTCAAACCTCAGTTACACCGTCAACGACACCGCGCTGACCGTCCGCCTCACTCCCGCCGGCGGCGGCCAGGCGCTACCCGTTCGCTTCGCGAACTTTGTGTGGTGGCAGCCCGACGAGCTTCTCAAAATCCTCGAGGCCCGCGTTCCACTCTTCACTGGAACTCTTCCGCTGCAAGGCAATCAGACCGGCGACGTTGAAGACGCGCTCGTCACGCTCCTAGCGGAAAAAGGCATCCCGGACGCCCGCATCACGGCCATGCCATCCTCGGCCGGCGCAACTGCAACCGGAGTGGTCCTCTCCATCACCTCGCCTGAGATTCTCATCGGTCAGACGCAGTTCAACGGCAGTGTCCCGGCCATCGACGCCAAGCTCAACACCCTCAATCGCGAAATCGTCGATCGCGACTTCGACCTACAGGACTACACCAACACCATCCGCAACAGTGTGCAGGAAATCTTCGAGGACGCCGGGTATCTCGACGCCTCCAACGATCCTCCCATCTTCGCCGCGCCGCGTAAGGATCTCGGCCGCTATGCCATCGACGCACAGGTCAATATTCATCCCGGTGCGCTCTATCGCGTGGGCGCCATTACCGTTCACGCCGAACCGCCGCTCGCAGAGAGAGACCTCCGCGCCGCGCTGACGATCAAGACCGGCGATCCCGCGTCAGCCTCTGACCTGCGGGTCGCCGCCGGAGAGATGGCGCGCCTCTACACAGACCGTGGTTACCTGCTGGCCAAGTCCGACGCCATCACGGATAAGATTCCTTCCAACCACACCGTCAACGACAGCTTCACGTTTTCACCCGGATCACAATATCGTCTTCAATCCATCGATACCTCTGCGCTGCCAACCGACCTTCAACAGGAGTTCGTCGGCATCTGGCACGTCGATCCCGGCGCCGTCGTCGATAAGGCGCTCCGAGCGAAGCTGCGCGACACTGTGCGGCAGCTCCATACGCACTACGGAATCCTCGTCGGCATGAGGCTCGATCCGTCCGCACACACAGTCGTCCTCGTTCTTCAGGTTCATAACCTTCCCGGCGTCGATCCGGGCGCCACGGACCAGCAACCCTTGCCGTAACCAAATTTGCCGGAATGAAGCTCTATGCAATCGAAGCTTTGTTATCTCTGGACTCTCGTAGCCTTCCTCATCCTCGCTCCGTGGGCAACCGCGCAGTACTCCATTCGCAACATCGAGATCCATGGCGCTGCACCGTACGGCGAGAATGAAATTCTTGAGGCCTCCGGGCTGCGGGCCGGCCAGATGATGACCCACAACAGTCTCGGCGACGCCGCCCAGCATCTGCTCGATACCGGCGTCTTCGCCGACGCGGCCATCGAGCTCGCCGGTGCCGGCATGGCCCGCACCGTCGTCATCGAGCTCAAGCCACTCCCCATCGCGTCCTTCCCTCCCGCGACCTTTGCCAACTTCCCCTGGTGGTCGCCCGACGAACTGGACGCCGCGCTGCGCAAAGCCGTTCCGCTCTATCGCGGCGGCATTCCGCCTGCCGGCAATCTTCCCGACACCATCGACGCTGCACTTACCTCACTGCTCGCCAGCAAAGGCATTCACGGCACCGTGACCAACGCCTCCGTTCCACCCACCAATCTTCACCCGCAGCTCACTTGGGAGTTCCATCTGGACGACCCATCGGTCCGTCTCGCCTCCGTGAATCTCACCGGCACGCCCGCCCCACTCGCTCCGACCCTCGAGCGCATCGCGCAGCATGCGTCCGAGTACCCGTACAGCGGCCGCTCTGTCACCGACATGATCCTGGCTCCGTTACGCGACGCAGGTTATCTCGACGCGCAACTTACCAACATCACCACGGCCGTCGATCCCGCCGCCTCCGGCTTCGCCGTTCGTTACACCGCGACCGTGATCCCGGGAGACGTTTTTCACATCGCCGCCGTCACGTGGCAGCCCACCGCCGTCTACGCGCAGGGCGCTTTCGCTCACGACGCCAAGCTGCACGCCGGCGACCTCGCCTCCCAAAGAGCGCTGCTTGTAACGGAACAGTCGATCCTCAACGCGTACCTGCACCTCGGATATCTCGACGCCTACATCGACGCGCATCCGCAGGAGAACAAGACCACGCACACCGTCAGCTATTCGCTCTCGGTCATTCCCGGCGAGATCTACCATGTCAAGTCCGTTACGCCGCTCCATCTCTCCGCTGCCGCTCAAAAAGATTTCGACTTCGGCTGGCAACTCAAGCCCGGCGCACCCTACGACCCCATCTACACCGCAAACTTTCTCAACAACAACAGCGCGCTGCGCAACCTGTCCGGGTACACGGCCAGTTTTCAGGCAGCCGCAGACACGAATACCCATCTCGTCGATCTCACAATCGACTTCGTCCACACCGGCGGCGGCCAGTAAAGCCTACTTCAGGTTTCCTGTCACTCCCGGACCGATCGTCAGCGGCTGCCCATCCTGCCCCACAACGTTCAGTCCGTGACTCTCGACCTGCGCGTAGTAAATCTTCCCCGCCTTCTCCGCCTGAATCTGGACGTTGTCCAGTATAAGGTTCTTGATCGGCGCCTCCGGCAAGCCCTCAATATCCAGACCCACCTTCGCGCCAGTCACCTTCAGATTCTCGATGCGAATGCCGTCGAAGTGCGGCGTCAGCCTCGTCAGTGGCGCAGCCGTCGCGGTCACCGCGCCCGCACGATCGCCGCCGTAGTAGTCGGTGATCTGCACCGCCGTCTTCACGTCCTCCATCGTGATGTCCCGATACGTGAAGTCGCTCAGATCGCCGCCGCGGTCGCGCCCGCTCTTCAGCCGGATGCCTTGCGTCGTTCCCTTGAACTGCACACGCTCCACCAGCACATGTTGCACGCCGCCCGCGACCTCACTCCCTACGCTCATCCCATGTCCATGCAGAAAAACGCAGTCGCGTACCGTGATGTCATGCGACGGCGCGTCGGGCCCCGCCGACCCCGGCTGTCCGCTCTTGATCGCCACATTGTCATCGCCTGTATCGATCAGTACATGATCGATCAGAATGTGTCCCGAGCTGAACGGATCGATCCCGTCCGTGTTATGCCCCGCCGGCTCCGGCGCCAGCACCTTCATGTTTCGGAACGTCAGATCGTCCGAGTAGTACGGCACAATCTGCCACATCGGCGAGTTCTCCACCGTGACGTTCTCCATCAGCACGTGCTTGCAATGGTCGAACACGATGAGCCGCGGCCGCACCTGGCGGGGATTCACCCACCAGCTCTCGCCGCGCCCATCAATCAAGCCGCCGCCGCGAATCGTAATGTCTTCCGCATTCGTCGCACTCAACAGACTCTGCCGCCCCTTGCTGTGGAACTGCTCGATCTCCGGATAGTCGTCGTGATTGGTACTTCCCTCGAGCGTCGTTCCCGCGGCGATCTCCAGCGTGATGTGACTCTTCAGCACCAGCGGAGCGCTCACGAACTTCGCTGCTCCGGCCAGCCGCACCACACCGCCGCCGCTAGCCGCGCAGTCATCGATCGCCTTCTGGATCGCCGCCGTGTCCAGTGTCGTTCCATCGCCCTTTGCTCCGTACTGCTGCACCGCGCATACCTTCGCGCTCTGCGCCACCGCGAGGCCTGCCGTCACCAACACCGCCAAACCCACAAACAAAATCCTTCTCACGTTCGTCCTCACAGCGCGCGCAGCAACTCCGCAACGCGCCATCCCATCATGTCAGAATCCAGCCGGCCGCTCATCCGCAACGTGGAACGCGTGCTCCAGCGCCACGCCCGCTGCGCACAAAGTGCCCTCGTCAAACAGGCTTCCGATCAGTGTTATGCCGTGCGGCACCCTACGCGGCGGGTTGAACTTCGGCAGCGGATGCTTCGGGTCCGGAGCCCAGTCGCTCCGCGCCTCACTGACCTCCACAAAGCCCGCACGCAGCGTCAGAGACGGCTGCCCCGTGAAGTTGAAGATCACCAACTGCTCATCACGCAGACTCGGCACCAGCAGCAGGTCTACATTCTTGAACACACGCTCAATCTCCAGCGCGACCTTCCGCCGCAATCGGTCCGCCTGCACAAAATCTACCGCGCTCAAAAATCGCGACTGTCGAAACGTATTCGGCCACGCATCCGGCGTCTGCATCTTCAGCTCGTCGACCTCGTCATTCAGCGTGATCTTCTCGAACGCCGCCGCCGATTCCGCAAACAGGATGATGTTCAGCGAGTCATACGCCCAGTTCGGCAGCGTTACCGGAACCGCCGTCATTCCAAGATGCTTCACCACTTCGAGCGCATGCCGATCCACATCCGTCGCGGGCGGCTCCTGCATCCAGCTCTCGATGTACCCGACACGCAGCCCCTTCACATCCGCGTTTTCCTTCAAAGCAGGCGAAGGAACACTCCCCGTGTCGCTCGCGTCATAGCCCGAAATCGCCTCCAGCACCATCCGCGTGTCCTCGACGCTGCGCGCCATCGCTCCCAGCTTGTCGCATGTCCAGCTCAACGTCATGGCTCCGGTGCGCGGCACGCGCCCAAATGTCGGCCGCAGCCCGGTCACGCCGCAGCGCATGCTCGGCGAAATAATCGACCCCTGCGTCTCACTCCCGATCGCGAATCCCACCAGCCCCGCCGCAACCGCCGCGCCCGGGCCAGCGCTCGACCCGGATGCGCCTTCTTCCAGCAGCCAAGGATTCATCGTCTGCCCGCCGAACCACACATCGTTCAACGCCAGCGCACCCAAGCTCAGCTTTGCCACCAGCACCGCACCCGCCTCATTCAGCTTCTTCGTTACCGCCGCATCCTTCTCCGGCACGCGATCGCGAAACGGCTCCGCTCCCCAGGTCGTCCTAATGCCCGCCGTATCCAGCAGATCCTTCGCTCCCCACGGAATCCCATGCAATGGTCCGCGATACTTGCCTGCCGCAATCTCCTTATCCGCGGCCCTCGCCTTGTCCAGCGCATGCTTCTCGCACAGCGTAATCACGCAATTCAGCTTGGGAGTAAATCGCTTCAGCCGCTCCAGATAAATCGTCGTTAGCCGCTCCGAGGACAGCTTCGCAAATCCAACCCATTCGGATAGCTGCGATACAGACGCGAATGCAATATCTTCGTCACTCGCAGGAACGGGCGAAGAACTAGCGACTTTATCGGTGAACACGTTCATCGAGCGATCGTCAAGCAGCGCTATGGTCGAGCAGTTTTCTGCCTCGCGGTTCTTCTCGAGCTCGGCCTCGCCGCTCAGCCGCGGATTCCACACCGTCGCCGGTGCATCCTCATGCCCAATCTCCACCTTCCGCGGCCCGGTCCGGCGCTCGTACACCGCGGCCATCGACTCCCGCCAGTTCCCCGCCATCTCCGCGCGGTGCTCGGCCGAGTTGGTCACCTGCACCAGCTTCTCCGCCTCCACAAACGTCTGCGTCGACACCTCCGGCCCCACCGGAGCCGCCGTCCCAAATGCCGGCGGAGCGCCCGGCGTCGCAGGCGTCTGCGGCGTCTGGCCCTCCGCAACCGAAGCCTCGCCCGTCACCACCGCGCCAATCAACCCCATCGAGCTCTTCGCCAGAAACTCCCGCCGCGAACGTCCCATCCGCATCCTCCACATTCAACTCATCAACCGCGAATACCGCCCGTTATAGCAGCCGCATGGCCCTATTCACTATTCACTACTCCTTATTCATGGCCTTACCCTCACTCTCATGCCGCTCGCCACACTCACCCTCGAGCTCGCCATCGAGCACGCGCACTCCCTCAAGGACCGCCGCCAGGCCGTGCGCTCGCTCAAGGAAAAACTCCGCCATAGCTTCAACATCTCCATCGCCGAACTCGACGACGCGCTCGTCTGGAACCGCGCCACTCTCGGCATCGCCGCTATCTCCCGCTCTCCCAGTTACCTGGCCGGGCAGCTCCACGAGGTCGAGTCCGCGGCCCGTCGCATTGCCGTCGGTGGGGTGCGACATATACGAAGTCTATGTAGAAACGGACGTTTCGCTCGACTCCCCCGATTGAGCCATGTCGCCCTTTCGGACACAGGGTGATATTCTGCTGGGTCAACCTATGCCCGAGCAACGAGCCAGACAATACCATCGTGACCGCGTCGCCGGTACGTTCACCGAGGAGATCACCGCGATGCTCGAGGGCGAGCTGTCCGATCCGCGCATCGCTCCCTGTCACGTCACCGAGGTTTTGCTCGCGCCCGGCGGCAAGAGCTGCCGCGTCTTCATCGCCGTTCTCGGCGACGAGAAGGATGAAAAGAGCACCCTCGACGGTCTCATGGCCGCGCGTAACTATATTCGCACCGAGATTCGCGAGCGGATGGGCGTCCGCCATGTACCCGAGCTCAACTTCGCCATCGATCGCTCTGAAAAGATCAACGCACGCATGGACGAACTCCTGGGCCGCGTCACAAAGCACCGTGAAAAATTAGAGCGCAAAGCGGCACCGGCCGCGCAGGAGACACACCGCTAAGTCATGATGCGCGCCGACGCCATTGCACGAATTCTCCGTATCGTTGCGGACCATGAGAGCTTTCTCATTACCTCGCACGCTCGCCCTGACGGCGACGCCATCGGCTCGGCGCTGGGCCTCATGCACCTACTCGAGCCCATGAACAAGCGCGTCACTGTTGCGTTCGCCGACCGCATCCCCACCATGTATCGATGTCTTCCCGGCATCGAACGCATCGTGCCGGAACTTCCGTCCGAGATTCATGATGTCGCCATCCTTCTTGAGTGCGACTCCATCCAGCGCACCGGCTTCGATGCGATCGACGCCGGCATGATCCTCAACATCGATCACCACCAAAGCGGACGCACCTTCGCCGACTTCAACTGGATCGACCCCCAAGCCTGCGCCGTCGGCACTATGATCTACCACCTCGTGGTCGCCTCCGGGGAAGAGCTCACCGCCGAAATCGCGAGCTGTCTGTACTCCGCCATCCTCACCGACACCGGATCGTTCACCTTCGCCACCACCGACGCCTCTGTTTTCGGTGTCGCCGAGCATCTGCTCGAGCGCGGCGCCGATTCCAGCGGCATTGCACAGTCCATCTACTTCTCCAATCCCGAAAGCAAGGTGCGTCTGCTCGGCGCCGCCCTTTCGAACTTAGAAATCGACGGCGAGGTCGCCTGGACCTTCGTCACCCGCGACGAGATGGAGCGCGCCAACGCCATCGTTGAAGACTGCGAAGGCATCGTCAACTACCTCATCAGCATCCTCGGTGTTCGTGCCGCCGTTTTCTTCCGCGAGCTGCCCGCCGGCGACTGCTTCCGTCTCAATCTGCGCAGTAAAGGCGCCGTCGATGTCGCTGAGGTCGCCGAGCGCTTCGGCGGCGGCGGCCATCGCAACGCCAGCGGCTGCACCATGCAGGGTCCCCTCGCCCAGGTCGTCTCCACGCTTACCAATGAGCTGCATTTGGCCTGCCGTTCTGCTTGCGCCACTCTGTTAGCCTAGTGAACGCTCGGCACTGCCGCGAGCAGATGAGGCCAGAAACAAGAACGCGCAGTTGACCGAAGAGACCCAATCCGTCACCCTTCCCAAGCGCTCCTCTCCCTGGCAGCGGTTGCGTGCCCATCTCCCCGCAGACTTCTCCCACTCCCTGTGGGAGTTTGTCATTCTCATCCTGGTAGCCGGCTACTTCCTCTTCTACGGCCTCACTCCGTACTTCGGCGGCGATCAGGTCGGCCTGGTTGGCGCCGACGAGCCGCGCTACGCACAGATCGCCCGCGAGATGCTCGCCGCGCACTCCGTCGACTGCCATGAGGTCCACGCGCGCATCACGCCGCACAGCCTCCGCGCCAAAGACCTTCACGCCAGCTACGAGTGCCTCATCGGGGGCACCGTCACGCCGGTTCTCTACGGCCGGCCCTGGCTTGAAAAACCCGCCCTCTACTACTGGCGCGCCATGAGTTTCTTCAAGGAGTTCGGCGTCTCCGACTGGTCCGCCCGGCTGCCTTCCGTCACCGCCGCCGGCGCCCTCATCATCCTCGCGTTTCTCCACCTCCGACGATTCCGTCCCGGAGGCCATCTCGACGCCGCTTTAATCATGGTTTCCATGGCTGGCATGGTGGGCTTTGCCCGTGGTGCGTCTACGGACATGCAACTCGCCGCGCCATTATCCATGGGCCTGCTCGGCTGGTACGCCTGGTATGAGACCGGCAAGAAGTTCTGGCTCTTCGACCTTTACTTCTTCGGCGCCGCGGCCACGCTCGCCAAGGGCCCCGTCGCCATTTTCCTTATGCTCGGGACCATCATGCTCTTCCTTGGTCTGCGTCGCGAGTGGCAGGCGATTCGAC
Source organism: Candidatus Aquilonibacter sp. (assembly GCA_035504135.1). Classification (GTDB taxonomy): domain Bacteria; phylum Acidobacteriota; class Terriglobia; order Terriglobales; family Acidobacteriaceae; genus Granulicella. The sequence goes on along the minus strand of DATJSM010000014.1, from coordinate 349,013 downwards.
GGAGCCTCTGGCTCCCCGGTCTGGGACTTTTCCTGCTCATGGTTCTTCCCTGGTACATCGAAGTCCAGCTCAAGAACCCGCACTTCTTCCGCATCTTCTTCCTCGAGCACAACATCGAGCGCTTCGCCACCGATCGTTATCAGCACTCGCAGCACTGGTTTTATTACGTGCTCGTGCTCATCATCGCGCTGCTGCCCTGGACCGCCATCGCCCTTCGCGCCCTGTTTGATGGCATGGCCGTCTCCATCGACGAGTGGAAGGTCCGTCACAAACCCCAGCGCTATCTCGGCCACGTCCGCGCCGGCGACGCCTTCCCCGAATTCCTCTGCCTCTGGGCCCTCCTTCCCGTCGTCTTCTTCTCGTTCTCCGTCTCCAAGCTGCCCGGCTACATCCTTCCTTCGCTGCCGCCGCTCGCCATCCTCGCAGGCGACTATCTCTTCCGCAGCCGCCGCAATGGCATCTCCCATTGGCTGCTTTATCTTCATGCATCGCTTACAGGCTTCATGACCTTCGTGGTTCTGCTCTGCCCGCAGTACATGATCTATGAAAAGATCGTGCCTCCCCTGCACGACATCCTTTGGGCTGCGCTGCTCGGCGTACTCGCCGCTCTGCTCATCATCGTCGTCGTTCGCGTCTATGGTGTGCGGCACCTGCGTACCATCACCCTCGTTCCGCTCGTCGGACTCATGTACTTTCTGCTCGGAATGAACGGCCATTTGCTCGATCTGAACTACTCCGCCCGTCCGCTCGCCCGGGAGATCCGCAAGGCAGATCCCACCGATCAGATCGTCGCTGTTTACGACGTCCGCCGCGATCTCGACTACGGGCTCGCCTTCTACCGCGATCAGGACATCGTGCACTACGACACCAACGGTGTCCCCGCCCAGGGCCACATCCTCGTAATCCCCACTAAAGAAGCCTCCGAGCTCCCGCAGATTCTGCCCGGACGCACCTACCAGCAACTCTTCCTCTACAACACGCAGGGTCTCTCGGTGTATAAGGTTTATCCTCGCGGTTAACTGCAACGGGGTCGCAATTTTGCGATGGGATTACCTGCCGCATGCGCCTTGCTGACTCGCTAACTCGCTGACTTGCTAAATATGGGCCTCTCTTCTCAGCTCGAAGTACTCGACCTGCGCCACTTCTCTGCGGCGCAGTTGCAGCCTCTGCTCATGGAAGAGGCCGACCGCTGGCAGCGCCGCCTCTTCTGGGACTACTCCGGCTCAACCTCGGTTCTGCTCAAGTATCTGGACAGCCGCGTCCTTCCCGGCTTCGTCGCCCTTCGCCGCGGCAAGATCGCCGGCTACGCCTTCGCCGTCTTTGAGGCCGCCAAGGCTGTCCTCGGTGACGTCTACGCTTTCGGCGAGGGTGAAGACATCACCAACCCTGTGTGCGAAAGGCTCCTCGTCCATCTGCTCGAGATGCTGCAGGCCGCGCCCGGCGTCGATCGCATCGAGTCCCAGCTCCTTATGTTTCCAACCGGCGCGCTCGCCGAGCCGTTCGCCGCGCACGGCTTCGCTCCCCACCCGCGGCTCTTCATGGTCGCCGACCTCACAACGACCCGCCGCGTCCCGCCGACTGCAAGCGCACTCCCCGCCGGTGTAACGCTTGAGCCCTGGCAGCCCGCCCTGTACGAGTCCGCCGCCGAGCTCATCTATCTCTCCTACGCCGGCCACGTCGACAGTGGCATCAACGATCAGTACCGCAGCGTCCACGGTGCGCAGCGCTTCCTGCACAACATCGTGCGCTTCCCGGGCTGCGGCATCTTCGATCCAGAAAGCTCCTGGGTTCTGCGCAACCCGCGCTCGCACGGCTCTCAGTCTCCAGACCTGCTCGCGATGATCCTCTCCAGCCGCGTCCGCCAGGACTCCGCCCACATCACGCAGCTCTGCGTCACTCCCGCGCTGCGCGGTCTTGGCCTGGGCCCTGCGCTGTTGCGGCATTGCATCCTCGGCCTCGCGGCCGCCGGCGTCAAAAGTCTTTCGCTAACCGTCACCGAAAGCAACGACGGCGCCCGCCGTCTCTACGAACAGCACGGCTTCCACGTCGCCCATCGCTTCGACGCCATGGTCTGGGATCAGTCGGAGACCAGCCGCCAGCGCCTCCGCGAATCGGACCTTCGCATCTCCGCCGCCGTTTAGCGTTCGGCCGATTGGCTGACTCGCTCTACTCCACGTGATAGTTCGGCGCTTCTCTGGTGATCACCACATCGTGCACGTGGCTCTCTCTCAGACCCGCACCTGAAATCCGAATGAACTTCGACCGCGTCTGCAGCTCTTCAATCGTCGAGCACCCCAGGTACCCCATACCCGACCTTAGTCCACCCACCAGTTGATAGATCATTGCCTCCAGCGGTCCACGATGCGGAACGCGGCCCTCGATCCCCTCCGGCACAAACTTCGCCAGCCGGTTGCCGCCGTTCTCCCGCGCCGTCAAATCCTTCCGCTCCGCTGCCAGCTCCACATCCGCCTGCCCCTGGAAGTACCGCTCACCCGAGCCTTGCGCCATCGCGCTTAAACTTCCCATCCCTCGATACGCCTTAAAGCTTCTGCCCTGATACAGAATCGTTTCGCCCGGGCTCTCATCCACGCCGGCAAACAGCGATCCCATCATGCAGATGCTTGCGCCCGCCGCAATCGCCTTCGTGATATCACCCGAATACTTGATTCCGCCATCGGCAATCACCGCCACGCCGCGCTCGCGCGCCGCGCGCGAAGCCTCCGCAATCGCTGTAATCTGCGGCATGCCCGCGCCCGTCACCATGCGCGTCGTGCAGATCGAGCCTGGGCCGATGCCCACCTTCACCGCATCCGCGCCCGCTTCAATCAGCGCTGCCGAGCCCTCATACGTCGCGACATTCCCGGCTAGCAGATCCATATCCGGAAACCGCCTCTTACACTCGCGCACCGCCTCCAGCACGCGCGACGAGTGTCCATGGGCCGAATCGATTGCCAGCGCATCCACTTTCGCTCGAACCAGCTCCGCCGCCCGCTCCAGAAAATCGCCTGTGGCTCCAATCGCCGCCGCCACGCGCAATCTTCCCTGCGCATCCTTGCTCGCATTCGGATACTTCACCTTCTTCTGAATGTCCTTGACCGTAATCAAGCCCTTGAGCTCATACGCGTCATTCACCACCAGCAGTTTCTCCACGCGATGCTGATGCAGAATCTCCTCGGCCTGTTCGAGCGTCGTTCCCACCGGCACCGTGATCAGGTTCGTCTTCGTCATCACGTCGGCAATCGGAATGTCTGTCCTCGAAACAAACCGCAGGTCGCGGTTCGTCAAAATTCCCACCAGCTTGCCGTTCTTCGTCACCGGCACGCCTGAAATTTTGTAGCGCCGCATCACCTCCAGCGCGTCCGCAATCGGCCGCTCCGGCTCGATCGTCACCGGGTCCACAATCATTCCCGATTCGGACCGCTTCACCTTGTCGATCTCGCCAGCCTGCTGCTCGATCGTCAGGTTGCGATGCACCACGCCGAGCCCGCCCTGCTGCGCGATGGCAATCGCTAGACGCGACTCCGTCACCGTATCCATCGCGGCGGACATCAGCGGGGTATTCAACGTGATATTGCGCGTCAGCTTCGTCTGCGTGCTAACCTGCGCCGGTACAACGTCCGAATAGGCGGGCACCAGCAGCACGTCATCAAATGTCAGCGCTTCTGCAACGGGGGTCGAAATCATGCGGTTCCATCAATTCTAGAGCCTCCATCCCAAAAAGTTGTAGGACCCTCGCAGGCAAAGCATTGCCTATCCCCTATCCGGAGCATTGAAGCGATTTCCGTCATCGTCGATAAGAAGGGTTGCGAGGTATTCGGTGAATTCGAGTGTTCGTAGAGAGGGGTCGGCAGCCCGTCTCGGCCGCCGCCGTGACGGTTCCGTCGCGCATCTGCCACTGTCCATGGCGTTTCAGCCCATCGTGGACATCGCGCAACGCACCATCTTCGCCTACGAAGCTCTCGTCCGCGGCACCGAACAGGAATCCGCTCTCGACGTCCTTGGACAAGTAACCGAAGAAAGTCGCACCGCCTTCGACCAGAGCTGCCGCATCAAGGCCATGATCCTCGCCCAACAGCTTGGAATCGCCGAGCAGGGCGCCCTGCTCAGCGTCAACTTCATGCCCGGCGTCAACTACTCCGCCGCCGACTGCTTCCAGCGCACCGTCCAGGCGGCCGAATGGACGGGCTTCCCTCTCACCTCGCTCATGTTCGAGATCTCCGAGATGGAGTCGCTCAACGACATCGAACGCCTCCGCGCCATCTCTGCCGAATATCGCCGCCACGGCCTCACCATCGCCCTCGACGACTTCGGCGCCGGCAACTCCGGCCTCAACCTCCTTGCCGACATCGAGGTCCAGGTCCTCAAGCTCGACGGCCGCCTCGTCCGCGGCATCAACTTCCAGCCTCGAGCCGAACAGATCGTCCGCTCCACCGCCGCCATGGCCCACCGCCTCGGAATCCAGATCGTCGCCGAGTGTGTCGAGACCGAAGCCGAGGTCGAAATCCTTCTCGACGCCGGCATTACGCTCATGCAGGGCTACCTCTTCGCCAGGCCCACCTTCGAGTCCATCCCCGAGATCACCTGGCCGGCCATCCCCACCAAGACCCGCTCCCTCAAGCTCGACCTCGCCCCCAAGGGCCTTCCCTCGGTCGCCTAGATCTCGCATCCCCACCGATTTCGCAGCCGCCGCAGGGTGACCTACCCTTTCGCAGAGGGATGGTTTGTCGTTTGCGATAGCAAACGATTGCAAGTTGCCGCAGGGTACGACTCCGCAGAGCTTGGCCTTCGATCCGTCGCCCTCTCGCCTTTGGACGCCTGAAGCCTGTCTTGCCCTCCCACCTCAAAAGGCCTAAACTGTCTATAGCGACGAATCATTCCGCCGCGGTAGCGATGAGCGCCGTGCAAAGTCAGCTGTGAGCGTACCGGCGACCTGGCGGAAGGGAGGAGTGGGCGATAAGCCCACTTTTTATTTGCTCTCAAAACTGCGCTGAACCGGCCCGAAAGTGCCCGGTCAGCCCCAAAACAACCCCTATGGCCCTTGCCCTCGACACAATTCGCGCCACCGCCGACCGCGTCGCCGCCTCGCACGGCCTTGAAGTCGTCGACGTCGAGTTCGCCGGCGGCGGCAAGCATCGCGCCCTTCGCGTCTTCGTCGAAAAGAACGCCGCAGGGCGCGCCGAACTCGCCCAGCATGCCGCCGAAAATGCGGACTCCCTGCCGAAAGGCGTGCCCGTCGAGCTCCTCTCCGGCGTCACCCACGAGGACTGCGAGCACTTCGCCCGCGACTTCGGCACCCTCCTCGACGTCGAGGACCTTGTCCCCGGCTCCGAGTACACCCTGGAGGTCAGCTCCCCCGGGCTGGAGCGCAAACTCCGCGGCCCCGCCGACTTCCAGCGCTTCAACGGCAGCCTCGTGAAACTCCAAACCTTTACATCGGTAGCGTCTGCGGCTGAAGGTGCAGGAAAGCCCAACCGGCACTTCACCGGCCGCCTCACCGCCTTCGATGGCCAGCGGCTCACTCTCGACCTCAGCGCCGTCAAACAGAAGGGCAAGGCAAAAAAGACGCTCACGGGCCAGACAGTCACCATCGAGCTGGCCAACATCGAAAAAGCGAACTTAGTCGCAGAAATCTGAAGAAAGGCAAGTGAGCAGTGAAGAAGTGAATCGTGAATAAGCCGGACCGCTGGCGAGTTCAAAATCATCCCCACAGTCGGCCGCACTATTCACTACTCACGATTCACTCCCGAAAAACAATGGCAAGCGCACTCTATCAGTCCATCGAAATGCTGAGCCGCGAGAAGGGCATCGACCCCGAGATTGTCGTCGGCGCCGTCGAAGATGCCATCGCTCTGGCGACGCGCAAGTTTTACAAGACCCAGGAGACCATGCGCGGCGAGCTGGACCGCGAGTCCGGCGAGATTCGCGCCTACGTCTATAAGACCGTCGTCGAGGATGATGACCAGGTCGAAGATCCCGAGAACCAGCTCACGCTCGAGGAAGCCCGTGCCCTCGCGCCCGAGGTTGAAATCGGCGGCGAGCTGCGCTTCTACAAGGACACCTCGCCCCTCGGCCGCATCGCCGCCCAGATGGCCAAGCAGGTCATCTTCCAGAAGGTCCGCGAAGCTGAGCGCGACACTGTCTTCCAGGAGTACGGCGGCCGCACCGGCGAGATCCTCACCGCCACAGTCAAGCGCCTGGAGCCCATGGACGTGATCTTCGACCTCGGCAAGGCCGAAGCCCGCATGCCCAAGCGCGAGCAGTCGCGCCTCGAGCAGTTTGCCATCGGCGAGCGCGTCCGCGTTGTCCTTCTTCGCGTCGACCGTGCCGCCAAGGGCCCACAGGTCATCGTCTCTCGCGCCGCTCCCGCTCTCGTCCAGTCGCTCTTTCAATCTGAAGTGCCTGAAATTTACGACGGCACCGTCATCATCCGTGCCATCGCGCGTGAGGCCGGCGAGCGCACCAAGATCGCTGTCATGTCCCGCGACAAGGACGTTGACCCCGTCGGCGCCTGCGTTGGCATGAAGGGCATGCGTGTGCAGTCCATCATCCGCGAGCTGCGCGGCGAAAAAATCGACATCATCGAGTTCTCCGAGGAGATCACGACCTTCGCCGAGAAGGCCCTCCAGCCCGCCAAGGTCTCCCGTGTCTCCATCACGGACCTTGGTGAGAAGCAGCTTGAGGTCATCGTCGACGACACGCAGCTCTCGCTCGCCATCGGCAAGAAGGGACAGAACGTCCGTCTCGCCGCCAAGCTCCTCGGCTGGAAGATCGACATCAAGTCCGAGGAGGAGAAGCGTCAGGAGGTCGAGCAGCAGATGCAGGCCATGCAGGGCACGCCCACCACGCCCATCGAGCAGATCACCGCGCTCGGTGACGGCATGATGGAGAAGCTCATCGCCGCCGGCATCACCACCGTCGAACAGCTCGCCGACATGACCGAGGAAGAGCTCGGCGAAGTCCAGGGCATCGGCGAAAAATCCGTCGAGAAGATCGCCGCCGCCGTGCGCGACTACTTCGGCCAGCTCGAAGCGCAGCACGCTGCCGCCGGTGGAAAGGAAAATCCCACCACCGTTCCGGAGCCCGCGCTCGCACTCGGTGAGGAAGCTGTCGCCGCTGGCGCTGCATCAGATGTTGCGGGAGATGAGGAGCATTCCATGACACTGACGCCAGAAGAGATTCTCGCCAACGAAGCCGCCAAAGCCGATGGCGCTCGCGAGGTCGGCGAGTACTCCGTCGAGGACATCGCCGCCGCCGAGGACATTCTGTCTGGGTCCGACGCCAACGATGCCGCCGATGCTCGCGAAGAGGCCATCGAGCTCGACAACGACACCATCGACCAGCTGGTCGACGACGCGCAGGAACTCTCTGAGGAAGGTCCGGACACCGACCCTCGCGACCGCTAACAACGTCCGGCGCGCAGCCGCCGGCTTCAACCGCCGAACAAGGCTCGAAACAAGAACGGGCTTTGGTCCCGGACAACAGCGCCCCAGGCGCATCCGAACGGACGGACCTCCATCCGTCCATGCTTTGAAAGGCGCGGCTTTCGCCACGCCGCTACCGTGCAAATCCCGGCGGGCTTCAGCCCGTGAGGAAACGCTCAGTAAAACCGCACTCGTGCAGCCATCGCATCGAATCCGCGGTCGGATGCTGAAAAATTCAAGTTTTCGAGGGATAATACCCTTGAACCAACTCTCACTACGATTGAGGCTGTTATGACCAGCTAAGCGCGGTGATTCAGGGCCGCGGTGAACCGCCGCCCTCAACAAAAGGAATCAATGAGCAAAGTTCGCATCAACGATCTTGCACGGGAACTGGAAGTCAAGAGCAAGTCCATCCTGGACGCCTTGACCGCGGTCGGCGTCACCGAAAAGAAGACGCACTCATCCTCCATCGAGGAGAACGAGGCCGAACAGGTACGTGCCTACCTGAACCGTGGCGCGCGTCCTGCACCGGCCAAACCGGCCTCCGAACCCAAGCCCGCCTTCAACTTATCCCATGTCTCCAAGCCCGGAGACGCGCTCAAGGCCATCCTCGAGCGCAAGCAGGCGGAGGCCGCCGCAAGATCCCGCCCGCCCGCTGCGTCCGCCCGTCCCACCGTGGCCAATCCCGCTGCTGCCGCCGCTGCCCGTCCCGGAACAGCCGCGGTGCGGCCTGCCGCGCCCGCTGTCTCTGCGGCCCCCGGCGCAGCCGCCGCACCCGCGCAGCCTGAAGCTCCCGCGCCGCGCCGGATCGTTCCCCAGCCGCGTCCGGCCGCTCCCATCGTCTCCGCGTCCCCAGTCGCCGCCACGACCCGTCCCGTGGCAGCCCGCCCTGCCGCAGGTGCGCCCGCCGTTGCTCGTCCGGCTGCCACGCCCGCAGTCGCCTCCACACCCCCGGCCGCGCCGGTCGTTGTGAAGCCGTCGGCTGTGCCGCCGCCTGCCCCTGCAGCCACGGCGTCCCCCGCTCCAGTTGCGGCCGCACCTGCGCCGCCCGCAGCCCCACCAGCGGCTACGGCCACTGCTTCGCCGGCCGCTGAATCTCCCGCCGCCGCCGCGCCGCCTGTCCGGCGGGTGGTCATGCCCCAGACTGGCCCGCGCCCCACGTACACCGCCGCTCCCGGCGCCGCCAATGCTGCCCGCCGGCCCATCTTCGAGCGTCCTCGCCCGCAGACTCCCGGTGGCGGCCCTCCCGGCAGCCGCACGCCGCTGGCTCCCGGCGCCCGTCGGCCGATGCACCCCACCCGCAACTTCCCAACCGGTCCCGGCGGTCCCGGCGCACCCGGAGCTCGGCCTGGATTCGGCCAGCGTCCCGGTTTCGGCGGTCGTCCCGGTTTTGGCGGACGTCAGGGCGTAGGTCCCGGCGGTCTGCTGCCGCCCACTGAGGCTGCACCGGCCCCCGGCCGTCCCGCACGCGGCGCCGCCCGCGGCCGCGGTGGCCAGCGCTACGTCAAGGACAAGGAAGTCGCACTCAAGGGCTATGCTCCGCGCCTCGGTGCCGCGCAGATCCCCCAGGGCGACATGCCCATCACCCGCTCCATCACCGTCACCGAGGGCATCTCCGTCAAAGACCTCGCCGAGAAGCTCGAGGTGCGCGGCAAGGACCTCATCGCCACTCTGCTGCTCCGCGGCGTCATGGTCACGGTCAACCAGTCGCTCGACTCTGAGCTGGTCAAGTCTGTCGCCCGCCAGTTCGGCGCCGACGCCACCGTCATCTCTGTCGAAGAGCAGCTCGAGAACGAAGCCATCGAAGGCCTCCTCGAAGACACCACCGGCCTCGTCGAAGTCGTCCGCCCGCCCGTCGTCACCGTCATGGGCCACGTCGATCACGGCAAGACCTCGCTGCTCGACGCCATCCGCTCCACGGAAGTCGCCGCAGGCGAAGCCGGTGGCATCACCCAGCACATCGGCGCCTACAAGGTCCGCATCACCAAGGAAGACTCGCCCGCCTTCGGCCGCGAGATCGTATTCCTCGACACCCCCGGCCACGAGGCCTTTACCCGCATGCGCGCCCGCGGCGCTAAGGTTACGGACATCGTCGTGATCGTCGTCGCTGCCGACGACGGCGTCATGCCTCAGACCCTCGAAGCCATCGACCATGCCCGCGCCGCAGAAGTCCCCATCATCGTCGCGGTCAACAAGATCGACAAGCCCGAGGCCAATCCCGATCGCGTCAAGCAGCAGCTCGCCGATCGCGGCCTGCAGCCCGACGACTGGGGTGGCGACACTCCGTTCGTCAACGTCTCCGCCAAGCTGCACAAGAATCTCGACGGACTCGAAGAGATGATCTGCCTGCAAGCCGATCTGCGCGAGCAGAAGCTGAAGGCTACCCCCGAACGCCCCGCCGTCGGCAAGGTGATCGAAGCCAAGCTCGACCGCGGCCGCGGCGCCGTCGCCAGCATCCTCGTGCAGAACGGCACGCTCCGCATCGGCGACAGCTACATCGTCGGCAACACCTTCGGCAAGGTTCGCGCCATGTTCAACGACCGTGGCCAGGCCGTCTCCGAAGCTGGTCCCTCCACCCCCGTTGAGATCCTCGGCCTCGAGTCCATGCCCGACGCCGGCGACACCTTCCTCGTCATGGCCGATCGCGACCGTGCCAAGGAGATCGCCAACTACCGCACCATGAAGGAGCGCGAAGCCCAGCTCGCCAAGAGCTCCCGCGTCTCCCTCGAAGGCCTCGCCGAGCAGATCAAGCAGGCCGGCGTCAAAGACCTCAACCTCATCCTCAAGGGCGACGTGCAGGGCTCCGTCGAAGTCCTCGCCGACTCGCTCGAGAAGATGTCCACCGAGAAGGTGCGCGTCAAGGTGCTCCGTGCCGGCGTCGGCGCCATCACCGAGTCCGACATCCTGCTGGCCTCCGCCTCCAACGCCGTCGTCATCGGCTTCAACGTCCGCCCCGAGCGCAAAGCCCAGGAGCTCGCCGATCAGGAGAAGGTCGAAATCCGCCTCCACTCCATCATCTACGAGCTGCAGGACGAGATCACCAAGGCGATGTTCGGTCTCCTCGATGCGGTCTACAAAGAGGTCTACGCCGGCCGCGCCGAGGTGCTCAACGTCTTCAAGATCTCCAAGGTCGGCCAGATCGCCGGCTGCGCCGTGCGCGATGGCCTCATCAAGCGCGACAACAACGTTCGCATCTTGCGCGACGGCAACGAGGTCTGGAAGGGCAAGATCGCTTCACTCAAGCGCTTCAAGGATGACGTCTCCGAAGTCCGCCAAGGCGTCGAGTGCGGCATCGATCTCGCCGGCTACAAGGATATCCGCGTCGGCGACATCATCGAAGCCTTCACCACCGAGAAGATCGCCGCCGAGCTCGGCCAGAACACCGCCGAGCTCAAGCGCCAGCAGATGGCCGAGCTCAAGGAAGCCAAGGAGCGCGAAAAAGAGATCGCTGCCGCTACCGTCTAGCTCGTCAACTTATCTCCAATACAAAAGCCGGGAGCCATCCCGGCTTCTCTTCGTCCTGAAGACGGCGTGCCGTCACACCGCTGCTTTGCTCTCCTGCGTCTGCGCGCTGCCCTCCACACGCTGCGGCACCGGCGTCAGGTACTGCTTCAGCGGCTCCCGCGCCTCGGGCGATGTAATCAGCACCACGCGGTCATCGGCCTCCATCACCGTATCGGGATGCGGCAGAAGCACGTGCTCGTGCCGCGTGATCGCTACCACCTCGAACGGAAGCTCTCCCATCTTCTCGTACAACAGGCTCAGCGGCTTCCCTGCCAGCTCGCTCCCCGGCTTAACCGTCGCCTCCGCCAGCTCACGATGCCCCGGCAAATCGAAATGGATCCTCGACCGCAGCAGCCGCAGCAGATCCACATGCCCCACGTCTTCGGTCACCTGGATCTTCCGCTTGCCCAGCAGCCCCAGCGCAATCTGAATATGCTCCATGTAATGGGCCGGCGAATCCTGCCGTGTGTCCACCTGCGCCTCATACAGGCTCTTGTAACGCAGGTGCGCCGCCATCCGCCCCTGCAGCAGGTACGCGATCATCACTGCGATCCCCGCCGGCACCAGCAGCTGAAATCCGCCAGCCATCTCCGTCACCATCAGCATCGTCGCAATCGGCACACGCGCCGCCGCTCCGAACACCGCCGCCATGCCAACCACGACAAACACTGCCGACGGCTGGTGCAGCAGGATGGCGAAGCTCCCTCCCAGCATCGCTCCAACATACAGGGACGGCGCAAACACGCCGCCGGATCCGCCCGACGACACCGTCAGCGCCAGCGCCACCATCTTCGCGCCCACCAGCAGCAGCATCAGCTCCAGCGCCATGCGCCCATCGATCGCGGCCTGAATCCACCCATATCCTCCCTGCAACACTTGCGGCAGCCACAGCGCGATCACGCCCACACCCAGGCCGCCCAGCGCCGGCTTCATCCATAAAGGCATCTTCAGCGCGCGAAAGCCGTCGCGCACCCGATAGAACACCATAGGCAGCAGCGTCCCCAGCACAGCCGCCGCCAGTCCCAGAGGCACATACGCCCCATAGTTCTTCAGCGTCGGCATCGGCGTCGTTGGAATCTGAAACAGCGGTCTGTACCCCACAAACACGCCATTCACCGCATACGCCACCGCCGACGAACACATCGTGTACAGCAGCGCGCCCACCTCGAACTCCATCGTCCCGTACAGCACCTCGATGGCGAATACGCCCGTTCCCATCGGAGAGCGAAAGATCGCTGACAACCCCGCCGCCATCCCCGCCAGCAGCAGCAGCCTCCGCTGCGCCTCGCTGCGCTTCGCAATCCGCGCATAGTACGAGCCCAGCGTCGCTGTAATCAGCGCAATCGGCCCTTCGCGTCCCGCCGATCCGCCGCTCCCGATCGTGATCGCGGACGCCACCATCTTCAGCGGCGCAACGCGCGGACGAATGACGCCCTCCTCGCGATGAAACGCATTCACCGCCGTGTCCGTGCCGTGGCCCTCCGCCTCCGGGGCGAAGCTGTAAACAATCAACCCCGACAGCAACCCACCCAGCGTTGTCACCAGCGGAACCAGCCACAATCCATGTGGCCCGATCACCTGCGCGTGTCTCTGTCCCTGCTCACTTCCCGGCGCCCAATATCCCGCGATATCGCCCAGCAGAAGGTGCGAGCACACCCGCAGCATCCACACAAACGCCCGCGCCGCCAGCGCTCCCACCACACCCAGGGCAGCCGACTCCAGCAGCAGCCGCGGCTCGCCCTCCGCCTTCAACAAGTCATTCGCCCTCGTCTTCCCGGCCGGCGCCCACGCGCCTCTTCCATCCTCCGGCATCTCTTCTTCAAAGGATGCCGGCCGGCCGCACCGAGGCTGGCTCCCTCCCGCAATCAAAACCGGAACAGATAGCTCGCCTTCACAAAAAACTGCCGCCCATCGTTCAAATACCCCGGTGCGCGCGGCAGAATCGGCTGCGTCGGATCGCACGTCCCACCCATCCGCGCGCACAGCGTGTGGCTATAGTTCTGAAGATCCTCATTCCATCCCACATACACCACCGTCCCCGGATGTGGAAGCCACGTCAGCAGCGCCTGCGTCTGCACCTCCTTCGTCCGCACCAGCGAAGTCTCCGCCGGGTTCGCCAGCGTCGAGTCATACTCCACAATCACTCGTGCCGAGAGCGCCCGCGTGAACTGGTAGTTCAGCTTGGTGCGAAACGTCTGCGACTCATACACAAATGCATTCGTGTGCGCGTCGAAATCCCTGTCCAGCAGATACGTATTGTCCGCCGTCAACTGCCGCAGCGGATTCACGCTCACCAGTGCCTGCAGCGTGTTCTGGTTCAGCAGAAACGGCGTCTTCCCCGGCGTCGGGTTGTAGTTCACATTGCCACTCCGCAGCCACTGCAGATTGAAGTTCAATTGTGCCCACGGCTGCCCGCGCGCCACCAGTCCGCCGAAGTTCTCGGTGAAGTTCTCGCTTTCCGGCAGCGCATATCCATCCTGCGGCCCCACGGTATCCGAGTTCTGTCCGCCGATCGGCGCCAGCACTATATTGCGCGGCAGCAGCCAGAACGGATCGAACGTCGTGTAGTGATATACGCGATTGTGCGCGTGGTCGAACGCCAGATTCTGATTCGTCTCCAGCCCATAGCTCTGAATGACGCTGTGCTTCGGAAACCACTGGTACGTCGCATGCAAATGATCGCTGCGGATGTTCGACGTCTGAAAGAACCCCAGCGTGCTCGTGAATCCTGAGCTCACATCCTGATACTCGTCGAACAGGTTGAACGAGTGCCCGTTTCGCTGCACCTGCACATCGGTTGCCAGTCCCGCGCCATACCCCGGCGGGAAGATCGTCGCCGCGCTCGCCATCTCAGTCGGCTTCGTCGAGCTCTCCACCGTCTGCCCCAGCAGCGTCCAGTGACTATTCGCCCTCCACCTGAAGTCCACTCCGCCGATGCGATTCCATCCCCTGCCGAACTCCTCATCCGTGTACATCAGCCCCACATTTGACCCGTTGCCCAGATCCTCAGAGATGCGCCCCACATAGGCTTCGGCTCGCTTCTCATACAGGGGATCGTCCGGCGTCACCGTCTCTCCCGGCTCGCGATCGTCAATGGCCAGCAGACCCAGGTTCAGATGTCCTACTTTGCCCGTTACGCGTCCGCCATACTCGGGCCGCACAATGTTGCGCGTATACAGCAGCGTCATCGGCGTCTGAAAGTAGCTTGCGTTTTCCAGGAAGAACGGCCGCAGCTCCGGAAAGTACACGGGGTAGCGCTGATTCACCGTGAACTGCGGCTGATCGCTCTCCACATCGCTGAAGTCGGGATTCACCGTCGCGTCGAACACGATCGCGTCCTTCCACACCGCCTTCGCCTCGCCGCCCGCCGTCGCCTCTGCATTCCTCGTGCTGAAGACCGGGTTGTTCGGGTCCAGCGTATTCAGCGTGTGCACATTCTGCCCCAGCGCATACGGATTGATCTGCACGTTATGCGAGCCCGCCACACCCTCCATTCCCGGCTGATGCATCGTTCCTTCCTGGCTCAGCATCCCGCTCACCGCCGCCGACACCCTCGGCCACCAGTCGTTCTCGCTGTTGCGCGGAAAGTTGCGGAAGAACACCACGCCCCACGTCGTCCCTCGCGCGGGAAACCGAAGGCTCCGGAACGGAATCGCAATCAGCGCCATCCATCCGTCCTTCGTAATCTTCCCCTCCGAGTCCCACACCTGGTCGTAGCTGTAGTCCGCTCCATTCGCCTCGGTATACGCCGCATCCGCCTGCACGCCGGCCGGGTTTACCTGAAACAGCACACCGCGCTGCCGGTCCTGAAACGGATCCAGATCCACCGAGACATAATCGTCGTTCAGGATGTTCTCTCTTCGCGCTAAGTGCGACCGGATCAGCTCCGGATGCTTGTCGAAGCAGAGGAACACCACATACAGCTCCGTCCGCGTGCGCCCCAGCCACACCTCGGTCCTCTCCGTCGCCGGAGCTCCATCCGTTGGCGTGTTCTGGATAAATCCCCCGACACGCGCCAGCCGTCCGCGCCACTCCGGGCTCGGTCGCATCCCTGCAAAATCCGCCAGTGTCAGAGGCTTGTCGATCACCGGCACCGTCACATCCGAGTCTCCGGGCCGTCCCTGCCTCGGCGGAGTCACCGGCGTCACCGTCGGCTTCGCCTGCTGTCCCGAAATCACCTGCCCCCGTACCCCGCCCCAATTGATGCCCAAAAATGCGCAGCCCACCGCCGCCAATCCAACCCGAACCCGCCCACCTCGACCCAATCCCAGCTCCAATCCACAACTCTACGTCCTCCCACACATACGCGACTTTTTGATCTTCAGTTCCCGCCGGTTCTCATAGCCGCCACAAACCCAAAACGGAACACCCTTGCGATGTTCCTGCGCAAGAAAATTCGTGGCGCTTCGGGGCAGGATGAGGACGCATCGGGGCGTAAGTCATTGAATCAGCAGGTTGCAAGCGCCTCGTTTCGGCCGCCGATGGAAAGTGGATTGCCCAAGCACAGGTGTTCCCTCAGAACAGTGAGGTCTCCCACGACCCGGGTCATGGTGGAACAAAAACATCACAAGGAGCTTCGATCCTCATGAAAGTTATTGCTCACCTTTCCCTGGTCTCTGCGGCCATCATTCTTATCCCCGCACTTGCCTTGGCAGACTCCACGGTCAACGGAAACTCGCAGGTCAACGCCACGGACAACATTTATGCCTCGGGGTCTCAGGGCGGACTCATCACAAACTGCAGTGCACCTTCCATAAACTACTGTGGCGCGGGAGGCCAGGGGACCCCGCCCGGATTCATCCTCCTCAATGGCGCAACCTACGTCACCTTCTCCGCCTCAGGGACGATCAGCCTCGATGGCAACGATGAGCAGTTCAACGACCCGGACGGATACTACAACGGCATCCCCGCTTATAACTTGGTCCCGACGTACGCCTCGTCGAATCCCGGCTTCGAGAGCCTCTCGGGAATCACGGCTCCCGGAGCCGGTTATCTGGTAGGCGTCTTCGTCGGTCCGGATGGACCGAGCGGTTCGGCTCCGGCTTCGCTGGACTACACGGCCGCCGGGGCGGAGAGCCTGACCTCGTACTCACCTCTCCTGGACCAGGTGTTCTTCATCGGCGACGGCCTCACGGGTGACGGCACCGGAACGGTGCAGGATTTTGTCGTTCCGGCCGGAGCGACGGAGCTCTACCTCGGAATCAGCGACGCATGCAATTTCCAGGGTCCGCCAAGTTGCTATGGGGGGAACGACGGCGCCTACAACGCTAACTACAGCTTGGTCACGACTGGCGGCAACTCCAGCCCGTCGCCAACTCCCGAACCACAATCCCTGCTGCTGCTCGGCACCGGCGTGCTGGGAGCGGCCAGTGCGCTGCGTCGCCGCATTGTTCGGTAACGTTCAGTCTCTGAAGCGGTTGCCGCGAGGATCTAATATTACTCGGCGCAACCCGGTCCGCTTCAGAGCAGAGTTCTCTGCCAGATCGCGCTGGTAGAGGAAAGCCTCCCATCCTCATTGGGGTGTGGGAGGCTTTTTTGCGCGAAATCGTGAGGTGTCCGATAGAATTCGGGAAAACAGCGGATCGGGCCATCATCTGAATCGTGAAAGCCTGGGCTTGTTCATGGGATCCAGCGACATTCTGCAGGGATGGAACGCGATCGCCGAGTTTCTGAGCTGCGATGTACGTACAGCAAAACGGTGGGAGACGGAACGCGGTCTGCCGGTGCGGCGAATGCGGCGCACGCCCGGCGAAGGCCGCGCCAACGTCTACGCCGTCATCGCCGAGTTGGAAGCCTGGAAAGCTGCGGCGACCGTCGCAATGGAGTTGTCAGCGCGCAGCGTGGCTGCCGCACCGGAGAATTCAGCCTCGGCACAGTCAGTTTCGGCAAACGCGATTTCCGCAGACGTGGCGGAGACTGAGCCTGGTCGACAGTTTGGATCGCGGTGGTTGGCCCCAGCCGTTGCCGCAATCGCGGTATGCGCCATCGCCGCTTCCCTCGTGGCGTGGGGTCGGGGACACCGCAGCGCAAAGATGCCTGCCGCGGAGACAGCCGGACTCGTGGCTGCACCGCCAAACTCGTCCGGTTCCGCCACGTCCCCAGTGGCCGAGCTCTACCTGCACGGCTCCTACCTCTTCGAGCAGCGAACCCCCGAGACGCTTGGCCAGGCGAAGACCGACTTTCAGCAGGCCATCGCTCGTGATCCCGGCTACGCGCCCGCCTATGCCGGGCTTGCAAAGACCTACGACCTGCTGCGCGAATACGCCACCATGCCGTCAGACCGCGCGTACCCTCTGGCCAAAGCTGCCGCTCTGCGCGCCATCGCCCTCAATCCGAAACTCCCCGACGCGCATGCCGCGCTCGCCTACGAAGAGTTCTTCTGGGAGTGGAACGGCGCCGAGGCCGAACAGCAATTTCGCCAGGCCATCACGCTCGATCCCAACTCCGCCCTCGCCCACCACTGGTATGGCGCCATGCTCATGCATCAGGCCCGGTTCGACGAAGCCATTCGTCAGCTCGATCGCGCCCAGATGCTTCAACCAGCCTCCGCCGGAGTTCTCGGTACCCGGGCCTACGCCATCGGGCTCAGCGGTCGGCGCGACGAGGCGGTCGACCTCCTGCAGGACATTCTCACCCGCGTCCCGGACTCTGCTCCGCTCCACTACATCCTCGCCCAGCTCTGCCTTCAAAAGCCCCGCGACATTCCGCGTTACGTCGACCAGATGCGCAGGTTCGCCTCGCTTCGCCATAGCCGTGATGAGTTGCAGCTCATGGATGCCGCCGAAGCCGCCTACCGGCGCGGCGGCGAGCCGGCCATGTGGCGCGAAATGCTCGCCACGGAGGAGCGGCTGCACCCCAACGGGCGTACCTATTCCATGGCCACGCACGAAGCCGCGCTCGGCATGAACGACGCCGCCATCCACGACCTGACCCTGCTGATGCAGCAGCACAACGACCTGGTCATCGGCCTCGCGATTGACAGCCTCTTGGTTCCGCTCCGTCCCGACCCTCGCTTTCAGGCCATCGAGCATCAGGTCGGCCTCCCCGAGATCGCAGCTCGATAACAAGCCGCCGCCCTCACAGGTGCTATTCCACAGCCGTCCACAGCGCAGCTCTTGACGCCGCCGATAGAATAGAAGTAGGAAGATCTCTCGCCCGGCGCCTCGCCGGGCGGAGTCGCTTAATGCCACTCAGGCGGCAGGGGTTGTCACCAAGTTCTTTTTCATCAAGACTTTGCGCGGTAGTAGATAGTAAGCCATTTGGTATCAATACTTTGAACTATAAGTCCGACGCTAAATCATTTCTTTGGAAGACTTTGCGTAAAACTGCCGGGAGAGGGGGGTAGGGTCTCGGCGAGCAGCTTGCTGGGGTAATGCATACTAGGCAGGATGAATCTCTCAGCCATCCAGTCCGCGCTCCGCGATCAGCATCTCGACGGCTGGCTCTTCTACGACCACCATCATCGCGACCCAATCGCCTACCGCATCCTCGGCCTCGATCCGCAGTCCTTCGTCTCGCGCCGCTGGTTCTATTTCGTCCCCGCCGAAGGCGACCCTCGCAAGCTCGTCCACCGCATCGAGACCGGCAAGCTTGACGCTCTGCCCGGCAGCAAGCGCGAGTACTCGTCCTGGCAGGAGCTCGAACGAAACCTCGAAGACCTGCTCCACGGCGCGACCAACATCGCCATGCAGTACTCGCCGCGCAACGCCATCATTTACGTCGCCATGGTCGACGCGGGAACCGTCGAGCTGGTTCGGTCGTTCAACAAAAACGCCGTCAGCTCGGCCGATCTCGTCAGCCTCTTCGAAGCCGTCCTCACCGAAGATCAGATCGCCACGCACTTCGCCGCGCAACAGCGCCTCGACCGTGTCCTCAGCGCCACTTGGAAGCACATCCACGACCGCACTCACCGCGGCGACCACACCAACGAGTTCGAGGTCATCACCTTCCTCAAGCAGGGCATGGAGCGCGAAGGCCTCTGGACCGACCATGGCCCCAACTGCTCCGCCGGTCCCAACTCCGCCGACTCGCACTACGAGCCCACCGACCTCCGCACCGCGCCCATCTTCCACGGCGACTTTGTTCTCATCGACGTCTGGGCCAAGCTCGCTGAACCCAACGACACCAGCCGCCCCCGCCCCGGCGCCATCTGGTACGACATCACATGGACCGGCGTCGTCGGCCGCGCGCCTACCGACCGGGAACAGCAGATCTTCACCACCGTCCGCAACGCACGCGACGCAGCCATCGCCGCCGTCGAGCAGGCCTATGCAGCCAATCAGCCCATCGCCGGCTTCCAGGCCGACGACGCCGCCCGCAACGTTATCCGCGACGCCGGTCTCGCCGAGTTCTTCACCCACCGCACCGGCCATAACATCGCCGTGGAGCTCCACGGCAACGGAGCACACCTCGACAACCTCGAAACCCACGACGAGCGCCTGCTGCTGCCGAACACTTGCTTCTCCGTCGAACCCGGCATCTACTTCCCGGGCGAGTTCGGCATCCGCAGTGAGGTGAACATGATCACGAAACCCGGCAAAGCCGTTGTCACTGGGCCGCGCCAGACCGAGCTCCTCCGCATCTGAAGCTAACTTGCCAACCCGCTGAGTCGCTGACTTGCTGCCTTTTGCGCTGATACAATCAACTCGAATGGCGACCGACGCCCAGCAGATCAGCCAACGCGTTCCCGAAGAGAAGTCGAGCCTTCCCGCGATGGTCCTCATCGCCGGCTGGCTCATCCCCGGCCTCGGCCATCTCATTCTCGGCAAATGGATTCGCGCGCTGCTGTTGTTCGTGTCGATCCTCGGGATGTTTGTGATCGGTCTCGCCGTACAGGGCAAAATCTATTCGCCCGCCACCGGCGACATCCTGGACATTCTCGGCTTCGCCGGGCAGCTTGGCCTCGGCCTTCTCTGCGGCCTGGCGCACTGGTTCAGCTGGGGTGCGACCTCCGCTGTGAACACCATCGCCGACTACGGAACCAAGTTCATCGTCGTCGCCGGCCTGCTGAACTACATTGCCGCTGTTGACGCGCACTCGCTGGCCAACGGACGGAAGGCCTCGCTATGACGCTCAGCCACTTCAGCGCCGTGCTCCTGTTCTCGCTCTTTGTGTCGGTTGTCTTCGGCATCACCCAGCGCGCGGAGCCCAGAATGATGATCCGCTTCGGAGCCTACTGCTTCGTCCTCTTCGTCGGATCCGTCATCGTCGCCAGCTGGATCATGTACGCGATCAAGCACTAACTGTTCAACTAGTTTGAAGACCCCGACAGCGGCGTAGGCGTTGTAGTTGTCGTGCTGCTCGATCCGCTGCTTGAGTTCGGCTTTCCCGACAGGTCGTTTCCAAAACTGCCCGCGGACTGCGAGTTCACACCGCCGCTCGTGCCGCCCCCGAACAGGCTCGCCTGCTGATACAACAGCTCGATCTTCGGGTCATAGATGAACTCCCACGTCTCATACGTCGTCTGGCCGTTAGGATTCAAAATGCTTTCGCCGGTCTTCGATGTGCCAACGCCCATGATCTGACCGATACTCGTCGTTCCGCTCGAGCTTGTGGAACTGCTGGAACTCGGGCTCGAAGTCGTCGATCCGCCGGTCGTTGAGCCGCCGATCGTCGCCCCCTGGAAACCGGCGGACAGCGGAGAGTTCGAGTTGACGGTCGTCGACGGCGTTGTGGTCGAGCCCGTCGATCCGCCGGACGACGATCCGTTGGTGGATGATCCACTGGCCAGCGACGAGGCCGAGCCCAGTCCCCCGCCCGCGCCGCTCGTGTTCAAACCCCCCAGCGGCTCGCCGAAGAAGCCCTTCACCGTCGTCTTGTTCTCGCCGACATGAATAATGCGCCAGTCGTTCTTGCCCGTCAGCGGATCGATGTACTGCTTGCGCAGAAAACGGACGTTGTTCGTATTCTCCAGCGCATCCATCGACGGCGGATAGGTCTTGAACTTGCGATAGTACAGCCGGATCGCGCGCACATACTCGTTGGCGCGATGCTGGGCTTCGATCTCTTTATCGCGCTGCAGGTCCCGCGCCACCACCGGGGCCGCAACCGCCAGCGCGATCAGGATCAGCGCCGTCATCAGCACGACGAAGACCAGCATGAAGCCGGCTTCGGAGCCGGAAACTTGCGGCGGCGTGGGTGATTCGATTTGCTTTGGGGTCTTCATCGTCATTGCATCAGCAGAGGCAGCGTCTGCGTGTTGTTGTTCTGCAGGTCTTCCACCTGAATGCTGTTCAGGCTGATGGAGAGAATCTTGTACTTGTGCGCGACGATCTCGCCCACGGATGCCAGATAGACATTATCGTTCTGCAAAAGGAAAGCCTGCACGACCCCGCTCTTTCGCCTGGCTGTACCGAAGAACTTGAGGTTGATCGGCGGAGGAGGCGGTGGCCCGACCGGAGCGGGCGGCAGCGTAATTGCCTTCTTCGGCCGCGCCGACGGAACGTTCTTCGGGATCGGCGGTGGAGGCGGCGTGTAAGTCAGCGAGAAGATGTTGCGCCCGGTGCCAGAGTAGACAAGGCTCTCCGTCCGGTGCATGGCCCGCTCATCGAGGGTGGGATCGAGACTGGCTGAAGTGCTCGCGAGCTTCTGCGCGTCAACGCCGGCCATCGTTGTCTCCGAACTGCGGTTTCCGGTCAGCCCGGCAGTCTGCGTTTCGGCTGCCGGCTGCGCTGCCGCAGCCGGCTTGTTGAGGGGGGCCACCGTCGGCGGCGGAGCGCTCGAAGAGCCTGCGAACAGCGCGTTGTACGCGTAGAAGACGCAGCATAGAGCGACCGCGCCGAGAGCGCCCGCCGCAATCGTCTTTTTGCGATTTTCTGCTCCGGGCTTCATTGTGCGCCTCCCGCGGGAGCAGTCGGCGCCGGCTGCTGCAAAGCAGCTTCCTTCGCGCTGGACGTGCGAAGATACGTCGTCAGCCGGATGCGAAGGTTGACCGCTCCCGTCTGCTGCCCGGAGAGGCCGATTCCGTTCACCAGGAAGAACAGCTTGTCGCGCTCGAGCGAATTGATGAACTCGACGATGGGGCGGTAGTCGCCGGAGACGCTGGCATCCATGCGCAGCTCGGTCAGTGCATACTCGCCAGACAGCACGGGGGACTGCGCATACTGCACATTCGCCAGCCGCACATTGCTCTTCTGCGTCAGCCGTCCCAGCTCCGCCAGCACCTGCGAGTACGCGTACGGCAGACGGTCTGCGTAGAACAGGTCAGCGTCCTGCGTCGACGCCGCGATCTTGCCATCGAGCCCCCGCAGCGGAAGCGCCTGCAGCCGCGCCGTCTTCAGCATCATCTGCTGACGCATCAGCGCGTCCGCATCGTGGTCGGCCAGCGAATGCGAAAGAAAAATCAGATGCATGGCCATGTACAGCACGATGACCAGAAGAGCGACGACACCGGCGTAATGCAGGTTCACCGCCGTCAGCAACGCACGCGCGCGGCTTGTGAGACGCGGAGCATGGCGCACCAGCGAGGAGCTGCTCGGAGGAGGAACCGTAGCGGTCGCGCTCATCGGCCTTCTCCTCTCACCGCGGCTGTGCCCGACGCGTTCGCCGCCGAAGCCGGCTTGGAATAGGGCTCACTCTCAGGAAGCGGATTGTAGTTGGCGAGAATGTCGAATTCGACTCCCGGCGGCGCCGCGTTCATCTGCGGCTGCACGAATCCTCCGCGCTGCGCGACGGTCTGCTTTGCCTGTGCAGCTTCCCCGCTGAGACGCGGGTTGAGGAAGCGGCGCGAGTGCTCGAGGTTGCGCACCAGCTGCACGGCGCGATCCCGCTCGCCGGAGACACGAAGACGGATGATGACGTCGCCGCCGGGCGATACCATCGGATCGATCGATGTCACCTGCACGCCGGTCGGCAGCACGTTTTCGAGGTCCATCATCACCGCGGTCCACGAAAAGCTCTTTTCCAGGAACAGGCGGTTGAGAAAGTGCGCGCGGTCGAGCACGGCGGCGTTCGGCCCCTGGCGCATGCGCGCTTCGTTGTGCAAACGCTCTTGCTGCGCGGCCATCGTTTGATCGCGCAGCGAGTCCATCTGCGCCGTCGCGATGTTGAGCTGCTGCTGCTTCTTGTGGGCCCACACGCCGAGCGCAATGGCAATCGCGGCAAGCAGCGCCATGAGAATCCGCAGCCGCAGAAAGAGCGGGCGGAGCTCGACGAACGGGCGCGTAGCGAGATTGATGGAGATGCGCATTCAGCCTCGCAACGCTCCTCGGACGCCCGCGAGCGAGCCCCGCGGGATGGAGCCCGTAACCGCGTCCGCGGCGAACGCTGAAGCGTCCACGAGCTCGCGAACCTGGAGCGCATCGGCTTCGCTGTAGCCGTTGCTCGAGAGCAGGCGGCCGAGGGAGTCGGCCGGCAGCGCGCCCGCGCTCAGGATCGTAGAGGGAGGCGCCGAAAGATTGTCTTCGTAATATGCCACCGCCACGCTCACAGCCTGCGCGATCTCGTTCGTCAGCTCATCCGGCGAAAGCTCCTGCAGTTGCGCCGGAAGTGCCGGGTCGATGCCGGCGGACTGCGGCTGGAGATCGACGCTGCGATGCAGCAGCAGAACGCCGTCGCGGCTGATGGCCGTCGTAATGCCGGCGTGAGTGGCGTTGACGACCAGCGATGCGTCCCCTGCGCTGAGTCCGGCGAGCGCAGCGAGCGTGCTGGGAAGAACGGCGCCCGGTTCAAACCCGGCCTCGCGCACGGCCGTCTCGTATTCTTCCAGCACATCGCGCGGCATGGCGACCGCGAGCACGCGCACGTTACTGCGCGTCGAACTCATCACCTGGTAGCTGATCATCGCGTCGTCCGCCTCGAAGGGCAGCAGCTTCTTCAGGCGAAAGCGCACGATGGGCAGCGCTTCGGTCAGCTTCGCGGGCAGCGCGTCGAAGTCGAGCAGAAGGACGCGCACCGCCGCGTCGGGAATGATGATCGTGAGGTCGGCGCCGCGGCTGTTCGGGCGGATGGCGACGCGGCCGGGCCGGATATCGATCGACTCCAAGGCCCGGCGGATGGCAGCGATGACTGCAACGCGGTCCGCGAGGTTGCCGGGCTTGAGGCCTGGCATCACTGCTCCCGGCGCCAGCGGAACACGCGCCACCGACTCGAGTGGCGCCTCGGCGCTGTCCGCGCGAGCAGCCGTAACTCCCTCCGGCGCAATCTCGCAGGCCAGGCGCGGGCGGGTTCCAGAGGCTTTGGGAAGCAGGTTCATCGTGAGTCTTTCACTAGACTATCGTGCGGCGCCCGCTTTCGGAGTTGAATGGAGGGGTCCAACCCATTGGACGAACCAGCCGTAGGCCCGTTTGCGTGCCTAACGTCCCGTTTCAATGAAGGTTACCTTGTTGATCTCGCGCAGGGTGGTGATGCCGGCGCGGACGCGCTGCAGCGCCGAATCGCGCAGGAAGTTCATGCCCTTCTCGCGAGCCTTTTTGCGGATCTCCGAGCCCGGCCGCTTTTCGAGCAGCATCTCGCGAATCTCGTCGTCCAGCTCAAGGAGTTCATGAATCGCCGAGCGGCCGCGGTAGCCGGTGCCGGCGCACTCCATGCAGCCCGCGCCCTCTGCAAAACGGAAGCCCCGCCACTCCGCGGGATCGAGGCCGTTGAGTTCGAGCTCGGCATCGGTGTAGGTGACCTCGCGGCGACAGAAGTCGCAGATGGTGCGGACGAGCCGCTGCGCGAGAATGCAGTTGAGCGCGGAGACGAAGTTGTAGGGCTCGACGCCCATGTTGAGGAAGCGGCCAAGGACGTCGACCACGTTGTTGGCGTGGACGGTGGTGAAGACGAGATGGCCGGTGAGCGCGGAGTTGATCGCGATCTGCGCGGTCTCGGCATCGCGGATCTCGCCGACGAGAATCTTGTCAGGGTCGTGGCGAAGGATCGAGCGCAGGCCGCGCGCGAAGGTGAGGCCCTTCTTCTCGTTGACCGGAATCTGCGTGATGCCGCGAATTTGGTATTCGACCGGATCTTCGATCGTAATGATCTTGTCCTCTTCGCTCTTGATCTCATTCAGCGCGGCATACAGGGTCGTCGTCTTGCCAGATCCTGTAGGGCCGGTGACCAGCACCATGCCGTAGGGCTCTTTAATGTAGCGACGGAAGCGGCGCAGATCTTCTTCGGCGAAGCCGACGACGTCGAGCGAGAGGTTGGTGAACTTCTCGCTCATCGATTCCTTATCCAGCACACGGAGCACAGCGTTTTCGCCGTGGACGGTGGGCATGATGCTGACGCGAAAGTCGATGAGCCGGCCTTTATAGCGCACCCGGAAGCGGCCGTCCTGCGGCACGCGGCGCTCGGCGATGTCGAGTTCGCTCATGACTTTGATGCGCGAGAGGATGGTCTGGTGATGCTCGCGCGCGATGGATGCCATGGCCTGCTGCAGCACGCCGTCGATGCGGTATTTCACGAGCAGCGAATCGTCGTACGTCTCAAGGTGGATGTCGGAGGCGCGCCGCTCTAGCGCGGTGAAGATCGTCGTATCGACAAGACGAATGATGGGCGAGATATCATCGTCGGCCGCTAGCTTTTCGATAGAGATGTTCTCTTCGCTGTTGTCGTCGCCTGTGAGCACATCAAAGGCGAGACCCTCGGTGGCTTCATCGAGGACGCGCTGCGACTGCTCTGTCTTTTTGAGCAGGTCGGTGATCTGCGAGAGCGTCGCAACGCGCGTGATGATGCGGGTGCCGAGCAGGCCGGCGATCTCATCCAGCACCATCAGCTTCGAAGGATCGGCGACCGCAATCGCCAGGCGGCCGTCGGTCGACTGCTCCAACGGAACGAAGTTGTAGCGGAACATCATGTCCACGGGCACTGACTTGAAGAGCTCGTGCTGGATGTTGAAGTGCTTCAGGTCGACGAACTCAGCGTGATAGCGGCGCGCCAGGCGTTCGGCGCGCTCGGCCTCGGTGAGGGAGTCGTTGGGAAGCGGGGTTGCGACCGGAGTGGCCATGATTCAAACTCCTTGCGTGTGAAGCGTAAGGCTAGCTGCCGATGTTGCCCAGGCTAAAGATCGGCATGTAGAGCGCAATCAAGATGACGACGACCACGGCCCCCATGACGATCAGGATGACGGGTTCGATAAGATTCATGATCGCGGCGAGCGAGGTCTGCACGTCCTCTTCAAAGAACTCGGCGACCGAGTTAAGCATCGCGGGCAGCGCGCCGGTGGATTCACCCACCTCGATCATCTCGACGGAAAGCTCCGGAAAGACGCCAGTTTCTTCCAGGCTCGTCGCCAGACCGCGGCCTTCACGCACGCTTTCGACAGACGCGTACACGGCCTTTGAAATCTGGCGCGATTCGATGGACCGTGCAGCCGTCTCAAGGCTCGGCACCAGCGGCAGACCGCCTGTGAGCAGCGTGGAAAGCGTGCGCGAAAACAGACCTACCTGGTACTTCAGCCACACATTGCCCAGGCCCGGCGTGCCGATGCGCACCCGGTCCGTGAAGTTGGCGCCGGAGTCCGTCCGGGTCCAGCGAACGATTAGGTAAATGATGATCGCGAGTAGCACGCCGATATAAATCCCGTAGTGCTGCGCATTGTTCCCGACGCTCAGCAGGAAGAGTGTGAGCCCGGGAAGGTGCGTTCCAAGCTGATCGTAGAGCTGCGCGAATCGCGGGACGACGAAGGTGATCAGAAAGACGAAGAGACAGATCACCATGACGATCAGAAACGATGGATAGATAAGCGACGACTTCAGCTTTTTGCGGAACGTCAGCGAGACGCGTTGGAAGTCCAGATAGCGCTGCAAAACCTCTTCGAGGTTGCCGGACCGCTCGCCCGCCAGCAGCGTCACCGTGTAGACCACCGGGAAGCCGCCTTGCGCTTCGAATGCTGTAGAGATGGATTCGCCAGTCTTCACCCGCGCGACGATGTCCTCAAGCTGCGCGCGGAAGACAGGATTCTTCTGGCGTTTGGCCAGCAGCTCCAGCGAGCTGAGAATCGGCAGACCGGCGCGGATCAGCGTGAGGAACTGCTGGTTGTAGATGAGAAATGGTTCGAGTTTGACCTTGCGCTTGGACCCGCCCGCGAAGCCGGTGCGCGGCTTGACGGAGTAGACCAGATAGCCGGCCTGCGCAAAGCGATTGCGCAGTTCGGCGGCGCTGGCGGCCGCGTGCGTCTGCTCCTGGATGCGGCCCCGTTCGTCGGCAAGGCGGATTGTGAACTCTGTCATGCGGCTGGAAGGGCTGGGAACTATTTTAGAGCTTCGTTGCTCTCTGTAAGACGGATGAGAATGGCGTTTGCACCTAATGCGAAGGCCCCACCGGATGGGTGAGGCCTTGCTGCAACCTTTCAGGGATGAATCTGGGCGGATTAGACGCTGAAGCTCGATCCGCAGCCACAAGTGGACTTCACCTGGGGATTCTCGAACTTGAAGCCCGCAGCTTCCAGCGTCTCCACGTAATCCACCGTGCAGCCGTTGAGGTACATGGCGCTGGTCGCGTCGACGAAAACCTTCAGGTCGTCGAACTTGACGATCTTGTCCATCATGCCGGCCTGGTTCTCGAAGCTCATCGAGTACTGGAAGCCGGAGCAGCCCCCGCCCACCACGCCGATGCGCAGCCCGGCCGGCAGCGGATCCTGGGTCGCCATAATTTCCTTGACCTTGGCAATCGCGGCAGGGGTCAGCTCGACGGGATTCTTGCGGGGTGTTTCGGTGCCGGTTACAACCTCGGCAAGGGGGGCGGCGCTGGTAGCCATAAAGTGTCTCCTTCGACAACGGTCTGACGGACAAATTCAAACCGATGCGCAACTCTAAGTGTAGCTACAGGTTGGCGGCCAATCAAGCACTTCCTAAACCCTGCGCTACGTTCGACTTCTATTGGATGCGTTCTATTGGATGCGCGGGATTCGCCGCGGTTTCGCGGCCTTGCGATTTCCATATTGGAACCACGCAGGATGCGGCCAGAAGAGAACCTTTGCAAGAAACATCGCGGGGCGTATGATCTAACCGGCCCAGCGTACCCTCCGAGCCCGAGGCTCATGATCGGACCCGCCCGGTATCCCGGACCAGATTCTTCATGACTCTGGGGGAACTACCGCCATGCACGTGCTCCCAATTCTGCTCGTCCTCTGGGGCGCCTCCGTCATCGGCTTCATCGCAGTGATGATCTACCGCGCCACGCTCACGCAACATGAAACTGACCAATTGTTCCTCGGCGACGACAGCACGCATGTGTCGATGGGTCACCAGGAACATGACGAGATCGTAGCGCGCGTCGAGCGGCTCGGGCCCTATTACAAGGGTCTCGGCGGTGTCGCCGTGCTGATGACCGTTCTCGTGGTCGGGGTTTACATTATCGAGCTGCTGCCAAGCTTGAACTTCTAGCACTGGCCGTTGACCATAGCAGTTGCATCAGGGACCCATCGTGGGTCCCTGCGTTCTTTTTGGGGGTCGATTTCTTGGTCGATCGAACTGCTTCAGGTAATCCATTTCACGCGGCTTGGTAGCGCCCGAGCTCGCGGACCATGCGGCTTTCAGAACGCAGTTCGTCCAGCGCCGCGTCCGCCATGGCCGCTTCGGTATATCGGAATTCAACAAAAAAGACATATTCCCAAGGCTGGCCGGGAACGGGCCGGGACTCGATGCGCGTGAGATTCACGCCCGCGAGCGCCATGGCCTGCAGCGCCTTCACCAGCGTGCCGGGGCGGTGATCGACCGCAAAGGCGACGCTCAGCTTGTCCGCATCGGCCGGCGGTGCTGCGGATTCGTCACCCCGGAGAATCAGATGGAAGCGCGTGAGATTTCGGGCATGGTCTTCGATATTGCGCAAAAGAACGTGCGCGCCATATTCCTTCGCCCCGAGCTCCGGTGCAATGCCTGCGGTGTCACGCAGGGATTCGGCCATCACGTGCTTCACGCTGCCGGCGGTGTCATAGAACGGCAGAGCGCGGGCCTGCGTGAAGCCGGAGAGAAATTTTCTGCATTGATTGAGGGCGACCGGGTGCGAGAGCACGGTGCGGATTGCTGAAAGCTCAACGCCCGGCGCGGCGATGAGGTTGTGCTGGATGCGCAGCAGGCTTTCGGCAACGATGCGGACGGGATGGGTGAGCAGCAGATCGTAGTGCTCGGCGACGGATCCGTGCAGCGTGTTCTCGATCGGCAACGCAGCGCAGTCGGCACGTCCATCGAGCAAAGCGGCAAAAACATCGGCCGAAAGCGCACACGGCAACACGTCGCACCCCGGCGCGAGCTCGAGCGCCGCCATGTGGCTGTTGGAGCCGCGTTCTCCTTGGATCGCTACCGTGCGCCGCGAGGATGACGCCGAGTGCGTCCGAGTTGTCTCGCTACGATGTGTTCCGTCGTCTTTCAGTCTCGGGCTCCTTAATCACAGATATACCAAGGGGTTGGGACAACCTCAGCATACTTGCTCGCAACTTACCATAGCGAACGCCGCCAAGACGGCGCATTCAACGTGGCCAATCGAGGTCACCCATCAAAGGAGATGGATCTATGCTTTGGACGATCACCATCATTCTTGTAATTCTTTGGATTCTGGGCCTCGTGACCAGTTACACGCTCGGTGGATGGATTCATATCCTCCTTGTTTTGGCGATCATCATTCTCATCTTCAACCTTCTCTCCGGCCGCCGCGGCATCTAACTGAAGGCGTCTGGAACTTCGCAGTGCCTTCCACGCAAAAGGAGATTTACATGAAGACGGGAACAGAGAATAAGGCTAAGGGGAAGTTCGACGAGGTGGCCGGCAAGATCAAGCAGTCGGCTGGAGAAGCAATGAACAACCAAGCAATGGCGAATCGCGGAGCGGGACAGCAGGTCAAAGGGCAGGCAGAGCAGGCCATTGGGTCCGTCCAGAATGCCGTCCGGGACGCGCACGATCGCCACATAGAAGAGACCCGCGCAGAAGCCCACGACGTGCGCGAGCGCGTTACATCAACTGCACAGAACGCAAAGGAACGCGTCGAAGATAGCGTAGACCGCCACCGGAACAAGTAACCGGTAGAGGTCCACGTGAATCAAATGGGCTCGCCGGCAGCGGCGGGCCCACTTTTCTGTGTGGTTTTATCGGCGTCGCAGAATGTCCGCTGCGATGAAGACAAAAAATACAACCGAGATCACACCGTTAAGAGTGAAGAACGCCGCGTTCAGCCGCCGCAGATCGTTGGGCGCGACGATCGCATGTTCATAGGCCAGTAACAGCACACAAAGCACCACTCCAACAAGCGCCATCGGGCCCAGCCGAAAGGCATGCAGCATCACGAAAAGCAGAATCACCATGCCAACATGCATCGCCCGGGCAATCCAGAAGGCACCCTGTAAACCGAAAGCCTGGGGCACACTGTGCAGACCGACCCGGCGATCATGGTCAAGGTCTTGACACGCATACAGCACGTCAAACCCGCCCACCCAAAGCAGAACAATTGCCGTCAGGAGCAGCGCTCGCACATCCAGCGATCCCCGCACCGCAATCCACGCGGCCGCCGGCGCGATCCCGAGCGACAGCCCCAGCACGAGATGCGACCATCGCGTGACGCGTTTCGTGTAGCTGTACGCCAGCACAATCGCGAGCGCGAGCGGTGCAAGCTCGAGCGTCAGCCGGTTCAACATCGCCGCGGCGAAGACGAACACGGCGCAAGAAACAACGACAAAAGTAATGACGAAGCCACGCGATACCAGTCCCGCCGGCAACGCGCGCGACGCGGTGCGTGGATTTGCTGCGTCGATTTCGGCGTCGGCGATGCGGTTGAACGCCATTGCTGCTGAACGCGCGCTGATCATGCACACGATGATCCAGCCAAGCACTCGCAGCGATGGCCAGCCGCCGGCAGCCAGCACCGCGCCGGTCAGCGCAAATGGGAGCGCAAAGATGGAATGCTCCCACTTGATCATTTCAAGGGTGATGCGTGTGCTGTGCAGAGCGGATCTCATTCCTGTATTCATGCTACGCGAAATAGGGTGAGAGCCGCTCTGCCCAACATGCATCCACAGACGGACTTAGTGCTCGTTCTGTCCGGCGACCTGGATGTCGTTGGTTACCGAGAAAACGCCCGGCACAGAGTTCGCGCGGATACCAGCCTGATCGCGATCGCTCACGCTGTCGACGACGCCAGTGAGCGTGACGTGCCCGTTCACCACAACGATGCGGATCGGCTTCGCAGGATTGATAGCGTACTTGGTGAACTGCGGAAAGCCGTAGATGGCCCGATATTCCTCTGCCCGGATGCGATTGTCCATCGGCGAAACCGGCGCGACCTGCAGATGATCGATGACATCGCGGACGCCAGGGGTGTTCTTCACGATACCCAGGGCAGAGTCCTTGTCCACTGGCTCGACGACAACGCCGCCGATCGTCACAACGCCGTCGTGCACCTGAAGCGTAATGCTGTTGAACGGATATTCGGCATATCCCTCGCGGTCGTAGAGCAGCTTCTTGGAGAGCGTCTGGAATAATTGGGCATCAGAGACGCTGCCAGCGCCTGCGACAGAAATCTCATTGCGGACACTCGTCGCCTCGTGCATCTTGTCGATACGTTTCTCTGCATCCGCTTTGTCGGCGTACCGATCGACCTGTCCGGTGAGCTCGACTACACCGCCCTGCACCTGGACATGCACGCCGCTGAATTTCTTGTCCTTGAGCTGTCTTTGCGCGTCCTGAAGTATCTGGGCATCGCTCGCATTCTGCGCTCGAATCACCGGAGTCGCGACGGCTAGCCCCATTGCGCAGCAGGCCAGGGCAAGGATACGGGTATAGCTACGGCCAAATCTGTTCATCTACTTCCTCCTTCTCTCCGGAGAAATTAGATGCAAGCTGCGCGAATAACGGCACGCCGCGTGCTTAACGGTACCGCTTCCGAATCTTGTAGACGATCGAAAACACGCCCGATTCATCGCGCGTCACGACGATCGCTGTATCCTCGTTGATCTGATATTGCACCTGAATCAGCTGTTCGGCCGACTGGTTCACGTTGGTCGCAAACGTCAGGGTCAGCTGCTTCGACAGCGGTTCCTGCACGGTTATCCGCGCCGTTGAGTTTCCCAGCGTGCCTACAAACGCCGGGTCGATCTTGATCGAACCCGCGCCGAACAGCTTACTGACGCGACTGGAGACCGTCGCATTCAGCGCACCGCCGAGCAGCGCACTCGTGGTCGGATCTTCGCCGGCCTGCAGCTCCTGCTGGGAGTTGAGCTGCGACTCCTCCTGCGTCCTGCCGAGTGCGAGCAGATTGAAAATATCGGCTTCGGTCAGAGGCGGCGAGGAACGGTAGGTCGGCTTGAGATTATCGATGTCGCCATGGATGCCGATCGTGATGTCATAATTCTCCACGCGCGTGGATACATCGAGATCGATCACCGGATCGATTCGTACCGGGTTGCTGAAGTAGATGGTGCCGCGGTCCAGCTCATACTTTGTGCCCGCGAATGTTGCGCTGCCGTCGGTGATGCGAATCGAGCCGAGGATCGTCGGTTGCGCAATGGTGCCGCGCAGGTTCAGATCCACCGTACCCGCCAGCTTCGCGTATGAGTTCTGGAAGTCCAGCTGCGGCGAGCTCGTCACATGAACATCCAGCCGGATCTTGTTGCTGAACGCATTCGGATCAGGAGGCGTGGGTATTCCACCCGCGCTGGCGAAGGCCGCGAAATCGACATCCGGACCAACCCCGAAGCGCGTAACCAGGACATTGCCGGAGAGAAGCAAACTCTGCGGTCCGCCCTGCAGCCGCAAGGTGGCATTCGCCGTCGAGCTCAGGCCGTAAAGCCGCACGCGAACGTTATCGACGTTCGCCGTTAGATCCGCAAACAGACCGCGCTGGTATGCGATGAAACCGCCCAGTGTCACCTTACCGCCGCCAGAGGTCGCAGAGACGTCGCGGACCTCGAGCCGGTTCTGATTGAAGACCATCGTGCCCGTGAGATCGCTCAGGCCGTTGGGGATCCCATCTTTCGCAACGTTGGCGCGATCGAACTTTACGGTTCCCGTGAGCAACGGCTGTTTGATCCGACCCTGTACGCCGAGGTCCAGCGCGATTCTTCCCGAAGTGATGTAGTCCGGATCGATCGTGTGAATCAGCGCAAGATTCACGCCGCCCGTCGCCTTCACATGGATCTCCCCGCCATTCGGGTTCGTGTCTCCGAAGATTCTCGCCGTGCCGCTGGATTGGAGATCGATACGCGGGCCGGTGATATGAAATTCATCCAGTGACGCGACACCATCCTTGAGGCTCGCGCGGATCGGCCCCTGCGAGATCAGAGTCACGGTTTTCATCGTTATGCTGAAGTTTGTGAGATTGGCCGTCGCTGTGAGTTGTTGAGGTTTGGCGGCCGGACCGTCGATGGTGATCGTGCCGTTGATCTGGGAGGTCGCGCTGATCGAGTTCGACGAAAACAGCGGCAGCGCATTCGCCACATTGAAGTTCGTCAGTGTCACCTTGGCCTGCGTTTGAAAATTGCCTTCGAGCGATGTGCTTCCCGTCGCCTCTATGTCGGCTCCTACCAGCTTCGATTGCATCTGGTAACTTACAATCGGGCCCGAGCTGCTGGCCGTCAATGTCAGTCCGCCAAGCTTGTTTCCCTGGTAGGTGATGTCGTCGAGCCCAATCTGCGCACGCAGATTTGGCTCCCGCACCGTCCCGTCGGCGTCAATGTCCATTGACAGCAGCGCATCCAAATCCGGATTCGCATTGTGAACCAGCTGGAACTTGGATAGCCGAAGATTGTTCCCAGTTACATGAGCGACGATGTGCTTGCTTGCGATGTCGTAGCTTCCGCTGCCATGAATCGCCATGTCGTGAGCCTGGACGAGTACCCTAGTCGCGTTCACCTGCGTTCCATGTGCGCTGATGTCGACAGCAATCGTCTGATAGGGCTCTCCATACACCACTCCATCCTTCAGCGTAAGGTTGCCGGAGCCACTGAGGCTGCGCAGAGTTCCCGTCGCGTGCGCGCTAATGCTCGCGGTGCCGGTTAGCTTCACCCGATCCTGCTGGCCGGCGATTTGCAACAGGTCTGCCGCCTGCGCGTTGGCCAGCTTGGCCGTCACATCGAGAGCGAGAACGTCATCCCAAACATAGGAGACCACCCCCCGGCGCGAAACGACGCGGTGCGGACGGAACGTACCCAACACATTCAGCACTGCCGTCTTCCGCGTGATCGTCGAAGAAGCGATCGCCAGTCCCGCACTGGGTGAGTACTCCGCGTCGGCTACCACCGAGTCGACCTGGATATTCGCTTCGCTACCCAGGTGAACGGTGAGATTGTTCGCCTGCAAATGTCCTTTCACATCCAGGTTGCGCACGGCCCCTTTCGCAGTCCCGGTGAAGCTCATCGTTCCGTGTAGGTCGACGGGAATCGCCGCACTGCCGCGCTTGCCGTTCGCCTCGAAGCCGAGCGTCTGCAGTGTCTGATCGAACTCACCAAGGTTGCTCGCCTGCAGGTTGACCTTCAGGTCGGTCAACGGATCGCCCTGATTCACTCCAAGCACACCGCTGACATTCAGCACCGTCGCCGGCGTGTGAATATCCACGCTCTGGATATTCACGACCTGTGCTCGACCGTCATAGTGAGCGACCACCTCGCCGCTCACCGGAACGTTTGCAGCAGCGCCCTTCCGAGGAACGCCCGTTGGAGTGAGTTTCAGGTTCGCGTCCACCTGCACCGAACTCGCGATGTCCTTCGCCGGTCCTCCCCACTCAACCTTTACGGGACCGCTAATCGCCGTGTCCAAGCCCAGGTCGCCGTAATGCTCGGGCGCCGTGATGTCCATGATCGTGCGCAGCGTAATCCCCTTCACCCCCACCGTCATGTAGGCGTGTGCAGGCTGCACTTGCGTCAGAGTGACGGATTGCACCGGCGGCCTAGCGTTCACTCCTTTGGCCGCATTGTTTGCTGTCTTCGCTGCAGCCACAGTTGTGGCCGAAGCTGCCGGAGCGCTTGACGGGACCTCGCCGAGCCAGTTTTCGATCTTAAGCTCACCTTCAACGCGGCCGCCGCCGGGGAGCGTTCCCGTTAACGCCGTAAACAAAAGCTCGGTCGGCGTCACGTGCAGGTCGGCTGTCGCGTCCACTCCGGCAACACGGACTGCGGGAATGCGGTAGGCAGCATCGTGCACCTTGATCTTGCCGACCAGAAGATACCCTGCGGTGCACTCTGGGCTGGGTGGAAGTATCTTTGCTTCCGGTGGCACACGCGGCCGCGTGCGGCGCTGCCAGAAGTGTGGATGCTTCTGCGCAACCTGCGGTGAAACAGTGCAATTGCGTCCTTGCACATTAAGATCGAGCGTCCCGCCCTCAAGTCCGTCGACGCCACCGAGATATTGAATCTCTTTGAGCGCAAGCTCTCCGTTGACGGAGGCCTGCCACTCCGGGTGTGCAAAGTGTTGGATCATTCCCGTCGCTTTGAGATGCGAATTCATGCCCGTCTCAAAGTCCAGATCCGAGAGCTGCGCCATATCGCGGCCCAGTTGCACATCCACATGCAGCCTGGATTGCACCTCGGGCTCCTGCTTCATGCGCGTCTCAAGATCGAAAAGGTCGACCGTAATTCCATAGCGGTCTGTAGAGCCGATGTAGTGCACGTTGGCATTCAGGTTCTTCGCTGCGGCGTCGAATGGAATCGCGCGGTCATTGACGACTGCCAGACCGTTTACCAGTTCCACCTTCTTCGCCTGGAGATCGAGCAGCGTGTCCTGCACGGGCTCGTTGCTGGTAATGGGATGCTTCGGGACCGGCTGATTGGTGTTGCCATCCTTGTCGATGATGAGATGAAGATGCGGCTCTTCCACGCGCAGATAGGTCAGGCCAATGTGCGACTGCGGCCCCTTGCCCACCGTGTGCGAGATGAACGTGTTGATGCGCAGACGTAG
This sequence comes from Candidatus Aquilonibacter sp., assembly GCA_035504135.1. GTDB lineage: Bacteria > Acidobacteriota > Terriglobia > Terriglobales > Acidobacteriaceae > Granulicella. The sequence goes on along the minus strand of DATJSM010000014.1, from coordinate 313,291 downwards.
AAAGATCTTCGCCGCCGAAAGATACGGCATCTCTCCGGGACCTTCCGTACCATGAATCACAAGGTTGTCGGCTTCGATGGCGAGATGCCAGAGATCGAACGAGATGTGTCCGAGCTCTACGCGGCCGCCGGTCGAGTCTTCGAGAACGCCGACCACTTTCGCGCCGACGCGACGCTGAAAGTCCCCCGTCGTGGTGTACCACGAGAGGCCCGCGACCAGCACGATGAGAAGAATCAGGATCGTCGCGCCGATCCATCCAAGAATTCTCAGCAAACGCGAGCGCTTCGGTTTCGCTTGCGCTGTCGGAGACGCTTCATGATGCGCTGTGCTCATGGCGCCTCCTCTCCGGGATGCAGAACGACGACACTGCCCTGCGCGCGCAGGCTCTGCAGCCAGTCGCTTAGCAGATTCGTGATTTGCTGTTGCAGAAGGACCTCACGAATCTGGCCGGAGATGGCATCCAGCTTCGGAGCCGGAGCGTTCTGTTCCTTGTACTCCGGCAGCAGCGTCTTCTCGTAGTAGCTCTGGATCTGCGCCTGCGTAATATCGATACCCATCTGGAAGCGGTCCTCGATAAAATCGAGCACCTCCATGCGCTGCTTCCAGCGCTTGAAAAGCGAGGCTTCCGTGAAGCCGTTGTCCGCAAGAAACCGGTCCCACCCGGCCTTGCTCTCACAGTCATAACGACGGCAGGCCGGAATGTTCTTGCGCAACTGCGCGATCTGTTTATCGACGTCGGCATCGCTCGGCTCATCTGCCGGCTGCAGCTTCAGCTGCTGCAGAATGAGATCCCGGTTGATCAGCCGTTCAATGATGCGATCACGGGAAAGCTTCTCATCCGGTGTCCGGTAGGGTTCGAAGGCCTCAAAGCGTTGCTCCTCGTTGACGTCGCTATCCAGTATCAAATCCCCATTCACAATCGCGACAACGCGATCGAGAGTCGTTCCCGGTACTGTGGGCATCATCGACGGAGTGGCCGGTGTGGCTGGCTGCAGCGCCGGCGTCGGAATTTCAGGCGTCTTCGAAAGTTCCGGAACCGGCTTGGCCGGAGGCTTCGATCCAGTCGATTGCGCGCGAACCGGCCGCGGCGATGCACTCCAGCAGCACAATAGCGCAGCGATCGCGATCGCCCCGTGCATTCGCCTGTGCCGTCCGTTCTGGAAAATCTGTTTCATCGCAACCTAGAATGCCTGTCCGATGCTGAAGAAGAAGTTGAAGTGGGCAGCCTGACCAACGTAGGGCGGCTTGCCGGTGTAGTCATAGAAGACCGGATAGACCGGCGGGTTGAGGTTCCAGCTAAAATCCACACGAATCGGTCCGACCGGGGTTTTGTAACGCAGGCCAAGGCCAACAGCGTGTGAGTAGTAGTTGAAGTTGCAGGTGCCGCTCACGGTGGAAACGTCGGTTGTTCCCGGAGGAACGGTGACATCGCGGCAGGTGGATTCATTGGGCTGATGAAAGTTCTTAATGCTCGTGAACATGTCGCTGGGGTAACGGAAGACGTTGCCCATGTCATGAAAGAGCACAAACGACAAGCTGTTGCCGACCAGCGGAAGTGTCGGCGGCGGCATGCGCAACTCAAAGCTGTTAACGACCACCGCCGATCCGCCCACCGGATATCCCGTGGTCAAGTCGCGTGGTCCAGCTTCGTTGATCCCAAAGCCGCGGTGCGACGTTGCGCCACCGGCATACATGCGTTCCGGCAGCGGGATGGGATTGCATGTTGCGTTTGTCATGTACAGATTGCCCTTGCAGTTCGCAACGCCAAGAGTCTCCCCGCTGCTGCCGTTCGACCCGATGGTGTTCTCAAAACCCACACGCGTGTTCCGTGCGAAAACATACTTGCTTGTGCCAAAGGTGTAGTAGGAGGAATACGACATGTCCAGCCGGTTGAAGTTGGTCTGCGCGCCGAACTTCGAGGACGAGACAAACTCCTGGATGGAGTAGAAATCTCCACGAGTCGCGTCCAGCGGTGTCGGGTCGCGGGTGTCATGGAAGTACGTCAGCCCGGGGCCGCCCACGGTCACCGGCTGCGACAACTGCGGAATCAGGTTCGGCGTAATTTCCAGGCTGTCCGCATTCACTGAAACCCGCCGGTAGAGAAAGTCATAGATGATCGTGTCGGCCTTCTTGTACTTCTCCGTGACGCGAAAATCGCCTTGCAACGTCGAAGCCTGGAATGTGGTGATGTTCTGCACATTGGAGTAACCGCCGGAGACGGCCGCCGTGAAATCCGGCCTGCCAAGAAACTGCGGATTGTTGAAGGTCAGCGTGGCCACCCGCTCCAACAGGCCGAAGTCCGAATGCAGTGTCAGCGACTGCTGCGTGCCTCGGAAGTTGATGCGAGAAACGTCCAGCGAAACGCGCGGGCTGACTCCGGCCTTCCCGTTCTGCGCCGCCGTCTGACCGCGGGTCGTGCCCGGCACCAGTGCCGGCGTTCCAGTCTGCGCCTCAAAGCCGAAGCCGTACGTCACGTCCCACCGCTTCGCCTCGGTCAGCTGCACAAGAACGTTTTTTGAGGGAGCGTTGCCGGTCGGATTCTGAACCGCCGTATTGACCTCGTTGAAGAGCGCGAGGTTGTAAAGATTGCGTTGCGTCTGCAGCAGCGCCGCCTGGTTCAGTGGATCGCCGGCGTGGACCAGTATCTGATGCTCCACCACGGCCCGCTTCGTGTGCACCAGGCCTGAAAGCAAAACATGGTCAACGATCACCTGCTGGCCTTCTGAGACCGCCAGCGTGACATTCACGCGTTCCGGATTATCACGATCTACCTGCTGCTGAATCTCCACCTGCGCCAAATCGAAGCCGTGCGCGAGGTAGTAGCTCAGCACCGCGTCCCGGTCGCTGGAAAGCGTAATCAGCGAAAACGGCTGTCCGGTCTCTGCACTCAACAGCCCACGCACCGCGGCCTGTCGGGACGGGTCGACACCTGAAAGGTCCACAGCGCCGAACTTCTGCTGCGGTCCCTCATCAATGCTGTAGGTTACGTCAATGTAGGCGAGCTTCAGCGTCTGCCCGGTGGGCGTCTTGTCCGTGTCCTTCACCGCAGAAGTCACCTTGACATGTGTAAATCCGCTGGCTCGGTACAGCGCTTCGATGGAGCTGCGGTCGTCTTCCACCAGCTGCGTGCTGTAGGTACCGCTGCGGACGTACAGATTCGCCTTCTTCACGCGCAGCTGCTCTCGAATGAGAGCGTCGCTGAAGTACTTGTTTCCTTCGATCTTCACCGAGCGCACCTTATGCTCCCGGCCCGGCACAACCGTGTACTGCACGGTGACGTTGTTCGTTCCCCGGCCCAGCAACTTCACAGAGTCCGAAGCGTCGAAGTAGCCTTTACGCTGCATGTAGTCGCGAATGTTGAATGCGCCTTCGTTCACCAGGTCGCGATCGACCGTATCCTCCTCGTAAACCGGCACCAGCAACTTCTTACGTGAGTTGGAAATTTTGGCGCCCTGAATCGTAATGTGTACGAGCGGTCCCTGATCGGCGCGGAAGTCATAATCGAGCTGCCGCCGCGGCGGAGCGTACGTTTGCCCCTGCTGTGAGATCGTTCCTTCCAGACGATCAATCTTCTGGTAGTACTTGCGAACGCCGGACAGCGCATTGCTCGTCGTGTCGCGCGTCACCTTCACCTGGCAGTTGCGGAAGATCATTCGATCAAGCGTCGAGGAAAACCATCCGCAATCGAGGTGACCCTTCTTGCGGAACTCCAGAACCGTGATGCCCGGATCCTTGCCTTGCAGTGTCACGTTGCCGACACGCGCCTGCGGTCCCTGTTTGATGTGGAATGTGACGTTGACCTGATGATTCACATCGTCGCGTGTCATCGTCGTGTGAATGATCGTCTGGAAGTACCCGTTCTGTTCCAGCGACTGCTTTACAGCGGCGACGGACTCCGGGATCTGCGGCTCGCTGAACGGTGTGCCTGGGTCCAGCTTGGTCGCAAACTCCAGCAGGGAAGCAAGGCGCTCCTGCGCGATGCCGTCGATCTCCACGCGCCCGACGTAATATCGCGGCACGCCCGCGTAGATCAGCGTCAACCCGTTGCCGGCTGTCTCGCCGGAGACACTGATGTCGCGATATCTTCCGCTTGCAAACAGCCGCCGCAAGTCGGCGCGAACCTTGTCCGGATCCAGCGGCTGTCCGGCCTTTTGTGTCAACTCGTTGACGATGGCGTCGTTCGCCGCGAAGGTAACGCCTTCGAACTTCACCGCCACAACAGGGACGCCGCGCTTATCCCAGATGCTCTCGCGGAGCGGAGGAAGCGGATTGGTCACCGTCGCCGGCGCCGGCTCGTTGTTTCCCGCTGCCTCCGCCTGCTTGCTTGCCTGCGGGGTTCCCTGAGGCGCATTCTGGTTCACGCTGGTCTGCGGCCGCGCCGGCTGGCTCGCCGACTGCGAATTCATCGTGTCCGGACTTTGCGCCGCACACACCAACGCCCCGCCCGATGAGAGAAGCACCACGCTGGTAAGCAACAGCGTCCATGGATACGTTTTTGCTTGCAGCAATCGACGTGCTCGCGCTCCTGTGGCAGGTTTCGCAAGCTGGCTCTCGACGAGGTTCGATCGCCTGCTCCGGCCAGACACCCCAGGACCCTCCAGACTCTATTCTCGCCCAAGATGCAGGCTCAATCCGCCTATCCTCTTGAGTTCCTTCGCCTTTGAACTCTTCAGGTCACCCCTTCCCAGCGCCTGAAAAAAGTACCGTAATTTCTCGTACAGATGCAGATTTGGCAGGCCGCGTCCACCTGAGAGCGAAGGGCACCTGCCGAACCGGCTCGTATACTTGGCTTTGACGATGAAGCTGATGGCGAACGCAACCGAGGACCGCACGCCAGACTTGAATGGCCCCGCCGGCGAACGTTCTCACGAGCCGATCGACGACGCCGAGCGGTATTCGCGTCAGGTTTTGTTCGCTCCCATCGGCCAGCCCGGCCAGCGCCGACTCGCACAGCGCCACGCATCCATCGTCGGCGTAGGCGCCACGGGAGCCGCCACAGCCAGCCTGCTCACACGCGCCGGCGTCGGTCGAATTACCCTCATCGATCGTGACTTCGTCGAACCCTCCAACCTGCAGCGACAGGTGCTCTTTGATGAGGAAGATGCGCGCCAATGCCTCCCCAAGGCCGAGGCTGCACGCCGCCACCTCGCGCTCGTCAACTCCGGCATAGCGGTTGACGCGCGCGTCGCCGACCTTACTCTACGCAACGCCGAAGAACTCATTGCAGACGCCGACGTCGTTCTAGACTGCACCGACAACTTCGAGACGCGCTACCTCATCAATGACCTCTGCGTCCGCGACGGCCGCCCCTGGATCTACGCGGCTGCCGTAGGTTCTTACGCGGCGACGATGAATATCCTTCCGCTCCCCGATGACGGAGTGACCCCACCCTACGTCCCGACGGCATGCCTGGCCTGCATCTTTCCCGAAAGCCCAACCGGCAACGTCGAAACCTGCGACACCGCGGGCATCCTGTCGACCGCGGTCAACTTCGTCGCCTCGCTGCAGGTCACCGAGGCGCTGAAGCTGCTCACCGGCCAGCCCGAACGCATGCGTCACACCCTCCTCGCCTATGATCTCTGGACCGGCGAGCGCTCGGAAGTCGCCGCCTCCAGTCCGCGGATCGGCTGCACCGTCTGCGCTCAGAGGAACTTCCGCGCCCTGGCCGGCGAAGGCCGCCCGACAATTACCCTTTGCGGCCGCAACTCCGTTCAGATCCACGAGCATTCCCGCCCTGTCGATCTCGCCGCGCTCGTCCGCCGGCTCACACCCCTGGGCGAGGTCCGCGCCAATGGTATGTTGTTGCGCTTCCGTACGGGGGCGTACACAATCACGGTTTTTCCCGATGGCCGGGCGCTCGTTCAGGGAACCACGGATATTGGCCGAGCTCGGTCCCTATACGCCAGATACATAGGCGCTTAGACTCAAGATCACCCGTTTCGGTACAACCTCTCGGGCCTCGTTCCTATCCAAACCGCTTGAAACCTTTCCGAGATTGGGTGCGTTACGCTGAAAGCAGGCGCGGTAGCCGGCATGATCGAACGTACTGACCGGAGACCTCGCTTTATGGATATTCAAGGCTTGCCAACGATGCAGACAAAACCGAACGCCGGCTTGTTCAAGCGGAATCCTCCAATCGCCGGCGAGGCCGAGGCTATCGAGCGGGCCAAAAACGGCGATCCTGATGCCTTCTCGAAGCTCTACTCGCTGCACAAGCGGCGTGTGTACACTCTTTGCCTCCGCATGCTCGGCAACGTCTCTGAAGCCGAGGACATGACCCAGGAGGCTTTTCTTCACCTCTTCCGCAAGCTCGGCAGCTTCCGCGGCGAAAGCGCCTTCTCCACCTGGCTTCACCGCCTAACCGTCAACCTCGTCCTGATGCATCTGCGCAAGAAGGGCCTTCAGCTCGTCTCGCTCGAAGAGACCATCAACCCCTCCGAAGAAGACGCGCCGAAGCGCGACTTCGGTTCGCGCGACACACAACTCGCTGGCTCCGTCGATCGCGTGACCCTCGAGCGCGCCGTAGCCCAGCTGCCTCCGGGATACCGGATGGTGTTCGTCCTGCATGATGTGGAGGGGTTCGAGCACAACGAGATTGCTACGATGCTCGAGTGCTCCACGGGCAACAGCAAGTCGCAGCTGCATAAGGCACGCCTGAAACTCCGTGAGTTGCTTCGCCAGCCGGACCAGTTGCATGAGCTGGAGAGCTCGCGGGAGGTTGTGCAGTGAGTGATCTCTCCAAGCTCGATTTCAATTCGATGACCACGGCCGAGTTCGAACAGTATCTTCCCGAGTTGTTCGCCAGCAGTGAGGGCGGCAGAGTCAGCCAGGATCCTCGTCTTTCCAACTTCCTCAAGGCCAACCCAGATTGCGCCGCGCTCGTGCGAGATCTTGAAACCATCGCCGAGACCGCCAAGAGCCTCTTCGAACCTGACGAGGAGCCCAGCGACGCCGTCTGGTCGAACATCGCCAATAAGCTGAAGCTCGAATAACCTTCCTTCTACAGGCGATACCATAAGCTCTGAATGCCGCACCTCGGAGAGCCGATTGGATCGCGCCCACATGACCGGTCTTCCCGCAGAAGGAGTGCGCTCGAGCGAAGTGATCGAGCGAATCGTCTTGACCGGCTTCATGGGCTCCGGCAAGACCACCATCGGACGCCAGCTCGCCGCCAGGCTCGACTGGCGCTTCGTCGATCTCGATACCGCGATCGAACAACGCGATGGCCGCACGGTGGCCGCCATCTTCGCCGAGAGCGGCGAGCCGTATTTCCGCCAAAGTGAGTCTGCCGAGCTCGCTGCCTCACTCAAAGAGTCGCAACTCGTGCTCGCCTTGGGCGGCGGTGCCCTGGAGACTCCGGCCAACCGGCAAACTCTCGCCTGCGCCGAAAAAACTCGTATCGTTCTTCTTAGCGCATCGTTTGACACGCTGTACGAACGTTGCCGGCAGCAGATCGATTCCAACAAGAACTCCGACCTGCCCGTCCGCCCACTTCTGGGCGACCGCGACGCCGCCGCCGCCCGTCTTGCCCGCCGCGACGCCACCTACCGCCAGACCGCCCATCTCATCCTCGACACTACCGGCCAGCATCCCGAGCAGAGCGTCGACGCCCTCCTCGAACTTCTCCGGGGTACGTTCTAGCTTCCATGGCTATCTGTGGCTGTCCCTCGCCGCATCAGACGGATAGAGCATTTCTCCTGAAGGTGTGATCAAGCGAGAAGCGTCGGCGTCGTTTTCTCTCAAGGAAAACGCCTCCACAAATTTCTCGGAGGTGGAGTTTCAGGAGAAATGCTCTAAGCTACTCTACGCAATGCATCTTCTTGAGGAACCGTGCCACTGATCGTTCATCCATCCAGTCCCCCGCCGGAGCTGACGCCGCACGAGCAGCAGGTCCGCGACATCCGCGGCTACATCCTGTTCTTCTTCGGCATCGCCATTTTCGTCGGCGTGCTTTGGGTGCTGCGCGGCGTACTGGAGATCGTCTACGTCAGCGCGCTCTTTGCCGTTGTGCTAATGCCCGTCGTGCAGCAGGTCATGAGAGTGAAGATCTTCCGCTGGCAGCCGTCGCGCACTGTCGCGGTGCTCGGTCTGGTCATCGCTGTGCTCGTTCTGCTGGCCGTGTTCTTCATCACCACGATGCCACCTGTGATCCATGACATGCAGCACTTTGCTTCGGATCTTCCTGCGCGACTGCCTCGCGTCGAGCAACGACTGCGCAACCTACCCTTCGCCGACCACATCGGCATGGATTCGCTCGCGGCAAGAATTCAGAACGGCGCCGCCGAAACGGCCTCCTACGTCATCGCCACAGCGCCCAAGTGGTTTGAACGTCTGTTCGACGTTGTCACCTCCGCCATCCTCTGCGTCTACTTCATGCTCGAAGGCGAGTTCGCCTACTTCTACTTTCTCTCGTTCATTCCGCTGGAGTACCGCGACCGCCTCGCCCGCACCCTGACCGCCGCCGAAGGCCGCATGAGCAAATGGCTCATCGGCCAGGCCGCGCTGATGGTCATCCTCGGGGCCGCCAGCACCGCCGTCTTCCATGGCCTGCACGTCCGTTACTCCGTCCTGCTCGGCGTGCTGATGGGCCTGTTCAACATCGTCCCCGTCGTCGGCGGCCTCATTACCATCGTTCTCGCCGCCGCTGTCGCCGCCATGGACTCCTGGTCCAAGATGGCCGGCGTCCTCATCTTTTACGTGATCTACATCCAGATCGAGAACGCCTATCTGACGCCGCGCATCATGCGCACGAGCGTCAATCTAATGGGATTGTCCGTGCTCATCGCGCTGCTCGCCGGCTCTGCATTAGCCGGCGTTGTCGGTGCGCTTGTCGCCGTTCCTTCGGCCGCACTCGTCGCCGTCATCATGGACGAGTACCTGGTGCAGAAGGACGCCGACGCCAGCGCCAAGGTGGCCGCCGCCAACGTCATTGCTACCTGACTACTTCGTCGTGAACGTCCAAGTGGTCTCGCTGTGGAACGTCTGTCCCGGCTTCAGCTCCGTTGTCGGAAAGTTCGGATGATTTGGCGAATCCGGAAAGTGCTGGGTCTCCAGGCAGAATCCATCGCGGAAGTTATACTTTGCTCCCGTGCGGCTCTTGAACGTCCCATCCAAAAAGTTCCCGGAGTAAAATTGTACGCCCGGCTCCGTCGTCTCCACACTCAGCACGCGCCCGCTGGCCGGATCATAGACTTGCGCCGCCGGATGCAGAACACCCATCTTCCCGCGCAGCACCCAGTTGAAGTCGTAGCCGTGGCCCAGCTTCAACTGCTCATTATCGGCATTGATCCGCTCGCCGATCTTGTGCGGCGTCGTGAAGTCCAGCGGCGTTCCCCCCACCGGCGCCAGCTGCCCCGTCGGAATCAGCGTCGAGTTCACCGGCGTGTACTTATCGGCATCAATCGTCAGCACCTCGTTCAGGATCGTTCCGCTGCCGTCGCCCGTCAGGTTGAAGTAGGTATGGTTCGTCAGGTTCACAACCGTCGGTTTGTCCGCCGTCGCGCTGTACTCAATGACAACCTTGTTGTCGTGCAGCGTATAGCGCACATGCGCCGTCAGCGTCCCCGGAAATCCCTGGTCGCCATTCGGACTCACCAGTGTGAACTCCACTCCGGACGGGATCTCTTTCCCGCTCCAGTTCAAATCTGCGAATCCCACCTTGCCGCCGTGCAGCGCATTCGGTCCATCATTGATCGTGATCTGGTAGGTCTTTCCATCCAGTGAAAATCTTCCGTTGGCAATCCGGTTCGCATACCGTCCCGGCACCGACCCGAAGTACGTCTTGTTGTCCTTCAGATACTCGTTGAAATTCGCATACCCCAGCGCGATATCGCCCATCTTGCCGTTACGGTCCTTCGTATCGAGCGAAACAACACGTGCTCCGTACGTCATCACCTGCAACTCAACCGCCGGGCTCTTCAGCGTGTAAATCTCTACAGGCTGGCCATCAGGCATATGGCCGAAGACATTATGTTGAACCGTGGTGGCGGCAGAAGCGGCGGTGAACGATGTCATAGTGAGCAGAATAACGCGAAGCAGCTTCATCAGGCGGTGGCGCTCCCGAAGATGAGTTAAGGATGCGATCGGCAACCACACGCAACTATACTGGACTCGATATGGCTCTGACGATTCCGCAAAAATCCCTCCTCCACTTCCTTGCTTCGTTACTGCTAATTCCATCTCTCGCGACATTCTCCGCGTCCGCGCAGGAAAATTCGGGCCACTGGGTCGGCACATGGTCCACCTCGCCCGTCTCCGCAACCAACAACAATGGCCGCTTTGCCGACGACACCACTCTGCGCGAAATCGTGCACGTCTCCATCGGCGGTCCCAGCCTGCGCATCGTGCTCAGCAACGCCTTCGGCACGGACACCCTGAAGATCGGCGGAGCCAGCGTCGCGGTTCCCGCAGGCGGCGGAGCCATCGATGGCAACGCGGTTCCCGCGCTCTTCCACGGCCAACCCACTGTCGAAATCCCCGCCGGCGCAGAGGTCGTCAGCGATCCCATCGCCCTCAATCTCGCTCCGCTCAGCGATCTTGTCGTAACCGTTTTTCTTCCCGGCCAGACCGTCAGCACCATCACGCAGCACAGCTTCGCCGACGACACCAACTACGAGCTCACCGGCAACCAGCTCGCTTCCACCACCTTCACCGATGCCAAAACGCTGCGCTCGTGGCCTTTCCTCAAAGCCGTTGAGGTCACCGCGCCCAAAGACGCCGCTGCAATCGTCTGTTTCGGCGACAGCATCACCGACGGCGCGCACAGCACCATGGACAAGAACATGCGCTGGCCTGATGTCCTCGCGCGCCGCCTGCAGGCGTCGAAAGGCACCAGTCATCTCGGCGTGCTCAATGAAGGCATCGGCGGCAACCGTCTGCTTCATGACGGCGTCGGCCCCAACGCGCTCGCCCGCTTTGACCGCGACGTCCTCGATCAGAGCGGCGTAAAGTACCTCATCATTCTCGAAGGCATCAACGACATCGGCCACGCCTACGACTCCGTCCGGCCCTACGACCTCATCACCGCTGAGCAACTCGAGATGGGACTGACCCAACTCATCGATCGCGCTCACGCGCATGGCATCAAGGTCTACGGCGCCACCCTCACCCCTTACGTCGGCGCAAAGTACGAGTCCCCTGCCGGAGAAAAAGTGCGCGAAGCCGAGAACGACTTCATCCTCCACAGCGGCAAGTTCGATGGCACCATCGACTTCGCCAAAGCTACCGCCGACCCGAACGATCCAACCCGCTTTGCCGCCAGCGCCGGCAGCGTAGACAATCTGCATCCCGGCGACCCCGGCTACAAAATCATGGGCGACGCCATCGATCTCAAACTGTTCAAGAAGTAGCTCGCACAACGGAAACGGCCTGCTCTTTGTGAGCAGGCCGTTTGCATTGGTGCGAGAGGACTACTTCAACTCATACCCCGCGAAGAAGTATCCGATCTCGAACGCCGCCGTATCCTCCGCGTCCGATCCGTGAATCGCGTTCTCGCCGATCGAGGCGGCATACTTCTTGCGAATCGTTCCTTCATTCGCTTTCGCTGGGTCCGTCGCACCCATCAGCTTGCGCAGATCTGCAATCGCGTTCTCCTTCTCCAGCACCATCGGCACGATCGCGCCCGAGCTCATAAAGGTCGTCAGCTCGCCGAAGAACGGCCGTTGCGCGTGCACATGATAAAAGCCCTCGGCCTGCTCTTTGGTAAGGCCGACCTTCTTGATACCGACAATCCTGAATCCCGCCTTCTCGATCTCGGCGAGGATAGCCGCCGTGTGGCCCTTGCGGACCGCGTCCGGCTTGATAATGCTGAAAGTGCGTTGTGACACGAATGGATCTCCTGAGAGTTTCTTGTTCAAATGACAGCTCTTCTAGTGTAATGGCCCGCAGCCGTCCAAACGCCGGCCCTCACGGCCGCCAAGGAGCGAATCTGCAATGTCCGCGTCAATCGCCAGAATGATCAACGCTACACCCATCCTGCGCGTCAATGACCTGCAGGCCAGCGTCGCGTACTACACCGGCATCCTCGGCTTCAAACTGGATTGGCAGACCGGCGGCTTCGGCTCCGTCTCCCGCGACCGCTGCACACTCTTTCTCTGCGAAGGCGGACAGGGCCACGCCGGCACCTGGACCTGGACCGGCGTCAGCGACGTCGAGTTGCTCTACACCGAGCTGCAGGGCAGCGGAGCAAAAATCCTTCAAGGCCCAACCAACTATCCCTGGGGCTCCCGCGAGATGCACGTTGTCGATCTCGACGGCCACGTGCTCCGCTTCGCTTCCGAAGCCACCGACGAGCCCTTCGGGCAGTTCCCCTCCGATCGCACCGACGCCTGACAGCCTTCAATACACCCAGCTCGTCAGGTCCGCTCCCGGCGGCGCCGTCTTGTGTATTTGCTCCAGGATCTGCGGCACATACATCTGGTTGTAGTGCAGCCGGCTGTACCAGTTCGGATGGTCGAAGTCGCCGTTCCAGCAATGCTCCGCCTTCGGTCCGTACTTCACCTCGCCCTCATACGGAACCCCATGCCCGGGCGTCCCCGTCTCCTTCAAAAAGTCCTCCATCAGGTACACCGCATCGTTCAAAAAATACGAGTCGTCATACCCGACGTAAATATGCAGCTTACCCTGCAGCTTCGGCCCCAGCATTGGCCACTCGCGCTGAAGGATCGCGTCCAGGTCGTAATGGTCGTGCCAGTACTGCGCGGTCTTGCGATCGATCACCCCGGTCTCCTTATCGAAGATCGGCTGCGGATATCCGTCCGCCCCCACCGGTGAATACACCGCCTGCCATATATCGAACTGATCGCCTGAGCGACCATGATCTCCCAGCGCCGCCTCATACGCGATGTTGTTGCGCATCGAAATCAGCGTCTGCCCCAGGTAGTTCCGCATCGCCGGCTGCTCGATCTTCCGCTGCGCGCCGTCCAGGTAGAAAACATTCTTCTGGTCGTAAAGGTCCGCGGTCATGAACGCATGAAAGTCCACCGGGTCCGGGCAGGCCACGAACGCGCCGTTGTAATGGTCCGGATAAAACATCTGCACCGCCAGCGACTCCCATCCGCCCGTCGATCCGCCGTATACAAACCGCGCCCATCCCTGCCCAATCCCGCGAAACTGCTTCTCAATCGCCGGAATTAGCTCGGTTTCAATCGCATCGCCATACGGCCCCAGATTCGCCGAGTTCACCGCATAGCTGTCGTCGTAATAAGGGTTCGCATGATTGATCTTCACAATCAGAAATCGCGGCTGGTTCGGCTTAATCCAGTCCAGATAGTTCTTGTAAGCCTGCTCCTGCACGATGCGGTTGTAGCCTTTCAAGTGAAACCGCTCTGAGTAATCCGGTTTCAGATTCGGGTCCGGCGGCATCTCGCGAAAGTCCATAAACTCCGGCTCGAAGTGGTCCTCAAAAACCATCAGCGGATAGTGCGCATTTGGGTGCTCATCGAACCCCGCTGGAACCATCACCACCGCGCTCAGGTACATTGGCGTGCCCCAGAAATCGCTCAGCAGCTTCGACTGAATCCGCAAATGCCGTATGTACTTCGTGTCCGGCTCCGGCTTGATCGGCGGTATCACCTCGGTCAGCTGCAACGGCACATCCTGCAGCGACCCCGGCGCAACATGCACCTTCACCGGCTTCGAGTAGAGGTTTCCCGGCTTGATGTTCCAGTGCTGGCCCTCGCCCATATCCGCTGGCAGTTTCACCGTCTTCCCGTCGCCGCGATGAACCGTCTCGTAGACATTCAGCACGGCCTGCACGGTGTAATCCCCGGGCGGCATCTCCGCGAGCGTGAGGTGCGGGTACCCCTCAATCTTCGAAACAACGCGCGGCCCGTTCTGCGTCTGCGTTCCGAACGCCACCGCCTCACCCGGCCGCAGCCCATCCACCGTCAGCCCAAACACCTGCTGCGACCCCGGCGAGATGCCGATCTGCATTCGCGGCTCCTCGCTCGGGTCATTCGAAAGGAGCAGCAGCACCCTGCCATCCAGCTGCGTCGAGCTCCGCGACGCCGGAAAGCTCACCGTAAACACCTGTCCCCAAAGGCTTACGCTGACCAGCCCCAGCAAGGCTACTGCCATTCCACGCGCTGTTCGCATAGCCGAAAGTGTAATCCACACCTTCGCCGAAGCCCCGGTATCCTCAGCACCGTCCAATGCTCATGCGCAAAACTGCGTGGATCTGGCTTGCCGGTTGCATCGCGTGGATGTTTGACGCCGCCGTCAGCGTCAGCCGCCATTCCGCCGCTCACGCTGAACTCGCGCTCGCCGTCGCCACCGTATTCGGCATCGCCTGGCTCTTCTATCGCAGCCAGCCTCGCTGATCGGCTACGCTTTGCCCAACACCTTGGCCATCGTCTCGCCAATCTCAGCCGGCGACTTCACCACATGAATCCCCGCATCGGCCATCGCCTGCATCTTGCTCTCGGCCGTACCTTCGCCGCCGGAGATGATCGCGCCCGCATGCCCCATCCGCCGTCCCGGAGGCGCCGTCTGCCCCGCGATAAATCCCACCACCGGCTTCTTCACATTCGCCTTGATGAACTCCGCCGCCTTCTCCTCATTCGTTCCGCCGATCTCGCCGATCATGATGATCGCCTCGGTTCCCGGATCTTGATTCAGCAGTTTCAGCGCATCGATGTGGTTCGTCCCGATGATCGGATCGCCGCCAATTCCAATCGCCGTCGACTGCCCGATCCCGCGCGTCGTCAGCTGATACACCGCCTCATACGTCAGCGTGCCCGAGCGCGACACAATCCCCACCGTTCCCTCTTTGTGAATGCGTCCCGGCATGATGCCGATCTTCGCCTTCCCCGGCGAGATCACGCCCGGGCAGTTCGGCCCGATGAGCCGCGACTTCGAATGCTTCACCACCTCCCACACCTTCACCATGTCCAGCACCGGAATGCCTTCCGTGATGCAAACCACCAACGGCAATCCCGCATCCGCCGCCTCGAGAATCCCATCCGCGGCCGCCGGCGGCGGAACAAAAATCATCGTTGCATTCGCGCCCGTCTCTTTCACCGCCTCTTCCACGGTGTTGAACACCGGCCAGCCCTCATGCGTCGTTCCACCCTTGCCCGGCGTCACTCCACCGACCACAAGCTTATTCCCGAACTGCTTTGCATACTCATCGCAACCCTTCGCATGAAACGTACCTTCACGCCCGGTAATTCCCTGCACGATGAGGCGAGTATTTTTGTCGACGAGTACGGCCATATTGTTCTAAGTCCTTTCAAGATCAGGCGCAGCTTCCTCATATTCTTCGAGAACGGAGTCACTCATGTGCGCAAGGTGTTCCTGTTTCCGCAGTTCGTCCAAAGCGTCATAAGAGAGGAAGGTGCAACTATTTGCGAGAGGGCCCTTATCGAGAAGAGCAAAAACAGGCCGTTGTATTTCGTCTAGCACCTTGTCACGCCTATGCTCGGGAGCAACGATGTGTAGCTTGATATCAATATTTGGCTGTAACGCCAGCAAATCGGCCATTCGCATCAAGCCAGAATAAATCGCTGTCGTGTGCTCAATTTCGAAGGCTCGCGCTAACGTGCGCTTCTTCAGCCAGAGGACATCAATGTTTTCGATTGTTTTGAATGTCACTCGATCGAAGTTCAAGGGAAGCTCCCGAAGGATTTTCTCCCGGGCTTCACTCGATAATTCACGCTCCACACGTGCTAAATCCGCCCTCGGAACCCAAATATCAAATCCCATTTTGGCCCCAATTTCTACGAGCTCGGCTTGCTTCTTAATCGAATCGCGAGCTTCTTCCAAAACGTGAAACGATTGGGCTGTTCCCTGGTCTGCGTCTGTACTTTCCGGAACGACAACAGTCACCAACCGCCCCGGGGACTTGACGGTTTCAGTTGAACTCCCCAAAAGCTTTTTGTCCCTGTCCGACAGCGGAAATAAACGCTGTTCGTCGACCTGACGCTTCAATGCAGTTGCTAAGAATTGTCCATCCTCCTGCGAAAGCTTCACCAGCGACGACTGAAGAACTGCCTTCACTGGCCACGAGTGTGAATCCTGCTCGAGAGATCGAGTCCGACTGAATCCTTGCCAGATTTCCGGTTGCCGAATGGGGATAGAGGTTTCCGGCGAAAGCACTACCAATGGCATAACCTTGAAGCGGGTCGTCCACGGATCATTGCCTTGCCGGAAGATCGGTGTGTCGTCCTCATAAACGTCAGAGGTCGCCTCGAGCAACCCGCACCATCTGGATAAACGCACCATGTAGCAGACGAAGATATCTCCTTGACGCACAAGATTACGTGCTCGCGACCAATGTGTGGCGGTGAAACCAGTCACATCGCACCCATGGACCTGGAATGCATTCCAAGTTTCGGGCGTAATAAATCGAGAACGTAATTCACTGATTTCCCTTCGCGGCTGCGACCACGAGGTCCGCGGCGTCTTTCATCGTCGTTCCCACCTGAAATTTGAGTCCGCTTTGCTCGATGATCTTTCTTCCTTCCTCGACATTCGTTCCTTCTAGACGAAGAACAATGGGCAGACTCACATTGAGCTTCTTTGCAGCAGCGACCACAGCTTGCGCCAGCACATCCACGCGCAAAATCCCGCCAAAAATATTGATGAAGATCGCCTTTACATTCTTGTCGCTCAGCAGAATCCCGAATGCATTCTCTATCTGTTCCTGGTTCGCTCCGCCGCCGACATCCAGAAAGTTCGCCGGCGACCCACCCGCGTACTGAATGATGTCCATCGTCGCCATCGCCAGCCCCGCGCCGTTCACCATGCATGCAATGTTGCCGTCCAGCTTGATGTAGTTCAGCGCAAACTTCGAGGCTTCCACCTCCAACGGATCCTCTTCGCTCAGATCACGCAGCTCCTTCAAATCCTTGTGGCGGAACATCGCGTTGTCGTCGAAGTTGATCTTGCAGTCCAGCGCCGCCAGCTTGCCGTCCTTCGTCACGATGAACGGATTGATCTCCATCAGCGAGCTGTCCGTCTCCATGAACGCGCGATACAAGCCCATCATGAACTTCACCGCTTCGCCCACCTGCGCTGGCTCCAGTCCGAGCTTGAACGCAAGCCGCCGGGCTTGATATGGCTGAAACCCAATCGCCGGGTCAATATATTCCTTGTAGATCGCCTCCGGCGTCTTGTGCGCCACCTCCTCGATCTCCATGCCGCCCGCCTGCGACGCCATAAACACCACCTGCGAACTCGCCCGGTCCAGCACCAGCCCCAGGTACAGCTCGCGCGCAATGTTCGACCCGGCTTCGATCAGCAGCCGCTGCACCTTCTGTCCTTGAGGCCCCGTCTGGTGCGTCACCAGTTGCATGCCCAGGATCGCCTTCGCGTACTCGTCGGCCTGCTCGATCGTCTTTGCCAGCTTCACGCCGCCGCCCTTGCCGCGTCCGCCCGCATGGATCTGCGCCTTCACCACCACAACTGAATTGCCGGCTGAAAACAGCTGTTTTGCAGCCGCGTCGGCCTCTTCAATGGTCGTGGCCATCTCGCCCGCCGGCACGGCGACGCCGTACTTCCGCAGGATCTCCTTGGCCTGGTACTCATGGATCTTCATGCGCGCTCCAGTGCAGTGAAGGTAACTGCATCATGGTAAAGACCCGCCGAAAGCCCCGGCAAGCGCGTCTGAACGATTATCGATGAAACTGTGCGGTCTTCACTTCCCGCCGTGCTGCAGCCGCACAATCAGCCGCACCACCGCGCCCGAATCGATCGTCTCCGCCGCCCGAGCAATCCCATCCGGCAGGTTGCGCGCAATCCCCGCAACCACCAGCACCGCCGCCGCGTTCAGCAGCACAATGTCCCGCCGCGGTCCGCGTTCGCCCGTGAAGATCGCTCGTAGAATCCCCGCATTTGTCTGCGCATCGCCGCCCACCAACTCTGAGAGCGGCGCCTTCGTCAGATGAAACGCCTCCGGCGACACCGTCTCCAGCCGCACCGACTCCTCATGCACCACCGCCACTTCGCTCGGTCCGCTCAATGCAAACTCGTCCAGGCTCTGATGCCCATGCACCACAATGCCGTGCGTCGTGCCCAGCAGCGACATCGCCTGCGCCACCGGAGCCACCAGCCGGCTGGCATACACGCCCATCACCTGCCGCTTCGCCCCCGCCGGATTCAACAGCGGACCCAGGACATGCAGAATCGTGCGCACGCCAATCGCCCGCCGGATCGGCATCAGCGCCTTCATCGCCGGATGGTGTGCCGGCGCCAGCAGAAAGCAGAAGCCGACCTCCCGCAGCGCATTCGCCGCCGCCTCCGGCTCCAGCTGCGTCGGAATCCCCAGTGCATCCAGCACGTCCGCCGATCCGCAGCTGGATGTGATCGCGCGATTGCCATGCTTGGCAATCTTCGCGCCCGCGCCCGCCGCCACCAGCGCCGCCGCCGTCGAGATATTAAACGTCCCGCTGCCGTCCCCGCCCGTCCCGCAGGTGTCAACAATGTCCGCCCGCTCCTGTTCCGACAGCGGCAACGGGGTCGCCAACGACCGTAGCGTCTGCGCGAACCCGGCAATCTCAGGCGCCGTCTCTCCGCGTCCGGCCATCGCGCCCAGCAGTGCGGCCAGTTCCATCTCTGGAATCTGGCCCGCAAGAATCTCCTGCATCAGCGTCGTCGCTTCGCCTCGGCTTAATGTCGCGCGGTCCTCGACAATTCGGCGCAACTCCGTACGGATTGCCATGGGTTTCTAGAGCCTATCAGGACTTTCGCGGTTCAGAAAACGTGAAATCTTGCGGGCGCTCCTTCGAAAGAACCTCTATCCTGCAATCGCTCGCATTGCTTGACCAACACCACGGTTCGTGCACGTGACACGCTTGTTCCTTCCGCGCCGTCCGCCATTCCCGGAGGATCCTATGAGCGACGCTTCTAGAACATCATTGAACTTCGATCACTCGCTCGTAACTACCGCTTTTGAGCTAGCTGGCTACAAAATCATCCGCAACCTCGGCGTCGTGCGCGGCATCGTCGTGCGATCGCGCTCGCTGTTCGGCACCATCGGCGCAAGCCTGCAGACGCTCGCCGGTGGCGACATCACTCTCTTCACGGATATGTGTGAGAAGACCCGCTCGGATGCCTTCGAGCGCATGATCGCCCACGCGATCGCGATCGGCGCGAACGGCGTCATCGCCGTGCGCTATGACGCCAACGAGATTATGCAGGGAGTAGCGGAGGTGCTGGCTTACGGTACTGCCGTCGTAGTCGAACCCCTGTGACGGGTCTGTCTGGCTCTTGCCCCGGCGAGCCCTATCGGCTGGCCGGAGCCAAGGCGGCCTGCCCCCTTATAAAGCGGGAACAGCAGGCCGTTGAATCTATGCCGCGGCGTGAACCGGCTTAGCCGACGCCGGCACTGGTGCGGGCGTCGTCGCATACTCCGACGCCTTCCAGTCTCCCAGGCAGCGGCTCAACAGAGCCGCCGCGCAGCGCTCGCCGCAAAGCACAATCACATCGTCCTTCATCGCCAGCTTGGAATCCCACGGCATGAATTTCACATCGTGTTCCGAGGTTACGGCGAGAATCCAGTGATTGCTCGTCTTCTTCTGGATTCCGCACGTACAGGTAAACAACGGGGTGGCTGCCATTTCAGTCTCCTCACTGCGGGTGCGCAGTAATCGTTGCTGAGTAATAGAGCAACTGCCTTGCCATTTACTCCGATCTCTAACTCGCCCATCTGCGACCCTTACGGCCGCCGGTCACAAATTCGCCATGTCCAACTTGGAGTTCCGAGGGAAATCCGTTTCCATGTGTGCAATAATTTGCAACCTAGGTGGTACGATACCACGCTGCATGGGTCAGGTTGCCGCACGGAGGTGGTACGGAAGTTTATCGTCGAACGATGAGTCGGCTTGCACAGCTATCGTATTGAAAACAAAACCGACTTCGAGCACCAAAGGCTCTTGCCGAAGCAAGTCGGCACACACCGAGGTTACTTTTCAGGACTGATCGCTACTCCTGCGCCCTGGCTCTGCCGCCGGACCTCTTCAATCTGGGCGTTCACCTCCTCCACCTCGGCAGGGGAACGGGCAAACGGCCGCGCCGCCTCCAGCACCGCCAGCGCCGACACCATCTCATTGCGCTCCATGTGCAGGCTCGCATTGTTCAGCCGGTAGCGGAGATTCTCCGGATCCTCGCTGATTGCCAGGATGCTCAGCCGGACCGCATCGTCCAGGTTCCGGTGCATCGCCGCGTAATACCCCGCCAGCGCATCGTTGGCCGGCGCGAACTCCGGATTCAGTTTCAGGCACTGCTGTAAGTCTGTCTCGACCGCGGGATCCTCCCTCCGCCCCGACCCAATCGTCAGCACTGCCGCGTAGTACCAAGCCAGGTAGCTGTTTGAGTGCAGCGCAATCGCCTCGCCGTACTCCTTGCGCGCTCCCTCGGTATCGCCCTGGCGCAGGTCCAGCATCCCTTCGCTCTCATGCGCCAGCGCGTTGTTTGGGTCGGCCGAAAGCACGCCTTCCAGCAGCTTCTTCGCGTCGTCAGCCCGGCCGTCGCTCACCAACACGTCGGCCCGAAACGCATCTGCGTCGGCGGAGCTCAGCGTCTCCATCTTGTACGACGCCTCATCGATTGGAATGTTGATCGGCATCCGCAAAAACGCATAATCGCCATGGCTGACATGGGCATCCAGCGCTTCCTCCAGCCGCTTCAGATCGCCGAATGTAGCCACCGCCGCCGTCAGCGACGTCTGTCCCGACGTCACCGCCTTGCTATAGTTCTCCAGCACATGCGTCTTATTGCGGAAGTCGTTGATCATCAACATGTCCGTCAGAGCCCACGACTCGGAGTAAAAGATGCTGCCCTTCTGCTCATCGTGGTAGTACGGAGACCCATGGTCGACCATAAACAGCGTCGGCAGCGGAAGCAGGCTCTGCGTCCGCAGATATTGCAGATCGTCCGTCGAAGGCTGGCCCAGCCGCACCTCATGTGCATCGATGTCGGTGTTCTGATAGAACTCCGCTATCCCTTCGTTCAGCCACAGCGGAAGATTGGCGTGCCGGGTGATGTAGTGCGTGTACTCGTGGTACACGACCGAGTACGGATGCTCGCCGCCCGCATCCAGCCGCACAAGAATGTATATGCGGTCATTGCTCTCGAGGAAGAGTCCCGCCAGGTCAAGCCTTCCTTTGCCCAGATAGTCTGCCGGTTCCAAGGCTTGAAAGTCGCGGCGGTTCTTTAGCGCCAGAACTACAATCGGAGATCCCGCGTCGGACTCCGCGGACGGAATCAGCTTGTGAAAAACCGCCTGCATGCGTTCAAACTGTGCCGCCACGTGACGCGCCTGCTTCTCTCCCGCGTCCGTAACCACCGTGAAGTGGGGCGTACTAACCTCGCGCCACTCGGGCGCCGAGTCAGCGTAGGCGCGTCCCGCGAGCAGCGCCGCTACACAAAGGGCCGATAGACAATACCGCATGATTGGCCGCCAGCGTATCGCAACTCCCGCGCGATAGCTACGGGAATCTGCACGCAATCCCGCAAAATCGCAGCGTCTCAGGGCACCGTTGCCGGCAGCTCCAGCTGCTCCGACCCCTGCGCATCCAGGTGCGGCGTAAAGTGGGCCCGGCAGCGTGCCTCGTACAGCCCCGCCGCGCCCACCACCACCAACTCCTGCGACTGCCCCAGCCTCTGCGTATGGATCGCCGCCTGCCCGCAAACCATGCACACGGCGGAAAGTTTGGTCACCTTGTCGGCCAGAGCCATCAGGTTCGGCACCGGACCAAACGGCTCATTGGCGAACGTCGTGTCCAACCCCGCCAGCAGCACGCGCTTGCCCATCGCCACCAGTTCCAGAGCAAACGGAATGATCTCCGGCGAAAGAAATTGCACCTCGTCGATCCCGACGACCTCGATTTCATCCAGCTGTGGATAGAGCGCCTCGCGCAGCTCCTCCACTGAGGCAATCGGCACCGCCTCGTGCGTCAAAGACGAGTGCGACGCGATCGCCGTCCGGTGGTAGCGCAGGTCGATGTCGGGCTTGTAGCAGGCGACGCGCTGCCGCGCGATACGCGCCCGCTTCAGCCGCCGGATCAGCTCCTCGCTCTTGCCCGAAAACATCGGTCCGGTAATTACCTCAAGCACGCCAGGATTATTCGCTTCCATGGTGGGGATAGGGTACGCAAACGCCCGGTGGATATGTGGGACCGAATAGCTCGCTCCGCTCTTCTGGTTTCCGGTCGCGTAAGGCGAGTATGCTGGCGTTGTCTTCTCCAGACTGGATTTCGAGTGAGGTGAAAAACCATGCGTCCAGCAATCTCTCTGGCTTGCGCCGTTGCTCTGGCGGCAGGCGCAGGCGCGGCCTTGGCGCAAACCACGCAGCCGGCCGCAACGCCGCATGAGGTCAAGGTGAAGCTTATTAACTCCGCTGGCCAGCCCGCCGGCACCGTCACCTTCAAGCAGGTCAAAAAGGGTGTCAAGATGACGGTCAAACTTGAGAACATTCCCTTCGGCGAGCACGCCGTGCACATCCACGAGAACGCCGTCTGCGACGCCCCTGACTTCCACGCCGCCGGCGGTCATTTCAACCCCATGCACAAGCATCACGGTTTCCAGAACCCCGAAGGACATCACGCCGGCGACCTTCCCGGCAACGTCATGGTCGGCGAAGACCATCAGGGCGAGGCCAGCTTCCTTCTCACCGACATATCCATGGACCCCAACCTGCCCAACTCCATCTTCGCCAACGGCGGCACGAGCGTAGTGGTCCATGAGCACGCCGACGACGAAAAAACCGATCCCAGCGGAAACTCCGGCAACCGGATCGCCTGCGGGGTGGTCAAGCCGTAAAGGCTCGACAATAGACGGAAAAAGACTTACCTGTACTGTCCACTGTCTGTTGTCTACAATCTCGCCGTCCCTTGATGGCGAAGGATAAGGGAACTTTCAGAGCTGGGATTACGTAACGAATACCATGGCGGCGGCGACCATTCCGGCAGTGCTCCAGCGAAGCATTCCTGTGGCTTGGAACCCTCGCCCCGCAAGGCGCGAGCCACCGGCGAAGGGTCTTCGCCGCGAAGCACATACGGGACCGGCTGCAGGCAAGGAGAGAGCTGTGAACGAGACCCGGCCCGCGCCTGAGGAGCCAGGTTCCCCCGCCGGTCTGGAACGCGCCGCAGTCGTCGCCGAGCAGACAGCACTAGCCGCGCTCGCCGCGCGCTGCCTCGCCGGAGACCCAGCCGCCTGGGAGCAACTGGCAAAGACCCAGCATCGCAAGGTCTATGGCCTCTGCTACCGCTTCACCGGCTCCGCGACCGAGGCCGAGGACCTGACCCAGGAGGTCTTCCTCAAGATGTACCGCAACCTCGCGAGCTTCGATCCGGCCCGCGGCGGCTTCGGCACCTGGCTCACCACGCTGACCCGTAACCTTCTGGTTGACAACTACCGTCGCAGCAGAATGGACCGCTCGAGCGACTCGCTCGATGAATCGATCGACGGCGACGAGGATGGCCCCAGCCGGCTGGACCGGCTCGCCGACTCCCGCCCCGGGCAGGATCATCATGTTGCCGGCCTCGAGCTCCGCGCGCAGGTCCAGCAGGCCCTCGCGCAGGTCTCTCCGGAGCTCCGCGAAGCTGTGATCCTTCGCGATCTGGAGGACATGGATTACAAGGAGATTGCCGAGATCTTGCACGTTCCTCAGGGAACCGTGAAGAGCAGGATCAGCCGCGGACGAAGCGAACTGGCCCGCTTGCTGAAAGGCATGGAAGGGAAGGTGATGTAAGCGTGAAGGAATGGGGCAAATTCGAAAGATTGAGCAGATCCGAAGAGGTTGAAGCTCGGCCCATGGAATGCATCGTGTGCGAGGCGATGTGCCCGGACGCAGTCGACGGCACGCTTACCGAAGCTGACCGCAGAGTTTTCGATCACCATGTCGCCCAGTGCCCATCCTGCGCCCGGGAACTCGAAGACGCGCAGCGCGGCGCCGCCTGGCTGGGCATGCTGAAGGGGCACACACCCGAACCGCCTGCCGCTCTGCTGGCCAAGATTCTCGCCGAAACCACCGGCATCGAAGACGCCGCGCCGCATGCCGCTGCAGCTCCCGTCTCGCAGGCTCCTGCTGAGCCGGTTCCCGACGCCAGCTTCGTCTCGCCATCCATCCCGGCCCCCGAACCCGTTCCCGCCTGGGCGCTCAGCTCCGTACTGCGCAAGGTCGGCGACGTCTTCCGCATCGAAACCGCCCGCGCCACCTTCCAGCCTCGGCTGGCTATGACCGCCGCGATGGCCTTCGTCTCGATCGCACTCACCCTGAATCTCGCCGGCGTGCGTTTGAAGAATCTACGCGCCTCGGACTTCACGCCCTCCGGCTTGAAGCGCGATGTGGCGGACGCAACCGCCAGCGTCGCGCGAAACTTCCAGAACATGCGCGTCGTGTATCAGGTCGAATCTCGCGTGAGCGAGCTGCGCGGCGAGGGACCGCTGGCGCAGCCGGTGGACGCGACCTTCAACCCGGACGCAACCGCCCCACAGCAGCCCCAGCCGCAAGCCGCGCCCGCTTCGCGAAAGAAGGGCCTGTAACAAAGTTTGAATGGAAGTAAACGGAAGGTCGTAACACTGGAACGAGTCGTAAAGCTGGAATTTGTGCAGTGCAATCTACGGACCCTCGAACAACGAAGGGCACGGGAGAGGAGGGGAAGCGATGATCGACGAGACGGCAGGAGCAGGCGAGTACAACGCAACGCCTGAGAATGAATCATCAGGGACGGGAGAGCGTGTTGCGTTCTGCCAGCAGTGCGGCAAGCCGCTGACCGCCGAGACCGTCCGCCGCGCCGGTCCGGCCGTCTATTGCGAACCCTGCCTTGTCGCCCGCCTCGAGGGCCAGCCCTCCGCATCCTCCAGCAACCCCGGCTCGGCGACCGGCCCGAACCCCGCCGCCTCCGGCTGGAATCCCGTTAACGCCACAACCCCGCCAGCCGGCGGAACCGCTCCCCCGAGCGCTGGAACCGTCCCGCCCACCGCGAACCCGCTTCCCGGCAACGAGCCCAGCCCCTGGCTTGCCGCCCTCCTCGGACTCATCCCCGGTGTCGGCGCCATGTACAACGGCCAATACGCCAAGGGGGTCGCCCATCTCGTCATCTTCGCCATCCTCGATTCGCTCAACCACAACGTGAACGAAATCTTTGGCCTGCTCGTGCTCGGCTGGATCTTCTACCAGGCCTTCGACGCCTACCATACTGCCAAGGCTCGCCGCGACGGCACACCCCTGCCCAATCCCTTCGGTCTCAACGACATCGGCGACCGCATGGGCTTCGGCCGCAACTGGCCCGGCAGCGCCTCGCGCCCCGTCACCTCCGCCACCACTGCCGGCTGGGCCACCGCCTCCGCCGGAAGCACCGCTCCACCACCGCCGCCCAACTGGACCGCTTCCGGCTCGTCGGGCACCGGATGGTCCGGCTACGTCCCACCCTCGAACTTCGGCGCCAACGCCGCGCCCCCTCCACCACCCCAGCCTCAGCCATCGGCCTATACCGGCACGCCTGGCAGCAGCAACTGGGCTCAGGTTCCCTACGCCAATACCTACGCCGGCGGGCCCTCGTCAGCGGGCGAGCCCTGGCCGAACCCCGCCGGCGCGCCCGTCCCGCCTCCGCTTCCTTCCCGGCGATTCCCCATCGGCGCCGCCTGGCTTATCGCCATCGGCCTCGTCTTTCTGCTTGCCAACCTCAACGGCTCCTGGCACCTCGGCGGCTCCTGGGCCATTGCCATTGTCCTTGGAGCCCTCGGAGCCTACATCCTCTTCCGCCGCGTCGAGATCGTTCTTGCCTGGTCCAGAATGGCCGGGGAGCAGAACCTGCACGACGAGGAACACGGAGTCGCCTCCCGCATCCTCTGCCAGATCCGCGGTCCCGTGATGCTTCTGGTCCTTGCTCTGCTCTTCGCCCTGCAGGCTGCGGGCATCCGCACCCTCGGCCAGACGTGGGGCATCCTGCTCATCGCCTTCGGTGCCGTACTCATCCTTGAGCGCTCCGTCGGCCGCGCAAACTGGTCTCCAACCTACCCCGCCGCTTCGCTTAGCAGCGCCGCTGTCCCTCCGCCGCCCGCCTCTACGCGAAAGGACGGGCTGTAGCCATGGCCAGCTATCCTCCACCGCCGCCCGGTACACCCGGCGGCGTTCCGCCCAGCCAGCACTACGGTCCGGGCTACCCGGCCGGCTACGCTCCCGGCTCCGCCTACGACCGCCGCACCTGGAAGGCGCAGCGCCGCGCCGCCAAGATTCAGGCCCGCTGGATGCGCGAGCAGTACCGCATGCAGCGCCGCTATCTCCGCCGCGGCTCCATCGTCGGCCCGCTCGTCCTCCTCGCGCTGGGCATCATCTTCTTCCTCGAGCAGACCGGCCGCCTGTCCTGGACCTACAGCCTCGAGTGGTACGCGCGCTGGTGGCCCGCCGTCCTCATCGTCGCCGGCCTCATCCTCCTGCTGGAGTGGCTTCTCGACCAGCAGCAGGCCCAGCACTACGCCGACCAGACGGGCCGCCCCACGGCCACCACCCACGTCCTCACCGGCGGCGCTGTGTTTCTCCTCATCCTGCTCGCTTTCGTCGGCCTCTCCGCCCGCTGGACCGACACTATCGGCTGGCATGACCACACCTGGCTCGGACACAACTTCGGCGGCCTGGACCGCGTCTTCGGCGAAGCCCATGAGTCCGACGACTCGCTGACGCAATCGCTCCCGTCCGGCGGCATGCTCGTCGTCCACGATCCCTGGGGCGCCGTCACCATCACCGGCTCCAGTAATGACAACCAGGTCCACGTCAGTATTCACAAGCAGGTCTACGCCTGGGGCGATGATGAAGCCACCAAGCGTGCCCAACAGCTTCAGCCCACCTTCTCCATCCAGGGCAACAACCTCATGCTCGACGTTCCCTCTGTCGAGCAAGGGCAGGCCGACCTCACCATCGAGATGCCCCACGCCGCCAACCTCTCCGTCAGCTCCGACCACGGCGACGTGCAGGTCAGCGAACTCCACGGCAACCTCACCATCGCCTCGCGCAAAGGCGACGTTGACGTCACCGGAATCGACGGCGCCGTGCTCGCCCAGGTCAATAACGACGACTCCAGCGTCTCCGCAAAGAGCGTCACAGGAGCCTTCACCCTCCAGGGCCGCGCCGGCGACATCTCCCTCGACAATATCGACGGTCCCGTCATGCTGCAGGGCGATTTCTTCGGCACCACCGAGGCCCAGCAGATCAACGGCCCCCTCCGCTTCGAGACCAGCCGTACAAAATTCTCTACCGCACGCATCGACGGCAACGTCGAGATCGAAAACGGCGACCTCAACGGCGAACGCCTGCTCGGCCCCGTAACCCTCGCCACCCGCAACCGCACCATCGAACTAGACGACGTCTCCGGTCCCATCACCGTCTCGAACCGCAACGGCGCCGTATCGGTCACTACCGCGTCGCCACTAGGCCCCGTCAACCTCACCAATCAGCACGGCTCCGTGGATCTCGGCTTGCCCGAACACGCTGGCTTCGTCCTCAATGCCCAGACGCGAAATGGCGAGCTCGAAAATGACTTTGGCCTCCAGTCGCAAAGTCAGGACGAGAGCCACTGGCTGACCGGCACCGTGGACCGCGGAGGCCCGCAGGTGCGCATTGAGACCAGCGATGGCGACGTCACCGTTCGCAAGAGCGTGGCTGCTCCATTGCCGCCCACTCCGCCCGCTCCGCCCAAACTGACGATAACCCCGCAATCCCCGGCAGCTCCCGCGGCTCCCCAGGCGCGAGAAGCCAAACCCGGACACCAAAGACCTGCCACCAAAACCGCCGAACCGGCCGCCGCGGCGCCACCCTCCGCCTAGCCCGGACGGCAGGCCCGAACCGTCCCTCCAAAACCACGCGCCCCCAAAAATCCTGTCAAGTCCCCGTAGGTGTGATAACCGACTCAACTCTCACAAATGAAATGGTTAGCTTTGTTCAAAAATGACTACCGGTTAATTCCACTCAACCTGAAACAATAGAACTAGATAGAAATTCAAGGCCACCGGCACTTCCCAGCCTCGCGGCCTTCATTCTGTGGAAGCCAACTTGGCCGAAGTCCACCCCTAACCAGCCTCATTCCAAGACTTTGCACAAAAATGGGGGGAGGGGTGGACCTGCGCGGTATCCTCTTCTTCAACGAATGAAGCGCATCCTCACTGCCATCGTCCTCATCGTTCTTGTCGGCCTGCTCATCTTTTTTGGCAAGCTGTGGATGGTCACCCTCTTCGCTGGGCTCGTCGCCCTTCTCGCCGCAA
Organism: Candidatus Aquilonibacter sp.; assembly: GCA_035504135.1. Taxonomy (GTDB): domain Bacteria; phylum Acidobacteriota; class Terriglobia; order Terriglobales; family Acidobacteriaceae; genus Granulicella. Next base: position 285,094 of record DATJSM010000014.1, on the reverse strand, counting down.
TCGAGTTCCGCCAGCTCTCGGCATCCAGCGGAAACCCGATCCCGCTCTGGTGGACGCTCTTTGCCATCGCTGCGTTCTTCCTCGCGACCTTCCTTCGTCCCCAGGACACGATCACGGCCGTCGTCTTTGCCACACTGCTCCTCTTCGGCTGGAACACATTCCGCACGCCGCTCGCTCGCGTCCTTCCTGAAACCGCCGCCGGCCTGCTGCTGCTCATTTACATCGCCTTCCCGCTCACCCTTATCCCGCTCATCTGGAACCGCGATCAGGGCGACGGCCTGGTGCTCGTCATCTTTCTCTTCCTCTGTGTCTGGTCCGGAGATATCGCCGCTCTTTACGTCGGCAAGCGCTTCGGCCGCCACAAGCTTGCGCCTACGCTCTCGCCGAACAAGACCTGGGAAGGAGCCGTCGCCTCAGTCGTCGCCTCTGTAATCTTCGGCCTCGCCCTTATCCTCTATGGCGACTGGCTCACCGTGCACGGCTCGAGCTTCGCTCGCCTGCACACCAATGCACCCTGGTGGCAGTTCCTCCTGCTGGCGATCCTGCTCAACGCCGCCGCCCAGTTCGGCGACCTGCTCGAGTCCGCCCTTAAACGCGGCGCCAACGTGAAGGACTCCGGCACCCTCCTGCCCGGCCACGGTGGTGTCCTCGACCGCATCGACGCATTACTGCTCGCCGCACCTGTGCTGTGGTTCGTGCTCGTCATTCGCGAGTTCTTCGCGCTCGGCAGTTTTTGATCGCATGTCTGCGAAAATAATCCAGTGAAGAAGATCGCGATCCTCGGCTCGACCGGCTCCATCGGTCGGTCAACCCTCAACATCTGCGAGTCCCACCCCGACCGCTTCCAGCCGATCGCTCTTGCCGCCGGCTCGAACATTGACGCCGCCTTCGAGCAATGCCGCCGCTGGCGGCCGCAGATCGTCTCCGTCGGCACCGAAGCTCTCGCCGACCAGCTTCGCTCGCGCCTCAAATCTGCCGGGCTGACTGACACCGAAGTCGTCCACGGCACCGCCGGCACCGTCCGGGTCGCCACCCTACCTGATGCCAACTTCGTCGTCTCCTCCATCGTCGGCGTTGCCGGTCTCGAAGCCACCTACGCCGCGGTCCTTGCCGGCAAGACCGTGGGGCTCGCCAACAAAGAATGCCTCGTTGCCGCCGGCGATCTCATCCTCAGCGCGGCCCGCGAACACTCCGTCGACCTTCTGCCCATCGACAGCGAGCACAATGCGATTCACCAGTGTCTTCGCGGAGGCCGTCCCAACGAGGTCAAGCAAATTTGGCTCACCGCGTCCGGCGGCCCGTTCCGCAACACGCCGTTGCCGGAGTTCGAACACATCACGCCGGCGCAAGCGCTCCAACATCCCACCTGGGTCATGGGCCAGCGCATCACCATCGACTCGGCGACGATGCTCAACAAGGGGCTGGAGATCATCGAGGCCTGCCGCCTCTTCAACCTGCCACCGTCGCAGGTCAGAGTCACCGTGCACCCGCAGTCCACGATTCACTCACTCGTCGAGTACATCGACGGCTCCATCCTCGCGCAGATTTCGGTGACCGATATGCGTCTGCCGATTCTCTATGCGCTCTCGTGGCCAGATCGCATTGCGAGCAATCTCATCTTCGACATGGCCGCCTTGAAACAGCTCGACTTCCAGACCCCTGACCTCGAGCGCTTCCCTTGTTTGCGCCTTGCGTACGAGGCGGCCGCAGCTTCCCAGGCGCATTGCATAGCGCTCAACGCCGCCGACGAGGTCGCGGTGGCCGCGTTTCTGTCCGGCAGCCTGCCCTTCCTCGGCATCCCACGTACAATTGAAACAGTGCTCTCGCTAACTCCAGCCGCCTCGCCCGCATCCATCCCCGAGGTCCTCCGGCTGGATCAAACTGCACGGGCGCTCGCAGAGCAGGTGATCTCCCGCGATCGCCAGCCTCAAACTACCGCCCGCTGAGGTCTTCTCAAAACCCCGTATGCATCTTCTCCTGGTCCTTATTGAGTTTGGCATCGTGCTCGGCATCATGGTGCTGGTGCACGAGTTCGGCCACTTTGCCGTCGCCAAGCTCTGCGGTGTTCGCGTCGAAACATTCTCGATCGGCTTCGGCCCGCGGCTCTTCGGCTGGCGCCGCGGCGACACCGACTACCGCATCTCGCTGCTTCCCCTTGGCGGCTACGTCAAGATGTTCGGCGACGAGCCGGGGTATCAGCCAGGCGGTCAGGTCTCGCCGCGCTCCGAAACAATCGACGTCCTCGGCGTTGATCTAAATGCCGAGGCACTTGCCGCCGCCACGGGGCGATTGAATCGCCCGGGTGTCAGGGATGCGTTCAACGAGCAACCCCGCTGGCAGCGCGTCCTCATTGCGCTCGCCGGTCCCGTCGCCAACTTCGCGCTCTCCTTTGTATTGCTGGTCTGGGTTGGCATGTTCCACCACGAGGTGGATCAATATCTCGACGGTCCCGCCGTCGTCGACTACGTGCCCGCCGGAACAGCTGCTGCCCAGACAGGCCTCGGACCCGGCGACGTCATCACACAGTTTGGCCGCGATCACAATCCGACCTGGACCCAGATCGTCGAAGACTGCGCTCTGAACATGCATCGCAGTCTTCCCATCACGTTCACGCACGACGGGCAGGCTGTCAGCAGCACTCTCCGTATCGACACCGCCACCACGGATGACTTCACGCCGGACAGCATGCCAGAGATCGGCCTGATCCCTCGCATGCAGCAGACGCCCATCACCGTGATGAGCGTCGAGAACAACACGCCTGCGTCACGCGCCGGACTCGAAACCGGCGATGAGCTTGTTCAGATTGATAACCTGCAGCCGCATTCGGTCGCTGCGCTATTGGCGTATCTGCAGGACCGCAGCGGCGCACCGGCGCAGGTTACGCTTCTGCGCAAGGGTCGGCCGGTCCACGTCGTCATCTCGCCCGAGAAGCTTCCCGGCAATGCCGGCGAGCCGGAATACCGGATCGGGTTCAGCCCCAAGCCCACGCCGGTCGAGATTCAGCATCTTCCACTCGGCCGGGCGATGGTCCAGTCCTACAAGGACAATCTGGACGACTCCACGCTGATTCTGCGCGTGCTGAAAGGCATGTTCACGCACCATGTCTCGGTGCGCTCGCTCTCCGGCCCGGTCGGCATCGCTCAGCAGATCGATCTCGCCGTCCAGTACGGCTTCTGGACGCTCATCCGTCTGATGAGCACCATCTCGCTTAACCTCGGCATCTTCAACCTCCTGCCGATTCCGATCCTCGACGGCGGCATGATCCTCTTTCTCGCGATCGAATCCATCATGCGCCGCGACCTCAACCAGCAGATCAAGGAGCGCGTCTACCAGGTCGCCTTCGTCTGTCTGATTGTGTTCGCAGTCTTCATCATCTTCAACGACATCACCAAGCTGCACCAGCCATAGTCAATCGCGGGAACGCAGCTCCTCGGCGATCTCCTTTGCCGCCGCACGCGCATCGGCTTCTCTGTCCACCGGGAAGCTGATTGCGCCCACGCGCGCATGCCCGCCGCCGCCGTAGCGCTCGCAGATCGCCGCAAGGTTCGCGAGCTCGCTCGCCGGCTTCTTCGTCCACGGATTCGTTCCCACTGACACCTTCGTGCGGAAGCTCGACTTCGACAACCCAACGTTATACGTCCCGTCCGGATGCAGATAGTACGGGATGAACTTGTTGTAGCCCTCCGTCGGCTGGTCGGTGATATCGAACGTAATCACGCCTCGCTCGCATACTGATCGCTCACGGATCAGCTCAATCGCTGCGCGATGCTGCTGCATCAGCGGCCCCAGCAACTGTTGCACGAAATCCTGATCCAGAACCTGCTGCAACGGCATCGCCGTCAGCAGCGGAATAATCTTCTGCACCAGCGCTGAATCCGTCGCGCTCTCGATCACCATGGTCAGCTTCATCGCCGGCGCGGCCATCTCGACTGCACTCTCCGCGCTCTCATATCTCGCTCCGTCGACGATGTCTGCCCAATGAATCAGCTCCTTCAGTGGGGCAACATCCATACCGAACTTCGTGCTCGCGATATGCGCGATCCAGCTTGTACAGCTCGTGTAGTTCGGATCGAAGAACTGCCGCATCGCCTCGGGCCCCGGCGTCCCGTCAGGATTCTTCTGCCCAGCGCGGAAGTGGGCTTCATCCTCCGGCGTCAAGAACGCGGAAAGATGATGATCGAACCACCACGTTACGCGCGGTGACGACGAGTATTTGAAATCGACGATCGCGTTCTCATCCGCGTGCTCGAACCAGCTCTCGTCATACAACGAGCCCGCGCGGTGCACCAGCCCTTGATAGGCAAACTGGTCCGCCGTGCCGATGCACTCACGGTGAAAACGTGTGAACAGCGAAGCCGAGCATGCGCCGTCGAAACACTTGTCATGGTAGAAAACGCGGCAGTTCAAGCGATTATGATCTCCATCTCCCGGCATCCGAAGTCTTCAGCATAGACGAAGCCGGGGAACGATTTCGTCACATTCGCCGTATCATCTGAAAAGACCCGAGGCGACAATGAACGACGGCCCGCAGCTCACAGAATCGAATCACACGACTCCAGACCAACCACATTCCTCAAGCCACTTCTTCACCGGACCGAATGGGCTGCGCTCGTTCTGGTGCCTGATTCTCTACGTTCTGATTCTCACAATTCCGACCGCCGTCCTGGCCACGCTCGCGGACACGATGCGCGCCCACGCGGCGGCAGCGGGAGAGAAGCAACTGGAGTTGACTCCACTCAACTCAATTCTCATGGAATGGGTTGAATTCGGCATCGTCTTCTTCGCGACCTGGATTATGTCGCGCATAGAAGATCGCAGCGTCTTCGACTATGGTCTCGCCCGGACGACCCGCCGTGGCCGCTCCCTCATCGTTGGCGCGCTTTGGGGCATCCTCTGGCTCTCAGTCCTCGTCGGCATTCTTGTCTCTACCGGCCATCTCGTGATCACCGGCGTCCTCCTCACGCCATTGCAGGGTCTCCGGTACGGCGCCGAATGGGCCGTCATGTTTATCGGCGTCGCTTTCTTTGAAGAGTTTTTCTTCCGCGGCTATCTGCAGTTCACGCTCGCGCGAACCTTCGCCGGCGCTGTGAAATGGATCGCGCCTTCCAACCGCTATGCGCGTCCCATCGGCTTCTGGGCTGCTGCCCTCGTCATCTCCTTCGGCTTTGGTTTCGCTCACAGATCCAATCCCGGCGAATCGCCAATCGGCATGCTCTGCGCGGGCGCGGCCGGCCTCATGTTCGTTCTGGTTTTGTGGCGAACAGGCTCGTTGTGGTGGGCCATCGGCCTGCATGCTGCATGGGACTGGGGGCAATCGTTCCTCTATGGTGTGGCAGACAGCGGGGGCATCAGCGTTCACCATCTGCTTTCATCACACCCAGCCGGTTCTCCGCTGCTGAGCGGCGGCCTCACCGGCCCGGAGGGCAGCGTCTTCGTCCTGCCGGTAATGCTCTGCATCACACTGGTCATCGTGTTTACGCTACCTAAACGGCCGACGCCGTTCGATGCCGAGCCCGAGGTCGAGTCAAAAGAAATGGTCCCCGCGGCGGTAAACTCGGCACACGGATGACTCCTTCCAACGATGCGAGCGAGGCGCCGCTTCGAGCAAGGCAAAGCGATTGGCGGCTGACGCCATCCCCTGCCGCAGCAGACCTTGAACCGCGGCTGCTCACGCGCGAGGACGAAGCGCGGTGCGAGCATGCGCCCGTCCCCCAACGCGGGCGCAGAAAGCTTCGCTGGCTGTTCCGCGGCGTTTTGACGCTCCTGACCCTCCTGGCTGTGCTCACGGGGGTCGCGACGATCTGGATGCGCCGAGCGATGCGCGCCGCCCTTCCTCAGATCGACGGAACGCTTGCTGTGGCCGGCCTGCATGGTCCGGTAACGGTCACGCGCGATGCACAGGGCGTTCCCTCCATCCGGGCGACTTCGCTCGACGATCTGTTTTTCGCGCAGGGATTCGTCACCGCGCAGGATCGCCTCTGGCAGATGGACACGCTTCGCCGGCACGCCGCGGGCGAGCTCGCCGAGATTCTTGGCGCCGGCCTCGTCGAGCACGATGAGCAACAGCGTTATCTGCAGCTTCGAGCTGCCGCCGATCGCGCCATCTCGTCTCTACCAGCCGACCAGTTGCAGCAGATTCAGGCCTACACACGCGGCGTCAACGCATTCATCGACAGCCATCGCGATCGCCTTCCACTTGAATTTCGCCTGCTGCACTACGCCCCTCGACCGTGGACGCCGCGTGATTCAATCCTTGTCTCCCTGGTCATGTGGCAGGATCTCTCGACGACCTTCCCGGAGAAGCTCGACCGCGAGTTGCTGTCTCATCACCTTCCAAAAAACTTGCTTGCGGATCTGTATCCAGTGGGCTCATGGCGCGACCGCCCGCCAACGCAGCCGGCAACGGACCTTACGGCTCCGCGGGAGATCGAACAGATTCCGCTCGATAACACGCAGTCGCGTCTCGCTGCGCCCGGCTACGCCAGCCCGAGTGACCTGTTGCGCGTGACCGAAGCTCTCAGCGCGTCGGCGTGTTCCGACTGCCGTGCAGGTTCCAATAACTGGGCAGTGAGCGGTGTTCATTCCGCCTCCGGAGAGCCGCTCGTCTCCAACGACATGCATCTTGATTTGCGCGTGCCCGACATCTGGTATGAGGCTGCGCTTCATCTTGCAGCAACACCCGGCGGCAATGCGCCTATCGACGTTGCAGGCTTCACCCTTCCTGGCCTTCCCTGGGTTCTCGTCGGCCGCAATGCACACGTCGCGTGGAGCTTCACCAACCTCGGTGGCGACGTGCAGGATGTGCGCGTCGAACACACGCGCGGCTCCGGCGACAATCTTCAGTTCGAGCAGCCCGATGGTACATGGGCGCCGATGGAGCATCATACCGAGCACATCATCGTGCGCGGTGGCCATGGCATTTCGCTCGATGTCCTCACCGTCTCGCACGCAGTCGGCGCAGTGATGGTGCCCAGCCCGATTATCTCGCCGCTCTACCCAACAGAGCACCGCGCACTTTCACTGGCGTGGACGATCTACGATCCCTCCATCATCAACGCGCCATTCTTTACAGTCGATTCGGCCAGCGATGGTGCTGCAATCGTAGCGTCCTTCGCCACTTTCGGCGGCCCATCGCTGAACCTCATCTACGCGGACGATCAGGGACACATCGGCTATCACGCCATCGGCCGGATCCCCATACGCGGTCCTGCCGTGCAGCATCCGCGTGCAACGCAACCCTTCGTGCCTCCGCCGCCGGAACCGGATTCGGATGAAGACAGCGGCGCGACCAACAGCGAAAGCCCCAGGGCCTACTTTATTCAAGCATCGCGGCCCCGGCTGCTGCTGACTGCAACCCGTCACCGCCTGCGGCGCAGGCAGCCGAAGGAGCAATCCAGATCAGCCGAAATCTCTCAGCCTGCGTCTTCCACGACCCAGCAACTCGCGCCTCAGCCGCCCGCGAACAACTTCACCATCGGCTCTTCCATCTCGCCGGTGCCGGTCGATTCACTCGACGCCTTGCAGGTGTGGTCCGGCTATGTGCCTTACAACGAGTTACCAGCCATCCAGGATCCGACCTCCGGCATCCTCGCCACGGCCAACGCGCGCATCACGCCCGAGGACTATCCCTACGCGCTGGCCAACGATTGGATGGATCCCTACCGTGTCGAACGGATCTACCGCAAACTGGCCGCGCATGACGGTTGGACGCCCCAGGAGATGCTTGCGCTCGAAGCCGACCAGCACTCGGAGTTCGATCTCGCACTCGCACAACGGCTCGCTTATGCCATCGACCATTCTTCGGGCTCGGCACGCGGCGCTGATACGGTTCGTCTTCGCCAGGCCGCCGATCTGCTCCGCACCTGGCGTGGCCAGATGAGCGCCGGTTCGCCCGCTGCCGCCATAGTCGCTGCAGCACATCAGGACCTCTGGAGTGCTCTGCTTGTCCCTCAGATTCTCGCGCATGACAGCGGTTCACGCACCGGTGCAATCACCGCCGCACACCTTTACCTTTGGGGAGAGAGCACAACCGCGCTCGAAAATATTGTCACGAACACACCCGCGCGCTGGCTCCCGCGCAATGCGGCCAACTGGAACGACTTTCTCACTACGGTTGTCGAACAGGGCCTTCATAACGCGCACGCTCCGCGCGATCTCGCCAAATGGCAGTACGGCACAATCCATCGCATCGACATCGAGCATCCACTCTTCGCGGATCGGCGAATCTTTCGCTGGCTGCTCGGCACGCGCACCGGCAGCGGATCGCGGCCCGTGGGCGGTGACTCCACGACGATCGACGCGACCGGTATAGCCTTCGGTCCGAGCGAGCGCTTCACCGCCGATCTCTCCAATCACGCAGCCACCATCGGCAACATCGTTACCGGTGAATCTGGCAACCCTGCTTCATCCTGGTACCTCGATCAACTTCAACCCTGGCTCGATGGCACGAGTTTTTCGCTTCCGCTTGAAGACGCACGCGCGGTGCACACGCTCCTTCTCGTTCCCGGCCATTAGCTGCCATCGCTTGCTCTGAGTCCAACTGCTACTCTGACTGCATGTCTCGCTTCACCGCGCGCTCTGCGCGAGCATGGCCTGCCGCTCTTCTTGCTCTGCTCGCGCTCCTCGCCGTTATCCCTCTGGTCGCGCACGGATGCTCCTGCGGCCACGACTTCGAATTCCATCTGCAGAGTTGGCTCGACGCGGCCGCGCAATTCCGCCACGGCATACCGGACCCTGCCTGGACCAACTCGGCAGCGTGGAATGCCGGTGAACCGCGCTTTCTCTTCTACCCGCCACTCTCCTGGATGCTCGGCGCGTTGTTGACTCTTCTGCTTCCGTTCTCCGCCGTACCCATCGCCTTCACCGCCTTCGCGCTCTTTGGCGCCGCCGTGTCGATGTACAAACTCGCGCAGGCGTACGCTCCTCGTTCGATCGCAATCCTGGCTGCGGCCATTTACATCGCAAGCCCTTACATGCTATTCACCGCCTTCGAGCGCACCGCTTACGGCGAGTTACTTGCTGCTATATGGCTGCCCTGGCTGCTGCTTTCCACGCTTCAATTGCGGCCCCGAATTCTCCAGATTGCGATGTCGCTCGCCCTGCTCTGGCTCAGCAATGCTCCTGCTGCCGTTATCGGCGTCTATGTAGTTCTCATCATCGCTATTCTGAGAGTTGCGCATGCTCTCTTTTTGCGACAGCCATTCGCTGCAGAGAAGCTCTTCGCGCGTTTCGCCGCAGGCGGTGCACTCGGCCTGGCGCTTACGGCGTTCTATCTCATACCCGCAGCATACGAGCGGCGCTACGTACAGGTCGCGATGGCGATCATCCCTAACATGCGCGTCGAAGATAACTTCCTCTTCGGCCACACAGGCGACGGCCCACACGACGCCGTGCTGCACACCGCCAGCCTTATCGCCGTGGTGATGCTCGGCGTCACCGTGATCGCGTTGCTCGTCGCCTGGCTTATGCAGCGAAATCCAAACCACTCCGAACGCAAAACAAACATCCACACCCCGCTTGCTCTGCTGGCGGCACTCACTGTCTGCATCGCGTTCTCTCTCACGCCGCTATCGCTTCCGTTCTGGCATCATTTGCCGGAGCTTGCCTTTCTCCAGTTCCCATGGCGCATGCTCTCCATTCTCGGCGCAATCCTGGCGCTCGCGATCGCATTTGCCCTTCGCAACGTCCCCGCGAATAAATACGCAACAGCCGTCGCAGCGATCGTGGCGTGCCTCTTTGTCGCCGCCATGTCCATGCGCGATATCTCCGCGTTCCGACAGCCGTGCGAAGCGCTTGATCCGCCCGCGGCGCGTGCGCAGCTCTTCGCCACCCATCATGGCGTGGAGCCAACCGATGAGTACACACCCACCGACGCGGACAATGACGTGCTCCGCTGGGACGATCCGGCTTACTGGCTCGCGCCAAGCCCCACAGCATTCGCTCCCCACACCGTTCCCAATCCGGCCGCGACGATCGTCAACTATGACACACCGCCTCCTATCGCGCAGACCGTCAGCGGGATCGCGCCGCATCACCTCAGCGTGACACTGCCCCATGCGGACGTCCTCATCTTCAACCTCCGTGATTACCCAAACTGGCAGGTCTTTCGCAACGGCTCTCTCATTACCGAACACCTGCAGCGTGACGACGGCCTGCTCGCCGTTGAACTTCCCTCCGGCCCGTCGGACATCGACGTCCATTGGCGTCGATCCTGGGACGAACTCACTGGCGATGCGATCAGCCTCGCGGCGCTGCTCATCCTCGCAATCGCGCTCCGGCGCTCGCGTACAATCAAGCCTGACGCATGATCCCCGACGTCCTCTCACTTTTGAAATCTGGCGCTGCGCTTGCTGATGACGCCCTCGAGCGTCTCCTGCCGGCCCCCACGGTCGAACCTCACTCCATCCATCGCGCCATGCGCCACTCCACCTTCGCTGGCGGCAAACGTCTTCGGCCGATTCTCTGCATGGAAGCCGCACGCATGGTCGCAGGCGACGAAACTCTACCGCAGGGCGCCACCGAGCTGGGCGCATCGATCGAGATGGTACACACCTACTCGCTGATCCACGACGATCTTCCCGCCCTGGACAATGACGATCTCCGCCGCGGGAAGCCGACATGCCACGTCGCTTTCGGCGAAGCCATCGCCATTCTCGCCGGCGATGCGCTGCAGACGCTCGCCTTCCAAACCATCGCGAAGCTGGAAGCGCCACCGGCTCGCGTCGTGCAAATCTTTTCCTATTTCTCTGCAGCCATCGGCACTGGCGTCGGCGCTCCCACGCCTTTACCACCCGGCATGATCGGCGGCCAGGTCATGGACATCGAAGGCGAAGGACAGAAACCCACAGCGGAGTTAGTCGAACGCATTCACCGTGCCAAGACGGGCGCGCTGATCACCGCGTCCATCGTCTGCGGCGGCTTGCTCGGCCTTGGTTATCGCGACGTCCAGCACGCTCACGCAAAAGATGGATCTCCATTGCAGCAGAATGCGTTCCATGGTCTGCCGGACGATACAATTCCACGCCTTCGCACCTTTGGCGAAAAGGCCGGTCTCGCCTTTCAAATCGTCGACGACATTCTCGACGTCACGCAAACCTCCGAGCAGCTCGGCAAGACCGCCGGCAAGGACACCGCGACCGATAAAGCCACCTGGCCCGCGGTCTTCGGCATCGAGCAGTCCCGCCACGACGCCAGCGAGCTGATAGCCGACGCCTTCGCCGCACTCGAGCCCTTCGGGCGTACCGCCGACCCGCTAAAATCGCTTGCTCTGTATCTTGTCGAGCGCACTCACTGACCGGAGCCCCAAATGCGCTTTCGCCCACGCCACTACATTCTCATCGCCATCATCCTCGCGCTTGGCCTCTACAACCTGTATCGCATGCATCGTCCGCATGCGACGCGAGTGGAAACGGTGAACGTCGTTCCCGCTGGACCCGTCTCACAGTCGCCCTCATGGCAGGCCTTCGATAAGGCTGCTGCCCTCCGCGACGCACCGGACGCGCAGTTCGAGCCGGTGCTCCAACAGCTGCACCACGAAATCGATATCGCCTCCGCAAAAGAGAAACCTGACCTCGACGGTTGCCAGACATGGCTGATCTTCTATCGTCAAAACTCGCACGCCGCCGCGAACGATCCCTGGCGTCAGCGCAGCACGCAACATCTCAACAACTGCGTCAGCCAACACCGCGACATCAGCAGCTGAATTGCATGACCCACGACGATCTCCTTCGCGCCCTCCGCGACTGCTACGACACCGTGCAGCAGCGCAATATCATGGATCTCGGCCTTGTGCAATCCGCCACCTTCACCCGCGACGACGACGCTCCGGGAGCAAATGTTCGGGGCATCGCTCCGCGTTTCATCGCTCACATCACGCTGCGCGCACCCAGCAACGACGAAGCGCGCAACGCCCAACTTCGCGCGCAGATTGAAAACCGGCTCGCCGGCCTTCCGCAGATTTCGCGCACCGAGATCGAGCTCCTGCCCGCGCTTTTCCCCATTCTTAGTGGACGCCGCGCCTGATGCCGCCGCGCCGGCCTGCAGTCCATCCCTTCGACGTAGCCTACGGGACCGAAACCTCCGGCCTGCTTAGCGGCAAAATCATCGCGCGCGGAACTGGCGCCGCTCCAGAAGACCTCACTGCCTACTACGGCATCGCGCCGAGCATTCTCCGTGCACTGCTCGATCTCTGGCTGCGCGAGCTTCACCCGCCCGCGCCGATTGAGCGCACCGTCTTCCTCGACGTCGGCGCCGGCAAAGGCCGCGCCATGCTCGTCGCCTCCGAGTATCCCTTCCTAAGCGTCGAAGGTATCGAGCTCAATCCCGCGCTTGCATCCATCGCGCGCCGCAACATCTCCCTCTGGACTCGGTCAGAGCAATCCAACATGCTGGCCCCGCTCGAACTCCACGAAGCCGATGCGACGCGCCTGCCACTCCCCCGCGAACCTATCCTCGCGCACCTCTTCCATCCTTTCGAAGATCGTCTTTTGCGCCGCTTCCTTCGTCACGTTGAGAAAGATCTGGCCGCACATCCACACCCGTTCGATCTGCTCTATGTCAACGCCGAGCACGACTCGCTCATCGATCGGCATCCTGCTTTCACTCGCCTGTGGCTCGGACGTATTCCTATGTCCGCTGAAGATCACGTCGCCGATCTCGCAGCCATCGCACAACAAAAGGAATACGGATCAACAGGCGATGAACTGTGTGCGATCTATCGCTACACGAAACATGGAACCAAACCCCTCCGCCATACGTATTGACAAGAACCCATTAATAAATCAACGACTTGTGCATCCGGTAATCGCTCGTTTGTGCGATTTTTATGGAACTGCGGGAACTCCCATCTCATCCCATCCGTATGGATATGAGTATGAGGCAGCCGGGTCAGACAGAAAACAATCTGCTACCGCGCCTCAGGGGCCAACTTTTCCAGTGACCGCGACGGCTGAGTCAAGACCTCACAACCGCCCGCACTGACGATTCCACCGACAACCCCGAATCGGGTTCAGCGCCGCAGCTTTTGCGCACGCAATGAGGAGACACGTATGTACGACCTTCTGATCGCAACTTTCGCAGCTCTCACAGTCTTCGTCCCCACCTTCATCGGCATTCGTGCCCGCACCAACGCCAACTGGCGGACGCTGTAAAAGCCTCCGGTCACACGCAAAGAAATCGCAAGGAGAACACCATGTACGACTTTTTGATCTGCACCTTTGCCGCTCTCACCGTCTTCGTTCCCATCTTCATCGGCATTCGCGCGCGCACCAATGCGAACTGGAGAGCCGTTTAGCCCTTCCTGTTCTTCGAAGGTTTCTTAAACCATGGAACATCCGCAAGAAGAATGGAGCGCCGCAGGCAAACAAGCCCGTCGGCGCTCGGCGCGTCTAACGAGCTCTTATTCGCGCCATCGAACCATCAGCAGTCGCTCGGTCTCATGCTCACCCTGCTCGATGATGATCTCTGCACCCGCCCGCGCCACCAGCGTCGGAAACCGCTCGCCCCATTCTGCGAGCACCAGGGCATCGCCGCGTTCCAACATCTCTGATAATCCCAGCGCTTCGAGCTGCGAATCGCTCTCCAGACGGTACAGATCCAGGTGATACACGGTTAGCTTGCTTCCGCTGTATTCGTGCACCAGCGTGAACGTCGGACTCGCGACATCGTCAGGCTCCGCGGCTCCCAGCGCAGCGACAATTCCCTTCACCAACGTCGTCTTGCCCGCGCCCAGGTCGCCGCGCAGCAGCACGAGCTTCGGCGGCCGCAGCAGCTCGGTCATCATCTCGCCCAGCGCCAGAGTCCCATTCACGCTCCTCGTTCGCAGCCGTTTCTCGCGCGTGAACTCAGGCATTGCTGCCGCCCCCACCTGTGCGCGACGCGCGCGCGGCCAAACCTGCAATCCACGTGAATCCATCTTCATCGGTCACGCGCTCGCGAAACGCCCGCCACAGATGCGCGACGGTGTCCAACGCCAGCACCGTGTGCTCATCCTGCGCCAGCGTCGCGTAGTCTCCCGCGAGCCCATGCAGAAACACCGCAGCCTCTACCGCCTCGGCCATGTTGTCCGGATACTGCGCCAGCATCGCGGCAACAATTCCCGTCAGAATGTCGCCGCTTCCGCCCTTCGCCATGCCGGGGTTGCCTGTCGTATTCACGGCAATACGCCCATCCGGGTGCGCCACCAGCGTGCGCCACCCTTTCAGCACCAGCGTTACGCCGTGCTCCCTCGCAAAGCGCCGGGCCAGTTCGACGCGATCCGACTCAACCTCTTTCACACTTGACCCCACCAGCCGCGCCATCTCTCCGGGATGCGGCGTCAGCACAATTGTTCGCTTCTTTCCCTTAGCATCTGTCGCGCCCGCAACCCGCTTCAGCAACTCAGTCCTTCCCGCCAGCGCATTCAACCCATCGGCGTCGATCACCATCGGCAACGAGACACGCTCCACAAACCCACGCACGAACTCCGGTATCGTCCGCTCCTGCCCCAGCCCGGGCCCAATGCTGACGACAGTGATGCCCTTCAGCAGCTTCTCCAATCCATCCGCCTCCAGCTGATCCAGCGATAATCCATCCTCCAGTGGCGCGCACATCAGCTCCGGAGCCACTCTCGCCACCGTGGGCAGAATGCAGGCCGGCACCGCCGCCGTCGTCAATCCCGCGCCAGTGCGCATGCACGCCAGGCTCGCCATCGAAGGCGCGCCCGCTTTGCCCAGGCTCCCCCCGAGGATCAGCACATGCCCAAACTTGCCCTTGTTGCCATTGACGTCGCGCGGCGTCTCCGCGATCCGTTTTGCCATTCCGGTCCAGTGCATCTTTGCATGGGCCGGTATCGACTCCAGAGGCGTCCCGATGTCGGCAACCACCACGGATCCAAATGTTTTTCCTGGCGTCAGATGCCCGAAGACATGTGCATACTTCGGCGCGACAAACGTCACCACCGCATCGGCGCGAAACGCCTGCGCCACACCGCTGTCGTCCGCCGACGTCTCCTTCGTCGAGTCCGCATCCCACCCGCTTGGCAGGTCAACGGCAATCACCGGCACGTGAAGCGCCGCAATCAAATCGCGCGCCACGGCGGCCAATCCACGCAGCGGCGGTTTGAATCCCGTGCCCACCACCGCATCGAGAATCAACTTCGCGTCCTTCAGCGCCTCGCGCAGCGCCGCTTCATCTTCTGCCTCGACAAATTCCAGACCCCGCGTCGCTCTGGCACGATGCAAAGCGTCTGCAGCATCACCATGCGTATCCTCGATCGAGCCAAGCAGCACCAACTTCGCGGGAGTCTGCGTCTCCGCCAGCAGCCGCGCCGCCACAGCTCCGTCACCGCCATTGTTGCCTTTGCCGCAAAGCGTCGTTATCGGCAGTCCCGGATATCGTTGCCGGCAGAAACGCGCCACCGCCGCGCCCGCATTCTCCATCAACACGCGCACCGGTACGCCGCGCTCGCCGGAGTCGCGGTCGATTGCTCCCATCCCTGCCGCCGTCACAATCTCCATCGCATCATTGTCCACCAGATGGACAATCAGATGCGACCGAGCCCGGTGCGCCGGCCCTCAATTGTCTTTGCTTACCGCCCGGTCGCCATCGCCGACTGCGTAGGCTCCGCCGGCTTTGGCGCGAAGTAGTTCCGCTCATACATCGCGCGGTAGAACTCGCCCGTCAGCTCGGCAGCCTTTGGTCCAAACGTCGGCCGTCCGCCTTCCAGGAAGACTACGGTGACGATCGGTCCGGTTGGCGCCTGCCCATACGAGACAAACCACCCGTACCGCGTTCCGTTGTTCGAGCACGTACCTGTCTTGCCGAACACCGGGAACTGCTCAAAGTTTTCGCGCAGCGACCGTGCCGTTCCGTTTGAGAAGTCCACCGCTCCGCGCATGCCCGGCAAAATCTCCGGAATGACATCCTTGATATCGAGCTGCCGCTTTACTTTGGGCTCAAAGTTCGCAACCTCTTCCGGCGTCGTCGGATGTTGCAAATAATAGAGAGTGCCGCCGTTCGCAATCGCGGAAACCAGCGCGCCCAGCTGCAGCGGCGTCATCGAAATGCTCTCTCCAAACGAGCACATCCGGCCCACACCGCCTTCTGCTTGCGGCAGCTCCACATCCGGATACACACCCAGCTGCTCACCCGGGATGTTGTAGCCCGCCAGCTCACCCAGCCCAAATTCATTCGCATAGTGCTTCACGCGCTCAAATCCCATCGCGCGCCCTAACACTTCAAAATACAAATTCACGCTCTTGGCCAACGCATGCGTCAGGTCGAGAGAATAATGGCCGCCCAGGTTCACCGGCGTATCGGCCTTAATCAACCCTTCCTTCAATGCCGCCAGTGCCACCGCGACTTTGATGGTCGAACACGGCTCCGCGCCCGCGCTCAGCGCGAGCTTCTGATTAACCATCGCCAGGATGCGGCCGTTCGAAGGATCGATCGCAAGGACCGTCCCGTTCATATCGCCCAGTGCTTCCACAGCAGCCGCGCGAACCGTCGGATCCTCACCGCCGGTCACATCGCCCAGCGTCAAGTCGTCCGCAAAGCTGCTCGTCGTGAATCGCTCCACAGGCCGATACACCAGCGTGCGGCGTACGTAATGCACATGCCCGTGGATGACCACTCGCCGCAGCACAGTGCGTGTCGCACGCGAGCGCGTTCCATGCGCCACCGTCTTCGCTAGATGCGCTCTTGTGCTGTTATGCCGCACAATATGGTGTTGCGGATTCGCAGCCAACGCCAGCCCGGCGCTCGCCAGCAGAGAAAGAGTGAGGCCAATGGTTCTCTGTTTCATGTACTCTCGTCTGCTCCCGCCACCTGCTTGAAGTGTTTGATGCTTCGTCCGGATTCCCTATCGGCTGCGACGCAGAAATGCCGGAATGTCCAGCTCGTCCTCATCGGAAGATGAAGAATTTCCCCCCGCGTAGCCGGCGAAGCTTGGAACCTTGGCCTCCGGCCAGTGCGTTTCGGGCTTCGGCGAGGCGGCTACCGGTTCCAGCTCGCGAACATCTTCTTTCGCCCATCCTCGCGGCTCCGGCGCGTTCGCACGAAGCTCCTCATTCGGCTTGCGGAAGAAATCGTCATCGAACACCGAGGCGGGCACCGCAACTAACTCCGGCTTCGGTTCGCTGGACGCGGCCGGGACATACGCCCCATGCACACGCTCCGGCTCCGGCTCACGCGGTGGCGTAATGCGGAGCGGCTCGTTCGGCACGCGCAGAGGTTCGGTATGGGTTGCACGCACAGGTTCCATCGGCGGAGCCGCGCGCATCGGTTCGCTCGGCGTGATTCTCAAAGGATCGGCCGGTTGCACTGCGCGCTGTGGCTCCTCGGCGCGCGCAGCGGTTGCTGGCGGCTGAGGAGGAGGTTGCATTGCGACGGGCTCCGGTGCAGGCACTACTGACTCGCGCTTCTCTTGAGAATCCTGGCGGCTCTTCTTGCGGGCTGCCGGCTTCTGCTGCGCTTCCACAGGCGACTCATGCTCTTCGGCCGCCGCATAAATCTCGCTCGCAAACGCCGGCATTGGCTGCGGGCGTTGCGCGATGCGCGGTGGCGGCGGAGCGACGGGCTCCATCCGCGACGCGGGCAGCGCCGCTCCCTGCAGCATGCGCTCTCTCCGCTGCGGCATCTCTTCTTTGAAGCCCGTTGCGATGACCGTGATCTTCACGTCCTCGCCCATCGACTCATCCTGCACCGCGCCGAAGATAATATTCGCGTCCTCGTGCGCTGCATTCTGAATAATCGTCGACGCCTCAAACACCTCATTCAGCTTAAGGCTGCTTGATCCCGTAATGTTGATCAGGATGCCCTTCGCTCCGTCGATCGCGCCCGATTCCAGCAGCGGGCTCGCCATCGCTGCTGCGGCCGCCTCCTTGGCGCGCTCCGGCCCGCTGCGCACGGCGGTTCCCATCACCGAGTAGCCCATCCCTGCCATCGTCGTGCGCACGTCCGCAAAGTCGCGGTTGATGACACCCGGAATCGTGATAATGTCCGAGATTCCCTGCACGCCCTGACGCAGCACATCGTCAGCAATTCGAAAGCTCTCAAAGAAGCCCGCGTCGCGCGCCACCGCCAGCAACTTCTCGTTCGGAATCACGATCAGCGTATCGACCGATTCCAGCAGCTCCTGCATGCCACGCTCTGCCTGCATCATGCGCCGCTTGCCTTCGAAGCTGAACGGCCGCGTCACGACCGCCACGGTCAGCGCGCCCATCTCGCTTGCCAGCGAGGCAATCACCGGCGCTGCACCCGTGCCTGTGCCGCCGCCCAGGCCGGCGGTCACAAACACCATGTCCGCACCTTCCAGCGCCTCAATAATCTTGTCCGAATCTTCGAGCGCGGCGCGCCGTCCGATGTCGGGGTTCGCGCCTGCACCCAGGCCGCTCGTCAGCTTCACTCCAAGCTGCAACTTCACCGGCGCAGCCGAGCTCTCCAGCGCCTGCACATCGGTGTTGGCCGCAATAAACTCCACGCCCTCCACCTTCGCTGCGATCATACGGTTTACGGCGTTGCCGCCGCCGCCGCCCACGCCGATCACCTTGATGCGCGCATTGCGCTGCGCCTCATCGTGATAGTGGATGCGTATGGCATCCTCAGGCTGGTAGGACATACGCGGGCCTCCTCAGGCGATGGGGGTCGCCTGCTTTGATTCTGCATGAGGTAAAAGAAAACGTTTGAAGAAAGCGCGCCGCCTCGTATCTTTGTGGATTCGTGGCGCTTCGATTCTTGGCCAGCAGAGTCGTACCGCGCCGCGTCCCTTCTCTCAACAAACTCCTAGCGCGGCGTGTGGAACACGACGCCGATACCAATCGTTTGGATGCTGTGACTGCTCGGACCGAAAGCTTCCCCGGCCCCAAGCTCGATGGCACGCAAATCCAAAATCGGAAGCAGCGTGATGTCTGCTCCCGCAAATCCTTGCACCTGGGTGAAGTTCTGGTAGATCTCCGGATTGTTGTCGATGAATGCAGCATTCGATCGCCCCAGCCCCGCTGATAGCTGCCCGTACGGATGCAGCCACTTAAACGGCGTGCGGAACTCCGCGCGCACGCCACCGAGTGCCGAGTAATGACGGACAAAATCGACGCTGGAGTTATTGGTGACAACACTTTTGTTAGAGTTCAAGACAGAACCCCGAACGTCAACACCCAGCCGGATTGGCCCTATCGAACGAAAGTCGTAGTAGGCGCCAAAGCTGCTGCCGTAGGGCTTGGCGACACCGTTCGGCGCCGCGCATCCCGTCGTCACCTGGCACTGAAAGCCGCCGAAGCGCTCTCCCGTCACCGTCCCATAAACACCAAACTGAGCTCGGGCTGCGACAGAACAAAAAAGAAAGACCAAAAGGGCGAGGCCAGCGGCCGTCCTGCATCGAAACATGAGCTTTATTCTACCTGCCAAACCGCCTGTGGGTGGCCTACCCTTTCGCCGACGAAAGGGTAGGGTATCGTTTGCGGACGCACGAGCGCTTCTCTTGTTCATCGCGAATACGAACCACGTCGCCGCAATCTTGGCGGTTTGGAGACGGGCTCGCCTCAGAAGCTCCCGGCAAAGATCGACTTCAGCTTCTGCCGCAGCCCCTGCTCCTCGCTCGCCTTCCTCACCTGCGTGCGATGTGTGTACAGCAGCATCCCGATAGCCGTCGAAAACTCCGGCTGCGCCAGCTCCGCCGGCATCCGGCTCAGCGGCACTGGATAGCCAGTCCGCGCCGGCACGCGCAACAGGCTCTCCGCATGATCCAGCAGCCCGGCCAGATGCGCTCCTCCACCGGTAAACACGCAGCCTGCGCCCATCGCCTCCAGCACGCCGCCCGCGCGCAGATTGTCGCGCATCATCATCAGCAGCTCGCGCGCCCGCGGCTCCAGAATCTCGGCCAAAAACCGTTGCCGAACCATCCTCGCGGGCCCTCCGCCCGTCGCCAGGTCGCCCCCGACCTCGATCTCGTTCAACTGCGGAACCGCCGTCACGACGCAGTTGCCGAACGTCCGCTTCAAATGCTCGGCCTCTTCCACGCTCACGTGCAGGCCTACTGCTAAATCGTTCGTAAAGTGGTCGCCGCCAATCGGGAGCACCGCCGTGTGCGCGATCGATCCCTCAAAGAACACCACCATCTCCGTCGAGCTCGCGCCGATGTCCGCCAGGCACACGCCCAGCTCGCGCTCATCCGCGCTCAGCACCGCTTCCGCCGATGCCAGGCCCTCGAACACCGTGTCCACGACCTCAAGCCCCGCCCGGTTCGCACACGTGATCACGCTCTGCGCCGCACTCCCCGAGCACGTCGACATGTGCAGGCACACCTCGAGTCTGTTGCCCACCATGCCAACCGGATCATGAATCCCCGCCTGATCGTCCAGAATGAACTGCTGTGGCAGAAGGTGCAGCACCTCGCGGTCCGGCGCCAACCCAATCGACCGCGCGCGGTCGATCGCCGCCCGCACGTCTTCCTTCGTAATCTCCTTCATCCGCGAGCCCATCGTGATGCCGCCCTGCGAATTCATCCCGCGGATATGCGGCCCACCGACGCCCACCACCGCCGTCTCCACTGGAGCCTTCGTCACCCGCTCCGCCGTCAGCGCCGCATCGTTGATGGCCGCCGCCGCTGGTCCCAGGTCCGAGATCACGCCCTTCCGCATCCCCCGCGACGGCTGGATCCCATGCCCGCGATACCGCAACACCCCATCCGCCAGCTCAGCCACCATCACGCAGCTCTTGGAGCTGCCGGCATCGAGCACGGTAATCAGGGTGTCGGACTTCTGATTCATTGCGCACCAGCTCCGGCCGCCTGCTTCGCGCGAGCCAGCCGTGCCCGCCGCGCCGCAGCCAGATCAGCAAAGATTTTGCCATTGCCCGTCTCTGCTTTTCCAGTAGAACTTGCAGCCTTCCCTTTGGACGGAGGCGCGACCGCATGCGCAACCGCCTTTGGAGGGGCCTTCACCGGAGCCTTTGGTACCGTACTGGCTGCTGCCTTCGGACGCAGAGGGGTCGCCGCCGCGGCCGTTCCCGCGCTCGTTGAACCTGTCGCTCCTCCACTCACCGGAACGCCCGTGCCTGGCTGCATCTCCAGCACCACCTGCCGGTCATAACGCATGTCAGCGGCGGCCAGCCTCGGATATTGTTGCCTCCACTCCGGTAGATGTTGCTCAAACTCCTGATATCGATGCAGAAAGTCCTCATCCCCGAAGTGCACAAGGATGTCGCTCCCGCCACTCGAAACCACGGCCTTCAAATCCTCCGGGTTCGATACATCCGCCTCGCTGATCGTGCCCGAGTTCGCCGCACCCAGCTCCTGCATGAACCGCAGATAGATCGCCATTCGCGCCGCCCGCGTCGACAGCGGATCGTTCACCGAAAGCCCCGTCAGCACCGGAAACGAATAGTGCGGATCGCCCGCGGCATCCGGAGGCATATCCAGTAGCACACCCGTCGCGTCCACCATCCCGATCTGGCTTCCATGCCGCACAAACGCCACCGGCGTCCGTTCGGTCAGCGCCACGCGAATCCGGTTGGGCAGCAGCCGCATCACCGTCGCATGCTGCACCCACGGCAACCGTTCCAAATCGGCGCGCCGCTCGTCCAGCGGAACGCGAAAGATGTTCCGCTCCAAGTCCGCACCGAACACGCTTAGCACCTCGGACCGCGTCACATTGTGGTTCCCCACAATCTCAATGTTCTCCGAGGTCGGTACCACAAACCGGCTGTCATGCAGCAGAGCGCTCCGCAGCCCCGCCAGGCCGGCAAAGATCACTCCCACTACCGCCAGAAATCCCAGAGCAAACAACCCGCGTCCTACCCAGCTCTTCGGCAATCCCTTGCGGACGTTGACCCTCAACCCTCCGCGCTGCCGCTTGAACGCGGGCTCATCGAAGGCATCGGCATAATCATCGTCTTCGGGAACGACATAGCTTGGCTTCCGCGAAGACCTGCGGCGAGGCGCCTCCGCCTCATAAGGTGACTCTTCGTCCGGTGCCTCAAGCACCGCCCCACCGCGCTTCGAACCCATCTTCATCTCCAGCTGACCCATGCTCGAACCGTCTTCCTGACAGCGTCGGAAAAGCGAAGAAGCTGGTGCCGTTTTCTCAAGAGGAAAACGGCCTTCTTTTCGCTGGACAAACGCCAAGCATCAGGAAAGCTGCTCGAGGCCGCGGACAAATCGCCTCCTCAACTATACCGAGCGAATCGGCACGGGAAACCCGCCTCACGCTCCGGGGTACCCCGTCAGGAACTCACACCCGCATCATTGTTGCTAACAACCAGTCGCGAACCACCCCTACTGCACCACCCCCGGCGCCACGACCGTGTTCATGTAGCTCACCAGCAACTCCCGATGCCCCGCCCGATAGGCGGGATACTCATGCCGCAACCCGGCGTCATGAAAGTTCAGCATCTCAAACGGTCCCAGGAACCCCTGCTTCCTCAGTTCCAGCATCGCCCGGATCCCCGGCTCCATATTGGCGTCCGTCACCGTCCCCGCCGCTACCTTCCTCTGCACATCGTCGAGCATCGCATTCAGCGCCGCCAGTTCCTCATCCAACGTGTGCACATAGCCACTCGGCGTGAACTGCCCATCCTTCATGGTGGCCCCGGCCATCATTAACTGCCCTGGCGTCCGCGCTCCATGCGCCACCCTCACCTGCTCATAGACCAGCCACGAGGCATGTCCGTCGCCCGTCTCCTTTTCGAGCGCTGGATCCACCTTCAGCTGACCGTTCGGCGTCGTGAACTCCGGACGGTGCACACGCACGATGATGAACGGCGTATGCGTCGCTCCCGCCCATTGCTGCAGCTTCGACCACGTCGAACCCACGAACGGCTCCGCAATGATCGCGTCGATAAACTTCGCCTTCGCGCCCATCTTGTCACCCGCAGCCCACAGAGCGTCGCCCCAGTAGCGATACGCCGTCTCGCGGTCCGGATCAATCGCGACCGCCTTCTGAAACCAAATCCCCGCCTGCTTCCAATCCTTCTCGCGAAAGTACGAGTCACCCGCATTCAGCGCCGCCAGGTAGAACTGCGGGTCGGCCTCGCTTGCCTTGATGTACAGCTTCGCCGCCTGCGCAAAGTTTTGCTGTCCAAACTCCTGCTCTCCCTGGTCGTACAGCGCTTGCGCCCGCGCCGATGCCACATGGGTGTAGCCCACCGTCAACGGCAGCATCCCATAGGGGGCGCCGATGACCGCACCCAACGGCGTCTTCGACGCGTTGTACAAGGTCTGAACCAGCAGCGGGCTGTTGTCGCCCAGACGTTGCGCCCTCTGGAGCTCCGCCAACCCCGCACTCCCCAGCTCGGTCTTCTGCTTTATATCCTCCGTCGTCTCTGCCTTCTCCAGCAGCAACAACCCATGCCGCTCCGCAAACACCGGAATCGTCTGATCCTGCTTGCAAAGATCCTCATACAGCGGCAGCGCCTCCTGGTGCTTGCCACTGACAAACAGCTCATCCGCCTGCCGCCGCTCCGCCTCGAAGTTCGCCTGATGCTGCGGCGCCGGCAGAGCCTGTCTCTGCGGCGGAGCCGCCTGCTGGGAACCCGGCAAAGCCTGTTGCTGCGCCGCCACACTCACGCCGAGCGAAAACAGAAACACCACACTCCAGCGCATACAAGCACCCCCTGCACCACAGCGTTTTAATTTCCGCCCTACTCTAGCACCCTCGCGAGAAATCCGGGCGGCCCATCCTTCGGCCGAATCGCCACAGATCGAGCACCCCCTTCATCGCGCGGCCTTTGCGTCCCGGGTACGATCCACTAACCGCTCCAGAACCACCGCTCCCGCCTGCGATACGCTTCCCGCCCCCAGCGTCATGATCAAATCGCCATCCCTCGCGCGCTTCGCCAGCCTCCCCACAGCCTCGTCCACACTCGCCGCATATTCGGCATTCGGAATCCGCTTCGCCAGCGTCTCACCCGTCACGCCCGGAATCGGCTGTTCGCTGGCTGCATAGATGTCCAAGACCTCCACGGCATCCGCATCGCCAAACGCGCCCGCAAACTCCTCCATCAGATCCCGAGTCCGCGTGTATCGATGCGGCTGAAACAGCACCAGCACGTGCTTATATCCGCATTCACGAGCGGCCTGCAGGGTCGCCTTAATCTCCGTCGGATGATGCCCATAATCATCCACTACGGTGACGCCGCGCTCCTTGCCCTTGATCTGAAACCGCCGATCCACGCCGCGAAAGTCATGCAGCGCCTCCGCAATCTTCTTCGGAGCAATTCCCAGTTGCACCCCAATCGCCACCGCCGCCGTCGCGTTCAGCAGGTTATGCCTGCCGGGCACATTCAGATCGAACGGCCCCAGCAACAACCCCTGCGCATCTACCTCAAACGTCGCATGACACCCCGCCCGCGCCTCGCGTACACGCAGCCCAAAGTCCACGCCATCGCTCTCGCCGTACGTATAAACCTTGCGCGTCACCCGCGGCAGCACCGCCTTCAGCCGGGCGTCATCCGCACACGCCGTCACCGCTCCATAAAACGGCAGCTTGTCCATGAACTCCACAAACGCCGCCTCCACATCCTCCATATCGCGATACGCTTCCATGTGCTCGCGATCCAGGTTCGTCACCACCGCCAGCACTGGACTCAGTTTCAAAAAACTCCGATCGCTCTCATCGGCTTCCGCAACCAGATACTGCGATCGCCCCAGCCGTGCATTCGACCCCATCGCATCCACGCGCCCACCCACCACCACCGTAGGATCCAGCCCTCCGCCAGCCAGCACCGCCGCAATCATGCTCGTCGTCGTCGTCTTCCCGTGCATCCCGGCAATCGCGATCCCATACTTAAGCCGCATCAACTCCGCCAGCATCTCCGCCCGCTGGATCACGGGCGTCTTCCGCGCCCGCGCCTCCAGTACCTCGGGGTTGTCCTTGGCCACGGCCGAGCTCGTCACCACCACATCGCACGCCCGCGCATTCTCCGCGGTATGCCCCACATAGATCGTCGCGCCCAACTGCTGCAATCGCTCCGTCACTGAAGACGCCCGCAGATCCGAGCCCGAAACCGCATATCCCATCGTCAGCAGTATCTCCGCGATCCCGCTCATCCCAATCCCGCCAATCCCGATAAAGTGCACTCTTTGCGACGGCGCAAACATGGCGTGTTCCGGCAAGCTCATCTCCACAATCCCCACTCCATTCTGCACGAACCCGCCATGATTCCCCGCCACCTCAATCGTTCTTTGCGCTATGCTTCCCTGCGCATGCGAAACCACGCTACCCAGGCGCTGTTTCTCGCGACTGCCCTTCTCGCGCCCCGCGTCGGCCGCATCTACGCTCAAGTGCCAACAGCAGTCGACACCATTCGTATTACTCCCGCCAACACCGGCGTTCCCAAACTTCTCGAATTCAACCGCGACAGCATCGCCGCCGCCAACATCTCCCTGCTCGACTTACTTGAACTCGAATACCGCTACCCCCTCCGCGGCCTCCGGCAGGACCAACTGGCTCATCGTTTCGACATCACCGGCAGGATCGATCCACCAGGCATCTCCGACCCCGAACATGATCCGCATGCCTATCGGTTTCTGCTCGACACGCTCCTGAAAAACCACTTCGACCTCGTAGCCCACCAGGCTCTGGAAGCCGGAACTGCCCAGGAGCTCGTCATCGCTTCCGGCGGGATTAAATTCCGCCCTTCCAATTCCATGCCGCACTGCCGCTGCGATCGCCGTTCCACTGTTGTCAGCGAAAATCGACTAACAAGTTCCTACATTTCCATGTCAACCCTGGCTGCGCGCCTCTCGCAAGAGTTGCATCTTCAAATCCGCGACACCACCGGCCTCCAGGGCGCCTTCGTCATCGATCTCAAGTGGCCGCCGGAAGCTGTCGCCCCCGCGCTGCCGCCGGGCGTTCTTCCTCCGCTGCCCCGCCCGCTCACTCAAACTCCTGAAGACTTCCTCCGCAAGGCGCTCGAAACGCAGCTTGGGCTCACTCTGCGGCCTACACAGACAAAGCAGCTCGTAGTTGAAATCGATAACATCGAGACCCCAGCATCCGCAATGTGATCGGCCGGGGCGCATCTCGGCAGAACCCGCGCCATCCTCAACACGGGCGACGATCTTACGTCGCCTGCTCGCCGTTTAGCCGCTTGTTAGCTTCGTACCTCATCGTCGACTGGGGCCGCCGGATCCAGACCATCGATCGCGGCTTCTGATTCGTCCCAGCTTCCGCCTCAACTTGCGGTATGCTCTCCCCACACATGCGAAATCACTGCGCCATCCTCACGCTGCTGTTCGCCTCCGTGTCTTCTCTACTCGCGCAAACTCCTCAAACCCTGCTCGCTACACCATCTACCGTCGCCTGGGGCTACTACTCGTATCACGCCAAGCCCGCGCTCACCGTCCACTCCGGCGACACCGTCATCATGCAGACCGCCTCCACCTGCGGCCCGCCTGAGCGCCTCGAAGCTGAGGGCGTGAAACCCTCCGAGGTCCCCTCCTGGCTCGACGCCATCTACAAGCAGGTCCCCCGCGAAGACCGGGGCCCCGGCGGCCACATCCTCACCGGCCCCGTCGCCATCGCTGAAGCTGAGCCCGGCGACGTCCTCGAGGTCCGCGTCCTCAAAATTCAGCTCGACACCGACTTCGCCTGCAACGGCTTCGGCGCCGGCCGCGGCTTTCTCCCCGACGACTTCCCTTACGGCCGCACCAAAATCATCCCGCTCGACCGCACAAAGATGCTCGCGCACTTCGCCCCTGGTATCGAGATCCCGCTGCATCCCTTCTTCGGCTCCATGGGCGTCGCCCCGCCCGAATCCGCCGGCAAGTGGAACTCCGCTCCGCCCTGGATGCACGGCGGCAACATGGACAACAAAGAACTCACCGAAGGCTCCGTCATCTTCTATCCCGTCCACGCGCCAGGCGCACTCTACGAAGCCGGCGACGGCCACGCCGGCCAGGGCAACGGCGAGGTCGACATCACCGCGCTCGAAACCTTCCTCACCGGCACCTTCCAGTTCATCGTCCACAAGCGCGACCCCAACGCGCCCGAGTCCGAGCGTCTCCTCTGGCCCCGCGCCGAAACCCCGCAGTTCTATATCGCCATGGGCTTCTCGCCCGACCTCAAGACCGCCACCGAGATGGCCGTCCGCAACATGATCACATTCCTCACCACGCAAGCCCCCGCCACCGACCCCGGCTTCCCGCACCTCACCCGCGACGACGCCTACTCTCTCATCTCCGTCGCCTGCGACGTCAACATCACCCAGCTCGTCGACACCAACGACGGCGTCCACGTCATGTGCCCCAAAGACATGTTCACCAAAACACGCCGCTGATGAACTCGTCAGTTACGGTGAATAACTGTGGCTGGCGCTCACAGTTGAGTGCAAAATGGTCTGCGAGTTTTGAGGTGCCGGATGAGACGCGTTGGCTCGATTGTCCTGCTGTTTGCCTCCTGCACCTTGCTGTCTTGGTCGCTCTCCGTTGTCGCGGCTCAAACGACCACGGCTCCCACCACGCCCCAACAACCCACACCCGAAAGTCCTGAAGTTCAGCCCGGAACCGCTCGGGCGCTCCAGGCCCACGTGTTCGACCTCTTTCAAAACAGCCAATACGGCCAGATCGACGCGCTCGCGCAACAACTCCGCACCCAGCACACAAGATTCCGCGGAGGCAACTGGCAGTTGAACTTCCTCTATCAAGTCATCGACTCGCCCGGAGCCCTGACCGCCACCGACGCCGACTGGCAAGCCCTTATCGCCAGACTCAAAAGCTGGATCGCCGCCGACCCCCAATCGCCAACGCCGCGCATCGCCCTCTCCGGTGCCTACGTCGCCTTCGCCTGGAAGGCTCGCGGAAACGGCTACGCAAAATCCGTCACTCCGGAAGGTTGGGCGCTCTTCAATCAGCGTATCCAGACCGCGCGCACAATCCTCGAAGATGCACGCGACGTCGGCGTGAACTGCCCCGAGTGGTATCACGGCATGCAGTTCATCGGAATGGTCCAGGGCTGGCCGCGCGAGCAGATGGACGCTCTCGCTCAAAACGCTCTGGCCCGCAATCCGGAATACTTCTATATCGCGTTCGGCCAGGCTGAAAACCTTCTACCCAAGTGGCACGGCAAATCCGGCGAGACGGAAACCTACGCCGCCCAGGTCGCGGACACCATCGGCGGACGCGAAGGTGACGCCGTCTACTTCCTCATCGCCGACCACCTCAACTGCTGCGGCCGCCCGGAAGCGCCGGGCATGGATGAGGCGCGCGTGCAGCGGGGCTTCACCGCCTTGAGCCAGCTCTACGGCTATACAAACGGCTACCTCAACTCCGCCGCCTTCATGGCTCTACGCGCCGGCGACACTGCCACCGCCCAGGAACTCTTCAAAAAAATCGGTGACGACTGGTTCGCCGGCGTCTGGGGTTCCAAAGCACGGTTCGACGCCAGCCGCACCGGCCAGCCCGTCGGCAACGTACAGCCCGTCGGCCCCCTGCCGACGACGGCAAATCCCGGTCCGGCCGAAAGTCCGAACAACTGATCATGCCACGAATCCTCACTCGCATCGCGCTCACGCTCTCTCTCCTCGCCGTCGTCGCCGCCTGCGTCCTCGTCACCGCATTCAAACTCCTCAGCCACCGCATCGCCGCCCGCGAATACGCTCCCGCACTCCAGCTCCACCCCGAGCGAGCCACCGACCTTGTCTTCCGCACCCTCGACGGCCAGCCCGAGCATCTCCTTCCCATCAACCATCAGGTCGTCTTCCTCGATCTCTGGGGAACATGGTGTATCCAGTGCGTCGCCGAAATGCCCACCGTCCAAACGCTCTACAACCACTACCTCAACGACCCTCAGGTCCGCGTCTCCCGCCTCGACACACCCGCACGTGTCCGTCTTTACGCGCGCCACTACCACTACAATCTCCCCTTCTACATCACTCACGATGACGACATCCCCGCATCCATGCAGCTCCAGCAGTTTCCCGAGACCTTCATCTACTCCCCGGACGGTCACCTCGTCTCCAAACACACCGGCGCCGCGAACTGGTCTGCGCCTTCGGTCATCGCCTTCATCGACAAGCTCAAGTCCCAGCCCTGAGCCGCAAACAAAAGCTCTGCGATGATCACTCCCAACCCCATCCTCGGCACTGCCTTGCACGGCGTTGGCGCGCTCTCCGCAGCGCTTTGCTACACGCCGCAGAAACGCGTCAAAGCCTGGTCGTGGCAAAGCTACTGGCTCGTGCAGGCCGCGTTCTGCTGGTTTCTCCTGCCCATCCTCGGCGCCTGGCTCACTACTCCCCAACTCGGCGCGGTCCTGCGCGAAGCGCCGCGGGGCGCCATGCTCGAGACCTTTGTCCTCGGCGCGGCCTACGGAATCGGTGGCACCGCCTTCGGCATCTCCATTCGCTACATCGGCTTCTCGCTCACGTACTCCATCGCCGTCGGCCTCTCCACCGTCCTCGGAACCCTCATCCCGCCGCTGGTGAAAGGCACTCTCGGCGCAACCCTCAGCAAGCCCGGAGCCGGCTGGGTCATCGCAGGAATCGTCATCGGCATGATCGGCATCGGGTTCACCGGCCTCGCCGGACGCATGAAGGAGCGCGACCTCAGCGCCCAGGCAAAGCTCGAAGGCTTCTCCTTGATGAAAGGCTTGTCGCTCTCGCTGATTGCCGGCGTACTCTCCGCTGTCTACGGCTTCGCCCTCGCCGCCGGCGAACCCATCGCCGACGTCGCATCCGCGCACGGAGCCGGCGTCTTTCGCGGCAACGTCGTGTACATTTTCTCCAACACCGGAGCCTTCATCACCACCGCCATCTACTGCCTCTGGCTTCACAGCAAACACAAAACCCTCGGCGAAATCGTCGAGCTGCCCGCCGGACAGGAACGCGCCAGTCTTCCCGTGAATTGGACCATGGCTATCCTCACCGGCTTTCTCTGGTACGGACAATTCTTCTTCTACAACCTCGCCCACGTGCGCATGGGCGTCTATCAGTTCACCAGCTGGGCCATCCACATGATCATGCTCATCACCTTCAGCATCATCGTCGGCGTGGTCCTCCGCGAATGGCGCGGCTCGCGCATCGCAACCCGAATGGCCGTCGCCATCGCCTTCGTCATCCTCGTCGGGGCCGTCGTCTCCCTCACCTACGGCAACCATCTCGCAGAGCTCGCCACCACCGCCGGCTCATAAAATCACTGCGTCGCCGCACCGCCCGGAAGAATCCGCGACGTCACCTCTGTCCTGTGACAGTTGCGATAGCTTGCCTTGTACGTCCACACCGTCGCATGAAACGTGTTCGCATCTCCAACCGACCGCTGGCTTATCGCCGTCGGCAGCCAGAACGTCTGCCCTCCCAGCACCACCGGCGCATACTCCACCGTCAACACCCGCTTGCCCACCACTGGCGACGCATACGGACTCCCATGCACAATCACATGATGTGGAGTCGTCAACTCCAGCCGAGTAATCTGCATCGACCGCGGATCGATCACCACCCGGCCCTCACTCTTCTCCTGCAAAAGGCAACCCGCAGAGTTCTCCTCGGTCAGAGCCGTCGCAAAGCGCACAACATAAGGCTCGTCCACGCGATTCCTCTTCCTTTTCTCCAGCGTGTACTTCATGCACGTCTTCTGGTTCGCCGACACCACCGCCAGCCCGCCCTCAAACACGCCGCTCACCAGGCTCGGGCCCTCCATGTCCTGCGAGTCCGCCGCCCTGCCGTTCACACTCTTGATCTCGCGCGACTCCTCCAGGCTCGTCGTATGTTCGGGTCCCGCCGTCCGCTCCAGACGGAACAGCGAGTCCGTCACGGTATCTGCATCCCGCCCTCCCGGCTCCATCTGCGAAACAACGTGCTCATCGCAAAACAGGCTCGGCAGGTCTCTGTCGTAGCGGTTCAGATTCGCATCCAGCCGCTCCAACACCTCATCAATCGTCGGTGCACTCGCCTGCTGCGCATTTAGCCCGAACGAGAACCCAATCAAGATGACACATCCAGCGGCAAAGGATTGTTTGGACGTCATACCGTGACGTCCCATCATATTGAGTCAGCTGTTTTCCCCCGAAAATTCCGTCCGGCGCCTCGAATTCGAAAACAATCGCACAACGCACGAAAGTACTGGGTACGTGAATCGCGAACCGCGAATCGCGCTCGCCTCCCACACCCTGCGATCCTTCCCGCAACAACTCCCTTCGACATGTGTCTAATGGAACGGGAACCGGAGCAGGCAACATCTGCCCGCCGGAACTCACCGGAATCACCCGCAAACCCGCGTATAGTGGTCGGGCAACGAGGTGCTACCGGAAGGATATTTTTATGCAGATCAAGCGCGCATTTGGCCATACAGCCCGCAACCTCATCGCAGCCGCAGCGCTCGCCGGGACCGCAGTGGTCCTCGCTCCCGCGCCGCAGGCGCACGCCGCCGTTTTCCTCTCCGTCGCGGTCGCTCCCCCCGTCATCCCCGTCTACGCCCAGCCTCTCTGCCCGGGCGACGGTTATATCTGGACCCCCGGCTACTGGGCTTGGGGACCTGATGGCTACTACTGGGTCGACGGGGCATGGGTTCTCGCGCCCTATGACGGCGCTCTCTGGACCCCCGGCTGGTGGGGCTTCGACGCCGGCTTCTACTACTGGCACCCCGGCTATTGGGGACGCACCGTCGGCTACTACGGCGGCATCAACTACGGCTACGGCTACTTCGGAACCGGCTTCTATGGCGGCTACTGGAACGGCGGCCACTTCTTCTATAACCGTGCCTATGGCCACTTCGGCCCGGGCTTCCACGGCAACTTCTATAACCGGACCTATGCCGGCTTCAGCGGCCGTCCCGGCGGAGCCAGCTTCAACGCTCATCCGCCCGCCGCGTTCGCGCACGATGCAGGCGGCTTCCGCTCCACCGTCCACGGCGCCGAGTTCCACAACAATGCAGCCGTAGCCAATCACGGCGCGGAAGGCTTCCGCGGCAACGAAGGCTCTGCCAACCGCGGAAACTTCAACGGCGCGCAGCCCAGCTATAACCACCAGGCTCCGCGATACAACGGGGCCGCACGGGGAAGCTTCAATGGCGGAGCCGCTCCGCGTTACAACGCTCCCTCGGGCCGCGGATACCGCGGCGGCTCAGCCCCGGCTCCGCACTATAGCGCCCCGTCCGGTGGCGGCGGAAACCATAGTGGCGGCGGCAGCGCGAGTCATAGCAGCGGCGGCGAACACCGCTAATCGCCGGACCGCGAATCACGGGTCCGCAAATCAAAAACGTCAGGGCTGGGATCAAATCTCCCAGCCCTTTCCTTTATGGACCGAGCTCGCCCACCCTTCCGCTAGCCAAACCATAATCCGGGTGGCCTACCCTTTCGTTTACGAAAGGGTGGGTTGTCGTTTGCGGCAGCAACCGATAAAAGTAACGGGCACAACTCTCCGCCCTGCTTGACAAATCTCCGTCCCCAGGAAGCACTCTCGCGATCCACTGCGCTCCATCGCGCCCGAAGTCCACCCCTAAAGTCTCTTCTCTGAAGACTTTGCACGCAAACAGGGGGAGGGGGCGTCAGCTCCCCGCCAGCCGCAAAACCATCTCCGCGATTCGCTCCAGAGCTCCCGGCTGCGCCAAACTCTTCGCCGCCGCAGCCATCCGCCTGCGCTTGTCGGCATCGAGCAGCAGCCCGGCCAGCGTATGCTCCATCACCTCCGGCGTAGCATCCCGCTGCAACAGCATCACGGCCGCGCCCGCGCTCGCCAGCACCTCCGCATTCTTTCGCTGGTGATCGTCCGCCGCCGTCGGCAGAGGCACCAGCACCGAAGGTTTGGCGGCGGCACACAGCTCGGCAATCGTGCTGCCCGAACGCGCCAGCACCAGGTCGGCCGCCGCATACTCCGCCGGCATGTCCGTCAGAAATGCCTCAACCCGCCAGCGCCTCGGGTCGGCTCCGCTGGCCTCATACTCTGCCTGCGTCTCCTCCAGCCTGCGCGCTCCCGACTGATGCACAATCGTCAGCCCCGGCACCGCCTCCAGCAGCCGCACCGCGATCTTCGGCAGCGTCTCGTTAAAGATAAGCGCCCCGTTCGAGCCGGCCGTCACCAGCAGCCGTGGCGCCGCACCGGCCGGCCTTGCCGGCAGGTCGAAGATCTCCGCCCGTACCGGAACGCCTGTCACCTCGGCGTTGCGAAAGTACCTCGCCGTTCCCGCAAAGTTCACCGCCGCCGCGCTCACACGCTTGCCCAGCAGCCGGTTCGTCATTCCCGGGACGGCGTTCGGCTCGTATGCCAGCGTCGGAATTCGCTTCAGAATCGCGGCGATCATCGCGGGCCCACTGGCGTAACCGCCCACACCGATGACCACCTGGGGCCGGAACTCCCTGAGAAGCCTCATGCAATGCAGTACACCGAGGGGAAGGTCGGCGAAGGTTTTCAGCCGTGTCGTCAGGCTGACGTTCTTCAACTGCCCGGAGCGCACCAGCTCCAACCGGAACCCAGCCTCGGGCACCAGTTTCGTCTCCAACCCGCGCGCCGTCCCGATGAACACGACATCAGCGCTATGTTTGTCACGCAGCTCGCGGCCGATCGCGAGTGCCGGCACCACATGCCCCCCGGTCCCACCACCCGCGATGACGATTCTTAGTTTTTCGCTGACTGAACTCGCTGGCTCGCTGGCTCGCTGCATCAATCGATCTCGCGCGTAACGTTCAGCAACACGCCCATACAGGCGAGGGTCACGAACACACTCGTTCCGCCAGACGAGATGAACGGCAGCGGAATCCCTTTGGTCGGCAGCAGAGCGATGACAACGCTCATATTGAAGAATGCCTGCACCAAAATCGCGGTCGTCAGCCCGAAAGCCAGGAACCTCGCGAACGGATCGGTGGACAAGAATGCCGCCCTCAAACCGCGATAGCCGAGGATGCAGAATGCCGCAACAACACAGAGCGCTCCAATCAGACCCAACTCCTCGCAGATATTCGCAAAGATAAAGTCTGTATGCGGCTCCGGCAGGAAGAACAGCTTCTGCACACCTTCCATCAATCCCTTGCCTTGAATTCCGCCGGTTCCCACGGCGATCAACGACTGCAGAATGTGGAAGCCCGCACCCTTCGGGTCGGCCTCCGGGTTGAAGAAGACCATCATGCGCGCGCGACGGAATGGGACACGGAACAGCATCCAGTACATCACCGGAGCCGCGGCAACCAACGCCACGCCGATCCACTTCATCTGCATACCGGCGAGATACAACATGAGCATCAGGACTACGGCGCAGACCAGCGCCGTGCCGAGATCCGGCTCCTTCAGGATCAGCAGGACGTATACCATCGGCGGAATGACCGCCGGCAGAATCGTCTCCTTCAGGTTGTCGATCGCGTGAATGCGCGTCTGCAGAAACCACGCCAGAAAAAACACGATCACCGGCTTGGCCAGTTCCGAAGGCTGCAGCGACGCGGGCCCGAAGTGCAGCCAGCGATGCGCTCCGTTCATGCTGCCCCAGGCGAATACACCCAGCAGCATCAGTGCAGTCACGGCCATCATCGGAAAGATCAGCCGCGGGTTGTTGTATTTGCGATAGTCGACACGCATCAGGCCGAACAGCGCCAGAATCCCAAGCCCGGCCCAGATAGCCTGCCGGATGACATACGTATACGGAGACCCGGTCGTCGCCTTGGCCATCACGGCCGACGCCGAAAACACGCATACCAGCCCGAACAACACCAGCAGAATCACCGTGCCGAACAACCACTTATCGACGCCGACGCGCTTTGCCATTCCCTGCTTTACTCCAGCGCGCCGACAAGTTGCTTGAAGAGGCGGCCGCGATGCTCGTAGTTCTCAAACTGATCGAAGCTGGAGCACGCTGGCGCAAGCAGCACTACATCGCCGGACCCGGCCTCTTTCCGCGCCCAGGCAACTGCCCGCTCCATCGTTCCCGCTCTCTCTATCTTCACGACACCGGCGAGCTGCGACTCGATCTTTTCCGCTGCCGAACCAATCGTGATAACTGCCTTCACGCGCGCGCGAAGCAGGGGCGACAGCGTGCTATAGTCCGAGTCCTTGTCCTTGCCCCCGAGAATCAGCCAGATTCCTCTAGGAAATGCTTCAATCGCCTTCGCCGTCGCGTCGACGTTGGTTGCCTTGGAGTCGTTGAACCAGCGCACCCCATCAAGCTCGCGCACAAACTCCAGACGATGCTCGACTGCATGAAACGCCGCTACCGCCTCGCGGATCACATGCGCCTCAACACCGGCCAGACGCGTGGCGCAGACCGCTGCAAGCACGTTCTCCACGTTATGCGCCCCTGCCAGCGGAATCTCGGCGACCGGCAGTATCGGCTCGGCCTCGCCGCCTTCGTTCGCGCGAAAGAGGATGCTTTCGCCGTGCACGAACGCGCCTTGTTTAACCTGCCGCTTTGGACTGAACCAGTAGACCTGGGCTTTGCTCTTCGCTGCGACCAGCTTGGTTGGTTCGTCTTCGGCGTTGAGGATCAAGCAATCGTCTGTGCTCTGGTTCTCGGTGATGCGCGTCTTCGCCGCTGCGTAGGCCTCAAAGCTGCCGTGCCGGTCGAGATGGTCCGGCGTGATGTTCAGGACTAATGCGACCTTTGGGTGGAACGTTTGAATTGTTTCGAGCTGAAAGCTGGAAACCTCCAGTACGCTCCAGCTTTCGGGTGTGGCCTCCGCAACCATGTCCACAACAGGCCGCCCAATATTGCCACCAACGAGCGTCGGCTTGCCGCCGGCCTTGAGAATCTCGCCGATGAGCGTTGTCGTGGTGGTCTTGCCGTTCGATCCGGTGATCGCAACGACCTGCCCTGATAGAAACTGTGCTCCGAGCTCGAGCTCGCCGATGATGGGAATGCCAAGCGCGCGCACCGTTGTTAGCTCCGGCGTATTCGACGGCACACCAGGCGAGACGACGATCAGATCCTGACGGCGGAAGGTCAGCAGCCCGTGGCTTCCCGTCTCGACCATGATGCCCGCATCGAGCAGTGCCGGAAGCTCTGCAATCAATCCCGCCGGCCGTATGTCGCTGACCGTCACCTGCGCTCCATGCGCCTTGAGAAAACGCGCGGCGGCGATGCCGCTCTTGCCCAGGCCGACGACGAGTACGCGTTTGTTCTTCAGTTCCATGTCTTTCGCTTCACTGCCTATCGTTTATCGCAGTTTCAGCGTCGTTAGTGCAAACAGCGCGAAGACCAGCGCCATGATCCAGAAGCGGGCGATGACCTTGGACTCCGACCATCCACCGAGCTCGAAGTGATGGTGCAGCGGGGCCATGCGGAAGATGCGTTTGCCGCCGCGCAGCTTGTAGCTGCCCACCTGCAGCATCACGCTGACGGCCTCCAGGATGAAGACACCGCCGATGAACGGCAGCAGAAGTTCCTGCTTGATGATGACCGCGACCGTCGCAATCGCTCCACCAAGCGCGAGCGAGCCGACATCGCCCATGAAGACCTCCGCCGGATGCGCGTTGTACCAGAGGAAACCGATGCTCGCGCCGACCATCGCTCCGCAGAAGATCGTCAGCTCGCTCACGGCGGGCATGCGCTGCAGCTCAAGATAGTCCGCGAAGACAACGTGGCCGCTGACGTAGGTGAGCACCGTCAGCGCGCCGGCGGCGATGATCGTGCAGCCGATCGCCAGCCCATCAAGGCCATCCGTGAGGTTGACCGCGTTGCTCGAAAACGTGATGACCAACATCACGAAGAGGACAAAGGGAATGAAGGCCAGCGGCCACATGTGCGGCACGCGCAGCAGGCTGTCGATCATCAGGTTTGGGCGGAAGCTTTTGGCGAACGGCACGATCAGCCGCGTCGAATAAAAGCCTTGTCCCTGCAGCACAATCAGCGCGACCGCAATTGTTCCGCTCACAATGAACTGCAACAGCAGCTTCTGCCGCGAGGTGAGCCCCAAGTTCCTCTTCTTCGCGACCTTGGTGTAGTCGTCTGCGAAGCCAATGGCTGCGAAGGCGATGGTCGCGAACATGACCAGCCAGACGAACGGATTCGAAAGATCGCTCCACAACAACGTGGGCACGAGGATGGAGATGCAGATGAGCACGCCACCCATCGTCGGTGTGCCGCCCTTCTTCTGATGGCTCTGCGGGCCCTCCTCGCGAATATATTGGCCGATCTGGAACTGGCGCAGGCGATCGATGACAAACGGGCCGATAAGCAAACCGATAAGCAGCGCTGTCAGGCTCGCGAACACGCAGCGGAACGTGACATAGCGAAAGATCCGGAAGTACCGGAAGTAGGGGAAGAGCTTCTGATAGAGGAGCCAGAAGAGCAAGAAGCCGCCTCGCGTGCGATTGAATGACCACGCGCCGAGCCGCGGTCCATCGCTATCTTACGCTGCACGCCTGCGCAAAACCGGGGCTGAAACAGGCGATGAATCAAGCTCGTTCCCTGCGCAG
Source organism: Candidatus Aquilonibacter sp. (assembly GCA_035504135.1). Classification (GTDB taxonomy): domain Bacteria; phylum Acidobacteriota; class Terriglobia; order Terriglobales; family Acidobacteriaceae; genus Granulicella. The sequence goes on along the minus strand of DATJSM010000014.1, from coordinate 247,798 downwards.
ACTACTCCTGGAGCGCTTCGAGGGCGCGCTCCAGATGCACTCCACGCGAAGCTTTGAGCAAGACGACATCGCCCTTGCAAAGATTCTGCTCCAGCCACACGGCTGCTTCGCCGGGACTTTCGACAAACTCCGCGGCAACGCCGGCAGAGCGCGCGCCATCGACGATCTCCGACGCCAGTCCGCGAACGCCGATGACGACGTCGATGCCAGTCATCTGCTCGCCGACGGCACGATGCAGCGACGGGCCGTCCGGGCCGAGCTCCAGCATCTCACCGGCGACGACGATCCTTCGTGTGCCCGCGGTTTGACGGAGCGCTTCGACCATCGAGGCGAGCGCCTTGGGGTTGGAGTTGTAGGTGTCGTCGATGAGGCGAGCGCCGCGGACCTCGATCACGCGGCCGCGCTTTTCTGTGGGGCGCATCTCCTCGACGCCGGCGCAGCAGGTATCGATGTCGATGTCGCTGAGGAGGCCGACACTGATAGCCGCGAGCGCATTGAGCACGTTGTGCCGGCCGATCAGGTGCAGATGAATGTCGCGGCGCAGTTCCTCGACCACAAGGACGAAATGAGTTCCATCAATGCCAAGGTCGCGAATCTCGTCGGCGCGAACATAGGCGCGCGGCACAGTGCCATAGAGAAGCGCGCGCTCGCCCAGCCCGCGGGCAAACGCGGCAACGCGCTCGTCGTCGCCGTTCAGGATTGCGTATCCATCCGGAGGAAGGGATTCGACCAGCTCGTACTTCGCGCGCGCGATGCCGGCAATGCCGTCGGGAAAAAACTCGAGATGCACGGGCGCCACATTGGAGACGACGGCCCAGTTTGGCTCGGCGATCTTTGCGAGTGCAGTGATCTCGCCGGCGTGATTCATGCCCATCTCCAGCACCGCGACCTCATGCTGCGGCTCCAGCCGGAGCAACTGCAGCGGCACACCGAAATGGTTGTTGAGATTGCCCGTCGTCTTCAGCACCTCGAACTTCTTCGCAAGAACGGCTGCGATGCATTCCTTTGTCGTGGTTTTGCCGGCGGACCCGGTGACGCCGATGACACGGCCGCCCCAAACGTGGCGAACGCGGTTTGCGAGTCGTTGCATGGAGGCGAGAACGCAGTCGCCGTCGCTGTCGGGAACGCGCAGCAATTTCTTCTCGTCGACGATTGCGGGCGCGAGCCAGCGCATGCTGACCACGGCGCCGATTGCGCCGTTGGCCAGCGCCGCTTCCACGAAATCGTGGCCGTCCATGCGTTCGCCGCGCACCGCGAAGAAAAGCTCACCTTCGGCTACCGTTCGCGAATCGATGGAGTAACCCACGGCCATCTGGCTCACGTCGAAGTCACCCTCCGCGTGAATCCAGTCGGCGATCTGTCCCAGAGTCAATCTCAAGCGCGCACCTCGGCGAGCTGTTGCAGGATTCGTGAGGCTTCTGCTACATCATCGAACGGAACCGTGCGATCCGCGAAGATCTGTACCTTTTCATGTCCCTTTCCAGCCAGGAGGACGATGTCGCCGGGATGCGCAGAGCGAATGGCGCGTTCGATCGCGGCGCTGCGGTCGGGCTCCACGAGAAAGGGTGCATTGGTCCCTCGAATGCCGGGAAGAATTTCGTCGATAATCGCGGAAGGCTGTTCACCACGCGGATTATCGCTGGTGACGATAACGAGATCGCTTCCCTTCGCTGCGGCGCGGCCCATCTTCGGCCGCTTGGTGCGGTCGCGATCGCCGCCACAGCCAAACAGCGTGATTACGCGGCCGTCGTGAGCGGCAACACTCTCACGCGCGAGACGGATGAGATTGTCCAGCGCGTCGTCGGTGTGGGCGTAATCGACAACCACGTTGAAGCCGGCGCGTTCCGAGCCGGGAACGACCTCGAAACGGCCGGGCACCTGCTTCAGCGAAGCAGTTGCCCGCGCAATCTCGCCGAGCGTGAGGCCGCGGGCGAGCGCGGCGCACATCGCGGCGAGCAGGTTGTAAACATTGACGCGTCCGCTAAGGCGTGACCGGATCCGGACGGTCTCTTCCGGCGTGGCGAAGTCAAAAGAGGTGAACCCGGCATCCACGGAAATTCTCTCGGCTCGAAACTGCGGTGCATGGTTGGAGGATGCTTCCAGTCCGTACATCCATACCTCGCCATGCGCGCGTAAGGCTACGTCCCGAAGACCATCTGCGTAGGGATCGTCTGCGTTTACAATCGCGATGCGCGGTGCGGCGGCGCCGACTCCCTGGAAGAGTTTCGCCTTCGCGGTGAAGTACGCTTCCATCGTGCCATGGAAATCGAGGTGATCCTGCGTGAGGTTGGTGAAGATCGCGACGTCAACAGGAAGTCCCCAGACACGCTCCTGCTCGAGCGCGTGCGAGCTCATCTCCATGACGGCTTCCGTGCAGCCTGCTTTTACGCCGTCGGCGAAGACAGCGTAGATGTCGCGGCTTTCAGGTGTCGTGTGCTCGGTCGGGCGAATCTCTCCAGCGATGTGTGTCTCTATGGTGCCGAGCAGAACGGTCTTGCGACCGGCGCTCGCCAACAGCTGCTCGAGAAGAAAGGTCGTTGTCGTTTTGCCGTTGGTGCCGGTCACGGCGCTGAGCTTGAGATCACGTTCCGGATGGCCGAAGACAGTGCCACTCACCTCGGCCAAGGCGCGGCGGCCGTGTTCTGCGAGGGCGATCGGCAAATCGGGTTGTGTGTTGTGCAATCGATCGAACACTTGGGCTGAGTCGGTCACAATGGCCGCAGCGCCCTGTTGTAGAGCGGTGTCGACGAACCGGTTGCCATCCGTGGAACCGCCGCGCATCGCAACGAAGACATCGCCGTTGCCGACGCGGCGCGAATCATACTGCACGCCGCGGATCTCCGTGCGGGCGTTGCCAACGGTCTTTACCGCCTGCAGCTCAGCCGTGATGTCACTCCACTTCATCCTGGCCGCCCACCTGAAAGACGAGTTCAACGAGCGAATCGCACTACAATCTCCGTCCCTGGGGGCACCATGGTGCCGGCGGCCGGCATCTGGTCGCGAGCCAGACCGCTTCCCAGCGTCTCCACCCGCAGACCAAGGTCCGTCGCCTTCTCGACAACGCTGCGAAGTGCAGCTCCCTGGAACTGAGGGACCGCAATGCGGCTTCCCGCATCCACCACAACCGCTCCATTGCCTTCCGGCTGTACGGCCGGGTCGACATGCGCAGGCGGCGAAGACGGTGCCGCATCCCCGTCGGAGATGACTAAAGTCGTATCGCCGCCGGCGCGAAACGCGGAAAGCACTTTGTCCGGCAATCCCAGGAGTCCCTTATCACGCTTGGGCTCGCTGGCCGCAAGAGCCGAGGCGGCTGCGGCGCGCTCATCGGCAATCTCATTCTGCTGAATGGCGGCGGCGGTTGCAGGCTGGCGCAGCGGATCGTCGGCCGGCAGGCTGTTGATCTGATCGAACATTGCGCTCATATCGGCGCTCTCGTCTGAAACATCGTCCGGTTGCGCACTCGCGGCGATCTCCTGCATCTGCTGCTTCGTTTTCAGCGGCTGATCGTGCGGCACACCCAGATACTCCAGAACCTCCTGCGCCAACTCTCCAAAGACCGGCGCGGAGACGGCAGTGCCGTAAGAGCTGCCCACGGTCGGAGTGTCAATGACTACCGCGATCGAGATCGCAGGGTCGCTGACCGGAGCGAAGCCGGCAAAGCTCGCGACGAGCTTGGTGTGCGAGTACGTATGGGTTGCAGGATCGATCTTCTCAGCCGTGCCCGTCTTGCCGGCTGAGCTGTAGCCATTGAGCTGTGCCGGCTTTCCGGTACCATCGAGGACAATGCCTTCCATCATCGCGCGCATCTTCGCGGACGTCAGTTCAGAGATCACGCGGTGCGAGCCGTCGGGAAGACTCGCCGGCAACTGATACTCGGGACGGAAAGGCTGAGCTTTCAGCTGCGCGCCGGCCTTGGCGTTGTCGCTGGATTCAAGCAGGATATGCGGCGGGATATAAACCCCGCCATTCGCGATGGTGGAAACCATCGTCACGAGTTGGATCGGCGTAACCCCAACCTCCTGTCCGATGGCCAGCGAGAGAATACTGGTCGAGCCCCACTTGCGCGGCGGACGCAACAGGCCGCGGGTTTCGCTGGGCAGCTCGATGCCGGTGCGCTGACCGAATCCGAAGGCGCGCATGTACTTGTAGAACTTGTCGGGCCCAAGCTTCAACGCCATCTTTGCTGCGCCGACGTCGCTCGAGACCTCCAGCGCCTTCTCCACGGTGATCACGCCAAAGTGGTCGGACCTGTCGTCGTGCAGGGTGCGTCCGTACATCGTCATCTGACCACCCTGGCAATCGACTAAATCGGTCGGCTGCACACCCGCGCCGTCGAGCGCAGCAGAGTAGGTAACGAGCTTGAAGGTCGATCCGGGCTCATAAATATCACTGACGGCGAGGTCGGTCAGGTCCTGCGGATCCACCTGACGGGAGTCGTTCGGATTGAAGCGCGGCGAGATGGCAAGCGCAAGAATCTGGCCGGTGTGCGGGTCCTGCACCACGATGGTTCCATGAGCTGCCTTCACCTTGGCCATCTGCGCATCGAGCGCGCGCTCCGCCATGTACTGAATATTGGCGTCGATGGAGAGTTCAAGATTTTCGCCGGGCAGAGGATCGCTTTCCTGCGACCCCATCACGTGGCGCTTCGCATCGACGGCAGTCAGCTTGTGCCCTGGAACGCCGTGCAGCTCTTCATCGAACTCGCGCTCCAGGCCGCCAAGCCCATTGTCGTCCGTTCCGACATAGCCGAGCACATGCGCGCCCAGATCGCCATCCGGATAAAAGCGCTTGAACTCCTTCTGAAAGTAGATGCCCTTCAGATTGAGTTCGCGCACGCGGTCGGCAATGTCCGGCGTGACCTTGCGTGCCACCCATGCGAAGTTGCGCGAGTCATTGAAGCGCGCGAGCATCTGTTGGTCCGTCGTGTAGTGATCGAGCGGATCGGTGTGCACGATCCGGGAAAGGATTGCGGCGTCTTCCGGACGGTTTTCTCCCAGCTCGCTGGGCACGGCGTAGATGCTATCAACCAGCACGGTCATCGCCAGCTCGCGCAGATTCCGGTCGTACAAGACGCCGCGACGAGGCGCCACCTCAAAGGTGCGCTGCTGCTGCATCGTGGCGCGTTTGACGAACTCACTGTGGCGAACGACCTGAAGCCAGAACAGCCGGAAGCCGATGGCCCCGGCCCAGAAGCAAAAAAAAGCCGCCACGTAGACGAAACGGACCCGCCGGATGGGCGCGGTCATCGTCTGACGTGGCGAAGACTTCATTCGTCGATTTCCTGCTGTGCGGGAGCGAACTCCAAAGGGTGACTTGCCGGATCGTTACTGCTGAAACTTCTCAGGAAACTTCTTATTGAGCTACGCCGAAGCTTGGCTTGTGCGCTTGCGCAAGAACCGGCGCCACACCGCCCGAGCCATCCGGACGCACCACTTGTCCCGGGAGCGGCGTGCCAAGACCGAGCTGCCGCGCAATCTGATCAATGCGGCCCGGCTCAGAAAGCTGCGCCTCAGAGAGTCGAAGCTGCCGGTTCTGTTCCCGGAGGAGCTCGACGGACTGCTTCTGCGCCTCAACCTTGTAGCCGACCTCAATCGCTGAGAAGTGCTGCCAGACGTAGACCATCGTGAGCGCGAACAATAGCGTCATCACCATGGTGAAGCTGCGCATCTCGCGCTGGCGCTCCGGGTCGTCGGCCTTCACCAGCCGGGTGTTGTCGATGTGCTTGGTGAAGAACATCTCGGGCGTAGGCCCGCGGCGGCGAGCGCGCTGCGCCTCGAAGAGCTCACGGTTGCGCTCAGCGATGCTGACGGTGCGCGTGTGCGCGCGTCGCGTCTGCATCTGCTCCATCCCCTGACCTGCCATTGCCATCGTCGCCATCGCCCGCCTCCTTTCAGAGTAACGTTACTTTTGCACTACAATTCCACTGCCTTTTCCACATCCGCGTGAAGCTACCCGGGCCGGGGTTGTGGATGAGGAAGGGACTTTTTGTTGCGGGTTGTCTTTCGCCTGAAAGCACGGCAGGACAACCCCGGCCCGAACTCAAATCTTCTTCGCCGCGCGTAACTTCGCGCTGCGTGATCGCGGGTTCCGGAGTGATTCTTCCTCCGTCGCCACAATCGGTTTCTTCGTCAGCAGCTCGTACTGGCCTGCCTTTGCGCCGTCTCGTAGCGCATCCTTTACCAGCCGGTCCTCCAGGGAGTGAAAGCTGATCAACACCAGCCTTCCGCCCGGCTTGAGCAGCGATCCCGCGCTCTTTAGCAGCGATTGGATCTCCTGCAATTCGTCGTTCACACGAATTCGGAGTGCTTGAAAGGTCCTGGTCGCCGGATGAATTGGACTTCTGCCGCGCTCAGACTTTATTGGCGGGGCAACGGCCGAAACGACTCGAGCAAGATCTGCTGTTGTCGTAATCGGCCGCGCCCGCACAATAGCTCTGGCGATTCTCCGCGACCTCCTTTCCTCTCCGAATTCGTAAATCAGGTTGGCGAGCTCTTCTTCGTCCGCCTGATTTACCACTTGTTCGGCCGTCAGTTCGCTGCGCGGATCCATCCGCATGTCCAGCGGCCCATCGGCCCGAAAACTGAATCCTCTGTGCGCCTCATCGAATTGCAGGCTGCTGACGCCGAAATCGGCCAGCAGACCGTCGAGCGTGCCGGGTGCGATGACTTGAGCGACCTCCGAGAATGGGCGGCTGACGTACTCGACCGTCGGCATCCCTGGACCGCTTTCGCCGCCGAGTTCTTCGGCCAGCGCTGTAAGCCTTGCCTGCGCTTTGCTCATCGCCTCAGGGTCGCGATCAAAAGCAATCAACTTCCCTTCCGATCCGAGCCTCCGCGCGATCTCCGCGGAGTGTCCGGCAAGCCCGAGCGTCGCGTCCGTGTAGACGCCGCCGGGGTGCACAGCGAGGAATTCGAGACTCTCTTCTAAAAGAACCGGTACATGCTGCGGTGTATCCATCTGCTCCCGCCTCATGCGCCCCGCTAGAGGGCAGAAAAACAAGGGACCAAAAACTTACAGCCCAACCACTCCCAGCGACTCGATGTCCTCGTCCGTGGCCGGGTTCTCCGTAATCTGAGCCCTGAGCCTTGCATCGTTCGCCACAACCAATCTCTTCTCAATGCCCATCACTGCAACATCGCCGACCAGGCTTGCCGCATCGCGAAGCAACTGCGGAATCAACAGTCGGCCCTGGTCATCCATCCTCACCACCTGCCCGTAGTAGTTCGTCGCATCGAGCAATCTCTTCTTCGCTCCACTGGCCGGCAGTTTCGCAAGTGCGTCCTCAATTGCTTCCCAATCCTTCAGTGAGTGGATCTCGGCCCGCTGTCCGTCCCGGCTGGTGATGAAGCACTCCCGTCCCTGCGCCTCCAGTGCGGCCTTGAACTCCGACGGGACCTTTAACCGGCCCTTCTCGTCGACCCGCGCTGGATGATTGCCCCGAAACATGCCCGAACCTCAACTGGTACCTCGTAAAGAACTTGGGGAAAGTAAACTTAAGGAAGCACGAAATCGTTTCCTTGCTCCTCTTTTTTCTACTTTTGACCACTCAACTCCACTCATCGTGCAGCGGCAAATCCCGCATGTAAAGCACTAATTTGTGGATTCGTCCCCAGATTTCCTCGCACTTTGTGGAAAACCGGGCATATTGCGGGAAGAGTTTCTGATGCCCCTATATGTTGTGTTTGGCTCGTGGATTCTTTACCAAGTGCTCACTTGCCCAAGGGTGGGATGCTGAGATAGCGAAATTTAGGCGAAAATCCCGGATCCGGTCACGGGACCTTGGCTGCCTCGCGCTGTCTCTGCCGACGCAACAGCCACACCAGGTATGCCAGCACGGCAAGATTAATGACCAGGAGCCCGATGCGCAGAACTGTCACCTCTTTGGTCAGCTCGAAGCACTCCCACGGCAGCGCAAGCACGGTGAGGGTTACCGTGAAGTACTCTGCCCAGCGTTTTTCGAGCATCAGGCCGGTGCCCTCGACGAGACAGATCACCGCGTAGGCGAAGGTCAAAACGCTGAAATGCCGTAGCTGTGGCGCTCCGATAAGGTCGGCTTTGCTCATCAGCAACGCTACGGCCCGGCTTTCCGGGTCGATCTTCAGTACATCGCTGACGCGGAGCACCACGACGCCGAGATCGTGATGCACCAGCTTCAGCGCTCCTACGCCGAGAGCGACCGAAAGCAGCGCCTTGCTGAGCTTGAACAGACCGATCAGAAGCAGACCGCGTGAATGTTCCGCGTGTTTCCACCGGCTCCATCGTGAGGATGAAGTCGTGGCAGACGCTGACCGGGGCTGAATGTCAGTGGTGGTCTCCGCCGGCAAGATCAGTCTCCATAACCAGTTGATGAGTGCTGTGTGGCTTTGTCAACGAGCGGGCAGCCGCGAAGGTTCGAATTTTCTTGCAATCCATCCCTGCAATCTCTTCGTAAACAAGATGTACGTCTTGAATGCGGCCGCGGAAAGACGGAAGCTCCATACCTCTCAATGAAGGAAGGATCATGAAGAAGAACATCAAGAGCCTTTGTGTTTCGATGACCGCAGCAGTCCTGGCGATTGCATGCCTTACCGCGGCTGCACAGAAGAAAGACCCGGATGTCGGCGGGGCGCCGATGTACCCGAACAAGACCATCGTCCAGAATGCGGTGAACTCGCCCGTTCACAAGACGCTGGTTGCAGCCGTCAAAGCGGCGGGTCTCGTCGATACGCTCAACAGCCCCGGTCCGTTCACGGTCTTCGCTCCCACCGACGATGCCTTCGCCAAACTGCCTGCCGGCACGGTCGATAACCTCGTGAAGCCGGAGAACAAAGACACGCTCGTCAAGATTCTCACCTACCATGTTGTGCCCGGCACCTACAGTACCGGCAAGCTGATGCACGAGATCAAAGCCCACGGCGGTACGCTGAAGCTGAAGACCGTCGAAGGCGACGATCTCACCTTCACCATGGACGGCGGCAAGATCAAGATCACCGACGACAAGGGTGGATCTGCGTGGATCACAACGGCAAACGTCTATCAATCGAATGGCGTCATCCAGGTCATCGATTCGGTGCTCATGCCCTGACACTTTGTCCAAAGAGCGGCCCTTTTTCGGGCCGCTCTTTTTTTGCACTGCTACATCTCCGCCCACTGTCGCAATAGATTGTGATAGACGCCGGTGAGCTGCACGGAACTCTGCTTCACCTCCGGCGCCGCCGTCTGCTCGGACCGCGCCAGCCGCTGGATACTCTCGTCGAGATCGAAGAGCAGCGTGCGTTGCGCGTCCTGGCGGATCATGCTCTGGATCCAGAAGAACGAGCTGATCCGATTGCCGCGCATTACCGGTTCCACACGATGCAGGCTGGTGGCTGGATAGAGAACCATGTCGCCGGCAGGCAGCTTCACGCTCTTCTCGCCGTAACTATCCTCGACGATCAACTCTCCACCGTCGTACTCTTCCGGCGGCGTCAGGAAGAGCGTCGCGCTCAGGTCCGTGCGGATCCTTTGCCCCGTTGAAACAAGCTGCCGAATCGCCGTATCGACATGCGTGCCGAAGGTCTGGCCGCCGGCGTAACTGTTGAACATCGGCGGAAACACGCGCAGTGGAAGCGCGGCGGACATGAACCGCGGCGAACGCGCCAGACCCGCAAGAATCATCCCCTGCAGCTCCTTCGCTACCGGTGAATCCTCGGGGATCTGCGCGTTCCTCTTCACCTCCTGCGCCTGATAGCCGGCGGTCACGCGGCCATCGGTCCACTGCGCTGTCGAAAGCTTCGCGCGAGCGATCTTCACCTGCTCTGGGGTGAGAACCTTCTCAATGGCAATAAGCATGTGCTCTCCCCCCTAGAACCTGAAGTTCGCGCCGATCAATGCGCTTAACCCCGCGCCCGGGATCAGATGGCTCGGATGCGGCTGATCGATGTAGAAGCGATTGAGCAGGTTATATACATTGGCCTGCAGTTCCAGCCTGTCCGTCACCGGCCGCTTCAACATCGCATTGAACACCCAATAGCCCGCAACCTGTTTCATGGCCGTCGTCTGCACCTGGTAACAGGTCACATTGGTGGTAGCACTCGGATTGCACGGCGCCGTTCCTGGAGCAAATGTCACTCCCGGACCAAAACTCGTGGGCACATAGGGCACCGTCGAGCTTGCCGTGCGACTGCCCACATAGTTGCCGCCCAGACCGAAATTCAACCGCAGCGGAAGATTATGCGTCAGGAAAGCGTTGAATGTTTGCTTCGGCACGTTCGCCAGCGGATATCCGACCGACGCCGGATACGCATTCGATTTGATCACTGCGCTATTCAGGTACGCATAGCCAAGCACCATATCCAATCCGCCGCGTAGCTTGCTTACCGCGCTCGCCTGCATGCCTTTCACCAGTTGGTTGCCGGCCAGCACATCAACTGTCGAGTCTGTCGGACTTGGCTCGCGTGCGTTGTCCTTCTCAGTCCGGAACCACGCTCCATCCGTCTGCAGACGGTCGTGGAAGAAACTCCACTTCGCGCCGACCTCGTACGTCTGGTTCTCCTCAGGAGCCAGATCGACTGTGCTGGTGCTCAGGCTCAGCGACTCCGCCGACGGATCGAAGCTCGTCCCATAGTCGAAGTACACACTTCCATGCGAGCTCGGCTTCACCACAAAGGCGGCGCGATAGGAGGGCTGCCGGTCGCTCCGCGAAAGAATTGTGACCACGCCCGGCGCGTTTGTCGGCTTCGCCCCCGGGATGCTCGTCGCGGGAGAATAGAGGTCGTAGAAGGTGTTGAAGTAATCCCACCTTGCTCCTCCGCTGATCTCAATGAAGCGGTCGAACTTCACCGTATCGATGAAGTACGCTCCCGCACTCTTTGAGGTCGTGTGCGTGATCGAGCTGATGTAGCCGGTGCCACCAAACACATCTTCCGGATTTGGGTTCGCCAAATTCGTCGAGGGCACAGAGTTGACGCCGTTTTCCGTGTAACTCGTTCGAACCGGATTCGAGATCTCGCGTCCGCCTTCGACACCTGTGGCGAGGTCGTTGCGCATGCCAGCCACACGGAACTCCGCCGTCATCTCCGTCTGGTCCCACAGATCGCCCTCAACGCTGTTAACCGCCAGCTGGTTGCGGTTCACGGTCACCTGCGACGGCGGCGTCTGCAGCGTATACGGGCAAGGTATCGATGAATTCGCCGCCAGCGTCGGCAGCGAGGATACCCATCCACCCACCGGCACGCTCGCGCTCGGGTTAGAGCAGATCTGCGGTTCGGTAATATCCACTTGGCGCGGATAATTCGCCCATCGAGCAATCGTGTGCACGTCCACGTTGTCGCGGAATGTGTGATTCGCCTTCAGCGTAACGATGTCGTCGCTGGCCTTGAAATAATTCGCATTCGGGAAACCGAAGTACGCGTGACGATCCACTCCCGGCGCAAGCTGGCTCAGAAACCACGGAAGACCATAATCCGGCGTGTCGCTCTCGGTCAGATGGAAGTAGCTGATCGTCAGCCGCGTCGGTTTGTTCATTCCAAAGCTGATCGAAGGCGCGATGCCGAAGCGCCGGTTCTCCGCATAGGGACGACCGGCCACGCCACCCTCAGTCCCCATCGCATTCAGCCGGAACGCTGTCCCTCCGCCGATAGCTTCCATCGGCTCGTTAATGTCTGCCGTGATCCTTAGCGTCGCGTCCGTCCCGAACTCCGTATCCACGTGGACAAACTTGTCTGCCGCCGGAACTTTACTCTCCTGATTGATGACGCCGCCCGTCGATCCACGCCCGAACTGCACGCCCGCCGGCCCCTCGAGCACCTCCACCTGGTCGTAGTCGAAGCTGTCGCGGTAATAGCTTCCGAAGTCGCGAATGCCGTCGAGAAAAATATCGTTGCGCGCCGTGAATCCGCGAATCGTCAGGTTGTCCCCCTGCGCTCCGCTTTCACCTGCGGCGATGCTGATCCCCGGCACGTTGCGCACCGCGTCCATCAGCGTGCGATTCTGCTCATCTTGCAGAATGAACTGCGGCACAACGTCCACGGTCTGGGGCGTATGCAGCAGGTCTTCCGTAAATTTGCCCATCGAGACCGCATCCGGCAATTGCGCCGTCACATCCACCGTATCCGTCCGCTGCAAGCCGACCGTCGCACTGTCCGCGTTCTCAAAGCTCACGTTCAGTCCCGTGCCGCTGAGCAACTGCCGCAGTGCCGCCTCGTTCGTGTACAGCCCCTGCAACCCGGCCGTCTGGACCATCGCCAGTTTTTCGAGCGCAATCGTCGACCTCACATTCACGCCGCTCTGCTGCCGGTAGGCCTCGAGGGCGGTGTCCAGCGGGCCCGCCACAATATGGAATCGCCGCACCGGAAGCTGGGCCGCCGCCGGCCCCCTTCCGCTCTCATTCACCGCCGTCATGCCCATCGCACCCAGACGGGTCGTCATGGTGCAGGCCATCGCCGCAGCAATCGCAACCAATCCGGAACGCGAATTTTTCTTTCTCTTTTTCACTCACTTGCCTTTTCTGCCAGCCCGCAGGGCCCTATACGTCGCACCGTTAGGAATATAGGACTCAGTTGGTCCCATTTAGAGTACAGCCTTTATAGGACCAAGTGGGCCTGATATTGATTTTTCTGTGCGATATCCGTTTCAATACGAAACGATGCAGAGATTTCGCGCCGAACAGTGGCTTCCCCACCCCGTGGAGTTTGTCTTCGCGTTCTTTGCGAACCCTGCGAACCTGCCCAGACTCATGCCGCACTGGCAGCAGCCCCGTATCGACGAGATTGAACTTCATCCCGCGCCGCCGAAGTCGACCGGGGCGTTTCCCCGTCCCATTGCCGCCGGCAAAGGTTCCCGCGTGACGATCAGCTTTCGGCCTGCGCCCCTCTCACCGGTGCGCCTGTCCTGGGTTGCACTGATTGAGAACTTTCATTGGGACCATCGTTTCTGCGACAGGCAGATCCGCGGTCCATTCCGTTACTGGCGGCAGTGCCACAGCATGCACGCCTGCCAGTCTGAGCGGACCGGCGAACACGGAACCATGGTCGTCGACACCATTGAATATGAGCTGCCGTTCGGCAGAATCGGGCAAGTGACCAATCGCGTTGCGGTTCGGCGCCTGATCGCAAGCATCTTCCGGTACCGTCACCACCGCACCACCGAGCTTCTCCGCGAGCTCAGCGCAGGTGGGGCGCACCACGAGTAAACGTTCCTGGGGGGGCCAGCGATTTGCGGCACGGCGGCTCCGTCATGTCCCGTTCGCCGCTCGTGAAAACTGTCTCGCCCTGTGTGATGAGATAGTCGGCGGTCCGCGCGGCAAGCGACTGGATCGTCAGGCCGGGGTTAGCCGAACCCTGCGTCGGCATCACCGACCCATCCATCACGAACAGATTCGCCACGTCCCACGTGCGCCCGAACTTGTCGCAGACTCCGCCGTCCGGCGTCTTGCTCATCCGGCAGGCTCCGACAAGATGCGCATAACGCGACTCCTGCACCACCTCGGCCGCACCTGCCGCCCACATGATCTCCTCGACCTTCTTTCGTCCAAACTCGATCAGCTTCTTGTCATTGTCTTTTAGTCCGAACGTGACCTGCGCCACCGGCAGCCCAAAGCGATCGCGAGCGTCGTGCCGGCCTTCGCGCCCGTCCGCCAGCTCGATGCGATTGTCTTCCCACGGCAGAATCTCTCCCAAGAGGCCGAACGAAGCCCAGTGGTTGTAGTCCATCATGGCGCGGCGCATACCCCACCCCCACACGCCTTTCGCATTCATCATCTGCTTGGCGAAAGCAATCGGCAGCGGGCCTACAGTCTGCACCGCAAATCCGCGCGCAAAGTCGCGCTTCGGGTCCGTCTCGTAGAACTCTTCGGTAAGCGCGTGCGCGGGCGGGGCCTTATACATCCGCACCAGGTTCTCAAATCGTCCCAGGATGACGTTGCCAGCCTGCGCCATCAAATATTTGCCCAGCGTCCCGGACGAATTCGCCAGTCCCCGCTCATGTCCAGGACACGCGGAGTTCAGCAGAAGTCGCGGCGACTCCAGCGCATACCCGCACACAATCACTGCCCGCGCCCGCTGAAAATGTTCCTTACCTTCGTCATCGAAGTAAACGATGCCGTCCGTGCGTCCATCCTTGCCCATCGAGATGCGCGCCACCATGCAGCAGTCGCGAATCTCCGCGCCGTTCTTCAGCGCATCCGGCACATGCGTCACCAGCGTCGACGCCTTCGCGCCGACCTTGCATCCCTGAATGCAGAAGCCGCGATAGATGCAGTGTGGACGATCGCCGTGCGATGCCGAGAGAATCGCAACCGGCCCGCCCGCACAAACCGGAATGCCGAGCTTCGTACATCCGGCGATCAGCGCATCGCCGACGCCGCCCATTGGATGCGGCCCGTATGGATGCCCATGCGGTTTGCCCCACGGATACCATGCCGGCCCCGCCACAGGAATCTCCTGCTCCAGCAGCTCGTAGTATGGCTCGATCTCTTCATACGTAATCGGCCAGTCCGCGCCGACGCCGTCGCGCGTGTACACCTCGAAGTCCGACGGATGAAACCGCGGGGTGAATGCAGCCCAGTGCACGCTTCCGCCGCCCACGCCTTTACCGCTGTTGTTCGCTCCCAACGCCAGCGGATGCTCGCCGCCCGTGATGCGCAGATCGTTCCAGTAGAGCTTGTGCGATCCATTCTCATCGCTCACCCAATCGCGTTCTGTGTCCCAGAACGGACCGGCTTCAAAACCAACAACCTTGAAGCCGGCGCGCGCCAGCCGCTGCAACAGCACACCTCCCGCAGAGCCCACGCCAACAATCGCGTAATCCAAAACATCGCTGTCTTTGAAACGCTTCCGCGGGATTTTGATCTGTTGCATCGCCCCTAACCGATGCACGTCATCCTTCGGCTTTTCGAACGCTCCTCCCAGCGGCGAGTTGTGATCAAAGAGACTCAATGTGTGCCTGCCTGCCCTGGATGAGTCATGTGATCGCGCAATCCGGCATGTGGCTCCTCAACATCAGTAATGGAATCGGCCGGCGCCTCCCACGCGTAGCGCTGCTCTTCAACCTCCCATGGCTCCGGCTCGCCCTCTTCGAGGCGCATATATCCGCGCGGGTATGCCGGGCCGCCGAAACCAATCTCGTCCCACGCCCATGGATGTGCGTAGTACACCGAAACGACATCCGTCACCAGCATGGTCCAGAAGCGCTCGATGTTCATCTTCTTCCACAGATGTTGCGCTGCCTGCGGCTTCGCCTGATGGATAGACCGCAGAATCTCCTCCTGCTCCCGCACACTCAACTCATGAAACGCGCGGCCGTGCAGCTTCTGCGCCATCTCCTCGAACGCGCGCGCTGCGATTCGGTAGGCTTCCTGGTCCGGTGGCATGTCTTCAAACCGATATCCATCCAGCTTGTTCTTGTAAAGCCGCTCATCGATGTCCGGCAGGATTGCGATTCGTCTTTCCTCCGTGCGGTCCTCCTGTGGCAGAACCCGATCGACTACCGCCAGCATCGTCGCCGCTTCTTCCGGCGTGAAGAAACGAATTGGCTTCTCACGCGACACACGCTCCTCCACAACTTTGCGTGTCGCCGCATCCCAGTAGCGCTTCTGCTTCAGCGTGCTGAACCCCGGATAGTAGCCCGGCTGCTCGCGCGGTGCCAACTCCGCGCCCGTCGCGGGATCTGTCGGCAAGTTCCTGTCGGTCGCCATAACTATTTCTCCCGTCGCATCAGATAGGCCAATCCGCCCAGCAGCCCGCACGCCGCAAACAGCATCGGCGCAAAGATCGGAGGCCCATAAAGAATGTTGTAGAGCGGTTTCTCCTTCCCACCCGAGCGCGCCAGAATTCCCCGTACGTGATAGCCGAACCCGACGACTCCGTCCAGCATCAGCACTGCGGAAGCCAGAGGAAGCAACGTGTTTGCGATCCGCTTGCTGCGCCGCGCTCCCAGCGTCGCCACCAGCATCAGCGGCGTCAACAGAATAGGCGACCACTGCACCTTGTATTTGAAGTTGTCTTTATAGTGCGAATACCAGCTCTCCATACCGGAGCACAGCGTCCACAAAGCCGCAACCGCACACAGGTGCCTCTGAAACCGCCCCATGCGAATGTCGTCGCGAAAATCCTGCTTGTGAAATCGTGTTGTCAGCCCAACCACACGGCTGCGCACTCCGCCGGCCCGGTCCAGGTCCTCCTCGCGCTGCAGGTAGGAGGCAATCACACCGAGATACGCGCTCGTGCCAAACAATAGTGGCGCAAACAGCGGCGGCCCCATCACCACATTCGTGATTGGCATGCGCCATCCGCCCGGCTTGCGGGCCACACCCCGAATGTGAAAGCCGAATCCGATAACGCCATCCGCCAAGGTGATGTAGCTCAGCCAACGCATCCACGTCGTGGCAGCACGCCGGCTGAAGAATCCCGCCGCTGATGCCGCAGTCAGCGCAGCACCCAGCGTCACGGGTGTGTACATCACCGGATTTGAGTAGCTGCCCTTGTAGTGCTCGTAGCTCACCTCCAGCGTGCTCACCAGACTGCTTCCCGCGACCAGGAGACACATCGAGCGTTGAAAACATCCTCGCTGGATATGATCGAGCGCCGTCTCTGCTGGCCCTCGCAACCCGGCTGGCAGCGTCTTCACTAGCTCACGCGGCGATGTGTCGGGAGATTTCATCGCTCGCTCCAAGCGGAGGACCTAAATGTCATCGCGATATTTCTCCGCATCCGCGCTCTTGAACTCGATGCCCATCCCCGGCCGCGCAAGATCGGGGTACATCACTCCATCCGTCGGCTTCCGAAAACCGTCGAACAGCATGCTCTCAATTCGCTGATGATCGTGGAAGTACTCCACATGCCGCAGCGGTCGCGCCGCGCAAGCCAGGTGCAAGTGCACCGAAGGTCCGCAATGCGCCGACAACGGCAGTGGATGCGCGTCCGCAAGTGCCGCCGCATCCATGAAACCGGTAACGCCTCCGCACCGCGTCGCATCCGCCTGAATCACGTCGACCGACTCCGCCTCAATCATGTTGCGCAGATACATCGCAGTCCACCCATACTCGCCGGCCGCGATGTCCATGCCTGCCGGCGCGCGGTTGCGCAGCAGGCGAAGACCGGCGAGGTCATCCGAACTCACCGGCTCCTCAAACCAGGAAACTCTGTACTCGCTCACAAACCGCTCTGCAAACCACAGAGCCTGCTTGCGCGAGTACGCTCCATTCGCATCCACGAACAGCTCTGTCGAATCGCCGACTGCGTCGCGCGCCACCTTCACACGTCGTAAATCGTCCTCCGGATGCGTGCCGACCTTCATCTTCACGCGCGGAATCCCATCGCTTGCCCAGCCGCCGAGCTGGTTGCGCAACTGTTTATCCGAATAGGTCGTGAACCCACCCGACCCATATACCGGCGCACCGTCTCGCATCTGCCCCAGAACCTGGCAAAGCGGCTTGCCCATGAGCTTCGCCCTCAAATCCCACAGCGCCACATCAATCGCAGAAAGAGCTGTCGCAGCGACTCCATCGCGTCCGTAGTTACGCTGCGCCTTTCGCATGTTGGAGAAGAGGACGTTGGTGTTGTACGGGTTTTGCCCCTCCACGTGCTTCTTCATCAGCTCCCGCGCCAACGGAGCTGCCGTCATATGCGAATACGTGTAGCCCACCCCCGTGTACTTTTCGCAATGCAGCTTCACGACGATCAGCGTCGTCGAGTCCCATGCGAACGTGCCATCCGCCTCTGGCGCGTCCGTCGGGATCGTATACGCCGCGGCAGAAGTCTCTTCAATTTTTGGATCCGACCCGATCATTATTTCCTTGGCCGTTGTTGTCCTCGCACTTCAATAAGGCACGACACGGCTGTTCTAAACCACCTGGCGCACTGTATCGCTCGCTGCCGTCAGCGCAATCCGCAACCTGTGTGGCTCTCCGCGCAGCAGCGCCTCAGAGAACTTCACCGCCTGCTCCGGCTTGATCTTCGCCGGCAACATTGCAGTGTACTGGTCGACGACAGCCTCGATGATGACGGGCCCGGGCGTGTTCAACGCACGCTCGAACTGAGCACTCGCGGTCTTCGGATCCTCCACGCGCACTCCTGTTGCACCTACTGCCTTGGCCAGCGCGACGAAATCAATCGGGAACAGCTCGCACTGATACTCCGGATTGCCTTCAAAGACCATCTGCTCCCACTTAATCTGCCCCAGCGTGTTGTTCTTGATGATCACGAACTTGATCGGCAGTTTGTACGCGACAGCCGTGATGATCTCGCCCATCAGCATCGTGAAGCCGCCGTCACCCACCACCGCAATCACCTGCTTCTCAGGAAATGCAATCTGTGCCGCGATCGCATACGGCATGCCGCACGCCATCGTCGCCAGATTGCCCGAGCAGGAGTGCATCTGCCCCTTCTTCGCCTGCATGTAACGCGCCCATACCGTCGTGTTCGTGCCCGAATCCGAAACGATAATCGCGTTTTCCTTGGTGTGCTTTGAAAGTTCCCAACCCACCACCTGCGGCTTCATCGGCATCGCCGTGCTCGTGCCTTCTTTTTCCAACACCTCGCGCCACGCCTTCATTCCCTTTTGCGCCTGCTCCAGAAACCTCCGATAACTGTTCCGTTTCAGCAGCGGAAGCAGCATCTTCAATGTCTTCTTCGAGTCGCCCACCAACCCGACCTCGACGGGGCAGCGTAAGCCGATTCGCTGCGCGTTCGAGTCGATCTGAATACACTTGCAGTCGCCTGGTTTCGGCAGGTACTCGATATACGGATATGAAGTGCCGATCATAATCAGCGTGTCGCACTGTTCGAGCACATCTTCAGAAGGCTTAGTGCCCAGCAATCCGATGCCGCCTGTCGTGTACGGCGAATCATCCGGCACACATCCCTTGCCCAGCAGCGGCTTCACAATCGGCGCGCCCAGCAACTCTGCCAGCTGAATCAACTCATCGCTCGCGTGCAGAGCACCCTGTCCCGCAAGGATGACAATCCGCTTGCCATCTTTGATGACCGCCGCCGCCGCTTTCAGGTCTTCCTGCTTCGGCACGTTGCCGCTGATCGCGTAGCTGCTCGATGAATGGTGGGGCCGGTTCCGCTCCGACCTGTCGTGTTTGCCGACTTCCATCAGCTGCACATCAATCGGAATCGTGATGTGCGCAACCTGCCGCTTGTCGATCGCCGAACGTATTGCCAGATCCGCCACCGGCTCCATATGCGGAGCGCTCATGACGCGGTTGTTGTAACAGGCAACATCCATAAACAGCTTGTCCAGCTCAACATCTTGCTGCTGAAAGGTTCCCGTCACATCGTTGAACTGCATGCCGGTAATCGCCAGCACAGGCTGCTGATCCATCTTCGCGTCATACAGTCCATTCAGCAGATGGATGCCGCCGGGCCCGGACGTCGCGAGGCACACCCCCAACCTTCCGGTGAACTTCGCATACGCGCAAGCCATGAACGCCGCCGACTCCTCATGTCGCACATGAATGAATCGAATCTTCTTTTGGGCCTTGCGCAGCGCTTCCATCACGCCATTGATTCCGTCTCCCGGAAGTCCGAAGATCGTGTCCACACCCCAGTCAATTAGCTTTTCAACGAGTACGTCGGACGCAGTCATTCGCTTGCTCCTTCCAAAGAGGAGCCGTGGCGGACCCTCTACGGGCATAGACGCCCTCGGACCTAGGCGGGGTTTGCTACAGCCGCCATTCCGCAAAACTCTTACATTGCAATCACATCAATCAAAGCTCGCCGCGCCGCGATCCGAGCGGTCGCGATGCTCGCGCACCAGACGCAAAAACTCCATAAGCGCCGGCCCTTCCCGGCGCGGGTCCCAGACCGCCGCCAAACCAGCAGAAAGTGCTGAAGCAAACGGCCTGAACACCAGCCCCCGCATGCGCAGCGTCTTCACGCCAGAGGGCACCAGCGCAATTCCTTCACCGGCCTCTACCAGCGTCAGCACGCCGGACCACGTCGCAGACGTATTTACAATCTGCGGCGAAAATCCCTCCGCCGCGCAAACCGCAACGATGTTGTCAAAGAACTCAGTATTCGATCGCCGCTCTGCCAGAACAAGCCGTTCTTCTGCGAGATCTCTTGTCTTCACCTCCTTGTTATGGGCCAGCCTGTGGTCCGGTGGCATCGCCACAACCGCCGGATCGCGCAGCAGCAGCTCCGAGCGAAAGATCTTGTCCAACGGCGGTTGCAGCGGACGCGTAAGCGCGACATCGATGTTTCCGGCCTCCAGCGCTTCAATCTGCCGCATGGCATGCATTTCCACCAGGGAGAGCCTGATTCCAGGCCTTGATTTCCGGAATTCGCGAATGATGCGGGGGAAAAAGCCGGCCGTTCCCCACACAAAATAACCGATCGCCAGCGATCCGACCTCGCCGCGCACAGACCGCCGCGTGACATCGATGGCGCGTTGGGCAGCCTCCAGCGTTCGCCGCGCCTCTTCGAGAAAGACCTGTCCCTGCGCAGTCAGCTGCACCTTTCGCCCGGAGCGATCCAGCAACTCGCATCCCAGCTCCTGCTCCAGGTCCTTGATCTGTTCGCTGATGGCCGACTGCGATATATACAGCCGGCGCGCCGCCGCCGTTACACTTCCCAGCTCCGCGACGGCTTGAAAATACCGAAGGTGCCGCAGCTCCATAAGCTCATCCTATCGGTTTTTCCGATAGGACAACGCGGAAAGAACTGCGAATCCCAACCTCAATCTATGATGTCCTTTTAACTGGGGACTCTTCGCCTCCCGGAGCTCATTTTCATGTGGATTGTGCGCCTGGCCCTGAACAGGCCCTACACCTTCATCGTGCTGGCGATTCTCATTCTGATCGCCGCTCCGGTGATCATTCTGCGCACCCCCACTGACATCTTCCCCACCATCAATATCCCGGTTGTCTCCGTCGCCTGGCAGTACACCGGCCTCAGCCCCGAAGAGCTCGAAGGCCGCGTCACGACGCCGTACGAAAAAGCCCTCACAACGCTGGTCGACAACATTCAGCACATCGAATCCACGACGCTGAACGGCGAAGCCATCGTCAAAGTCTATCTACAGCCCGGCGCCTCGCTCGACACCGCCAACGCCCAGGTCTCCGCCGTCTCCGAATTCATGCTCAAGCAGCTGCCGCCCGGCATTCTGCCGCCTGAAATCATTGACTTCTCCGCGTCGACCGTCCCGATTCTTCAGCTCGGGCTCTCCGGCAAAGGGCTCTCCGAGCAACAGCTCAACGACTACGGCGTCAACTTCATTCGCCCGCAGTTGGTCACCGTTCCGGGTGCCGTTCTGCCCAACGCCTACGGCGGCAAGCAGCGCTCCATTATGGTCTACCTTGACCCGAAAGCGCTGCAGGCCAAAGGTCTTTCGCCCTCCGACGTCCTCAAAGCCATGGCGCAGCAGAACGTCGTCGAACCAGGCGGCACTGCAAAGATCGGATCCACTGAATACGACGTGCGCCTCAACAGCACGCCCACCACAATTCAGGGTCTCGCCAACCTGCCCATCAAGCAGGTGAACGGCGCAATGGTCTATGTGCGGGATGTTGCGACCGTCGCCGACGGGTCGATTCCGCAGACCAACATCGTCCGCCAGGACGGCCATCGAGGCGTTCTTCTCAGCGTGCTCAAGTCTGGCTCCGCATCCACGCTGTCTGTCGTGAAGGGCGTGCTCGGTCTCCTGCCGCGCGTTGAGGCCGGCCTTCCGCAGAATCTCAAGATCACCCCCATCGGCGATCAGGCGCTCTTCGTCCGCGCCTCCATCGACGGCGTCGTTCGCGAGGCAATCATCGCCGCCGTGCTCACCGGCCTGATGATTCTCCTCTTCCTGGGCTCATGGCGCTCCACCCTCATCATCGCCGTCTCGATCCCGCTCTCCATCCTCACTTCGATCATCGTCCTCAGTCTGATCGGCCAAACCATTAACATCATGACCCTCGGCGGTCTTGCGCTTGCGGTCGGCATCCTCGTCGACGACGCGACCGTCACCATCGAGAACATCGAGCGCTACCTCGAAGAAGGACATGCCCTCCGCGAGGCCATCCTCGAAGGCGCCGCGCAGATCTCCGTTCCCGCGCTCGTCTCAACGCTCTGCATCTGCATTGTCTTCCTTCCCATGTTCTTCCTCTCCGGCGTGGCACGGTTCCTCTTCATTCCCCTCGCCGAAGCTGTCGTGTTCGCAATGCTGGCGTCCTACTTCCTCTCGCGAACGCTGGTCCCGACACTCGCCATGTATCTGCTGAAGGCGCACGATCGTCACGCGCCTCTATCCCGCAATCCGTTCGCTCGGTTCCAGCGCTCCTTCGAACGCTCTTTTGAGCGCCTGCGCTCCTCTTACACGGCGCTCCTGACGCGCCTTGTCGCCGCCCGCAAACTCTTCATCCCCGTGTTCCTCGGCTGTGGCACTCTCATCCTGCTGCTTGTCCCATTCCTTGGCCAGAATTTTTTCCCGTCTACGGATAACGGCTCATTCATCCTTCACGTTCGCGCTAAAACCGGCACACGCATTGAAGAAACTGCACGCCTCTGCGACCAAATCGAGAACTCCATCCGCCAGACCGTTCCTCCATCGCAGATGGATACCATCCTCGATAACATCGGCCTTCCATACTCACCGATGAACACGCAGCACGCCACCAGCGGACTCTTCGGCGCAGCCGACGCGGACATCATCGTCTCGCTCAAGCAAAACCACGCGCCTACCCCCGATTTCATCCGCGAGCTGCGCAAGAAACTCCCTTCTCAGTTCCCCGGAGTCACCTTCTACTTCCTGCCGTCCGACATCGTCACGCAGATCCTCAACTTCGGCCTGCCCGCTCCTATCGACGTGCAGATCGATGGCAGTGACAGTCTCGGCAATCGCAAAGTGGCCGACCGCATCCTCGAGCAGATCCGCCAGGTTCCCGGCATCGTCGACGCCCGTCTGCAGCAGCCCGATGACTATCCGGTGCTAAACCTCAACGTCGATCGCACCAAAGCACAAGGCGGCGGCTACACAATTCACGACGTCGGCTCGTCCGTACTGAACATCCTCTCCGGTTCGTCGCAGCTTTCGCCCATGTTCTTCCTGAACAGCCGCAACGGAGTGCTCTACAGCATCGTCGCCGAGAGTCCGCAGTACCGCATCCAGTCGCTCTCCGATTTGCAGAACATTCCGATCACCGCATCCGGCGCAACTCGTCCCGAGATCCTCGCCGACGTCGCGACGTTCTCGCGTTCGTCCGAGATGCCGATCGTCACACATTACAATCTTCGCCGCACGCTCGACGTCTACGCCAATGTGCAGGACCGTGATCTCGGCTCGGTCGCCCGCGACGTGCAACGCATCGTCAATCAGAACTCCGGTTCGCTCGCGCGCGGCAACTTCGTTCACATGCGCGGCCAGGTGGAGACGATGGACAGCTCCTACATCGCTCTGCTCTTCGGCCTCTTCTTTTCCATCGTTCTGGTTTATTTGCTCATCGTCGTAAACTTCCAGTCCTGGCTTGATCCTTTCATCATCATCACCGCGCTTCCAGCCGCGATCTCCGGCATTGTCCTTTTCCTCTTCTTCACGCGCACCACACTCTCGGTTCCCGCGCTGATGGGCGCCATTATGTGTATGGGCGTCGCCACCGCCAACTCCATTCTCGTCGTCTCCTTCGCCAAGGAACGTCTCCTCGAGACCGGCAACGCCATCCGCTCCGCCATCGACGCCGGCGCCACGCGCTTCCGGCCCGTGCTCATGACTGCGCTCGCCATGATCATCGGCATGATTCCCATGGCCCTCGGTCTCGGCGACGGCGGCGAGCAGAACGCTCCGCTCGGCCGCGCAGTGATCGGCGGTCTCACCCTGGCAACCGTGGCCACGCTCATTTTCGTTCCCGCGGTCTTCGCCCTGTTGCACGGCCGCGACAAAAATCGCGAGCCCCACGATCCGACACAGGAATCTGCGACGGCCTACGCATGAGGAACTCCATGACTCCCGGCTACAACACCGAAATGACCACTACCTCCACCGCACATTCGACGGAATCGACCGGGGGCGCGACCGAGTCCACGCGCTCCAGGGGGCCATGGATCGCGCTTGTCATCGTCGCCGTTCTGCTCATCGGCGGCATCATCTGGGGGATTGCCGCGCGCTCTTCAGATGAGCACCGGCTCGCTCAAACAACCCGCTCCAGCTCTGAGCTCACCGTCAACGTGACGCATCCCACCGTCACCGGCGAAGCCAGCGAGATCGCGCTCCCCGGCAATACCCAGGCCTTCGACGACACTCCCATCTACGCTCGCACCAACGGCTATCTCAAGCAATTCTTCGTCGACATCGGCCAGCACGTCCGCCAGGGCCAGCTGATGGCCATCATTGAAACGCCCGAGATCGACGAGCAGCTTCAGGTCGCCCAGGCTGACCTCAAGAGCGCGCAAGCCAATCTCTCGCTCGCCGACACCACGGCGCAGCGCTATCAAAACCTCCTCAAGTCCGACTCCGTCTCCAAGCAGGAGACCGACGTCGCCGTCAGCGGAGCCGTAGCGAAGCGCGCCTCCGTCGAAGCCGCCGAAGCCAACGTCCGCCGCCTCCAGCAACTGCAATCCTTTGAGCGCATCTACGCTCCATTCTCCGGCATCGTCACCGCACGCAATACCGATATCGGTGATCTCATCAACGCCGGAACCGGCGACGCGAGCTCGGCCGCCGCACCCAAGGATCTCTTCCGCATCGCCGCCACTGGAAAGCTCCGCGTCTTCGTCGCCGTGCCAGAAATCTACGCGCCCGACATCCACGACGGCGACACCGCCACGCTCACGCTGGACGAGTACCCCGGCCAGCAGTTCACAGGCCGCATCGCGCGTAACTCCAACTCCATTGACATGGCCTCGCGCACCCTCAACGTCGAAGTAGACGTCAATAACCCCGACGGCAGGCTGCTTCCCGGCGCGTATGTTTTCGTTCACTTCAAACTGCCGCAGCAGCTGGCCCAGCTCTCCGTCCCCGCGAACGCCCTTCTCTTCCGCAGCGAAGGCCTGCGCGTCGCCCTCGTGCGCAACGGCCGCGTTCACCTGCAACCCGTCACCATTGCCAAGGACAACGGCGCCACGCTACAGATCGGCAGCGGCCTGAACGCAAACGACGAAATCATCCTTGATCCTGCAGATTCCATCGCAGAGGGCCAGCCCGTTCACGTTGCCGCATCGGGAGCCGCCCGGTGAGCGCAAGGCCCATGACCACTCGCACTCTCCAATTCACCCTGTGCACCACTGCACTCCTCATTGCCGGCTGCCAGGTCGGACCCCGGTACGTCGCGCCCAATGTTCCTGCGCCGCCCGCATACAAAGAGGCCGGTCCAAACGTGGCTCCAGTTGCCGCCGAAGAAGGTCCCGGCACCAGCGCCTCAAACACCACATGGCAGCAGGCCAAACCCTCCGAGGCGATCCCGCGCGGCGCCTGGTGGACCATCTTCAACGATCCGGAGTTGAACAAACTCGAGCCCCAGGTTGAAACAGCAAATCAAACGCTCGCGCAGGCCGACGCCAATCTCACCGCCGCGCGAGCCGAAATCCGCGTGCGCAACGCCGACCGCTTCCCCACCATCGGCACCGCAACCAACGTCAGCGGCGAGCGCTACTCCGATACCCGGCCTTACTTCAATCCCACCGGTCCCAACAACGGTGTCGCCGACATTCAGCTTCCACTCGAAGCCAGCTACGAGGTCGATCTCTGGGGCGCCATCCATCGCAACATCGCCGCCGGTCGCGAAGAGGCCCAGGCCACCGCCGCCGATCGTCAGAACATTCTGCTGTCGTTGCAGGCCGAGCTCGCACTCGACTACTTCAATCTCCGCATCGACGACTCGACGCAAAAACTACTGAATGACACTGTTTCGCAGTACCAGAACGCACTTCGCATCACCACCAACCGCTACCAGGGCGGCCTCGCCGTCAAGAGCGACGTCACGCAGGCCGAAACGCAACTCGAAGCCGCACGCGTTGAAGCCTCCGACATCGGTATCGAGCGCGCGCAGTACGAACACGCTATCGCGAACCTCATCGGCCAAGCACCCGCCTCGCTGTCCATCCCATACGCCCCGATGCCCGTCGACACGCAGCCGCCCGTCATCCCCACTGGCCTTCCCTCGTCCCTTCTGCAACGCCGCCCCGACATCGCCGCTGCAGAACGCCGCGCCGCCGAAGGCAACGAGGCCATCGGCATCGCACAATCCGCGTTCTATCCATCGCTCGACTTCAATGCCGCCGTCGGCCTTGAAAGCACGGCGCTCACCTCGCTCTTCAATCCATCGAGCGTCGTTTACTCTCTTGGGCCTGGCCTTGCCGAAACCTTCTTCGATGCTGGCCGTCGCCGCGGCCTCAAGCAGGAAGCCGTCGCCGTCTTCAATCGCGACTCCGCCGCCTATAAGCAGACCGTTCTCACGGCCTTCCAACAGGTCGAAGACAACCTCGTCGCTCTCCGCGTCCTGCAGCAGGAAGCCACACAACAGCACGCCGCCACAGCTTCAGCGCGAGAATCCGAACGCATCTTTAACAACCGCTACGTCGGCGGCGTCGACACCTACCTGCAGGTCATCACGGCGCAGACAACCGCACTCAACAACGAGCGCAACGACATCGATATCCTGCGCCGCCGCATGGACGCCACGGTCCTCCTCATCAAGGTTCTTGGCGGCGGCTGGGACCGCTCGCAACTCCCGCCTTCTTAGTCAGTAGCGCCGACGCGTGCTACCCTCACAGGCAAATGGGCCCGCCTCTCACTCGCCGCAACTTTTTGGCGCTCACCAGCGCCGCGCTCACATCGCATCTTCTCTACGCGCAGAACGCTCCAAACGTACCCACGGCACGCATTAACGTCGCTGATGCTGAACGCCCTCGCATCCTCTCTGAAGCCCCTCACGCTCTTGCCGCGCCCGTCACACCCATCACATCGTCTCCCGCACCGCACGCTCCGGCCAACACATTCGTCTCCGAAATCGAACCCGAACGCGGCGTCTCCGATCCGCACGCCAGCGCAAAGCTCTTCCGGACCCACGCCGTCGCTCTCCGCAACACCTCCGTCAACATCGCCTGCCTCTCGGCGGCGTATCTGCTCACGCATGACGAGCAATACGCGCATCGTGCGGGCGCTCATCTGCGTGCATGGTTCATCACCCCCGCCACTCGCATGCTTCCCAACGCCGATCTCGCGGGCCGCGAGTACGGCTCCGAAACCGGCACACCCGCAGGCATCGTCGACCTCGCTCCGCTCGCGGAGCTCATCCGCTCCACCAGCTTCCTCGTCGACTCACAAGCCCTCGCCGAAGACGAATTCGACGCGCTCAATCAATGGTTCGCCGACTTCGCCTCCTGGCTCGACACCAACCGCAGCGCCGGCATCGCACGCGACGCGAAAGATCATCGCGCCTCCGCATGGCTTCTTATCCGCTCGGCGATTGCACGGTCCGCACGAAGCGACGCCGACCTCGAAGCCTGCCGCAAACGCTTCCGCGCTCCCACTCTTCGCAACCAGATCAACGAGGCCGGCATCTTTCCCCAGGAGGTCGCCACTCCCAATCCCTACCGCAACACGCTCTTCAACTTCGATCTCCTCGCGGGCGCCTGCCAGCTTCTCGATTCACCCTTCGATCTTCTCTGGGAATATCAGCTCATCGACGAAGTCGGCATGCGCTCCGTCGCCGCCTATCTTTATCCACTCATCCTCGACCCTGAAAAGTGGCCTTACGTCGCCGACGCCGACCACTTTATGGAGCTGCCCGGCCCGCGCCCCGCGCTCCTCTTCGCCGGTCGCGCCTACGAGCGCCCCGAATACGTCGCCCTCTGGCGCAAGCTTGACTCTCAACCCGTGCCAGAAGACATCGCCGGTTCCTTCCCCATCCGCCAGCCACTCCTCTGGACCGAGCGCGCCGCCCACGGCTACTGATCGCCGGGTGGCCTACTCTTTCGCAGCATTATCGCGAAAGCGTGGGTTAACGTCTGCAGTAGCAAACTGGCAACTCCGCCCCAATCGCTACTTCGTTCTACTGCGGAACTCCCGCACGATCTCCAGATACTTCTTCGCGCTCTGCGTAATCTTCTCTGGGTGACGTTCCGCCATGGCCTTCGTGTCGACGAGATCAGCACCAACTCCGAGCGCAAACGACCCAGCCTCCAGAAACTCCTTCGCCGTCGCTAGCGAGACACCGCCCGTCGGAATCATCTCCACCTGCGGCAGTGGAGCCTTCAGCGACTTCAGGTACTTCGCTCCGCCAAGCGCGCTCGCCGGAAACACCTTGATCACATCCGCTCCCGCCTGCCACGCCGTCACAACTTCGGTCGGCGTCAGCGCGCCCGGCAGCACAGGTATGGAGTACCGATGACACATCTCAATCGTCTTCAGATTCAGCGCCGGACTCACCACAAACTGCGCACCCTCCAGCATGCACATGCGCGCCGTCTCCGCATCCAGCACCGTCCCCGCGCCAATCAAAATATCCGGCCGCTCCTTCGTCAGCCGCGCCATCACGCGAATCGCGCCCGGCACCGTCATCGTGATCTCCAGCACCGTCACGCCGCCATCCGCAATCGCCGACGCAATACCCAGCGCCTGCTTCTCGCTCTCTGCGCGCAGCACCGGCACCAGGCCAATCTCCCGCAACTTCGCAACAATCCCTTCTTTCCGCATCTCCACTCCTAATCTCGAATCTCTGACCTCTACCTTTGCACTCGCGCGCCGCCGCCCTTCATCAGCCGCTGCACCTCATCGAACGTCGCCATCGTCGTGTCGCCAGGAGTCGTCATCGCCAGCGCTCCATGCGCGCATCCGCAGTTCACCGCCCAGTCCGCGCCTTTCTCATTCAGGAACCCATAAATCAGCCCCGAAGCAAACGAGTCGCCTCCACCCACGCGATCCCATATCTCCAGATTTGGCATCGGCCGCGCCTCGTGGAACGCTCCCTCGTAGTAGCAGATCGCGCCCCAGTCGTTCACGCTTGCTGTCTTCGCATGCCGCAGTGTGGTTGCCACCGCCTTGAAGTTCGGATACTCCGCGACCGCCTTCTCGATCATCCTGCGGAAGCTCGCACTTTCCAGCTCCGCCAGCGTGTCGCCCACGCCCTCCACCTCAAATCCCAACGCCGCCGTAAAGTCCTCTTCATTCCCGATCATCACATCCACAAACTTCGCCAGCTCGCGATTCACCTCCGTCGACTTCGCCTTCCCTCCAATCGCCTTCCATAGCGAGTCGCGATAGTTCAGGTCGTAGCTGATCATCGTCCCATTCTTGCGCGCCGCGGCCATCGCCTCGCGCGCCACCTCAGGCGTCGTCTCACTCAGCGCGCAGAAGATTCCGCCCGTATGAAACCACCGTGCACCCTCCTCACCGAAGATGTGCTCCCAGTCAATATCGCCCGGCTTCAACTGGCTCACCGCCGTATTCCCGCGATCCGAGCAGCCCAGCGCCGCACGCACGCCAAACCCGCGCTCCGTAAAGTTCAGCCCATTGCGAACAGTCCGCCCCACGCCGTCATATTTCACCCACTTCACATGGCTCTGATCCACGCCGCCCTGCAGCATCAAATCCTCAACCAGCCGGCCGACAGGATTGTCCGCCAGCGCCGTCACGATCGCCGTCTTCAATCCGAAGCAGCGCCGCAGTCCACGGGCGACGTTGTACTCGCCGCCGCCCTCCCACACATCGAAGCGCCGCGTCGTCGCCACGCGCACATTGCCCGGATCGAGCCGCAGCATCACCTCGCCCAGGCTCACCAGGTCCCATTTGCACTCTTCCTTTGGCCGTAACTTCAGGCTCTTCGCCTCGATTTTCGCACTCATGCGCCGCACTCCGCTGAAATAGTTTGAAATGGCAACGTTTTCTATTCTGCAACCTCAGCCGCACTACTGTCTTGCACGCACGTTTACCGAACACACGGCACGATACACCCGCGCAGACATCTGCACCAAACAAAAGGGCGCGGCCCCAGCCGTACCCTCTCACTGTCTGCTCTGTGTTCGTTAGTCGATCGAAATCTTCCGCAGCAGCCGGAAGTCCGACAGCATCTTGCCTGTGCCCAGCACCACGCTCGCCAGCGGATCATCCGCAATCGACACCGGCAACCCGGTCTCCTCACGAATGCGCTTGTCGAGGTTCTTGATCAGCGCTCCGCCACCCGTCAGCACAATGCCGCGGTCGGAGATATCCGCCGACAGCTCCGGCGGCGTGCGCTCCAGCGCCACGCGAATCGCATTCATAATCGTCGCAATCGACTCGCCCAGCGCCTCGCGAATCTCCGAGTCCTCAATCGTTATGGTCTTCGGCACGCCCTCAATCAGGTTGCGGCCCTTGATCTCCATCGTCAGCGGCTTGTCCAGCGGGTACGCCGACCCCAGCTCCATCTTGATCTGCTCCGCCGTGCGCTCGCCCACCAACAGGTTGTACTTGCGCTTCAGGTACGTCATCACGGCTTCATCCATCTGGTTGCCGGCCATGCGCACCGAACGCGAATACACAATGCCCGCCAGCGAGATCACCGCGATGTCCGTCGTCCCACCGCCGATATCGACGACCATATTGCCGCCCGGCTCCGTAATCGGCAGCCCAGCACCAATCGCCGCCACCATCGCCTGTTCGACGAGGTGCACTTCGCTCGCCTTGGCGCGATACGCCGAATCCATAACAGCGCGCTTCTCCACCTGCGTAATCTCGCTCGGCACCCCAATCACGATGCGCGGATGCACCATCATCTTCCGGCCATGGGCTTTCTGGATGAAGTAGTTCAGCATCTTCTCCGTCTGCTTGAAGTCAGCGATCACGCCATCCTTCATCGGCTTGATGGCGATGATGTTGCCCGGCGTGCGCCCGAGCATATCCTTCGCCTCTTTGCCCACCGCCTCCACCTCGTTCGTCACGCGGTTTACCGCAATGATCGATGGCTCATTGACGATAATTCCCTTGCCGTGCGCATAAACCAGCGTGTTCGCCGTTCCAAGGTCGATCGCCAGATCGCTCGAGAACAGCGAGAAGATCGACCGCATATTGCTGACCCGCGATGTGCGCGTCGAATAATTTTTCGAGGACATGAGGCTGTTTAATCCTGACCGGGCAGTGTTTGTCATCTTTATTGTAACGGCCAGAATCTAGGCTGCACATGCGCCTTCGGTCGCAGAACCATCCTCTGCAACGCCCATGCCCCCTGCCGCTAACCGGTCATCCGCCGCATGATTTGTGCGGTTTGGGTACGAGCATTCTCCTGAAGGCTTGCACCGAGATCGAGGCCGTTCGCTTCGTTTCGGCGAAGAAAACGGCATTCGTTGGCGTTGCCAGGGCGAAGTGCAGGAGAATGCTCTACGATACACAGGCGAGGTTCTCAACCGATGATCATTGGTGTCCCTAAGGAAGTAAAAGACCACGAGAGCCGCGTCGGCATTACCCCGGCCGGCGCCAAAGCCCTGACCGAAGCCGGCCACCAGGTGCTCATCGAGCACAACGCCGGCCAGCTCTCCAGCTTCCCCGACGACGACTACCAGACCGTCGGCGCCGAGATCGTGGGCCACGCCACCGACCTCTGGCGAGCCTCCGAGATGGTCGTCAAGGTCAAAGAGCCCGTCGAAAAGGAGTACCACAACTTCCGCGACGGCCTCGTCCTCTTCACCTACCTCCACCTCGCCCCGCTCAACGAACTCACCGACATTCTGCTAAAAAAGGGCGTCACCGGCATCGCCTACGAGACCGTCAAGGACCGCACCAACGCGCTGCCGCTCCTCACGCCCATGTCCGAGGTCGCCGGCCGTCTCTCCGTCCAGGTCGGCGCCGCCTACCTTGAAAAAGAGCACGGGGGCCGAGGCGTCCTGCTCGGCGGAGTCCCCGGCGTACCTCCTGGCAACGTCTGCATCATCGGCGGCGGCATCGTCGGCACCAACGCCGCCAAAATGGCCCTCGGCCTCGGCGCCAAGGTCACTCTGGTCGACCTCAACCTCAACCGCCTCCGCGAGCTCGACGACATCTTCTCCGGCCGCGTCTTCACCCTCGCCTCCAACTCCTACAACATCGAGCGCGCCGCCCGCGAGGCCGACCTCCTCATCGGCGGGGTCCTCATCCCGGGAGCCGCCGCCCCCAAGATCGTCACCAATCAGATGGTCAGCCGCATGAAGAAAGGCGCCGTCATCGTCGACGTCGCCATCGACCAGGGCGGCTGCATCGAAACCGCCCATCCCACCACCCACTCCAACCCCAGCTACGAGGTCGACGGAGTGGTCCACTACTGCGTCACCAACATGCCTGCAGCCGTGCCCAACACGAGTACGCTCGCGCTCACCAACGCCACCTTCCCTTACGTCCTCAAGCTCGCCAACCTCGGCGCGGAAGCCGCCCTAAAATCCGACCCCGGCTTCGCCGAAGGTCTCAATACCTACAAAGGCAAGCTCACCTACAAGGCCGTCGCCGACAACCAGAAACGCGAGTTCACCCCAGCAAGCTCACTGCTCTAACCTCTAAGCTCTGGCGAGCCCATGCACCGGTTGGCCCATCCTTTCACGGGCTTATCGTGAAAGGGCCGGGTGTCGCGCGTTACGACGCGCGAGAAGTGTTTTGTCCACGAGATTGACTGCGCCTCTTCAAGCTCCCGAGTCCGTGCCCTATCCCGCCAGCAGCACCGTCGCCGCAAACAGCAGCGTATCGCCAACGTAGTTCATCCCCTCCAACGCCAGCGCCGTGTGCATCTCCATCAGGAAAATCGGCAGGTAAAAGAACAGCACGAGCGCCACCAGCACCAATCCCGCGCCCGCAGCGCTCTCACGCACCTCCCGCCGCAAGACCAGCGCAGCCCCCGCCACCAGCAGCACCATCCCTACGACATACGCAATCAGCACCGGAACCGGCACCCAGTCAGGCGTCATCTTCTCCAGCGGCACACCCGGTACATGGCGCGGATGCAGAAAGTGCTCGATCCCATAGAACACCATCGCCGCCCCCACGATCACCCGCCCCACTCGCACCAGTGCAGCGCTGCCCCACAAACTCGCCGCCAGCACCAGAGCCCCCGCGCCAAAGCACGTCTCGCGCACCGTCAGAATCCAGAAGAACCGGTCATGCATCCCCTTCGGCAATCCCGGCAGATCAACCACCAGCACGATGATCCAGAAGAACAACACCAGCCCCGCCGCCGCCCACCGCACACCCTTCCACACGACAAAGCTCACCGCCGCCGCCGCCAGTGCCGCGCCAAAGAAGTAGGTCCAGAACAACGGCTCCGGCAGCCACTTCGGCACAATCCCCATCAGCTCGCGCGCGTCCAGAAAGTGCTCGGCCGCAAACATAGCCAACGCCACAGCCTCGAACACCGGCCCCAGCACGATCAGCTTTCCCGCGCCTGTCGCCACGCGTAGCCGGGTCCGTGCCAGCACAAGCCCCGCGACCAGCGCGGCCACACCCGCCCCAATCATCCCCCACACCAATGCGGTCATGCGCCACCTGCGCTCGAGGACTCAGGTTGTCTCGAAGGAGCAACAGACTACCACGCACTTCACCAACCACTAACTACTAACTACGAACCGCTCTGCAACCGAGTAAACTTCCCCCCATGGGTACATCCACCACCCGCCGCAGACTCCTGATCGGCCTTGGCGTGTGCCTCATCCTGTTCATCATCCTCGCCACCCTCAACGCCTTCAATCTCAGCTTCCTCAACCCCGCCTCGCCGCTTCAAACGCTGGTCTTCATTACGCTTTCCACTCTGGCCTTCGTCCTCTTTGTTGTCGTCCTCGTCCTGCTCGTCCGCAACTTTCTTAAGCTCTACGCCGACCAGCGCAGCCGCATCCTCGGCACCCGGCTCCGCACCCGCATGCTTTGGGGAGCCGTCCTCGTCTCGCTCGTTCCGCTCGCCTTCATGTTCGCCTTCAGCTATCTGCTGATGAACCGCGCCGTCGACCGCTGGTTCTCGCAGCCTGTCACCGAAATGCGCGACGACGCCAACCGCGCCACCTTCGAGCTCTTCCGGTACGCCGCCGCCAACTCCCGCTCCGAAGCCGACTCCATCGCTGTCGAACTCTCCTCCACCAACATCGCTCGTCCGCATCCCACGCCGGTCGATATAGCCGCCATCAATCGCATCCTCGAGCATCACGAGCTCACCCTCCAGGGCGGCTTCGCCATCTTCTACATCGACGGCCACTCCGTCACCTCGTTCCACCTTCCGGCCAGCTCCGCCTCGGCCGAGCTTCGAACCCTGCTTCCGCCCGACATCGCCCCGCCCTCCGACGAAAGCCCGCAGCCCTCCGCGCCCATCGCGCACACACCCATCCGCGGCCCGCTCCCTCAAGCGCTTCTCAGCGCCGCTCAGCGCAACGACGAACCCTTCTACTCGCTCGGCACCACCGACTACACCTTCGCCACCGCTGGCGTACAGCACGGCGGTCTCGTCCTCGTCGGGCTTCCCATCCCCTCCGGAATCTCCGACACTGCTACGCAACTCCGCTCCGCCGCTGACACCTACTGGACCCTCTTCCGCGAACGCCGCCAGGTCCGCACGCTCTACATGCTCTACCTGCTATTGATGACCGGCCTCGCGCTCTTCGCCTGCTGCTGGCTAGCGCTCAATCTCTCCAAGCAGGTCACGCGTCCCGTCGAGTCCCTCGCCGAAGCCATGGAAGCCATCGCCGCCGGCGACTACGCCCGCCGCGTCTCGCCCTCTTCCACCGAAGAGCTCGGTGAGCTCACGGCCAGCTTCAACGCCATGGCCACCGACCTCGAATCCTCGCGCGCCCTCGCCGAGCAATCCCGCGCCCAGCTCTCCGAACTCAACGCCACCCTCCAGCAGCGTCGCGCCGAGCTCGAGACCATCATCGAAACCATCCCCAACGGCGTCGTCACCCTCTCAGCCTCGCTGCACATCGTCCTCGCCAATCGCGCCTTCTCCGAGCTCCTCGATCCCGGCGGCCAGCGCCAGTTCGTCGGCCTGCTTCTCAGCGACGTCCTTCCCTCCGAAATCCTCGATCCCATCCAGCGTCTTCTCCGGCGCTCGCACCGCATGGGCTCCGCCTCCGGAGAGATGCAGATGCCCTCCGCCTCCGGCTCACTGCAAATCTCCGCCACCGTGGCCCTCCTCGAAGGTTCTGGCATGGACCCGCACACCCACCTCGGCTACGTCCTCGTCCTCGAAGACGTCTCCGAGCTCCTCCGCGCTCAGAAGCAGTCCGCCTGGAAAGAGGTCGCCCGCCGCGTCGCTCACGAGATCAAAAATCCACTCACTCCGATCGCCCTCAACGCCGAACTCATCCAGCGCCACATCCACCGCCTCGCTCCTCTCGTCGCCGAGCACAACATCGACTCCAACTCCCCCGCCGTCATCGAGCGCGCCACAGAAGTCATCTCATCGTCCGTGTCGACGATGAGATCCCTGGTAGATCAGTTCGCCACGCTCGCCGAGTTCCCCGCCGCACGCCTCCGCCCCGCCGACGTCAACTCCATCGTCGAAAACGCCCTCGCTCTCTTCGCCGGCCGCCTCGGCAACATCCGCGTGCGCCGAGACCTCGCGCCCCATCTCCCGCTCGTCTCCGCCGACCCCGAAGCCCTCCGCCGCGCGCTCTCCAACCTCATCGACAACGCCGCCGAAGCCATGCAGGACTCCCTCCACCGCGAGCTCACCCTCTCCACCGGTCTGCTTCCCTCGGGCCTCATCGAGCTCTGCGTCGCCGACACCGGCCCCGGCCTCACAGACGAGCTCCGCGAGCGCCTCTTCCTTCCCTACTTCTCCACCAAGCAGCGCGGCACCGGCCTCGGGCTCTCTATCGCCTCCAAAATCATTCAGGAGCACGGCGGCGCCATCCGCGCCGAAAAGAACGTCCCCGCAGGCGCAAAGTTCATCATCGAACTCCGCCCAGCCATCGCATCCAACACCGAATCCGATCCCGAACTCACATCAACCTCGGCCACCGAACGAACTCCCGCCTAACCACCTGGCGCTTCACTTACGATTCACCGCCCACGATTCACTTCCCCTATGAACCACATCCTCATCGTCGACGACGAGCCCGACATCCGCGAGTCCCTCGAAGCCATCCTTCGCGAAGAGGACTACGCCATCACCTCCGCCGGCACCGTCGCCCACGCCCGAACCCTCCTCCGCGACGCCGACTTCGACGCCGTCCTCCTCGACATCTGGCTCCCCGACGGCGACGGACTCGACCTCCTCCGCGAGATCCGCGAGATTCACGACACATCCTCACGCGACACCCAGCGCCCGCCCGCACCCGAGGTCATCATGATCTCCGGCCACGGCACCATCGAGTCCGCCGTCCGCGCCACCAAGCTCGGCGCCTACGACTTCCTCGAAAAGCCCCTCTCGCTGGACCGCACCCTCCTCGTTCTCCGCAACGCCATCAACGCCCACAAGCTCCGCGTCGAAAACCAGGAGTTCTCCTCGCAGCTCACCGCGCGCGCCTCCATCACCGGCGAATCCGTCTCCATCAAAGCCCTCCGCCAGCAGATCAAGCTCATGGCCCCCACCAACGGCCGCGTCCTCATCTTCGGCGAATCCGGCACCGGCAAAGAGCTCATCGCCCGCACCATCCACGCCGAATCCCTCCGCCGCGACCGCGTCTTCGTCGAGCTCAACTGCGCCGCCATCCCCGAAGACTTCATCGAGACCGAGCTCTTCGGCTACCGCCACGGCGCCGGCCCCGCCTACGCCTCCGCCACGCCCGACCGCCCCACCGAAAAACGCGGTACCTTCGAGCGCGCCGACTCCGGCACCCTCTTCCTCGACGAAGTCGGCGACATGAGCCTCAAAACCCAGGCCAAGGTCCTGCGCGCGTTAGACGAGCAGCGCTTCTACCCCGTCGGCGCCAGCACACCAACGCACGTCGACGTCCGCGTCATCGCCGCCACCAACAAGGACCTCGAAGAAGAGATCGCCCGCGGCAACTTCCGCGAAGACCTCTTCTATCGCCTCAATGTCATCCCCTTTTTCGTCCCTCCTCTGCGCGACCGCAAAGAGGACATCCCGCTCCTCGCCCGCGAATTCCTCGCCGATCTCGGCCAGGAGTACGGTCGCGCCCGCGTGGAAATCTCCGACACCGCCATCAACCAGCTCAAGCTCTACCACTGGCCCGGCAACGTCCGCGAGCTCCGCAACGTTATCGAGCGCGTCCTCATCCTCAACCCCAAGGCCGCGCGCATCGAAGCCAAACATCTTCCCATGCTCGTCCAGCGCACCGACGGCGCCTCGCTCACCAACCCCTCAAGCTCCACCACCCGCTCCGGCCGCGAAGAGTTCTCCACTCTCCAATCCGCCCGCGAAGCCTACGAGCGCGACTACATCCTCAAAGAACTCGACCGCACCCACGGCAACATCTCCCGCGCCGCCGAAGCCCTCGGCCTCGAACGCTCCCACCTCTACCGCAAAATGAAAACCCTCGGCATCCACTTAGGCGAGTAAAAGACCTCACAAATGTCCAGTGACAGGCGGATCAGCGCTCCTTCGGACCTGGGGTTCAAGAGTTCTCGGTTAAGACAAGTCCACGCCGGAGACCCTGACGACGGCCTGCCACGCGGCTTCTTGATTCGCGCGATCATGCAGGTGTGGTTGGCGCTGCACCTCGAGTGGGCCTGAGAACTTTCCCTTGGCCGAGGCAAAGAATTGCCCTGAGACGTCGGTTTCGAACTCCGACGCCTGGAGGTAGCGACGGGCCGCGGTCTCCGGCGTCTGATTCATGCCGGGAATCAGGTTCACGATTGGGATAAATAGATACTTCAAGAGTGGGCTAGCGCTTCGTACCACCTTGGTGGCCGTCGCCCCACCCGGAGAGACAGCGTACACGGCCATGCCGGAGGGCAGCCGGCGCGCCAGTGCCGCGGTCCACCACGCAATGATGAGCTTCGCATCGGCATACGTGTTGTTCGGCACGTATTTCACATTTGGCCCATTGCGGATCAGGGCTTCCACAGCGGCAGTTCGGTTGCCATGGTGATATTTGGCCGCGAATTCTGGCAGGTCGGTGTACTTGAACATGGGTACGCCACCGCGAGCAGGCTCCGCGCCGGCGATAACGATCCGTGCGTCGGGACTCAGCAAGTTGGCATTGAGCAACCCAACAGTCAGTTGATGATGCCCAATGAGCGGAGCCTGAGATGCTTCGACGCCCGCCGCAGTGAGCACGCGCTGCTTGAAGGGAACGAGTCCTGCATTCAGCAGCAGGAAATCGATTGGCTGACCTCGCTTGACCAACGCGGCCACGGCGGACTGAACGTTGGCTGGGTCGTTCAGATCAAGCTCCAGCGGCGTGAAGACTTGTCTTTTGGTCTCAGCTGCGAGTTGAGCCGCCGCTTGCTGGGCTCCGGCTAGGCTGCGCCCGGTGACGATGATTTCGCGCCAACCCTCTCCGGCGAGCAGGCGGGCTGCCGCGTGGCCGAGCCCGGAAGTAGCGCCGGTGACGAGTGCGATCGAATGTTTCATCTTGCTCCTCAGGGAAAGGGAAGGTGGAACCGGGAGGGCGAGAGGCCAAAGCCAATGCGCGAGTTATGAACTATTCAGTTCTATATTGCTAGAATGGGGGTGTCAATGAGTTTTGAACTAAATGATTCAAAAAACTTCTAGGCCGCGGGGTAGACCGCGCAGCTTCGACGAGACCGGGGCGCTGGAAAAGGCGACTCAGGTGTTCTGGTCGAAAGGCTACGACGGAGTGACGATCGACGATCTCGTCGACGGGATGGGTGTGGGACGCCCGAGCCTGTACGCCGTCTTTGGCGACAAGCGGGCGATTTTCCTGCGCGCCCTGCGGGCGTACGCAGAACGAAAGGGCGCAGCAGCCGCGAAGGCACTCCTCGCGCCACAGAGTCTTTGCGACTCGATCGCAGGCTTTCTGAGGTACAACGTCGAGAGTGCGACCGAGAAAGGGTCCGCCCGGGGCTGCCTATTGATGTGCGTTGCGCCGCTTGTGAACGACGCTGAGGTTCAGCGGTTTCTGCAGAGCACGGTCGCGGGCGGCACGGCACTTCTGGAGCGGCGTTTCCGGGACGGGATAACCGCGGGGGAAATTCCATCTGACTTTCCCGTAGCCGCGCGCGCGATCCAGGTCATGGATTTAGCGCGTGGGTTGACCATGCGTGCGCAGATAGGTACGCCGCGCAAGACACTCCTCAAAGATGCTGAGGAAGCGGCCAACTTGGTGCTCCTGCCGCGGCGCAGCTGACGTGTTATCGGAAACAATTCACCTGTACCGTGGCCAGCTTGAGCTCACGCCGTCTGAAGCTCTTTAGTACCGCCGGGTGCCCCATCCCTACCGGCAGCTTCATCGCCGGGACGGGTGGGAATCGAACGACGCACGAACCGGGAACATCGCCCGATGCGAAAATCCCCCACGCGCATCGACCTCAAATCCGCGCGCTCTTCTCTTCCCCTTCCGACCGCCTAGCCCCGAGGCAGCGACGACTCAACCACCCGCACCGGGGACCACACCTAGCCGAGCTCTACATTATCCTGAAAGGCTCCGGCACCCTCCATGGCCAAGAATCGCAACCCACCTGACTTGACAAAACCCTCCCCCAAACACTCCCCGCCTGCGAAGGCTTCCCCCGACCCGCACGCACAAAGTCCACGCCTAAAGTATCTGCCTTGAAGACTTTGCACAAAAAACAGGGGGAGGGGGGTACCCATCCTCCCGCGACCATCGCCGACCCGGACGGAGGATCGAACCCGCCCGGATCGCGCACTCAACGATCGCCCAGGCTCTTCAATCCTTCGACAAGCTTCGATGGATGGACCGGCTTGGCCAGAAGCGGAAATTCATATCCCTTTGAGTGACCCTCTTCCAGGATGTCGATGATCCCGGCCTGCCCTGAAAACAGCATTATTTTCGTTCGCGGATACATCCTCGTGATCGCGATCGCCAGCTGAACTCCATTCATGCCCGGCATCATGATGTCGGTCAGCAGGTAGTCAGGATGAAAAGACGGAATCAAGTCCAAAGCGCCGAAACCATCGTAGGCGGTTCTTGTATCAAATCCGGCGCAGCGCAGAACAGCAGCCGTAGAATCCGCGAGAAGCCTCTCATCATCAACGACGAGTACTCGAGGGAGACACTTCGCTTCCCGCTCTTCCTCTGATTCAGATAGCGGGAAGCCGGACTGTTGATGCGGATTTCGATCCGCGAGGCAGACTGTACTGTCACCAAAGAGTTCCACTATCGATTCTCCCTACCGGATTCGGACCCGTTGATTCCACCGATCTCCCTTCCATTCAAGGGAAGATCAATGGTGACGATCGTGCCGCTGTTGCGCGGATCGGTGCTGCTCGATATGGAAATCTGCCCACGATATCGCTCAACAAGTTGCTTCGTTACCCACAGACCGATTCCCGTGCCGAGATTTCCTTTCGTCGTAAAGAAAGGTTCAAACACTTTGGCGAGGTCATCACGCCGTATGCCCTGTCCGGTGTCGCTTACCGCAATGTGAAGAACATCAACTCCTGCCTTCACCCTGGGAGAAATCGAGATCGACAACTTGCCGCCCTGCGGCATTGCATCGAGAGCATTCGATATCACATTCGAGAAGACCTGGACGATTTCGCCGGGACGAACGCTGATCTTACTCAGATCGCTATATTGGGCGTCAACCACGACGCCGTGCGTCCGCAACCTGCTCTGATACACAGTGAGGACATTTTCCATCAACTCTCTCAGATGGATGTCGCAAGGCGATCCTGTATCCCGATAGTAGCCAAGCGTCTGCCGCGCGATGTGCGAGACGCGCTCGAGCTCGCTCTCAGCCGTCGCCAGGTAATCTCGGAGATCCTGCGGTGCAATGCCACTCTGGCGGGCGAGGAAGATCAGGTTCAGCACAGAGGCAAGCGGATTGTTGATCTCGTGCGCAATGGCTGCGGCCATTCGCCCGGTCGTGGCAATCTTCTCTGCTTGAATGGCCAGACGCTCAACCTTCTTTCGATCAGAGATGTCTCGCGCGATCTTCGACGCTCCAACAATTTCTCCCTTACTGTTGCGGATGGGAGAAATCGTGATGGACACTTCGCGGATCTCGCCACTCTTGCTCACGCGCTTCGTCTCGTAGTGCTCGATCTTTTCTCCGGCTTTGAGCTTCCGCAAAATTCCTTCTTCCTCGTGGCGAAGTTCTTCCGGAAACAGCGTCAGGATTGATCGCCCTATGATCTCCTCGGGCTCATAACCGAATAATTGGCGCGCTCCGTTGTTCCAGGTTTTGATGATGCCATTCAGGTCTTTGCTGATGATCGCGTCGTCGGCCGAATCGACGATCGCGGCCAGGTGAAAGCGGCTCTCTTCTGCGCGCCGACGGTCAGAGATATCGCGCGCGATCTTGGAGGCGCCAATAATCGCCCCGCTATGATCCTTGATCGGCGAGATAGTGACCGAGATCGGAAATCTCTCTCCACTTTTCCTTAGCCGGGTCGTCTCAAAGTGCTCGATGCGTTCGCCGGTGCGGATCTTCCCGAGAATGGTGTCTTCTTCATGGTGCAATTCTTCGGGAATCAGCCGAAGGATCGATTGGCCTATGATTTCGTCTGCTTCATAACCGAAAATGCGCCGAGCTCCCCCGTTCCAACTCCTGATGATGCCGTTCAGATCCTTGCTGATAATCGCGTCATCCGACGATGCAATGATTGCCGCGAGGAAATCCTCTGACGCCTCTGATAAGGCATTCTGTTTCCCGAGGAGTCCGCCGGATAGCTCTTCTTTGACCAATGCGCATCTTCTCCCATCAACGTTGTCGCAGTTACGCCTCCGTAGTCAGATGCGCGTTCACGTGAGATTGGTATTGGGGAGAAACGGTTTAAATCGAATTTCTACGCAGGCCCACTCTCTCCGCAACTCGAAGCGAGCGAGGCTATTAGCCGGAAGCAAGCAGTGTTCTCATGGGTTCGATGCAGGCTAAGATCCCATCACATCGGCCGGCCGCCCAGCCAAATATCGCAGCGATCGCAAGACAGCCAGGCTGCTGCGAGGCGAGCGGTATTATGCCAGAATCAGCCGGACGAAGCGGACGCGACAGAGACGACACGGTTTCCTCAAACGAAAACCAAAGCAAGAATCGCTAGTATGCCTTCGATCGACTATGGCAAATCAACCATGACCCGAGTGCCCGACGTGAAAACCACGTAGCTGCCCGAGAGGGTTGAGGCTGCTTTGTACGGCGAATAGGCGGTTCCCGGAATCGGCACAGTCTCGCTCCAGGTCGCCGCGCCCGTTGTCAGGGAATAGATCGAGTAGGTGTACGGCGAGTAAATCGAGTTCGAATCCACAGTCAGAAAACCGCTCGGCTCATTCGGATTCACATTTGGGGCCATCTGCGGCAGTGCATTCAGCGTAGCCAGCAGCGTTCCCGTCGCGTCGTAGATAACCGCACCCGTATAAGAACCGGCAGAACTGAACGTATTCACCAGCACTCGGTCGTTGTCGATCCACCCAACCACGAATCCATTGACAGTGGCCACCAGCGTTCCGTTCTTGTAAATGCTCGTCGTCACCGGAGACGGATATCCGCCACTGGAAATCACGGGCGTTGACTCCGCGATCAGCGTGCCGTGCGGCGAGAGGAAAATCGCGGCGTTGTCTGGAGGAGGTCCAGCCGGAGGGTTATCCGTCCAGATGATCGGTGAACCGGAGAGCGGTGTAACCTCGCGGGTGTAATTGAAATACAGCCCGTTGTAAGTCCCCAGCAACTGTGCGAGCGCATTCCCCGACTGCGACATGACGAAGTCGAACAGGAACGGCACAGGAGGCGAGTCCTGGAACGTGTACGGGAACGAATTCGTCACTGCGCCTCCCGGCAGTGAATAAATGTTCAGCGTCCGGTCAGGTTCATATTGCGAGTCAAGATCGCTTGCCTTCGCGGCGAGCACAGTTCCATCCGAGGACATCGCGAGCTTCGAACTCGTAAAATTGATCGTGGTCACCACCGCCTGCGCGCTCGGATTGTAGACAAGGATCTTGCCGCTTGCCGTCGCAATCGCCACTTCGCCTGCGGTTCCGCTCATGCTCAACGCATTGCCATAGCCAAAATAACGAGGCGTTGTCGCGGCGCTTGCTCCATCAAGAACAACGCCATGCACATTTCCCACCGCCCACTGTGTCGGGGAGGTCGCGGCAAACGCTTTCAGGTAAGCCACAGGAAGTGTGGCTGTTGTAACCACCGGGGAGGAACCCGACAGGTCAAGAATTGACGCAGAGCCCGTCCCATAGGGAAGCATGCCAATCGTAGAGCCAAACGGAAACACTCCAAAATCGGATCCCAGATTGTAGGTTGCCGTTTCAGTGGAGCCGCCAACAGCATACAAAGTCAGCCCGAGGCTGAGCGTCGGCGCATTCCAGAACCAGTTGCCGTAGCCGTTCAAAGCGCTCACGTCGCCAAGGACAATCATGCCGTCTTGCGTTGAGTCGGCAGAGTACTCGTACACGTCGAAGGAAGCGGGCTGACCTGGAGGATTCAGATCGGCGGAGTTCGTAAGGAAATGGCTGCCGTCTTCAAACCATGCGTTGAAACTCCCTGTGAATGCCGCGCCCGTCGATGAGGTGCCGTTAGGGACACTGTCCGTCTCAATCACACTCGTGCCTCCCGGCCCCAGCGCGATCTGAATCTGTCCCGCAGCAGCGAACGCCATCGCGTGCGAGTAATCGCCACTGCGGTTGAAGAGCAGATGACCGTCCGCCGTACTCCACACGGACAAGCCCGAGCTATAACCGCTCACAACATAGCTTCCATCCGTCGCTAACTTCCACCACGCCACACCGGACGACGGGTCCAGGCTGGGGTCGCTGAGCGTCGTGATAAGGCTCCCATCGTTGTTCGAACGAAGATCAACCACACCCGCCCTTCCGATCGCCATAACAGAACCGGCCATATCGGCGGGATAAGGCGGGGTCGGGCCTTGCGAAAACGAGCCAAGTGGCGCCTGGTCGCCGCTCGCCAACTCGGTCGTTCCCGTGTAATCCCAAAGCACCCAATGGCCGCCGCTGTCCTGGCTAAATAGACGCGTT
This sequence comes from Candidatus Aquilonibacter sp., assembly GCA_035504135.1. Lineage (GTDB taxonomy): Bacteria > Acidobacteriota > Terriglobia > Terriglobales > Acidobacteriaceae > Granulicella. Next base: position 203,912 of record DATJSM010000014.1, on the reverse strand, counting down.
GGCTGAAGCCGCATCAGGTAAATCGCGTTCGCGTGTCCCAGATCCACCAGGCTGAATGCGGTAAAGCTGTTCACCGTAATCTGCACGTTCGCCGTCGTCGACCCCGAACTGTTCGTCGCCGTGATCACATAACTCGCCGCCGCAGTCACCGCCGTCGCCGTGCCGGAGATCGCTCCCGTTGTCGTATTCAAATTCAAGCCCGCTGGCAGCGCAGGGCTCACCGAGTAGCTCGTCACTGTTCCCGTCACCGTCGGCGTATCCGTCGCAATCGTTTGCGTGACCATCGTTGTAATCGTGGTCTGCGGATAAACCAGGTTCGTAGGCGGCGCAATATTCACCGTGATCTGCACCGTCGCCATCGTTGATCCGGTGATGTTCGTGGCCGTGACGATATAGTTCGCCTGCGCAGTCACAGCCGTCGGCGTGCCGGAAATCGCTCCCGTCGAAGTGTTCAAACTCAAGCCGGCCGGAAGCGCTGGGCTCACCGAGTAGCTCCCCACCGTTCCCGTCACCGTCGGCGTATCGGTCGTAATCGCCTGACCCTCGACTGCCGTGATCGTAGTCTGCGGATAAACAAGATTGGTGGGCGCCGCAGGATTCACCGTGATCTGCACCGTCGCCATCGTCGACCCTGTGACGTTCGTCGCTGTAACCGTATAGCTTGTCTGTGCGCTCACAGCAGTCGGCGTTCCGGAGATCGCTCCCGTCGATGTACTCAAACTCAACCCCGCAGGCAGCGCTGGGCTTATCGAGTAACTCGTCACCGTTCCCGTCACCGTAGGCGTGTCGGTCGTAATCGCCTGACCCACAATCCCGGTGATTGTCGTCTGCGGATAAGCAAGATTCGTCGGGGCCGCAGGATTCACCGCGATCTGCACCGTCGCCATCGTCGATCCGGTACTATTCGTCGCTGTAACCGTATAACTTGTCTGCGCGCTGGCTGCCGTGGCCGTGCCGGAAATCGCCCCGGTCGACGTGCTGAAGCTCAAACCCGCTGGCGGCGCAGGGCTCAAGCCGTGACCGTTCCTGTTACCGAGGGTGTATCGGCTGGGATCGCCTGACCGACAATCGCCGTGATCGAATTCGCGGATACACCAGGTTCGTCGGTGCGGGCGTCTTCGGCGTGCCTCCTCCGCATCCTGCAAGCGCCGCCGCCACGCATGCCAGGGCAGGCAAATACGCTCGTCGAACGAGTTTCCAAAGAGACGGCTGATCGTTTTCGCGGGAAGCTGACTGGATCATGGTCCAACCCTCTTTCCTACAGCGGGAATCCGTGGTCACCATTCACCGGACAAACGTCCGGCTGCGAGACACGACGGGCGGAGGTGGTCGCCGCGGAGTCTATTCCCGGTACGACACACCGTCAATGACATCGTCAGTTGTGCCCGCGAATAGCTAGACCGATGACCTGAAGCTCGTTGCACCAGGACGCCCCACTTGACAAAACAACCCGGAAAGAAACGCCTCTTAACGAAAGAGCCCTTCTACCTCACATCCGAAGTCGACCCACTAAAGTCTCTCTATTGAAGACTTTGCGCAAAAACAGGGGGGAGTACAACCTACATCGACCGCGCCCTGGCCAGCTCGACGATCTTATGGATCATCTCCGTATACGAATAGCCACTCTTCTTCGCGGCCATGGAGAACTCCGCACTGCTTGCCAGCCACGGGTTCGGGTTCGCTTCGATAACGTACACCTCGCCCTTCTTGTTCAACCGCATATCGATGCGGCCATAATCGCGCAGCTTCAGCGCGCGGTAGGCAGCCAGCGCCGTATTCTCGAGTTCCTTCGTCGTCTCCTCATCGAGATTGTCCACCGGCGCAGACTTCGTCACCTTGTAAGCTTCAGTCTCGTGATCGAACTTCACGTCCTGCCCGGCAATTCGCGGCGTCCCCTTGGGAAGTTTCGATAGGTCCAGCTCTATAAGCGGAAGCACTTCGGGATCATCGTTGCCAAGAATCGCCGCGTAGATCTCGCGCCCCTCGATGTACTCCTCGATCAGCGCCGGGCTGTCGAACTCCTCGTGGATATAGTGAATCCGCTCCATCAGCTCTTTCACGCTATCCACCACGGATCCATTGTCGATGCCGATCGATCCGTCTTCTGAAACAGGTTTCACAATGAGCGGAAACTTGATGTCGTGAGAGTGATCCGTGCGGCCCTTGTATGAGGTCGCAAAGTCCGGTGTCTTGATCTTGTGAAAGTCGAAGATCTTTTTCGCGATCGACTTGTCCTGCGCGAGGTACAGTCCCTGCGGTCCACCGCCGGTGTAGGGAAGCTGCAGCAACTCCAGGTACGCGGCGATGTTCTTGTCCATCGTGTCGTGCCCGGCATACGACTCGGTCAGGTTGAAAACAAGATCCGCCCCGCATCTTCCGAGCGCCAGCAGCGATTGATTCTTGCCGTCCAGCAAGTGATACGACGGCTCATGCCCCAGCTCTGTCAGGGACTGAAAGATCTCTTCGCGGTCGTGCAACGGATTTTTCTTCTTCCGGCGTTTCCCATTCTTGCCGCGTGTCGCCTTCACCGGCTCCGGCTCAGGTTCCGGCGGCCCATCTTCCCAGAAATCGTGCAAAATCGTTATTTTCATGACGCCTCTGCGCTTCTTCTGTACCGCTCCCATCTGCCGCATTCGCAGATGACAATCACCCGCTCAAGGCGAAATAAACTTCCCCCGAGCGATGTAGTTCATAGCCAGCGCGGTCGCGTACACCGTCAGTTCCGTTAAGTGTTCCCTTTCGCATTTCATGTCCGCACGCAGACCAAGTTCGCTGACCTTTGCTTCAATCGACTCCACCAGCTTCTTCACCAGCGGACGCTGCACGCCCGTCCAGTAATTGACCTTGTCCACCAGGACCTTGCGATTCTCCCGAAGAAGATCGGCCGCGGGACGAATATTTTTCCTGCGGTGCTTCGAAACGTTGAAAATGTCGCGCAGATCCGTATCCAATGGAAGCTCCCCGGGGCTGAGCTGCTGATCCAGCGCGCGTTGGTAGAACTCCCCCACCGTCACATCCATTTCGTCGACGGTGATATCGGTATCGCCGTGGGCGACGACAGGATCGACATCGCCGAACATCCGGCCGATACGATCCATATAAACAAGCTTCCGCATCGCGCCCCAGCCTTTGTACCGCTGCCGCCAGTTGGAGCGTGGCGTCATCCACACCGCGAACGTCTCCGCAAAATCTTCATCGGGATGCTTTTGCGCGTACCAGCCCTCCATATGCCGGACGAATTGCCTTGAAAACGGAACCGGTTTGTAACTGTCCCGGTACGGCCGGCGGAAGGGCCCAAAGAGGTTGCGCCATTCTTCCGTCTTGTACAGCACGTAGGCGTAGTTGAAAGCATGGCCCGCCTCGTGGCGCATGTACATCATGATCTGCCGCGAGTCTTCGATGTCGTTCATCTCGGATTCCAGCCGCTGCAGTTTCGGATCGGCCAGGTAGAACGGAATTCCGATAACGGGCTCCATATTCGGACAGCCCCACTCATCGGTGAGGTAGCACTTGGGGCGGAACCTCTTCAGCCCTTTCGCGTCCAGTTCCTTGTACAGTTGGTGGACGAAGCGTTCCAGGGGAGAGCCTTCGAGCTTGAGGCCCAGTTGCTGAATCGGCTTGGAGAGAATCTCCCGAACCTCTGCCGGCGCTTTTTCGAAATTGGCCACAGATGGTCGAAGCCTAGCACAGCAACAGCGTCCGGCTTCAGCGCCAGTCTCCTTCTCGATACCCTGGCCCTCGCAAGCTGACACTCTTCGCCGGCGGTGAAATTTGAGTAGACGGCTCGTGACCGGATACCGCACCCGGGAACACGCGTTCCACAGAAAACTTCACTTCTTCACAGTTCTTTGCTGCACACAAATGAATGTTCCACGCGGAACATCGATGTTCCACAGCCAGGGCGGCTTCAATCAGCGATCGCGCCGGTACCGCACCGTTCCTTCATCCTCACCCGAACCGGCGTAAACCATCCCGCAACGCTCCATCACCTTGATCGATTCCGGCAGCCGCGGATACGTTTGCGCGCTCACGCTGCGCACATTGTTCTGCGTCAGCAGCCAATCCACGAGCGCCCTGGCCGCTTCAGTTCCATAGCCCTTGCGCTGATAACTCAACAGCGTCGAATATCCGATCTCGACATCGCCCTCTAGCTTCGGAAAACCACCTACCGCCCCGATCAGCGTATACGGTTGCGCCGCGCCCGGTTCGTTCGGCAGCAACACATACCTGTTCCATCCCCGCGTCCGCGGTTCGTCCACATACTGTTTTTCGATGAACTGATACACGTGCGGCTCCCAATGCTCTGGCGGCCAATCGGCCGGAACCTCCGCGCGCAACAGTCGCCCCAGCGAACCATCCGCCGCCTCATCTGCCTTCAGCATCGCCGGCGTAATCGCCACCAGACGCAGCCGCGCTGTCTTTAGATCCGCAATACCGCGGCTAAACATCTTCACGCCGTTTCCTCATCCTCACTCTTTCGTTCTCCAGCCTGCTTCTCCGCAATCTGCTCCAGCTGTCGCCGCCAGTCCAGTTCTTCTACAAACCCGCGCGACGCTCGCCACTCGCTCTCCACCTTCACAAACAATTCCAGAAAGACTCGCGTTCCCAGTAGCGTTTCAATCTCCTTGCGCGCCGCAGTTCCGATGCGTTTCAGCATCTCACCGCCGCGCCCAATCAGGATCGCCTTCTGGCCTGCCCGCTCGCAGTAGATTGCCGCCGAGATCTTCGTCACGGGCAATTTGCCGTGCTTCGTGGTCTTCGTTGACGAAGGCTCTTCATATCGCTCGATCACCACTGCCGTCGCATACGGAACCTCTTCGCCGGTTAGCAGCAGCACCTTCTCGCGAATCAACTCCGCAACCAGAAAACGCTCCGGTTGGTCCGTCAGCTGATCCTTAGGAAAATATCGCTGTCCTTCCGGCAGCAAAGCCACAACCTTATCCAGCAGCAGTTCCAATCCCTGCTTCTTCTTCGCCGAGATCGGAATCACATCCGCGAACTTATGCAACCCGCCCCAGTGCGCAATCAGCGGCAGCAGCGCCGGCTTCGGCACAGCGTCAATCTTGTTCAGCACCAGCACCACAGGACAATCCAGCCGCTTCACCAGATGCAGCGCAAAGTCGTCTTCGGCGCGGGACATCGATCTACGCTGCTGCCCGGCGGTCTTCGCTTCGCCCTGCTGCACCTCGTGCAGTCTCCGCGTCGCATCCACAAGGAACAGCACGGCGTCGCCCGATTCCAGCGCGTCGTGCACCTCCTGCATCATGCGCTTGTCCAGCTGCGTCGCCGGTTTATGCACGCCGGGCGTATCCACCAGCACTACCTGCGCCGCCGGCCTGCCCGCATCGGTCTTCGATTTCTTGCGCAACGGAAGCTCCAGCACGCCCACGATGCGCGTCCGCGTCGTCTGCGGTTTGTGCGTCACAATGGCGAGTTTCTGCCCTAGCAGCGCATTCAGCAGCGTGCTCTTGCCTGCATTCGGTCTTCCTACGATCGAGACAAATCCACTGCGAAGCGCCATAGGTATTCAAGATACGAGAAACAACACGCGAGATGCGAGGCCGCCTCACTCGAGCGGCGGGTGGTCGCGCTTCGCGTACCTGGCATCTCGCGCCTCATTGCTCAACATCACCCGCACCCGTTCCACCTTCCTGTCGGTGGACTCTAGCACTTCCAGCCGCAGCGGACCGCTCTCCACAACTTCGCCGGGCAGTGGGATATGACCGGCGATCTCGCTGACCAGTCCGCCCACCGTCGCCGCTTCGTAGCCTGTCAAAAGCTGCGGCAGACCTTGCTCCCGTGCTTCATACTCCGCCCCATCGCCTGCCTCGGCAGCCTCGCTTGCGTTGCCCTGCAACAGAGGCTCTTCGAACAGACTGCGCAGGCGGCTCACATCGAAACTTCCCGGCACCACGTACGATCCGCCCGGCTCTACAACCGGTTCGCTCTCAGCCTGCACGTCGTGTTCGTCCTCAATGTTGCCGACGATCGCCTCCAGCAGGTCCTCGATCGTCACCAGCCCCGCGACGTTCCCATACTCGTCGATGACCACGCTCATGTGCTGCTTCCCGCGCTGCATCTCGCGCAGCAGCTCATTTACCTTCTTCGTCTCGGGAACAAACATTGCCGGCCGCGCCAGCTGTTTTACGGTCTTCCGATCCGGCCGCCCTTCCCTTGCATCCAGCAGATCGCGAGCGAAGGCAATGCCGACAATCTCGTCCATCGACGCACCATAGACGGGCACACGCGAAAACCCATGCTCTCGCACCGCGCGCGTAAACTCGCTCAGCGACATCGTCTGCGGCACCGCAAAGATCTGCGGCCGCGGCGTCATCACCTCGCGCACCACCTTGTCGCCGAACTCGACCACACTTCGCACCAGCTCGCGGTCGCTCTCTTCGAGGATTCCCTCTTCCTCGCCCGCTTCCAGCAGCGCATCCACGGCCTCGCTGGGATGTTCCGGCACCTGCTCCTCGCGTTCCGCCAGACCCACAATCGAAAGCAGCAGCCCAATGGTCAGCGTCACCGGCAGCACCACATAAAACAGCGCCTGCAGCAGATACACAATGCGACGAACCCACCATCCGTGCGTGCGCGTGAACAGTACCTGCGGAATCAGCCGGTCGAAGAACACCAGCACCAGCAGCAGCTCAAAGACCGTCTGCGCAATCGCCGCCGGACTGTGGCGCAGATTCCAGTGCAGCCGCATTACCAGCAGGAACGCCAGCGCGACCAGCGCAATCTGCCGCAGAACCGACGCTGAAACCGCCGCCGACTCGCGGCTCAAACGCAGGCGCGGCTCCACGGTACGCTCCCACGCGTCCACATTGTCCGCGTACTCACGCGACAAAAACTTTCCCATCGCCGTATAGATCTCGTCCGCATACGAGGCCAGCGGCAGCAGACAGAGAAACGCGACGACCGTCAGCCCCCAGCTCATCGTCTTCCCTTCTTTCCGGCGGCAACCGCCACTCCGCGTCTGGCAGCGGATTGCGCGCTTACCTTTCTTCCCGCTCGCGCGATCAGTCCGCTCTTCAACCTAAGCTTCTTTCTCAGTTCTGCTTCCTTGGCCGCCATCTCGCCCCGATCGGTCTCATGGTCCATGCCGCTCAAATGCAGGAGTCCATGCAGCAGCAGAATGCGAACCTCATCGCGCAGCGAGTGCCCATGCTCCTCCGCCTGTTTCGCTGCCGTCTCCAGCGAAATGGCGAGGTCTCCCGCAAACTCGCCGCGCAACTCTTCCACCGCCGGAAAGCTGAGCACATCCGTCGCCTTGTCTTTGCCGCGAAAGCCGCGATTCAGCCGCCGCAGCAAACGATCGTCAGCCAGCAGCACATCGACTGCGCCGGCCAGCCCCACAGCGCGTTGCGCCTCGCGCACGAATCGCGCCAGCCCGGTTTTCGACAGCCCCAGCGCCTTCCACTCCTCCGTTCCGGCGGGCAAACCTCGGGGAAGCTCCAACGTAACCATGCGTCTCACCATGCTACCGCCAAGTCACTCGACAATCTCATTTCAGATTCGGCGTCCGGGCAACAGCTCTCCACGCAATTCCATCCTCCCTAAGGTACGTACATGCGGAACCGCATCCCCAATCTCTGGACGCTCGGCGGTCTTTCTCTCCCAGAACTGCTTCGCCGGACGATCGTCGAGTCCTGGCGTGACGACGTCTTCGGCCAAGGCGGACGCATGGCCTTCTACCAGTTCCTGGCCATCTTTCCATCGCTGCTGATTGCCTTTACGCTGGTCACCCACATCCCACACCTCACGCAGCATCTGCGCACCTGCCTGAACGATGTCTCCCGGCAACTTTTTCCGAACGACGTCACGCAGCTCTTCCAGGGGATGGTCACCAACTTCAAACAGCGTCCCCGCTTCGGACTTCGCCTGCTCTCGGTCTGCGCTGCCGCGGTGTGGGCCGCGCACAACGGAACGTGGGCCATGATCTGGGGACTGAATCGCGCCTACGAGGTGGAAGAGCGGCGCTCCTGGTGGAGCCTCACCGTCACCATCGTGCTTCTGACCGTCTGTCTTATCGCCGCCGCAGCCGCTGCGCTGCTGCTTCTCTTCTCCAGCGCCTTTCTGCAGCAGCACGCGCACGGAAGTCCGTTGCTGCTGCGCACGCTGGAGTGGGTGACGCTGGCCGTCTGCCTCTACTTCTGCTTCGCCGTGCTCTACCGCTTCGCTCCCAACATTCCGGAGCACGCACTTCGCTGGAGCACGCCCGGCGCCCTGTGTGCGCTGATCCTCTGGATCGCATTTACCTTCGGCGCCCACATCTACTTCGATCACATTAATGACTACAGCCGGAGCTATGGCCCGTTGAACAGCGTCGTCATGCTGCTGCTCTGGCTCTACGCGAGCAACGCCGCCCTGCTCATCGGCGGTGAGATGAACTCCGAGATCCAGAAGGCAACGGATGGAGATCGCGGATCTCATCCTTCGAACACGGGCATAAAACGCCGCCCGGCGCACCGCTGAATCGAACCGATCGCCGCTGCGGGATGTCTGCGATTTCCGTTATCGTTTCCCGCGCATTCCACATCTGTTTCCCGCATAACTCACATCCAGCCACAGCCGGCGGAATTCGTTGTTGAACAATACCTCGTCTGCCGTCACAAATTCCGCGGTGCTCCCCACTCAGAAAGAAATTAACTCCGAGACGTAACTTCCTCTGCACACAAGCTATCGAATCGTGGTGGAAAATTTGTGCCATTGTTCACAGAGCGATGGCTGCTCTATGAAATTCAGGATTTCCACCATATCGTCATCTGTTATCGCGCATGATCCTCAACGTTGCCCCCCTTTTCGATTCTCGTTCGTCAAAGACGAAGCTTCCGCCGCAGATCACCCATTTTCGCTGCGCGGCGGGGCACGGTCATGACGAGCGGATTCCGGAGGCCGCCGACCGACGCTAACGAAAAGGGAGTGACTCATGAAAATTCAACGCCGACTTACAACCACCTGTGGCCTGGCCATGTCCCTGGCCATGTTTACTTCTCTCGGTGTCGCAGCCAACGCGCAGGACGCGCCGCCGCCGCCAGCACCAACAGCAGCAACCAACGGACAGCACGCGACGATTCAGGGCCTGGTTATTGGAAGAGACGGCGCCGACATGTCGGTGAGAACAGCAGATAGCCCCCGGGTCACCGTTGTTCTTTCCGACAGCACCAAGGCCACCGAGAAGGGCGGATTCCTCGGTCTCAGCAGAAAAGATCTCGGGATTACGCAGCTCGTTCCGGGCATGCAGGTGAAGGTGGAAGGATCCTATGATCCCGATCATCAGCTGATCGCGAAGAAGATCACCTTCTCGCGCAGCTCCTACAACACGGCGCAGCAGATTGACGCTGGCTTGAATCCCGCCAACGAGAAGATTGCGGCCGCGCAGGACCAGCTTCGCAGCAACCGCAAGGACATCGACCAGACGCAGCAGGACCTCGCCTCGGCGCGGAACGACATCAACACAACCCAGCAGGGTCTTGCAGCGAACGTGCAGGCCACCGGCCAGAATACGCAGGCCATCGGCCAGACCAACAATCGCATCGGAACCCTCGATCAGTACGACACTAAGAACACGCTTACGATCAACTTTGCGAACGGACGCTCGACCGTCACGCGGAAGTACAAGGACCAGCTCGTCGATTTCGTGAAGCAGGCTTCCGACACACCGGGCGCCATGATCGAGGTGCAGGGATATGCCTCGAAGGTTGGGTCTCCGGCGCTGAATCAGCGGTTGAGCAGCGAACGTGCTGACAACGTTCTCACCATCATTCAACAGGCTGGCGTTCCTCTCACGCGAATCCTTGCTCCCGCTGCGATGGGAACAACGGAACAAGTGGCGAGCAATCACACCCGCTCCGGCCAGGCAGAAAATCGCCGCGTCGTCGTCACCATCGTCGTCAACAAGGGCATCAGCGGCGAATCGAACCAGGCGTCCGTTGCTCCCGGCTCCGGCGACTAAAACAAACACTTCCTCCAGCAGAAAACCGCCGCCCATTGGGCGGCGGTTTTATTTCTGGCTCCCTGACTTGCTAGCTTGATGACTCGCTTTGCTTACTGCTTCAGCACCGGCTTCCGTTGCGGCTCGGCCATCGGCAGCGGCTCGCCGTCCATGGCCAGCGGAAGCTGCTCGGCCTGCTTGTAGCTGTCGTAGGCGCGCACAATCCGCTGGACGAGAGCGTGACGAACGACGTCGACATCCTCGAAGTGGCAGAAGCGAATCCCTTCCACTCCATCCAGCACCTGCAGCGCCTCAAATAATCCGCTCTTCTTGGGATTCGGAAGATCGATCTGCGTCATGTCGCCGGTAATGACGGCCTTCGACGAGTTGCCAAGGCGCGTGAGGAACATCTTCATCTGCTCGGTCGTTGTGTTCTGCGCCTCGTCCATGATGATGAACGCGTCGTTCAACGTGCGTCCGCGCATAAATGCCAGCGGGGCAACTTCGATCACGTTCGTCTCCAGCATCTTGTCGACCTTCGCAGGATCCAGTAGATCGTACAGCGCGTCGTAAAGGGGACGGAGATACGGGTCGACCTTCTCCTGCAGACTGCCGGGCAAAAATCCTAGCCGCTCGCCCGCCTCGACGGCCGGCCGCACCAGCACAATGCGCGAAACCTTCTTCGCCATCAGCGCGCTCACTGCCATCGCCACCGCGAGATACGTTTTGCCTGTGCCCGCCGGCCCCAGGCCAAAGACCATGTCGTGCGTCTCGATCGCCTCAACATATTTGCGCTGGTTGGGAGAGCGCGGCTGCACCACGCGCTTGGCTCCTACCGCACGCTGCTTTCCGCTCTCCACCAGCGAGCGCAGCGTTACATTCGGATCTGCCACCACCATCTTCAATAGCCCATGCAGTTCGCCGTTGTGCGGATGCACGCCGTTGCGCCGCAGGTGCTCGAAGTCCGCAAAGATGCCCTCCACCCGGGCCACCTCTGCCGCCTCACCCAATACGTGAATCGAGTCCGATCGCAGATCGATCTGGACCCCCAGTCCGTCTTCCATCAGTCGAAGGTTTTCGTCGCGAGTGCCATACATCGGCTCGATTCCCGGGGTGATTTGCAAAGCCTTTTTTACCAAAGTTGGACCTGACCTCCATCAGAGGAATGCTGTTGTCTTGCCTGAGGATTAGATGTTGAAAACGGGGTGCAGATGCCGGTCGCTCCACGGGCCCCCACCGAACCGCCGCGTCCCCTGCCCGCCGCGGGTCCCTCCGGGGTTCCCAAGCCGCCTACGGCTCGGGTTTCTATCCCACCCGTAATGGTCCTATTTCCCAATAGAGCGCCGATGTTGGCTGTACAGTAATCCCGCCCTAAACCGGCGTCAAGCACCATTGTGTGAAAAGAGGTACCCAACCGGCTGCACCGAAGCTAAACTCAAACGATGCGGCGCCCGCCCAGCCTCAAACGGCCTTCCAGGACGCTCGCTATCTGCTTTGCCCTGTTCGCCTTAGCAGTGATTTTCGTCGGATTTCCCGGCCCCTGCACCTTCTCCGGGATCTTTGGCGACTGGCTCGCACGGACCACAGTCGGAGATTGGGTCGCCTACGGAATAGTCGTCCTTCCTCTTGTCGGTGTACTCGCGAGTCTTATCTGGCTCCTCACAGCGGCAGTGCTTTGGCTTACGATTCCCAAAGGCGACCCTTTTCGTTGACCGGCCCCTGCAATCCACGTTATCCTTAGGTGTTGCAGAGGATGCGGCTGAGCTGTGTCCGCTCCAGCCCGGCGTTCCCGGCCTGCATCCCAATCTCCCGCTACGTCCGGGTCAAAAGAGAGTTTCTGATGGCAAATCATGTCTCGTCCCTGAAGCGCGCCCGCCAGACCGTCACCCGCACGGCGGTGAATCGCGCTAACAAGTCCAAGCTCCGCGGCGCGCTCCGTCTCATGCGCGAGTCGCTCACTGCCGGCGATCATAAGTCCGCGACCGAAGCCTACCGGTCCACCGTCTCCATCCTTGACAAGAGCGTGCAGAAGGGCGTGCTGCACAAGAACACTGCCAGCCGCTACAAGGGCCGCCTCAATGCGCGCCTGAAGGCGATCGCGACGAAGAAGGCCGCCTAACCGCGTTCTCCCGGCACACCAAAGGCTGGCATCTGCCGGCCTTTTTCATTGGCTTTTCGTTCCGCCAGAGCGTGGTGTGCCAAGCCGTCGCCGAACCCCCCTCACTGCGGCGGCCCCGACCCCTTCACTTGTTCCACCGTCTCGCCCGGCTCCAGCAGCGTCGGCGGCTTTCGCGGCGCGGCATCGATCGCGTCGCCGGAGGCCTGCGCAGCAGCAGCGCCCTTCAGCGCCGCTTCATTATCCTTCGTCGCCGAACCTGCACTCGCCGGCGCCCCCTTCGCCGCAGGCTGCGCCGTGGGAATCCTGGCGCCGAGCGCCCTCGCCGCCTCCGCGTCGGTGATGCCCTCCGCCGCATCGTTCGAAGCGCTCGCCGTCTTCACCTCCGCATTAGGCGACGCTCCGGCCACGCCACCCTGCTTCGCAACGGCTGCGTCTGTCGCAGCAGCCGGTTCCGGCTTAACCCTGGTCACATCGCCCGCCACCGGCTCCGGCCCGCCGCCCGGCCCTGCACTCGATACATCCGCCACCGGCGTCACTCGCGCCGCGTTTCCGCCGCCTCCGCTCCCTGCGGTCTCGCCCTGGTCCGCCGCCGCAATATCGCCCTTCGCCGCGTCCGCCGACGCCTCCAGCCGCGCAAAGCTTACTGCCGCTTCCGACACCGGCGGCGAGAAGCTCTTCGCCAGCGCCAAGTCCTTCAATTCCTGCTTGTCCGGCGGCGGCAGCTTGTACACCTCGATCGCGCCGTCGTTCACTACCGCAGCGACCAGGCCGTCCTCGCTCAGGTCGAAGTTCTCCGCAAACCGCGTCACCGGACTGGTCGGCGTCTTCAGCAACAGGTCGCCGCTCTCCGTCTGATAGACCCGCACCTCTTGCGTGGCTCCATCCGGAACCCCAGCGGCTCCCGCAAACTCATCGTCCGTGACCACCGACGAGATCCTGCTGATCGCGAACCGTCCGGCAGCCGGCGCGAACGCGAACTCCGGCAGACCGTAGCTCGCGCCGAAGCTCTCTTCCCACGTCTCGTGCCCATCCATGCCATAGGCCTTCATCTTCGTCCGCGACTCCGATGCCATACACGTGAACGCGAGAAACTCAAACCGGCTCACCATCTGCAACCGCGGCGAGCAGCTCGAATCCACCGCGCCGATCTTCACCTCACGGCCGCCAAACTCGTTGAAGCTCACCGGCCATCGGCCGCGCTGCGGATCGCCCGGCCACAGATACCCGTCGCTATCCATCGGCAGCACAAGCGGGTCGGGGGCGCGCACCATCCCCACCTGGGTCATGGTCAGCGGCTGGCCCGGCTCATCCCCGCCCGTCATGCGATAAAAATCCAGCGCAATCTGTGGCCGCAGGTCCTCAATCATCAGGCCTGCATCGATCGCTTGCGCTCCCGGCTTCTTCGCCGGCAGCGCCGTCTCGACCGTCAGCATCACGTTGTCCGGCGAGACCATCGCGGCCACCGGCGTGCCCGCCCGGTTCGGAAAGGTCAGCGGCTTCAGCGGATCGGCCGTCTTGAGCAGGGCTTCCGGCGTTATCACAAACAGCGAATTCCGCGACCGCACCATGAAGCGCCCTTCGCCCAGCCGCCACAGGTAGCGCGCATGGTCGTGCATGTGCCAGTCTTTGGTCGCCACGATCCGGCCGGTCGGCAGCTCCACCACTTCGGCCGTCACCATTCGGTCTTCGTCAGTTGGAGGATCGCCCGGCACTCGCGGCACCAGACCGCGCGAGCTAAATGTCAGCAGCAGGTGCGTGTCATCCACCAGGTCCAGCGTCAGCATGGAGCTGCCAACCTTGAGCATCGCCGGCGGCATCGTCGGCACGCCCAGCGACCCCAGCGAGATCGTCACCCACGGTTGCGGTTGTTGTCGTTGAGGTCGCTCCGCGGCCTGTGCCACAGCGCTCCACAGCAAAGCTGCGGTCAACGCGCAAATGCACGCCTCTCCTCCGGCGCGCGCGGCCCAACGCCGGGCGTCTCCTGTCCGCAGATGTCCAGCCCAAATCATAGGAACCTGCTCGTGGGAAACTGTCTCCCAACACTCTTGCACAGACCCCGCATTTCGCGCCAGTCCGGGCGTTTCACGATAGTTCAAAATCTGCTCCACGCAGGTTTTGGCCGCCCATGGAACCGCCGGGCCGCTTTGCCGGTATATGACATCAAGCCCTCGTACGCTGTAAAACTTGGAACGGCTACCGCCTCACCCTGGAGACTCCACATGTCGCTGCTCCGGTCGCTGATTGCGACCCCTCGTTCGTCCCTGGCACTCCTGTCTGCCGGCTTCGCGCTGGCTCTTACGCCTGCACTCCGCGCTCAATCCGGAACCCCGGCAGCGCCCACGACCGCCAAGACCGCGTCCGATGTCGCGCCCATCACCCACTACGAGCCCGCGCCGGCCCTCGATCTTTCTTCCATGGACAAGGCCGTCAATCCCTGCGACGACTTCTACAAGTTCGCCTGTGGCAACTTCGCCGCCAACCATCCCATCCCCGCCGATCAGCCCGAGGTCGACGAGTTCTACCTCCTCTACAACGTCAACACCCAGGAGTTGAACGGCATCCTCACCAAGTACGAGCAGCCCGCCAACCAGAAGACTCCCAACGAGCAGAAGATCGGCGACGACTACGCCGCCTGCATGGACACCGCGCTCATCAACCAGAAAGGACTCACTCCCATCGATCCGCTCTTCGATCAGATCGACAAGGTCTCCAAGCACGGCCTTGCATATCTCGCCGGCGAGCTGCAGCGTTACGGCGTGGACGTCTTCTTCGGCTACGGCGAGATGCAGGACTTCCACGACTCCACCAAGCAGATTGCCTACGTCGATCAAGGCGGCCTCGGCCTCCCGGAGCGCGACTACTACACCCGTACGGGTGAAAAGGACATCAAGCTGCGCGATCAGTACGTCGATCACGTCGCCAAGATGCTGACCTTCGCCGGCGAAACGCCCGAGCAGGCCGCCACCGACGCGAAAAACATCCTCGCCTTCGAGACCGAGCTGGCCAAGGGCTCGCTGACCGTCACCGAGCAGCGCGATCCGCACAAGATCTACAACCCCACCACGCTCGACAAATTCGAGCAGGATGAGGTTCCCGGCGTTCCTTTCGCCAGCTTCCTCGAGGCCGTCCATTCGCCTGAGATCACCAATCTGAACGACGCCAGCCCTGGCTTCTTCCCGGCCCTGGTTGCGGCCGTCCACGGCGCCGACATGCAGACCCTTCGCGCCTACATGAAATACCACCTCATGACCACCTTCGCGTCCGATCTGCCGTCGAACATCGACGACGAAAACTTCGCGTTCTACGGCCGCATCCTCAACGGTCAACCCCAGCAGCGCCCGCGCTGGAAGCGTTGCTCCTCCGCCGTCGACCATGCGCTCGGCGAGGCGCTCGGCCAGGTCTACGTGGACGAGTACTTCGGCGGCGACGCCAAGGCCAAGACCCTGCAGATGGTCCACGACATCGAAGACGCGATGAACCAGGACCTCAGCACGCTGGACTGGATGAGCCCCGAGACCAAGGAGAAAGCCAAGGCCAAGCTCCAGGCCGTCGCCGATAAGATCGGCTACCCCGAGCACTGGCGCGACTACTCCAAGCTCGAAATCTCACGCACAGACGCCCTCGGTAATCTCGAGCGCGCCAACGCCTTCGAGAACGATCGCGAGCTCAACAAGATCGGCAAGCCCGTCGACAAGCAGGAATGGAACATGACGCCGCCGACCGTCAACGCCTACTACGACGACAGCATGAACAACATCAACTTCCCCGCCGGCATTCTGCAGCCCGCCTTCTATGACCCGCACGCCAGCCTGGCCACCAACTACGGCCACATCGGCGCCGTCATCGGCCACGAACTCACCCACGGTTTCGACGACCAGGGCAGCCAGTTCGACGCCAACGGCAACCTCAGCAACTGGTGGACGCCCGAAGACAAAAAGAACTTCGAGGCGCGCACAGGCTGCCTGGTGAACGAGTACTCGAACTTCGTGGCCGTCGACAACCTGCACGTCAACGGCAAGCTGACCCTGGGCGAAAACACCGCCGACAATGGCGGTCTTCTGCTCGCCTACATGGCCTACCTCGCGCGCGCTAAGAAGGACGGAATCGACATCAACAAGAAGATCGACGGCTTCACCGGCCCGCAGCGCTTCTACATCGCCTTCGCGCAGAACTGGTGCGAGAACTCGCGTCCGGAGATCGTCCGCGAAGAGGTCCAGACCGACCCGCACTCACCGGACCACTTCCGCGCCAACGGCGCCATCGTCAACCAACCCGGCTTCGGCCCAGCCTTCGGCTGCAAGACCGGCGATCCGATGACCCCGGCCAAGAACTGCCGCGTCTGGTAGCGCTGGGGGATTCCGACCAACCGGGTGTCCATCCTCGCCTGAGGAAATCTGCTTGACGCACCCGATATACTTGACTTAAGGAAACAACCTTGGCCCGGCCTCCGCCGGGCCAAGGTTTTTGCGCGGAACTGGGTGTCGAAGTCCAAAGCTAAAGTCTCTTGTTGGAAGACTTTGCGAAAAAACAGGGGGGAGGGGGACCACTGGAGCCGCAAACCCAACGCAATCGCTCCCTGGGCTTTTCCGCCTGCTGCCTCGCCGGGATGTTCTGGGGCTGTGGATTTTTCTTCGGAAAAATTGCCCTCGCCGAGATGAACTCCGGAGCCATGGTCCTTTACCGGTTCCTCTTCGCCGCGCTCGGTCTGCTCCCGTTCCTTATCACGCACAAGCCCGGCCTCAACGGCCGCGAGTGGCTCCTCCTGCTCTTCGCCTCTGTTCTCGGCGTTCCGCTGCAGTTCCTCTTCCAGTTTCACGGCCTCGCTCTGACCACGGTCTCGCACGCCGCCCTAATGGTCGGGACAATGCCCGTCATCCTTGCCGTCGGCGCCACGTTCTTCGCCCACGAACGCCTGCACAGGCTGGGATGGATCTGCCTCATCGTCTCGACCGTCGGCGCCGCGCTCATCGCGCTCGGCGGAACGCACAACAGTTCGCCCAACGGCCCGACGCTGCGCGGCGACCTCTACGTGGTCTTCTCGCTGTGCATTGCTCTGTTCTGGGTGCTGCTCAATCAACACCTGGTGATGCGCCACAGCGCCATCGTGATCACAGCGTACGGCCTCTGCTCGGGCACCGTGATGCTCCTCTTCGTCGTCCCGCCGCTTTACGGTCTTCCGCCGCTGCACCACATCTCGCTGAAGGCATGGCTCGCTCTTGCCGCCAGCGGCATCCTTTCTACGGCGGCCTCGACGCTTCTGTGGAACTGGGGCATGACCAAGGTTCCGGCATCGCAGGCCGCGGTACTGCTCAACATGGAACCGCTCATTGGTTCGCTGCTGGGTGTGTTCGTGCTGCACGAGGTTCTTGGTCCCATTGCGTGGCTCGGCGGCGCCATGATTCTTCTTGCGGCGGTGACGCTGACCACTCATCCGCGCCGCTCTGACACTTTTGTCGAGTCTGTTGCACTTTGACGTTCTGCTACCATCGGCTCGCCGGGCAAGTCCCAGCTATTCCGCACTGGAGTTCCACGCATGTACCGCCTTGCTTCACTGGCCCTCGCACTTACGCTGCTCATCGCGCCTGTACTCACCGCTCAAACCCAATCCTCGAACTCGCAAACTTCGTCGCAGACGCAGCCCAAAGCAGCCGTTCATCACCCGTTCGGCACGCCGCGCGCGCAAGCCGCGCCGGGCGGCGGCCCCGACAAGGTCTGGGTCAACCTGAACAGCAAGGTCTATCACTGCCCTGGCGACCGCTACTACGGCAAGACCTCGAACGGCCGCTACATGACCGAGAAGGACGCTCTGGCGTTCGGCGCTCACGGCTCGCGCAACGAGAAGTGCTTCGCGAAATGATCTGCTCCTGCCTCGGCCTGTTTAGATCGGCGTGATGATTCCGCCGACCGGCAGCGAGGTCGGCAGCGATCCGGGTCGGCGCAAGTGCATGGCCGACGCGACCGCGTCGGTGTACTTCAAGCCGGCTCCCGTGTTGAAGAGCACCACTCGCTCCTCGGCGCGCAATTCGCCGCTGCGAAGTATCGTGTCGTATGCTGCCGTCGCCGCTGCGCCTTCAGGCGAGAGGAACAGACCCTCGTTCTTCGCCCAGTCCTGAATGGATGCCAGAATCGCCGCATCGTCCGAAGCAACTACGCGGCCCCCGGATGTGCGCACGATATCCAGAATGATGTCGTCTGCGTAGGGCTTTGGGACGCGCAGGCCGGACGCGAAGGTCTCCGCGCGCTGGAAGAACTCGCTTGCCGGTTTGCCCTGCTCGAACGCGCGCGCAACCGGAGCGCAGCCGGCGGCCTGCAGAGCATACATCTTCGGTCGCTTGCCGCTAACCCAGCCGAGCTGCTCCATCTCTTCGAACGCCTTCCACATTCCGATCAGGCCGACGCCGCCGCCGGTCGGATAGAACACTGCCTCCGGATACTTCCATCCGAGCTGCTCGACAAGCTCATAGCCCATGGTCTTCTTGCCTTCGACGCGGAAGGGCTCTTTGACTGTCGAGATGTCGAACCAGATATCTTCAGGAGCGTCACCGCGCTGCTTCTGCTCGCGGATGCGCTCGCCGACCATGCGGGCGCAGTCGGAGATGAGGCCGTCGACCATCGTGACGTCCGCTCCGTAGAGCACGCCCTCGAGGTAGTTGGCGAGCGGCACGTCTTTCGGCATGAAGAGATGCGCAGCGATGCCGGCCTTTGCACAGTAGGCTGCCAGCGCGCTGGCGGCATTGCCGGCCGATGGGATGGCGAGATGCTTGAGTCCGTAGTGGCGCGCCATGGTCACGGCCATGCTGAGGCCGCGGGCCTTGAACGTGCCGGTTGGATTTGCACCCTCATCCTTGACCAGCAGACCGGCGTAGCGGCGGCTCTGGATCATCGGCGTCCATCCCTCGGCAAGCGTGACGGGCTCCGCGTCGGGAAGGACATCGGCATAGCGCCACATGCCAAGGCTTGCGGACGATTTCGCTGCCAGTTCGGCGGGCCGCTCGCGTCGCGCGATGCGGCGAAGCTCCTCCATGTCATAACGCACATAAAGGACGCCGGCGTCTACAGGACAGACGGTTTGCGGGGCGTCTGCTGAAACGCGATTGCCGCAGCGCGAGCATTCGAGGAACGCAATTCGAGCCATGGACTGAATGCTACCGGATGAGGCTGGGTATGTTTGAGAGCGGCTATGCTTGGGGAGGAA
This sequence comes from Candidatus Aquilonibacter sp., assembly GCA_035504135.1. Classification (GTDB taxonomy): domain Bacteria; phylum Acidobacteriota; class Terriglobia; order Terriglobales; family Acidobacteriaceae; genus Granulicella. The sequence goes on along the minus strand of DATJSM010000014.1, from coordinate 184,661 downwards.
TGTCTATTCGACTCATCGCCATCGACATGGATGGAACATTGGTCCACTCCGACGGCCACGTCAGCAAACGGAATCTGAACGTCCTGGCGCAGGCTGAGCTGTGCGGCGTTGAGATTGCCATCGCCACCGGCCGGCGCCACTGCTACGCGATGCGGGTACTGCGCGACCTGAACTTCGCGGCGAAGCGTGCGCTGATCAGCTCGAATGGAACGGTGATTCGCACTATCGGTTCCGATCTGCTGCATCGGTCGCACATGCCAGCCGAAACTGCGCGCTGGCTCTGCGAGCACGTGAACGAGTTTCGCGGGACGCTGGTGCTTACCTTTGACAAAGTGCGCGCGGATGGCGAGGACGATCGCGGGGCGCTGGTATGCGAGCGTATGGAAGAACTGAATGCCAGCATTGGCCGATGGATGGAGGTCAACGAGCCATATATCGACTATGTTTCACCGATCGAGCGTGCGCTGGAGGACGCAGCCCCGATCCAGATGATGCTTTGCGGACCGATCGCTCGCATGCGTGAGGCGGAGGCGCATCTGCTGGCCGATCCGCGGATCACGAGTGTCGACGGGCCTTGCTCGCCGGGCATTGAGGTGACGCTGCATCGGACCGAGTATGCGCACCGCGATCTGTGCATCCTGGACATTCTGCCGGCGGGATGTTCGAAGGCATCCGCCTTGCTGCATCTGGCGGAGCTTCGCGGGATTGAGGCGAGCGAGATTTTGGCGATTGGCGACAACTGGAACGATCTTCCGATGTTTCAGGCCGCCGGGAGCGCCGCGGTGATGGCGAATGCGCCGGAGGATCTGCGGGCGCTTGCAAGGGAGCGTGGGTGGACGATCGTTCCCTCGAATGATGAAGATGGGGTCGCTGTAGTGGTTGAGGCCGTGCTGGCAGCCGATTGTGACCTGAGTTCCGCGCTTCACTAAACCTTCGCTTTTAGGTGGGTGCAACTGCTGCCGCAACCTGCAACGATTGAGGAACGCTCACCGGCAGGGCCGAGTGCTAGTCTCATATCCAGTGCCTCCGCACCGATTCCATCCTGTTCAGGTTGCCGCCGCCGCGCTTGTCCTGTGCATGGCGAGCCCGGTGGCGCACGCCTATGATCACGTAACGCTGCGCAACGGCTTCAGCTATGACTGCGCGCATCGCGAGGCGCTGCCCGACGGGCGTGTGCGGCTGTTTTTGAGCAGTGGAGATTCCAACTACATCGATCTGCCGGCTGCTGAGATCGAGTCGGTCGCAACGCTTCCGGATCCGCCTGCTGCGGCGAAGACGTCTGCGGCCTCAAGCACGGATGTTCGCAGCCTGCTGAGTCAGGCAGGCCAGGAGCACGATATCGACGTGGAATTGCTGGCGAGCATTGTGCACGCGGAGAGTGGAGGATACGCTCACGCGGTTTCGCGGGCTGGAGCGCAGGGATTGATGCAGCTGATGCCGTCGACGGCACACAATCTGGGCGTGAAGGACAGCTTTCAACCGGAACAGAACATCAATGGCGGCACGGCGTATCTCGACGCTCTGCTGACGAAGTATCACGACAATCTTGCGCTGGCGCTGGCTGCTTACAATGCGGGCCCAGCAGCGGTGGACAAGTATCACGGGATTCCGCCGTATCGCGAAACACGGGCGTACGTGGCGCGCGTGATGACCGAGTTCAAGCGCCGCAAGCTGCAGCTTGCGCATCAGCAAAGTGTGCAGACGGCTGACGTTGTCGCCTCGCGGCGCTGAGGCGCATCACACATCCATGCCCGAAACAATGAGCGACACTCAACAGCCGCCCACCACCATCGCTTCTGAGGCCGCGCCGAAGAAGAGCGGGGCGAAGGCGCTGCGTGCGTCGATCTTCGCGGCACTTATTGCGCTGATCGGGTGGTATCTCTGGCACAAGCGTGCGAGTTTCGATTGGCGATCGCTGGGGCCGCAGCTTCGCTCGGTGTCGGTATGGATGGCGCTGGGCGGCATTGCGATCATCTATGTGTGCTATTGGCTGCGCGCGATGCGGTGGTCGGTGTTGCTGAAGTCTCTGCGGCCCGCGTCCACCTGGGATGTGCTTCCGGCGCAGATCATTGGGTTCACGGCGGTGGCACTGTTCGGCAGGCTGGCGGATTTGGCGCGGCCCTACATCATCGCTCGGCAGCTGGAGACGCCAGTGACGACGCAGCTTGCGGTGTATTCGGTGGAGCGCGCATTCGATCTTGGCGCCGCGGCGATTCTGTTTTCGCTGACGCTGGCGTTTGGCGCCGCGGGGCTGCCACACCATGAGGCGTTCACGCGTGCGGGCGTTGTTTCGGCGCTGGCGACGCTGATCGTAGTGGTCTTTGCGGTCGCCTTACGACTGGGCGGCGACCGTGTGGCGGCGCTTGCGGGAAGAGTTACCGGCAAATTTTCTCCGAAGTTTGGAGCGGTGGCCGAGGCGCGGCTGATGGACCTGCAGACCGGGTTCCAGACGCTGGCGACGTTTGGCGAGTTTGCCGCCGCGTTGGCACTGTCGCTGCTGATGTGGGCGGCGATTGCACTGGCTTATATGGTGTGTGCGCGAGCGTTTCGCAGCTCGCCGTCGCTGCTGCACTTTGGAGTCGCCGCGACGATGCTGCTGATGGCGACGAGCATCGGCGGGTCGGTGTTTCAGCTTCCGGTGGTGGGATGGTTTACGCAGATTGCGGTGCTGGCCGCGGCGCTGCATGGCTTCTTCGACGTGCCGCTGGAAACCGCCACAGCTTGCGGCGCGATCATGTTCGTAGTGACGTACCTCGCGGTGATTCCGGCGGGCGTGCTGTTTGCACGGCTGCGTGGGATGTCGCTACGGGGCGCGGCGCACAGCGCAGAGAACGCGCCGACAGCTTGATAGAATGAAAGCTGCATGAAATGTCCGTATTGCGGCTTTACTCAGGACAAGGTGATCGACTCGCGGGAGAGTAAGGACGCCGACTCCATTCGCCGCCGCCGCGAGTGCGAGCGATGCACGAAGCGGTTCACGACCTATGAGCGGCTGGATGAAATTCCGTACATGGTGGTGAAGAAGGACGGACGCCGGGAGAAGTTCGACCGGCAGAAGGTGCTGGCAGGGCTGCTGCACTCGTGCCAGAAGCGCAAGGTTTCTGTGGCGCAGATGCAGTCGATCGTTGACGCGGCGGAAGGGTTTGTGGTCGATTCTCCGGAGCGCGAGCGGTCGACGACCTCCATCGGTGAACTGATTATGCAGCGGCTGAAGGAGATCGATACAGTCGCCTACATTCGCTTCGCGAGCGTCTATCGCGACTTCAAAGATGTGAATGAGTTCAAGGAAGAGCTCGAAGGTCTGCTGCGCGGCAAGGACACGAAACCCAGGCGGCATAGCGCGCGCTAACTTCGCCAGGAAGAGAAGGAAGTTTTTCGGATGAAGGCAGCAACACGCACGCACAAGATTACGTTGATTCCGGGAGACGGCATTGGGCCGGAGGTGACGGCGGCGACTGTCAGCATTCTTGAGACAGCAGGGCGGGCAACCGGATGCAATTTTGACTGGGAGCGACACGATGCGGGCGCGGATGCTTTCGCGAAGACGGGCGAGTACATTTCGCAGGCGCTGTATGACTCGATTACAGAGAACAAGGTGGCGCTGAAAGGACCGGTGACAACGCCGATTGGGCAGGGCTTTTCGTCGATCAACGTGACGCTGCGTAAGAAGTTCGATCTCTATGCGAACTTCAGGCCGGTGAAGTCACTGCCGGGATTGAAGACGAATTATCCGAAGATCGACCTGATGATCTTTCGTGAGAACACGGAGGATCTTTACGCCGGGCTGGAAGTGATGGTGCAGCCGGATGTAGCGCAGTCGCTGAAGATCATTACAACGAAGGGATCGACGCGGATTGCGCGCGCGGCGTTTGAGTTTGCGCGCAAGCATGGCCGCAAGAAGGTGCACGCCATCCACAAGGCGAACATTATGAAGCTGACGGACGGGCTGTTTCTGCGGTGCTGCAAGGCAGTTGCGGCGGAGTTTCCGGAGATCCAGTATCTCGAGCACATCGTCGACAACGCATGCATGCAGCTGGTTCTGAATCCGTATCAGTACGACGTCATCCTGACGGAGAACCTTTACGGCGATATTCTGTCGGACCTGTGTTCCGCGTTTGTCGGCGGCCTGGGACTGGTGCCGGGAGCGAACATCGGTGCGGACGCAGCGATCTTCGAGGCGGTCCATGGATCAGCGCCGGACATCGCGGGACAGGACAAGGCGAATCCGACGGCCGTGCTGCAGTCGGCCGTGCTGATGCTGCATCACATCGGTGAAGCGGAGACGGCGGAGTTGATTCAGCGGGCTTTGAATCACGTCTACGCCGAAGGCAAGGTGCTTACGCGCGACGTTGGAGGAAACGCGGGTACGCGCGCGTTCACGAAGGCAGTGCTGGCTGCGCTGTAGCCGGCATATAACCGGCAAGTTCTGCCGAGCATCCAAAGGAGCATTGTGACGATTCGCCGATCCTTTGCCTGGTTTGCCGTTGCGGCTACGCTGCTGTTGAGCGGATGCCATCGTAAAGCTGGAAACACAGGGTCCGAGAGCAACGGCGGCCCGGCTCCGGCTGCAAGCCAGGCGCCGGTTATCGATCCGGCGACGGCGGGCAGCATCTCCGGCGTGGTCCACTTCAATGGCAAGGCCCCGGAGCGGATCAAGATCGATATGTCCGCGGACCCGGCCTGCGCGATGAGCGGCACACCGAACTACACAGAGCAGTACGTGGTCACGGACGGCCGATTGGCGAACGTGTTTGTCTATGTGAAGAGCGGGATTCAGCCATGGTCGGCGCCGGCAGATGCGGCGCCCGTGGTGCTCGACCAGAAGGGCTGCAGGTACGTGCCGCACGTCATCGGGGTGCAGCAGGGCGGAAAGGTGGAGTTCAAGAACTCCGATCCCACGACCCACAACGTCCACACACTGCCGCAACAACCCGCAGATCACGCCGTGGATGTTTCGGAGATGCCGGGCGGAGAGCCCCAGACGGAGACCTTCCGCGCAGCAGAGCTTATGATACCGGTCCGCTGCAACAACCACCCGTGGATGCAGGCGTACATCAACGTGGCGCCGAACGCGTTCTTCGCGGTCACCGGGCCGGACGGAACATTTACCCTTCACGGACTGCCTCCCGGCACCTATACTGTGGCGGCCGTCCATGAGAAGCTCGGCGAACAGGACATGCAGGTGACTGTTCCGCCAAAATCAACGGCAAAGGCGGACTTCACGTACTCCGCGAAGTGAATCAAAGCTGTTTGCACAGTTTGGCCCGCAGTTCATCGCTGTACCCACACCGTCGTTGAAAGGCTGCCGATGCACTTCTCTCTCACGTTTCCAGTCCACGCGATTCCGTTATGGTTCCTGGTTCTGTCGCTGTTTCTGCCCCGCATCTGCATTCTGGTGGCGTGGCTGCAGCACAGCATGACGGCCTTTATTCCGCCGACGCCCAATCTTATCGGCATCATCGTGGCGATTCTCGTGCCGCGTATTCTGATCCTTTTCTGGATCTACCAGGATCAGGGGATCACGATATGGTTCCTGCTGCATGCGATTGCGTTGATCATTGCGTGGGGCGGCGGTTCCAGACGAGTGATTACGCGCCGCAGGGTGGTCGAGGTCGACGGCTAGCGGGGACTTTCTCTGTGAGCTGGTGCCGAAGCCGTCTGCCGCATGCAATGCCTGCGATAAACTTGGTAGATGGAACGGCGCAATGTAGGAATTCTGGGGGCAACTGGAGCTGTCGGACAACGATTCATCCAGTTGCTCGCCGATCATCCCTGGTTCAACATCACCTGGCTGGCGGCCAGCGACCGCAACGTCGGCAAGCCGTACGGCGAAGCCTGTGCGTGGCGGCTGGAAACCCCTCTGCCAAAACGTATTGCGCAGATGGTCCTGCAGCCGAACACACCGGAGGGCTCGGCTACTGAGCTGCCGCGGATCATCTTTTCGTCTGTTGATGCTCCGATAGCGCGCGAGTTGGAGCCGAAGTTTGCCGCAGCCGGTTGCGCGGTGATCTCCAACAGCTCCGCATTCCGGATGGGCGCGGACGTGCCCCTGGTTGTGCCGGAGGTGAATGAGGCCCATCTGGACGTCATCGAGGTGCAGGGGACGCGGAAGACATCCGGCGGATACCTGGTCACGAATCCGAACTGTTGCGCGATAGGACTTGTGCTTCCGCTGGCTCCGCTGCATCAGCGGTTCGGGATTGAGAAGCTTTTTGTTTCGACGATGCAGGCGGTGTCCGGCGCGGGATATCCGGGCGTGGCTTCGCTGGACATCCTCGGCAACGTGATTCCGTTCATCAAGAATGAAGAGGAGAAGCTGCAGGAGGAGGTTGCAAAACTGCTCGGCGGCTTGCGCGTTGAAGGCGATCAGGCTCGCGGATTCCAACTCGCGGAGATGACGGTTTCGGCCATGTGCAATCGGGTGCCGGTGCTTGAAGGACATACGGAGTGCGTGAGTGTGAAGCTTCGCAAGCCGGCGTCGCGCGAAGAGATCCTGGAAGCATGGCGGGATTTCCAACCGCTCAGCGGGAAGGGACACGAGGGTCTGCATCTGCCTTCGGCCCCACTGCACCCGGTGGTGTACGCGGACGGCGAGGCGCGTCCGCAGCCGCGGCTTGACCTGGAGCGCGGCAGAGGCATGACGACGACGGTGGGACGGCTGCGCCCGTGCTCCATCTTCGATTGGAAGTTTACGCTGCTCTCACACAACACGATTCGCGGAGCCGCCGGCGCGGCGATTCTGAATGCGGAGATCTTGGCGGTGCTTGGCAAGCTTGATTTCCGCGGATTCCCGACGCCCGGTGCTGTAGCTGTTGAAGAGAGCGCGGTGCCGGCATGAGCGCAAGGACAAAGGGCTCGGCTCATCCCGAAATAGTGGTGATGAAGTTCGGTGGGACGTCTGTCGAAGACGCTGCAGCCATGTTGCGCACCGCGAGCATCGTGGAGGGCAGGGTTCGCAAGGGGCTGAAGCCGGTAGTTGTCGTTTCGGCCATGGCCAAAGTCACGGACCAGTTGCTGGCTTGCGCGGCGGCGGCGCTTGCCGGGCGCGGCGATCGAGACGCGGCGATTGAGATTACGGCACGGCTTCGTGAGCGCCACATGCAGGTTGCGAAGGACCTTGTGAACGGAGATCGTCTCGACACGTTGCGGCTGGACATTAACCGCGCTTTCGATGGGCTGGATGAGCTGGTCCGCGGCGTTGCGGTCGTGGGTGAGTTGACCGCGCGCACGTCCGACCTGATTGTGAGCTTCGGGGAACGGCTTTCGAGCGTAATGGTTACCGCTGCGTTTGAGGAGCGAGGCCTGAACTCAGCGCACGTTGACGCGCGCGAAGTGATCCTCACCGATGATCATTACGGCAAGGCGGCGCCGGATCAGGCGGCGATTGAGCAGGCTCTGAGGGAAAAGGTTCTTCCGCTGGTGGCCGAGGGCCATGTGCCGGTGATGGGCGGATTCGTCGGCTCCTGCAACGGAGTAACGACGACGCTGGGCCGCGGCGGGTCCGACTACACGGCTGCGCTGGTGGGCGGCGGACTGCATGCCGGCGCCATAGAGATCTGGACCGATGTCGACGGCATAATGACGACGGACCCGAGAATCTGCCCCGATGCTCTGCGCGTGCGAACCATCAGCTTTGAAGAGGCGGCGGAGCTCGCGTACTTCGGCGCGAAGGTGCTGCACCCGGCGACGATTTTGCCCGCGGTGCAGAAGAATATTCCGGTGCTGGTTCTGAACAGCCGCAATGCGACGAACGAAGGCACTCGCATCACGGCAACACCGCCGCCATGCGCTAGCCCGTTCAAATCCATCGCAGCGAAGAAGAAGCTCACGATCATCGACATCGTCGCCAGCCGGATGCTGCTGGCGCACGGCTTCCTCAAAATGGTCTTTGACATCTTCGACAAGCACAAGTGCGCGATCGATATGGTGTCGACGTCGGAGGTTTCCATCTCCGTGACTGTCGACTCGCGCGAGTCGCTGCCGGCTATCTGCGAGGAGCTGGGCCGGATCGCGGACGTGAAATATGAGAGCGACAAGGCGCTGATCTGCCTGGTAGGCGAGGATATTCGCGGCCAGAGCGGTATCGCCGCCCAGGTCTTCGCGGCGATTGCGCACGTGAATATCCGCATGATTTCGCAGGGCGCCAGCGAGATCAATATGAGCTTTATGATTAACGAAGAGGATGTCGAAGAGGCCGTGCGTTCGCTGCACAAGAAGTTTTTTGCGGCGCCGGACCCGAACATCTTCGATGTGGAAGCGCGGCCTGTTACGTCAAACGCTTAGGAGAAGGTCTCCGTCATGCGCATTCTCGTCCTTGGTGTGGGCAAGACCGGCAAACTGGTCGCAGAGGTTGCGGCGGAGCGCGGCCACAGCGTGCATGTGCTCGACGCAAAGGAGAACAAGGACGCGGCGGCACTGACTCCGCCGTTCGTCGCGGGCTTTGACGTAATTATTGACTTCACCACGCCCGAGGCCGTGGTCTCCAATATGCGGGCGTGCCTGGCCAATGGCGCGAAGATGGTAATCGGAACGACTGGATGGTACGACCGGCTGCCGCGCGCGAAGGAAGCAACGAAGCGCCGTGGGGCAAGCCTGCTGTACGGAACGAACTTTTCCATCGGCGTGCAGACGATGCTGAAGTTCGCGGAGATCATGTCGCGTGAGTTGCAGGCGGAAGGTTACAAACTGTCCATCTCAGAAACCCATCACCTGACCAAACTGGACGCGCCCAGCGGGACAGCGCTGACGCTGCGCGACGTGGTGATGCGTTCCGCGAAGCTGGAGGACGTTCCCATCAAGTCGATCCGGCATGGTGAAGCTGTGGGACAGCACGTTCTGGAGGCGGAAAGCGAAAGCGATCGCATTCTGCTGACCCATGAATCGCACTCCCGCAGAGCGTTCGCCGAGGGCGCCGTGCGCGCAGCGGAGTGGCTATATAAGGCGAAGCCGGGTGTGTATGACTTTTGTGAAGTCTTCGACAAACTCTGACATTTTCAGCTTGCTCTTCGTCGATCACAATCGAGGTTTCGATCGTCTCGCACTTGCGGCCAAGTCGAGAAAGCTCCTACCCTTGAAGCTATGAGCTCTGCCCCCGTGTCCGCGCCCGCCTTTGCGTCCCTGACCTTCGAACAAAAACTTGATCGTCTCGCTGAGGTCGCCGTTCGCGTGGGTGTGAATCTGCGCGAAGGACAGGAACTTGTCCTGACCGCACCGACGGATGCGCTGCCGCTGGTTCGCAGGATTACGGAGCAAGCCTATAAAGCCGGAGCGAAGTCGGTCATCGCGTTTTATGCCGACGACACAACGACGCTCGCGCGATTCAAGTACGCGCCGGACGCAAGCTTCGATTACGCGCCGGAGTGGTACTACAACGCGATCGCACAGAGCTTCAAATCCGGTGCCGCGCGCATGGGCATTACAGGAGCCAATCCGGCGCTGCTTTCCGGGCAGGACCCGCAAAAGGTTTCGCGGGCTAACGTCGCCGTATCGAAGGCATATAAGCCCGCAATGGAATTGATCACGCGGCACGAGATCAACTGGACGATCATCGCTGCCGCAACTCCGGCGTGGGCCGCGCTGGTCTTTCCCGGCGAGCCCGAGGAACTCGCGATGGGAAAGCTGTGGGACGCGATCTTCCGCACGTCGCGCATCACCGCAGACGATCCCGTTGCCGACTGGAAACGACATGGCGAGAATTTGAAGCGCCGGGTGGACATGCTCAATGCAAAGCGCTATCACTCGCTGCACTTTTTCACGCCGGACGGAGCGACCGATCTGACCGTCGGGCTTGCCGACCAACATCTCTGGGCCGGGGGCGGAACGACGGCGGGCAATGGCATCTACTGCCAGCCGAACATTCCGACAGAAGAGTGCTTCACGACGCCGCACAAAGACCGCGTGAGCGGCGTCGTTGCCGCATCCAAGCCGCTATCGCATCTGGGAACGCTGATTGAGAATATTCGCTGCCGATTCGAGGAAGGCCGCATTGTCGAAGTGACCGCAACCCAGGGCGAGGAAGCGATCCGCAAACTGATTGCCACCGACGATGGCGCGCGCCGGCTGGGCGAAGTGGCGCTGGTGCCGCACAACTCGCCAATCGCCCAGTCGGGCGTGCTGTTCTGGAATACGCTGTTCGATGAGAACGCGGCGAGCCACATTGCGTTGGGTCAGGCTTACTCAACGTGCCTGATCAACGGCGAGAGTATGAGCAACGAGGAGCTTGCGGCCCTCGGCGCCAATGAGAGCTTGATCCACGTGGACTGGATGATTGGCGGTCCAACCATGAACATCGACGGCGTCAGCGCGAGCGGCACGGCCGAACCCTTGATGCGCCATGGCGACTGGGTGTAACGAATCGCAGTTCATCCTTCGCCGCGCGGCGGTCGATGACCTGCCACAGCTCGTCGGTTTGATTGAACGCTACTACGACGAGTGGCATGTGGTGCAGCGCGATCCGCCGGAGCGCATTGCGGAGTATCTAAGCAGTCCGGAACCGTGTGGGTTTTTCATCGCGGAACTGGAGCATGCGCTCGCTGCCTGTGTTCTGCTCCGCGAGCTGCCGAGGCTTGAGTCCGCCCTAGAATGCAAGCGTCTCTACGTCCTGCCCGAGTTCCGTGGCCACGGGCTGGCGTCGAAGGTGATGGACAGCGCCGAAGCTCTTGCCTCGCGCTTCGCCGACTGGCTCTACCTGGACACCGGACGCGATTTCGCGGCGGCGCAGTCTCTCTACAAAGCCCGCGGTTATGAGGCGTGCGAGCGGTACAACGACAACCCTCAGGCGGTCTTCTTTTATCGCAAAAGGATTCGCAATTGAGATAGCATCAGCATGGTGATACGAGCTCTGGCCATCGCGCTGCTGGCTGTCTTTTGTCCCGCCACCGCGCAACAAGCGGTACAGACAGCGTGCACTGCGCGTCCGCCGATCGATGCCTACATTCACCAGAGCTGGGATTCGTTGCAGCGCTCGATGGACGACTGCAACTCGCTGGTCGATCCAAAGCTGGCGGCCGTGCCGGTGCTATACCTTCCGGCCGGGGAGCCGGTGCCCGCCGCGGTGAGATCGATGGAGCGCAAGTGCCACGTCGAGGTGAGTTCACTCCCTAGGGCCATCCACCACGAAGGCGAGCTGATGCCCGACGAGATCCCGAAGCCGGGGCTATTGTATCTTCCGAACCGTTACGTCGTTCCGGGCGGGCGCTTCAATGAAATGTATGGATGGGACAGCTACTTCATTCTGCTGGGCGAGATCTCGGATGGGCGGCTCGATCTGGCGCGCGGTACGGTTGAGAATTTCTTCTATGAGATCGACCATTACGGAGCGATCCTCAACGCGAACCGCACCTACTATCTGACGAGATCGCAGCCGCCATTTCTCAGCTCGATGGTGATGGCAGTGTTCCAGGCCGTGCGTGCGCACAACAAGCGCAAGGCGACCGAGTGGTTGCAAAAGGCCTTGCCGTACCTGGTGCGCGACCACGCACTTTGGACATCGGCGCCACACCTTGCAGGCCAGACCGGACTTTCCCGCTACTTCGACCTCGGCCACGGCCCGGTGCCGGAGATGGCGGATGACAGCGACTATTACGTCGACGTTGTTCGATGGCTGGAGGCGCATCCGGAACGGACGCCGCCGGACTATCTCGGGCCGGCCGGAACTCATCCACAGCCATGTGCGGCAGAAGCAAACTGCCTGCGCACAAGCTTTGGAGGAGAGGAGCTGACGCCGTCGTTCTTTCTCGGCGACCGAGCCATGCGCGAATCCGGGTTCGACACGAGCTTTCGTTTCGGACCATTCAGCGGCTCAACGGAGGTGTTCGCTCCTGTTTGTCTGAATTCCTTGCTGTACAAGTATGAGCGCGATCTCGCACTGATCTCAGCCATCCTGGGAGATACAAATGCGGCGGTGCACTGGAAACAGGTGGCGGATGGGCGCGCGGCGACGATGCGTTCGCTGCTGTGGAACGAGAAGCTGGGAATGTTTGTCGATCTTTCAATTGGGCCCGAGAAGCTGCCGCTCTATCCCTATCTGACTACTTATTACACGCTCTGGGCGGGGCTGGCCACGCCGGAAGAGGCGAAACGCATGGTGGCGAATCTGCCGCTCTTCGAGCGCGAAGGCGGCTTGCAGATGAGTACGGAGGACACGGGCGAGCAGTGGGATGCTCCTTATGGATGGGCTCCGACGAACTGGCTGGCCGTGGAGGGTCTCGCGAGCTACGGCTATAACAGTGACGCGCAGCGCATCGCACGCAAGTTCATGGCAACGGTGGAGCGCGGGTACGAGCATGACGGCACCATTCGCGAGAAGTACAACATGGATACAGCTAGCTCTGACGTGAGTGTGGCCGCCGGCTACAAAACCAACGTGGTGGGCTTCGGCTGGACAAACGGCGTTTATCTGCAGATGGAACAGATGCTCAAGAACCCTGCGTCGCCGGCTCACTGAGGAGGCTGTGGCTTCGCCGGTGCGACGCATTCGCGCTAAACTCGACTTTGCATGAATCTGCATGGTTGCGGCACCGCACTCATTACACCTTTTCTTCCAGATGGCGCGCTCGACGAAGCCGCTCTGCGTGCGCACATCCATTGGCAGATTGCCAGTGGTATCTCTCTGCTGATTCCCTGCGGAACGACTGGCGAAGCAGCGACCCTGAGCGAAAATGAATGGCTCCGCGTCATCGAAATCACGGTGGATGCCGCGAACGGACGTGTTCCTGTTTTTGCGGGAGCAACACACAACTCCACGCATGAAGCCGTTCGCCGCGCGAAGCAGCTGAATCATATTCAGGGACTCACAGGCATTCTTACTGCGAACCCGTACTATAACAAGCCCTCGCAGGAGGGCCAGTACCAGCACTTCCGCGCCATCGCCGAAGCCACACCTCTTCCGGTGCTGCTCTATAACATTCCAGGACGCACCGGCGCGAACCTGGAACCTGCAACCGTCCTTCGCCTCGCGGAGATCTCGAACATCATCGGCATCAAGGAATCGTCGGGCAACGTGATACAGATTACTGAGCTCCTGACGCAGGCGCCGCGTTCTTTCCATGTGCTCGCTGGCGACGATGCACTTGCGCTGCCGATACTTGCGGTGGGCGGCGTGGGGCTGGTGTCGGTCGCGTCCAACGCGATTCCGCAGCCCATGGCGCAGATGGTCAACGCCGCGCTGAGCGACAACTGGATCGTCGCACGGCGTATCAATCGTCACTACTTCCACCTGATGCAGGCGAACTTCAGTGAGCCCAGTCCAGCGCCGATTAAAGCGGTGATGGCGCTGCTGGGGCGCGGCAACGAAGAACTCCGTCTGCCCATGGTGCCGGTTACACAGGCGACGCGGCGCAAGCTGGAACGCATTCTCGGCGAACTTGGATTGCTGACCAACTCGCCGCACGAGAATCTGCGTGTGTTTTAGCCGTTTCTAGGGCAGCGGGAACAACGTATTCTCATTGGAAACGGAAATGACCGGTTACCCCAGCGCGTTGGTTTGGATGGCCCTCGCAGCCCAGGCGATTGCGTGGCCGGCGGTTCGCCTCCATCAAACCACTGGCGGATTCACGCGGCTGCCGCCGGCAGAGCGCGCCATCGCAGAGCACCTGCTGCGGCCGCAGCTTGGGCCACTCTTCCAGGGTGAAGGCGCCTCTCAATTGAACGATGCCATTCGATCCTTCCGCGCGGAACGGCTGAACCTCGGCGGCACGCCGGCTCTTGCCGTGCAGCCGACTGGAGAGAACCTTTGCGGATCGGGCGGCAACTGCTCGTTCTGGATTATCGATCTTCGTCAGCGGCGCATCGTGCTACACGCAGAGGGTGTGCAACAATTCGGCGTCGAGCCGGGCTCGAAGCGCGGACTTCCGAACATCATCACTCGCACCCACGAATCGGCGACCGACGGCGATCTCATCCGTTGGCGTTTCACGAATGGGAGTTATGAATCGGCGGATTGCGCGACGGAGGACAACGCAGACGCTGACGGCAATCCTCTGTCCCAACCGAAGATTACCCCGCATCCCTGCGATCCGGAAGGAAACTGACGCAGCATGAACACGCCGCCGCTCGATAAGCTTCAGCACTTCATTGAACACTGGTTTTCGCTTGGGTCGGAGGCGTTTGGCAATCCGGACGCCCTTGCTGCGTTTCACACGCTGCGTCACGCGCTTGAAGCGGGAACAGCTCGCTCTGCGGAGCCTGACGACACTCAGCCCACCGGATGGCGTGTCAACGGATGGGTGAAGCGCGGCATTCTTCTTGGATTTCGCCTCGGCACGCTCGAATCGATGAACGGATGCGAGGCAGCCGCCAACTCCATACTGAGCTTCGTCGACAAGGCTACGTATCCGGCCCGGCGCTTCACACCGGAACAGGGCATCCGCGTCGTTCCGGGTGGAAGTTCGGTGCGCTCGGGTGCGTTCCTCGCAAGCGGCGTTGTGATAATGCCGCCGGCCTACGTGAATGTGGGCGCCTATGTCGACGAAGGCACAATGATCGATTCGCACGCCCTCGTCGGCTCGTGCGCGCAGATCGGCAAAAAGGTGCATCTCTCCGCGGCGGCGCAGATCGGCGGCGTACTTGAACCCATCAACGCTTCGCCTGTCATCATCGAGGATGATGTTCTGGTTGGAGGCAATACCGGCGTCTACGAGGGCACGATCGTTCGCAGTAAAGCTGTGCTGGCCGCAGGCACCATCCTCACGCGCGGCACACCTGTGTACGATCTTCCGAACGATACCGTGCATCGTGCTACCGCAGACATGCCGCTGATCATCCCATCGGGCGCGGTCGTTGTTGCGGGGTCGCGTGCGATCCAGAAGGGCAACGGCCGGGATCTCGGCCTTTCCGTCTACACGCCGGTCATCGTCAAGTACCGTGATGAGAGGACCGAGCTTTCGACCGCACTCGAGGATATTCTGAGATAGAACCGTACGGAACCGCGGCGGTTCCGGCAGCGTATCAACTTCGGAGGCAATCCGTGCTGAAACTTCTGCTCTTCTGCATTCTGCTCATCGTCTGCTGGCCGGTCGCAATTGCGGCACTCATCCTCTACCCATTTATCTGGCTGATCCTGCTTCCCTTTCGGCTTGTGGGCATTGTCGTGCATGGAGCGTTCGAGCTCATTGCCGCAATCTTCACGCTTCCCGCTCGCGTCCTCCGCGCCATCTAAGCAGGCAGCGCGGCCCTCTGCGCTACACTGAACTTTCATGGCTTCAGACAAGCTGCAAATCATCCCTCTTGGCGGGCTGGGCGAGTTCGGCATGAACTGCCTTGCTTTGCGTTTCGGTGACGACATCGTCGTTATCGACGCCGGCCTGATGTTCCCCGAAGAAGAGTTGCTCGGCGTCGACATCGTCGTCCCGGACATCAGTTACCTCATTGAAAATCGCGCCCACGTGCGCGGAATCGTCCTGACCCACGGCCACGAAGATCACATCGGCGGTCTGCCGTGGATCCTCTCCGAGCTGAACGTGCCCGTGTACGGCACCGAGTTCACGCTCGCCTATGTCGAAGGGAAACTGGACGAACATCGCCTGCTCGATGATGCCGAGCTGATCGAGATGCTGCCTGGGCGGCGCTTTTCGCTCGGCGCATTTTCTATCATGCCAATCCGCGTCACGCACTCGCTCGTCGACTGCGTTGCACTGGCCATTCACACGCCCGCGGGCATCGTCCTCCATACCGGCGACTTCAAAATCGACCTCTCGTCCCCCGACGGACACCCGTTCGACCTGCAGGCCTTCGCCGATCTCGGGAAGCAAAGTGTGCTGTGCCTGCTGCAGGATTCTACGAACGTCGATCGCACGGGGTTCACGCCGGGCGAGCGGGCCGTCCGCCCGCGGCTGGACGACATCTTCGGCGCCGCGCGCAAAAAGCTTTTCTTCTCCTGCTTCTCGTCGTCCATTCACCGCATTCGCATCGCAATGGAGTTGGCAGAGAAGCACAATCGCAAAGTCGCCCTCATCGGCCGTTCCATCGACAACTCTGCAGAAATCGCACAGGATCTCGGCTATCTCGATCCGCCGCAAGGTCTGCTGATCCATCCCGGACAAATCAAGGAGTACAACGACGAAGAGCTCTGTATTCTCATCTCCGGCACACAGGGCGAACCAATGAGCTCGCTCTCGCGCGCCGCGGTCGATAATCACAAGTTCGCTAAAATTGACGCAGGGGACACGGTCATCCTCAGCTCACGCATCATCCCCGGCAATGAGAAGGCCATCTACCGCGTGATCGATCACCTCGAACGCCGGGACGCGCGCGTGATCCATGACGACGGTACCAACGGCCTGATCCACGTCTCCGGCCACGGCTCGCAAGAAGAGCTTCGAATGATGATCAATCTTGTTCGGCCGAAGTTCTTCGTTCCCATCCACGGCGACTATCGCCATCTGAAGCGGCATGCCGAACTGGCCGCTGCCACAGGGATTCCCGACAAGGTGCTTCTCCTGGAAGATGGCGATGTGCTCGAGCTGGATCGCGATGGAGCCGAGAAGGTCGGCAAGATCACCACCGGCCGCGTCTGCATTGACAATAACTCCACCGCAGACGTCGTTGAAGACACGGTGATTCGCGACCGTAAGCAGCTCGGCGGCGACGGTCTCTTTCTTCCGATCATCGCAATCAACAAGCGTACAGGCCAGGTCGAAGGTTTGCCCGAAATCTCTACGCGCGGCTTCGCCGCCGATGACCCAGAGTTGCTGCGCAATGCACGCGATATCGTCGCACGCACACTCGAACAATCGAGTGAGGAAGAGCGCCGTGACTATGGCGTAATGAAGGACAAGATCCGCGGCGACCTCAAGCGCTTCATCCAGAAGAACGCCAACCGGCGGCCACTCATCATGCCCATCATCCTCGAGCTGTAGGAATTCGCTATGCGCGCAGGCAGCGTGGAGAGCTTGTCCGAACACCCCACCCTATCGGAACGTGCGCATCGTGATCGCAAGAAAGGCTACATTCCCACATTGGACGGCTGGCGCGCGGTCGCCATCGCCTGGGTGCTGCTTGGGCACGCGCAGCAGTGGTCTTTCGGCTGGTTTTCTCTTCGCTCCACGTTCCAAACCGGGGGGCATGGAGTTGAGCTCTTCTTCGCCCTCAGCGGATTTCTGATCTGCACTCGCCTATTGCGCGAGGAAACGTCCTCGGGCTCGATCTCGCTCAAGAGCTTCTACACGCGGCGGCTATTTCGTATTCAGCCCGCCGCGCTAACATATCTCGCCGTCGTGGTGCTGCTTGGTTCCGCGGGAGTCATCGCACTTTATCTGCGCGGCGTTTTCGGTGCGGCTCTCATGATCCGGAACCTCTGGCCGCCTCCACCGGCCCCGGGTTACTGGTACACAGCGCACTTCTGGAGCCTCGCCGTAGAAGAACACTTTTACCTCCTTCTTCCCGGCTTTCTGGTTCTATGTCGGCGGCGCAGACTGACAATTCTTTCGCTAACGATCATCGGATTAGAGATCTGGAGATTTATTGTCTTCGCTCACCCAGCTCTCCAGCAATTCGGAATCCTTATCTACCTGCGAACTGACGTCGTGTTGGACGACATCCTGCTAGGCAGCCTCTTCGCGGTCGCACTTACGAGAGTATCGTTTCGCTCGCTTGCCGAACGCTGGCTGCGCCCCTGGGTTGCGTTGCTTTACACAGCCACCGTATTCACCGAACTGGCCGTCCATACCTCACGGTTCGATCACCCTCTCCTGATCTCGGTCTACCCCATTTTGATAACCGCGACGGTCTTCCATCCCGACACTTGGCTGGGCCGGCTTCTCGAGTTCGCTCCTGTGCGCTTTGTCGGCCGGATTTCCTACAGCCTGTACCTGTGGCAGGAGTTATTTCTCGATCCCTTCAACAAGTTCCCGGCCCATAGCTTCCGATCCCACAACTCGCTCGCCTGGACGGCAGCCATAGCTTGCGCCGTCGCGAGCTACTTCCTGGTCGAAAAGCCGCTCATCAAAGTAGGCCACCGTCTGGCAAAACGCTTCGATCGCGCCCCTCGGCAGAACCCGCAGCCGGCGACGTAGGGTTAACAATTCGAGCGAGGCGGAGCGCCAGACGACGACTTTCTCCGCCCTCACTCTCCCCGTTCCACCTCTTCGAGCACCGCCTCACTAGCCATTGGCTTGCGCCCGAAGTAATAAAGGCTGAACGCAAGCGCTGCGAAGGCCAACACGCTCACCCAGTCCTTGTACAGCGGGTTTGTCGGCTTGAACTGCCACACTGTGCGATGCGTGGCATCCTCATAGAGCTTCGCGCATACGCCCACGAGCCCCATGATTCCCCCCGCAGCGATCAGTCCGGAAGCAAACAAGCTTCCCGAACTGATCTCGCTCTCCGCCTCCGTCGAAGGCCCTGTTCCGGCGCGCGCCATCGCGCGGTCCACCATCCAGCGCACGACTCCGCCGCAAAAGATGGCCAGCGTCGTTCCAATCGACAGATAAGCCCCAACCGCGAACGTCAGCGATCGAACACCGAGCAGTTCCACGCCAATCACCAGCGCCACGCCCAGCAGCACCAGGCTCCACGGCAACCTCCTGCTCAAAATGCCGTTGATCACTGTCGCCATCAGCCGCCCCTGCGGCGCCGCCGCGCGCTCTGAGCCGATTCCCTGCACCCACTGGATCTCAATCCTGCCCGTCGCGGGGTTGTAGAGGTACTTCCCGTCCTGCAACGTTGAGGAGCCGATGGAATTCAGAACGATATACCGCCGCGCGTCGTTGATCTGTTGCGGTGCGATCGGCTTGCCGGCCTGGCCCTCGGAATGCATTGTCAGCGTGATCGAATTGCGGCTGAAATTTCCCTGGTCGGTCACGCCGGTTGGGAGTGCGCTCAAGGAGAAGGGCGCGGACTGTGCGATAGGGTGAAAGCTCTCGAACGCCACATTCATCCCGCTCAGCACCGGGCCAATCGCAAACACGCTCACCACCACGCCGATCATGACGGCCAGCTGTTGCTTCCACGGCGTCGCC
Organism: Candidatus Aquilonibacter sp.; assembly: GCA_035504135.1. Classification (GTDB taxonomy): domain Bacteria; phylum Acidobacteriota; class Terriglobia; order Terriglobales; family Acidobacteriaceae; genus Granulicella. The sequence continues at coordinate 165,705 of DATJSM010000014.1, read as the reverse complement.
CCAATCAGAAAGCCGGTTTTCAAATCCTGTGAGGTGTCGCCCGCATTTGCTGCTGCGATGCAGACCATCCCGCCCACGGTGATCGCAAGCGCACCAAACGCAGGCGCAGTCCATCCCTTGACGAGGAAAATTGCGGCTGTTGCCATCAACGTCGCGATGGTCATACCGCTAACAGGGTTCGCGCTCGAGCCGATCAGCCCAACGATGCGTGAGCTTACCGTCACAAACAGAAATCCGAACACCATCACCAGTAACGCCGCAGCAAGATTTGCGAGCCATCCCACCTGCGCTCCAGGGATCGGCTTGAACTCCAGGAAGAGGAACATCAACACGACGAGCAGAACACTCCCGCCGGCCACGACGCTCATCGGCATGTCGTGCTCGATGCGGCTGACGTTGCGCGCGACGCGTGAGCGCTCGCCGCCCATCTTGCCGAAGCCTGCCGACAAGGCGTTGATGATCGTCGGCGCAGTGCGCAACAGCGTAATCAATCCGCTTGCAGCGACCGCGCCTGCGCCCATCGGACGCACATAGGTCGACCACAAGTCGCTCGGGGTCATCTGGCTGATGGGCACGACTCCCGGATACACCGGCGTGGGCAGATGCTTGCCGAAGAACACAATTGCCGGCATAAACACCAGCCATGAAACAACGCCACCTGCCAGCATGATCGCCGCGACCCGTATGCCGATGATGTACCCCACCCCGAGATATTCGGACGTGACATCCGCGCGAATCGCCGCGCCCTTCATAATCTGCTGCCCGTGTGGATCGAAGTTCGGCGACCAGTTCGGCGTGTCTGGAAACAGCGCCAGCAGATTGCTGTTCTGGAACAGCGCATAAAGACCGCCGAGTCCAAGGCCTAGAAACACTCTGCTCGCGAACGATCCGCCCCGCTCCCCGGCCTGCAGAACGTCCGCGCACGCGGTTCCTTCCGGGTAGGTCAGCGTGCCATGCTCTTCGACGATCAACTGACGCCGCAGCGGGATCATGAACAGCACGCCCAGCCATCCGCCCAGCAGCGCCAGCGCAAAGATGCGGAAGCTCTCGAGATCGAAGCCCAGAAAGATCAGCGCGGGCAGCGTAAAGATCACGCCGGACGCAATCGACTGTCCGGCATTTCCCGTCGTCTGAACGATGTTGTTTTCGAGGATGGTCGCCCGCCCAAACGCGCGGAGGATCGAAATCGACAGCACCGAGATTGGAATACTGGCCGCAACAGTCAGGCCGGCCTCCAGCCCCACATAAACCGTCACCGCACCGAAGATGACGCCAAAGATCGCCCCAAGAATCAGCGCCCTAGCTGAGAGCTCTTTGGGTCTCTCGTGTGCAGGCACAAAGGGGCGAAACGTCGCGGTGGTCGTGGCCATCAGGCGGAGTCTCCTTGGCAATCAAGTCAAAGGCTGCACCGGAGTGTACCAGTGCAGCCTCTCAAAACGCTCTCAACATCTCCGCAGCCCGCGCGGCCGCGCAAACCGGCTAGCGCCGCATCGTGCGCCCGTGACGGCTCACAATCGCCAGGCGCTCGCTGCCCAGAATCCGCTTCGCCTGAGCCTTGGCGTGGGACGCCCATGGGCCGCTTGGATCGAGCTGAATATATCGGGTCCAGTGCTGCAAAGCGCGGCGCGGTTCATGCATCCGCTCGTAGGCTAGCGCCAGGTTGTAATGGGCATCCGCGTATTGCGGAACCAGCTTCAGCGCCCGCTCATACGCCGCAATCGCCTCCGGCAACCGCTGCAGCTCATCCAGCACGTTGCCGAGATCGAAAAACGCCAGCGCGTACTCCGGATCGGCGTCCGTCGCCCGCCGATAGAGCCTCTCCGCGCCCTCGAAATCCCGCTCGTTGTACCGGATAGTTCCAAGGTTGATGGCCGCAGGAGCGTGATCCGGCTGCATCTCCAATATTTCGGCATAAACGGCTTTGGCTTCGGTCAGAGTCGCCGAGCTCTCTTCCAGCCGCACTGCACGCAGGAACTTATCCTGTATCTCCGGCGCCGCCGCGTTAGGGTCACCGCCAGCGCGTCGAACAACCGCCAGACCCGCTCCCGGCGAAAGCTCGAAATCGAACGCCATCTGACGGGTCATGGGATCCACGAGGGCTCCTCCCTGGCGAAAGGTCAGCCTCGAGCCGCGCGGCACCACGGCCAGCTCCACCAGTGGGTTACTCAGGCCGGCGACCTTCTGCATCGCGTCGACGGACTGCCGGATGCTCTTCACGGAGATTCGGGTCTCGGCAAGCTCCCGCAACTTACGAAGCTGCACCAGCTCGTCGAAGGAGTAGTGTTCCGAGGCGGTGATCAAACCCGCCCGCTCCCATGCATTTAACTGTCGATGAGGGAGGCGAAGGATGCGCAGGACGTCTTCTCGGCGGTACTGGGTCACGGCGCTCGTCTCTCGGGTCCAGAGCGATCGCCCCGCGCGACCGGCTCTGCTCCAGAGTATGCGGTGCAGCCGCCCGCGCTTCAAGCGGAGAATAGCCAACATGTATCTTTTCAGTGGATAACTGGAATCAAATCAGGTTCAATCCGGGATATCCACGGATTCAACACTGCCAAAAGAAACTGGAGCCGACGAACGGACTTGAACCGTTGACCTGCTGATTACGAATCAGCTGCTCTACCAACTGAGCTACGTCGGCCTGCTCTCCTCATTCTAATGGCAAAGCGGAGAGCCGCCAAACCGCCCAGATGTTCAGGTTAGGAAATGCTTCGGCGCTACTCAGCCTTCTCGCTCTCCATGCGCCCGGCAAGCGCAACCAGAGCAAGCACTGCAAGCATCGCCAGCGTCGTCAACGAGACCGCAATCGTCGCCATAGCTCTTGTCCTTTGAGTCTTCACCTTCTGAGGTGTCGCTCTGCGCTTCTCACTATCTTTCCGGTCGCACGAAACACCAATCCCCCACTCACCCTCCGTCGAAGTCTCCGCGGTTACGTCTCCTGCAACGGAAGAGCTACGACTTCGGTGTCTGGCTGTATTGTCTGCGGCGATCACCGGCCGAAGGCCCCGCTCTTAACGGCAAAAGGGCCGCCCGGCAACAGGGCGACCCTTTTTCTATGGGAGGCAGCTCCAACGGAGGCAAAGCCATCGGAACGCTCTGGTGCAAGAGTATGTTCGGCTCAGGGTGGTGTCAAGACACAAATCCTGCAAATCGCAAATGCATGATATTGCAAGACTTAACACGGAAAGAGGAAGGAATGCCCGTTTTTCGAGGTTATCCGCCTCGATCCTCAGGCAATAGTTACTCCCACTCAGGGACGTGCGTTTGGCCCGGGCTGCTCCCAATGCGGCGTCGGGTTCTGCGGTGCGAGATGAAGGCTCAAGAACTCGGGCTCAGAGGCCGCCGGCTTGCCTTGCATCACCCGGATCAGCGCCCTCCCACCGCCCAAAAACAATCCCAGGAGTACTGCCGCGCCCATCAACACGCCGGCAAGGACCGCAATGCTGGTGAGAAGGCTGATCGTCTTCTGCACCTCGACATGAAAGACCGGAGGCATGTCGCGGTCGATCGTGACTTCCTGCTTCATGTGCACTTTGTCGAGCATCGTCTGCGCGTCGCTTCCAGGCAGCGCTCCCGATGCAAGCATTACCAGCTCGTTCTCACGACGCACTCTCGCGTTGGCGAAATTCGGCCCCAGCTGCTTCACGCCGGTCGAAAGCCGCCGCTCAAACGCCTCGGCAATCTGCGGCGTCGGATAGATCAGCAGCGTCAGCGTCTCGTTGCCTTTCCGCTCACGGTAGCTCGCCGTGACAGCCTCGGCACTCTTGTCCCAACCCAGCGAATTGGCAGGGAGCACGCCGCCCTCTGCAGCATAGGTCGCCGGCCCGAGCGCGTAACGCAGACCTGAAGGCACAAGATTCTCATCCGGCACGAAGCTTGGAAGCAACGGAGCAACACCCTGGCTCCCGGTTACCTTGGGCAGCGCCTTGGCGAGCTGGCGCAATGCCTGAAGGTCTGCGTTCGACGCAGGCGCGGCCAGCACCAGCGTATCGCCAAGCGTGAACAGAACCGCTCCGTCGCCAACCGCATCCGACGACCCAAGATCCTTGGCAGTCTTCATATCCGGCCGCACAGCCAGCGTGAACGCGCTGTATGCGCCGGTCCGGTCGCCGAACTCAATCGCCTCTACGCGCATCGCCCGGCCGCCCTGCCTGTAGCCATCCACCTGCGAACGCAATGGACCGCACTCCTGGAGCGCCTGCTTACTCAGAGTGGTGAGCGAAGGTGTGATGTCAGGCGTCGCCGGCGCATTCGGCGTCTTTTGCCACCCGTCAAAGCTCTGCGGCAGCAGCTGCACGGGCGGCTCGCTCAGCGTCACAGACTGCGCATGGACTTGCACGGCAGCCAGCACCAGCGCGCACGCCACAATCCCAAATCCAACTCGATTGCCCGCGGCCATACAGCCTTCAGACTACACCCGCCGGCGAAATGTTAGCGAATCACCGCCCCGCCGCGCCGCCGATGGAAGCGCGTTCCGTCGGCAGCGAATGGCTGGCTCCATTGATCGTCTTCGCGTAGCGCGCCACGCCGGCGTATAAGCTCTCGGCGACACGCTCGCGGTACTCCGGTCGGCGCAGTTCCTCCGCATCCGTTGGGTTCGTGACAAAGCTGATCTCAGCGAGGATCGACGGCATATTCGCTCCGATCAGCACCACAAATGGCGCCTTCTTCACGCCGCGATTCTTCAGTCCCTCATTGCCTCTCTCCAGCCCCTTGTATAACGATTCGTCTACATCCTCGGCCAGCTCCCGCGACTCATCAATCTTGTCCTTCAGCGCAATCTTCTTCACCAGATCGCTCAGCTGATGCACGCTCTGCGTCGACACCGCGTTCTCTCGGCTCGCCACTTCCATTGCCTCCGGATCGCTCGTGAAGTTCAGATAGTAGACCTCAACCCCTCGTGCACTGGGGTCCGGCGAGCTGTTCGCATGCACGCTGATGAACAAATCTGCCTGCGCCTTGTTGGCGATCGCGGTCCGAGTCTCCAGCGGAATAAATGTGTCGTCCGCGCGCGTGTAAACAACCTCCGCGCCCAGCCGGTCATGCAGCAGCTTGCCGAGACGCAGCGCCACATCCAGCACAACATCCTTCTCCTCGATGCCGCCCACGCCCAGCGTGCCCGAGTCATGGCCACCATGGCCCGCGTCAATAACGATCCGCCCAATCTTCAATCCAAGTGCACGCATCAGCGTCGCATCACCATCGGCCGTCGGAGGCGGCGGCTGAGCCGGCTCACCCTTCACATGCCTATTCCTGGAGCTCCGCGTGCTCGCCTTAGCACCCGCTCCAACCGTGCGCTCGACGATCGGCTGCGATGTCGGCCTCGCTGTCGCTTCAATCTTCCCCGGCTGGTCGCTGACCTCCGCCACCTCGATGCCGTTATCCGCAGACTTTGTCGCCACCGAGTTCGGCACCGGCTTCAGCGCCGTCGGCTTCGACGGAATGATCACCCGTGGCCTCGCGACACCCTGCCTGTTGTCCTTTGCGGCGGCCGCATCGCGCTCGGGCAGCCCAAAGCCCGCGCTTCCATCGGTCACCGGCATCGGCGGCAGGCTCGATACCTCATTCGTTCCATTCCCTGGCCCATCACTGTTGGCCGCGTCGCTCGTGCGCGGAGTCGGCACGGGATTTCCGTTCGCCTGATCGCTCGCTGCATCCTGCAGCGTCTCATTCTGCTTGCCGTGAATGTCGATGATCAGTCGATAAGGATTCGGCAACAGGAACGCCGAGTACTCCGCCACCTGATGCACATCTAGCACCACCCGCGTAACGTCGTCCGAAAACTGCGCCGCGCGAATCCGCGTCAGGAAGCCATCATCCGTCACGGCAAAGCTCTTGCCCGCGAGCTGCGGCGCCAGCCGGGCATGGTGCAGATCGAAGAAGATCCGGTCCGGATGCTCGACACGCGCAGCCTGGTACTCCACCGCACCTCCCAGATCAATCGCCACGCGCGTATATGTTGGCGTCGACCAGTGCCGGATCCCGGTCACCGTCGCCATCTTGCGCGGCCTCTCTTCATCTGCCACCAGCGTCGCGCTCGACGGGTGCGCTTCATCAAACTCGGCGCCGTCATGCGTCGCGGCGCCGTCAGCTCTCACCGCCGAAGCGTCGTCACTCTTTCCAACCACCGAAGGCTTCCGATAATGCTCGATCGAAGCCGGCGCCTCGGAGGTGCTGGCCGCGATCTCCGCGTCGTCCGACCTCCGATCTCTGGTCTCTGTTCTCTTCGCCAGCTCTTTCGCTTCTACGCTGCGCGGATAGTCCGTCAGCAACTGCTCGCGCACCTTCTTCTCTTCCACCGGATCGTCGGCAGTGTCCTTTGCCAGCAGCTCCATCGCATGCCCCAAGGCCTCCGGAGCCATTCGGCCGCCCGGATACGCCTTCGCCAGAAACTCATACTGTCCCGCCGCATCGCGCAGAGCTTTGTGATCGCTGAACTCACGGCCCTCTTCGGCCAGCAGCTCTGCCACCTGCTCTACCGCGCGCGCAGCATGCGCATCGCCCGGGTTGCCGTGGTAGATCGCGCGAAAGCCATCCATCACATGCTGGTATTCAAGCTTTGTATGAGTCCCCTGCGGCTTCGCCTCGAAGACCTCGCGCGCCTTCACCGCGCTGTCCCACGCGCTCACTGCGGGCCTGCGAGCCAATGCGGTGGACGCCGTCACAACCAAACACGCGCTCGCGGCTGCGCCCATCCAGCCGCGGCCGCATCCTCTCCCGCTCTGCCGAGACACACGCATAGCCCACCCTAAGTGTAGGTTCGCCATGCGCCTCGCCACGTTGCGAATACGCCGGGGTACCCACGCATGTACCTGTTACCAACGTGCCGTAGAAAAGCACTTGCAACCGATCGCTGTCAGCAACTTGCGAACCCGCTAACTCACTGACTCGCTGAGTCGCTGACTTGGTGACCCGCTCGCTACGCGATCATCTCGCCGATGACGGACGCCGCCTGCGCCAGCACGTTGTCAAGCGCAGCGACATCGCTGCCGCCTGCCTCCGCCAGATCCGGACGGCCACCACCCCTGCCGCCAACCTTCGCAGCCAGTGCGCCAACAATCTTCCCTGCCTGCACGCGCGACGTCAGGTCCTTCGTCACGCCTACAATCAGCGACACCTTGTTCTCCGGCGTGGCAGCGCCGAGCACAACAACGCCGGAGCCGAGCTTGCCGCGCAGCTCGTCCACAAGATTGCGCATCTGCGATTTGTCCAGTGCATCCACGCGCCGCGCGAGAACCTTCACACCCTTCACCTCAACCGCCGAAGCCGCCGCATCCGCGGTCGCCGCACTGGCCGACTTCATCCGCATCTGCTCCAGCTCGCGCCGCAGCTTCTTCATCTCTTCTTCCTGCTGCGACAGCTTCGATTGCAGCGCCGCCGCACTCGGCTCCGTCGCGCCAACGATCTGCCCCGCAACCTTCGCCACATCTGCGTCGCGCCGGAACAACTCCAGCGACCCAGTTCCCGTCACCGCCTCCACGCGCCGCACGCCGCTTGAAACGGAGCTCTCACCCAGCAGCTTCAGCAGTCCAATCTCCCCCGTCGCCGCCGTATGCGTTCCTCCACACAGCTCCGTCGAGAAGTCCCCAATCTTCACCACCCGCACGCGCTCGCCGTACTTCTCGCCGAACAGCGCCATCGCCCCCAACTCATGCACCGCCACATCGATCGGCACATCCACCAGCGTCTCTACTTTGTTATTCGCCAGAATCTGCGTGTTGACGATGTCCTCAATCTCCTGCAGCTCCTCGGCGGCAACGCCCGTGAAGTGCGAGAAGTCAAACCGCAGCCGCGTCGCATCATTCAATGACCCCGCCTGCTTCACATGCGTGCCCAGCACCTGCCGCAGCGCCGCATGCAGCAGATGCGTGCCCGTGTGATTGCGCATCGTCGCATGCCGCACACCGGCATTCACGACCGTATCCACCACATCACCCACTGCAATCGCATGCTTCGCAGTCACCTGGTGCGCAAACACACCCTGCACTGGCTTCCTGCATCCAGTCACTTCGGCAATGGCTGTGATGTGATCGCTCGCATACAGCCAGCCCACATCACCCACCTGCCCACCCGAGTCTGCATAGAAGCTCGTCGCATCCAGCACCACCTCGCCGGTCTCACCCGGCTGGAGACTCGCAACACCAACTCCATCCTTCACTAGCGCCAGCACACGCGCCCCATCCAGCCGTGTCGCCCCATATCCCTCAAACTCCGTCTTCGGCAGCTCCCGATACACGGGCGCCGCCGTCTTCTGCGACCCACCCTTCCAACTGGCCCGCGCCCTCTGCTGCTCCTCCAGCTTCGCCCGCTCAAAGCCTTCGTAGTCAAACTCAATTCCAGCATCGCGCGCCGCATCGACCATGAAGTCCAGCGGTATACCAAACGTCTCGTACAAGCTGAACGACTTCGCGCCATTGCGCAACGTCTCGTCCGTCATATTGCGAAGCCCAAGCTCCAACGTACGCGCGAACTGCTGCTCTTCCGTCAGCACCACCTTACTCACGCGCTCCGCTGACTCCTTCAGTTCCGGATAGGCCGCCTGCATCTCATCGCGCACCGCGAAGACCATCTCGTGCAGAAACGGCTTCTCCTGCCCCAGCAGCCTTCCGTGCCGAATCCCGCGCCGCATGATCTTGCGCAACACGTACCCGCGTCCCTCATTCGAGGGAAGCACGCCATCCGAAATCAAAAATGTCGCCGCGCGTGCATGATCCGCAATAATCCGGAGCGACGCCGCACCCTTCTCATCGCTCACTGCGAGCTTCTCAACATCACTCGGATCTCGTATCTCGAATCTCGAATCTGATCGCGTCAACTTCGCCGCCGCCGCAATCAACGGCGTAAACAGATCGCTCTCATAGTTCGACAGCTTCCCCTGCAACACGCAAGCAATGCGCTCGAGCCCCATGCCCGTATCAATCGACGGCTTCGGCAGAGGCGTCAGCGTTCCATCCGCCGCGCGATCGAACTGCATGAAGACCAGGTTCCAGATCTCGATATACCGCTGATCGTCATGTGGAAACGGCTTGTCTTCTCCTGTTTCACTCGCTGCGACACCAAGATCGAAAAATATCTCCGAGCATGGGCCACACGGTCCCGTGTCGCCCATCTGCCAGAAGTTGTCCTTCATAGACATCTCGAAGATGCGTTGCTTCGGCACGCCGGTCTCGATCCAGTACCGTTCCGCCTCATCGTCGCGCGGCACAGCTTCTGTGCCCTCGAAGATCGTCACGTACAGCCGCGAAGGATCGATCCCGAACCACTCCGGCGAGGTCAGCAACTCCCACGCGTACGCAATCGCATCCTTCTTGAAGTAGTCGCCGAAGCTGAAGTTACCCAGCATCTCGAAGAACGTGTGGTGGCGGCGCGTGAAGCCGACATTTTCGAGATCATTATGCTTTCCGCCGGCGCGCACGCACTTCTGGCTAGTCGTTGCACGCGAATACTCGCGCTTCTCCGCGCCAAGAAAGACGTCCTTGAACTGATTCATCCCCGCGTTGGTGAACAGCAGCGTGGGATCGTTGGCCGGCACCAGCGAGGACGAGTGCACACGGCGGTGCCCTTTACCCTCAAAAAACCGCAGAAAATCTTCACGAATCTGGTTGCCGGACAGGTTGCGCATAAGAGATAAGTTTATCAGCGCAAATGCTGGCCTCTCGCTATTCCGGCTCGGTTACGCCAGGCCGCCAGGTGAGACCTTCAAGGCGCAGTTCCGGATTGCGCGTCGCTTTCAACTTCCCGAACTCGTCCGCATGTCGCGCCATCTCGATTACGCTCACCAACGCGTCGAAAGCGTCTTCACTTCCCTGCGCTTTCATGAGGACCGCTCGGCCGAGCAACGCGTACAGCGCATCCGTTTTGCGTTTCGCCGAAAGATACCTCTTGCGAGCTTCCGGATTCGACTTCGCAACGGCGCCTGTCATGAGGCGCGTGTACATCTCGACGAGAAGCGGGCGCGGGCGCCTCGCGTCGATCGCCGAGTTCTCCAGCGGCCACACCCGAAAGCCTGCGTCGTGCAGACGTTCGAGCATCGGCATGGCACGCAGCGATCCGGTCCCTACGCTTCCCGATCCACCGATCTGAAACGGAGACTTCGGCGTGATTCCGCGCATCTTGGCGGCGCGCTCCGGATCTCCACCCTCCAGTGCTTGCGCGATCTTGTTGTCGTAGTCGGCGAAGCGGAACATGCGGCGATAGCCCGGGCCGCAGAACTGCGCGGGGCGCTTGTGAGGCTTGCCCCAAAAGCGCTCGTCACGCGCAATCTCATCGCGCTCGCGGGCGAGCCACTGCTCAGCAAGGCCGGCGTTCGCTTTGCGCCAGAAGGCGAACATGTCGGCGCAGCCGTGCTCGGCGAGGAACCAGCCGGGGAAGCTGAAGCAGCAGTCGATGGAGACGACGAGGCGCGGGGTTTCGCGGGCGAGCTCAATCAGCCAGTCGGTGATCTCGTCGCGGGTGCGGCCGGCTTCGAGCTGAACCTTGCTACCGGTTTCGCTGCGGGTCCAGATGGCGGACCAGATGTGACGCCGCTGGCCCGCGGCGTCGATGCGGCCGGACCAGTCGATGGCGATCAGGCGCAGCGTATTTGCCTTATTCACTCTTCACTGCTCTCTTCGATATCTATCTCTTCGACGTCGCTTCCCGCCCAGTCGCGCAGGACGGCCCAGATGGCGCGCGAGGAAAAGCCTGCGGCGACGAGGCGGCGCATGATCTTCGCCGTTTCCTTCTGTTTCTGTTCGCGGTCTCCGCTGGGCTGCGTAAGGCGTTTGCGCTCTATATATTGGCGGGCGAGGGTGACTTCGTCCACGTCCTCGTATTGCTTTGTGATGGCCTCGTTGGCGAGCGGGCTTGCGATGCCTTTTTGCATTAAGCCCTGCTGGACGCGGCGTTTGCCGAATTTCTCATTCTCCTGACGGAGGCGGGCGAAGTCTGCGGCGAAACGGGCATCGCTTAAGTATCCTATTTCCTTTAGTTTATCGATGACTTTTTCGATGGTGGGGCGGCCGGTTTCGTCAGACGGGACGCGATCGGCGAGTTTGCGGCGGAGATCGCGCTCGGACTTCATCTTGGAGGCCAGGGATTTGACGGCGTAGTCGAGCAGCTCCGGTTCGGTGAGTGGGACCTTAGCCTTGGCGGATTTCTTATGCAGTGGCATGGCCCCCCTCCCCCCCTGTTTTCATGCAAAGTCTTCAGCGGATTTGACTTAGCGGTGGACTTCGGCGTTCTAAAGGCGATTTTGGTGCAAAGTCTTCAAGAGAAAAGGGTAATCCTTACAGGTATATGCAGTCGTGTGAGGCAAAGTCTTGATCCTTATGGGTTTGCGGCGGCCGGATTCTTCTCTGGGCCGGACGAGGCGTACTTGTTCGTACCCAGCCAGCGGTCGCACCAGTCGTTGACGGTTTCGTTCCAAAGCTGAGAGTTCTGGGGCTTGAGGACCCAGTGGCCTTCGTCGGGGAAGTAGAGCATCCGGGAGGGGACGCCGCGGAGTTGGAGCGCGGTGAAGAGCTCATAGCCTTGCGAGACGTCGAGGCGCATGTCGCGCTGGGAGTGAACGATGAGCGTGGGTGTGTGGGCGTCCTTGATGAAGCGCATGGGCGACCACTTGATGAAGGGATCGTCCATCTCGGGCTTGCCATAGAAGTCCCAGGGGTGGGAGGGTTTGGTCTGCTCGACGACGGCGTCGGGGGCGTTGGAGGCGAGCGGGCGGAACTCCCACTCCATGAACCAGAGCTCCTCGGTGGTGCCGAAGGCGGCGGCGGGGTCGGACATGCCGTCGTGGGTGACGATGCACTTGAAGCGGTTGGTGTGGGTGAGTACCCAGTCGGCCATGTAGCCGCCGTAGGAGGCGCCGAGGGCGCACTCGCGGTTTTTGTCGATGAAGGGGTAGTGCTGCTCGGCGTAGTCGAGGCCCTTCATGAGGTCGATGTAGGGACGGCCACCCCAGTCGCCGGAGACTTCTTCGAGGAATTTTTCGCCGTAGCCTGTGCTGCCACGCGGGTTGATCATGATGACGACGTAGCCGTTGGCGGCGAAGAGTTCGGGGTTCCAGCGGTAGGACCAGGCGTCTCCCCAGGCGCCCTGCGGGCCGCCGTGGATAAGGAATTTGACGGGGTATTTCTTGGAGGGGTCGAAGTTGGGTGGCTTGACGAGGAAGCCTTCGACCTTAGTGCCATTCGCGCCGGGCAACCAGAAAGGCTCCAGTGGCGCGAGCGACAGCTGTGAGAGCTCATTCTGGTTCAGGCGAGTCAGCAGCTTCGGCTCAAACAAAGGCGGTGTTACGTCTTGGTTAGGGCTCTTTCCTGTGAGGTCTAGCTTGATCGTGCGGGTGCTGTCATCCATTCCCGTAGCATCGAACGCCGCAATCTCCGTCGGTCGGTCGACGCGCATGAGACTTCCGACCATTTCGAAGTTTCCTCTGACACGAGCGAGAGACAGCTCGCTCCATTCACCGGCAGCTTTGCCGTAGCGGTGAAGCTCGACCCCATCAATGCCTACCGAATAGATTGGTGCTTCTCCTCGGCTTTCGGAGACAAAGAAGATTTCTTTGGATGTGTCCGACCAAACGAACTCGTCGATCCACATGTCTAGGTCGGAGACCTCGCCGCGTGCTGATTTGGAATAATCACGCTGCACTCGATCAATTTTTCTGATCTCGCCACTAGCGCGATTCAGTACCGCAAGTTTGAACTGATCCGATTCGTACCCGTTGCGGGCTTGGGTGCGCCACGCGAGCCATTTGCCGTCGGGAGAATACTGCGGGCCGTCGTCGCTGCCGGGTGAGGTGGAGACCTTTACGGCTTTGGCGTTGGGGTCATCGAGCTTGAGGGTGAAGATGTCGTTGTTGGTGGACTCGCCCGGCTGCGGATAGACGCCGGGTTTTGCGAAGCCGACTTCGAGGTTGGTGACGTAGGCGATCTCGTGCGAGTCGGGAGCCCATGCATAACCCAATGGCCCGCCGAGTTCCCAGGTTGGAGTCTCCGCATCTCCTACAGCCGAGCGCGGCGTGAGGTCGCGGAGATGCGTTCCGTCGGCGTCGACGACGGCGATGTGGCTGCGGCGCGGGCCGGTGAAGTGGTCCCAGTGGCGGTAGAGGAGTTGCGTCCAAAGCTGTGCTTTGACGGGCGAGGCGTCGGCGGCCTTCTGCTTTGCGGCGTCGCAGGCATCTTCTTTCGACCAGTCAGCGAGGTCGGAACATTCGGGGTAGACGTCGACGGTGAAGAGGAGCCGTTTGGAGTCGGGAGACCAAATGGCTCCGTCGGCGCCGCCGTCGACGTGCGTGATCTGCGTGGGGGCGCCGACCGTGCCGGCGACGTCGTCCCAGGGCATGGTGAAGATCTGGTCCTTCATGGTCAGGGCGATGGATTTGCCATTGGGAGCGAATCGTCCATTTGCCTCGCCGTCGCCGAAGGTGAGCTGATGCTCTTTGGCGCTGCCGTCGAGCGGCACAGCCCAGAGGTGGTTGACCTTCGTGTTCTTCTCGAGCGAGACGTCCGTGACGGAGAAGAGGACCCATTTGCCGGAGGGAGAGATCTGCGGGTCGGAGACCCGGCGCATGGCCATGAGGTCGGCGAACGTGATGGGACGTTTTTGTGCAACCGGCTGCTGGGAGGCGAGCGGCAGGGTGAGCGTTGCGGCGAGGAGACAAGTAAGGAGGCGCATCGGGGGTAAGTGTAGCGCGGGGATGGCTTGCGAGCACGCGCGACGGGCAGGGCAACGGCGACGGCAAAAGACTCACGCGTCTTAACCCGCGACACCCCACCCTTTCACGATAAGACCGTGAAACGGTAGGCCGCCCGATGGATGGGGCAAACGTTGGCGGGGCGACCGTTGATGGGTCGGCGGTAGCGGGCGGTTGCAGAACCTTTTGGCCCGGCCTACCGTCTAGTGAGGTAAGGGATTTTGTGAATATGCGCCGGTGTGTGTGTCGTTTTGTGTATGGCTCGTTGATTTCGTTCGCGCTGATTGCGTTGGCTGCGCCGATGGTGGCGCAGAAGGGCTTTGGGCCGCTGGATCCGGCGCAGCCAACGGGCACGACCGTCGACCAGATTGTTCAGAAGATGGGCGCGCGCGAGACGGCGTTTGAAGCGGCGCGGGATCAGTATGAGTTTCGGCAGACGGTGAAGATCCAAACGATTGACGACGACACGGGGCGGCCGGATGGACAGTATGAAGAGGTGACGGATATCACGTTCGATCCGCAGGGGCATCGCGTGGAGCATGTCGTGTTCGCTCCACAGAACACGCTGGAGCGCGTGATGCTGACCGAGAACGACATGAAGGATATTGCGGAGAGAATTCCGTTCATTCTGACGCAGGCGCAGCTGCCGGATTACAACCTGACGTACTTAGGCAAGCAGCATGTGGATGAGTTGGAGACGTATGTGTTCGATTGCGCGCCGAAGGTGCTGGTGAAGGGACACCGGTACTTCCAGGGGAAGGTTTGGGTGGACCAGCAGGATGACGAGATTGTGCTGGTGAACGGGCTGAACGTGCCGCAGGATCTTCGGCGCGGGCATGAGGATTTGAGCCCGCCGTTCACGACCTACTACGAGCAGATCGATGGCGTGTACTGGTTTCCGGTGTACACGAAGGCGGAGGGGATTCTGCACTTCGCGGCACAGAATGGAGCGCTGAGTCAGGATGTGCATATACGCGCGATCGTGACGTTCACGGACTACAAGAAGTTTAATTTCCACTCGAATATCAAGATCACGTACGGCGATACGACGATTGCGCCGGGGCAGAAGCAGCCGGACGGATCGGCTTCGCCGAGTGGACAGCCGCAGCCGAAACTTTAATTTCTAAGGGCGCTCCAGCGCGAGTGCGACAGAGTTGCCGCCACCGAGGCAGAGTGCGGCGATGCCCTTGTGCGCGTTTCGTCGCTGCATTTCATGCAGCAGCGTGACGAGGACGCGGGCGCCGGAGGCTCCGATGGGATGGCCAATGGCGACGGCGCCGCCGTTGACGTTGACGCGGTCGAGCGAGAGGCCGAGCTCCTTGGTGACGCCGAGGGCCTGCACGGCGAAGGCTTCGTTGAGCTCAAAGAGATCGACGTCGGAGAGCGCCCAGCCGGCGCGCTCCAGAACTTTGCGCACGCCGGTGACGGGAGCGAGCATGACCCAGCGCGGAGCGATGCCGCTGGTGGCCTGCGCGCGGATGGTGGCGAGTGGAGTGAGGTTGAGGGCACGGGCTTTGTCGGCGGACATGACGACGACGGCTGCGGCAGCGTCGTTGACGCCGGGCGCGTTGCCGGCGGTGACAGTGCCGTTCTTGCGGAAGGCGGGTTTGAGTGCGGCGAGGGCTTCGAGCGAGGCGTCGTCGCGGACGCTTTCGTCGCGCGTAACGGTGGTGCTGGATTTTTTGCCGGGAACTTCGACGGGGACGATCTCGGCGTCGAAGCGACCGGAGTTCCAGGCGGCAGAGGCTTTGCGGTGGGAGTCGAGTGCGTACTGGTCCTGCTGCTCGCGGGTGAAGCCGTGCTTGTCGGCGACGAGCTCGGCGGTCTCGCCCATGTGGAAGTCTTCGCAGGCGCACCAGAGGCCGTCGCGGATCATGGAGTCGACGACGGCGGAGTCGCCCATGCGCATTCCTTTACGCGCGGCGGGGAGAAGGTACGGCGCGTTGGACATGGATTCCATGCCGCCGGCGACGACGATTTCGGCGTCGCCCTGCGCGATGGATTGCGCGGCGAGAGCGACGGCGCGAAGGCCGGAGCCACAGACCATGTTGATGGTGAGCGCGCTGACGGTGTCGGCGAGGCCAGCGCGCAGAGCGGCTTGACGCGCGGGATTTTGTCCGAGGCCGGCGGGAAGAACGCAGCCCATGATGCACTCGTCTATATCCTGTGGCGCTACGCGATCCTGTGGGGCTACGCGATCCAGTGGGGCTGCGCGTTTCGCCGCGTCGGCGTGAGTGCGTTCGATGGCGGCGCGGATCGCGATGGCACCGAGCTCGACGGCGGTGAGTGAAGAGAGCGCGCCGAGAAATTTTCCGACCGGTGTGCGAACGGCGCTGACGATGACAACTTCACGCATGGATGAAATCTCCTGATGGCGACGGCGTGTATGTGCGCCGTCGCGACGACAAAGTATACGTCTCGTTTGGATGCGCGGGCGGCACCAACGATGCTGCGTTGCGAGACGAGCGGAGCGCTCAAGAGGAACTTCGAGAGGAGATGGAACGGGTGTGAGGCTGTGCAAAGCAGGGCAGAAATTTCGTTCCTAAGCTTCTTTTTTCTCTTGACTCTAACGCGCGGTAAATCTATACCCTTGTTAGCTGCATTGCAGCGTCGATGATGTTCATCGATTGGGAGCGCAGGCAAACGCAACCCAAGGCAAAGCAACAAACAAAGGCAACACACTCGGGGGACGCCAAAGAGAGCGTCCCCCGAGGTGTTTTTGATTAGTGTTCATGCGGGTTTTCGATGCACTCTCAAACTTCTTAGCATCGCAGTATGCTGAAGAGCAATGACAAGAAGACGCTGGATCGCCGACAAATTCACCGACACGACTGCAACTCTTGAGGGAGACCAGGCGGCGCATCTTGCACGCGTGTTGAGGGCGCAGCCGGGACAAATTTTCGATGTGGTGGCGAATGGCTACCTTCGGCGTGCCACGGTCGTCAACGTCTCCGAGGAGCGGGTAACGTTCGAGTTGGGCGAGGAGTTGGAAACGGAAGCAGCGCTTCCGGTGCATCTTCTGCTTGCGGTGATCAAGTTCGATCACTACGAGTGGGGACTCGAAAAACTTACAGAGCTGGGTGCGGCGAGAATCACTCCGGTGATTGCGCGGAGAACGGAGAAACATCTGGCGCAGGCGGCGGCGAAGCGCGTGGAGCGGTGGAGACGGATTGCGCTGGAGGCGGCGAAGCAGTCGAGAAGAAGCGACCTGCCGCAGGTGGATGATCCGGTGTCGCTGAAGCAGGCGATTGCGCAGGTGAATGCACCGGTGAAGCTGCTGCTCGCGGAGACGGAGGAAGAAAATTCGCTCCGCAGGGAGTTGATGAGCCAGCAAGTCAGCGAGTCAGGGATCGCGCTGGCGATCGGGCCAGAGGGTGGATGGACGGCGGAGGAGATGATGCTGTTCAGCGAGAGTGGGTGGCGGCATGTGACGCTGGGCCCAAGGATTCTGCGGGCGGAGACGGCGGCGATTGCGGCACTAAGTGTGTGTGCGGCGCTGATATAGGCAGCGCGCCGGTTACTTCCATCCTCTACTCGCCAGCCACTCCTCCCACCAGCGCCGGTTCTCGAGGATCGCCTGCTGCTCCTCAGCCGGCAAATCCGGTCCCGCCTCCGGAATTGTATGAAGAGGCTTCAACCCGACGCTGGCGCGCAGTTCGTCGACTCGCTCCGGTTCAGCGAGCGTCCACGGACGGACGCACCCATCCCGCGGATCGTCCATCCACTGCGTACCGAAACGCTGGGCACGATGCTCAAGCATTGCAACGCGGTCCTCGAGATACGCATAGTGCCACTTAGGCACTCCTCCGCGCTCGGCGCAATCTTTTAGAAGGCGCAACGTTTGTTGCTGCAAATCCGGATGGCCCATCGCATGCTGCGCGATCAACCACGCTGCCTCCGCACCATCAGCGCCGACAAGGTCCTGGTCAGGCCAGCCACGTGTCGAGATGATCTCCGCGAGCCGCAGCGCATTTCGGCGATGCACCTTTTCCATCCGAGGGACGTAGTGGCCGCCAAGCTCGCCCGAATCCACCAGCTCCTGCCGAACGCGGAGGTCCTCCGCACGCATCGCCACAAGCTCCGCCCGCAGAGTCTCGTCCATCATCCACCACTCCGTGAATCGACGACTGCATGACTGCGTTCGCTAGCTGAACATCTCTTTGACCTTGTCGAAGAGGCCGCGCGATTGCGGGACGTTATCGACCTTGAGGGATTCGCTGAGCTGGCGCATGAGGTCTTTCTGCTGCTTCGTAAGTTTCGCGGGTGTCTGGACGCGAACTTCGACGATGAGATCGCCGCGGCCGTGGGAGTTGAGGTGTGGGACACCTTTGCCACGCAGACGGAATTCCTTACCGCTCTGCGTTCCTTCAGGGACTTTGAGGGCTTCGGGGCCGTGGAGGGTTTCGATGGTGAGCTCGGTGCCGAGCGCGGCCTGCGGGAAGCTGATGGGCATCACGCAGTGCAGGTCGTCGCCGTCGCGCTCAAAGAACTTGTGCGCACGGACCTCGAGGACAACGTAGAGATCGCCGGACGGGCCGCCCCACTTGCCGGCATCGCCTTCGCCGGCGTAACGAATGCGCGTTTCGTTTTCAACGCCGGCGGGAACTTTGACGAGGATCTTGTGCTCGCGCTGAACGCGTCCATCGCCGCGGCAGGTTTTGCATGGATTGCGAATGACGGAGCCGGTGCCGGAGCAGACGGGACAGGTGCGCGCGACGGAGAAGAAGCCTTGTTGCGTGCGGATCTGTCCGCGACCGCCGCACTGCTGGCAGGTTTCGGGCTGGCGTCCGCCTTCGGAGCCAGTGCCGGAGCAGTCAGTGCAGGCTTCGGCGCGGCGGATGTTGATTTCGCGCTCGATGCCGAAGACGGCCTCCTCGAACTCGAGGCGCATGTCGAACTTGATGTCGCGACCGCGCTGCGCGCGTGAGGCGCGGCCAGTGCGCGAACCCATGTTGAACATCTCGCCGAAGATGTCACCGAAGATGTCGCCGATATCGCCCTGCGCGAATGGACCGCCGGCAAACGGATTGCTTGCGGCTCCGGCACCGACGCCGGCGTGACCGAAGCGATCATAGGCGGCGCGCTTATCGGGGTCGCTGAGGGCCTGGTAGGCCTCGCTGCAGGCCTTAAACTTTTCTTCCGCATCCGGATTGTTGGGATTGCGGTCGGGGTGGTACTGCATCGCGAGCTTGCGGTACGCGGCTTTAATCTCCACGTCGGACGCGGTGCGATCCACCTGTAAGACTTCGTAATAATCCATCTTCATTGTTGCAGTCGCCATTTACACACTTCCCATGATCGCTCTCTCATGGGGCTGAAGGCCCGTTGCGAGAGAGGTTCTTACGGCGCGGCCGAGCCGCGCGCTTTCAAAGCTAGTCGCTAATCTGCTTTGCGTTGGTTGCAATTTTTACGAGCGCGGGCCGAAGGAGTTTGTCGCGGAGCTTGTAGCCGCGGCGGATCTCCTCGACGACCTGGTGGTCGGGAACGTCCTCGCGCTCTTCGCTGCCGAGCGCTTCGTGCAGGCGCGGGTCAAACTGCACACCGACCGATTCGACGGGCTGGACGTTGAGGCCGCGCAGAGCTTCTTCCATCTGCTTGAGAATGAGCTGGACGCCGGCGCGCAGCTGCTCTGCGGATCCCTGGGATTGCAGCGCGAGCGCGAAATTGTCCATGACGCCGAGGAACGGTTCGACGGCGGATTGGACGGCGTAGTCGCGCGTGTCGGCGCGCTCTTTGGCTTCGCGCTTGCGGGCGTTGTCGAACTCAGCCTGCAGGCGGGCGAGGCGGTCCTTGAGCGCGTCGCGCTCTTCGCGCAGCGCGGTGAGCTCGGCGGCCTGCGCGGCGAGCTGATCATTTTGCTGTGCTTGGTCGGCGGTCGACTGCACTGGATCGGCGCCAGGACCTTCCTGCGCCTCCTCCACCCGCTGAATCTCTTCTGTTCCTGTCATACGTCTTTCCTTTCCGAAAACGGCCGGCCGTGGCCATCGCGTGCGATTGTTGCTCATCGGCAACCTCTTCCTTACATGTCTGCCAAACGCTCTCTATGTACTGATGCGCCTAGGAGCTTCGCGGCGTCAGAGCGCGCTCCAGCATCTGCGCGATGTAGGCCACGGCGTTCATATTGCTTGGGTAATTCATGCGCTTGGGGCCGATGACGCCGACGGAGCCAAGGTTTTCGCCAGCAACGCGAGCGGGCGCGGCGATGAGGACGAGGCCGGCCATCTCGGGCGCGTGCTGTTCGAGATCGAAGACGACGCGAACGGATTCCTGGCGGGCGTCGATGTAGGCATTGAGGAGCTCGATGAGGCGTTCCTTGGCTTCAAGCGCCGTGAGCATTTCGCGGAGGCGGGCGCGGTCTTCAGGGAGGCCGAGAAGATTGGCGACGCCGTCGACGAAGACGGCTTGGGCTCCGGCAGCGGCGCCTACGGTCTGGTTCCAGAGCTGCTGGGCGGCCTCCATCATCTGCTGATAGGCGCTGCGTTCGGTTTCAATGCGGCGGGCGAGCTCAGTGCGGATGCGCTCCATGCTCCAGCCGCGGAAGTGTTCGTTGAGGAAGCGCGATGCGGTCTCGAGGTCGAGCGTGGTGAGTTCGCGGTCGAGCGAGAGGACGCGGTCGCGGACCATGCCGCTGCGGGTGACGACGACGGCGAGGACGCGGCGCTCGGCGAGGCGGCTGAAGTGGACGTGCTCCAGTGTGTCGTGCGAGCTGGCCGTGGACATGGCGAGGCCGACGCCACTGGAGAGCACGGCGAGGACGTGTGAGGTGCGCTCGAGGAGAGCTTCGGCACCGGCGATGCCGGCGAAGCTGGTGTCGATGCGGGATTGCAGCTCGATGGTTGAGGGCCCGAGGTTGTCGAGGCGGGCTCCGTTGAGCTGCTCGACGTAGAGGCGGAAGGCGCGCGCCGAGGGCACGCGGCCGGCGGAGGTGTGCGGCTGCTCGAGCAGGCCCTGCTCGGCGAGCTCGGCCATCTCGTTGCGGATGGTGGCGGAGCTGGCGGGGCCGGAGGGGAGGGTTTCGAGGCGCGCGATGGCGCCGGAGCTGACGGGCTCGCCGGTGGCGATGTACTGCTCGACGATCGCGGTGAGGATTTCGCGTTGCCGGGTTGTGAGAGTGGTGGGCATGATGCGGTTCTGGGTGCGAGGCTCCAGGTCCTAAGAAATCTCCAGGACGTTTTCGGTTTGGGCGGCGACTTGTTCGGCGCGCGCTTTGATTTTTTGAGCGATGAAGGCGAACTCGCGTCCGCGGGCGGATTGATCGCCGGCGAGTGAGGCCGGAAGGCCACGGTCTCCGCCTTCGCGGACTTGCGGGTCGAGATCGACGGAGCCGAGGAAGGTGATGTTGAACTGCTTGGCGGTCTGCTCGGTGGCGCCGGCGCCGAAGACGTCGAGGACGGTGCCGTCGGGGAGCGTCATCTGGCTCATGTTTTCGATCATGCCGAGGACTTCGACGTTGACCTGGTGGAACATTTCGAGGGCCTTGCGGGCGTCCTGCAGGGCCACGCTGGAGCCGGTGGAGACGACAACGGCGCCGGTGAGCGGAACGGTCTGGACGAGCGAAATGACGACGTCGCCGGTTCCGGGTGGGAGGTCGACGATCAGGAAGTCGAGTTCGCCCCAGGCGACCTGCTGAAGGAATTGCTTAATGATGCCGTGGAGCATGGGCCCGCGCATGACCATGGGCTTGTCGCCCGGTGAGATGAGACCGACAGACATGAACTTGATGCCGTGCGCAGTGAGCGGCTCGATCATGTTGCCGGGAAGCACGGACGGCTGGCGCGTGATGCCGAGCATGGTGGGGACATTGGGACCGTAGATGTCGGCGTCGAGCAGGCCGACCTTGTGACCCTGTTTGGCGAGCGAGACCGCGAGATTGACGGCGACGGTGGTTTTGCCGACGCCGCCTTTGCCGGAGCCGACGGCGATGACATACTCGACGCCCGGAAGCGGTTGGGGGCCCATCGGCTGTTGTCCTGTGTGTGCCATCTGATTCCCTGCTCTCTTCTTTTCTTTGCTTGTCTAAATCTCTTTGACTAAATGTGCCACTCGGGTGGCAGAGTGGCGCGAAGATCTTTGCGGCGCTGCACTTCGCCAGAGCGCATTTCGCGGCGGCGGCCGGCGTCTTCGAAGCGGCGGCGCTGGTGGCCGGTTTCAGCGATGACCTGCGGGACCTCGATGCGTTTGCCGGTCGCATCGACCGCGACGAAAGTCAGGTACGCGGACGAGACGTGGCGAAAGCGACCCTCGCGGACGTCTTCGACCATGGCTTTCACGCCGACCTCCATCGAAGTGCGGAAGGCGCGGTTGACGCTGGACTTGAGGATGAGCAAGTCGCCGACCTTGACGGGCGCGACGAAGTCAAGGTGATCCATGGAAGCCGTGACCGTGTAGGCACGAGCGTGCCGGCTGGCGGCCATGGCGCCGACGAGATCGATGAACTGCATGAGACGGCCGCCGAAGAGGTTCCCGATCGCGTTGGCGTCGCCGGGAAAGATAATCTCGCTGCGCTCGGACTGGGACTCGGAGACCGGCCTTGCGGCCACACCTTCGCTCATCCTGTTTGCCACACCTCCGCTCAGATTTCGGGAGACGGCTTCTGATTCCGCGATTCGGCTCCCTTCTCTATATTCTAAATGTCTGCGTCCTGGCGTGCCGAACGCGCATTTGGAGTTCGGGATATCCGAAATTTCAGGGATTTAGCAAGCCCTGCAAGGATCTTTCAGAGGAGCCATCCATGAACGCCGCCGTGGTCGAGTCCGCTCAGTCATCGCCTGTATATAAGACCTTTGACGACCCCGTGCCGGAGACGGGCGAGTCCCTGGTCCGGGTGCTTGCCGTCGGGCTTCATCCTGTCGTGAAGTCGCGCGCCAAGGGCAGCCACTACACCAGCCGCGGACAGTACCCTTTGATCCCCGGGGTGGACGGAGTCGGCCGGCTCGATGACGGACGCCGCGTGTTTTTTGCGGCCTCGCACGCTCCGTTCGGCTCGTTCGCCGAGCTTTCCCTGACTCGTCCCCAGACGGTGTTTCCTCTGGCCGACTCCATTCCCGATGACGTGACGGCCGCGCTTGGCAATCCGGCGATGTCTTCCTGGGGAGCCCTGACGTACCGCGCGAAGTTTCAACCCGGGCAGAGCGTGCTGATTCTGGGCGCCACCGGCGTGGCAGGCCAGCTCGCAGTACAGATCGCCAAACGCCGCGGAGCTAAGCGCGTGATCGCCTGCGGACGAAACCCGAAGGCTCTGGAGAAGACGAAAACGCTGGGCGCCGATGCGACCATTTCGCTTGAGCTCTCGAAGGAAGAGCTTCTTGCCGCGCTCAGCCGGGAGATCAACGACGGCGTCGACGCGGTCCTGGATTATGTTTGGGGCCCACCCGCGGAGGTGACGCTCGAGGCCATCGCCAGGAGAGAAAACGAGACTTCGCCGCTCCGCTATGTGCAGATAGGAACGATGGCGGGCCGCACGATTCCGCTGGACGGCGCAATGCTGCGCAGCAATGCCGTGGAGCTGGTCGGCAGCGGGTTTGGAAGCGTCGCGCTTTCCGACCTTCTCACATCCATCGCCGACTTCTTCGCCGAGGCCGCACGCCAGCCGTTTCAGATAGACGTGCGCACATTGCCGCTGCGCGAGATTACCGCTGCATGGGATCAGCCCGATGGAGACGCGCGCTTCGTCTTCGTCCCCTAGCTCGCGAAGAAGAGGCCTGCAAGAATGTTTGTATGGACAAGATTGCGATGCTGACGGAGATACTGGCGCAGAATCCGACAGATGCGTTTGCGCGCTACGGGCTTGCGATGGCGTACGCCGGTGAGGGAAAGAACGAGGACGCGCTGCGGGAGTTTGCCGCGACGATTGAACACAATCCGGATTATGTGCCGGCGTTCCAAATGTCGGCGCAGACGTTGCTGAAGCTGGGCCGGACCGACGAGGCTCGGCAACTATTGCAGCATGGGCTGACAGCGGCGGCCCGGACGAACAACGCGCATGCGGCGAGCGAAATGCGGGCGATGTTAGACGACCTGGCCTAAAGCATCATCGAAATCAACAGAGTTGACGATCCATGCCATTCAATCTGAGCTGGGAACAGATCGCGCTACGAATCCTGCTGGCTACAATTGCGAGCCTTCTTATCGGCCTCAACCGGGATGAGAAGGGCCATCCGGCCGGAATGCGGACGACGTTACTTGTGTGCCTGGCGGCATGCCTGGCGCAGTTGCAGGCAAATCTCCTGCTGCCCACGGCCGGCAAGACGATGTCGTCGTTCTCGGTGCTGGACCTGGAGCGCCTTCCCCTGGGCATTCTGTCGGGGATTGGGTTCATTGGCGCGGGCGTGATTGTGAAGCGCGGCAATGACACGGTGAGCGGCGTTACGACGGCGGCGACGATCTGGTTTGTGACGGTGCTGGGTCTGTTGTTTGGAGGCGGTCAGCTCAGGCTGGGATCGTGTGCGACGGCCATGGGTGTGGCGATTCTGTGGTGTCTCAAGTGGGTGGAAAACCGCATTCCGCGCCAGGAGACAGCGAGTCTGTGGTTGACGCTGGATGATGGCGCGCCCGACGAGAGCGAGATTCGGGCGCTGATTTTGAAGGCCGGTTGCCGATTCACAGAGTGGAAGCCGACGTACGATCCGCCAAGCCGATTGAGCTTTCTGGAGTGCAAGCTGGAATGGCGGGAGCGGCCCGCGCGGGAGTTGGATACGCCGGAGGCAATCCAGCGACTTCGGACGGTTCCGGGCGTGCGATCGCTCACGTGGCGGCACTGAGTAGCGCGGTGGTTCAGCGCGAGGGCGCGGTTGCGGCGAGCTCGGGCTTGTTGTCGCGGTCGCCTTCCGTCGACAGCCCGGGGCGCGCAAGAAAGCGCGCAGTGGGAAATGCGGTGGGATAGTGTTCGCGAACCCAGTCCATCATTTCTTCGCGAACGAGACATTGCAGGTTGAAAGCTTTGCTGGAGTCGGCCGCGCTCATGAGGCAGCGAATCTCCATGCTGCGGTCAGTGAGATTTGTGACTTGAAGACCGACGACATCGCCGTCCCACATGGGTGCGGATTTTACGATGCGCTCGAGCTCGGAGCGCAGCTCTTTTACGGGGACTTCATAGTCGAGATAGAGGAAGGATGTGGTGAGAATCTTTGCGCTTTCGCGGGTCCAATTGGCGAAGGCATTTTCGATGAACCAGCTGAGCGGGACGATGAGGCGGCGGAGATCCCAAATTTTGATGACGACATAGGCGCTGGTGATCTCTTCGATGCGTCCCCATTCACCCTGCACGACGACGACGTCGTCGATGCGGATGGGCTCGGTGAGCGCGATCTGGAGACCGGCGAGGAAGTTGGAGGCAGTCGACTTTGCGGCCGCGGCAACGATGAGAGTGGCGACGCCAGCGGAAGCCAGCAGGCCGGAACCGTAGTGCCAGATGCGTGGATCGTTGAAGGTCCAAAGGAGGGCGCCGATCGTGATGACAATGACGAAGGCGATGGCGATTCGGCGAAAGACCTGGAACTGAGTGTGGACACGGCGGGCGCGAACGTTGTCGGCGACCGTGATGTCGTAGCGGCGGAGCAGCAGATTCTGCACGATGTAAATGCAGCCGACGGCGAACCATCCGAGCGCCGCGACGATCACCATGAAGACGCCGTGCGCGATCAGATGATGAACGTGCGTGGACAGACCCGGCACGAATGGAAGCGAGATGAGAACACAGGTGAGTAGAAAGATGGCTCGTGCGGGGTGAGCGAGGTGATCGCGCAAGCCGAGGCCGGGGGTGCTGGATGCTGCCTCCTTGCGACCGGCGACGCGAAAGAGCACGTAATGAACCAGGTTGGCGACGACGATTGCGCCGCAAAACAGGAAGATGACAAAGAACCAGGCGTGACGGAAGTGAAATGATGCCATGCAGTTCGCTCCTGAGAAAAAGAATCGGCTCAGGGCGCGCGGCCCCTCACCGCTTTAGACGCGGTAAGAGACGTGAGCTGCCGCCTGAAGCGTGAAGCGATTCGCAACATCTATACTTGTATCTATGCCCCAAAACGCGCTTCCTACGACACTTGGCCAGCTTCGCAAATCGAGAGAATTCAGCCCCGAGCGCGTTTCGCGTTCCGTGAAGGATGAGCTACGCGACAACCTGGTTGCGCGGTTGCGCGAGATCGCGCCAGGCGGAGCAAAGGAAGGTGAATCACTGTTCCCGGGCATCGTTGGCTATGACGATACGGTGATTCCGCAGGTGGTGAATGCAATTCTTTCGCGGCATAACTTCATTCTGCTGGGGCTGCGCGGGCAGGCGAAGTCGCGAATGCTGCGCGCGCTGACGACACTGCTGGATCCGGCCGTGCCCTATGTTGCGGGATCGGAGCTGCGGGACAATCCGTATCAGCCGTTGAGCAAGTTTTCGCGGGACCTGGTTGCGTCTTTGGGCGATGACACGCCGATTGCGTGGATGACCCCGATGGAGCGCTATGTGGAGAAGCTGGCGACGCCGGATGTGACGGTTGCGGATTTGATCGGCGATGTGGATCCGATTAAAGCGGCGCGCAGCGGGCATGAGCTGGGCAGCGAGCTGACGATGCATTATGGGCTTTTGCCGCGGGCGAATCGCGGGATTTTCGCGATCAATGAGATACCGGATCTCGCCGGGAAGATACAAGTGGCGCTGTTCAACATCATGCAGGAAGGCGATGTTCAGATTAAGGGCTATCCGGTGCGGCTGGAGTTGGATGTGGCGATTGTGTTCAGCGCGAACCCGGAGGACTATACGGCCCGCGGAAAGATTGTGACGCCGCTGAAGGACAGGATCGGGTCGGAGATTCGCACGCACTATCCAGAGTCGCTGGATGAGGCGATTGCGATTACGGAGCAGGAGGCGTGGACGGCGCGCAGCTATGGACCGGAGAACAACCAGATTCAGCGCATCCACATTCCGCATTACATTCGGCAGATCGTGGAGCAGATTGCGTTTGTGGCGCGCGAAGAGAAGAAGGTGGACAAGCGCTCGGGTGTGTCGCAGCGGCTGCCAATCTCGACGATGGAGCTAGTGGTGTCGAATGCGGAGCGGAGAGCGTTGCTGCATGGCGAATCGCTGGTGGTGCCGCGCGTGGGCGATATCTTTTCGGCGCTGCCTGGGATTACCGGCAAGATTGAACTGGAGTATGAGGGTGAGTTGCGCGGGTCCGAGGTCGTGATGCGCGAGATTATTCGCCAGGCAGTGGCGAGTGTGTATGACAACTATTTTGCGGCCACGGATACGCAGCAGATTGAGCAATGGTTCAACCTGGGCGGCACGGTGGAGCTGAATGACAAGCAGCCGGCGGCGGCGGTGCTGAAGGCAATGAAGGAGATCCAGGGGCTGTTCGAGAAGTTGACGCCGTTGAAGCTGGCGAAGAATCCGGAGCCGGAAATTGCCGTGTCAGGGGCGGAGTTTCTGCTGGAAGGCATGACGGCCCATAAACGCATCTCGCGTTCGGAAGCGCGGACGTTTACTGCGGGTGAGAAAAAGCGGCGTATTGAGGACGCGGCGAATCTGGGCGAACGGATGCGCGAGCGCGAACGCGAGAATGCCTTCAACCGCACGCGGCGGGGATTCAATTAGTTCGGAGCATGACAGATATCGGCTCCGACAGGTAAGATGCTGTCGTCCTATGAAGACGACTCTTTCGCTCACCCTTATTGCTCTTGTCTTTGGTGGAGTTTCACTCCACGCGCAGAAGATTGCTGATCCGAGTGCGTCCGTGCTCGATGTGCAGGCACGGCGGGCGTTCCTCAAGTCGACGACCGATCCACGTATCCGCAGCGCGATGAAGCAGCTGGGCTCCTGCGTAGCGTCGCCGATGGTCGCCGCGCCGGTCGGCGAGATGCAGATTCCGCATCATTACATGCATGGATCCAACGGACCGACGAATCCTGCGGAGGCGGAGGCGACGCGGACGTATGGAGCGTTTGAGAAGCGAATCACCGCGGGCATGAACCAGTGGGTCGCGACGGGAAACGAGGCCGAGGCGCGGTGCGCGCTGGACCAACTGGATGCGTGGGCGAAGGCGAAGGCGCTGACGAACTATGATCCGAAGGCTTACAGCCAGTCGTGGTACCAGGCGGAGTGGACGCTGTCGTCCGCAGGTGTTACGGATTCGGTGTTGAAGCAGGATGGAGCGCTGGACTCGGTGGAGCAGGAGCGCGTGACGGACTGGCTGCGCAAGGCGGCGCACCAGTTGATAAGCTATGAAAAACCCGGGCTTGGGAACAATCATCACTACTGGCGCGCCCTGGCTGCGACTTCGATTGGCGTGCTTTCCAACGATGACAAACTGTTCC
This sequence comes from Candidatus Aquilonibacter sp., assembly GCA_035504135.1. Taxonomy (GTDB): domain Bacteria; phylum Acidobacteriota; class Terriglobia; order Terriglobales; family Acidobacteriaceae; genus Granulicella. The sequence goes on along the minus strand of DATJSM010000014.1, from coordinate 137,735 downwards.
GCGACGGCGTGGAGGTCTTCAAGCAGGCGGTGAGCCAGGAGGATGACAGCGGCGCGTTTCCGCTGGAGATGGCGCGACATGAAAACGCGATCCATTACCAGGCGTTCGCGCTGCAACCGCTCATCATGATCGCGGAATTCGGCGAGCGGCAGCACGTGGATTTGTATGGTGTGACCGCGCACGGCCGCACGATACGGAATGCAGTGTTGTTCCTGGGAGAGGCGATAGGTGATCCGGGGTTGGTGAAGAAATATACGGATGACGTGCAGAAGACGAACTTCAGTCCAGACGGTATCGCAGAACTGGAGTTTTACCTTGCGAGGTTTGGAGCTGCAGGGATATCTTCGTCGATCACGAACCTGCTGCAACGTCCGGTATCGGCGACGCGCATCGGGGGAAGCACCACTGTTCTCGCGGGCAAGTGATTCAGAGACAACACGGCGGAGAAGGATGTATCTCTTCTCCGCCGCGTTTGACCCGCTTGACTGCGGGCTGAAGCTGCCGGCCATTTTACATCCGGCTTTATGCTTCCCTATTTAAGTATGGGGGAGAGCCGTAGATCACCGCTTGTCAGAACTTCCCGAGCTCTTTGAACTTCCGGAGCTTCCACTCTGCGATGTCTGAGACCCGCTGGACTTCTTATTTTCTTCGTTGGACCGTTGCGACGTTGAACTGCTCATTCCGGAGGATTGTGTGCGGTTCGGATCCTGGCTGCTCTTGTTTCTCTCGTTTCCCATGTTCTGATCGTGTGTAGCCATAGCATGTAACTCCTCGTCACTTCAGGTGGGCGTTAGGGCCCGGTAATTACGTAGGAGGAGCACGCCGCACACGGCGTTGCCTCGTACTGGCTGCGGCTTTTGTTGCTTATCTAACCGGACCAAAATGGAGCAGCGACAGCTTCTTATTGCAGCGTTTGTTCAGAGACGGATGCTGGATGTTGGAGATGCGCGGGTTAGCTCGAGTATGCTCTTTGCAATCCGATGCCGGAGCTCCCTGACATTGTCGCGTACCTGACTGCGCTGGCTCCACGAGTAGTGGGAAAGCCGCTGGAGAAGGTTCGTATTGCGAGTCCGCTGCTGCTGCGAACGGCCGTTCCTCCTATTCAATCGATTGAAGGTCGAGTAGTGAAAAGGCTGAGCCGGCTGGGGAAACGTATCGTTTTCATGTTTGACGATGCAAGTGGAGACCAAGCGCCGGTTCTAGTGCTGCACCTGATGATCGCCGGCCGGCTGCATTGGAGAGAGCGCGGAGCGAAGGTGACCGCGAGAAATACCCTTGCGGCATTTGATTTTCCGGACGGATCGCTGGTGCTGACTGAAGCAGGAGGACGGCGCCGGGCGTCGTTGCATGTTGTGCGTGGCGAGGCGGCACTCGCGGAGCTCGATCCGGGAGGAGCGGATGTTTTTGCGCTATCGCTCGAGCAGTTTCGCGCGGTGTTGATCGCGGAGAATCACACGCTGAAACGGTCGTTGACCGATCCGCGGGTTCTGTCGGGGATCGGCAACGCGTATTCCGACGAGATTTTGTGGGCAGCGAAGCTGTCGCCGCTGGCGCAGACGCGGAAGTTGACGGACGTGCCATGGGAGCGACTGTACGGCGCGACGCGCGAGACGCTACAGCTTTGGGTCGATCGGCTCAGCAGCGAAGCCGAGAAGAAGTTTCCGGAGACGGTGACAGCGTTCCGGCCGGAGATGGCGGTGCACGGTCGATATGGATTGCCATGTCCGCGATGCGGCGCTCCGATTCAACGGATACGGTATGCGAGTAACGAGACAAATTATTGTCCGATATGCCAGACCGAGGGTAAGGTTCTGGCGGATCGATCGTTGTCGCGGCTGCTTGGTGCTGACTGGCCGCGCACCCTGGAAGAGCTTGAGGCGTTGAAGCGCAAATGAGCGCATTCGAAATGCTTATCATTCGGCGTGAGTGTATTTGCTTCGCTTATTCTTCAATCCATGAGCACGAACCAGAGCCGCACTGTTTTTGATGCAACCGCTGCTACCTACGATCGTGATCGGATGAAGCTGATCCCGGGACATGAGGCGTTTTATGCAGCGGCGCTGGAGCTAATTCCGACGGATGCTATGAGCATCGCGGAATTGGGAGCTGGATCGGGTTTATTTTCGATGATGCTGCGTGCGGCGTTTCCTGAGGCGCATCTGACGCTTATTGATTTTTCGGAGAAGATGTTGGAGCTCGCGAAGGAACGGCTTGGCGATGATTCGCGTGTGACGTTCACGCTCACCGATTACACGATTGATCCGCTGCCGAGGAATTGCGATGCGATTGTGTCGTCGCTGTCGATCCATCACCTGGAGGACGAACGGAAGCGGACGTTGCTGCGGTCGATCCTTGAGGCGCTGAAGCCGGGTGGACTGTTCGTGAATGCCGACCACATTGCCGGACCTAACGCTGAGCTGGAAGAGGTTTATCAACTGCGGTGGTTGGCAGATGTGCGGGCTCTGGGAGCCACGGAACAGCAGATTTCCGATTCCCTTTATCGTCAGCAGGAGGACCGGCGATCGCCGGTCGCGGCGCAGCTTGCGTGGATGCGTGAGGCGGGCTTCGCCGATGTGGACTGCTGGTACAAATATTCGAGCTTTGCGGTGATGTGCGGAGTGCGGCCGCGCTGAATGGTTCAGCGAAGCGCGTTTGGCGTTGTCTGTGGGGCGTCGGACCGATATCCTTACCGGGCATTTCCATCTGATCTTACTTTTCAGCTCCAGAGGTTTTGTTTGTCCATTTTTCGGCGCCTGTCCTCTGCCCTCGCCGTTTTGGGCCTGTTCATCTTTGCCAGCGCAGTTTCTGCTCAAACGTCGGTGTATGGGAGCGCAGCGGCCATCCGCTTCGGGTTCACGGGCGACAACTATCCGAACGGTCCGTCGTTTAAGGCCGAAACGGGAGGACTGATTGCGGGAGCATTCTACACGTTCCCCAGCGCGAGTCGATGGAAGGCGGGCCTTGACGGGCGTGTCGCGCTGAGTCCGGGTTACAACGGCGGACGTGCGTATACCGGCGCGCTGCGAGCGAGCTTTGTACCGAACCACAATCGTTTCCGGCCTTATCTGCAGATTGGAGGCGGCGTCGCATCCACCCAGCTTCGCGAGACCATCTGCAATGGGTTTGAGTGCGGGGCTGAGACAAGTCAGGTGACGAGCGGTGTGGTCCAGCTCGATTTCGGGCTGGACATACGCGCGACAAGTCATTTGGATGTGAGGGCCTTCGACTGGGGTGCGGATGCAGGGCCATCCGGTGGGTCCACGCACGCGGGCGTGGGTTTCTTCTCGGCCGGCGTTGTCTATCACTTCCGTGCGTGGAATCGCTGATTGGCCGTGGGCGTCTAATCTATTGGAAGGACGACGCATCCACATGAAGCTCACTCGATACACGAAATTTACAGGAGATCTTTCAACAAGCTTCGATCTCGAGGATTTGATGGAAGCGCTGTCGGATTTCTTTCTCGACTCGGGCTTCAATGATCCGTACTCCCAGTTTTCCGACGCTTCCGACTCGATGGAGGATTTGCGTGAAGCGATACGGCAGGCGCTGGATTCGGGCGAGTTGCTGGACGAGGATGCGCAGGAGAAGTATGAGGAGTTGCCCGAGGAAGGTAAGCAGGAGCTGGTCGAGAAGATCATTCAGCGGATGAAGGATGAGGCGTTTCTAAACGCGGAAGCGCCGGATGAGCAAGCGCAGTCGCCGGGACAGCAGAGCGGCGGCGAGGCGGATGCGCGCTTTGAGGTCACGGATAAGGGGATGGATTTTCTTGGCTTCAAGGCTCTTCGGGATTTGCTCGGACCGCTGGGCAAGTCGTCGCTGGGTCGGCACGACACGCTGTATGAAGCGGCGGGAGTAGAGACGAATGGATCGTCGAAGCTTTATGAGTTTGGCGACTCGCTGAACCTGGATATCGGAACGACACTGAATTCGGTGTTCGCGCGGGAAGGGCCGCCGGATGGGTCGGGAGTTCTGAACTTGGAGTACAGCGATCTGCATGTGCAGCAGGCGGATTATCAATCGTCATGTGCAACGGTGGTGCTGCTGGATTGCTCGCACTCGATGATTTTGTATGGCGAGGACCGCTTTACGCCGGCGAAGCGGGTGGCAATGGCGTTGAGTCATCTGATCCGGACGCAGTATCCGGGCGATCAGCTTTCGCTGGTGCTGTTTCATGATTCGGCGGAAGAGATCGCAATTTCGCAGTTGCCGCGAGTGAAAGTGGGGCCGCACTACACAAATACGCGTGAAGGGCTGCGGGTGGCGCAGAGGATTCTGCGGAGCAGCGGCAAGGACATGAAGCAGATCGTGATGATTACCGATGGCAAGCCGTCGGCGCTGACCCTGGACGATGGGCGTATCTACAAGAATGCGTTCGGCCTAGATCCTATTGTTATCTCGGAGACATTGGAAGAGGTGGGTCGCTGCAAGCGTTCGAACATCATGATCAACACGTTTATGCTGGCGAATGATTTTCAACTGGTGCAGTTTGTGCAGCAGATGGCAGCGATGTGCAAAGGGAAGGCGTACTTTACGACACCGCAGACGCTGGGCAACTACTTGCTGATGGACTTCATGGCGCGGCGTTCCAAACATGTGAATTAGGCAACGCGCAGAGCATGTCCAGGATGAGATGGACGCTCTGGTGGCAAGACGGCGCCCCTCAAAAGAGGCCAAAAGAGCAGAAATGCCGACCGTGGCCGAGCCAAGGCGTCACTTTGCGCGGGATTATCATCCAACCCAAAGGAACCCTCCGAAATCGTTCGCGACGGAAGGAACGGCGAATCAGCTTAGACGCCGAGAAAAAATGAGTTCTGTTTCCGACAATTCGCGGGTTCTCGAGGAAAAACTTGAGCTGGTAGCGCAGACAGCTCTACTGCTCGCTCGAACGGCTCATTTTGAGTCCCTCGTGCAACGCGCGACGGACGCGGGTCTGCAGGTGGTCGGCGCCCAATACGGGGCGTTTCTTTACAACCTTCCCGATCGCAAGGATGTGAGTCGGGCATTTTATCGCGTGTCCATCGACGAGAACGGATCGAGATCCTCCGTTGTTCTGCCGCAAGATTCAGCCCCGTCGGGCCCGTCAATAAAAGAGGGAACCATTATCCGGTCACGGAATATAAATCGCGATGTTCGGTTTCGCGGGCCGCTTCCGAACGACGCCATGCCGCACGCTCAGCGCGATTTGTCGAGCTACCTTTCGGTGGCCGTCCGGAACCTGGCGGGCGATGTGCAGGGCGCTTTGGTGTACGCGCACGAGGAGGCCGACGTCTTTGACGAAGCGGCCGAGGTAATGGTGGGGACGATCGCCGCACAGATGGCGGTCGCAATTGAAAACTCGCGCCTGCGCGAGCAACTTACGCGGCGCGTCGCCGATCTTGAGGCGTCCTATCGCAAGCAGAAGATCGATGCGAAGCGATTGGGTGAGCTGGCCGCCATCGTGGAGTCATCCGACGATGCCATTATCAGCAAGGGACTGGATGGGATCATCACGAGCTGGAATGCCGCCGCCACTCGCATTCTGGGTTATACAGCGGATGAGATCATCGGCAAGTCTGTGCTGACGATTATCCCGGAACATCTGCACGCGGATGAGCCGGTGATCATTTCGACGATTCGCTCCGGAAAGCGGCTAGAACATTTTGAAACGCAGCGAAAGACGAAAAGGGGTGACCTACTGGATGTTTCGCTGACGGTATCGCCGGTAAAGGATGAGAACGGAACTATCATTGGGGCCTCGAAGATCCTTCGCGATATTTCAGCGAAGAAGCGGCTGGAGAACTCGCTGATTCAGGCGGAGAAGATTGCGGCGACAGGACGGATGGCAGCGACGATTGCACATGAGATCAACAACCCGCTGGAAGCAGTACTGAATCTGCTGTATCTTTTGCGGCCGTTGGTGAATGACTCAGAGGGTAGGAACTACCTGAACACGGCGGAGATGGAACTGAGCCGCGTGGCTCACATCGCAAAGCAGACACTGGGGTATTATCGCGAACAGGCTACAGCATCAAAAGTTTCACTGCGGGAGCTTGTGGAGCACGCTGTCACCGTGTACAGGCCGCGGTGCCTTGTCCACAATATTTCGATCGAATCGCGGCTGGAGTCTGACGCGAAGATCTATGCGCGACGCGGAGAGATGATGCAGGTGATTTCGAACCTGATCGCGAATTCCATTTATGCGATGCCCGACGGAGGAACACTTCGCCTGTCGGTGATTTCTGTGAAAGAGCCCAATCCAGGGTTCGTTCTGAGTGTTGAGGACACGGGCACCGGAATCCCTCCCGAGAATTTGAACAGGGTCTTCGATGCGTTCTTTACGACTCGAATGACCATCGGAACGGGCATCGGACTGTTCGTGGCCAAGCAGTTCGTTGAAGGCCATGGAGGTTCGATTGCATTGGAGAGCAGTGTAGATCCTCCGGCGCAAGGCACTACGGTCTCCATATTTCTTCCGCTGCAGACGCGCTACGAGAAGATCAACTGATCGGTATGCGAATTTATTGCGAGCGATCGCACCAGACGCGATAGACACCCCAGGCTGCTGCCGAACAGTTGTCCATTACACGTCCGTCGAGCAGCATTGATTCGAATTCGTCAACGCTGACGCGGTGCACGGTCATGTCATGCTCTTCCGGGTCACGATCGTGATCGCCCTGCGTAAGACCTTCCGCGAGAAAAACGTGATGAAGCTGACGCATGACACCGTAGCCGATCCAAAGACGAGCAATCTCAGTCATTCGCTGGGCGCGGAGGCCGGTCTCCTCACGGAGTTCCCCGTTTGCCATTTCGAGCGGGTTCGCCTCAGCCTGTTCCCATCCGCCTTGGGGAAGTTCGTAATAGGTACCGCCAACGGTGTAGCGATATTGCCGGACAAGCCAGATAAAGTCGCCGGCGGCAGAGTGCTCGATCGGAATGACAATGCAGGCAGGATCCTTTTCGACAACACCGTAGATGCCACGTTGACCGTTTGAGCGCTCGATGACGTCTTCGCGCACGGTCGTCCAGGGGTTGCGATAGACCTCGCGCGTACTGATGGTCCTGATACTCTCGGTTGCCACTATCGCCTCCAAGACCATGCTAACGGCGACGGCTCTTACTTGCTCATCAGAAGAGCGAAGCTCATCTTTGGCAGTTCGATCTGGGCGGCCCGGACAGTTATGCCACTGGATGAAGAGAGGCAAAGCGATTCGTGCTCGCGAAGGTCAAGAGAGACCGACTTGTCTCCGAGATTGGAAAGGATGCGCACAAGGCCGCGCTGCATGATGAGGAGGCGGTCCTCCTCACGGCAGTCGACCCTCAAGTGACCCAAGTCGCCATCATTGAGCGCCACGGTGGTCCGTCGTAGCTGTATGAGTTTTTTCGACCAATCGAGCATTTCGGCATGCTTCCCTTCGTGAATCTCGCTCCAGATAAGCTTGGAGCTCTCGAAGGTCGATTCGTCCTCCGGATCGGGAATCTGCGATTCGTCCCAACCGAAGCAGGCGAAGTCGCGCTTTCGGCCTTCTGAGACGAGCCGCCGCATCTCCTCTTCCTCGTGGTCAGCGAAGTAGAGAAAAGGCGATGACGCGGCGAACTCCTCTCCCATGAAGAGCATGGGAATGAAGGGCGCGGTAAGAACGATACCAAGAGCGACCTTGGCGGCGTCCAGACCGACGAGATGCTCGAGCCGCTCACCCACTGCGCGATTGCCAACCTGATCGTGGTTTTGGATGTAGCCGAGAAAGTGGTGAGCCGAGAGACCGTCGACAGGCCTGCCGTGGCGATGGCCGCGGTAACCGGAGAAGCGGCCATCATAAACAAAGACATGCTTGAGGCTCTTGACGAGATCGTCGAGTGAGCCAAAGTCGTCATAGTAGCCCCGGCCAGGATCGTTCCAGAGCAGCGTGAAAAGTGCGTGATGAAAATCGTCACTCCATTGCGCGTCCATGCCATAACCATGGGCTTCGCGCGGACGCACGAACTTGGGATCGTTGAGATCGCTTTCGGCGATGAGCACAAACTTGCGGCCCAGTGTGGCGCCGAGCCGCTCGACTTCTGCGGACAGCTGCTCCATGAAGTGGATGGCCGATCGATCGATGAACTCGTGGGTTGCATCGAGACGGAGGCCATCGACGTGGTAGTCCTTTAGCCACATCAGGGCGTTGTCGCAGAAGAAACGGCGAACTTCGTCACTGCCGCCTTCGTTGAAATTGACTGCAGCCCCCCAGGGCGTGTGGAAGCGCTCCGTGAGATAGGGGGCGAATTTATTGGTGTAGTTCCCTACCGGCCCGAAGTGGTTGTAGACCACATCGAGAATGACGGCGAGGTTCTTTGCGTGGCAGGCGTCGATGAAGCGCTTGAGGCCATCGGGGCCGCCATATGGCTCGAAGGGCGCGAACAGGAAGACACCGTCATAACCCCACCCGCGCTGTCCGGCGAATTCGTTGACGGGCATAACATTGATGTGCGTGATTCCCAGATTGACCAGATGATCGAGCTTGCGAATTGCGCCGTCGAAAGTGCCTTCCTCGCTGAAGGTGCCGATGTGGAGCTCATACAAGACTGCGCTCGAAAGCGGAGGAGAATGCCACATTCCATCCGTCCATTCGAAGGCGTTCTGATCGTAGATCCTGGAAGCGGAGTGCACGCCGCGCGGCTGCCAGGCGCTTCGCGGATCGGGATACGGTGTGGGGTCGTCATCGACAAGGAACGCATAGTCCGTGCCGGGACCAGCTTCCTGGACGGCTGAACACCACCAACCATTCTGATCGGGCCCATCCATGGCAAACGGATCGCGGTCGTCCAGTTGAAGGCGTAGGCTCTGCGCACGCGGCGCCCACACTCTGAATTCGTGCATGTGCCTCTCCTGATGTTCTTAGGGCGCTCTTCGAGAGCCCCCTGCTATACCCTGCGTTCGAGAGCGAGAAGCGAAACCGGAAATGCTTTGAACAGGTTGTCGAGCTCCTGAACTCCGTGAAACATGCGGCCGCTGAGACAATCGGTCCACTGGCCGGTGGGTAGATCCAATGTTGTACTGCGCCACGATGTGCGTGACTGCGACCAACGGGGAACGACGACGAGCACTTCGCCGCCGCGCAGGTAAGCGACAACGCGGTGCGCCTCCGGTCCGTGTGCAGAGCATGCCGTGTATGCACCCTCCGGACTGAAGCACCGAGCGCGTTCGCGACGAAGCCAAAGCGCATGATGAATGACCCACAACTTCGGCAAGCCTTCGTCCATGCGCGCAATGACTTGATCGACGGTCATCGACCGAATTTCATCGAGGAGACGCCGCCGCAATTCGTAATCCACAGGACGCCGGTTGTCAGGATCGACAAGGGAGTGATCCCAGAGCTCGGCTCCCTGATAAAGATCAGGGACGCCGGGCGACGTGCACTTCATCAATGTCTGCGCCATCGAGTTAACGCGTCCGGCAGTCGCAATTTTCGCAACGAACTCGTCCAACTCCGCGACAAACGATTTGTCAGTGAGCAGCGCGTCGACAAACCGGCGTAAGGCTTCCTCGTATTCGTTGTTATTGGCGACCCAGCTTGTACGAATTTTGGCCTCGCGCATCGCCTTCTCCATGTATCCACGGAGGCGCTCCGCGGTGATGGGCCACGCGCCAATGAGCGTCTGGTAGAGGAACCACTCGGTACCTCGATCAATCACGCCACCCGACATGTAGCGCGCATTGCGGCGACTCCAGTGCTCGGCCAGGGCATTAAAGTCATCGGGGATTTCACTCAGAACGATCAGGCGCGCACGAACGTCATCGGCGCGCTTGGTGTCGTGTGTACTGAGGGTGGTCATGGTTTGCGGAAACGTACGCTGCATGGCCTCGTTGTAGGTATGGAAGTATTCAAGCGAAAAGCCGTCGCAGTCTGGATCTCCACCTACTTCGTTCATCGCGACGAGGCGATTGGAACAATAGAATGCGGTGTCTTCAACGCCCTTCGCCATGACGGGACTGGTGAATTGTTGAAACCGGTAGACGAACTCGCGCGGTTTTTCGCCGCCTACTTTGAGCGTGAGGACGTCGCGCATGAAGTCAAACAACAAGCCGTCGATGTCCTGGCGATTGTCCTTGGCGCAGCGAGTCGCGCGTTCGATGACGCTAATGTCCTCTTCGGTTATTTCGTTGCGATCCGGAACGACGTAGGTGCGGTAGATGGCGAAGCAGGCAGCAACCTCGCGGATGGCGCGGCGAACGTCGGCGCGCGTAAAGTCGCGCTGGTCCCGGCTGGCTTCGCAGATTTCGACGAAGAGACTGGTTAGGCGGTTGACGTCACTGCCCAGAGCCTCCTGGGCGACATTCATCTTCTTGTCGTGGGCAACGACGGGATAGGGCGTTGTGTCACCGGTGAACTCGGCATAGTACTCGCCGAGCTTTTCCAAGCCGTCCGGCTTTACGAGAACGCCGAGGGCGCAGTTCATGAAGTCATAGCCAGTAGTGCCTTCGATCGGCCAATCCGCGCGGAGCCACTCGCCGGGCTCGAGGATCTTTTCGCCGATGATCCATGCATCCGGGGCACGCTCGCGCAAACGGCGAAAGTACTGGAGCGGATCGCGGAGGCCATCAGGATGGTCGACGCGAACGCCATCAAGAACTCCCTCCTCCAGCCACTTCAGGATGAGTGCATGCGTCTCTTCGAAGACATACTCTCGCTCCACCCGGAGGCCGATGAGAGTGTTGACGTCAAAGAACCGGCGGTAGCCGAGCTGCTGATCGGCGGTCTTCCAGTAGGCGATCCGGAAGTGTTGCTGTTGCAGGAAGTCATCGAGCGCGTCGATATTTTCATTGAGCTCGCGGATCGCGCGATCGACAGCGGCGGAGACGTTCTCATTCTCGCGGCAAAGCTGGTCGAAGAGATTTTGAAGAACAACCTTGTCGCGATGACGTGCCAAAATGGTGCGACGATCTGTGAACTCCGCGACCGGAAGGCGGCCGTAACTTTCGGCGAGAAAGTTCAGCGTGTCACTCCGCGCGTAGTCTGCTGCGCGGAAGAGGATCGGGGCAAGGCTTTCTGGGGCGACAGGAAGAGTCTGGCCCGCAGCTTTCACGGAAAAGGTGCTGCCCTGGCGTTCGACGACGATGCCGCCGCGGCTCAACACGCGGCCGTACTGGTCATCAAGAATGGGCACGAGCACTTTGTCACGAAGGCGCTCTTCGTTCGGGTTCCAGTCGATATCAAAGAAGCTGTCGTAACGACTGTTGTGCCCGTTTTCCAGAACATCGTGCCAATAGCGATTCTGTTCCCCGAGACTCATGTGATTCGGCACAATGTCAAGCACCTGGCCCAGGCCGACCTCACCGAGGCGACGGCAATAACGTTCGTGGGCTATCGCTCCTCCGAGCTCTTCGTTCACGGAGCGATGATCGACGACGTCATAGCCGTGCATACTGTTGGGCGCAGCCTGCAGGTAAGGCGAGCTGTACACATGACTGACACCCAGCGCCCGCAGGTAATCGGCGATCGCTGCAGCGTCGTCAAAGGTGAAACCCTTATGAAGCTGCAACCTGTAGGTCGCGCTGGGCACTCGTTTCACGAATGGCTCCGCCTCCTTTTTCAGATAGGTAAAGACTCGTCAGCGATTCTGGTGGACGTGCGCAGGACCTCTCCCGATAGAGTGAGCAGACTGCGAACGAGGTTGCATGTGCAGCTATAGGCTGGGTGAGTAGGGCTCCGGCCGCCACTGGCCTGAGATTGTGAAGGCGGCATGAACCAAAGCGATGTGCGACAGCGCCTGCGGGAAGTTACCCAGCATGCGTTTATCTTTTGAATCGTACTCCTCGCTGAGCAGGTCAACGTCATTGGCGAGCGAGAGAAGCCGGTCAAAGAGCTCACGCGCCTGTTCCTGCCGCCCGATGAGCCAGAGACAAGCGACAAGCCAAAAGCTGCACGCGAGAAAGGCGCCTTCGCCGCCGCTCAGCCCGTCTGAAGTCTTATCGGGGTTGTAACGCAGAAGCAGACCATCTTTCATGAGGTACTTCTGAATGGCGTCAATCGTGCCAACAATGCGGGGATCGTCGGGTGGCAAGAAGCCAACAAGAAGAAGACGTAGACACGAAGCATCCAGGTTTTTTGAGCCGTAACTTTGCGTAAAAGCATTGAGGCGCTTGTTGAAGCCCTTTTTGCAGATTTCCGCATGAAGCTTGTCGCGATTCTTACGCCAGCGTTTGACATCTCCGGCGCCGTCGTACCGTTCGTAATGTTTAATGGCGCGATCGAGCGCGACCCACGCCATGACTTTACTGTGCACGAAATGACGCCGACCGCCGCGAACCTCCCAGATGCCCTCGTCGGGGAGATGCCAGATGTCGCAGAGATGATCGACGAGATGGGCCTGAAGCTCGGTGGATGGCACCCGAATGTCCTCATTCGCTTCAGGCGTTCGGGCCAGCGCAACGCCGACCTCGCCGTAGACGTCGAGCTGGAACTGTTCAGACGCGGCATTGCCGATGCGGACGGGCCTCGAGTTCTCGTAGCCGCACAGCCAAGAGGCTTCCCACTCAACCAGCTTGCGCTCGCCGCTGAGGCCGTAGAGGGTTTGGAGCTGATCCGGATTGCCGGCGATAGCACGCAGAAGCCAAAGACGCCAGCCGATCGCTTCCTCCGTGTAGCCGGCACGCATGAGGATGAGGAGAGTGAAGGAGGTATCACGAAGCCAGCAGTAGCGATAGTCCCAATTGCGTTCTCCACCAATCTGCTCGGGCAAACCGGCCGTCACGGCAGCAACGATTCCGCCGGTGGGATTGTAAGTGAGGGTTTTGAGCGTCATGAGGCTGCGCTCGACGGCATTCTTGTAGGGACCCTCGTACTTTGATTTGGCGATCCATTCGCGCCAGAAGGTTTCAGTGTCGTTGAAGGCATCCTCGACAGGGACCGGCTCGGGCACGTCTTCGGTGGAAGCCGCGTAGGTGAGGACGAAGCAGTGCTCCTGATCTTGCCGAACGGTGAACTCGCTCGCGGTGATCATGTTTTCACCGTGGAGTTCCGCCGGCTTGGCGCCGTTGCACTCGGCGCGAAGCACAACCATGTTTGGCCCGGCGACTGCGCGGAGCTCGTGATCGGCGCTGGTGACCCAGGGGACGGTGAGCCCGTAGTCGAAGCGGATGGCGAGCTCCATGCGAATGGCCACCTTGCCGCGAGTGCAGCGAATTCTGCGGATAACGTCCGAGTGCTTGCCACGCGGCGGCATGAAATCGGTGAGACAAACCTCGCCGGACGGAGTGGTGAATATTGTTTCGAGGATCATGGTGTCGCGACGGTAGCGACGCTGAACCGAGAGTATTTTGCCCCGGGGACGCAGGCTCCAGTAGCCGTTATCGGTGGTGCCGAGAAGAGCCGCGAAACAGGCGCCGGAGGAGAAAGTGGGCCAGCAGAGCCAGTCGATGGAGCCGCACCGGCTGACCAGCGCAGCAGTTTCAAGGTCGCCGATGACGGCGTAATCCTCGATGCGAGCACCGTAGACGGGCTTGGGTTCACGCTTTCGAAACCACTCCGGCAATATGTCCTCCATTCACGACAGCGGACTGCGTTCTGTTTACGAGTTCACCCATCTGTCGATTTCTGCTTCTTAATTTGGATGCAGTGCGAGCCGGAGGTGGCTCTTGGCGCGTTAGACTTCAACGGGGTGGGCAGTTTTTTAGCGGAGGCCGCAGGCGTAATGAAACCGAGCGAGGGACGCCGTCGCGTCGTGATTGAGGAAATAACCCTGGAGATCGACGGGGGCCGATATCCGGCTAAGCGGGTGATCGGCGACGTGGTCGAGGTGACGGCGGCTATTTTTGGCGATGGCCACGACCATGTGAACGGACGGCTGCTCTACAGACATGAGTCGGAGAAGCGGTGGCAGGAGACGAGATTTGTGCCGCTTACGAACGATTTGTGGCGCGCGAAGTTTCTGGTCGACCGAATTGGTCCGTGGCGATTCACCATCGAGGCATGGGTGGACCACTTCGACACCTGGACACATGATCTGTTGAGGCGCTTGGAGGCGCAGCCGGACCCAAAGGAGCCGACGCAGCAGGTGACGCCACAGGATATTCCGCTGGCGCTGCGAATTGGGGCGAATCATATCGACGCCGCGGCGACGAGAGCAGAAGGAACGGATGCGAAGAGGCTTGCGACGGCGGCGGCGCAGCTTCGCCATCTGGCGGATGCGGCTCTGCCGTACTATGACTCTCCGCTCACGCCGGAGCTGGAGGAACTGGTAGCAAAATATCCGGATTTGAACTTTGCAACAAAGCTTGATCGCGAGCTTCCGTTATGGGTGGATCGGGAACGGGCACGGTTTTCGGCCTGGTATGAGCTGTTTCCTCGCTCGTGCTCGCCGGTGAGCGGAAAACACGGCACCTTTCGGGAGATGGAGGCGCGGCTGCCCGAGATAGCAGCTATGGGATTCGACATCGTTTACATGCCGCCAATTCATCCGATCGGGGTGCAGTACCGAAAGGGTAAGAACAATTCGGTTATTGCAGAGCCGGGGGATGTGGGAAGCCCATGGGCGATTGGCGGCGCAGAGGGTGGACATACGGCGCTGCATCCGCAGCTTGGAACGATGAACGACTTCTCTCATCTGGTCGAGGAGACCCAGAAGCACGGAATGGAGATCGCACTGGACATCGCCTTCCAATGCTCGCCGGATCATCCGTGGGTGAAGCAGCATCCGGATTGGTTCACGATCCGGCCGGATGGGACGATCCAATACGCGGAGAATCCGCCGAAGAAATATCAGGACATCTATCCGCTAAATTTTGAATCGAAGGATTGGCGCGGATTGTGGGATGGACTCCACGGCGTGTTCAAGTTCTGGGTGGACCGGGGCGTGCGCGTGTTTCGCGTGGATAATCCGCATACCAAGGCGCTGCCGTTCTGGGAGTGGTGCATTACGGAGATTCACAGGACGCACCCTGACGTGATCTTTCTGGCGGAGGCGTTTACGCGTCCGCATGTAATGTATGCGCTGGCCAAGGCCGGGTACACGCAGGGGTATACATATTTCACCTGGCGCACGGGGAAGACCGAACTGCAAGAGTACTTCGAAGAGATTTGCAATCCTCCAGTGTCGGATTTTTTTCGGCCGAACGTGTGGCCGAATACGCCAGACATTCTGCATGAACAGTTGCAGGAGAAGGATCCAGTCCGACGGCGAGCGGTCTTTCAAGTGCGAGCAGTTCTGGCAGCGACGCTGAGTGCGAACTGGGGAATATACGGGCCTGCTTATGAGCTATGCGAAGGGCGCGCAGCGAAACCTGCTCCGGGCAAGACGGGCAGCGAAGAATATTTGGATAGTGAGAAATATCAGCTGCGGCAATGGAACCGGCGCGATCCGATTTCAATTGCACCGCTGATCAAGCGCCTAAATCGCATCCGAAGGGAGAACGCAGCGCTGGGGAGAAACGAACATCTGATATTTCACGATGCTCCGAATCCGCAACTGCTGTGCTATTCGAAATCGAGCGCAGACGGCTCAAACATCATTCTGGTGGTGGTGAATCTCGATCCGGCCAACGAGCAGACGGCATGGCTTGATTTGCGGCTGGACAAGCTAGGACTGCCATGGAAAGGCAGCTTCACCGTCGAGGATCTGCTAAGTGGGACGACGTATGAATGGAAAGACCAGTGGAATTACGTAGCGCTGCGACCATGGGAACGCCCCGCGCATGTGTTCCGAGTAATAAAGCCGTAAGCAAGAGATTCGTTCGGGTCTGCATCCAACCAGGCATGATCACGAAAGGCAGAACGAGTGAAGAAACCGTGCAGCGCTACTGATCCTCTCTGGTACAAGGATGCGATCATCTACGAACTGCACGTGCGCGCGTTTGCGGATTCGAACGATGACGGCATTGGCGACTTTCAGGGATTGATCTCCAAGCTGGACTATCTGCAAGAACTGGGGGTGACGTGCCTATGGGTGCTGCCGTTCTTCCCTTCCCCGTTGCGAGATGACGGATATGACATCGCCAACTACACCGATGTGAATCCTTCGTACGGGACGATCGACGACTTCAAGCAGTTTCTGGATGCGGCCCATGCACGCAACATGCAGGTGATGATCGAGCTGGTTATCAACCACACCAGCGACCAGCATCCGTGGTTTCAACGGGCGCGGCGGGCGCCGAAGGGATCGCCGGACCGCGAGTATTACGTGTGGAGCGACACGGATCAGCTTTACAAGGATGCGCGGATTATCTTCACGGACACCGAGAAGTCGAACTGGACGTGGGATGACGTCGCGCAGCAGTACTATTGGCATCGCTTTTTCTCACATCAGCCGGACTTGAATTTTGATAATCCCGCCGTGATGGAAGAGGTGCTGAAGGCCATGCGTTTCTGGCTGGACATGGGTGTGGACGGGCTGCGACTCGACGCGATTCCATATCTTGTGGAACGCGATGGGACGAACTGCGAGAACCTCCCGCCGACGCACGACAAAATTAAGCAAATACGCGCAGTGCTTGACGAGGAGTACGAGAATCGCTTGATCCTGGCCGAAGCAAACCAATGGCCGGCAGATGTCCGGCCGTATTTTGGCGATGGCGACGAGTGCCACATGGCGTTTCATTTTCCCCTCATGCCACGCATCTATATGGCGATCCGCCAGGAAGACCGCCTGCCGATCACCGACATCATGGCGCAGACCCCGGAGATTCCCGCGAATTGTCAGTGGGGCATCTTCCTGCGGAATCACGATGAGCTGACGCTGGAGATGGTGACGGACGATGAGCGCGACTACATGTATCTCGCGTATTCGGCTGATCCGCGCATGCGCATCAACGTCGGGATTCGGCGCAGGCTGGCACCGCTGGTCGACAATAATCGGCGACGCATCGAGCTGCTGAACTCGCTGTTGTTCAGTTTTCCGGGTACGCCGATTATGTACTACGGCGACGAGATTGGGATGGGCGACAACATCTATCTGGGCGACAGAAATGGTGTTCGCACGCCGATGCAATGGAACTCGGACCGGAACGCGGGATTCAGCAAAGCGGTTCCAGCGAAGCTGTACTTTCCCGTGATCATGGATCCGATATGGGGATACCAGGCGATTAATGTCGAGGCGCAGCAGGCAGATCCGTCTTCGCTGCTGCACTGGACGCGCAACATGATTGCCTTGCGAAAACTGTTTCAGGTGTTCGGACGCGGGACATTGGAGTTTTTGCACCCGGAAAACCGGAAGATTCTTGCTTACATTCGCGACTATCAGAGCGCGGATGGGATGCAGTCGGAGACGATTCTATGCGTCGCAAACCTGTCTCGCTTCGCGCAACCTGTAGCGCTCGATCTGGCGCGCTTCCGCGGGCGGCAGCCAGTGGAGATGCTGGGGTATGTTTCATTCCCTGAGATTGGCACGCAACCCTATCCGCTGACGCTGGCCCCTTACAGCTTCCTGTGGCTGGAGATCCAACCGGCAACTCGGGCGCCGGTGCCGGCTATACCTGAAAGCGAAAGACGAGAGGCGGAGGAGCTTCTCGGCGTGCCTGCGTTCTTTTCGTTGGAGGAGATCTCCGAGCCCGGGGTTCGTACATCACTGGAACAGTTGCTTCCGGGCTATCTCATGCAGCAGCGCTGGTTCGGCGGCAAGTCACGCTCGATTGCCGAGATTCGGATTGTGTCCTCGACGATGATCTCGCCTGCGAACGCTGTGCTCGCAGCGATCGAAGTGACGTACGCGAACGAACCGAAGGAGTCTTCGGAGACGTATCAGCTTCCCCTGGTCGTAGCGACAGGAGCGAAGGCCGAAGAAGTCCGAGAACACTCGCCGCGCGCCGTTGTAGTGGCCGACGGCGCCGGAGCGAAGACGCGCGTGCTTTATGACGCATCGGCGGGTGAGGATTTCCGTGTGGCGTTACTGAAGATGATCGCAAGGGGCGGCTCGACGGCGAATCGCGGCGAGGAAGGCGCGTTGATCAGCGAACATTCGGATGTTCTGGATGCATCGTTGCTACTGTCACAGCCTTCGCGAGTGGGCTCCGCTGAGCAATCTAATACCAGCATTATTTTCGGAGACCAGGCGATTCTCAAGCTGTTCAGGCGCTTGAGTCCGGGCGAGAATCCCGAGGTTGAGATTACGCGGTTTCTCACTGAGGGAGCGCATTTTCAGGGTGTTCCTGCATATCTGGGCGACATTCGCCGCAGCAGCGATGGCGGAACCGTGGCGGTTCTGCAAGCGTTCGCGAAGAATGAAGGCGACGGATGGGCGTGGACACTGGACGAGCTTGCGCGCTATTACGAGGAGGTGGCGGCATGTCCGCCGCCTGCGACGATTGGACCACAGGCGACGATGGCGTCTTCCGTCGAAATTCCAGCCGAGGCGCGCGAACATGCGGGCCTCTATCTCGATGCGGCGCACCGGCTGGGGACGCGGACTGCGGAGTTACACCTGGCGTTAGCTACGCCAACAAGCAACGCGGCATTTACTCCGGAGCAGTACAGCGGCGAGGACCTCGCGATGGAACGCGAACGCATCGAGCAGCAGATGAATGCAGCTTTGGCCGCACTGGAGCGGGTGCTGGCGACCTCCGAGCAAGGGATGGCGCCTGCAACCATGCAAGAGGCGCGCGATTTGCTGCAGCAGCGAGGCAGCCTCAAAGACTTGCTGGCTGGTGTCAACGGAGACTCGGCACAGTTTGGTCAAAGAATTCGAATCCACGGTGATTACCACCTTGGACAGGTATTGCGTGTGAGGAACGATTTCCTCATCGTGGATTTTGAGGGAGAACCGGCGCGACCACTGGAGGAGCGCCGGCGCAAGCAGTCGCCACTGCGCGATGTTGCAGGCATGCTGCGAAGCTACAGCTATGCGGCAAACGCCGCTCTGGCGAAGCATAGCCAGAGATTCCCCGAGCACGGTTCCAACATTTGGCTTTGGGCAAGATTGTGGGAGCGGGCTGTGTCTAGCGAATTTCTGAATGCCTATTGCGGGACAATGGATGGGAAGGGATTGCTGCCTGCTGAGCCGAAAATCGACATCTTCCTGCGGGCATTATTGCTCGGAAAGGCTTGCTACGAGTTAGCCTACGAGTTGAACAACAGGCCGGCGTGGGTGCATATTCCTCTTGCGGGCATCCGCGAACTCATTGAGTGAATAGCTGGATTGCTCCGCGCAGCATCCAAGTTGCAGAAGACCACTTGAGGTCCCCGCATCATGGCATCTTCTCCCAGCGTCGCAGGACTTAGCTCTGACCATGAATCGTCTGCGACTGAAGCAGCGGCGCTGCATGGCCATATGCCGCGCCTGCTGGTTTGTGTGCCGTCGATGCCGGATGAGGCGTTGCAGACATTTCTAGAGGATTTGGCGACAGTATTTCGGAAGGATGAGGTGCTGATCGCCTCGCCAGATCTGGAGGAACCAGAATTTGCTCCTTCCTTACCTCTTACGGTCTTCGACGCGACGCGCATACGAAGCGATTGGGTGCTGACGGCGAGTGACTTTCTGGCGGCGAATGAGCTGGCACAGAAGCACGACGCCGCACAGATTCTTCTGCTCGGTTCTGATGCGTGCTCGCTTCCAGCAGTTTGTATCCGACAGATGGCCGACCAGATTGCGACGGGCATAGACCTCGCCGTGCCAACGTACTCTATGGGCGCGCACGATGGGCTGGTGACCTCAGCGCTGCTCTATCCTCTGACACGCGCGCTGTTTGCGGTCAATGTCCGATTCCCTCTCCCGATGGACGCCGGAATGTCGCGGCGAATGTCGGATCGCATGGCGTCGGTTGCGCGGAGGCATGCGGGGTCTCAACCGGATGCGCTGCTTTGGACGGTTGCGGAAGCAGCCACCGCTGGATTCAGAGTCAAACAGGTTGATGCGGGAGCGACGATCCCGGCACCACCCTCTTCGTCAGACTTCAATGCCCTGTTTGCAAGCGTCGCGGGCGGAATTTTCGCCGACATTGAGGCGAAGGCTCCTTTCTGGCAAAAAGCACGTGGATTGGCAGACGCGGTGCCGGAGTTGCGCGGAGCGAGCAGCAGGACCTCTGACAGTAACGATGTTCCCGAAGAGCTTCCGGGAATGGTGGACGCATTTCGGTTGGCATACAAGAATTTGCAGGAGCTTTGGTCGCTGGCGCTGCCGCCCCAATCGCTGCTCGCACTGAAAAAACTTGCTTTGAGCGAACCTTCGGCATTCGCAATTGGACCTGCACTGTGGGCACGCATCGTTTATGACTTCGCGTTGGCTTATCATCTTCGCACCCTGAACCGTGGCCATTTGATGGGAGCGTTCACGCCACTCTATCTGGCTTGGGTGGCTTCAACTTTGCGAATCGCCAATGACGACGCCAGTGCCATGGCTCATCGCGAGGAGACCGCGGCCGCGTTTGAACGAGAGAAATCTTATCTGGTGGCGAGATGGCGCTGGCCGGATCGGTTTAATCCTTGAGGCTACTGAAGCGGGCTGCTTTGGAACAGGTTATGGTCCGGAAAGGAATTAGAGATGGGTCAGCAGGTTGAATTCGCGCTCCGGCAGTCGATGCATCGAGTGTTGGTTGTGCTAGTGAGCTTTCTACCAGGCTTGCTCGCATTCCTTGTAGCGGTGATTCTCTTCGCGATTATAGGTGCTATCTTCGCGATTATCGTGCGTCGGATTCTCCTCTGGATTCGATTCGATGAGCGATTAAGTGCAGGAACGCCTAATGCGTCGGTGAGTTTGTTTGAGTGGAGTTCGACGCAACCACCTTCGCGATTAATTGCCGGCCTTCTCTTCTGGCTCTGCACACTTGTGGGTGTTGCGATCGGCATTTCAGCGTTCGGCGCGTCCTATGCCGTGGACTCACGAATGCCGATCTTTCTGCTGCCCTATCTCACTCACGTGATTGGAGCTGTGCTTATTCTGTTCGTGGGGACCGTCGTTGCGCGATTCCTCGCAAGGTCGGTACTGATCAGCGCGACCAATGCGCAGTTGCAGTATGCCCGGATTCTTTCGGTCGGGGTGAAGTGGCTCGTGCTGGTGTTAGCGGCGGCGATGGCGCTCGACCATCTGCGAGTTGGTGGATCGATTGTCAGCCTCGCCTTCGGAATCTTGTTCGGCGGAATTGTACTTACGCTGTCACTGGCTGTCGGTCTGGGGTCGCGTGACCTCGTAAGCCGCTCCATTGAACGAACCATGGAGCGGCCCAGCGGGCCTACCGAGATGACGAATCCGCGGCCAGCCGATACAACGCCGCGGTCTCGCCTGCGTCACTTCTGAGCAAAGGACATGACGTGAAGGCAGGTTTGTACTATCCTCTTCGGATACTCCGGAGCCGAAGGATCAGTGGCAGAAGATAGGGACATTCTGGGAGCTTCGCCGTTTCGCAAAGAAGGCCGTGCGAAGGTCCTGGGCGAAGCGAAGTATATAGACGACCTGAGCCTGCCAGGAATGTGGCACGGAGCAACTGTGCGATCTTCGATCGCGCGGGGGAGCATTCGGACGGTTCACTTCTCTTCTGAAATCGACTGGTCACAGTATGCGATTGTTCGGGCGAGCGACATACCGGGCGAGAACACCATTGTCCATCTGACCAAAGATCATCCGTGTCTGGCAGCGGATCGCGTGAATCATCCAGAGGAACCGATCCTGCTGCTCGCACATCCTGAGAAATCTGCGCTACTGGCGGGTGTAGCCGGGGTGCGCGTTGAGTATGACGAGTTGCCGGGTGTGTTCACCATCGAGGAGTCTGAGAAGGCGGTCGAAGACAACGACACAACCCGAATTATCTGGGAGGGCAGTGCGCACGGCGGCACCGCCAACTGCTTCAAGCAGTATGTGCTGCATTCCGGCGGCGCGAAGGAGGCGGAGGATGGTCTTGCAGCGGCATTCGAATCTGCGGACTTCATCGTGGAGGGCGAATACCACACCGGAGCACAGGAGCAGCTCTATATCGAACCGAATGGTGTGATCGCCGAATGCAAAAAGGATGGGAGCGGGAGGGTGATCAGCGTATGCGTGCAGGGCTCAATGCAATGCCCCTACTACGTCGTTCACGCGCTAACTCTGATTTTTGATCTTCCGGAAGAGAAGTGCCGCGTCATACAGACCGAGACTGGCGGCGCCTTTGGCGGCAAGGAAGACTTTCCGTCCGTGATCGGATCGCATGCAGCACTGCTAGCGATGAAGTCCGGGCACCCGGTGAAGATGGTCTACGATCGCGCGGAAGACATGGCCGCGACGACCAAGCGACATCCTTCGCGGACGAGACATCGGACGGCGGTATCGAAAGATGGAAAGCTATTGGGTTGCGAAATTGAGATCGCGCTGGATGGCGGAGCCTACGCGACCTTGTCTCCCGTTGTTCTATCGCGCGCTACGATCCATGCACCCGGACCTTACAAGTGGCCATACGTCCGGGTGCGCGCGAAGGCGATGGCTACGAATCTGCCGCCCCATGGAGCATTCCGTGGCTTCGGTGCGCCCCAGTCTCTGTTCTCTTTAGAGCGACATATGGATAAGGTTGCGCGAGCGGTGGGGATTGCGCCAGAGGAGTTGCGCCGGCGCAACTTTCTCGGGACGGGCGACAGAACGGCAACGGGCCAGTTGCTCGCGGAACCGGTTGATATGCAACATCTGATGGATCGTGCGTTGGCCGAGAGTAACTATTACGAGAAGGTTGAGCGGTTTGCAGTAGAGAACAAGCGATCGGCTGTGAAACGGGGCATGGGAATCGCCAGCTTCATGCACGGTTCAGGCTTTACCGGATCGGGAGAGCGGCGGCTGAACTCCCGAGTGGATGTCGAACTCTTGCCAGATGGCAGACCGCAGATCCTAGTTTCGTCGACGGAGTTTGGCCAGGGAACGAATACGATTCTGTGTCAGGTTGCGGCGCAGACTTTGCGCATTCCGTATGACCAAGTAGCGATTGCGCAGGTCGATACGAGCGTGGTGCCCAATTCCGGCCCAACGGTGGCGAGTCGAACAGCGATGGTCGTCGGAAAGCTGGTCGAACGCGTGTGCGCGCAGATGGTGGAGCGATTGCACGCGGACGCAAACCTTACAGGGCGATATGAGCCCGAGGAGTTTACCGCGGCGGCGCTGCGTTATCTCCAGCGGCACGGATCAATGCGTTGCTCCGTTCGGTATGAGCCGGTGAGGCCGGTGGAATGGGATGACGAGTTGTTTCACGGTGATGCGTATCCGGCGTATGGGTGGGCCGTATACGTCGCAGAGGTCGCCGTTGACCTGAACACCTACAGCGCTTCTGTAACGCGCTTCGATGCGGTCCAGGAAGTTGGAAAGATCATGCATCCAGTGCTGGCTAAGGGACAGGTTGAAGGAGGCGTCGCTCAGGGCATTGGATATGCGCTGTATGAGAAGTGTGTTTGGAAAAACGGCCGCATGATGAATAACCAGATGACGAACTACATCATGCCCACAAGCGCCGACCTGCCGGAGATACAGGTGCACTTTGAAGAGGTTCCTTCAGTCCATGGACCCGGTGGCGCAAAAGGAATTGGGGAACTGCCCATGGATGGGCCCGGCCCGGCAATTCTGAATGCGATTCACAATGCGACGGGCGTGAGTTTCGATTCGATTCCGTTGCTTCCGGAAGATATCTTCGAACGTCTTACTAGCTTCACCGAGCCTTCCCATGGAGGAACAGAGGACCTTGACCCGACTAGAGAGGGAGAGTTTCTTCCCGAGGTGAATGCATGAAGTCGACGGTTGCGATGACCGTGAATGGCGAAGCACGGAAGGTTGAAGTGCCGCCGATGAAGCGCTTGCTGGATGTACTGCGCGAAGATTTTCACCTGACGGGGGCCAAGGAAGGCTGCGGAGAGGGCGAGTGTGGTGCCTGCGCGGTTTTGGTAGACGGAGAGCTTGTGAACTCCTGCCTGGTTCCAATACTGCAGGCGAATGGGACCAGAATATGCACGATTGAAGGTGTGTCTACGGAAGGACGACTGCATCCGATTCAACAATGCTTTCTGGGAGAAGGCGGGGCGCAGTGCGGGATCTGTACGCCGGGCATGATTCTCGCAACGCATCATCTTCTTGAGAAGCATCCGAACCCTACTCTGGAGCAAATCCAGGAAGGGCTGGCCGGAAATCTCTGCCGATGCACGGGCTATATGCGCATCTTTGAGGCCGTTCAAAAGGCTGTCGAGGCCCAGCATGCGATCTGATGTTGCAGCCTATGAACTGAGTGCTCCCACAAATTTGCAGACAGTGTTGAAGCAATTGGCCGCGGAGCCAGGACGGCATGCGTTAATTGCGGGCGGGACCGAGCTCATGGTTGCGCTGAACACCGGAAGGCTCGAATCAAAGGAACTTCTATCAATCCAGCATTTGCGCGAACTCCGATTCATTCGGACGGAAGCGGATGCGATCCACATTGGCGCGGGTACGACGTTCAGCGATATCCGACGGAACGAGGCCATCGCCGCGGAGCTGCCACTGATGATTCGAGCGGCGTCATGGACCGGATCGATTGCCAATCAGAATCGGGGAACGATTGGCGGAAATATTTGCAATGCGTCGCCGGCAGCCGATACGCCCCCGGTTTTGCTTGCCTATGAGGCCAGCGTAACGATGGTAAGCCTGCGAGGAGAACGAACAATTCCCTATTCGCAGTTTCATCTCGGCTACAAGCGCACCGTTTTGCAACCAGATGAGATTGTGTATTCAGTCAGCGTTCCGCGAAGCTACGGCGAATGGAAACAATACATCCGAAAGGTGGGCACGCGGAACGCTCAAGCGATCTCGAAGGCCGCGATTGCTGCGGTTGCCAACGTTCAGGCGAACCGCATAGAAGAGATCCGGATCGGCGCGGCGTCGCTGGCAGACAGACCACTGCGATGCGCCAGCGCGGAAGCGGCGCTGCGCGGAAGATCGCTGGAAGAGCGCGCCTTGGAGGATACGATTCGAGCAGGCCGAGCTGCTCTGGCTCGTGAAGCGAAGCCTATCGACGACATTCGGTCCACCGCAATGTACCGGCGTGCAGTTGCAGAGAATCTGCTTGAGGAGTTTTTGCGTCAACTCTGTTCGTGAGGATCTGACCTGAATAGAGCGCGTGCGCGATCGAGATCCTGCTCAGTATCGATGTCCAGCTCGAGCTCCTCTGCGGAGATCGAATGCGCGGACTGCAAGAGAATGCGAGCCCCCGAATCACCTTTCAGCCGCAAAAGTTCAGCAAACGATTCTCGGGGAAAGTAAGCCGGCACTCCGTTGGTATGTGCGTAACGGGAGCCGGTAATGCGAGCCTCATCGGCGCAAAGGCCGCGAAGGTGGGTCGCGGTGACAGCTGGCTGGTCGCACGTCATGATGACCGCGCCTGCGACCGCTGTCGACGAAAGCGCGGCGATTCCGCAGCGAATCGATGAGGCAATGCCTTCCTCTGGATTGGGGTTCATGACGAACTCGGCTTCTGTTTGCGTATCGACGACCGGACAGGAAGTTTCGCGAGTGACCACGACTCTCGGTGAGAGACCGGCTTGGAATGCGGTGCGTACGGCGCGCTGCAACAGGGTCTGACCGGCTAGGACTATGTTCTGTTTCGGCCGGCCGAGCCTCTTCGACGAGCCGGCGGCAAGGATGATCGCAGCAACAATCAACGTGCACACTGCAGGTAGAGAGATGAGCCGCCAAGGGCAATCTGTTCCATGATCATCGCAGGAGTCATGCGGCGCGAATATCCCAGCTTACCTTCGCAGCAGGCTTGAATTTCAGCAATAGCGGCCAAGGCAATCGCCTCTGCTCCGTCGCCACCAATATCCAGACCTATGGGAGCGAATAGATTCTGACAGGCACGATCGAGCGTCCAGCCGCGCATGGCGGCAGCTTCACTGACGATTAACGAGCTCCTGTGGCGTGAACCAAGGATGCCAAGGTACCGAGGCTGATGAGAAAGCATTGCGGTCAGCCATGCGCGATCCTGCTCGTAGCTGTGCGTCATCAGGATGACAGCGTCTTCGTGGCCGATCATGTTCTCTTCCAGAGTGTCGACGGCGAGGACTTCATCCGCTGCAGGAAAGCGTTCGCGGCGTGCGAGCTGCGAGCGCCCGTCGATCACTGTAATTCGCCATCCGAGAAGCGCAGCGAGCTCGGCCATCGGCTGTGCGTCATCGCCTGCGCCGAAGAGGAATAGCCTTTGCGGTGGTTCGAGCCACTCGTCGAACACATCGTTATCCATGCGCTGGTCTGAGCTTGCGAAGAGTGTCCGTCCGGAGTCATCGAAGACTATCCGACACAGGGGCCTTTTGGCATCGGGTAGCCATGTGACTACGTTCCGGCGCGAGCCATTGAGGGAATCGCGCATGGCCTCAAGAAGAGCCCGCGCTTCTGGAGTGTTCATTGGTTCGATGAGGAGGTTTAGAGTGCCTCCACAGCCGAGTCCGTAGGGAATCTCGGATGTGTCTTCGAAGGTGGTTGAGATGCGTTCAACGGTTGCGCCGTTGCGAATCGTCCAACGTGACCGGCGAACGACCTCTGCTTCGAGACAGCCACCGGAAATTGCGCCGACGCTCGCACCGTTTTGTTCGATGAGGAGCCGTGCCCCGGCTCGGCGATAGCTCGACCCTTCCGTGCGAACGAGCGTGACGAGAGCGGACGAGTCGCCCTTTTCCCACTCCTCGACAATCCGTCGCCGCTCTCTCATCGCCTTATCTCTGGCGCCGAGTACGCCAGCTATGCCTTCTCGCTGAAGGTATGGATGCCGCACTCCAGCTTTCTGCCGCCCCAGCGGCCACTTCGAGGATCAGCTCCAGCGGCCGGGCGCGAAGTGCATGGCTCGCAGCCAATGCTCGTATACCCTTCATCGTAGAGCGAGAGGCGCGGAATGTCATGCTGCTGTGCGTACGCCTCGACCTGCGACCAGGTCCAGTCCGCCAGAATACTGACTTTTTTCACGGTTGTTCCGCTGGGAAGACGATGGTCCTCAACTTTTTTCAGGTTGGCGCGGGTTGGCGATTGCTCGCGCCGGAGACCCGTAAACCACCAGCGATAGGGCTCGAGCGAACGCATCAGTGGCTCGACCTTGCGGATTTGGCAACACTGGGTGGGGTTGATGATGTGCAAGATGCCAAATTCGGCTTCGTGCTCAGCGAGCGTGGTGAGCGGAAGTGCGTTGACGAGATTGAGGTTCCATTCGCGGGCCAACCGGTCACGATATTCAGTGACGGCTGCGAAATGGTAACCCGTCTCAAGAAAGATGACCGGTACGCGAGGGAGATGCTGGCGAAGAAGATGCAGCGCCACCATGTCCTCGGTTTGGAAACTGCTGGTGAGACAGATACCCTCGTTGGCGGAGACGCGTACGACTTCGGCAACAAGCTCGGCGGCCGTCAGATGCTCGGCCTCTTCCAGCAGATCAAGCGCAGAGTTCGTCATCGGCCTTTCTCCAGCCAGCGACGAAATCCTGGTTCGTCCTCAATCCAGCCATCCCTCACCAGAATCTGGACTGCGCGAATTGTCTCGCTATCGAGTTCGGCTCGACCTGTGATCGCGACGACTCCGGCGAGTTGCAGAGCCCGTGTCACAGCTGGGATCGACTGCTCAGGAATAGCAGGGTCATCGATGATCACCGCGGCCTCGCCGGCCTCTGTCAAATCTCTCTGAATGTGTTGTGGGAGGAGTTCATCACCCCGCATCCAGATGAATGCCGGGCGGAAGGATCTCTCTGGCCCGCGCTGTTCTCCTGCTAAACCGGAGATCATACCCGCAGCGACGGTTGCGTTGCTGATCGGATCGATCAGAATGAGCGATCCGAGGGGGCGGCTTTGTTCGTAAGGGTCGAAGAAGAGCGGCAGGTTCGTCTGCAGTTCGACGTCCGCGATGTCATTCATCTGGAGTTCGGTCGCAGGGCCTTGCTGCGTTGTAACGACGTCGATGCGGTGCAGGATGGCCCGCACGGTCGCACGGACAGTGCGTGTTGTGTGCTTCAAAAGAAGCGTCTGGCCTTCGACGAGCGTCTGTTCATTCATCCAAACAATGCTTGCCCGAAGCGCTGTGCTGCTCAGCGGCGATGGCTGGCTGGCATCGACGAGCATCTCGCCGCGGCTGAGGTCGATCTCATCTGCCAGCGTCACGCTAACGCTTTGAGGAGACCGGGCAGATTTGAGTTCGCCATCATAGGTGGTGATGCTGGTGATGCGAGTGGTTCGGCCGCTGGGAAGTGCGCGTACGATTTGGCCGACGCTGATTTCGCCGCGGTCGACCCGGCCGGCAAAGCCTCGGAAGTCGGCGTGAGGGCGCAGGACGAGTTGCACCGGAAAACGCAAAGGCTCGGATTGCGAATCGGAGGTGCTCAGAGGAACGTTTTCGAGAT
This sequence comes from Candidatus Aquilonibacter sp., assembly GCA_035504135.1. GTDB lineage: Bacteria > Acidobacteriota > Terriglobia > Terriglobales > Acidobacteriaceae > Granulicella. The sequence continues at coordinate 109,507 of DATJSM010000014.1, read as the reverse complement.
ATTCGAGGAGCGTTGGACCGGTGTACCAAGACATTGCTGAGGAAGAATCGACGACGTTGTCGCCGACGAGGGCGCTGATCGGGATGAGTTCGACCGAGCTCAGTTTCAAGCGTTGTGCGAGCTCGAGAAACTGGGTCTGCACCTGCGTGAAGACGTCCTCCGAGTAATCGACGACATCCATCTTGTTGACTGCCGCGACTACATGAGGGATGCGAAGAAGGCTGGCGATGAAGGTGTGACGTCGGGATTGAGGTAGAAGGCCACCGGCCGCGGTGAATGCCTTCGCGTCGATCAGCACAATGGCGACGTCAGCCGTGGATGCACCGGTCGCCATGTTCCGGGTGTACTGCTCATGACCCGGTGTGTCGGCGATGATGAACTTGCGCTTGCTGGTTGAAAAGTAGCGGTAGGCGACATCGATGGTGATTCCCTGCTCCCGCTCGGCGCGCAGGCCATCGGTCAACAGCGAGAGATCGATGGCACCGCCAGAGCGATTGATACGACTGGAGCGTATCGACGCGAGCTGATCTTCGTATACGCTCTTGGTGTCGTGGAGAAGCCTGCCGATGAGTGTGCTTTTGCCGTCGTCGACACTGCCGGCTGTGGTGAATCGAAGCATCTCCTGATCGAGGTGGCGGTCAAGAAACGTGCGGAACGCCTGTTCGTGCGAAGAGGCTGGGGCATACGAATTGAGTTCAGTGTGGCGCATTAGAAGTAGCCCTCCCGCTTCTTGAGCTCCATGGAGCCTTCCTCGTCATGATCGATGGCCCGGTTCTCGCGTTCGCTCCGGCGGAAGCCTATGAGCTCCTCAATAATCCTGGGGAGCGTATCGGCGTCGCTGCGTATGGCGCCGGTGCACGGTGAGCAGCCGAGAGAGCGCATGCGAACCTTCATCAGCTCCGGCTTTTCGTGAGGTAGGAGCCGTGTCGTCTCGTCAACGAGCGTGAGGGTCTCGCCGCGCTTGACGACCAAACGCTCCTCTGCAAAATAGAGCGGCACGATTGGAATCTGCTCCGCGTAGAGGTAAAGCCAGATGTCCAGCTCGGTCCAGTTGGAAAGTGGAAAGACGCGGATGGATTCGCCCTTACGCAGGCGCGAATTGTACAGACTCCACAGTTCTGGCCGTTGGTTCTTGGGATCCCATTGGCCGGCAGCGTCTCGAAAGCTGTAGACACGCTCCTTGGCGCGAGACTTTTCCTCATCACGCCGCGCGCCACCGAAGGCTGCGTCGAAGCCGCCTTCGGCAAGAGCGTCGAGGAGAGAGCGAGTCTTGAGTGCCCCGCAGCAGTTTTGCGTTCCCAACTTCCATGGACTTGCACCCGACGCTATGGCCTCTTCGTTGCGATGGACGATGAGATCGGCGCCGATCTCGCGCGCATAGCGATCACGAAAGTCGATCATCTCTTTGAACTTGTAACTCGTGTCGATGTGGAGCAGAGGGAACGGAATTTTGCCGGGATAGAAGGCCTTTTGGGCCAAGCGGACCATGACGCTCGAATCCTTGCCGATGGAGTAGAGCATGACGGGACGCGCAAATTCAGCGACGGCTTCACGCAGAATGTACAGGCTCTCGGCCTCAAGGGCCTGCAGATGGTTGAGCCTCTGACGGTGTAGGCGATCGACATTGGGATCGATTTCGCGCAGTGTAGGCGGCAAAAGGACCTCCGGAAAGAAGTCGAATACACCGTCAAATGCAGCTCGGGTCTGCAGATGACAAGTGATCGCTCAGATATGTATCAGGAAGATGCGGGTCGGCCGGAGACGCTCAGCGCGTCAATCCAGCCCGTATGCGGGCAGCGTCAACAACAACAACCAAGTCGCTGGCAATGGTGGACCGTGCCCTTCATAGTGCTAGTGTAAAGCTCTCTTGGGGGATGCGGCAACTACACCCCCGTTGCACAACTGTCTACATCGACAGAGGTTTGTGGAACTTGGCGGCAAAACCCGAGAATGGCTCCAGTACACTGCCCGGAGAGTAGCCCGTGCTTCGCCGTTCGCGCACCATGCCTGAAGGAGTAAGTCGCATGCTTGCATTCCGCCTCCGGCTGATTGCGGTCTTCGCAGTCACCGTAAGCCTGCTGGGCGTGAGCGCAAAGTTGAATGCGCAGGCGACGAGGAGCGCAACGGAATATCCGGATTCACGGGTTGATATCTACGGCGGTTACGGGTACTTTCACCCGATCAATAGCGGCGTGGGCTTTAAGCAGTACTTCGATGTCGACAATCTGAATACAACGATCAGCGTTACAGGGTATTTCAATCGCTATATCGGTGTAGCGATGGAGGGTGGCTATTTCTCCGGCGTACGAGAGCATGCCGCCTACGATCCCAACTGCGTTGGCGAAGGATGTTCGCAGCTGGTCTACACCGCAGAAGCAGGTCCCGTCTTCCGCGTGCCGCTTGGCCCCTGGATCCCGTTTGTTCATGCTTTGGGCGGGGGCGTGCGGAACAACGGACCGGTTGACCAGCCGTTGACATGGGGCTGGGGCGTCAGCGGTGGTGGGGGCCTCGACTACACGGCACCGTTCTTCCATAATCATCTGGCGGTTCGGATCATCCAGGCGGACTGGCAGTATTCGCAGGTGGTCTACGGACCCCTTGTGCTTCCGGAGGCGGTAAAGGGTGGCTTCGGAGAGATCGATGCACTCAAGCTTTCTGGCGGGCTCGTCGTAAAGCTGGGTGAGGTGACACCGGCGAAGGTGCTCACGGTTGGGTGCGCTGTGCAACCTGCAGTAGGCTACCCGGGCGACGTCATCACGGTGACAGCAGCGTCGGTCAACTTCGATGCCAAGAAGCCCGCAGCTTATACATGGAAGACCAACGGCGGACGTTTGAAGCCGGATCAAGCTCAGGCGACGATCGACACAACAGGATTAGCGCCGGGCGAGTACGAGGTAAGCGCCCACGTTGTGCAAGGCATGAAGGCACGGCAGCAGGCTTCCTGCACGACACCGTTCACGATCAAACCGTTTGAGCCGCCGACGTTGAGCTGCGCAGCGAACCCGTCGACCGCTACCGCCGGTACCGTCGTTGATATCAGCACTACCGGGACGAGCCCGCAGAACAGGCCGCTGACGTATTCCTACACGGCCAGCGCCGGCCAACTGACAGCCACTGGGCCGACAGCGAAGCTCTCAACCGCAGGTCTGGGGGCCACAACAATTACGGTCACTTGCAATGTTGTCGATGATCTTGGACAGTCAGCACAGGCGAACACACAGGTAACTCTTACCGTACCGCCGACTCCTGTCGTCGCGGAGACGCAGGATCTTTGCCATATCAGCTTCGAGCGCGACCGCCGTCGTCCCGAACGTGTGGACAACGAGGCCAAAGGCTGTCTCGATGACATCGCGCTGACCATGCAACAGCAGGCCGGAGCGACGCTGGTAATGGTTGGCAATTCCTCTGCGAATGAACGTCCGGAGGCCGGAGCTGAACGTGCACTCAACGCGCGTGAGTATCTGGTCAAGGAAAAAGGGATCGACAGTTCTCGCATCGAGGTTCGCATCGGGTCCGTGCCCGGAAGGTTCGTGAGCAATACCTTGGTGCCGCCCGGAGCGCATTTCGATGGGTCAGGTTCCCATACCTTCGACGAAAGCACGATCGTACGGCATGGGCAAGCCTACGGAGTTCCGGGGCAGAATCTGCGGAGACTTTCACCGAGTCGGTCGCGCCGGAGTGTCACGCCGCGCCGGTATCCACATTCGGGGACGTTGAAGCCGACGCCGCGATCAAACCCATCCGCGACGCCCAAACCCGGCTCATCGACGCCCACAAAACCTGGGCTACACGCAAAACCATCGCCGGCCACCCCGATGCCTCCAAAGCCCACTCAGGGAAGCCGGAGACCATCAACCGCGACGACGATTCACGCTAAGGCAGCAAAGCCGTCTCCTGCTACCCCGATGCCGCGGTCCGCGAAGCGGAGCGATGGTGAGAACAAGTCCGCAGAGTGAGCCCGGCTCAATGACATCTGTTAGACTTAGTCAGTCGGATGTGCGGGCGATTCGCCGGCTCTGCGGAACTCCGAACCGCAGAATTTCCGATTCATTCACGCCAAGGTTCGGGGCGTAGCGCAGTCTGGTAGCGCACCTGCTTCGGGAGCAGGGGGTCGTTGGTTCGAATCCAATCGCCCCGACCATTTTTAGGCACGTACGATCCGATTTACGCGGGATGCGATCAGCGTTCAAGCAGTTCGGCCTCTTCAAAAGTCTTACGAACCCTAGAAGAATGCAAGGCCAATACTCTCTACATGTCGCGGGGAGCCATCTCTCTGAAAGAGATGCCTAAACGACCTGACCAACGGAGAGGCTCATCGGTTTGGCCTGCCGGCCAGGGGTAACGGGGCATCGGGGCGTGACGGTGGAGCGGCGTTCGCTGCCCACGGCCACGTCCCCATTCCTTCTCTGCGTGCCCGTCGAAAGGATCTGGAGTCCAGATTCCCATCGATGGTCATACTATCGGGACGATGCGCGGTTCGCTGAAGGGAATAACGGCGGAGTTTCCGATCGGGAAAACAGCACAGACTACGCTCTTGCAGGATCGAAATAGATGGCACCAACTCCTGTATTATCAAAATATGGAGCCACAACAACCAATGGGTTTGTTGCAAGTCCCATGAAGTCTCTGATGTTTCGTATGCGAAACATTTTGAGACGCTAGTCGCTTCCCAGAAGTGATTTCTGTGTCGCGGCCTGACCGTTATTGAGTTTTACAGCTTCAAAGGGAAGAGGATGGACGGAATTGGAAGCAAGCTTCGCGCCGCGCGGATGGCCCGGCAACTAACCCTGCGTGAGGTAGAGGAGCGTACCTCACGTCTGGCGCAGCAGTCGGGTAACTCGTCCTATCGCATCTCCTCCAGCTGGCTTGCCCGGGTGGAAAATGAGAATGGCGGCCTTTCTGCTATGAAGCTGATCGTCCTCGCCGTCATCTACGACCTCACGGCTCAGCAACTCCTCAACTTCTATCCCGATGTAACGTCGAATCCGGCCGAGTTCGATGAGGTCGCCAGTCCCAACTCAACTCTTTTGCTGTCGAGTGGCAGGCTTGAGGAGCATGCAAAGCAATGGCTTCCCGACACCCTGGTCAATGATCCGCCTCCACAAGACACTACCCTTCTGCCTCCTTCGTCGAACCCGCTCCCCGAACACTACCGGCGCGGCATCATCGGCCAACGTGATCGGACCATGGATCCCATGGTTCCACCGGGCTCGATCGTGCTAATCGATACGCAGAAGCGAGCTATCGCCCGCAGGAAGGATTGGAACCACGAATTCGATCGTCCCATCTACTTCCTTCTGACCCGAACAGGCTTCGTCTCCGGGTTCTGTGAACTCGATCGAAACTCAGAATGGCTGACGCTGATTCCGCATCTGCTCTCTCATGAATCAAGCAGGCGTTGGCGCTATAAGAAAGAGATCGAGGTGATTGGGACGGTCACCGCGGTATTCAGCCGCCGTGAGGCATGACTTACGCAAGAGATATCTGCACCTCTTGAACGCCCGGCATTTCTGCAACCTCATATAGCGAGACTAGACGACGCGTCATGAGGTAATAGATCGCAGCGATGCGCTGCGCGTACTCTCCGAAAGCCGCTCGAGAGCTTCCATTTCGTGCCGCCGCGTCCAGCCGGTCAAGATGCCATTGGATCTCTCGTGCATTCAATCGCAACGCTTCCGCGACAACCAATGCCTCCGGATACATCCGCTGGCAGTAACACGCCAGATCGATCAGAGCGTCGCAATTTTTCTGGATGGCCCGCAGCCCTTCAAAGCCGCCAATGAGCTCGACGATCTCCGAGGCCTCAAGCTCGCACGGCCCATCCGGGCGGTCCAACCGGTCCGCCTCACCAAGCAAATCAAACGCCACAGTCCTCAGGTTTCGCTTGTCGATCGGGGTTACCCTTGCGAGAATCGACTCCCAACTCTGGCCGTAGAGCTTCCGAGCCCGCCGATGATAGTAGATCCAAACTGAGGTGAGCGCCGTTACCAGCAGCACCACTAGCGTTATGAAAAGGTACAACCGTTCATTCATAGCCTTCGTTTACCTCTCAACGTTTGAAGACTCGCGACGGTCTCCTGTCGCAGCAATTCCAAATCTGACTGGATCCCGTCCGGCGGGTGCTCCGGCTTGGGCTCCGGCCGCCACAAGGTCATGATCCAATAAGCGAGACAGAGTAAATACAGCAACATTCTCGCTCGAGTCATTGTCATCGAAGCGGTGGTACCGTTGGCAAGACCAAAGTAGCTATTGGCCGCCTCCACCACAATACAAAAGATTGAGTAGATCCCGAGTCCTTGTATGATACGCGCCGCGTGGGTCTTCCAGGGCAGGCCCGCGGTAACCGAATGCGCCGTCATTCCAACGAACAATTCTGCAAATAGGGCGGCTGAAAAGAGACTGCCTCGCATAACAAGAGCCTCTCTCCACTCGTAGGCGCGCGGCGAAGACAGCCATGCCAGGGCGATTGCCACACAGACGCTCAGCAGGATCAATCCGATCAAGCGTCTGCGCACGTCAACCGCCCAACCACCAAGCGGGCGGAAGACACAGGAGGCGACCTCGTAGACGACCCCCAGCTGAAGGACCAGATTCAGCGCAACAAATCCCCAGTATGTATAGAAATACGCATATGGATATGCTCTCCGCGAGCCGCTGGGGTAAATGAGATATAAGACAACCGTACTGAGCACACTGCAGAATACAAATGCCGTGAATAGCGGAAAGCGGCGCGCCCGTCTCCGGAACAGAAGTACAAAGAGCAGGGCGAGATGGCCCACAAGACCGAGAAGCCAGAAAAGAGAGTCAAGATGCGAGAGATGCATCTGGCTCCCCTTTCTGGCATCGTCATCCGCAGATGGGATGAATTATAGACTTCCGAAACTCTTTGCTGAGAAGCTGGGCGGCGGAGGTGGCGGGACGGGATCGGTTCCTGTGACGGTGCTGGGCGATGGCGTCGAAATCAGGACGGTCGATGATGTCTGCTGCGCATGGGCCGAGGCGCTGCCGAGGCAGGCCAGTGCAAATGTCGCGACAAACCCGAAAGCGATGGTGCGAATGTACTTGTGAATCACGGTAAATCTCCTTGAGGCGTGTGGTGCGCCTGCACGGAGACTATGGATTCAGAGCGGATTTCTTTAGCACTTAATAGCTTTGCTGCTTATCAGAAACTATCGGCGAAGCTCCCTAATACCATGAACCTTTCAATTCTCCTTATTTCTCTGTGGCTCCGACGATTTCGTTGCGTATACGTCACATTACTGCCTGGCAGTGCGTTCCGCGCGACTGCCATTTCATGGGTCGACCGGTCGATGATCTCCAGCCCCTTCCGGGGCTCGCGGGATCAGCTTCTTTCCAACGTCATTCCCAGCAGCCCCAGAACGATGCCATACAACTCGCTATGGAACGTACAAGCGGCGAGTTCCCTGTTCGGGTCCAGCGGAACTTCCACCGTGAAGGCCGCTCCGCCGGGGATTGGGCCGCCTCTGCCACGTAGCAACTCTTTTGTGAGCTGACGCGGTCGTCCGCTGCTGAGATCAATGCGCCACGGCAGCGGAGAGTTGTCCCCGCCGAGCAGAAAGATGTAATCGTCGACCGGATAGTCCTGTTCGATCGGCCACCAGGCGTGTGGGCTGCGTAGTTGTACCGTCTTGGGGGAAATTCCGTCTTGATACTCGACCGTGATCGTTGCGTGGGTTGAGCCGGTCGCCTGGGGAAAGGTTGTTCCCGCGATCAGCAGATGCAACCTGTGTGCCCGGCCAGCGAGCTTGACGCTGACATGCTTCGGATCCATAGCCCACTGAGAGACATAGCAGCAGTTAGGCGCACGAGGATCGGATGGTGTTTGAAAGCGTAGCCCGGTCGGCAACTCGATCTGACCGCCGCTGCGACGGAGGCCGGAGTCATCGACTGCGGCGGTCGCATCGAAGTTCGCCCAGCCGCCCAGAAGCGTATCAGGGAGGGTAAGCGAGCAAAACGGAGAGCGGGGTGCGTGATAACCGCGGCTTAGGATTTCGTTCACAAATCCGGAGAATATCTGGCCCATTTCGATTGGTTCAAATACGTTTGAAGACTTTTGTGCACGAGAAGGCGCCGACGCACCGGGAGCGTCGATGGACAGTTCGACCGGGAGCCAGTAACGACCGTCTTCGAATTCCTGAAGAGCGAAGATACAGTGTTTACCCGAGGCAGCGGGAATACCGTTAGTGAGGCAACCTTGCGGATCCTCGATTCGGTGATGCTGAACGCCCTGCGGCCAGACAATGGTCGCGCCAATTGTGCAATGCAACGGTCCTGAAGGAACTTTCGGGGGCGCATCTCCGTGCCAACGTAGCTCGATATCCCAAGGGCCGGGCTTGGCTGCCTCAAGCACAACACGGGGAGTGCCGACAGCGTCGTCCACAAAGTGAATGTCATGAGGATGACCGTTGATCTTTACCTCCGGAAGGCGGATCGTTCGTGCAACGAGTTCCAGGGTGAGAGCTATTTCCTTTGCGAAGGATGGCTTGACGTTCCAGAACTCAGTTCCCTCGTGGACACGAAATTCAACGACGATGTCGGGATGACGAAGCTCGGCCTCGCTCCACTCAGATGGAAGTTGTGGCGAGATATATATTCGCTCGTTCAGTAATTCAGGACGCAGACCCCAAAGACCCTGGACGATGGCCCGCGAGGCGCACCCGATGGGGTCGCCAAAATCACGTTGCGATTCCTGGCGATGAGGATCGAGTTGAAGAGACATGGGAAAGTTGCCAGGGCATAGGCCGCGATAGCCGGCGTCAAGCAGACTGCCGCGAAGTAGGGCGTAACCGTCCCGAGAAAGCCCGGCTTGAAAGAGAGCCAATGCGGTAGCCAGATTTTCTGCGAGCGCCAGGAGCGTAAGCGACCACACATAGGGCTGCCAGTCCGAGCAGGCCATCTGCCAGCCTGCGTCCTTCGGAACTCCCTCTCCGATGACCGGGATCTTTTGCAATGAGCGAAGCCGTTCCGAAGCAACGAGCCAAGCTTCTTTGCGATCGCAAACCTCGCTGTCGAGAGACTGATACATCGTCCATACGGCCGGGTTTTCCGCGAGCTTGCGCCCGCCGAGCCATTCGCGGCTTTCCGCAAACGCTCCACGTCTATCCATCCACAACAGCTTCCGCATGGCGCGGCCGATGGCGTCCGCTTCGGCCTGATAGGAGGCAGCGATCTCGGGCTGCAGCTCGAGCCGCTTACTGAGTTGGGCCATCTTCCGGTTGAGATAGAGACTGTAGGCAGAACTATGGGCGGCCCCGCCTCCGTTGTACTGCAGGTTATCGCTCGCCCAGATCGCTGCATAGGCTTCGTAGAGCGGAAGCGGCTCCGAGGCGGTACCGAAATCGCGGCGGAACAGCCGTCGCTCCCACGCCGCGTGACGCTCCAGCGCAGGCCAGGCCTCGCGTGCAAAATCCATGTCACCAGTCCAGCTGAGATGACGCAGCAGCGCATCGAAGAACACAAGGTTCATGTCGTAATGACTGTGACTGAGATCTCCGGACGAGTGGAGAAGCCTTTCTGAGCGCGATTCCGCAGTGCCCGGGTCCGGCGTGCCCTCCGCTTCCCTTACCTGCGCAAAGCCAGTTTCTGTCGCCACCCCAGCGGAGCCGTTCTCGACAGGAGAGACATTTTGTCTCCCGATCCAGTGCCGCAGATGGCGGCGCATGCGGTCATGGTCGCCGACCATATCGAGCACGTAGGGTCCACGCCAGCCAGCGAAGGGCTGCCGCCACGCGACAGCGCCATGCATAACGCAGCCTTGTTGTTCATCCCAAAGTGCGTCCGCAGCCACTCCCAGTGCGGGTGCGATTCCATCGATATAGGGATCAGGAGTTTTCCATGAGAGACGATCTGCGATCTGCTTAAGTTGATCCCGCCGCTGGGTGTATGCATTCGCGAGAACGCTTCCGGAGGTTTCCATGGCCTGAGTCGGCGTGAGAGTTACGGCCCGAGATGCCGGCTGTACAACGCCATCGAGCGCAGTGATTCGAATCATCTCAGACTGACTCTTCAATGCGAGGCGGCCTACCAAGAGCGGCAGATCGGTCCCGTCCGATGTTGAATCCCACAATGCGTTCCACCCTTGATTCCATTGCTCGGCCGAACCGATCTTGAAAACCGATCCAGATGCCGAGTCGACTCTCAGGCGGAACTTGCCGGACCTCACCGTCGCCGAGGATCCGTTCGTTGCAGATCCTTGCGAGAGCGTCCAGACATTTCCGCGGCACTCTTCTGGGCGCATCTGGAAGAATGCACTGACCGGTTCGACTTCACAACCTATGTCGCCATTGCGTCTGCCTTTGCGCCCGCTCACTCCCCCAAATGCCAAGATCAAATCGATGTCGCGCAAATTACCCGACGGAGCGACCTGCAGCCAGAGCGCCGCCCCAACCGTAAGAACCTGCAGATGGATGGAACTGGAGTGGCCGAGCACAGGATCCTGCAGCGCGTAAACGAGAGCCCCCCGCGTCGTAGGAAGCCACTATCGTTTCGAATTCGAAAAACCATTTACTGCGGCCCGAGTGCTGTGACGCAACGCCCAGTCTGATGTTGCCTCCGTGTCCAGGCAAATAGAGAGAGAACTCCGGAAGATCCCCGCCATCGGCGCGAAACGGAATGTTCGGTCCGTAAAGGGGGCGATTGAAAAATTGCTTTCCATTGCGGATGTGAAACGCACCGTCCTCCGGCAAATAGCGCAGCGGCCGCGCTACGTTCTCGTGGAGAAGCGGCACATACCGGCCCGCAATGACCTCCGGCGAATTACGTTGCGATTGTGGCCGCTGCTGGCCAAGGAGTAATCCCGTTGGCGACGCAGTGAGTGCCGCGGAGGCCGATGTCGCTTCAAGAAATCGTCGTCGAGTCCACATACCCACGCTTTTGACCATTCTCAGCGCCGGCTCCTCGATCGACCACTCGTTTCATTCAGGACGCTTGGATCACCGGATGCCGACGATCTTATGTGTTTGCAGGCTTAGTCGCCATAAAGGATGATGCTTGCAATACTCGATTGTCATTTGAAGTGATCGTTCGGCCTCTGTCCCATCTTTTGGTTGGAGATAAAAGTGCTCGAAATCCAACTTTTCAAATGTTTCCGGATCAACATCCTGCGGATAGACAAGCTTTAGTTCGTTCCCGCTGCGAACGACCAGCTCGGATCCGATCTTCGGGCTCACGCACACCCAATCGATACCACGAGGAACGCGCACAGTTCCGTTGGTCTCAACAGCGATGACGAACCCTTGCCGATGAAGCGCATCAATCAGCGGCTCGTCCATTTGCAGCAAGGGTTCCCCGCCCGTGCAGACTACGAAAGGTATCCCACTCCGGGCACTCGGCCAATGGCTTGCGATGCTTGCGGCCAAATCCTCTGCATCGGCAAACTTGCCTCCGCCGTCACCATCCGTACCCACGAAGTCGGTGTCGCAGAAGGTGCAGATCGCAGTTGCGCGGTCCTGCTCTCGTCCGCTCCACAAATTGCACCCGCTGAAACGGCAGAAGACGGCCGCTCGTCCAGCATTCGCTCCCTCGCCTTGCAGCGTATAAAAAATCTCTTTGACCGCATAGGACATAACTACCCTTTGTACCCCAGCGGATCTGTACGACCGGCCTCAGCAAAGCCTTTGAGCCGAAGCAGGCAGGCGTCGCATTGGCCGCACGGCACTCCCGTGGCAGATGGATCGTAACAGGATGTGGTGAGGCTGTAATCGACTCCGAGGGCGAGTCCCGCATGGATGATTTGGCTTTTGGACATTTCAATTAATGGAGTCCGGATTCTCAACCGAACCCCATCCTCGGTTCCGACTTTCGTGGCAAGGTTCGCCATCTCCTCAAACGCACGGATGAATTCCGGGCGACAGTCTGGATAACCGCTGTAGTCGAGCGCATTGACGCCGATGAAAATGTCTGCAGCGCCGATCACCTCTGCCCACGCGAGCGCAAGCGAAAGAAAGACTGTATTCCGGGCCGGCACATAGGTCACGGGCACGCCCGTGCCGATCTCAGCAACTGAGCGAGCTTTCGGGACTGCGATCTCGTCTGTCAGGGCCGAACCTCCAAACGATCGCAGGTCAACTCTTATGATCCGGTGCTGCGCCACTCCAGCGCGCTCTGCGATGCGAGCCGCGGCGGCCAGTTCGATGCGGTGGCTTTGGCCGTAGTCAAAGCTAAGGGAATAGACGACGTATCCCTGGCTCTGCGCTATTGCGAGGACGGTACTAGAGTCTAAGCCCCCGCTCAGGAGCACGACCGCCCTTTTTTCCCGCGCACCATCGCTTTTCAAGGCCATGGGATCAGTTTATCGAGAATGTCAATTCGTTTCTTCCCTGCCTCCAAAACCGCATTTCGAATGCGTGCTTAGCCCTTCTTCTTATTCAATTGTGACGAATGGGGCCGTTTCAGTGACCAGCGACGGACATTTGCTGGATTCATTGCCCCCGAAAGATATCGCTCGCACTGCCAGTACGTCAGTCAGATGAGAGCCAACACCTAAACCGGATAACGGAAACTCCCTGACCGATCGAACCTTCGCCGCGAGATTTGCGTAGAAGAGTCAGGAGTTTCGCCAGGAGCTTCTTCCAGAAATTGCCGCCTGAGAAACCAAGCCGCACTCTCCCTGCCTTCATGCACCCAGCTGCCTTCCTGGGCGTGGGGGCTCTGCTCGCAATACTGTTTGCGCTTCAGGAGTGGGTAGAAGTTCATCAGATGAGCCGTCACGTCAGCTTCATGCTCTTGTTGGAAGCCTGGGGAGTGCAATACCTGCTGTGGGCGCTCATCTGCTGGATGCTGTGGTGGCTCCTCGGTTCGAAGCTGCAGCGCGTCAATCTCTTTTGGGCAATCGTTGGCGTACTTCCCTTCAGCATCGCCACAAGCGTGGTCGAAGAGATGATTTGGGTGATGTGCTTTCCCAACCTCCCGCTTCACATGGCACACATGGACTTTTGGCCAAGGGTGTTCTTCCAGCTTCGCGCAGAGATGGTCGACGGCCTCGTGATCTTCTGGTGTGCCTTCTTTCTCTTTCGAGCCGTCGGCTACTATCAGCGGTTTCGCGAGAAGGAAGCGACTGCGGCCCAACTGCAGATTGAACTTGTGCAGGCTCAGTTGCACGCCGTCCGAGCCAACCTAAATCCGCACTTTCTTTTCAATACCTTGAACAGCATCTCCAGTCTCATGCGCACGGACGTGAGCGCCGCGGACCTGATGCTTGAACAATTCAGCAATCTTTTGCGTATGAGCTTGGAAAGAGGAAACGTACTGTTGATTCCTCTTCGCGATGAAATGGAGTTTGTCGAGATGTACATGGCGATGCAGGACCGCCGGTTCGCGGGACGAGTCTCGCAGGATCTTCGCGTCCAGCCTGAGCTGCATGATGCATTGGTCCCCGCGATGATTCTTCAACCCATTCTCGAAAACGCGTACAGCCACGGGCTTTCGCAAATCGCGGGAGCGGGTCTGTTGAAGATCGAGGCTCGGAAAGAGGATTCCAGGCTTCGATTGGATGTTCTTAACAGCGGTGTGGGCATAAACCCGGATCGCTCGCCTCAATTTGCGGGCCACCGACTCGGTCTGACGCATGTGCAGGATCGCCTCAGGTTGCACTTTCCCGGTGCACATACATTTTCGATTCGAGAAGTTTCTCCAGATAAAGTACTTGTTTCCATCACATTGCCTTTGCGTCTCTGTGAAAGCCCTCCCGAAGTTCTAACAAGATACGGTGCGTGATGATCCACACAGTTTTGGCCGACGATGAGTTGCTCGCCCGACAGAAGCTGCGCCAGATGCTTCGGCAGGAGCCCGAAATCGAAATCGTGGGAGAGAGCAGCACGGCTCTCGAAACGATCGAGCTCGTTCGCCTTTCCCGTCCTGAACTTCTTTTCCTGGACGTGCGGATGCCCGGAAAGGATGCGTTCAGCGTTATCGAGGAACTGTCTTCCGATTCCGCGGTTGCGATGCCGGCAATTGTCTTTACTACGGCATACGACGGCTATGCGTTGCGTGCCTTCGAAATCCATGCGGTCGATTACCTGCTGAAACCATTCTCTTCCGGTCGACTGCATACCTCTGTGCAGCGTGCGGTCCAGCAAATTCATGCGAAGCAAGTTCCCGCGCTCTCGCAAAGCTCTGAAGCAACCGCCGCCCAGTATGCCAAGAGAATCGTGTTCAAATCGCGCGGCCGGATCTTGTTTCTTCCCGTCGGGAGCATTCGCTGGATTGGCGCCGAGGAGAATTATGTGCGCATATGCACCGACAGCGAATCGCATCTCCTGCGTGAGCCGATCGGCCGGATGGAGGAGAAGCTTGACCCGCAGATGTTTCTCCGCGTCCATCGCTCTTCCATCGTCAACCTCCAGTACGTGAAGGAGGTTCGCACCGAGACGGGCGGAGAGTCAGTCGTAGTTCTGCTTAGCGGCCAGAAGCTGGCAATGAGCCGCAGCTATCGAACCCGGATCAACGAATGGCTTGCAAGGAGCTGAATCCTCAACAGGAGCGCGCAGAAATCTGGGTCACGTATACTTAGACCACGGGCCACATCCGCATTTAGCGGAGGGGCACTGGAGTGAGTATGAGTTACGCGCAAATCCGTTCCGAAGGGACGGATGCATCTGTGCGCAAGGTCACCGCGCAGACTTTGGTCGAGAAGAAATACCGCGGCCTGCCTATCACAGCCCTTACGGCTTACGACTATCCCACTGCGAGATTCGTAGATCAAGCCGGAATCGACATGATTCTGGTTGGCGACTCTCTTGCAATGACGGTGCTGGGCCATAAGGACACCCTGTCGCTGACGATGGATGAGATGTTGCACCACGCGCGCGCTGCTCGCCGAGCTGTGCACCGCGCCTTTTTCGTCGTTGATATGCCCTACGGCAGTTATCACATCAGCAGCGCGGAGACGCTAGGCAATGCAATCTCGCTGGTAAAAGAAGCCGGCGCTGAAGCAGTAAAGATTGAAGGCGGGCAGCGGCGGGCAGCGCTCGTCGAAGACTTAACAGCCGCGGAGATTCCCGTCGTCGGGCATATCGGCCTCACTCCGCAATCATTGCTTCGCATGGGCGGCTATCGGGTGCAAGGTCGATCGACTCCGGAGGTGGAGGGATTGATCGCCGATGCGATCGCCTTGGAAGGCGCGGGAGCCGTGGCGTTGGTTCTCGAAGGCATTCCGCGCGAACTCGCAGAACATCTCACCGCTACGATCCAGATTCCTACGATCGGGATCGGTGCCGGGCCCGGATGTGATGGACAAATCCTGGTCTTTCACGATTTGTTTCGCCTCACTTTTGGAGATCCGGCAAAGTTCGTGCGTTGTTTCGGTGACGCCGGCGCGCTGCTTCGAGACGGTTTGGAACAGTTCCGGCAGCAGGTGATGGCGCGCAGCTTTCCGTCAGATTCGGAGAGCTATCACATGCCCCGCGAAGCTGCTCTTGCGCTTGAAGAGACGAACCTGTCGGCAGATCTGGCGTCATGAGTCGGACCATCGTAGTGACTTCGATTGCCATCATGCGCCAAGCTGTTCTCAATGCAAGAACAGACGGAGATATTGCTCTCGTTCCAACGATGGGAGCTCTTCACGAAGGCCACCTTTCATTGGTTCGAGCTGCGAGGAAAAAGTGCAAAACCATAGTCACGTCCATCTTTGTCAACCCAACACAGTTCGGACCAAATGAGGATTTCACCCGGTATCCGCGCGATGTCGAGGCGGATGTCCGAAAGTTGGAACAAGAGCGTGTCGACCTCGTGTTTGCGCCTTCAGTGGATGAAATGTATCCCAACGGCGGCTTCGGAACCTTCGTTGAGGTTCCAGAGATCTCAGATCGACTCGACGGAAGATCTCGGCCGAACCATTTCCGCGGAGTGGCAACGGTCGTTGCAAAGCTCTTTCACATTGTGTCGCCTGATTTCGCATTTTTCGGCCAGAAGGATGCCGCTCAGGTGGCAGTTCTGCGTGCGATGGTCCGCGACCTCAATTTTCCAGTTGAGCTTGTGGTCTGCCCCACCGTGCGAGAATCCGATGGACTCGCGATGAGTTCGCGGAACCAATACTTGGATCGCGACGAGCGCTCCTGTGCGAACGTTCTCTATCACTCTCTATGCAAGGCCAGCGAAGCGTTCTTGCGGGGAAGAACGAACGCCCAGGAGTTGCGCCAGTTGGTTGCGAACACCATTCATGAATCCAAGGTGCATTTGGAATATATCGAGATCACCGAACCAGATACATTGCTGCCTGTTGACGATGTATCCGGTGGCGCACTGGTCGCGATTGCCGCGTGGATTGGGCAGACCCGCTTGATCGACAACATCCTGCTGCAAGCCGATGGGACGACCGTATGCGCGTGATGCTCGGCGTTTGTGGAAGTATCGCTGCTTACAAAGCTGTCGAATTCGTGCGCCTGATGCAGGGACAAGGAATAGTAGTCGATGTGGCGATGACACAGGCAGCGCAGAAATTCGTCGGCCCTTTAAGCTTCGCCGCAATCACCGGCCGCGCTGTCTACACCTCTTTATGGCGGGGCAGGAGTGATTCCAATGACCATTTTTCCATCGAACACATCACAGCCGTTGAAAACATCGACGTGTTGGTCGTCGCCCCAGCGACCGCCAACATCCTCGCGAAGCTCGCGCAGGGCATTGCTGACGATTTCCTGAGCGCCGCCTATTTGGCGACGAAATCCCATGTGCTGATAGCTCCGGCGATGAACGTCAATATGTGGAATCATCCGGCGACACAGCAAAATGTCCGGCTGCTGACCGAGCGGGGCGTGCACTTCGTGAATCCGGACGCGGGATATCTCGCCTGCGGAATGACAGGCGATGGCAGGCTCGCGTCGCCAGAAAACATTCTTGAGCAGTTGCTTCAGTTGGGTCGGCGATCCCGCGATCTGGCGGAGGAAACATTTCTGATCACGGCGGGCGGAACCCGCGAACCGATCGATCCGGTCCGGTTCATCGGAAACCGATCCAGCGGCCGAATGGGCCATGCTCTGGCAGAAGCCGCTTTGGCACGTGGTGCACGCGTGATATTAATCACTGCTTCATCGCTGCCTGCGCCCGTCGGCTGTACACCCGTTCACGTGCACACGGCTCAGCAGATGGGTGCGGCTGTGCTCGAACATTTGGATAAGGCCAGCGTCGTTATCAAAGCTGCGGCTGTCAGCGATTTTCGCCCTAGCGCGATTACAACTACAAAGCTGCGCCGCGCCGAAAAACTGATTCTGGAGCTTGAACCGACCGAGGATATTGTCAGGAAGGTCGTGGACCAGCGGAAGTCCGGAACGCTTGTCATCGCCTTCGCAGCTGAGACCGGTGACGTCGAATCCAACGCTCGGCTCAAGTTGGCTAGCAAAGGCGCCGATGCGATCGTGGCGAACGATGTTTCACAAGTTGGCCTCGGGTTCGACTCCTCGAGAAACGCCGGCGTCTGGATTGATGGGGATCGAATCGTTGATCTTCCGGAAAACTCCAAGCGCCAAATGGCCGACAAAATTCTTAATGAGATTTCCGTCTTGAGAGCGACAATCTCTCAATGTCAGTAGCACGGTGACAGGAGTTCATTCGCATTGTTGCCATCCCGGCAGTAACCTATTAATGACGATATTCACCTATCCGCGATTTATTTTGCGGAAGGTAAATGGATAACCTTGGAGACAGCAAGTGCAGCAGATTGAGGACGTGGACCAGCTGATTCACATCAGTGAACAGCCAGGCGGCAACTTGACAAGGGTTTGTTCTCCGGATTTGGCCAAAAATCCTTGGGAGTTTGACGCGGCGGAAGGTTACGGTCCGGGTGCGTCCATGACCGATACAATTCCTGCCGATTCCCCCCGCCAGGTAACGTTGCCGCAGGAGTTCCGCCAGGCGTCAGCAGAGGAACTGGATCTTCGCATCCGTGCGGCCAAGAAGCTGCTGGGTGAGCGGCTAGTTATCCTCGGCCATTACTATCAGCGCGACGAGGTGGTCCGTTACGCAGATTTTGTCGGCGACTCTTTTCAGCTAGCTCAGGCCGCCAGGACACGGCCCGAAGCCAATGCAATTGTTTTCTGCGGCGTGCACTTCATGGCCGAGACAGCGGATATCCTTTCGCGGGCGGACCAGGCGGTGATTCTTCCTAATCTCGCGGCTGGCTGCTCCATGGCAGACATGGCGGACTTAGAGACTGTGACCGACTGCTGGGAAGATCTTCAGAAAATCGTTGGATCTTCGGCTGACCCAGATGGAAGGGTTCCTGTCATTCCGGTGACTTACATGAACTCGTCGGCGGCGCTGAAGGCGTTTTGCGGCAGGCACGGAGGCGTTGTGTGCACGTCATCGAACGCAGCCAACGTGATGCGCTGGGCCTTTGAAAAGGGTCAGCGCGTTCTCTTCTTCCCCGATCAACATTTGGGCAGAAACACCGCGAAAGCAATGGGTATTCCGCTGGAACAGATGCCGGTTTGGGATCCCGCCCCGCCTTCAGGAGGTTGCGACGAGGAAGCACTGCGCAATGCCCGCGTGGTCCTCTGGCACGGATACTGTTCCGTGCACAAGCGCTTCACGGTCGATCAAATCCATCTCGCGCGGCGTCGCCATCCGGGCGTTCACGTCATCGTGCATCCTGAGTGCACGATGGATGTTGTCGATGCCGCCGACGAGTCCGGATCAACTGATCTGATTCGCAAGCGAATTGAAGCTGCTCCGTCCGGTTCCGCGTTTGCGGTCGGAACGGAGATCAACATGGTTCAGCGGCTGGCGAAGCAGCATCCCGACAAAACGATCTTCTGCCTCGATTCGATCGTCTGTCCGTGCTCGACCATGTACCGCATCCATCCCAGCTATCTGGCCTGGGTTCTGGAAGCGCTCGAGCGCGGTGAAATCTTGAACCGAATTCGAGTGGAAGAGGAAACCGCGCAGTCAGCTCGCGTGGCGCTGGAGCGGATGCTGAGTCTGGGTCCCTCCGCTTCGTCCAGTAGTCGCGCATTATGAGCCGTCATCGTCACATCATTGTCGTCGGCAGCGGTATTGCCGGTCTTGTCGCAGCGTTACGGCTAAGTGACCGCTCCCGGGTGACTCTCGTCACAAAGTCTGAGCTCGGAGAAAGCAACACGCGTTGGGCCCAGGGGGGTATCGCCGCGGCAATGTTCCCAGACGACAGTGTTGCCGAGCACGCCGCCGACACCATGGGCGCCGGGGCCGGACTCTGCAACCCCGAGGCTGTTGAGATCCTCTGTTCGGAAGGCCCGCAAAGAATTCGCGATCTCATCCGGCTTGGCGTTGCCTTCGACCAACGGAATGGCGGCCTCGCACGAGGGCTGGAAGCGGCGCACTCTCGCCCCAGAGTTCTACACGCTCACGGTGATGCCACCGGCCTTTCCATTGAGAACACTCTTGTTGACAGTGTGCGCAAGACGACGATCGAAGTACTCGAGCATAAATTCGCCTCGGACCTGCTATGTGATGCGAACCGCGTAACCGGGCTCCGTGTCCTCGGTACAAATGGGGTCTACGCGGAGTTAGAAGCGGACGCTGTGATTCTGGCCAGTGGCGGCGCTGGGCATCTCTATCAACACACTACGAACCCGTCGGGCGCAACCGGCGATGGAGCAGCTTTGGCGCTTCGGATAGGCGCGCAACTCGCAGATCTGGAGTTCTATCAATTTCACCCTACCGCCCTCGCGGTGCCCAAAACGTTTCTTATCTCTGAAGCTGTGCGGGGCGAGGGCGCCTTTCTGCTTGATATGCACGGCCGGCGATTTATGCAGGCAATTCATCCTGCCGCGGAGTTGGCGCCGCGCGATGTCGTCGCCCGCGGTATCGTGACGCAGATGGCCGCACAAGGCGGTCAGCCCGTGATGCTCGACGCCATTCATCTCGGCGAACGCTTTCTCGCGAGCCGGTTTCCAAGCATCGACGCGGCCTGCCGAAGCCGAGGCCTTGACTGGTCCAGACAGCCAATACCTGTCAGCCCGGCCGCACACTATTGGATGGGAGGCGTTCGCACCGATCTTTGGGGGCGCGCCTCAATTCCCGGTCTCTTCGCGATCGGTGAAGTCGCTTGCACGGGAGCCCATGGGGCGAACCGTCTCGCCTCCAACTCCTTATTGGAAAGTCTGGTATTTGCGTGGCGGTGTGCCGATTTCCTCATGGGAGAAGTTCCGTCCGATCCGGAACCGGTATTCGATCGTCCTTCGGAGACACACGACGTTCCAGAAGTCTCGAGCTCGGCAGGATCAACAGCTCTCCGCGATCGCGGAGAGCTTCAAAGGCTGATGTGGAACTGCGTCGGAATCGAGCGCAATGGTGTCGATCTCTGCAAAGCGCTGAACCAACTCAATGCGTGGAGGGTCGATGGCACAAACATCCACTCGCTTGAAACGGCCAACCTCCTCCAACTTGCTCGAATGACCACGCGTGCGGCATTGGAACGCGAAGAATCTCGCGGCGCACACTTCCGCACCGACTATCCCGGAAGCACCGCCGCCTGGCAGCATTCGCTTACATACGCACAGAGAACCCCTGTCGCATGTTGATGAGTCCGGATCGTCGCGCCATCGTGCAGATCGTCGAGCTGGCCTTGCACGAAGATTCCCCGTGGGGTGACATCACCTCGGAAACGCTCATTTCTCCCGAAAAACGCATTACAGCGCACTTGCGCGCCCGTGAGGACGGAGTCCTGTGCGGAGAAGATCTTTTCACGCACGCGATGACTTCTGAAGCCGGCGTCGAAGTGAAATTCTTCAAGCACGATTCCCAGTCCTTTTTCAAAGGAGAAGCCATCGCAACAGTCGAGGGATCGGCAAGAAAGATTCTTCGCGCAGAACGCGTCGGACTGAACTTTGTCCAGCGACTCTCAGGTATAGCTACCACTACGGCGAGGTATGTCGCCGAAACTGCGGGAACAAAGGCACGCATCGTTGACACGCGGAAGACAACACCGGGTTTGCGGCTGTTTGAACGCTATGCTGTCCGATGCGGTGGTGGTTACAACCATCGCTTTTCCCTGTCCGATGCACTCATGGCTAAGGACAATCACATCGCGACACTGAAAAGTTCCGGACCGGCCGACCTCACTCAACAACTGCGGAAAGCGTTCGCGACGCTTCCTCACACGATGACCACCGAGGTCGAGATCGACCGACTGGATCAGATCGAACCGGTCATAGCCGCCGGCGTCGACGTCATCATGCTGGACAATTTCTCGCTCGAGGACATGAAAGCTGGAGTCCTGCAAGTCGCAGGTCGAGCTCTCGTCGAGGCCAGCGGAGGCATCACGATCGAGCGGATACGGAACATCGCTATGACGGGCGTCGACATTATCTCTGTCGGTGCCCTCACTCACAGCATTCATGCGCTCGATCTCGGCCTTGATGTTGAATAGTTAAGAGGCTGCTGCATCTTGGAAACCTCTCTCTCTGCGGACCTTGAAATGGGGGGTCTCTTCGATCACGTTTTAGAATGTGAATTGCGCAAGTACAATCTGAAAGATTCCCTGTGACGCCCTGGAGCCTCTGTCGATGAAACTCCGCAAATCGAACGCCGCGCCTGTCGGAGTTCTAACAAAGGTTCTTTCCATCTTCGATCTGCTGGACCGCTCAGGAGATGGGCTCCAACTCAAAGCCATCGCCGAACAGACAAAGCTGAATAAGAGCACTGCGTACCGTTTTTTGGCTCACCTTGAGAATGCGGGCTATCTGGTTCGCGACAGCGCCGGCGCTTATCTTCTTGGCCCACGTCTGGTGCACTTGGGCTCAGGAAGCACCTATCAATCGACCATTCGCAGAGTCAGCCGGCCGATCCTCGAAGCGCTCTGGCGTGATACCGGCGAAACCGTCAACCTCGGCATACTCGATCGCAGAGAGATTCTCTATCTTGATGTGCTCGAAAGTCCGCACAGTTTCAGGCTCGTCTCGCAGATTGGCATGCGCAGGCCCGTCCATTGCACTGCCCTGGGTAAAGCCATCCTTGCATCGCAGTCGACCAATCTTCGTGACGAACTTCTCGCGAAGACAAAGCTCGAAAAGGTAACCCCGCAAACTGTCATTCGGCCCGCCGAGTTCCTCGCCGGACTGGGCCGCATCCAGCGTCGTGGCTACGCCGTAGATGACGAAGAAGTCGAGTTGGGCGCGCGTTGCATTGCCGCGCCCATATACGACTCATCGGGTCTTGTCGTAGCCGGTGTCAGCGTCTCCGGTCCCACAACTCGGATGTCTCGCGCGCGAATCTCCCAGATTGCGGACGCCGTCAAAAAGGCGGCGGTTGAAATATCAGAACACCTTGGATATCGAAGAGCGTAAATAAGTTCGACTCAATCGAATTGCGCTGTCACGGCTCGTGTGCGGTTTCGCAAGGCGCCGATGCCCTCGATTTCGATGACCATCGTCTCATCCGGCCGCAACCACCGCTGCGGATTCCGTCCAAGGCCCACACCGGGAGGCGTTCCCGTGCTGATCACATCTCCTGATTCCAGCGGGACGATGCTGGAAATGTACGCGATCAGCTCTGGGATAGGAAAAATTAGATCTCGCGTGTTGGCGTGTTGCATCACTTCACCGCTCAAAGTGAGTTTGATCTCCATATTGTGCGGATCACCGATCTCATCTGCGGTCACAATCCATGGGCCCATCGGTGTGAACGTGGGAAAACTCTTGCCCAGCGTCCACTGGGACGTAGCAAGCTGAACGCCCCGCGCGCTGACGTCGTTTACGATCGTGTAGCCGAACACGTGGTCACGCCAATTCCCCTTCGCGATACGATGGCCCGGTTTCCCGATAACTACCGCGAGCTCGGCTTCGTAATCCGGTTGCGTCGCATCGGGTGGCAGAAGAACGTCACTATCAGGGCCGGTGATCGACGAGGGCAGCTTCAGAAAAACCGTTGGGACACTCTGCACGGCCATCTTCGATTCGGCCGCATGCTCACGATAATTCAGACCAATTCCAAAGATGCGAGGCGGCCTTTGCAGCGGTGCCAGCAGCGTCACTTCAGAAAGTGGAATCTCCTTGCCGAATGACCCGGAGCCTCCCGCCTCAATATACGAGAGAACGTCATCACTACCGCTGTTCGGCAGCTGGTGGATCACATCGCCTGCAAGCAGGCCGCCGCCAATCGCTCCATTCTTATCCTTGAACGAGACCAGCTTCATGATTTCCTCTCCATATCTCTCCGTCTGGGAAGCGATATTTCATCAGCGACTCCGGCAGTATCTCAATGCTGTATCCAAGTGAACTCGGCGGCATGTAGTGGCCACGCTGCATTTTCACTGGATCGCGAAAATGCTCGTGCAGATGATCCACAAATTCGATAATGCGATTCTCCAGTGAACAGGACGCCGAAAGATAATCGAACATCGAAAGATGTTGAACATATTCGCAGAGTCCAACCCCGCCCGCGTGTGGGCACACCGGAATTCCGAACTTCGCAGCCATAAGAATGATGGCTAGATTCTCGTTCACCCCAGCCACCCGGCAGCTGTCTATCTGACACACATCGATCGCACCTGCCTGCATGAGTTGCTTGAACATCACGGCATTTTGACAATGTTCCCCGGTAGCGATTCGCACTGTTGTTTCCCTGCGAATGCGGGCATGTCCCAGGATATCGTCGGGGCTCGTCGGCTCCTCCATCCACCATGGATTGAGCACCGCCAGTTCGTTGGTCCGCCGAATCGCCTCTTCCACCCCCCACTTCTGATTTGCGTCCACCATAATGAAGTTTTGTGGGCCTATCTCTTCGCGCACAATTCGCCCGCGCCGCAAATCATCGTTTAGGTCTCCACCTACCTTCAGCTTGAAATGCGTCCATCCCTCGGCCATTCCTTCCCGGCACAACCGCCGAATCTTCTCATCGCTGAACCCGAACCAGCCCGCGGAGGTGGTGTAGGCCGGATATCCATTCTGCTCGAGCCACCCGCGCCGCTCCGCCTGTCCAAGCTTTCCTTTGCGGAGGATCTCCAACGCCTCATCTCTGGTAATCGCATCTTCGATGTACCGGAAGTCGATGGCTGCGACAATCTGCTCCGGAGACATATCCGCCAACAGCCTCCACACAGGCTTGCCTTCGCACTTGGCATATAAATCCCACACGGCATTGATCAGTGCGCCGCATGCAAGATGAATAACTCCTTTCTCTGGACCCAGCCACCGGAATTGGGTGTCCCCTGTGACTTCGAGGTAGAAACCATTCAAATCACCCGTGATCGAGCGCAACGTCCTACCCTGAAGTTTTCTGCCCAGATAACTTAATGCCGCGGCAACAAGCTCTGTTCCTCTGCCGAGAGTAAACGTCAGTCCATGGCCTTGAATGCCTGCATCGGTCGAGAGAACGCAGTAAGCGGCAGAATAATCCGGATCCTTGTTCACCGCATCGGAACCAATCTGTTCTCGCGACGTCGGGAAACGAAGATCGAGAACTTGGACCTCTGTAATCGTCACGGGCTTCAGCAATGCGTCCTCGATGGGCCGTCTTATGAGATCGGGAGATCGAATCCCACATGGATTGTATGGGCAACGCAGCAAGCTCTTCAACCGGGCTGGCTGTGACGGTATCCATAATGCGAAATCGGAACTCCACAATTTGACACAGTTCCATAGGGCAACATACAAAGGAAAAACCGCGCTTATGATCGCAATCGGAGCAGAACATTGTCAGGTTCAGATCTCACGGGTCGAAAAGCAGTCATCACCGGAGCCGCCAGCGGCATCGGACTCGCGATCGCGAGGCGGTTCGCGGGGTCTGGAGCCGTCGTTCATCTGGTTGATCTCGACGACCTGAAGATCCGGCAAGCGGCCGAAGCGATTTCCAGTTCCGGCGCCCAGGTCGTCGGTCATACCTGCGACGTCAGCGATGAAGCTAGCGTCGCCGGCACCTTCAGCAGGATCGGAGCCGCGCGAATCCTTGTGAACAGTGCCGGAGTGGCGCACATCGGCAATCTTGGCTCAACGACTGCTGCGGATATGGATCGCCTGTACGCTGTCAATGTTCGCGGCACGTACCTCTGCATGAAAGCTGCAATCCACGATATGGCTGCGGCCAAAGCGGGAGTCATCCTGAACCTTGCTTCCATCGCCGCGACCCGGGGGATAAGCGACCGTTTCGCTTACTCCATGACAAAGGGCGCGGTCCTGTCGATGACCTTATCCGTTGCAAAGGACTACATCGACCAAGGAATTCGGTGTAACTGCATCTCGCCGGCACGTGTTCACACGCCCTTCGTCGACAATTTCCTCGCCCGGAACTACCCGGGCCAGGAGTCGGAGAAGATAAAGGAACTCGCTGCTACGCAGCCACTCGGCAGAATGGGCACGCCCGAAGAAGTGGCTGGCCTGGCACATTTTCTTTGTTCTGACGAAGCTTCCTTCATCACCGGAGCCGACATTCCGCTCGACGGTGGCTTCTTCAATCTGCGCTAAATTCCATCCATCAATTTCTTACCCCCACTCCCTCGCCGCGAGCAGCGCTCCAGAACACAACGACCATTTGCTGCTGTACATTTAAAAGCTCCGGAGACAGCGATCAATGGCAGAAGCGACTTGTGACATTGGACTGATTGGCCTCGCCGTAATGGGCCAGAACCTCGTGCTCAACATGACCGACCACGGCTTTAAGGTCGCTGTCTTCAACCGAACGATCTCCAAGGTCGACGATTTTCTGGCCAATGAAGCCAATGGGACTCCCGTCGAAGGAGCCCACTCGATCGCTGAGTTGTGCGCAAAACTAAAGCGTCCCCGCCGCGTGATGATCATGGTCAAAGCCGGCGATGTCGTCGATCAGACCATCGACCAACTTGTGCCCTACCTCGAAAAGGGGGACATCATCATCGACGGCGGCAACTCGCTGTTTACCGACTCCAACCGCCGCACCAAAGCGCTTGCTGAAAAAGGTATTCTCTTCATCGGCACCGGGGTCTCCGGCGGCGAAGAGGGCGCGCGTTTCGGCCCGTCGATTATGCCGGGCGGCAATCCGGCCGCGTGGCCGCACGTCAAGGACATCTTTCAGTCCATCGCCGCGAAGGTGGAAGATGGCACTCCCTGTTGCGACTGGGTTGGCGAAGACGGCGCTGGCCACTACGTCAAAATGGTCCACAACGGCATCGAGTACGGCGACATGCAGCTCATTTGCGAGGCGTACCAGCTTCTTGAGGATGGCCTCGGCCTTTCGACGGACGAACTCGCCGAGGTCTTCGCCGGGTGGAATAAGGGTGAACTCGACAGCTTCCTGATCGAAATCTCCGCCGAGATCTTCGCCAAGAAGGACGATGATGGCAAGCCAATGGTCGACAAGATCCTCGATACAGCCGGTCAGAAGGGTACCGGCAAGTGGACCGCCATCTCCGCGCTCGATCTCGGCCAGCCCGTAACGCTGATCGGCGAGAGCGTTTTCGCCCGCTGCCTCAGCGCCTTGAAGGACGAGCGCGTCCGCGCCTCGAAGATTTTGCGCGGTCCTGACTCGAAGCCGAAGGTTGCCGACCGCGCTGCCTTTATTGAAGACGTCCGCCGCGCACTGTATTGCTCCAAGATGATCAGCTACGCACAGGGCTACATGCTGCTCCGCGAAGCCGGAAAGGAGCAGGGGTGGAACCTGAACATGGGTGGCGTCGCTTTGATGTGGCGCGGTGGATGCATCATCCGCAGCCAGTTCCTCGGAAAGATTAAGGAAGCCTATGACAAGAATCCCAAACTCGAAAATCTCTTGCTGGACGACTTCTTCTCCTCCGTGCTGAATCAATATCAGAGCGCGTGGCGACGGGCCGTCGTCCAGGGCACGCAGTTTGGAGTTCCGATGCCTGCGTTCAGCACCGCCCTGTCGTTCTTCGACGGTTACCGCACTGCACGGCTACCGGCCAATCTGCTGCAGGCCCAGCGTGACTTCTTCGGCGCGCACACCTACGAGCGCGTCGACAAGCCACGCGGTGAGTTCTTCCACACCAACTGGACCGGACGCGGCGGCCGCGTATCCTCCTCCACCTACAACGCCTGACAGCAACTTCCCTTGGCGCCCGCCGCCGCCGCTGTACAATCGTGGCAACTTACGATGAGCCAGTCTCTTCGACCACGACCCTGGACGGCGGCCGCGGCCCTGCTGTTTCTTATGGCAGGGGACGTGTTGTGGGCCGCCGATTCCGGCACCACGCAGCATCCTCCCAGGTCTCAATCGCCCGTGCAGCTCCGCTCTTCCTATGGTCTTACCGAAGTGGGCATGCTCGACGGCGCGCCATACCGCATCGACATTCCGAACGACTGGAATCACAATCTCATCGTCTATTACCACGGCTACGCGGAGCAGCCAGTAACCTTTCATATCGCCGAGCGCCCCGTCGGCCAGCAGGAGACGCTTCTCGATCGGCACTACGCCATCGTGCAAAGCGCGTACTCCCAAACCGGCTGGGCTCTTCCGCAGGCCTATCCCGAAACCGAAGCGCTTCGCCAGTACTTCAGCAGGCGTTTCGGCACTCCGCGTGAAATCTATGTTGTTGGCGCCTCCATGGGAGGTGCGCTGGTGATGGTGACGCTGGAACTCAACCCAAAGCCCTACATCGGCGGTCTCGATCTCTGTGGCGCCGTCGGCCCGACCTCCGCGTCTTTCGATCGGCGGTTCGCCATGCGTGCTGCGTTCGATTACTACTTCCCCGGTCTGATGCCGCAGCTCGTTCCGGTCCCAGCCGACTTCGAGCCCGACCGCTCCGAGCGCGATCACATCCTGAATGCGCTACGAGAGAATCCTGAAGGGGCTGCCGCCATGCGCTCCCTCATGGGCCTTCATACCGACGCCGAGGTCGCCTCTGATATCGCCTATTTCACTTACGTCATCGGCGACATGCAGCGTCGCGCCGGAGGAAACCCCTTCGACAACCGCAACACCATCTACTCCGGCACGAACCCTGACTCCAGCGCCGGAGACTACGTTCTGAACGACAAGGTCCGCCGCTACGCCGCCCAACCTTCAGCCCGCGCCTATCTGCTGCATCACTACACCCCGACCGGCCGCCTCGGCAAACCCATGCTCGCCGTTCACACGGTCTACGATCCGGTCGTTCCCGTCTCGCAGATCACCGCCTACTCCCATCAGGTCGAAAGTGCCGGCTTCAGCCAGAACCTCGTTCAGCAGTATGTTCACCGCGAGGGCCATTGCACGCTCCGGCCGGACGAAGTTGGTGCAGCCTTCGACGAACTCGTCTCCTGGACCCACGGAAATAGGCGTCCGGCCCCCGGTGAGCTAAAGAACCCGCACGCCGCTTCCGGTCTTCATCAGCAGGCCCTTCGACCTGCTTGGGGAGGTCGTCCCTCGGCCACGCAAAATTCCATCGCTCGCTGAAGCCTCCAATTCGGCTCCGTATAATGAACTATGGCTACAGTCCAGCCGGATCGGCCTGATTCTGTGCGGACGCGCGGGACAGGCGGACAAATCGGCGCATCCGATCCACCCGCCAGTGAGAGCGGGATGGGTCTAGAAGCGACATTACCGGCAGTCCCGATCCGGCCATCTGCAACGGATCTTTCGAACTCTTTGGATGAACCCTCCGGCTCCTTTACTACCTCTTCGGCCTTAATTGAGCCCTCCGGCGAGCCGAAAGATTCGACGACTCCAGTTACCGCTCAAGGCCATGATGATCTGAGCAGCCGATTCGAGCGAGTTCTCGCCACCGTCCGCGCCAACCGCCCGCATGACGATCTGGATCTCATTCGTGCCGCATGGGACTTTTGCCAGGAGCAGCATCAGGGCCAGCTTCGGGCCTCGGGCGAGCCCTACGTCATTCATCCCCTCGAAGTCGCGCAAGTCCTCGCTGACCTCAAGATGGACGCCACGGCCATCGCCGCCGGCCTGCTGCACGATGCTGTCGAGGACACAGACGTCTCCACGCAGGAGATCGCGCGGCGCTTCGGCGAACAAGTCGCTCATATCGTCGAGGGCGTCACCAAGCTCGACAAAATCAAGTTCGCCAACCGCGAAGACCACCAGGCCGAAAACATCCGCAAGATGCTTCTGGCGATGGTGACGGACGTTCGCGTCGTCATCATCAAGCTCGCCGACCGCCTCCACAACATGCGCACGCTCGAGCACCTCAAACCGGAAAAGCAGCAGCGCATCGCTCGCGAGACCCTC
Organism: Candidatus Aquilonibacter sp.; assembly: GCA_035504135.1. Classification (GTDB taxonomy): domain Bacteria; phylum Acidobacteriota; class Terriglobia; order Terriglobales; family Acidobacteriaceae; genus Granulicella. The sequence continues at coordinate 80,425 of DATJSM010000014.1, read as the reverse complement.
GATGTCTATGCTCCGCTCGCGCACCGTCTCGGCATGGGCAAACTTCGCGGCGAACTCGAGGACCTGGCCTTCCGCTACGTCGATCCAGTTACGTACGCCAGGCTGACCGACGAAGTCGACGCCATCCGCGGCGAAGGTGAAGCGTTCCTTGATCGCATCGTCTCCACCATCGAGAACAAGCTGCACGAGGCGCACATCCAGGCACGTGTCGAGTCACGCATCAAACGTCTCTACTCCATTCAGCAGAAACTCAACGCGCATGGCGTGCCCGTCGATCAGGTCTACGACCTCTTCGCCGTTCGCGTCATCACGCAGACCGAGCAGGATTGCTATGCCGTGCTCGGCCTTTTGCACTCTGCCTGGCGTCCTGTGCCCGGCCGGTTCAAAGACTTCATCGCCATGCCGCGGCCAAACCTCTATCAATCGCTGCATACGACGCTCATCGCTGAAGGCGGCCACCAGTTCGAGGTGCAGATTCGCACCGAGGATATGCATCGCGTCGCCGAAGAAGGCATTGCAGCGCACTGGAAGTACAAAGCCTCCGATAACGTCAGCGCAAAGGATGAACAGCGCCTCGCCTGGGTTCGCCAGCTCATGGAATGGCAGCGCGAGATGTCCGACCCCAACGAGTTCATGTCGACGCTCCGCATCGACTTGTACCCCGAGGAGGTCTACACCTTTACGCCCAAAGGCAAGGTCATCGTCCTGCCCAAGGACGCCAGCCCCATCGACTTTGCCTACGCCATCCATACGGACGTCGGACACGCCACGGTCGGCGCCAAGGTCAACGGCCGCATCGTCCCGCTGCGCTATAGACTGCGCAACGGCGATATCGTCGAGATCACGACCCAGGTTGGTCATAATCCATCACGCGACTGGCTTAGCTTCGCCAAGAGCTCCCGCGCCCGCAACAAGATTAAGCACTGGCTCAACGAGCATCAGCGCGAGCGTGCCATCGAGATCGGCCGCAAGCTCCTCGAGCGCGAAGCCCGCAAATACAAGGTCTCGCTGCAAAAGTTCGCCGCACCCGACTTCGACCGCATCGCACACGAGTACGGACTCCAGGCGGAACAGGATCTCCTCGCCGCCATCGGATTTGGCAAATACTCCACGCGTCAGGTCCTCAACAAGCTGGAGCCCGGCAGCGCCGTCGACGCCAAAGAGGCCGCTCAGGAAACGGGCCCCGTGGCCGACACGCTCTCGCACATGAGCGAGGCGGTTAAGCGGGTCTTCTTCGGCAAAGGATCCGAATCACTTCAGGTCGAAGGTCAGGATGACCTGCTCGTCTATCGCGCACGCTGTTGCAATCCGATTCGCGGTGAAGAAATCGTTGGCTATGTCACGCGAGGCAAAGGTGTTGCCGTTCACGCCCGAAGCTGTCCCAACGTCCAGAATCTCCTCTACGAAGCCGACCGCCGCATCGAAGTCGAATGGTCGGAGGCGCAGGGGAGCAGCAAGGATGCCTCCGGACCCAAACCAACGACTTATCCCGTAAAACTCACTCTCACGGTGGAAGACCGCTCCGGCCTCTTGAAGGAGTTCGCGGCCATCATCTCCGAGGACGGAACGAACATCCGCAGCGTCGAGACACGCCCCGCCGCTGACGGCTCCATCCACGTTGACTTCGTCATCGAAACGGTCGATCTCCGCCACCTCACTCGGCTGCAGCAGAACCTCCGCAAAGTTCCCGGAGTTCGGGATGTGCACCGCGTGCAGAAGATTTAGCACTCCGGTGCTACTCATCCCCGGCTGAAAGCGGCATACTGTTGGGGCCGCACATATCCTCTACGGCACGATCTTCCAGCGAGGCGTTCCCCTGATGCGTCTGATTCGTCGTGTGTTCTGTTTGATGGCCGTTGCAGCCACCGCTTCCACTCTCTTCGCGCAGTGCAAAGACCCTGCCAACAAGCAATGGCTCACTTCCGGCCTCGATGCAAAGCAACAGGAGACTGTGAACTGCCTCGTGCAGCTCAACACGCTGCCCGATGGCGAATGGCGCATCCACCAGGGCGACCTGCCCCATGGCGAATCGCCCACGCTGGACGATCACTCCTGGCCCGTCGCCAAGATTCCTTCGACATCCGGCAAAGACGCCGTCTGGTATCGCCAGCGCATCACGATCCCGAAGACCCTCGACGGCTACGATCTCACCGGCGTCAACGTCAGTTTTGAGTTCGTCGCCTGGGCGAATGGGCCTATGCCGGAGATCATCTACTTCGACGGCCGCCGTGTCGCTCTCGGCGAAGATCTCGAGCAGATTCCACTCTTCGATCACGCCAAGCCCGGACAGTCCATCCTTGTGGCAGTCAAACTTCTTCCCACGGTCGATGACAAGCACTTTCAGGGTGCGCAGATGAACATCAGCTTCGCGGCAGATCGACCGAACCCACTCGATATCGCAACCGAGATCGTCTCTGCTGCCAATCTTCTTCCGGCGCTGGCTCCCAACTCCGCCGCCGACAAGGCAACGCTCGCAAGAGCCGTCTCTCAGATCAATCTGCATGCGCTCGCTTCAGCCCAGCAAGCGGCCTTTGACGCATCTCTGCGTACCACCCAATCCACGCTTCTCACGCTCAATCCGACGCTACGCCAGGCCAACTATCACCTCACCGGGAACTCCCACATCGACGCTGCATGGCTCTGGCCCTGGACCGAAACCGTCGACACCGTGAAGCGTACCTTTTCCAGCGCCGTTCAGCTGATGAACGAATATCCCACCTACACCTACACGCAGTCCGCGGCTGCCTACAGCCAATGGATGGCGGACAAGTATCCCGCTCTCAACGCCCAGATTGCGCAGCGCGTCAATGAAGGCCGCTGGGAGCTCGTCGGCGGCATGTGGATCGAGCCCGACCTCAACATGCCAGACGGAGAATCGCAGGTCCGGCAGCTTCTCGTCGGCCAGGCTGCCTTCCAGAAGATCTACGGTCACGTCGCCATGATCGGCTGGAACCCCGACTCCTTCGGCTACAACTGGCAGCTTCCGCAAATCTACAAGCGCTCCGGCATTGATTTCTTCGTCACCCAGAAGATGGCCTGGAACGACACCAACAAGCTTCCCCTGAAACTCTTCTGGTGGGAATCGCCCGACGGGAGCAAGGTCCTTACCTACTTCCCGCACGATTACGCCAACACCACCGTCGATCCCATCCGTCTCTCCGCCGATCTCCGCACAGCAAACCAGTACGCTCCCGGCATGCACAATTTGATGGATCTGTTCGGCGTCGGCGACCACGGAGGTGGCCCCACGCGTACCATGCTCGATCAAGGCCTCCACTGGATGCAGCCGGATAAAGTTGGCGCAAAAGAAGAGTTCGGCACCGCACTTCCTTATCTGCAGCAGATGGAGAAAGAGGTCGCGCCCAACTCACCCACATGGGACTACAAGACTCTCGCGGCCGGTGATACTTCCCTTCCCGCTCCGCCTGCCGGCGAAATCACCGTGCCCACTTGGAAGGACGAGCTCTATCTCGAATACCACCGCGGCGTCTTCACCACGCAGGCCCACCACAAGCAGAACATGCGCGACGCTGAGGAACAGATGCTCGACGCCGAGAAGTTCGCCTCGCTCGCCTGGCTCGATGGTCGCGCCTATCCGGCCGATGAGTTGAACGACGCTTGGAAGCATGTGCTCTTCAACCAATTCCACGATCTCGCCGCTGGTTCCGGCATTGGCATCATCTACAAGGAAGCGCAGAAGGACTACGACCAGGTACGTTGGGCCACCAATGAGGTCTCCGCGCACTCGCTCAAGACAATCGCCGCCCGCATTAACACCGACGGCGACGGAGTGCCGGTCCTCGTCTTCAACCCTCTCGCATGGGATCGTGGCGGAGTCGCCGAGGTCACCGTGCAGATGCCGCACGGCACCGACACCATCTCACTTGTGGACGAGCATGGCCTCGTCATTCCTTCGCAAATTCTTTTCAGCGATCTGCCGACGCACACCTTCCACCTGCTCTTCAAGATCGATCATGTCCCTTCGATGGGCTACACAGTTTTGCATGCAATCGACGGCCAGCGCGAATTCACAAGCGATCTGACCAGCGCCGGCTACACTCTCGAAAATTCCGCCCTTCGCATCAGCGTCGACCCAAAGACCGGTTGCATCACCTCACTCTTCGACAAGCAAGGCAACTTCGAGGCGCTTGCTCCTAACTCCTGCGGCAACGAGCTGCAGGCCTTCGTCGACAAGCCGAAGAACTATGACGCCTGGAACATCGATCCCGGCACGCTCGACGAGACGCCGACCCTGTTGCACGAAGCCGACGAAGTGAAGATGATCGAAACCGGCCCCCTGCGCTCCGTCCTCCGCATTACGCGCACCTGGGACAAGTCAAAGTTCGTGCAGGATTTGATTCTTTACGCGGGCTCCAATGAGCTCGTCGTGCACAACAACTTCGATTGGCACGAACAACACATCCTGCTCAAGGCCGCATTCCCGCTCGCCGCGACAAACAAATTCGCCACCTATGAAATTCCTTACGGCTCCATTCAGCGGCCCACCACCCGCAACAACAGCTTCGAGACGGCGCGCTTCGAGGTGCCTGCGCTTCGCTGGGCGGATGAAGGTGACGCAACCCGCGGCCTCAGCCTGATCAACAGCTCCAAGTACGGCTACGACGCAGTTGGCGATCTGCTGAGGCTTTCGCTCCTTCGCGGCCCCACATGGCCCGACCCCAACGCCGATCAGGGCACGCAAATCTTCGACTACGCCATCTATCCGCATGCGGGAACCTGGCAAAACGCCGGCACTGTCGCCCGCGGTTACGAGTTCAACTACGCGCTGCACCCCATGCAGGCCGAAGCACACGATGGCGCGCTTCCACCAACCCACTCTTTCTTCGGCGTTGATGGCACGCACGTGACACTCACCGCGCTCAAGAAGGCCGAGGACGGCAACGCACTTATCGCCCGCTTCTACGAGTGGGCCGGCGAGCCAGACCAGATCACCCTTACGCCGCCGCCCGGCTTGAAATCGGCAACGCTCGCCAATCTCATGGAAAAGCCCGAAGGCGATCCGTTGAAAATCACCGACGGGAAAGTCACCGTCCCGGTCTCACCCTACGAGATCCAAACCGTTCGCTTGGACTACTAGCCCCCGGCAAAGGAAGAGGGAAACCGCGAATCGACGGTTTCCCTCTTCCTCGACGAACACACCTTCAACCCAACACCGCAGTCTTCTTCGCCGCAGAGATCATCGTCTCCAGCGCGCGATTGATCTGCTCGCGCGTGTGTTCGCTTGTCATGATGCAGCGAACGCGCGCCTTGCCCTCCGGTACGGTCGGAAAAGCTATCCCCGTCGCCATCACTCCAGCCTCAAACAGCGCTCGACTGAACTCCATCGTCTTTCGTCCTTCGCCAATGATGATCGGGGTAATCGGCGTTTCACTTGCAGGCGTGCTCTTGCCTCCGATATCAAAACCGGCGTCTCTCAGCTGCGCCTGGAAATACCTCGTATTCGACCACAGCCGGTCGATGCGCTCGGGTTCCTGCTCCAGAATGTCGAACGCTGCGATACACGCCGCTGCCACGGCGGGCGGATGTGAGGTCGAAAACAAAAACGGTCGCGCGCGATGGTAAAGGTAATCGATCAAGTCGCGCGATCCACAAACATATCCGCCGAGCGCACCAATTGCCTTTGAGAGCGTCCCTACCTGCACATCCACGCGCTGCGTGCAGTGAAAGTGATCGACGCTTCCGCGTCCATTGCGCCCCAGCACACCGGAAGCATGCGCATCGTCCACCATCATGATGGCGCCGTACTTGTCGCACAGATCGCACAGCGCTGCCACCGGCCCAATATCCCCATCCATTGAAAACACGCCGTCTGTAATCACCAACTTCCGGCCCGGCTCGTTCTGGACTTCTTTCAATAGATCCTCGCAATGCGCAACATCCTTATGCCGGAAGACCTTGATCTTGGCTCGCGACAGTCTCGCGCCGTCGATGATGCTCGCGTGATTCAGCTCGTCGGAAAGAATGAAATCTTCCTTGCCCAGAAGCGAGGAAACGGTTCCCGCATTCGCCGTGAAACCTGACTGAAAGACGACACAAGCCTCGACGCCCTTGAAGGCGGCAATCTTCTCCTCCAGCTGCATGTGAATCTTCATCGTCCCGGCAATCGTGCGCACGGCACCGGAGCCCACGCCATATTCCTTCGTCGCCGCAATCGCCGCTTCGCGCAATCGGGCATCGTCGCACAGCCCGAGATAGTTGTTCGACGCAAGGTTGATGACCTCCCGGCCGTCGTAATGACAGACCGGCTTCTGCTGATCATCGAGAACACGCAGTCGAAAATAAGTTCCCTGCCCTCGCAGCTCATCAAGTTGAGCCGTGAGATATGCAAGTTGAGGACGATTGGATGAAACCGGCGAGCGAGACATACCAGTGGCCATAACCTCTTGATGCTAAATCTTTTTCCTCGCTTCAGGCAGTCGCGCTCCGTCAAAACGGCATCACAACTTCGACGAATCAGAGATTCAAGTCCGCAGGACTATACCGCAGGTTTGACATTCAACACGATGTTCGAAAGGAGCAACATCGATGAATAAAGGAATACGGGCTTGCTTGACTGCAACCGCTTTGCTCGCAGCCTTGTCCTTTGCTGCCGGATGCGAGAGCAGCCAACAGAAGGCTATCGACCAGGCCAAGTCACAAGCGGCTTCCACACAGACGCCGCAACAGGTTCAATACATCGACAGCAACGGAAACACTGTCACGAAAATAGTTCAGCCGCCCGTCAACGGACAACCCGGGCAGATCTCAACGACTGTCACCACGCCGCCTCCGGGCACGAAACCACAAGCAACTCCACCTGTCATCACGCCGCTCGGTACTGCCCCCTCGCCCGCGTCGAATCAGGCTGCCTATGACGCGGCCCAACAGCAAACTGCGACCGCACCGGAGCCTCAGCCGACAAATGCGGCGCCCGTCCAGCCCGGCACTCCGCCTCCTTACAATCTCACCGTTCCTGCCGGCACAGAGCTCGCCGTCCGTGTCAACCAGCGCATCGATGTCAAACACGCGGTCGCAGGCGAGCATTTCACCGGCGAGATTGTCGAGCCCGTCATGAACAATGGCGTCGTGCTCATACCCCGCGGCACTCCCGTCCGCGGACGCATCGATGAATCGCATCGTCGTGGCCACTTTAAGGGTCGCTCCGTCCTTGAGCTTCGCCTCGTCTCCATGACCCTCAACGGTTACGAGTATGGGCTGGACACACACGACACCGTGCGCTCCAAGCGCGGCAAAGGCAGACGCAGCGCCGGCTTCATCGGCGGCTTGGCCGGCGTTGGAATGCTCGTCGGCGGAATCGCCTCCGGTGGCGCCGGGCTCGCTATCGGGGGAGCTTCAGGCGCCGGCGCGGGCACCCTCCTCGCAGGCGTCACCGGAAATCGCGATATCGTGATTCCTGCCGAAAGCATCGTGCACTTCAGACTGGCGGATCAACTCGTCGTACAGAATCCGTAGCCGAGCTGCTACAGACCAGGGCCCGCCGTTTGGCGGGCCCTGCGTATCGCTAATATCGGCCACGCAATCGGGAAAGCGTTCGCCGGTCTCGCTTGTCCGGGCGGCTATCCGGCAGCCGCTCCCACGCAGCCATCGCCTTTCGGTCCTCGGCCGCCTTCGCGCGTGCCTCCCTGCTCTCCTCGGATTCCCGATACAGCGTCTGGGCCACGGCCGCGGGCCCACGCGTCTCGCTCAGCGCCAACACCTCCACCTGGTACACGCCACCGTCCGTCGTGATTGCAAACCGACCGCCCACACGGATCTCGCGGGCCGGTTTCACCGGCTGGCCATTGGTCAGTACGCGACCCAGTTCGCACGCACGCGCCGCCAGTGCCCGTGTTTTGAAGAAGCGCGCCGCCCAAAGCCACTTATCCAGACGAACTCCGTCCATAGCCTCATTCTCTCGCAAACATCATTCCCGCATCATGAGACGAAATCCTCTCGTCCATCGTCTCGATACACTAAGACATGATGAAGCGACTGCTCGCGAGCCTCGCGTTCCTGCTGGCATCTGCTGCGGTAGCTCAGTCGGCGCCGCAATTACCGGCGCAGCCCACCACCGCGCAAGCTCCATCATCCGAGACGAACCCCAGCGCCACCATTAGTGTGAGCTCCTCTCTGGTCATCGTTCCCGCACTCGTTAAAACCAAATCCGGCCAGCTCGTCTTCACCCTCAATGCAAACGACTTCACCGTCAAAGACGACGGCATCCCGCAGAAGCTTCAGCTCGAACCGGACACCGACTCTCAGCCGCTCGCTCTGGTCGTCGTCGTTCAGGTCGGCGGTGATGGCATTCAGCACCTGCCCGAATACAGCGGCCTCGGTCCGCTCCTCGACGCGATCATCGGCAACGTCCCTCATCGCGTCGCCATCGTCGACTTTGACAGCGAGCCGGAACTCCTCCACGGCTTCACCTCGCACACCGACGAGATCGTCACCGAGCTGAACCGCATCGAATCCGGCGACAACGGAGCTGCAATTCTTGACGCCATGTCCTTCGCCACGAAACTCCTTCGCAGAGAGCCGCCCGTCTACCGTCGCGCGATCCTCCTGCTCAGCGAAACTCTCGACCAGAGCAGCCACATCGACCTCACCGAAGCTCTCCACGAACTGAGCGACACCAACACCTCCATCTACGCAGTCGGCTTCGCCAGCACAAAAACCGAGGTCAAGCACGAGGCCAGCAAGTTGAACTCCTCGGAGCCCAATCCGCCGCACGGATGCTTCAGCCGCGATCCCAAGGCCGACCCCTCAACACAGGAGAGCCGCGGCGAACAGGACTTCGATTGCATCGCCGATCTTCTGCCACCGCTCCGCCTCGCACGCATGGTGGAGATCGCCACACGCAACAGCCTCCGCAAAAATGTGCCGGAGACCTGCGCTAAGCTCAGCGGCGGCGAATACTTCAAGTTCAACAATGGCAAGTCGCTGCGCCGCGATCTCTTCACCATCAGCAACGATGTTCCCAACCGTTACGTGCTCACCTTCCGGCCCGAATCGCCACATCCCGGCCTGCATGCGCTCACAGTCACCCTCAATGATCGGCCCAATCTTCGCATCGACGCGCGCTCCGAATACTGGGTCGACCAAACCCCCACTGACGTGAATTCCCCTGCGCCGAAGTAGTCTCATTCATTCCCGGATATGAGGTAAGCCAATGGACAATGGCATTCAAAGTATTGTCAGCAACCATTCCGTTGACGACACGGTTCAGAGCCTCAAGGACCTACTGCAAGAAAAAGGTGTGAAGCTCTTCGCACTCGTCGACCACTCCGGTGAAGCCAAGGCCGCCGGTCTCGAAATGCCTCCGACAAAACTGCTGATCTTCGGCAACCCGAAAGCAGGCACACCCGTCATGCTCTCTGCGCCCAGTGCCGCGCTCGATTTGCCGCTCAAAATCCTCGTTTCGCAGCAGCCCGACGGAATAACACTTGTTTCATGGAACAATCCGAACTGGCTACAGCGCCGCCATAACTTCTCGCCGGAGCTGGTCGCCAATCTTGCGGCTGTCGAGGCATTCGCGCGCAAGGTCACCGAATAATCGCGGGGTCTTCAAGCGCTCAAGTGCTGCCGCACAGCCTTTAATGCCCGGTCCTGCGCTTCGACGTCATTCCCAAAGCTCGCGATCCAATCGATCTCCTGGTCGCGCCGGAACCACGTCATCTGCCGCTTCGCATAATTCCGATGTCCCCGCTGTGCCGCCGCAATCGCTTCGTCCATCGTCATGTCGCCGCGCAACATTGCCAACGCCTGCGCATATCCCAACGATCCCAGAACGCGGCACTCATCACCGAATCGCCGTCGCAACTCACTCGTCTCTTCGATCAGCCCATCGGCAAACATCTTTGCCGCACGATCGTTGATGCGGGCGTAAAGCTCCGCTCTCGGTGGATTCAGCCCCAGCTTCAACACACGATATCCCTTCAGCGCGTCGCGTCCGGCGCGCCACTGCTCACTCTGCGGCACTCGCGCAGCGAGCGTCACTTCCAGACTGCGGATCATCTTCGGTACATCGTTCGCATGAATCGAGCTGGCCGCCTTCGCGTCCATATGTCGCAATAGCCGATGCAAATACTCCGGTCCGCGCTCGGCGACTCGCTTCCTTAGCCGCTCGCGCAATGCTTCATCTCTCGGCGGAGCCGGGGCCAGTCCCTCCAGCAGCGCACGCAGATACAAGCCCGTTCCGCCCGAAACGACTGGCAGCCCGCCGCGTCCGCTTATATCGGCCAGCGCTGCTCGCGCCACCTGTGCATAATCCCCCGCCGTTGACGGCTCGTCTGGATCGAGAATGTCGATCGCATGATGCCGCACCTGCGCGCGCTCCGCCGGCGATGGCTTTGCAGATCCAATGTCCATTCCGCGATACACCGCGACGGCATCGCAGCTGACGATCTCCCCGTGAAACTCTTCCGCAAGGCGCAGCGCCAGCGCCGTCTTCCCGCTCGCGGTCGGCCCCACCAGTACGACCATCGGTTGCGCGACATTCACCACTCGCGCCACCACCCCGGCACAAACAGACGATCCCATCCGGCCCTCGCAAGGCTCACGAGAAGAATCACCACCGCCAGAAGAATAAGGCCGCGCAGCAAACTGCTCTGTTCCAGGCGAACACGTTCGCGCAACGCCTTCACACGCGCATCCTCGCGGCGCTGCTGTTCCGAGGTTCGGGCGGGCGGACGCGGAGGCTGCGCTCGATCGCTTGGATTGCGCATGATTACTGCGGCTCTTTGTTCACGTAATAATGAATCCGCAGCTCCAGGTTGGGCCCATGAAACTGCGCGGGCAGCGGCGGAAACTGCCCTTCGCTCGTAATCGATCCCCACGCGGAACGGTTGATCGCATCATCGTGCGTTGAGCCATCCAGCCACATGCCACCGATACGTCCATCCGGCAAAATCGAAAAACGGACGAGCGTCTCACCCTGCTTCGACAATGGCGGCTTGCACTCCTCAGGAATCAGCGGCAGCCAGTTATTGTAGATATCCGCGAGGATGCGACGGATGTACGGATTGAAATCGACCCCCTGTGTGTCGGAGAGAATCTCGACTCCCTTGCCGAAACTCAATGGGGATGAACCGTTGCCGCTGGAGCCGTAGCCTTCACTTCCCGGGTGCCGCGCCGCATTGCGAATCGCATTCTGAATGGAACTCTCTGCGCTGTTGTCTGTGTTGAAGTTCGGCCTCGTGCTGGGCTGCGGTGTTGGCGCCTCGGCTACGACGGGCGGTGTGGTGCGCCGCGTAGGCTGCGGAGCGCTTGGCAGCGGCAGCACCGGAGCCGGCACAGGCGGTGCGCTGTTGGTGACCGCAGGCGCAGCCGGCTGCTCAATCTTCGGCATTTCAGCAGGTGGCGTTCGCGGGGGCGGTGGTTCCATCGAACGGAGATGTTCCAGAGTCCGGTTATCTAGCTTCGGGGCCGGCCGCGGCACAGAGGGCGGCGGCGCATGCATGGCCGGCAAGCTCAGCTGCGTCAACTCACGCTGCTTCAAAACTTCAAACGGCGTCACCATCTTCGGAGCATGCCACAGATACCTCGGGCCATAGAGCACGACCCAGGCGATCGCAATCCAGATGAACAGCGAGATATAGATCGACTCTCGAAACCGGCTGCGCGCACGTTCATCCTCAATGCTGTCCAGCAGATGAATCAGTTCGCGCTCGTCGAGCTCGCCGTAGCGGCTCGTGCGGATCCGGACCGGCTCGGCTGAAGAAGCACCGGAAGCGTCGTGCGGCACGAAGCTTAGAGGCGCTTTGCGGGATGTTCGCGGCGAGGACTCATCCGCTTCGGTTTCGGAGCGGGGTTGCACCGGGTCGGCTGGGGTCATTAAGGGCATCGTTCAGGTACATCGTCTGTGACGGACGGGCGGGCGCGAATGTTGCGGCGCGGGGTGCCGTTGTGAAAAACCCGTCGCCAGACCGAGCCGATGCTGGCTCTTCTATTCTCTCATCTTTCGCCCGTTCCACGCCGTTAACAGACGGATTCGCCGCACGTCTCGGCTATCCTCTGTGAATGAAGCAGATGGCCACTCCTTTGACGGGCCGCAAAGCTGTTGTGATTACCGCCAGCGACCGTTGCGCCGCCGGCACGCAGGCCGACCTCTCCGGTCCGCTGCTTATTCAACTGGTGCATGACGCCGGCGCGCAAGTCGTTGATGCGAAGATCGTCGCAGACGACCGCCCGCTCCTCATCGAGACACTCCGTCTGGCCAGCTCCCAGGCGGAACTGGTGCTGACCACCGGTGGCACTGGCCTCGCCGAACGCGATGTCACTCCGGAAGCCACGCTTGCCGTGTGTGACCGCCTCATACCCGGAATGGCCGAACAGATTCGGCTCAAAGGCCTCGATCAAACCCCCTTCGCCGCATTGGGACGCGGTGTCTGCGGCGTCCGGGGGCGTTGCCTGATCGTCAATCTTCCCGGCAGCCCAGCCGGCGCTGAGAGCGGTTTTCGGGCGATTCTTCCGCTTCTTTCCCATGCGCTGGAGTTGCTTTCAGGCGATACCGAACATCGAATCTAGCGTACCTGTCGGCGGCCAGGCTCATAAGCGCTGAACAGTAGAATGGGTGTTTGTGAAACTTGGACCGATCGCACTCCTGCACAAGTTCTCGGGAATGCTCTTTGCGGTGATGAAGCCGCTGGGCATCTGGGGCGTTGGCGGCCTCGCACTGATCGACTCGGCGCTCATTCCGATTCCAGTTTCGATGGACGGCGTGGTCATCGGCTATGTCGCGACGAACCATCACCGCTTCCTGATCTACTGTCTCATCGCAGCCGCGGCCTCAGCCTTCGGATCGCTAGTGCCGTTCTTTATCGGCCGCGCCGGAGGCGAACTTTTCCTTCTGAAGCGTATCCACCGGGAACGCTACGAGAAGATGCGCGATCGCTTCGAGAACCAGGAGTTCCTGGCGATGATGATCCCGGCTATGTGTCCTCCGCCGTTTCCTCTCAAGCTCTTCGAATTCGCAGCCGGCGTCTTCGAGATGAAGCCCGTTACATTCGTTCTGTCGATCTTCTGCGGCAAGATGACCCAGTTCGTAGTCGCGTCGCTGCTTTATATCTGGTTCGGCCCGAAACTGTTTCGTTCCGTCCGGGGGCTGTTCCATGAGCACTTCGCCATCGCGATGGGCCTGATTTCCGGCGCACTCTTTGTCATCGCGCTGTACATGATTCGCAAAATATTCGACCGGCGCCGCGGAGAGAACTTGCCGGTCGAAGAGGACGCCTGAAAATCTCTACGCGAGCGGTTGATTACGATGCGCGGAATGAATGGCCTCGATCAACCTGGCCGCGACAACCGGGAGGCCAAACAACACAGCCGAAATCAGACCGGTCGAAACAAGATCGTTCGCATAGAACGGCAGCGCGGCGTAATAGCAGGCTCCTAGACCCGCTGCGCTGTGCGGATACATATCGCTGCCGATCCACACGGCAAAGTTGCTCAACACGAAGAAACTGCTGGCTGAAGCCAAAACGCCCGCAATGACTCGCAGCGTTGTCACCCTGCGTAGCAGGCCAGTGGCAAGCAGGCAGACGCCCGCGTACCATGTCCAGGTGATGAGATAGCCCTTGAGCTCGAACGGAAAGCCGTAGACAAAGCGCGTCAAGCAGAAGTCCGTCACGGCGAGCACTGCAACGGCGGCGATGGCGTGCCAGCGCGAGCGGCGCGAGCCGAAGAAGAGCAGGCCGGCGCCGACGGCGGTGAAGTTCAGCCCAACACCATGAAAGAGATGCGGAACGAAGCGGCTGAGCGCGGCGGCAATGAGAACGAGGTAGGCAATCATGATCAGGCCTTGGACGAAGAGGTTGCGGGCCGAAGCCCTGAGTGGATTGTAAGTCAGCCGACTCCTTGCAGATCACTCGTAGTAGCGGGCGAAGCTGGTATCGGTTTCCCATATGGTGCAGTCTTTGACGCGGACGCGGCCGCTGGTCATGCGCTCGAGCTCGCCTGCGGTGCGCTCGAAGAAGTATTTGGCGAGATTTTCAGCCGAGGGGTTCACCGTGGTGAACGGCTCGAGGTTGTTGATCATGTTGTGGTCGAGGTACTGGACCGTGGGGCGCAGGACCTGCTTGAGGACCTTGAAGTCGAGGAGGAGGCCGTTGGGCTCGAGCTCTTCGCCGGCGAGGGTGACGAGGACGCGGTAGTTGTGACCGTGCGGGTTCTCGCACTTGCCGTAGTAGTCGCGCAGGAAGTGGCCTGAGGAAAAATTCGCCTGCACGGTAATCTCGAACATCGTCGGTGCTCCCCTTGCCGCTCATTCGGAGCGGCGTCTCTGATTCTATCGGCCCGGTACTCCCTCCCCCCTGTTTTTGTGCAAAGTCTTCGGAGCAGAGACTTTAGCTTTGGACTTCGACGATCCGAGTGCTTAAACTCGAAGACCCGGCGCATATGCCGGGCCAGAACCTCTCCATACCTCTATTGTATCCCGGGGTGTCAACCGCCGAGCTGTGGATTACGGCCGGTTGCGGCGCCGCTGACGGCGAGCGTTCCGCTGCTGTGTAGCACGGCGCTCGGCCTGCTCGAAGAGCTGCGAGAGGACGCCGCCAAGGGCGACCACCAGACCGATGAAGACCAGGGCGACCGAGGTCGTGCGCCACAGGCGGACATCACCGGGAGAGCCGGGAACCTGGGCAATGTTGGTGAAGGAGAGCGCGAAGGAGATAAGCGCGAGGATGCCGATGGTCGCGGCGAGGATGTAGAGGTTGCGTCCCATGGGGTCAGGATCAGTTTAGCGCTCCCTTTGTGGAGGCGACGGCTGCACGCTCGCGGCGATCAGGTGGAGAGATCGCCGCAGAGTCCGAGGAGCTGAAACTCGCCGTCGGCTCCCTCGCGTTCTTCCTCGACGAGCACGGCGCGGTCGCGCAGTCGCCGCAGAGCGTAGTGCAGAAGAGGAACGAAGGCGACGGGCGCAATCAGCAGGAACGGATCTCTCTCGAGTTTCAGTTCTAGGAAGACCATGCCGTAGATGGAAGGCGGCAGGACACCCAGGTACAAGGCGAGCAGGAGCGGAAGACTGGTTCTTCCCGGGCGGCGAGCACGGCTGAATGGGACGCTGGTCTGTGCGAAGAAGAATCCATCCACGAGAATGGCAGCGAGAGCGGCTCCGCAGACCGCCTGCACGAGGAGCTGACAGCCGCTCCATCCGGCGCAGACAAGCGCGGTTGTGACCACGAAGACCACGGCGAGGCCCGACGACAGTGCCCACTTTCTTGCCGCAGCGATGCAGCTCGATAGCGAGGCGCCCGTGGAGCGGAAGATCCACCTTGCGTCGAGCTGCAGGGGAAAGACAAAGGCCATCTTCAGACCCGCAATTGTCCAGAAGACAAGCAGAGGCATGACGGCATGCAGGCCGAACGATGAGAGCGCGGGATGGGTGGTGCCGTTTTGGACCTGGACGCGCGTCGCGCATGAGATCGCCAACGCCAGTCCGGCACCGAAGTAGATCGCCATGTAGACCTGGTAGCGCGTGGTGCGCGCCATGGTCTGTCCGATGAAGTGAAACACGGCACGCTGCTCCGGAATACGGATGAGCGAATGGATTGGGCGGGATGTCAGATGGCCGCGGCTGGCTGTTCGATTGACCTGTTCCTCGATTGCCATTCTTCGCATGCGGATCCATGCCATGGGATAGACAAGCACCACGCCGAGCAGAGCGAGCGCCGATGCGATATCTGCCCGCTGCATCATTGGAGCCGCAAAGCTGGGCGCCGCTGCGCCGTGTTGTATCGACTGATAGAGGCCTAGAAACCAGAACGACGGAACCCATCGCATTTTTTCTCCGCCGTTGGCCAGCAGCTGCTGCATCGAGTCTCCGAACCGGGCGTAGTGGATCACCAGAAGACCGAGAGCGGTTACGGCGAGCATGCGAAAGGCAAGCGAGACCGTGCGGAACAACATTGGAGGAAACACGCAAAGCAAAACGCCGCTCAGCAGCATGACGGCCAACGCGCCGAAGATGCCCGCTGACAAAGTGGCGACAGCCTGCGCCACAATCTGCCGGCCGAAGCTGCTGCCGGCGATGCCCGGAAGCATGGACGTGCTGCTTTTTGTGACCGCGGGAAGCATGAAGATACCGAAGAAATTTGCCGCGACGAGGAAGAGACCAAGGAACATTGCGAGCGCCGTTGCCTTGGCTGCGGGCATCTGCCAGCGGCGCAGAGAGAGTGGGGTGAGGACGATGAAGTCCAGGCGGTCCGGAAAGAGCATCTCCCATTCGAAGATGGCGACGCCCGCCATAACCACGAACGAAAACATCACGAAGAAGTATTCATCTTCGATCCTTCCCCAGGGTGGACGGCGGATGTATTGGTTCTGCAGCCAGAAGGCGAACATGAGGCCGGGCACGGCGACGATGGATAGCGCACGGACGACGGTGGTCACCGTGCCTTCGGCGGACTGGACGACGTCGTTCTCGAAGAAGCGGCGGAAGAAGTGGCGCGTCAGCTCGCGGGTGGTCGTCTCACACATGGCTCACCTTCATCACGTCGACGAGTTGTTGTGCGATGCGCTCGGTCTGGGTCTGTTCGACAAGCTGGGCGAAGACGCTTTCGAGGTTCGAAAGCTTCATCACTCTCGTGAGTTCGGCGGGCGGGGCATCGGCGACGATGCGGCCTTTGGTCAGGACGATGACGCGGTCGCAGACGCGCTCGACGACCTCCATCACGTGCGAGATATACAGGATGGCCTTGCCCTGCTGCGACAGGAGGACAAGCAGGTCCTTGAAGAGACGCGCTGAAACGGCGTCGAGCCCAGACAGCGGCTCATCAAAGACGATGAGCCGAGGATCGTGCAGGAGCGCCGCGGCAACCAGAACGCGCTGCTTCATGCCCTTGGAGTAGCTGGACATCGGCGAGAACTCGGAGGAACGCAGGCCGAGGAGACCAAGAAGATCGCGGGCTTTCCGGTCGATGAGCGCTTCGGGCATTCCGCGCAGGCGGCCGACGAGCTGCAGATATTCGAGCCCGGAGAGATGCGTGTAGACCTGGGCTTCCTCGGGCACGTAGCCGAGCTGAGCTCGATAGCCTGCGATGTCTTCGCGGATGTCCCGGCCTTCAAAGAGAACTTTTCCTTTCGTGGGTTCGATCAGGCCGATGATCATTTTGACGGTAGTGGATTTGCCAGAGCCGTTGGGGCCGAGATAGCCGAGGACCTCGCCGGGGCGAAGCGTGAAGCTGACGTTCTGGACGGCGGGAATGCTGCGGTAGCTTTTGGAGACATCGCGAAGTTCGAGCATTTTTGGCATCCTTACCCTATGTAGCGTACTACTTAATATAGAATACTACATAGCATGAAACCGCATCGCCTGTCCCATAGCGCTGCCCTGATCCTGAAGGCGCTGAGCCTCGGCTATTGCTTCGGCTTCGACGTCATGGAGGCGACAGGTCTGCCGAGCGGGACGGTGTATCCCGCGCTGCGGAGGCTGGAGCGCGATGAGCTGGTGGTGTCGCGGTGGGAATCGGAGGCGGACGCCAGCGCGGCGCAGCGTCCGGCACGACGCTATTACGAGATCACGCACTCCGGGAAGGCAGCGGCCCAGGCGGCGACGGAGCGCTATCCTTTGCTGGCACGCCTGCTCCCGGAGAAGCACGCATGATTCCCGAGTTGCCGTCCCCTCTCCGCCGCGCCGATCGTGTTCTGCTGGCGGCGACACAGTGGCTGACGCCACGCTGCGAACGCGAGAATTGGGTGCGAGGGTGGCAGGCGGAGCTGTGGGATCGCGAGCATCGGCGGAAGCAGGATGGCACACCGGGGCTGTTGTCTGGCGTGATTCAAGACGCGCTGTGGCTGCGCGGCGACAGCGTCAGACAGGCTCTTGCGGGCACACCGTTTCTCTGCATCGCATTGCTTGTGTCGTTGCTGCTGATGGCGACGGTTCCCGCAGTGATTGCGGCGGGAAGTCTGCATGGTTTTCTGGTGATCGCGGCAGGCAGTGTTGTGCGGGTTGCGATAGAGGCATCGCTGGTGGCTTTTGTGAGCCTGGCAGCGGGCGTGACTTCGCTGGAGCAGAATCTTTCCGGGATGCAGCGGCTTCGGCTGAAGGCGCGCGTGTTTTTCTTCGCCAAGATGGTGCTTGTCCTTCTCCTGGCGTGGATGATGAGCACGGATGTGACGTGGCCGATTCGGCCATTCATTCCGCTGACGACGCTTGTGCTGCAGAGCCTGCTGTTCGTGCTGCTTGGGCTGCTGGGATCGCGGTGGAGTTCGCTGGACAGCGCGCTGCGCTGCCAGCACTGCTTGTGCTCGCTGGCGTCGCCGGCGCGCGTGGGGCGGCCTTCGTGGAATTTTCTTGAGTTCACCGGCGCGGAGCTGGAGTGCAAACAGGGGCATGGGCACCTGAGCATCCCGGAGATCGAGACGAGCTGGTGCCAAGCGAGCGAGTGGGTTGCGGCGGACTGACGCGGTCGAGCTGTAGAGCTTGACGAGCACGGCTTCGGCCAACTAGCCTTCGGTGGCTAGCCCTCCAAAAATCGAGTTGGCCCCGGGAGTGATTTATGAGCTTCTCGGCACCTTTTCTTTGTACATTCTGGTTTTTTATTCGTCGCGGCGTTGGTGGCGTCGTGTTGTTGATGCTGTGCGCGGCAGGCGCAGCGCAGACATCTGCTTCTTCAAGTGACTACACGACGGCGCTGCCTTCGGTGCAGCGGGTCGAAAGCGCGATGCAGGGGACGGATGCGACCGATACCGCGGCGCGGCAGGTTGCGGTGTTCGAGTACCTACAGGTGTATATACGGCGGATCAGAGATACGCGCAGCTACAGCGGACCTTTTCTACCCGGCGAGCTGAAGATGATCAACGAGTACAGCAAGGCGCAGTATGACGTGACGCAGAGCTTTACGAAATCGCACACGCCCAAGGAGGTGACGAGATTCAAGCATCTGGAAGGCCAGTACTCGGTGAACAACGCCCTGGACTGGATCAAACAGCTGGAGGGAAAGCAGGCGGCGGATACGTATGCGGGAACGCAGGCGACGCTGGCGCAGAGCTACAAGCAGCATGAGGCGCAGTTGCAGCAGCAGATGAATCCGCAGCAGCAGCAACAGGCGAACGGGCAGACGGGCGGCGGGCTTTTGGGTGGTAACAGTGGCCCGGTCAAGCTGAACGATGAACAGAAGCGGTGCCTGGAGCTTGGCGGCACGATGAACGAATGCGCGAACGGGATGGTGGGATTGGTGAAGGACCTCGGCAGCCTCATCTCGATGGTGGCTACGGACGAATCGTCGCAGCAACCTCCGCTGAGCGGCGTGATTCTTGTGGGGAAGTATCACAGTCGGACGGAGCTGCCGGAGTTCATGCTCGAGGTGAACGGCACGGCGACGCTTCAGAAGTGCGGAACTCTGGTGGATCTGACCCAGCCGTACAGGGTTCGGAGATCGAGCGCGGGGACGCAGATTGTCGTGGATAACGAACCCGATCCGATCGTGTTGACGCTGCGTAGTGATGGCTCGCTTTCGGGGCCGGGGAATGTCACGGTGAAGGGCAGCATCATCATTGGATCTCACAACGTGACGGCGTGCAGGACAGGATCGATTAACGCGAATTGCTCCACGACATCGACGCCGATCTATGGACCGAGCATGCAGCGTTGCACGATTGGGCAGATGGCGCCGCAGCCTGCGCCTCCTCCACCGCCGAAGCCGACGGGAATGATCGGCGAGGTGGCGGATCTGTTCGGCGCGGGTGACTCGGTAGCGACGGTTTACGGCCTGCGCATGATTGGGCCGTATGCCAGCTCGAATGGCATGTTGCTGGACTTCAATAACGGATATGTGACGGTGGACTGCGGCAAGGCGCATGTGAATGCGCCGTACACGGTCGAGAATACGGCGAACGGATTTGTGATCCATGTGCAGAACGGTGGAGGTGCGTTTCTGCTGGGCGTGGCGCCGGATACGACGCTGCGAGGGTCGGGCTCGACGACGGTGAATGGGAGGCTGGTCAGCGCGGTCAACGGCGAGAATGTGAGCTTCACGCCGCATTCGGAGAGCTGCAACGTCGGGACGTTTGCGCCGAAGGGAAAGCAGAACACGATGGTGGCGTCGAATGGAGCGGCGCCGGTTGTGCCGGCGAGTTATGCGACGAGCGCGGAGGCCGCGGCGGTGCCTGATGCGGCTGCGCTGGGCACGTCGGACGCGGGCTCCGGTTCCATTGCAAACTCGCTGGCGGGTGCGGGCATCGCGTCGGCGACGAGCGGAGAGCGAGCGCAGTTCCGCGTGCTGCTGTCGTCTAGCTTCAGCGGGATAAATCCGCTGGCGGGGCAACCGGTGTTTGTTTCGCGGAAGCCGATGGACCGGATTCTGCGGGAGCTGGGAGTAACGGTGCCGGAGCGGGCGACTCCTGCGCGGGCGATGAAGGCGCTCCAGACGCAGTGTCACTCGACGCAGGGATGCAGTGCGGTGATGCAGGGCCTGCCGAAGTACTACGTGACGACGACCAAGCTGGATGCGTCAGGGAAAGCGACGCTGGCTGCAACCGCGACGACGGGGCAGTATTACTTCTTCGCAATAGTGCCGAGTGCGGCAGGAGGGTCGCTGGTGTGGGATGTGCCGGCGAATCTGGCCGCGGGTGATAACAACGTGGTGTTTAATCAGGCCAACGCAGAGCGTGTGCAGTAGAAATCATCGCTCGAAGAACCGTTCGACTTCGGCGATGTCGTCGGTGCGGCGGTAGGGTGGGAGCGAGTCGAGGAAGACTGCGCCGTAGCGCGTGGTGCGGATGCGCGAGTCGAGAAGCATGAGGACGCCGCGGTCGGTGAGCGAGCGGATGAGGCGGCCGAAGCCCTGCTTGAGTGCAATGACGGCTTGAGGGATTTGCAGGTCGGCAAAGGCATTACCTCCCGCGGAGGTGATGGCATCCGTTCGGGCCTTCATGATGGGGTCGGATGGGACGGCGAAGGGGAGCTTGTCAACAATGACGCAGGAGAGCTGTTCGCCCTGGACGTCAATGCCCTGCCAAAAGCTTGATGTCCCGAAGAGGACGGCGTTCGGCGTTTCGCGGAACTTCTGGATGAGAATGTGGCGCGGTGCTTGTCCCTGAAGCAACAGCGGGAATGGAAGCTGGCTCAGCAATCTATCGTGGAGCTCGCGCATCTGCGAGTAGCTGGTGAAGAGGCAGAAGGCGCGGCCGCGGGTGATCTCGAGGACGCGACGGATTTTTTCGGTGGCGTGCAGGAGGAAGTCGGGGTGGCGCGGCGGCGGGAGGTATTGCGGGAGGTAGAGGAGCGCTTGCTTGGCGTAGTCGAAGTGGCTGGGGACGACGAGCTCTTTGGGAAACGGGATGCCGAGGCGCTTTTTCAGGTGGTCGAAGGAGGCCTTGCCCTCGGAGTCGGCGACGGTGAGGGTGCCCGAGGTGAGGATGACGGAGGAGTAGTTGGCGAAGAGGGTTTCGGCGAGGAGCTGGGAGACGTCGATCGGTGTGGCCTGCAGGTGGGTGGTGAGGGATTGGAAGACGGGCGCGACTTCGGTGCGGGCGGCGCGGGCAGTGTTGCGGAGGTTGGAGGCGGCGCGGCGCTCAATCCAGAAGACGGTGTTGGGATCGGTGGATTCGAGGAGAAATTTGAGGTGGGCGCGGATGTCGGCGGCGCGCTTGCGTAGGCCGGCAGCTTCTTCGACGTCGCGGAGGCGGTCGAGCTCTCCTTCGAGACGGGTGAGTGCGTTGATGGCGCCGAGGTAGGAGTCTCCATGGGACTCGAGGAAGTCGGCGCGGTCTTGAAACTCCATGCGGCCTGATTGTGCGGGGCTCGCATCGGGCGTGGGGCCAGCGGGGAGCGAGGAGAAGAAGAGGCGCGAGCGCTCGCGCAGCGTCTGGGTAGAGCTTTCGATTGCAGCGCTGCTGGCGCCTTTGGCGCGGAGCATAGACTCGGTGTCGCGGGCGAGCTCGTCGAAGCGGTGGTTGGTGAGCGCGATGCCGAAGTATTGTGAGGCGACGGCTTCGAGCTCGTGGGCTTCGTCGAAGATGACGGCTGCGGCGTCGGGAAGGATGCCGGCGTCGGGCGCACCCCCGGCCTGCTGCTTGATGGAGAGGTCGGCGAAGAAGAGGTGGTGGTTGACGATGACGAGGTCGGACTCGAGGGCCTTGCGGCGCATCTGGGTGATGAAGCAGGGCTCCCAGTTGGGGCAGGTTTGGCCGAGGCAGACCTCGGAACGGGCGTCGAGTTTGTGCCAGAGCGCGGAGGATTCGGGGAGCTCGTCGATCTCGGCGCGGTCGCCGGTTTCGGTGGTGCGCTCCCACTGAAGGATGGTGTGGAACTGGGAGATGTCGTCGAGGCCGGAGAGTATGGGGTTGTCGCGGAGCGCGTAGAGCTTCTGCTTGCAGAGGTAGTTGGCGCGGCCTTTCATGTAGCAGACGCGGAGCGGGCCGGAGTCCGCGAGGACGGATTCGAGGAATGGAATGTCTTTGAAGTAGAGCTGTTCCTGCAGATTTTTTGTGCCGGTCGAGATGATAATGCGCTGCTTTTCGTTGCGAGCGCGCCGGAGCGCGGGCAGAAGGTAGGCGAGGGTTTTGCCGGTGCCGGTGCCGGCTTCGATGATGAGATGACGGCGGTCAGCAAATGCTTGCTCGATGGCGCGGGCCATGGCGTACTGGCCGGGCCGGTGCTCGAAGGCGAGCGAGCTGCGCGCGAGGATGCCGCCGGGTGAGAAGAAGTCGTGCAGGGATGGAAGCCTGGCTTCGGCGGCGGCTTCGCTAAGGGGCGTCTTGCGGTCGACATCGATGTTGGTGAGGGGCGGCACGCGGTGGGTCTATGATAGACGCCTTTTCTTCGCCCGGAAGGCGCGCCATTCGTCGGCGGTGATCTCCCAGATTTCGGCGGGTACGCGACCGCAAACAAAATCGTGGTTCTCTTCGATCGCGATGAGGCGCATGCCGGTCTTCTCGGAGATGCGGCGCGAGGCAATGTTCGCGGCGGCTTTCGGGGCACGAAGACGGGTAAAGCCAAGAGTGTCAAACCAGAAGTCGTTGGTGGCCGACACAGCTTCCGTCATCAGGCCGCGGTTTTGCCACGGCGGGGCGAGCCAGAAGCCGCGATTGATCGTCTCACCGCGCACGAGTGAGATAGCCCCGATGATCTGGCCGGGGGCCGCTTTGAGGCGGAGCGTCCAGTCCCACTCGTCGCCGCGCGTTACGGCGGGGAGCGCAACGTCGCGATAGAAGCAGAAGGCGCCGTCTGGCGGGAACGGCCAGGGCACAGCGGCGTTAAGGTATTGCACAACGTCCCATTGCGCGAAGAGCGGCTGGGTCTGCTCCGCATCTTCGAGTTGAAGAGGACGCAGCAGGAGACGTTCGGTTTCGAGTTCGGGTGTCATGAAGGGCGGACGGATTCGCGCTTGCCGGACTGCCAGCTTCTGTAGGCGGCCTCGAGGATGTGCTGGTTGTGCACGCCCTCGCTGCCGGGGCCGAGAAATTGCTCTTCACCGTGGAGTGCCTGGGCGAAGTTATCGATCATGCGGGTGTAGGCGTCGGCATTGTCCACTGTGTTGGTATTTACGTGGACTCCTTTGCGGCGAAGAACGATTTCGACGGGGTGGTCGACGGTCATACCGTTTTCGGCGACGAGCACGCCGTCAGCACCGACAATTTCGATCTGAGTGCGGTACTGCGCGCGGGCGGAGACGTTGACGCTGGCGAGGACATTATTGGCGAACTCGAACTGCATGGAAGCGGAGGCTTCGACGGCTCCGGAATGGGCGTCCTGCGTGGCGATGGTGGAGACGGTCTTTGCGCAGGTGTTGTCGAGAATGAAGCGGAGGGTGTCGATGCAGTGGACGCCGACGTCGCCGATGGGGCCGCCGGCGGCGAGGGTGGGGTCGGTGATCCAGGGACGGCGGGAGAACTGCGCGGCGTAGTTGAACTCGGCGTGCGCGGTGCGGACGTCGCCGATCTCGCCGGCGGCGACGCGGGCTTTGATCTGCTGGACGGCGTGCGCCCAGCGGTAGTGGTGAGCGACTCCGAAGAGTTGGCCAGAGGCTTTGGCGGCTGCGAGCATCGCGTCCGCTTGATCTGCCGTAGCAGCGAGCGGTTTTTCGCAGAGCACCGGCTTCTTGTGCGCGAAGGCAAGCTGCGCGTCGGCGAGATGAAGAGCGTCGGGGCTGGTGATTAAGATGGCGTCGACTTCATCGGAAGCACAGAGGGCTTCCGCGGAGGCGAAGGCGCGGATGTTATGTTTTTCGGCGTCGCGTGCGGCTTTGGCGGGGTCTCGGCGATGGAAGCCCACGAGGCTGGCGTGCCGGCAGTTGCGAAACGAAGGGACGAGGCGGAAGGCGGCGTGGTAGCCGAAGCCGAGGATGGCGAAGCGAATAGGCTGCATGGACGTCCTGTGGCGCCGATGAGTTACGAGCGGCGCGTGCGACCATGTTAAGGCAACGAGATTGAGGATGTTATGGCACCGAGGCGCGACCAGAAGAAGAGGATGGGCAAGAAGCATCGGCAAGCGAGCACGCGGCCCAGGCTGGGCAAGGCTCCGCGGACGGGTGCGCAGATGGCGAACGTGGCGCCGAAGAAGCGCAAGGCGCTGAGCTCGAAGAAGGCGGCGGCGGCAAAGGCGGCAAGGACGCCGAAACGAAGCCCCGAGCGCGAGCGTTCGGTTGTGCTGGATGGGGATCGTCGCCGCGCGGGAGAGAAGAACATCCCCTTCAAGGGTGACAGAAAAGCTAGAGGCGAGCGCGGACTTGAGATAGGCGGAGAGGCGGATGCGCGGGCGGCGGAGTTGGCGGTGGCGACGAGTGGGACCGCGACGGAGGATGTGCCGCTAGTGGCGATCTGCGGGCGGCCGAATGTGGGCAAGTCGACACTGTTCAATCGCATCACTGGAACGCGGCGGTCGATTGTGGGCGATGAACCGGGAATTACGCGCGACCGGATTTACGGCGAGACGGAATGGGCGGGCCGGACGGTGCGCATCGTCGACACCGGTGGCGTAGTACCGGATGATCAGGCGTTGATTCCGGCGGAGATCTTGCGCCAGGCGCGCGTGGCACTGGATGAGGCGGACGCGATTGTGATGGTCGTGGATGGGCGAACCGAGCTGGCGGCACCGGATGTGGAGCTGGCGCGATTGCTGATTCGCAATGCAGGCGCTAGGCCTCTGTTTCTGGCGGTGAACAAGATGGATTCGGCAGACCTGGAGGCAGGCGCGGAGAACTTTCGCACGCTGGGCTTTCGGCATGTGCTGCCGATCTCGGCGGAGCACGGCATTGGCGTGGCGGACCTGCTGGATGAGGTGTGGGCGGCGCTGCCTGCGGAGACCGTCGCGGAAGAACCGACGGAGAACATGGAGGGCATTGAGGAAGAGGCCGAAGAGGATGAAGGCGACTTCATTGCTGATGAAGATGCTCGCGCGGCGGACTCCGGCGAGACGCGCGCGCGGCGGTTGCGGAGTCATGGCGAGCATGTGCAGCGCGAGACGAAGATCGCGATCATCGGAAGACCCAATGTGGGCAAGAGCACGCTGCTGAATGCGTTGACCGGGACGGAGCGCGCGATTGTGTCGCCGATTGCCGGAACGACGCGCGATGCGGTGGATGAGGTGGTGAAGCGCGATGGGCACAGCTTCCGGTTCATCGACACAGCGGGGATTCGGCGCAAGGGCAAGACGAAGCTGATGGCCGAGAAGTTGAGTGTGGTGATGAGCAGGAAGCATCTGGAGGCGGCAGATGTGGCACTGCTGATGATCGATGCGACAGAGGGCGTGACTGGCAGCGATGCGACGATCGGCGGCTATGCGCATGAGAGCGGGCGCAGCGTGATCATCGTCATCAACAAGTGGGATTTGATGACGGAAGTTGGGCCGGATGGCAAGCGCTTGTTCGACGGCAAGGCGCCGGCGGACAAGAAGGTCTATGAGCAGCAGGTTCGCGATGCGCTGAAGTATCTGGACTATGCGCCGGTGCTGTTTGTGTCGGCGGCGGAGAAAAAGGGCGTCGAGGAGATTTTCAAGAAGGTGGAGCTGGTGGCGCGGGAGCGCAGGAAACGCATCTCGACGGGCGCGATGAACCGGTTTCTCGAGCAGATTGATTTTCAGCGCGCAAGCGTTCCGATGAACCGGCGCGTGAAGGTTTATTACATGACGCAGGCGGCTGTGGCTCCGCCGACGTTTGTGCTGTTCACGGATCGCGATGTGAAGCTGCACTTCAGCTACGAGCGGTTTCTGGCGAACGAGATTCGGGCCGCGTTTAAGTTCATCGGCAGCCCGATCTGGTTCAAGGTGCGGGCGAGGAATAAGAGGAAGTCAGAGTGATCGCTTGAGAAGAGGGACACGATCCAGCGATACAAGCGGCCTCGGGGTTCCTTCGACTACGCAGCTCGCATGCGAGCGGCTTCCCTCAGGATGACGGCTGTTGTCAGCTGTCCTTGCGGTAGAGCATGTCGCGGATGACTTTGCGGCGCTCGGCGTTGGCTTCGGCGCGGGCTTTGCCCTGGAAGCCATCGGCACTGGTGCGCAGGGCCGCTTCGGCCTCGGCTTCCGGTGTGGAGCACTCGGGGCAGCGATTGGCGTAGCCGGGTTTGTTGGGGCGCAGTTCGAACTCCTCTCCGCAGAGGACGCAGGTTTTGATGGGAAACGGCATAGGTCAATGATAAGACGCGGACCGCGACCGCGCGTTAGACCGGCGGCGGTGTGCCGAATGCGGGCGTCCACGCTTGCGGCGAGCGCGAGGGCACAACCGGCGCGGGTGGCTCGGTGAGGAGCTGGCCCATCAGAGGATAACGGCCAGAGAGGAAGAAGATTGCGTACGCCTGCAGGAACGTGAAGAGATATCCGAAGAGGCTGATCACGGCAACGGCAAGCGCGGCGACAAGAGCGAGGGCCAGGATGACCCAGCCACCGATCATGCCGGTTCGTGCGGCCGTTCCGGCCGTGTGCAACGTCGCCCAAAGGCCGAAGCCGAGGCCGCCAAGGGGAGCTCCTACGACGATTGCGAAGATAGCGATCAGCAACTCAGCGATGAAGCCGCCGGCGATGGCCAGACAGAAGCGGAGGAGGATGTAGAGCGCGACCGGTCCGGTTTCGGCGCGGGTGAGCGTGATGACGCGGCGCACGGTCTCGCGAAGAGACGTGCCCTCGAGCGCCATGGAGGGCAGGCCGAAGTCGCGTAGCAGAATGGATGCGATGGCAAGTGCGAGACCGAAGAGGATGAAGAGAGCGACGAAGCAAACGCCGACGAGAATGAGACCGACGATGTCCGAGTGATCGCCGCGCGACTGCTGCGTAAAAGCGTGTATGAAGTAAAAGATGCCTGGGATGAGAACAGGCGCGAGGCAGGCGAATGCGCAGAGGAAGAGCAGCAGCTTGAGGCCCATCCAACGCCATGTAGCGAGACCGTAACGGCGCCAAACGGGCGCGACCGTAGTTTCGCTGCGCAGCACGATGTGGAAGATGGTGAACTGCAGGCGCGACGACAGATAGAAGAAGACCAGGCCAAGGACGAGGCCGATGACCGCGGCCACGACAATGATGCCGAGAATGGCAGCGGTAAAGATGGGCGCAGCGCCGGTGCTTCCAGCGCCGTGAGCTGCATTGAACGGCCGCGAAAAGGAGAAGCTGCCGCTGAGCATCTCGGCGAAGAAGGCGACGGCGGCGATCTTGAAGAAGAGGCGCGGATCGCGCGGGCCAAGAAGGAGCCGGCGGGTATGTTGCCAGGCGGGAGTGATGGCGTCAATAGCAGAGAGCGGCGGCATGCTGCACCTCTCATCGAAAAGCTTACCGCGGAGTGCAAGGCGCGGCCATCCGTTTCTACGGAATTGGCGCCAGATAAGTTTCGTTTGACGCAGTTCTCGACTCAGCTTCGAACGGCGGGCTCCCGGTTACCGGCTTCCAGCCACTGGTTCCATGCGTCGAGGGCCCGTTCGCACTGGATGCGATGGCGTTCTTTCTTATCACGGATTTTCTTGCGGAGACTCTCTTCGAGCGGCGGCAGCAGATCAAAGGTGATGTTGGCGGGCTGGAAGTGCTTGGCACCTCCGTCGGAACCGGTCGCGTGCGTGATGTAGTGGGTAAGCGAGCCATTGGCGGTGAGGCGTGGCGGAGGTGTGGGTGTTTCGCCCCGGGCGAGCGCAGCGGCGAAGCGCCCGGCGAGCAGGCCGCTGGCGATGGATTCGGTGTAGCCCTCGACGCCGGAAAGCTGGCCGGCAATAAGGATGCTGGGATGCTGCTTCAGCTGCAGAGTATCTGTGAGCAGCGAGGGCGCGTGGATGTAGGTGTTGCGGTGGATCTGTCCGTAGCGCAGGAAGGTGGCGTTCTCCAGGCCGGGGATGAGCCGGAGGACGCGTGCCTGCTCGCCGAACTTAAGGTGGTTCTGGAAACCAACGAGGTTGTAACTATCGGCGCGCAGGTTTTCCTGGCGTAGCTGCACGGCGGCGTAGGGCCACTTGCCCGTGCGCGGGTTGGTGAGGCCCGCGGGCTTCATGGGGCCGAAGCGGAGAGTGTCGCGGCCGCGGCGCGCAGTCTCTTCGATGGGAAGGCAGCCTTCGAAGTACTGCAGCTTGGCAGAATCGCCTGTGGGGATCTGCTCCCATTCTTTGGATTGGACTTCTTCGGCCGAAGTCAGGGCGTCGAGGAAGCGGTCGTACTCCTCTTTGGTGAAGGGGCAGTTGATGTAATCGGCGGTGCCTTTGTCCCAGCGGGCGGCGAAGTAGACCTTGTCCATGTCGATGGTGGAGGCGTCGACGATGGGTGAGATGGAGTCGTAGAAGGCCAGATGTTCAGCGCCGGTGAGGCGCTGGAGCTCGGCGGCGAGCGGCGAGGATGTCAGCGGACCGGTGGCGAGGATGGTGATCGTGTCGTTGCTGTTTTCGTCGAGTTGCGTCACTTCTTCGCGGCGGATTTCGATGCGAGGTTGCTGAGCGATGAGATCCGCGACACGGCGGGAGAACTCGATGCGGTCGACGGCAAGCGCGTGGCCGGCGGGGACTGCGGACGCGTCGGCTGCGGCCAAAAGATAACTATTTGCCCGGCGCATCTCCTGTTTGAGCAGCCACGGCGCAGTGTTTTCGGACTCGGACTTGAGGGAGTTCGAGCAGACGAGTTCGGCGAAGTCCGCGGTCTGGTGCGCTTCGGTCGAGCGGAGCGGACGCATCTCGGAGAGCGTGATGGTGCAGTTCAGATCGGATGTCAGCGCGGCGGCCTGGAGCGCGGCTTCGGGGCCGGCAAGTCCACCGCCGATGATGTGGATATGCTTCACCTATTCAGGATAGGACGTCCTGCGCCGCGAGTGAATTCAGCGCATCGCCGGAGAGGCGCATGATGCGCCATTCGGTGAGCATGCGGGCCCCGATTTTCCTATAGACGGCAATGGCAGGTTCGTTCCAGTCGAGCACATCCCACTCGAGGCGCGGGCAGCCTTCATCGATGGCGATGCGGGCGAGGCTTGTAAGCAGCGCGCGGCCAATTCCCTTCCCGCGCAGCGAAGGCGTGACATAGAGATCTTCGAGGCGGATGCCGTGGTGACCGAGCCAGGTGGAGTAGGTGGTGAAGTAGAGCGCGAAGCCGGCCGGGGTGGTCGTCGCGCCTTCGGTGAGCTCGGCGATGAGAGTCCGAAAGCGAATGGGCGAGTCGAGTGGCGTGCCGTCGGGCGCGAGTGCAAAGCCGTCGCGGAGAAGGTCGGCTTCTGTGGCGATGACCGCGTCGGGTTCGCGTTCGTAGTGCGCGAGCTCGTGGATGAAGCGGAGCATGATGGGGATGTCAGCGGGCGTGGCGGCGCGGATGTTGAGCATGGCGTTCGAGATGACAGATCGAAGAATAGCGATCAGGGATTTTGCGAATCTGAGTTCTTTGGTTGCAGCGGAATGTCGAATGTGTCGAGCGCTTTGTTCGTCGCGGCCCAGCGGACCTTGCGCAGCTCGATGATGGCGCCCTTGAGCACGGGCTGGTCGAGGTCGCGAACGTCGTAGTAGAGCCAGCCGGCTACTGTGGAGTGCGGAGCGACGGTAGAGCTCTTGAAACCGAAGTCTCGGTCGTCGAGTTGTATCTGGTTGTCGACGGACTTGGGCTTCCTGGTGATGGGAGGCAACGGCGCCGGCAGAGGAATCTGTTTGCCTTTAATATTGCGGAGCTGGAAGATGCCGCGGTCGAGCTCTTCGTCGGTGGCGGCGTTCTCGGTCACGTCATTGGAGGAGATGAAAAGAATGCGCGCGTCGTCGAGCGAGAGCGGCTGCGATGAGTCGTTGGTGACAATGATGCGAATGGGCATGAAGCCGTGGCCGAGGTAGTCGAGGCGCGTGTGTGGTGCTGTCTCTTTGGTATCGCCGGGGTCCGCGGCGATGGTGATGAGCTCGTGGGTATCGTGCGCGGGATACTGTGCGGCGGGCAGCGGAGGCGGTACCTTGCGCGGCTTGTCGGCGTGTGCAGCGAAGGTGAGGGTTAGACAGAGTGTGCAGAGGAGCCGGGGGCGGAAAGACATACAGGGTGAATTATCCTCTGGGGGGTGCAGTGCAGACAAAGCAAATCGGTGAGTGCGGCGGCATGGTTGGCCGGTGAGCGTGCGCGATGATGTGGCTCTACAGCCTGGTGCTGGCGGCGGTGCTGCTGGTGAGCTCGCCGTGGTGGCTGGTGCGGATGTTCACAACCCGGCGGTATCGCGAGGGGATGCGCGAACGGCTGGGAAGCGTGCCGGATCGGCTGCGGGACGCGGTTCGAGGGATTGCAGAGCAGCGGCGAATCGTGTGGGTGCACGCGGTCAGCGTGGGTGAGGTGCTGGCGTCGTCGCGGCTGGTGGGAGAGCTGGAGGTAGCACTGAGCACCGCTTCGGGTGAAGGATGGAAGGTCGTTGTTTCAACCACGACGCGGACGGGACAGACGCTGGCGAGGGAACGTTTCGGCGCGGAAAGGGTGTTTTACTTTCCGCTGGACTTTGCGTGGGCGACGCGTGCGTACCTGGAAGTATTGCGGCCGGCGGCGCTGGTGCTTATGGAGAGCGAGTTGTGGCCGAGAATGCTGCATGAGTGCCGGCGCGCGGGTGTGCCGGTGATTGTTGTCAATGCGCGGGTGAGCGACCGGTCCTTTGCCCGAGGCGTGAAGGCGCGCGGAGTTTGGGGACGCGTATTGCGCCGTGTGTCGCTGTGGCTGGCGCAGAGTGAGGACGATGCGCACAGACTGCTCGCGATGCGCGCGCGTGCGGAGAGCGTGCGGGCGATTGGGAATCTGAAGTATGACGTGCGGGCGCCGAAGGACAGCCGCCTCGCGCAGTTGATCAAGGAGATTGCGGCGGGACGGCCGGTTGTGGTGGCGGGAAGTCTTGCCGGTGGAACAAGCGGGAACCAGCTGAGCGAAGAAGAGTTGGTGATTCAAGCATGGGAAGGCCGACTGCAGCGAGAAACGAATGCCCTGCTGGTATTGGCGCCGCGCCATCCCGAGCGGTTTGGTTCGGTTGAATCGCTGGTTATGAAGTTCCCATACGTTCGGGCGAGTGACACTGGCTCAGAAGGAGAGGTCAACCCCTTTGCGAAGAACGCAAAGGATGGGCCACCCGCAACGCAAGGAGGCCCGCAGATCGTCCTGGTGGATACGATCGGTGATCTTGCTGCGGTGTATGGGATCGCTGACGTTGCATTTATCGGCGGAAGCCTTGTGAAAAGGGGAGGGCATAATCCGCTCGAGGCTGCGCGGTTCGGTGTGCCGGTGGTCATGGGTCCGTCGTTCGAAAACTTTCGTGCAATCGTCTCCGCGATGCGGAACGCAGATGCCATTCGAATTGTTGAGAGCAAAGAGGAACTGCAGTGGGCGATGGCGACGCTTCTGTCGGATCGCGAAGCAGCGCGCGCGATGGGCGAGCGCGGTCGTAAGGTATTTGAAGAACAGCAGGGAGCTACAAGCCGGGCAGTGGAGGCGATTGTCGCCATGATTCACACCGGAGCGAAACCGTGAACGCGCGCAGGCCGTGGGCGTGGCCGCTGGTGCCGCTGTATCGGGCGGCGATCGCGATGAAAGACGGCCTGCGGAACGCCGGTGTGCTGAAGGTGCAGCGGCTGAAGCGGCCGGTGGTGAGCGTGGGCTCGATCTCGGCGGGTGGCGCGGGAAAGACACCGGTGGTGATTGCGCTGGCGAAGATGCTTCGCGCGCGCGGATGGGATGTCGATGTACTCTCGCGGGGGTACGGGCGCATCGGTCATGGCGTGGAGTGGGTGGCGGCGCTTGGCGATCGTGCCGCAGAGCGATACGGCGATGAGCCCGTGGTGATTGCGCGCGCGACGGGTGTGCCGGTGTGGGTGGGCAACGACCGGTTCGCCGCAGGACGCGCGGCAGAAAGCGGTGTACAGAGCCGGGCGGGCACGCCAAACGGAAACCACAACCATATGAATGGAGACGCAACACCGCAGGGTCGTGTGCGGAAGCAGCGCAGCGTGCATCTGCTGGATGACGGATTGCAGCACCGGCACCTGGCCCGGGATTTCGATATTGTGCTGCTAACGGCAGAGGACCTTGGTGACGCGCTGATGCCCGCGGGCAACTTGCGCGAGGGATTTGATGCGGTGCGGCGGGCCGATGCAGTCGTCGTGCGCGAGAATGAGCTGGAGGATGTAAAAGAACACACGTGGAAACTGATGCGCGAGGGCGCGCAGATGTGGGTAGTCCGCCGGACGTTGGACTTCCCTGCACCGCTGTTTGTCTTTGGTGCAGGGCTGCGCCCGGTGGCGTTCTGCGCGATTGCGCGGCCGGAGGGATTTCAGCAGATGCTCATCGAAGCCGGCTGTGGCGTTGTGGAGACGATCGCGTTTGACGATCATCATGCGTATGGCATGCGCGACATCGAACGAATTCTGGAGGTCGCACGGCGCTTGAACGCGACGGGATTTGTGACAACAGAAAAGGACAGCGTGAAGCTGACGAAGACGATGTGCGAGCGCCTCGAGACGCTTGGTCCGCTGATGGTGGTCGGGCTGGAAGCGGAGTTCGCGGATACTGATGCTGTTGTGAATGCGCTGGAGGCGCGACTGGCAGCGCGGCCTGCGTGAAGCCTGGAGGAGAACAGCGAGCATGAGGGTTTTAATCGTGCGAGTCGGCGCACTGGGTGACGTGTTGCATGCGCTACCTGCGGTGGCGGCTCTGCGAATCGCTCGGGCTGACTGGAAGATCGACTGGGTCGTCGATCCGCGCTGGGCTGCGCTGCTGGTTGACGGCGAGGGACACGGCGAGATCGTCGACCACGCTCAACTGGCCGAGACGAAGATGTGGAGCGCTTCGCCGTTGTCGTGGAAGACATTGCGTTCGGTGGCGGCTCTGCGCCGGGAGCTGCGCCGGGAACACTACGACGTGGTTGTGGATGTGCAGGGAACGATGCGATCAGCAGTGATCGGCCGGTTTGCGCGGGCGCGGGAGTTCACGGGGTATGAAGATCCACGCGAGGCGGCAGCGGCAAGGTTATACCGCACCACCCAGCCGCGCATCGGCACGCACATCGTGGAGCAGAATACTGCCCTCGTGAGCGGGGCATGCGGCGTTGCGTTGGAGCCCGCGCCCGTCGGGCTGCCGCATACGGGATGGGCGGACGAATGGGCGGCGGAACTGGTCGGCGACCGCAAGGTCTGCGTGCTGGCGGCCTCGGCCGGGTGGGGAGCGAAGCAGTGGCCGGCGGAGCGCTACGGAGCATTGGCGAAAGAGCTGCGCGCGATGGGATTTGTGCCCCTGGTGAATGCTCCGAAGAAGGACGATGCGGTAGCCGCGAGCGTCGTGGCGAGCAGCGGCGGGGCAGCGGAGATGGTGGTTTGCAACGTCGCCGGAATGATCGCCCTGATGCGCAGAGCGTCGCTGCTGGTAGGCGGCGATTCCGGACCGACACACCTGGCAGCGGCGCTCGGAATCCCGTTGGTCGCGTTGTACGGACCGACCGATCCGGCGAGGAATGGGCCGTGGGGGTCGGGGCCGATGCGGGTGCTTCGTGGCGCCGGATCAGTGACGAGCCACAAGCGAGTGGCGGAAATCGATGCAGGGCTGGCGCGAATGGGCGTGGATGAGGTGATCGGCGCGGTCAGGTCTGTGACAGCACCTGAATGAAAGAAGACCTGTCACTATCTGCGAAGATAGAGAGATGGCCGTTGAGCGGAGGGAATGGCAGAGATTCGCGCGGAGGGCGCGCGTCCCGCTGGGATTCGTTGTCGCCGCGATCTTTCTTATCTTTGCGCGCCCGGGCTGGAAATCGTTGGCCTGGGGACTGATTTTGGTCATTCCCGGATTGTGGTTACGCGGCTACGCCGCCGGATATGTAAAGAAAAACGCCGAACTCACGCGCACCGGACCGTACGCTTACACACGCAATCCCCTGTACCTGGGATCGATGTCGATCGCGGCAGGATTCGCGATCGCGGCCGGACGGTGGTGGCTGGTGCTACTGCTTGTAGGGATGTTTCTGCTGATCTATGTGCCGACGATTCTGTCTGAAGAGCAATTTCTGTGCGGCGCGTTTCCGCAATTTGAAGAGTATGCGCGGCGCGTGCCACGGTTGCTGCCGCGGCTGACGCCGGCGCGTTTCGACGACCCAGATCGTGGGATGGGCAAATTCTCGCCGGAACGGTACTTTCATCACCGCGAGTACAATGCCAGCATAGGAGCGGCAGCGTTGTACGTAGCGCTGATTCTGCGTATGTGGTTGAATCACGGGCATCTTTAGAGCATTTCTCCTGGTACTGGGGTGTGTGAGACGTCTGCCAATGCCGTTCTCTTAGCAGGAAAACGGCGCCAACAGATTCTGCTCCGCCGGACATTTTCAGGAACGACGCTTTGGACGCGACAGGGGAGACGGTAATTTGAAGGCCTGGATGTGCTCGGCTCTGCGGACCTTCTTCGCGCTCGGCGCTACCCTGATCCTCGGCTCGGCGATTTGCGCGGCACAGGCCACGCAACAGCGACCGATCCCTCCGCTACAGCCGCCAATTTCGGGATTTGAATATCCGCAGCACCAGGTGCTGACGTTCTCCGTCGACTGGCGGGTCTTCACCGCGGGTGTCGCCGTGTTTCACCTGGACCAGGCCGGGAACACGATGAGGATCTCGGCGACTGCCGACACCGTTGGCGCGATCAACATGCTGTTTCCTGTGGTCGACGGCTTTCAGTCGGGCTTCAACATGCAGACCGGATGCTCCACCGGATTCAACAAACAGA
Source organism: Candidatus Aquilonibacter sp. (assembly GCA_035504135.1). Taxonomy (GTDB): domain Bacteria; phylum Acidobacteriota; class Terriglobia; order Terriglobales; family Acidobacteriaceae; genus Granulicella. The sequence continues at coordinate 45,336 of DATJSM010000014.1, read as the reverse complement.
TTCAGGAGGGCCGGAGGAAGATCGCCAGCGAACTGATCTTCGACTACGAGCACGGCCGCCAGACACAGAACGAGCGCAACCTAGTGAAGGGCACGGCGACCCACAAGGAGGCGAACATCCCGGCGTGCGTGACTGACTCGCTGTCGGCGATCTTCTATACGCAGTCCCAGCCGCTCAACGTCGGCACGACCATCTACTTTCCGCTCGCGGACAGCATGCGGACGGTGACGGTGGGGATGAAAGTTGAGTCGAAAGAAGAGATTAAGACACCCGCCGGGACCTTTCAGACCGTCAAAGTGCAAGCGACCGCCGATGAAGGAGTCGTGAAGAACCGCGGCCAGATCTGGATCTGGTATACGGACGACACGCGTCATTTGCCGGTGCAGATGCAGGCACGGCTGTTTTGGGGGACAATTACGTTCCACCTGCAGTCCATTGAACCGAAGGTGGCGCCGTAAGCATTTTGCGGCGCAGAGAAGGAAGAGCATGAGTGAGCAGAGTGAAGAGCTGAATCGCTTGCAGCAAGAGGCCGCCGGATCTCCGGCGGAAGGCCTCGTAACGGTCGCCGTCTTCGCGGATCCCGTAGGTGCAACTATGGCGAGGATGGCGCTGGATTCCGCCGGAATCACGTCGTTTCTGCAGGGCGAGAACGCCAATGTTCTGATTCCGGCGGCCTTTTCGGCGCAGTTGCAGGTGCGGCCCGAGGACGAACAGATGGCCCGGGAGGTGCTTGATTCCGCCGCCAGTGCGCCGGAATCGATGGAGGATGTCACCGCCGCGGAGATCGCCGACGAGGAGTCTGCGGGTTGAACCGGGGCCTCGGTTGCATGTAAGTTGGTCGTTGCCGCCCGCGTGAAAAAGGCCCGGCCGCCTTTCCCAGGCTCAAAGCCCGGAAAGAGATTCGGAAGGCGCCCCAGCCGCGAACTCTGCGGGCTCAAAGCAAGGACATTCGAGGAACAACCGCTTCGGCGGAATGAGGACAAGAGACATGAAGAGGTACAGCGGATTCTTTGTTGCATTGGTCGCGGCGCTTGCGCTCTGGATGGTGCCACAGATGCGCGCTCAGCAGACCGCCAGCGTGCATGGGCATGTCCAGAACCCGGCCGGACAGCCGGTCACGACGGGAACCGTGGAGTTCAGCCATGATCTGAGTGGCGGCGAGTGGAAGGGAAAGAAGATCACGAACTCCTTCCCGCTGGACTCGAACGGCGACTACAAGGGAACGGATATCGCTCCTGGCGATTATCTTGTCGCGGTCGTCACCCAGGGAAAGAGCGTTGACTTCCAGCAGGTGACGCTGAAGGCCGGCGACGACAAGACCGTTGACTTCGACATGACCCGCGCCGATTACATCGCCAAGCTTTCGCCGGAGGAGCGGAAGCAGATTGAGGAACTGAAGGCAAAGAACGCTGCGGCGATGTCGGCGAACATGAAGATCAAAAACCTGAACGCGACGCTCGCAACGGTTCGCGCGGATTTGAAAGCGGCAGCGCCAACGAAGGGGGACGTCAGCAAGGACGTCACGGACATGAAATCGGCGACGGAGGTCATGCCGGACCAGAGCATTCTGTGGATTACCTACGCGGACACGCTGGCCGCGCAGGGCGACCACCTGATCAAGACGGACAAAGACGAAGCGACGAAGGACTATGACGCCGCGGTGGACGCGTACAAGAAGGGCGCGGAACTGGATGCGGCCTCGAAGAAGCCGGTGCCGGCCGACCAGGCTGCGGCGTGGAACGGCGCGGGCAACGTGCTGGCGAAGGAAGGAAAGATTCCTGATGCGACGGCAGCGTTCGAGAACGCTGTGAAGGCCGAGCCGCAGAACGCGGGCATGTTCTACGGCAATCAGGCGGCCGTACTGTTCAATGCCGGACAGACCGACGCTGCGATGGCGGCTGCAGACAAGGCAATTGCCGCCGACCCGAACCGTCCGGACCCGTACTTCATTAAGGGGCAGGCACTGATCGCGAAGTCGACGTTCGACTCCAAGACGAACAAGATCATCCCGCCGCCGGGCTGCGTAGATGCCTATCAGCACTACCTTTCGCTGGCTCCGAACGGACCGCATGCGGAGGCGGTGAAGGAGGTCCTGGCCAGCCTCGGCGAGAAGGTGGACACCAGCTACAGGGCGGGACGGAAGAAATAACGACATGTGAAATCGCCCCGGTCGAGAAGCCTCGGCCGGGGCTTTCACTTTTTCTGCGAGGGGAGAGGTGAGCGAGCGGGTGTTGGAGTTCGAAGAGGCGCTGGCGGAGGTGCTGCGGCATGCGGCTACGGTCGGGAAGCCGGAGCGAGATGCCGAGCCGGTGGCGCTGAAGGATGCCGTCGGCCGGGTTTCGGCCGACCCTGTGCGCGCGGAGCGGGACCAGCCGCCATTTGCGCGGTCGACGCGGGATGGATATGCCGTGCGAAGTGAAGATCTCGCCACCGGGGGACGGTTGCGTGTAATCGGCTCCGTGCGCGCAGGCGAGCAGTGGGACGGGGAGCCGATGCGCCAGAGCGAGGCCATCGAGATCATGACCGGCGCCCCTGTCCCTGAAGGCGCAAATGCCGTGCTGATGGTGGAGCATGCCGAGATCGAAACGGATGGACTTCTGACAGCAGCAAGCGGACGCAGGCTCGCCTCAGGGGATAATGTGGTTCCGCGCGGCGCGGAGGCTCGCGCTGGAGCGGAGGTGATTCCGGCCGGCAGGCGCATCTCCGCGCCGGAGATTGCGCTGGCTGCAGCTTGTGGGTGCGCCCGCCTGAATGTGTTCGAGCGCGCCAAGGTAGCAATTATCGCGACCGGCGACGAACTGGTCGAATTGGATGAAGAGCCGAAGCCCTGGGAGATCCGAAACTCGAACAGCTATGCGTTGAACGCGTTGGTCGGAGAAGAAGGCGCCGGAGCCGGAAGGCTGCAGGTCGCGCGGGACACGATGGATGACCTGCGCGATCGGATCGCCCAAGCCAGTATGTGGGACATGATGCTTCTGTCCGGCGGTGTGTCGATGGGCAAATACGACCTCGTGGAGCATGTGCTGCGCGAGTACGGCGCGGAGTTCTTCTTTACCGGCGCGTGGATTCAGCCGGGAAAGCCCGTGGTATTCGGAAGAATGCCGAAGCACGGCATTGTGGGATACAAGCATGAGGGCGCATGGAACGGAGAGTGGACGTACTTCTTTGGGCTGCCGGGGAATCCGGTCTCGACTGAGGTCTGCTTCCGGCTGTTTGTCGCACCGCTGCTGCGGGCCCTCGGCGGGCGGACGGACATTGCGCCGCGATTTGTCGAGGCACGGCTGGCCGAGGATGTGAAGGGGGGCGCGCGCGTGACGCGTTTCCTGCCGGCGGTGATTGAGAGCGACTGGAAGCATGTAACCGTTCGAGTCGTGCCGTGGCAGGGCTCCGGCGATCTTGCCGCGAATGCGCGCGCGAACGGCTTCGTGGTCCTTCCCAACGGAGTCGAGCAGTTCGCCGCTGGAGACGGCGTGAGGCTGCTGCTGCGATAGCATCAGTGGGATGAGCGACAAGCTTTCCCACTTCGACGAATCGGGGCGCGCGCACATGGTGGATGTGAGCGCGAAGCCGGAGACGCGGCGCCAGGCCACGGCCAGAGCCTTCGTCGAGTTGAATGAGGCGGTGCTGGCCGCGCTGCCGAAGAATCCGAAAGGAAATCCTCTGGAGGTTGCGCGCTTCGCCGGCATACAGGCTGCGAAGCGCACGAGCGAGCTGATTCCGATGTGCCATCCGCTGCCGCTAAGCTTCATCGACGTCGATGCGCTGGTCGTCGAGGGCGGCGTGGCCATTCGGGCGACGGCGGCGACCGTTGCGGGCACGGGCGTCGAGATGGAAGCGATGACCGCCGCGGCGGTGGCCGCGCTCACGGTTTATGACATGACCAAGGCGCTCGACAAGGGCATTCGAATCCGCGAGATCGTTCTCGAATCGAAGAGAGGCGGCAAGAGCGGCGACTACAAGCGCCAGCGTTAGAGCATCTTCCTGAGGCTGCAGTCAAAGCGAAACGGTTCGTGTCGCTTTCTCCCAAGGGAAACGACCTCCACCGAATTCTTCTCGAAACTCCAGTTCAGGAAAACTGCTCTAGACGGGATAGGCAAGCGCAACACCGAAACGGTGCTGCGCGTCCTCAAACCACTGCGGCGAACTGAATCCCGAGTCGTGCAGCATCTCGCGAAAACTGCGCTCGGTGAACTTGTAGCTGTTCTCGGTGTGAATGGTTTCGCCAAGCGCAAAGGATATTTCCCGGCCATCAATATTTACCGTCTGCGCCATGACGCTCTCAAGATGCATCTCGATCCGGCTGTCCTCGGCGTTCCACAGGGCGCGATGACGAAAGTCGTCCAAATTGAAGTCGGCGCCGAGTTCGCGATTGAGCCGGGCGAGGATGTTCTTGTTGAAGGCTGCGGTCACACCCGCGCTGTCGTTGTAAGCGGCGACCAGAAGCTCGACGGTCTTATTGCAGTTCGGCGCCAGGTCAACGCCTACTAGGATGGCGTCCGCTACCCCCGTCAACTGCTTGCGCAGTTTGCGCAAAATCGCTCGCGCCTCCTCCGGGCCGAAGTTGCCGATGGACGAGCCAATGTAAAGCGCAAGCACGCAGCCGCCGTTCGGGCGTTCGATGGCATAGCCATTCGTGACGTAGTTGGCGACCTGCGGGCGTACCGTGACGCCCGGAACCAGGGAGGTGAGTGCGGCGGCGGCGTTCTCGAGCGCCGAGGCGCTGACGTCGATGGGCTGATAAAGCACCTGCGGCTGCACTCGGGTGGCGGCGGCTAGCAGCAGGCCGGTTTTGGATGCAGAGCCCGAACCCAGCTCAGCTACCGTGAAGGGCTTTCCAACCCTGGCGACAATGTCGTCCGCGCGATCGGCAAATATGGATCGCTCGGCGCGCGTCAGGTAGTACTCCGGCAGTTCGGTGATCTGCTCAAAAAGTCGCGAGCCGGCCGCGTCATAGAACAGCCACGGCGCAAGCGCCTTCTGTTGGCCGGCCGGAACCGCAAGGCCTCGGAGCGCCTCCTGGCGGACCGCTTCAACCTGGCCAAGGTCGCGCGTTACATTCGTTGCATCAACGGCGATGGCTGCCATTCTTCTTGCCTCTCTGGGTTTCGAAAAAACGAGCAGCTCTTCCTGCCCCGGACGAAAGTGGATTGGATGGAAACCGATGGCCGGCTGTTCTAACTGGCGCCGTCGCGCGCGAGGCGCAGGCCGCTGAACTGCCAGCGCGTCGCAGGATGGAAGAAGTTGCGATACGTCGCGCGTATGTGGGAGACCGGCGTGACGCACGAACCGCCACGCAGCACCATCTGCGAGCTCATGAACTTGCCGTTGTATTCACCGAGCGCGCCGGGCAGTGGCTTGTAGCCGGGATAGCCGGTATACGGCGAAGCGGTCCACTCCCACACGTCGCCGTAAAGCTGCTGTGGCTGATGTCGATCTTCCAGCGCGACGGGAGGCAGCGGATGCAGCGCTCCGGATTCCAGCAGCGTTCCAGCCACTGGATGCTGTGCGGCGACGTACTCCCACTCGAACTCGGTCGGCAGGCGGGCGCCGCTCCAGCGGGCAAAGGCGTCGGCTTCGAAGAAGCTGAGGTGGCACACAGGCGTTTCGGAGAGCTGCTCCAGCGGCCGGGGTCCGTCCAGCGTGAAGATGCTCCAGCCGGATTTGGTGGCCGGCTCGCGCTGCCAATACAGCGGAGCTTTCCATCCCTGCGCGCGCATCGTGTCCCACCCTTCCGAGAGCCAGAGCTCGGGCCGCCCATAACCGTCTTCATCGATGAAGGCAAGGTACTCGGCGCAGGTGACAAGGCGGGCGCCGAAGCGAAATGGTGTGAGATACACGGAATGCCGCGGGGTCTCGTTGTCGAAGGCGAAGCTGTCGAGAGCGCGCGGATCCGGCGTCACTCCGATCTCGACGATGCCCGGCGGCGTAAAGTTCAGCCATTCCAGAGGCGGGGCGATGGTCTCCGGTGAAGGCTCTGCGATCAGTCCGCGATAAGCGGGCCGCAATGGATTCGTAAAGAATGCGTGCTTGATGTCGGTAGCGGCGAGTTCCAGGTGTTGCTGTTCGTGCTCCAACCCCAGAGTGATGCGACGCAGCGCCTCGTCTTCCGTGCCCTGCTCCAGCAAGCGCGTGATGGCGGCGTCGACATGCTCGCGATAGGCAAGAATCTGCTCCAGGGACGGACGCGAAAAACTGGAGCGCAGCCGCTTCTCCGGCATGTCGCCCAGCGCCTTGTAGTAGCTGTTGAAGAGCCAGCGGAAGTCCGGATGGAAGGGACGGTACGCCGCGACGAACTCACTGAGGACAAAAGTCTCAAAGAACCACGACGTGTGCGCAAGGTGCCACTTGACCGGCGAAGCCTCTGGACAGGACTGTACCATCATGTCCTCGGGCGTAAGCGGAGCACAGAACTGCATCGTCGCCGAGCGGACGGCCAAATAGTGTGCAAGCAATGCGGGGGCTGATGACTGCCGAGTCAACATGGCGGGCGGGCTCCTGCTATCCGATGCTTTAGTGGATGCTGCCGTTGCTCAAGAAGTCGCAATAACGCGGCCTCTAAAGCAGAGTGTACGCCGCGCGGCTCTCGGAAAATGTCAGCAGACCGCGGGGAGCGAAGCCTGTTGTCAGGAATGCCCGTTCAGCAACCGGGCGAGTGCAAAAGCAGCTCCTGCGGCGAATCCTCCAATCAACATCGTCTGGATCGCGCTGCGCAAGACCGGAGATCCGAGCAGCCGGCCTTTCAGACCGCCGAAGATCAGAAGTGCAATCAAAGTGATGATGACGGAGAGCCGAAGCGCCTCCGCAATGCTGTGGTTGATGAGGTAAGGCGCCAGCGGAACGAAGCCGCCCACGATGTAGGCCAGCGCGATGGTGAGCGCCGACCGCCACGCTCGCCCTGCCGCCGGCGCCTCCAGCCCGAGTTCGAACCGCATCATGAAATCGACATAGGCCGGAGGGTTCGCCTGCAGAGAACGGAGCACAGGCGTCGCCGCGTCCCGTGCGACGCCGTACGCGGAAAATATCTCATAGATCTCTTCCTCCTCATCCCGGGGACGATGCACCACCTCCATCTCTTCGCGCCGGCGTTCGGCGGCATAGTGCTCTGAGTCGCCTCGCGAAGCAAGGTATCCGCCGAGCCCCATGGCGATCGACCCGGCGGCGATCTCGGCGAGTCCGGCGAGGATGACGACATGCGTCGCGGCCACCGCTCCGGCCAGGCCTGCTGCCAACGCGAACGGAACCGTCAGGCCGTCGGAGAGACCGATGACGACGTCGCGGACGGCGTCAGAAGACTGAAAATGCTGCTCATGATGCTCGCTGTGGTGCAAATGCATGTCCGGCATAGGCCGAGTGTAAGCCGAAGTGCGGCGTCGCCGTGAGAGTGAATTTTGTGTCCCCAACCGAGTCTTCCCCGGCTGTCCATCGTCTTAAGTCGTTAGAGATACGGCAGAGAAGAGGAAGGATGATGAGACGGCAGATATGGTCGGCGACAGTGGCCTTGGCGCTGGTGTTTCCGCTCTGTGCTGCGGTTGCGCGAGCACAGGACCAAGGGGGTGCCGGTGGGCGGCGCGGTCAGTTCGCCGGGATGCAGCGCGTCGGCGGAACCATAACGGTGGTCGCGGGCTCGCAGGTGACCATCAAGGCCGAAGATGGCGCGGTCTATCAAGTGGTGACGAACGACAACACGCGCATGATGCACGGCCGCGGCGAGACCATCAAGCTTTCCGACCTGAAGCCCGGTGACGGTTTATACGCGATGGGCAATCTCGACGCCGCGAACAAGACCTTGCATGCCGCGATGTTGATCTCCATCGACGCCGACCAGATGAAGCAGATGGAAGAGGCTCGCAAGCAGGAGCTTGCGAACATGGGAAAGACGTTGATCGCGGGACGTGTAACCGCGATCGATCTCGATAACGCGACGATGACCGTAGAGCGTCCGGATGGCGTCTCGCAGACGATCGGGTTTGACGAAGGAACGTCGTTCAAGCGCGGCCGGATCGCGATTGGCTCAGGCATGAACATGGGCTTTCGAAGAGGTGCTGGCTCCGGAGCAAGCGAAGCTGAACCGGCGCCCACCGGAGAGAGCATCACGCTTGCAGATATCAAAGTTGGAGATCGAGTGGCGGGACCGGGCCAGGTGAAGAACGGCAGATTTGTTCCGAAGGAGCTGACGGTGATGACGCCGGGCGCCGGACGACGCAGGGCGGACGGGGCGAATCCGCCGGGCAGCGACGGCGCCGTGAACGGCTCAGCGCAGCCATCGCCGCAAACGCCCAAGTAGCGCGATGCTAGGCGACGGCAACTTCTGCTCGTCAAAGAACTGCAAACCGAAACAGTATGTACAGGCTGGAGGAGGATTGGTGAGGCGGATGGCGGTGGGTCGAAGTGTCGTTGCATGCATGCTGGTGTTGCTGCCGGCGGGAATCGTCGCGCAAAATGCGCCTCCCGCAACGACTCCGGAGCCCGCGCAGCAAGCCGCATCTCCACTACCCCCGCAGGCTGCCGCACCGCAGAACGCTGGCTCCACCGCACAGCCCGCACAGGGCGGAACCATTCGTGGAACTGTCGTTGCCGGCACAGCCGGCAAGCCGGGAGGCGTTCCGCTCCCCGGAGTCGCCGTCACTGCGACCAACACCCTGACTGGAAAGAAGTATGCGGCGGCTACCTCGGTCGATGGCACGTATGCGATGACGATTCCCCATAACGGGCGCTACGTCGTGCGTGCGGAGCTTGCAGGCTTTGCTCCGGTGACACAGGAGGTCGTGCTGAACGGCAGCGACGCGACTGCCGGTGCCGCGCTTGTGAAGACCTCTGACTTCGGTCTGCAACTGGCGAGCCGCGTTGCCGCCGCCGAAGCCAAAGAAGCCGCGGCGCAGAACGCTAACTCCACGGGCCGCGGAACACAGAGCCTAAACCTCAGCGCCGGCGACACCGATGTGACCGACGCGAGCGCGATGCCGGCCGCGGGCAATGACGTGACCATGCCGTCGCTCGGTTCGCTGAATGAGGAAGGCGCTGCTGCGGAGGGCAATGAATCCATCGCTGTCAACGGACAGGAGGGACAGACCAACGGTCTCGCGAACTTCAGCGAAGACGAGATCCGGCAGCGCGTCAATGATGCTGTCGAGCAGGCGCGCATGAGCGGCCAATTGCCGCCCGGAGCCGATCCTACCGACCGGATCGTCTCCGTAATCGGCGGAATGATGGGTGGCGGCGGATTCGGCGGTGGTGGTGGCCGCGGCGGTCGTGGCGGCGGCATGCGCGGTGGCGGCGGTTTCGGCGCCTTCCGCAACTTCAATCCAGCGCAGCCACACGGCAACGTCTTCTATCAGGGAAGCAACAATGCGCTGAACTCCGCGTCTTGGTCGCCACTGGGCCCGGTGGTGCAGCCGGCCGGCTACCAGAACCGTTTTGGCGCCAGCATCGCCGGCAGTCCCTACATTCCAGGCCTCACACAGCCCAACACAAAACAGTTCGCCTTCCTCAATATCAGCGGACAGCGCAATCTGAACTCATTTCTGGCCACGGGCTTCGTCCCCACCGCGCTGGAGCGCGCCGGTGACTTTTCGCAGTCCACGCTCAGTTCCAGTGGAACGCCCGTCACACTTTACGATCCGGTCACCGGCCAGCCGATTCCCGGCAACAATCTCGCCAACGCTTCTTTGCCCATCTCGGCGCAGGCGACAGCTCTCCTCGCCTACTATCCGCTGCCCAACATCACACCCACAGCACTGGGCAACTACCAGACGGTTTCGAACGCCGGCGTCAACAATTTCAACCTGAACGCGCGTTACGTGCGCACGCTGGGGCAGGGATCGAGCACGCCCTTCGGGCGCTTCGGCGGTGGTGGCGGCCGTCGCGGGCAGAACGGACCGCCGACTCTGCGGCAGAACATCAACATCGGCTACAACTACTCGCACGCGGCCTCCGACCTGCGCAACATCTTCCTTCCCCTGGGCGGAGCCACGGAGAGCGGAGGCAACGGGCTCAATCTCGGCTACGTCATCGGCTACGGACGCTTCTCCAATAACGTTAGCGTCAACTGGAATCGGCTCGACACCGAAGTTCGCAACTACTTCACCAACACCGCCAACGATCCATCCCGCGCCGCCGGGCTCGCCATCCCCAACAACAGTGGCGGCTTCGCCGACCCCAACTTCTACAACGGTCTTCCGCAGCTCAATATCAGTAACTACGAGTCGCTTTCCAATCAGACCCCGAGCCAGCTCATCAACCAGACGATCAGCTTTTCCGACTTCGTCTCCTGGCGCCACAAGAAGCACAATTTGCGTTTCGGCTTCGACGTGCGCCGCGTGCACGCCGACTCCATCGGCGGCAACGATCCGCTGGGAAGCTTCACCTTCACCGGCTACGCCACAGCCAGCCCGAGTGCGCAAATCAACAACGAGGGTGGCATCAACTCCGGCGACGCCTTCGCCGACTTCCTGCTCGGCCTGCCCACCAGCACTTCCATTCAGGCCGGGCTCTTCAAAACCTATCTGCGCGAAAACGTCATCGACTGGTATGCGCTCGACGACTTTCGCATCAAGTCGAATCTCACGCTGAATTACAGCGTGCGCTATGAGTACTTCGGCCCCTACAGCGAGAAGAACGGCCACCTGGTCAATCTTTATCCGGACACCGGCCCACTTCCGTATCAGGTCGAGATGCCGGGCAGTGGGAATCCCGCCGGCCTCATCCATCCCGATCGAACGATGTACGCTCCGCGGCTTGGCTTCGCCTATCGACTCAAGAACTCCGGCATCACCAAGGACACCGTGCTGCGGGGTGGCTACGGCATCATGTACAACACCGGCCAATACGCCGCGTTCGCGCGCAAACTATCCCAGCAGCCGCCCTTCGCCACGACGCAGAGCAACGCCGCGACCGTGCAGACAACAAGCAACCCCACGCCAACCCCCACGGGCTGCACCACCACCCAGAGCTACTACGTTGATCCCACCACCGGGCTCGTTCGTCCCGGCGCGACCGCCAATCTCACACTCGCCAACGGCTTCGGCTGTTCAGCAAGCGCTTACAGCATCGAGAACAACTGGGCCGTCGATCCCAACTATCGTCTCGGCATGGTCCAGCTTTATAACCTCAACCTGCAACGCACGCTTCCGCTCGGCGTCGTCTTCAATCTCGGCTACAACGGATCGAAGGGCAGCAATCTCGACGTCGTCGGCTCTCCTAACACGACTCCCACCGGCGTCACGACACCCGGCATCGCACCGTTCGACTGGGAGGAGTCGGCCGCCGGCTCACACGCCAATGCCCTCATCATCAGCGCGCAGAAGCGGCAGTCGCGCGGCATCGCCATCGGTGCCGTCTACACCTACTCGCACGCCATCGACAACGCTTCAGGCGTGGGCGGAACGATCGGGTCGCCGGTGCAAAACCTTTACCGGCTCGATCTCGAAGAGGGCAACGCCAGCTTTGATCAGCGCCATAACCTTACCGGCAACTGGATCATCGAACTCCCGTTCGGACCGAATCGCGCCTTCCTGAATCAGGGAGGCGCATGGGCTTATCTTCTCGATGGCTTCGACATCAGCGGCTCATTCACCTTCGCGACCGGAACACACCTCACGCCAACCTACTCGGGCAACCAGGCCGAGGCACTCGCGGCCAACGTCTTCACGCAGCGCCCGGATCGCGATTTCTCACAGCCCATCAAAGGTCCGGGCTCGCGCGATGAGTGGTTCAACAAGGCCGCGTTCACCGATCCCGGCACCTCGTACGGCACAGCTTCGCAAGGATCGATCGAAGGCCCCGGAACCGTCGCCATCTCCACGTCGCTCTCCCGCATCTTCACCCTCGGCGAGACGCGCTCGCTGGAAGCACGCGTCACCGCGACGAACCCCTTCAACACCGTGCAGTACAGCGGGATCGATACCGACGCGAACGACATCAAGAACTTCGGCACCGTCCGCAGCGCCGCTGCGATGCGCACAGTGCAGGTGCAGGCCCGCTACAGGTTCTAACCGGCAGCATAGGAAGATCGTATGAAGCACTTAGTAACTGCAATCACAGGCCTCGCGATGATGATGGGCGGCTCGCCCCAGCAGACGAGCGCTCCTGCGCCTCAGACGCCCGACACACAAGGCACGGCCGCGCAGCAGACAACCGGCGGCTACACGCTCAGCGTGAACGCGAACATCGTTCTCACCAACGTCGTTGTACGCGACAAGAAAACCGGAGCGCTGATCAAGGACCTCAAGGCGAGTGACTTCCAGATCTTTGAAAACGGCAAACCCCAGCACATCCTCAGCTTCGACTACGAAAATGTCGACGAAGCCGCAGCGCTCCAGGAAAAGTCCACGGTCAATGGGAAGACCACCATTGCCGACATGCTGGAGCATCGATTCGCTGCGGACACCGCGCAGCTGAAAGATCACCGCCTCATCGTGATGTTCTTCGACCTCAGCTCTATGCAGGACGAGGATATCGATCGCGCGGTCGACGCAGCCAAAGACTACGTCAATACCAAGATGCAGCCGGCCGATCTGGTTGCCATGGTCAGCATGTCCACCGGCCTGAGCCTCGATCAGGACTTCACCTCTGACAAGTCGGCGCTGCTTCGCGTTCTCGCCGGCTATAACGGCGATGACACCACCGGCTTCGCCAACGGCGGCACGGGCACCACCGACGGAACGTCCGACGACACAACCGCCTTCGCCGCAGACGACAGCGAGTACAACAGCCTGAACACCGATCGCGAGCTGCTTGCCATTCGATCCATCGCCAAGAGCCTCGAGCGCGTCGATCAGCGCAAGTCCATGCTCTACTTCTCCGGCGGCCTCACTAAGAATGGCATCGAAAACCAGGCCAGCCTGCGCGCCGCCACGAACGAAGCAGCGAAAGCCAACCTCGCCATCTACAGCGTCGATTCGCGCGGCCTGCAGGCCATGCCTCCGGGCGGCGACGCCAGCAAGGGCAGCCTGCGCGGCAACTCTCCCTACAGCGGCGCCGCAATCACCGCGCAGTACAACGCCAACTTTTCCTCTCAGGAGACGCTCGCCACACTCAGCTCCGACACCGGTGGCAAAGCGTTCTTCGACTCCAATGACTTTGCCCCTGCGTTCCAGCAGGTGCAGAACGACACCTCCGCCTATTACATCCTCGGCTTCAAGTCCACCGATCAGCGCCAGGATGGAAGCTATCGTCACCTGACCGTGAAGGTGAACCGTCCGGACGTCAAGCTCGAATACCGTCCCGGCTATTACGCTCCGTCCGACTTCAAGCACCAGAAGACCGAAGATCGCGAGCTCGCGCTCGATGAGCAGATGCGCAGCGATCTGCCGGCCACAGACGTTGCCGTCTATCTGCAGGCGCTTTACTTCCGCGCCGGTGACGGCCGCAATAATGAGCTCTTCGTTCCGGTCAGTCTGATTGTTCCGGGCTCCCAGATTCCTTTCGCAAAGGTAAAAGACCAGGACAAAGCCAGCCTTGACATCATGGGCCAGGTTCGCCGGCCTATCGGTAAAAATGCAGACGTGTGTTCGATCGACACCACTGAGGACGAACACAACTTCGTCAGCGTCGGCAACGTGCGCGATACGGTGAAGCTCGCTGTGGATCAGTCGCAGCACGTCGAGCGTAAGAACATCCAGTACTCGACGGGCTTCACGCTCGCGCCCGGCTGCTATCAGCTCAAATTCGTCGTGCGCGAAAACCAGACCGGCGCCATGGGCAGCTTTGAAACGCTGATTCATGTGCCCGACTTAAAGAAGCTTCCGGTCAAGCTGAGCTCGGTTGTGCTCGCCAGCCAACAAACGCCGGTTAAGAATAAGAACTCGAACAATCCCCTGGATCGTGACGGTGTGCAGTGGGTGCCGAATGTCGCCCACGTCTTCCGTCAGAATCAGCATCTCTATCTGCTCTACGAGGTCTACGATCCGACGCGCGAAAAAGGTGCCCCGGCGCAAGCGCCGTCGCCCGGTCTCAGCCGCCGCGAGGAAGGCCCCGTACGTGTGCTGACCAGCATGGAGCTGCTCTCCGGCGGTGTGAAGGTGTATGAGACGCCGGTCGTCACCGCGACCAACCTGAACGATCCTCAGCACGGCGCCGTAGCATTCCAGTTCGATGTGCCGCTGACCGATCTGAAACCCGGAACGTACGTCTGCCAGATCAATGTCATCGACGACGCCGGAGGCAGCTTCACCTTTCCTCGTCTGGCCGTGCGTGTGCTTCCACCGGCAGCCCCGGCCGCCGCACCGGCTGCAACCACAGCCTCGCTGGGCTCAGTACCGCCGGTGACTAAGTCTTCCGTCGTGCAGACACAATCGGTTCCCAGGTGAGAGACTTATTCGTCGTTCACCAGAAACCGCCCGGAGATATATAGGTTTGAAAACTCGTCTCGGTTCTCTTGTCTTCTGTTTCGTTGCCGCAGCGTCGTTCGGAGCTTCGCAAGCACAGGTCGCAACCCCTCCTCAGCCGGATGCAGCCGGACAAATGACGCTGCAGGTCAACGTCGATGCGCGCAATGGCGTTCCCGTCCCAGGTCTCACGGCAGCCGACTTCAAGCTCTTCGACAACAAGAAGCCGCAGCCGATTACGTCCTTCCGCGAGGTAAAGAACCAGCCCACCAGAATCGTTGTCGTTCTGGACGCCGTCAATCTGCCTTACACCGAGGTCTCATTCGCGCGGCAGCAGCTCGCGCAGTTCTTCGCCGCCAACGGAGGCAAGCTCGCGCAGCCGACTGCGCTGGGTGTTCTGGTGGACTCAGGCATGCAGGTGCAGCCGAGCTTCACCACCGACGGAAACGCGCTGCGCGCCTCGCTGGATCACTTCACCATCGGCCTTCGCGAGCTCCCGCGGTCGACGGGCGTGTATGGCGCCGAGCAGCGGCTGGAGATCTCCCTGACCATGATGAAGGCCCTCATCGCGCAGCTTCCCAAGGATGGCCCAAAGCGGATCATTTGGGTGGCCGCGGGGTGGCCGCTTCTCAGCGGGCCGGAAGTCGAGCTCAACCCCTCAATGCGCAGCTCGGTCTTCAACGACGTCGTCACCCTCATGACCGAATTGCGCAAACTGCACATCGCAGTTGACTGCGTCAATCCACTGGGCGCGTCGCAGGACGTCGCCACAACGGACTATTATGAAAACTTCCTGCATGCGCCGCACAGCCTGCGCGACGTGGAGCTCGGCAACCTGGGAATCCAGGTCCTTGCAGTCGACTCTGGCGGCCTGGTCCTGAACGGAAGCAACGACATCGCCGGCCTTATTCAGCAGGCCGTGCAGCAGAGCGAAGACTTCTATGAAATCTCCTTCGTTCCGGCGCCCGGAGAACACGACAACGAGTACCACGAACTCCAGCTGAAGGTGGACCGCCCCGGCCTCACCGTGCACACAACCGCCGGATACTACGCGCGGCCGGTCTATCCTCCGCTGGCGAGCCCCAGGCTTACCCCTGCCTCCTGAGGGAAGGATTCAGGTTACATTCGTTTCTTGACGGCCGGCGTTTCCGGGCGCAAGATTGAAGGCGTAAAAAAGCAGGAGGGTGCGTATGCGGTTTCGCGCATGGTTGCTCGCCTTCGTCCTGGCGCCTTTGACGGCCTACGGTGCGGAATCTATCTCCGTTCCGCCGTCCGTCCCCCCGCAACAGCCCGCTCCGCTCACGTCCGCCGACGAACGCGCCGCGCTGCATAACAGCCCTGACTGGGCTCTCATCGCGCCCCATCTTCCGGACCCGCAGACCGCCTCCGCCGCCGAACTTGAGATGGCCGGCGATGTCCTCCGCGCCCGCCGCTTTCCCGAGGATGCGCTGGACTACTACGGCTACGCGATGCGGCGTGGCGGCGACGTCAGCACACTGCTGAACAAGATGGGCATCGTTCGCCTTGAGCTGCATCAGCTTGACCTGGCCCACGCCATGTTTCTCCGGACGGTTCGGGCCCACAAGAATAACTCGATAGCGTGGAACAACCTGGGAGTGACCGACTATGCGATGGAAGACTATCGCGGTGCGATCGACGCCTATCGGCACGCCGTGAAGTTGAACAAGAACTCGGCTGTCTTTCACTCCAACCTCGGCCTCGCCTACTTCGAGAAGAACGACTCCGATGATGCCATCCGCGAATTCGCGCGCGCACTGCGACTGGACCCTTCCATCATGAGCGGAGCGGACAATGGTGGAACCACCGCCCATGTCATCGGCTCTCACAACTACTCCGGCATGTGCCTGGAGATGGCAAAGCTGTTTGCGCGTCAACATGACGCCGACCGCATGCTCTACTGGCTTGCGAAGGCCACGGACGCCGGGCTGAATCTCCGCGAAGCGATCCGCAGCGACACAGCCTTGATTGCCTACGAAAAGGATCCGCGCGTCCTTCTGCTGATCGAAAACGAGCGGCAGATGCACTCGCGTTCCCTTGCAGCTGCGAAGCCCCCCAGCCTCGGCTCATCCGACTCGCACTAATCCTCTTCGTACGGACAATGCCTGCATCCGGAGCCGCAGCAATAGCCGCGCTTCCGATGGTACGCAGCGGTAAACACCACTAGTCCGTCCTCGATATAAAAGTCTTCCGGCAACAGCGGATTCGCATCGATGCCTGATGGTTTCGCCGCTTCGTCTTCCGTAGCGGGCTCAAGGCCACAGCCGTAGTTCCTCCCGTCATTCATCGCGCCGCCACCCCGCTCCACAAAGACACCGCCGCGGCCGCAACAGGAGCAATGCCGTCCGCTGCAGCGGACGCAGCCACGCCTTCCATGTTGCCGTTATGCAGATGAACCTTCCGTCCTGGAACAGCCGCAACCCTTTCACCCGGAATCAGCGAACCGATAAGGTTCAGCGGATCGGCCGCTGCGATCGCCACAACCTCGTCTCCGGCGTTCGATCGCGCCATGCGCAAACCTTCCGCCGCCTCTTCCAGGGCAAACTGCTCGCCAAAAGGCCCGCTCACGAAGCGGCCGCCACGGATCTCGCCGCGCGCCTCCAGGCGCCGCAACATCGGTGCGAGATCGCGCCACGGTGGAGCGTTCGTCTCATTCGCCAGCAGCTCGCGAAATACAACGCCATACCGTGCGAGCAGGATCCGCGCATGTGCCTCCAGCGCGCAATCGGCGTGTCTCGCAGCATCGATGATCCTTGTCTTCTCGTCTTCCGTGGCGTTGGCAAGGTGCTTCGCCGATACCTGCGCGTCCTGTTCCGGCGGCGCCGCAGGATCCCACAGCAGCGACCATCGTCCCGCCGTCGTACGTGCTGCGGCCCGCTTGCGCAAACTCACCGCCGCCGTCTGCTCCAGCGCGACCGACTTCCGCCGCGGATCCATCATCGCGCGCAACTGATCGAATCCATCGGCCGAAGCAAGGCCCGCCGCAGCCAACTCCCACAACGCATTTGTCGTCTGCAGCTTCGTCAGCCCGGAAAGCCGCTGCAAATCAGCCGTAAACGCCGCTCCGCGCTCCGCAAGAAGCGAGCGTATCTTCTGCGCCTCCGCCGACAGAGACTGCGCCAGCGTCATCTCATCGATTCGCTTGCCCGATAACGTCGAGTGCAGCCACTCCGCCGACTCGCGCAGATAAAACGTAATCGGCGCCGCCGAGGTCGGAATCACACGCCGCGGCGTTGTTCTTCCCGCAGCGGAGTCGGCAATCTTCTGCCACGCCGGATGCGGCGACAATCGTCCCCAGCCCACAATGCCCGCAAGGCACAGATTGTCCAGCCAGCGCGGATCGTAGTTCGGCACACGCGCCGGCAGCAGCGACCGCTCCCACTCCGCAGCTGGCGCCTCAAAGCCCTCCATCTGCTCAATCGCCGCGAGCACCGCCTCTTCCCCCCGCAGCGCACGCGCCTCGTCGCGCGTCGGCGAGATGCGGTGCCAATCCAGCAGCCACCGCATAAACGTCCTCGCAGAAACCGGCTCGACGCGCTGCCGCAGCGACCGCACCGTCAACCGATGGATGCGATGAAGTATTCGCCGCTCGCACCACTCGATCGCGAACGGCTCGTCGTCACCCGCCTTCGCGCGCTCGAACACTCCACGCATCGCGAGGCCCTGCATCTCCATCTTCAGCAACGCCTGGTACAGCGAGCGCGGATGAACCTTCACGATCTCCGCCAGGCGCGCCGCCGTCATCGGTCCAAGCAACTGCAGCCATCCCTGCACCAGTTGCATCGCCGCGCGCTCGCGGATGTCTCCCGCTTCAGCCACGCCGTTGCATGCCGCCTCGCGCTCCATCGACTCCGGCCAAAGCAACGCAGCTTCGTTAAGCCGTTCTGCTGCAATCCATGCCGAAGCACCATCGGTTTGCACCAGGCGTGCCCGTCCGCTTTGCTCCAACCGTGTGAAGAACAGATCCCAGTGCTGCGTCTTGCTTTGCCTGGCCGCCGCCTCAGCTCGCAGAAACACCTGCGGCAGCACAACCAGCGACAGCAGCAAATCGTGCAGCTCGTGCTCATCGCGCACATCCGGCCAAAGCTGTTCACGCACGCTCGCAATCGCATGAGGATCGATGCGCGCCGTGCCATCGTTCAGGTAATCCGGCACCCTCTTGCTCAACGAAACAGCCCGCGTTCGCCGCGCCGCCGCGTCCTCCGGATCGAGGAAGCTGTACGGCATCGCATTGATAAACTCATGCGCAAATTGCGACGGGACCGGCGTGTCGATCGCGATGCATCGTATCTCGCCCGACTCGATCGCTCGCAGCACATCGTTCAGCCCATCGATATCCATCGCCTCCGAGAGCGTGTCGCGCATCACCTCACG
This sequence comes from Candidatus Aquilonibacter sp., assembly GCA_035504135.1. Classification (GTDB taxonomy): domain Bacteria; phylum Acidobacteriota; class Terriglobia; order Terriglobales; family Acidobacteriaceae; genus Granulicella. Next base: position 26,620 of record DATJSM010000014.1, on the reverse strand, counting down.
CACCAGCGGATGATCCGGAATCTCGATATCGCCCGCCATCGTCTCCGGGCATGCCGACGCATGCGGGAAGACGCTCGCCAGCAGATCGTCCGAGCGTGTCCGCTGAATCTGCGGAGCGACCCGCTTGCCCTTCTGCATGCGCAGCAGCTGCAGCGAGCGTCCGGCTGCCCAGCGCCAGCGATTCTTGAATAGCGGTGACGGAATCGAAGCCTGCTCCAACAGTTCGCGCGCCGTCTGTACGGTAAGAAAATTGAAGACATCCGCGAGCGGAAAGCTGTGCTGCTCCGCCAGCGAAATATTGATGCCGTTGTCCGTCGCCGCCGCCTGCAGCTCGAAGTTGAAGCCGCGGCAGAAGCGTTTACGCAACGCCAGTCCCCACGCCTTGTTCAGGCGCCCGCCGAACGGCGCGTGCAGGATCAGTTGTTGCCCTCCGCCTTCGTCGAAGAAACGCTCCGCGATGATCGTCGATTTCGTCGGCACAGCACCCAGTACAGCGCGGCCGTTCACGATATAGCTGACAAGCTGTCGCGCCGCTGATTCGTTGATGCCGCAGTCACTCTTCAACCACTCGAGCGCCGCGGCGAGTTGCGCCTCCGACTCCAGCGTCACGCATCCTCGCACAAGATCGTTCGGCGTCAGCGCGCCGGTCCGGCGATCAATCTCCGCACGCAGCTCCGCGACACCGCTCGAAAGCATCGCCGTTCGTTGCGGCGCCTCGCCCTCCCAGAACGGAATGCTCGGCGGTGCGCCGTGTGCATCCTCGACCAGCACCTTGCCTTGCGGATCGATGCGCTGGATCCTCCAGCTTGTGTTGCCGAGCAACACGACATCGCCCGGTGACGAATCAACCGCGAAGTGCTCGTCCAGCGTCGCAATCTGCACATTCTCCGGCTGCAGCATCACTGCAAACAGCGACGTATCCGGAATCGCTCCACCGTTCGAGATCGCAATCATCCGCGCGCCGCGCCGCGCATGCAGTTGCCCGTTCACGCGGTCGCGCAGCAGGTATGCTCCATACCGTCCGCGCGAGCTCTCAATCCCTTCATGCAGCAGCGCGACGACCTCGTCGAATTCTGCGCGGGTCAGATTGCGATACGGCCACGCGCGGCGCAGCACCTCATACAGCGCAGCCTCGTCCCACGACTCTGCCCCACACGCCGCGACAATCTGCTGCATCAGCACATCGATCGGCTGCTCCGGAATCTCCAGCCGATCCAGCTCGCCTGCGCGCATCGCACGCACCAGCGCGCATTGCTCCATCAGGTCATCGCGCGTCAGCGCAAACAATCTTCCCTTCGGCACAGCGCCACGCCAGTGCCCTGCCCTGCCCACGCGCTGCATCGCAACAGCAACCGCGCGCGTTGTTGCAATTTGGCAGACCAAGTCCACATTGCCGATATCAATTCCAAGTTCCAGCGACGCCGTCGCCACCAGAATGCGAATCTCGCCATTTTTCAATCGCTGCTCCGCATCCAGCCGCAGCGCACGAGACAGCGATCCATGATGGGCCGCCACCATCTCCGCGCCAAGCCGCGCCGCCAGCTCAAAGCTGATCTTCTCCACAAACTTGCGCGTGTTCACGAACACCAGCGTCGAGCGATGTTCCAGCGCCAGTGCCGCCAGCTTGTCGTAGATCTCCACCCACATCGACGCGCTGGTCAACGACCCCAACTCTTCCGACGGGGCCTCAATCGCAAGGTCCAGCTCACGCCGCTGCCCCACTTTCACGATCGTCGCGCGCTCGCGCTCCGGCGCAGCGCCCACCAGAAAATCCGCAACCAGCTCAATCGGATTCTGCGTCGCCGAAAGTCCGATCCGCTGCGGCGGCAAGTTCAACCCGGTCAACATTGCGCCCGGCGACAAGCGGTTCTCGCCGCACACCAGCGCATCCAGCCTCTCCAGCGACAGCGCAAGATGTGACCCGCGCTTGTCGTCTGCCAGCGCATGAATCTCATCGACGATCACCGTCGAAACGCGCTCCAGATTCTTGCGCGGCTTGCCCGCCGTCAGCAGAATGTACAGCGACTCCGGCGTCGTAACGAGAATATGCGGCGGATGCTTCAGCATCGCCGTGCGCTCTTTCGCCAGCGTGTCTCCGGTGCGCACGCCCGCGCGAATCTCCGGGCAAAGATATCCGCGCGCCAGCGCCAGCTCCTGAATCTCGCGCAGCGGCTTTTCAAGATTCTTCTGTACGTCGTTTGACAGCGCCTTCAGCGGCGAGACATACACCACATGCGTGTGCGGCGAGAGCCGTCCCTCCAGCGCGGCGCGCAGCAGCTTATCGATGCACACCAGAAACGCCGCCAGCGTCTTGCCCGAACCCGTCGGCGCGGAGATCAGCGTCGGCTCGCCGCGCAAAATCGCAGGCCAGCCCGCGATCTGCGGCTCCGTCGGCGTCCCAAAGCGCGAGACGAACCACTCCTGCACCAGCGGATGCGCCCACGCGAGCGCCGCGGACTCGTTCATCTCCGGTGCGGTCAGAATCAGCTCGGCGGGCATACGCTATTCTATCCCGCGCTTCGTGCTTTCTTCGCCCGCCGTCGCGGGTGTAGCTTGAAAGTCATGAAGGCAATTCGTGCAGCAGAAACACAGACACAGCGCGGACCCGCCGAATGGTTCGACGGCGAAGTCTGGATCCAGCCGGTTCTCGGCGCCGACGATTCGCCGACGCAGCGCAGCGCCGTCGTTTCCTTCGGCGCCAGCGCCCGCACCGCCTGGCACACCCACCCGCGCGGCCAGATGCTCTTCATCCTCAGCGGCCTCTGTCACGCGCAACGCAAGGGCGGCGAAGTCGCACGCCTTACTCCCGGCGACGCCGTCTGGTTTGCGCCCGGCGAAAAGCACTGGCACGGCGCCGCTCCCGGACACCCCATGGTGCACCTCGCCGTGCAAGAGGCCGACGAAAACGGCGAAGTCGTCACCTGGCTCGAGCATGTCAGCGGCTAAAATGCCGCAATGACTCCGTCAGAGTTGGATCCGCTGGACGCCGTTCTCGCCGCGCCGCGCTTTCATCGGGTGTTGCTTGAAAACGACAGCGTCCGCGTCCTGGATACAGTCGTTCCGCCCAATGAAACCGTTCCACTCCACACACACCGCTGGCCAGCGGTGCTGTATATCCTCGGCTGGAGCGACTGCGTCCGCAGAGACAGCGCCGGTTCCGTAACCATGGACAGCCGCAATCTCCCGGCACCCGCCTTCGGCGCTGCGCTCTGGTCCGCGCCGCTCTCACCGCACACGTTGGAGAACGTCGGCGACTGCGAACTGCGCGTGATCGCCATAGAGCAGAAGCAGCCCTGACAGCAAGCGCAGCCGCTACATATTTCCAACGCCGATATCTGCCTTCTTCGCTTCCACATTCTCCGGATCAAGATACTGCTCGATCGTCTGGCTCAACACCCCGCGTGCGTTCAGCAGCAGATCGATCGCGTCCCGTCCCGCTCCCTGGCCACCCGGATTCGGCGTCACATAGTGCGCCATCGCCTTCACCTCTGGCCGCGCATTCGCCGACGCCACCGCCAGTCCCACCTTGCGCAGCACCGGCAGATCGATAATGTCGTCGCCGACATACGCAATCTCTTCCAGCGTGCAGTGCTCCTCCGAAATCACCTGGTCCAGCGCCTGCACCTTGTAATGCTGCCCCTGGTAGAGATGTTCAATCCGCAGATCGCGCGCCCGCAGCGCCACCACCTGCGACACCCGCTTTGTGATCCATCCCACCTTCAGTCCCGCCACATGCGCCAGAGCGATTCCCATGCCATCGTGCGCGGAAAAGCTCTTCACCTCCGTGCCCGAACCATCCGGCCCCGGAATCACCGTGATGCTTCCGTCGGTCAACACACCATCCACATCGAAGAGCAGAACCTTGATGCGCCGCGCACGCTCAGCCAGTGCAGATTCAATCATTCGTCGATGATACAAGCCGCAAAAAAAGCCAACGGCGAGCGGACTTCCGCTCGCCGTTTCGCCTGGCTGCACCTGCTTAGCGTCTCCAGTGACCCTCAACCCACACATAGCCGTGAGGCGTGTTCCGCCAGTGACCCGGAATCCAATGCGCGTGCTCATACGGCGGAGCAACCCAGGCTCCCGGGACCCAGACATACGCGTGCCCATCCCAGCGGTGATATCCCTGTTGCCAGACCCAGCCCGGATGCGGCGCCGGCGGCATCACCTCGTGAGGCCGTGGCGGCGGCCCAACGCGAACGTAAATCTGCGCACCTGCAACCGTAGCGATTCCCAATATCGTCGCGAAGGCCGCAGTAAGCAGTTGCTTTCTCATGGAGTTACTCCTTGCTGGGGCCGTTGCCCCGGTCTACTACCGCTCAGACGCCGGAATATCGTCAGAAGTTGTGGTGCAAACTCAATTTAACTGTGGGAGTTCTTCCCCGCTCCGGCCAGTATCTGCTCCAGCCAAAGAAGTTTTTCCTGAGACCGCGGCCCGCGCTCCGTCAGCGCCCATCCCCGCCCCACCGGAAACTCGACTTCACAATCTCGCCGACACCGCGCTCAGAAATTGCACGACGCTGCCCAGATCCAGCGCATTCCAACCCGCGCTGATCAAATCGCCCCGCAGATGCAGCAGCGACATTCCGTGCACGTTCACCACTTGGCCGGTCGGCGCAAAACCCAGTCCCGCCCCCGTGTGCTGCATCGTTCCCGTCCAGCGCACCGCAACCCTGCTGTCCTCCGCCACCGTCTCGTCGACGCTCAGATGAACGTGCGTGAACGATTGCCGGAACTCGATCACATACTCCTTGAACTGATCGCGGGTCAGAACCGATTCCGGCTGAGGAAACCCATAGGACTTCGCATCCGGCGTCGCCAGTTCTTCGATCGCCTCCAGCTTGCCCTGGTTCCAAACCTCTTCAAACCAGCGCACCGCAATGTCATGGGGAGACTGCGCCACGTCAGCATCCTCCTTTACTCAGAGAGATGTCACCGCAGGCCGCCGCGGCACAACATTCAGTTTTGAGACACCTCAAATCGCGTCGTCGTGGGCATGCGGTCCATCAACCTCGGAAGAATACTCGAACTCTTGTTCGCCTGCGAATTCGCCCAACACGCTCGCCCGCACCCACCGCCGGGAACCCAACCTCGACAGCCCAATCCTCTTTTCCTTAAATACCCGTGGTACCCCAATAAATCGAGACCGGCACTCGTAACACGATGCTGCACAAGTAGCTGATTCTAGGAATTTGTTCGTCATTCATCACATATTTTTCTATACGGCAATAAATAAATTGACAATGAAAGTTTGCGCCTTTTAGCATGGCTGCCGTTTCGTATTTGAATCGATTTCAAAAATCCCCCGGGGCAGCTGCGCCGGCGCGCGATGCAGCCCTCCCCGCAATTCCGGAGGCATCGGATGTTGCAAACACGACTTCATTCTCTATTTCGTTGGTTGACTCTCGTGATCGTGCTTGTCGGCCTTCTCGGCGGCCGCACTGTTCTCGCCCAGGGCCTCGGCCGCATCGGCGGAACAGTTACCGACACCACCGGAGCTGCCGTCTCCGGCGCCACCATCACCGCCACCAACACCGGCACACAGCAAACCGCAACGACGACCAGCGACTCCGCCGGCGTCTACAGCTTTCCCTCGCTCGCTCCCGCGCAGTACAAGCTGACTGTTGTCGCTCAGGGCTTCGCCACCTACACGCAGAGCAACGCCCGCCTGCAGGCGGACCAGGCGCTCACCATCGACGTCGCGCTGAAGATCGGAAGCACCAACGAAGTCGTCAACGTCAATACCGAACCGCCGCAAGTGGACACGACCACCGGAACACTATCGCAGGTGGTCGACCAGCAGCGCGTCAACGATCTGCCGCTGAATGGACGCAACGTGGCCACGATGACCCAGCTCGTGCCCGGCGTTGTTACAGCACCCAGCACCAACATCGATCAGGGTTCCACCAAGACGTTTCCCGTCGTGGCGGCCGTCACCATCAACGGCACCCGCGCCAACCAGGTCAATTACATGCTCGATGGCGGAAACAACGTCGACGAATACACCAACGTTAATGCGCCGTTTCCTTTCCCCGACGTGCTGCAGGAGTTCAGCGTCGAGACCAGCAACTACAACGCCGAGTACGGACAGAACGCCGGCGGCGTCGTGAACATCATCACCCGCAGCGGCAGTAACCAGTATCACGGTGATGCGTTCGAGTACGTTCGCAATCGCGTCTTCAACGCCGCCAATTACTTCTCCTACCAGAACGGCGTCAAGACGCGCGACTTTCTCAAGCGCAATCAGTTCGGCGGCACGTTCAACGGCCCCATCAGCATTCCGCGCCTCTATAACGGCCGCGACAAGAGCTTCTTCTCGTTCGGCGTCCAGTCCACGCGCTACCGCAACAACGCTGTCGGCGGCACGGCCACGCTGCCCACCGCGGCCCAGCTCGCCGGCACCTTCACCGGACTCAGCGCCAACGACCGCATTCTCAATCCCTCTACTCTCGCTCCTTATCCCTGCACGAACGCCGGCAGCAGCTATACCTGCCAGGTGAATCCGAACGACTACAACTCCGCATCACTCGCGCTGCTGAAGTACCTTCCTTCGGTCGCCAACAGCCCCAGCCCGGTCTACACCTACTTCAAACCGAGCAGTCAGAACTACATCGAATACACGGCGCGAGGCGATCAGATGCTCACCGCGGCCGATCATCTCACCATCCGCTACTTCTACGATCGCTACGACCAGAAGGGCGTCCTTGATCCCGCCGATCTGCTGACCTACACCGACCAGGCCTCGATCCGCTATCACAACTCACTCATCAGCGAGACCCACATCTTCTCCGGAACGAAGCTGAACAATTTCATCCTCAGTTATCAGATCGATGACTCCGAGCGCGGTCCGCTCGCCGGCGCGCCCAACGTCGCCAGTCTCGGCGTGAACGTGTGGCAGCCCAGCTTCTCCCAGATCAATCAGATTCAGCTCGTGAACTTCTTCACCATGGGCGACAATCCTGCCGCCACCTTCCGCCGCAATAACTACACGCTCACGGACGACTTCCACTGGGACCACGGCAGTCACTCCTTCTCCTTCGGCATTCACCTCGAAACCGCGAAGGTCGACATCGCCAACGACTACGAGCAGCCCGGACAATTCACCTTCAACAGCAACCCCACCGATACCGTGCCGATGGCGGACTTCCTGCTCGGCGGACTGACGGCCTTCGCGCAGGCGTCCGGTCAGTACTTCATGAACCGCTATCACGAGTCCGGCTATTACGCGCAGGACGTGTGGAAGGTCTCGCGCCGGCTCACACTCGACTACGGTATCCGCTACGAGCCGTTCACTCCCGAGCACGAAGCCGCGGGACGGCAGGGAATGTTCAGCACCGCCGCGTGGGCCGCGGATCAGATCTCCACAACCCATCCCACCGCGCTCGCCGGCCTGCTCTTCCCGGGCGACTCCGGTTTCGTCAACAACATGATCTATCCCGTCTACACGCACGTGATGCCGCGTTTCGGCTTTGCGTTTGATGTCTTCGGCAACGGCAAAACAAGCCTTCGCGGCGGCATCGGCCAGTTCTATGACACGCGGCTTCCCGGCGTCTTCGACAACATCTTCGCGAACACCGTCCCCTTCGTCGCCTCTGTGAATCAGAGCTTCGCGACCACCATCACCTCGAAGCCCGCGCTCTTCACCAATCCCTATGCCAGCATTCCCGGCGGCAACATCTTCCCTGCGCCGCAGCCGCCGCCTGCCAACTACTTCACGACGACGAACTATCAGAATGCGAGCTACTCGACGTTCAATCCTGCAACGTTCCGTGTGCCGGTGACATACTCCTTCAACCTTGCGGTCGAACAGCAACTCACGCGCTCGCTCTCCGGACGCCTGGCCTACGTCGGCTCAACCGCGTTCCACCAGATCAATCCCACCGACATCAACCCGGTCTGGAATCAGGGACCGAACATTGGCAAGCGGCTCTACTACTCCACCAACACGCAGCAGAACTATACGAGCGCCATCGCCACGGTAGACACGGGCGGCATCTCGAGCTATCACTCGCTGCAGTTCTCCCTGCAGGACCGCATGGGGCGAAGCCTGACCGCCTTCCTGAACTACACCTGGTCGAAGTCTCTGGACAACAATCCGTTTGGGGCGCAGGGTGTCACGGCCGTCGTTCCCGGCTCGTCGTACGTGCTGCCGATCTACGAGCCGAACTACAAGCGGCTCGACGCCGGTCCTTCCGACTACGATCACCGCAATGTTCTTGAGTTGTCCTACGTGTGGCTGCTTCCGCAAATGAGGAACGGCAACGCCGCGATGCGGTATCTGGTGAATGGATGGCAGTCCAACAGCATCTTCCTTTTCCGCAGCGGCGATCCGCTGACCGTGACTGGAGCGAATGTCGACGGAACCGGATTAAATCGCGATCGGGCCGTGTGGAACGGGCAGAATCCGTATGGCGGAAGCGAATGCGCTGCCGGAACCCACTGCAAAAATTGGCTGAATAAAGCGAATTTTTCGACAAATCCGTCGTATACGACGAATCTTGCTCTGACCTACGGAAACATTGTGAAAGGCAGCTTCGTAGGGCCACAGTTTGCTTCGTGGGATACGAGCATTATTCGCATTTTTCCGATTCATGAGCGGCTTAATCTGCAGTTTCGCGCGGAGTTTTTCAACGTCCTGAACCACACCAATTTCGGCGATCCCCAACAGAATCAAACCAATGGCAGCTTCGGCGAAATCACATCCACCAACGGCGATCCCCGCATCGGTCAGCTTTCACTGAAGCTGGCGTTCTGAGGGCGTGGAGCGGCGTGGATGGGCGCAGCTCGGCAGCGGTGTTTCGTGCGGAGGGCAGGAGAGCTAGAGGGTGCGGCGGCGACCGAAGAGCAGCCAGAGAAGGATGATGAGAAGGACGAGATCGACGGCGCCGCCGCCGTAATAGCCCCAGCCGGGACCGGCCCAGTATCCGCCGCCGCCGATGAGAATAATCAGGATGATGAGGAGGATGATCATGGCGCGGAGTGTAGCACGTTGAGCGTCCCAAGAGGATGTGGGGCGTGGAACACGATGTTCCGCGTGGAACGATTCGTAGTATGGCGCTAAGAAATGTGGGAAAGCGCTGAAAGTTGTGGAAAGGCGCTCAGGCGGGCCGCCACTTGTCGGGTCCGGTGCCGGTGTGGCGGACGTGCTCGACGTCGGGGTGGTCGTCGGGGTTGAGCTGCTTGACGTGCGCGATGGCTTCGGCCTGGGTGTCGAAGAGGGCGCTGGCGCGGTTGGAGTCTTTGGCGCGGACGGCGTATTTGCCGGCGTCGTTCTTTTCGATGAAGTAGTGCTGGCCCGTGGACATCAGAATGCCTCCCGAAAGGAGTGATGCGAAGGGCAAGAGCAGAGTTGACCGAAGGGGCCGCGAAGAGAATTGAGCGTTTCGATGTGGGCAGCGGCGACTACCAGACGCGATCGGTGACCTTGCCGGCGAGCTTCCTGCTGGCCCACTCTGTGGCCTGCCGGTAGCGCTTGTTCTTTGCGCCTTGCATGACATCGACGATGGCGGTGCGGTAGCCGCTTCGGAAGATGGAGTACATCACGGCCAAGGCGCAGCCCATCCCGAAGGCGCAGCCGAGAAAGTAACCGAAGAGAAGGCTGACGGAAAAGATTTCCATGGGGGTGCGTCCAGTATACGTTTGCGGATTTTTGGGGCGCGGCGAGGCCGGACCCCCCTCCCCCCCTTTTTCGTGCAAAGTCTTCAGAGGATGGGAGATCGGGGTGGACTTCAGGTTTTGTTGCACCGGTTGTTATGCATAGGTGCCGGACGCGCGCGGTTGCGGGTTCGTGGGATAATTCGCTCGTTCCGTACAGGGCCCGTTGTGAGTTTTAGAGGAGGATCTGAATGCCTGAGACGGCGGTTGCGCCTGTGCTGTGGACGGAGGTTGAGCACCCGGAAGCCGGGGTGGTGGTGGTGCGGTGCTTTGGCCGGCTGGTTTCGGGCGGAGCGGACGAACTGCTGTACAGGACGGTGCGGGAGCTGATTCCGGGAAGCTCGCGGGTGGTGCTGGACCTGAAGGAGCTGAAGCATACCGACAGCATGGGGCTGGGCACGCTGGTGCGGCTGTATGTTCACGCCAAGGGCGCGGGATGCCGCCTGGAGCTGATGCATTTGAACAAGCAGATCCGGAACCTGCTGGGGCTTACGGGGCTGTGGGAGGTGTTCGCGATTGCGGGCGAGAACAACGTGAAGTGGATGTAGGGCGTGCCGGCCGCAGCGAAGGATGCGTTGCTATTTTCGATGCTGGAGCAGAGAGGAACAGGGGTGAGGCGTGGACCGGAGAGAGCTTGTGGTTGGATTGACGGCGATGGCGGCGAGCGTTGGGGAGGCCGGCGCGGCGCGGGGGCAGAGCTCGGGCGACGAAACGGTCTATGAGCTGAGGATCTATCACCTGAACGAGGGCAAACAGGCGATGATCGTGGAGCGGTTTCGGGGAAAGGAGCGGCCGCTGCTGGAGCGGCATGGGATGCAGCCGGTGGCGTTCTGGGTGCCGACGGATGAGCCGCTGGCGGGGCGCACGTTTGTGTACATTCTGCGGCACAAGAGCCGGGCGCAGGCGGACGCGAACTGGGCGGGGTTCAAGGCCGATCCGGAGTGGGTGGCGCTGAAGGCCGAGACCGAAAAGGATGGGCCGTTTGTGAAGCATTATGACCTGACGTTTTTGAAGCTAACGGATTTTTCGCCGAAGGTTTGAGGACAGTTGCGGGGCGAGCGGATGTGGACTTTTTGGGGGCGGCGAGCCTGGACCCCCCTCCCCCTTTTTTCGCAAAGTCTTCAGATGATGGGAGATCGGGGTGGACTTCGGGTGTTGTTGCACCGGTTGTTATGCGTAGGTGCCGGACGAATTCAGGCGCGGGGGTTAGGCGAGGAGGTGGGTGGCGAGGGCGGTCCACTCGCCGTCGAGGGAGCCGGTGGGGATGGGTGGGGTGGTGAGACTGGCGTCGGAGTCGAGGCGGGCGGCGCTGCGGTCCCAGTAGGAGGCGTTGAAGTGGTCGCCCTGTTTGCGGTGTAGGTAGGCATGGACGCGGGCGGCGGCGGGGGTGTCGAGGTCCTGGGCGATGGAGAGGGCGCGGGCCCAGTCGCCGTGGGCGTCGTGCCAGAGAGCGTGAAGGAGTGGTGGGAGGGTGGCGGCTTCGGTGGCGGAGAGCGCGCGGAGGGTGGCGGGGGTCATGGGGTGATTATGCGCGCGGTCGTGGACAGAAAGGCAATTCAGTCACTGCGCCTTCGGCTTCGCGACGGCCTTCGGCAGAGCGGAAGTCCACCGTGCAACTTCGTCGGTCATGAATGGGGCACCCGGCTCCGGCGCCAGAGAGCGTATATCTCTTCTTATTCGACTCCTTTGGGTATGGCTGTACATTTCGTAGCTTCATCGTGAAGATTGAAGTGCAGGCCTTGGGCATGCTGTGGGGTCTCATTTCGCGAAATTCCGAGCTTTACATCTGATAGGCGGCTTGGAATATCGAATGTAACTCGTTCCTCATCTTGCATGGGTGTGTCCTGAATATGCAGAAAGTTTATATATGTCTTTTTGTCATCCTGGGGTTGCACTCTTGCCCTTGTCCCAACGCCAAACTCCAGAATTGGCATAAACTCAAGACTCGCTGCTCCGACCGTCTTTACTCCCTGGTAGAAGGTCAGGCTAGCTCTAAGCGTAATCGTGATATGTGTACCATCAGAATCTCGCTCAATTAATGCAGCATTATCCGGAATGTCTATCTTAATTTGGGCTCCCGATCCGTCGGCAGCCTGACAACTATAAAATGCCGCTCCAGCCTGATACGGATGGAGTGCATACGTTCCTGAAGTCGGCTGGTCGGAATCCCTGTCTTGCGCCGACATCTGCGGACTAATAGGAAGATATATCGACGACCCTAAAGCCCAACAAAGAACGGCTAATTTTGGTGTTATCGATTGCGAGAACATAGCCATTTTGGCCCCTTCAGGCTGAATCCAATTTTAGATATGCCCCTTGACTAAAAGGGGTCGTGCTTTGCACCACATAATGTAGCGGCGTGTACAAGCGCATTTTTAGCTCGTTCTGCCAAATCTCGATCGGCAAAAAATATTACATCCGCAAAGTGTCTGGGATGGGCGTTCGAGGGGTTAGGCATGTCAGTCGTGCCGCTCCAGATAACGTCCGAAGGTTTGTTCAAGGGGATCGCGTAACCGGAATACTCTAGGTCGGGATCGTTACCTAGCCAAGAACTCCACTCGCCCTTGTTCGCTGCGTAACTCTTGAGATCCATTACTTTGAGGTCGGAGACATGCAAGGAGGGAAGGGAGAGAAATACTCGATGTGTAGTGTCAGTTAGATTGGTACCGTAGTAATGGTAATCCCAAGTTATTATGCAGGCATTCGGTTGCCCGGTCACCACAAGACGTTGCTCGCCAAACAGGTCCTGATGTTCCGTTGTTCCGTCTATCAGCTTAACGTCCCCGCTCGCGCTAACCTTTCCCTCGGCAATGACACGAGCGAGAAAGTCAAGAGTTTCCTGAAGGCTGGGTCCGCTATTTTGTGGCGATGATTGAGCGCTAGTCGTAGCTCGCTGTGAAGCTTGTCCATTGTGTGTTGATGAAGAGTGTGCACTCAACTGTACAAACGCGGAGGCAACAGCAACGAAAATTGCTAGAGGCCCATAGGTTCGCATCTTCTTGTAACCTCCTTAGATGCATGTACTTCGAAAATGCCTGCCGGTAGGCCGTTATGTTGACTAGGTCGCCTCTCTAAAGCGTCCACCCCGTCATTTCAATGTCATAGTTAGCACGCCGATAGCGATCCGCATCGAAATCTCTGTCCGTTCTAGCCTGGCTCAGACTCGCGTGGTCATTTGGAAACTTGCATTGATTCTGCATGCGGCCTGTCGGATGGTAATGGTCCCTCACATAAATATAGAACTCAGTGGGATAGTTACCAACGGCTCCTTCTTCAGTCGCGAGAAATGGATCGCTATAGTAGGCGACGTGGTTGTCGACGTCTACGCTGGAGCACCAGTATGCGAGCTTCTCAAAGGCGTGAACCGGTGGACTATCCAAAGACGCGATTGTTGGGATAGCCAGAAGCAGCATTAATGCCAATCGCAAAAATCGCTCGCGACGCATAGCTTCACCTCGAAATGCTTCGTCGAGATTCATCAAGCATTGTTGCCCCGGGGGAGATTACAGCGGCAGTCTAGCCGAGCCCATGGAAGCTGTCACGAGATTTCTTAACAACAAAAGCCCCGCTCGCGCGGGGCTTTTGGTTTTTGCGCGAAGCGCGTCTCGCCGTCCGCGCAGGACTAGCTGCAGCCGCTTGTGCTGCCGCATTCCATGCAGCGGTAGCAGGAGCCGTTGCGGGTCATGATGGAGCCGCAGGTGCTGCAGGAGGGAGCGTCGCCCATGTTGTACATCTCCTTCATGGCCGTGGCGGCGTGGAAGATGCCGCGGTCTTCGACAGTCAGGGAGTTAGGAGTCAGGGAGGTAGGGGCTTCAGCGCCGCTGCGGGCATTGAGGTCGGGAGCGATGCCTTGCTGGGGGGCGCGGCGGTCGTTCAATTCTTCAGCGGCCGCTCCGTGGGTTGCGGTGGGTTCGTAGGTGGCGGTTGAGAAGGAATCGGCGGTTGTGGTGTGACCGGCGGTGTCGGGGATCTTCGACTCGGTTTGCGCTCCGCTCAGAAGGACGGCATCGGAAGAGGGCGCGGAGAGCGGGAGTGAGGGAGCGGCGGCGCTGAGGCTCTTGAGGTTGAAGAGGGAGAGCTGATGGCCGGAGAGGAAGCGGAGCTGCATCCAGCGGAAGAGGTAGTCCATGAGGGACTTGGCGTAGCCGATCTGCTCGTCGCCGGTCCAGCCGGAGGGCTCGAAGCGGGTGTGGGCGAACTTTTCGCAGAGCACCTTGAGGGGGACGCCGTGCTGGAGGCAGAGCGAGGCGGCGGTGGCGAAGGAGTCCATGAGGCCGGAGATGGTGGAGCCTTCTTTGGCCATGCGGACGAAGATCTCGCCGGGCTGGCCGTTGGGGTAGAGGCCGACGGTGACGTAGCCTTCGTGGCCGCCGACGGAGAATTTGTGGGTGATGGAGGCGCGCTCGGCGGGGAGGCGGTGGCGGATGGCGACGGGCGGGGCCTGGGCGTCGAGGGTGTCGTTGCCCTCGGTGATGGAGCGGCGGAGGGCGTCGAGCTGGGCGGCGAGGGTGGCGTTGGACTGCTGGAGCTGGAAGGCGCGGGATTGCGTGGCGGCTAGCTCTTCGCGGAGCGTGGAGGCGTCGATGGCGGCCTGGGCGTTGGCGGCGATGAGGGCGTCAACGGCGTCGGAGTCGGCTGAGGCGGGCGGGGCGGCTTCGGGCTTTTTGTCTGTCTTGTCTGTCTTGTCGACGGCGGAGACGTTGAGGGGCTGGGTGCCCTTGGAGCCGTCGCGGTAGATGGCGACGGCCTTGAGGCCGAGGCGCCAGGCTTCGGTGTAGGCCTCGGCGATATCGGCTGCGGTGCAGTCGTTGGGGAGGTTGACGGTCTTGGAGATGGCGCCGGAGAGGAAGGGCTGGGTGGCGGCCATCATCTTGACGTGGCCCTGCCAGGAGATGGAGCGGGTGCCTTTGGCGGGCTTGAAGGAGCAGTCGAAGACGGCGAGGTGCTCGGGCTTGATGCCAGGGGCGCCTTCGATGGTGCCGGTGGCGTCGATGTAGTTGACGATGCCCTGGACCTCGGCGTCCTTGTAGCCGAGCTTGAAGAGAGCGCCGGGGACGGTGTTGTTGACGATCTTGATCATGCCGCCGCCGACGAGCTTCTTGTACTTGACGAGGGCGAGGTCGGGCTCGATGCCGGTGGTGTCGCAGTCCATCATGAAGCCGATGGTGCCGGTGGGCGCGAGGACGGTGACCTGGGAGTTGCGGTAGCCGGAGAGCTCGCCGAGGACGAGGGCTTCGTCCCAGGCGGACTGTGCGGCGGACTTGAGCTCGTCGAGTTGGGGCGCGATGAAACCGGCGGCGTCCTGCGCGCCCTTGGGCGAGGGCTTGAGGGACTTGTCGATGTTGTTGACCTCGGCGCGGTGCATGCGGATGACGTCGAGGAAGGGCTCGCGGTTGACGTAGAAGCCGGGGCAGGCTCCACCCGTGCGCTCGACGCGCTGGGTGAGCGGGGTGGCGGCGCCGAGCGGAGGGCAGGACTCGGCGATGCGGGCGGATTGAGCGTAGGCGTCGCCGCAGAGGATGGCGGTGACGGTGGCGGCGAAGGCGCGGCCGGCGTCGGAGTCGTAGGGCAGACCGAAGTCCATGAGCAGAGCGCCGAGGTTGGCGTAGCCGAGGCCGAGCGGGCGGTAGTCGTGGGAGTTGCGCGAGATCTGCTCGGTGGGATAGCCGGCGGCGTCGACGATGATCTCCATCGCGGTGGTGACGACGGCGATGGCGTGACGGTAGGCGGGGATGTCGAACTTGCCCGCGGGATCAAGGAACTTCATCAGGTTGAAGCTGGCGAGGTTGCAGGCGGAGTCATCGAGGAACATGTACTCGCTGCACGGGTTCGACGCGTTGATGCGGGCGGTGTTCTTGCTGGTGTGCCAGCGGTTGATGGTGGAGTCGTACTGCATGCCGGGGTCGCCGCACTGCCAGGTGGGTTCGGCGATGTGGTTCATGATGTCGCGGGCGCGGTACTCCTTGACGGGCGCGCCGGACTTAACAGATTTCGTCCAGAAGGTGTCGTTGTTGGCGACGGCGTTCATGAACTCGTCGGTGACGCGGACGGAGTTGTTGGCGTTCTGGAAGAAGATCGAGGTGAAGGCTTCGCTGTCAGGGGAGCTGCCGTCGTAGCCGGCGGACATCAGCGTCCATGCCTTGCGCTCCTCGGCGACCTTGCACTCGATGAAGTCTTCGATGTCGGGGTGGTCGACGTTGAGGATGACCATCTTGGCGGCGCGGCGGGTCTTGCCGCCGGACTTGATGACACCGGCGAAGGCGTCAAAGCCGCGCATGAACGAGAGCGCGCCGGAGGCGGTGCCACCGCCGGAGAGCGTCTCCATGCTGCCGCGGATCTTGGAGAGGTTGGAGCCGGCGCCCGAGCCCCACTTGAAGAGCATGCCCTCGGTCTTGGCGAGCGTGAGGATCGAGTCGAGCGAGTCGTCGACGGAGTTGATGAAGCAGGCCGAGCACTGCGGGCGGGTGTAGCCGGTGCGCGAGAAGACGACGTCGTTCTTGGTCGAGTCCCAGTGCCAGTTCTGGGCGTCAGAGTTGGGCTCGAGGCGGTCGCAGCCGACGTTGAACCAGACGGGCGAGTTGAAGGCGGCCTTCTGGTTGAGCAGCAGGTGGCAGAGTTCGGCGAAGAAGATATCAGCGTCTTCAGGCGAAGCGAAGTAGCCGTCGCGGATGCCCCAGTCGCGGATGGATTCGGCGACGCGGGAGACGAGGGCGCGGACGCCGGACTCGCGCTCGGGCGTGCCAACCTGGCCGTGGAGATACTTGGACGCGACGATGTTGGTCGCAGTCATGGACCAGGACGACGGCACCTCGACGTCCTTTTGCTCAAAGATGATCTTGCCCTTGAAGTCCTGGATGATGGCGTCGCGCTTCTCCCATGTGAGCTCGTCGAAGGGCGAGACACCGGGTTTGGTGAAGTGACGGGCGAACTCGAGGCCTGAACCCGCTCGTTCCGGCTTTGCCGGCACGGATGGGGCACCCAGAGCGTTGGGTGTGGAAGCGGAGGCGGCGATGTTGGTGACGATGTCGGCCATGGGCAGGAACCTCTTACAGAGCTGAGATGGCCGCGGCACAAAGGCAGCGGGCATGGATTGCGGCGATACCGGGGGTACCGGCGGGGTGAAGTGACCTGAACTCGACCTGGGTTCTTCTGAGCCGGCCTCCCTCCTTCGGGTGGGAGGGGAGCCGGGTTAAGGGTCCTGGGTCAGGGGTGTGAGCCAAGGGGTCAGGCGCTTCACCAAAAGCCGGGCGTGCAGTTGAACGTACCGCCAGCTCTGGTACGAGTCAAGTATAAAACAACTAGATATTGTGGTGCTATTGCAGATACTCCCCAAATTGGGCATTGGCGGATTTGGGGTATCGAAAATGCTGGGGTTTCGCTGTGGAGAATTCGTAACAGCCGCGTAAATGGCGGGAAATCAACCTGGCGAACGAGCTCGCCGGAGACCCCGAGAAAAGACTGGCCGGTGCAAAACCGGTTAACAGGGTCTAAGCGTAGTTCGGCGGTGGGGTGGGCGCAAGCGAGGATGCGGTGGACAGCAGGAGTAAATGGTGGAAAAGGGGTACGGCGGGGGATGAGGGAACAGGCGAAGGCGATGGCGGCCACGAAGAGGGCCTCGCGCGTCAGAGCGCGACGCTGCGCGCCAGGCCGACACTCCCTGCAGGAGTGTGTCTGGCGTGGGAGGGGTTGCAAAGCCCATGGATGACGACGGGGCGTCATCCATGGGGCACCCGAGATGCGTTGGACTGGGTTGAGCTAGGTGGTGGTGGTGAGGGCCACGGTGAAGGTCGCCTGAGCTTTGACGTTGCTGTTGGTGGAGTCCGTTCCGATGATGGTTACGGAGTAGTTGGTGGTGGTGGGCCCGGTGCTTCCGCCGGTTCCGGTTCCTGTGCCGGTGGTTCCGGTGGCGGCGGTTGTGCCGCCTCCGCAGCCGGAGAGGCCGAAGCTGAAGCCGGCGAGCAGGACGGCAAGCAGGGCGGGAAGACGGTTGCGGCGGCGTCCGAAGAAGGCGATGGAGGCGAGCAAGCCGAGGCCGGCGAGGACGGGAGCGGCGGGACTGTGGTGCGGCAGGGCAGGCTTGCGCAGCGCGGCGGAGGTTCCGCTACCAGTCTGCGTGAGTGGGCTGTAGCCGGAGGCGCAGGTACTGCTGCCGGTCTGGATGGAGATGGTTGCGGTGACGGCGGAGGTTCCGGTCACGCTGGTGGAGGCGATGCTGTAGCAGGAGTTGGGAATGGTGGTGGGGGCAACGCTCCAGTTGATGGTGCCGGTATAGCCGTTCTCCGGAGTGATGGTGACGGCGGAGGACGCGGAGCTGCCGGAGGTGACGCTGACGTTCGTTGCGCTGAGATTGAAGTAGGCAGAGCTCGATGAAGAGCTGGAGGCTGGCCAGGCGTTGAGGAGATTGTTCAGATCGACGGAGCCGAGGCCGGTGGCTTCGTCATAGCCGACACCGGCGGAGTAGCTGGCGGAGCCCGCGGTGGAACAGTAGTTGACGCCGATATTGCAGGCGTTGGATCCGCTGGTGATGTCGTGGAAGGCCGAGGCGTAGGTGGTGGAGTTGGAGGCCAGGGTGTAGAGCGTGGGATTCACGAGTCCCTGGTAGGTATAGCCGCGGGCCTGACTGATGATGGCCAGCATGCCGGAGAAGATGGGCGCGGCGAAACTGGTGCCGCCGGCGACGGTGAGGTCCTGGCTGGAGCTGTCGCGAAGACCGGAGTTGCAGCTTGCGGTCTGGCCAGAGGCCCAGGCGCTCTGGTCGCTGGAGCAGTAGGCGTAGGAGGCGTTGTTGGGCGAGGCGTCGAGTGCGATATCGGGCACGAAGCGGTTCGCGGCACCGGACGGGATGCCCGGGACGCCGGTCTGCCAGGAAGGCGCGGCCGTAAACATGCTGACGCCGCCGCCGCCGGAGGAGAGCGGATCGGACGGATAGGCGGAGGAGTCGTCATTCCAAGCCTGCTCGGGGATGTAGGAGAGTGCGGAGACGACGACGTCGGAACCGGAGGCAGGCTGGAAGTAGGTGTTGTTGGTTCCGACCACGTCGGCGGCGGGAAATTCGGTGCCGCCGAGGCCGGTGACGTACTGGCTGGAGGATGGGAAGTCGACTGCCAGCGCTTCCTGGGTGGCGGCGGGTGTGCCGGAGACGCCGTAGCAGTCGGTGGAGCCGTCATCGCCGGCGGCCGAGATGATGGACTGGCCCTGAGCGACGCCCTGCTGGAGAGTGGCGTTCAGGGTGTTGTACATCGATTGGCCGAGGTCGGCTTCGCACTCACCGTAGCTGATGTTGAGGATGGGCGCGATGCGATTGGTGATGGCGTAGGTGAGGGCGTCGAAGACGCTGGACTGCTCGTCGGCGCCGACATAGACGAAGTCAATGGTGGCACCGGGAGCGATGCCGCCGGCGTACTCGAGGTCGAGGTCGGATTCGGATTCGTCGCCGCTGTAGACCTGCGAGGCGCCGGTGTTGGGGACGAGAAGGACGGTAGGAGCTTTGGAGGTCTGGCCGATGGCGGCCTGGAAGTTGGTGATATCGCCGGGAACGATGGCCGACTGGCCCATGATGGCGATGGTCTGGCCGTTGCCGTTGTAGCCGGCGTTGTAGGCGGACTTGATGTCGTAGATGACGGCGACGTCGCCGGGCGTGAGGAAGTGATTGCCGGTCTGCGAGGAGGTGAAGTTGGGTTTGTAGAGTGCTCCGTTGCCGTAGCGGACGTGCGGGTGCGGACGGAAGTCGGACAGGCCGCGGACGTCAGAGACGATGGCGGCCAGCTGTGCGGGGAGCGTGAGATCGGCCGAGGGCGCGATATGGGCTTCGCCGTTGAGGCGGTAGTGATGGAGCGGGGCGCCGAAGGCAGAGGCGACGATGGACGCGGTGCCGGAGAAGGTGATGCTGTTGCGGCTGGGCGCGACGGACGCGACGCTGAAGCCTTGGGACTCGAGCCAGGACTGGACCTTTGCGATGTCGGCGTCGGCGAGGCCGAAGCGGGCGCCGAACTGGGCGGGCGTGAGCCACTGGTGATACTCGGGCGAAGCGGGATTCTGCTGCGCGGCGATGAGCGCGTCGAGATCGGACTGCTGCTGCGGGGTGCGGGTGAAGTACATGGTGATGTGCGGGAGCGGCGTGGAGCCCTGGACAGCGCCCTGGTCGGTGGCGATACGGGCGCGCGGGGGCTGGGAGCCCGCAAGCGTGGCGCGAGCGCTGCCGGTGATGGCAGCGGCGAGGCGCGGCTGGAGGGTGGATTGCGACTTCTGCGAGTGCATGGGGAGGGCGAGGAGGAGGGTGGCGGCGGAGGCGAGAAGGGTGGGGATACGACGACTAGCGGTCATTGAATTTCCTGCGAGTTTCCTGCGAACGGGGCCCTTGGTGCGGTGAGCGATTTCGGGGTTGGGGGACGCGGCGCGGGGCCGGGCCGACGGGATTGGGGTTCTGGGAACTGCTCTAGATAAGACGAAAAGATTAGACCCTTAGAGTACAAGGGAGTTGCGGTGCGGCGCGCGGTGAAGTGTGTCGGATAGACAACGGACGAGGCGACAGGAGAGAGTAAGAGCACATCGGATGTGTATGAAGGAGAAGATGATGCGGACAACGATGCGGACGATGTTGATGTTGGCGGCGACGCTGGCGATGGGAGTGGGAACGACGCTGGCCCAGGCCAGCAACTGGGCGATCGATAAATCTCATTCGGAAGCGGATTTTGCGGTGAAGCATATGGGCATCAGCACGGTGCACGGGAGCTTTCGAGGAGTGAGCGGCACGGTGCGATTTGAGGCCGGGAATCCGAAGGTTTGGGCCGTGGACGCGACGATCGACATGAATACCGAGGATACGGGCGTGGCGCAAAGAGACCAGGCGCTGAAAAGCCCGCAGTTTTTTGACGTGGCGAAGTATCCGACGATGACGTTCAAGAGCACGAGCGTGCAGGCGAAGGACTCGTACTACCTGGTGCACGGCGACCTGACACTGCACGGAGTGACGAAGCCGGTGACGCTGACGCTGGAGGCTCCGGGAAATGAGCAGGTAGGCATGGATGCGAAGAGTGTGCATCGCGGATTTACGGCGACGACGACGATCAATCGGCAGGACTTTGGACTGACGTGGAATGGAACGCTGAAAGGAGGCGAAGCTGTGGTGGGGAATGAGGTGAAGATCGAGCTGGATATTGAGGCGGTGCGGGAGTAAAGGCTGGCTCGCAGAATCCACTGCGCATCGAAGGTGAGAGGAGGTCTGGCGATGGCGACCGATGAGAGGAATGAAGCGAAGACGCACGACGCGAAGGGTGTGATGGAGGGGGATCGTGGCGATGCGAAGGCGCAGCCTTCGGGGCCACGCGGCGATAATCCGGCGACGGCGGGACAAGGCGAACGGCGCCTGCGGGGCCAAACGGCCCGGGACGCGCAGATCAATCCTTCGGCGCCCGCCGAGACGGGGACGACGCCGGGAACGAATGAGTGAGGCACCGGCGCGCCGGAGCCGGGCGCGACGTGTTCCGGATTTGACGGCGAATTTTGCGGAGTTTGCTAGGCTGGAGGTATCAACTCACTTGTCCGCAGAGCGGCGCGGAGGGATGTGTGAGTGGTTGAAACAGGCGGTCTTGAAAACCGCTTTGCCTTAACGGGCAACGGGGGTTCGAATCCCTCTCCCTCCGCCATTAGCTCCAGAGCGCTGATCTATCGAACGATCACGATAGAGAACTCAGCGATGTTTCGCACGCGTGCGGGCGGCCTTGCGGGCTTCGGCGTGGAGCTCTTCCCTTCCCTTTGTACGAACCGCTTTCATGGCCGCTTCATGCCGGCTGCGGCTGGAGCGTTTGCGAGATGCGGATTTCGCATGCGCTGAAAGGGCGCGGTGAGAGGCTGAACTGCGCGGCTCCCGCTCCAGCGCATTTTCGCGGGCGCGGGATTTTTTCGGCGAAGGATGATCGGGCTCGCCGGCTTGCCCTTTTTCGTAGTCGCGTTCGGCGCTCTTGCGCGTGCTCTCTTTGGTCTTGCCTTTCGCAGGAGGCGGCAGCGGAACACCGGCCCGGCGGGCCTTGCTGAGACCGATGGCGATGGCCTGCTGCGGCGAGCGTGCGCCATGTTTGCCTTCGCGCACATGCTCGATCTCCTCATGCACGAACTCGCCTGCGGCGGTGGAAGGCGATTTCCCTTCGCGCAGATCCTGCATTGCTCGATTTTTTACGGCCTGTTCCGGCATGTCGGGACTCCTTCCGAACTTCCTGATGAATTAAGACGGAAGAACGGGCGTGAACGGTTTTCCGTTCGACATGCAGCCAGAAGAGGATCGGTATGGTGCGGCCGTTTGTCGACTAGGATGAGTGGCATGCGGATTCTCGTGGTCGAAGACGAGGCGCGGCTGGCGGAGAATATCGCGGCGGGGCTGCGCGAAGGCGCGGGGTATGCGGTGGATGTTGCGCGCAATGGGCAGGACGCACTGATGTTGTGCGGCGCTGCGCGATATGACCTGGTGGTGCTGGATCTGATGCTGCCGAAGGTGCGCGGCGAAGAGGTGCTGCGCAGGCTGCGTGTCGAGGATGATGCGACTCCGGTGATGATTTTGACGGCGGTATCGGAGACGCGAAGCACGATTGAGCTGCTGAACCTGGGTGCGGACGATTACATGACGAAGCCCTTCGACCTGGGAGAGTTGATTGCACGCGCGCGGGCGCTGGTGCGGCGCGGCAAGGGGCTAAGGCAGACGACGGTGCGGTTTGGTCCGATCACGATTAATTCGAGCGAGCAGACGGTGCGGGTGAGCGGGAAGGATGTGGCGCTGTCGCCGACGGAGTATCGGGTGCTGGAGTATCTGCTGCACCGGCCGAAGACGGTTGTCTCAAAGCGTGAGCTGCTGGAACATCTGTACGACTTCACGTGGGAGCATCACTCGAATGTGATTGAGGCGCATGTTTCGAATCTGCGGAAGAAGCTGCGCGCGCGGACGTCAGAGCTAGTGCTGGAGACGCTGCGCGGGCGTGGGTACCGGCTGGCTCCGGAGATGGAGGCGCGGTGAGAGAGCGTTCGCTGGCGAGACGCGCGATTGCGCTGGTGCTGCTGACGGAGCTGGTGTGCGCTCTGGCGTTTTCAGCAACCGCGCTGTGGCATGAGCGCCAATCGAGGCTGCGGGCGTTCGATGTGATGCTGCAGGGGCGGTCCGATTCGCTGCTGGGTGCGGTGCAGGACGCGGAGGATCCGGAGGACAATGTCACGATCGATCCGACCGAGCTGAAAGTACCGGCGCAGGATGTGTGGGCGGTCTACAAACAGGGCGGACGGCTGCTGGGGAGTTCGGCGAACGCGCCGGCTGCATTGATTGCGCGGCGTGGCGATGGAGTGCGCGTGGAGAGCGTTGACGGCCGGCGATATCGCGTCCGGCAAAGCGAGGGGATACGGATCATCGACCGGCTGGAGTATGGCGCAGACGGTTTGCGACGACCGGTAACGATCCTTTATGCGTCGCGCACGAACCGCCTGTGGCATGAGATTGCCGAGGCCGCGGGGTTTTATATCGCGGTGAGCGCCGGGCTGATGTGCGCGACGGCCCTGATTTTGATCGTGGCGCTGCGAAGGCTGCTGTATCCACTGAAGGAGCTGGCGGTCGAGGCGGCGGGGGTGAGGGCGAATTCGTTTGAGTTCGATGCGCCGCAATCGGCGATGGAGACAAAGGAGCTGCGGCCGCTGGCAGAGGCGCTGTCGGCAACGATTGCGAGGCTGAAGGGAGCGCTCGATGTGCAGCACCGGTTTGTGAGCGATGCGGCGCATGAGTTGAAGACGGCAGTAGCGGTCGAGCGCTCGACGGTACAGTTGCTGGCAATGCGCGAACGCAGCGCGGAGGAATATGCGGAGGGACTGGGCCGGGCGTTGCAGGACAACGAACGCGTGGAGCAGCTTGTGAGCCGGATGCTGACGCTGGCGAGATTAGAAGAGCGCGGAGTGGGCTCGAGCGAGGCGATCGATTTGGGTGGGATTGCGCGGCGCACGGCGGAGGCGCTTCGTGACTGGAGCAAAGCGCGCGGCGTTTCACTGGCCTTCGAGCTTGAGCAGAATGTGGATGTGATGCTGGCGGAGGAGCCTGCAGAGACGCTGGTGTCGAACCTGGTGATGAATGCGGTGCAGCATAGTTCGCGCGGTGGAGTGGTGAGGGTTGCGGTGCGCGTGGTGAAGGATGGTGAGCGGAGAGCAGTGTTGCAGGTTGCGGATCAAGGAGCCGGGATCGCGACGGAGAGTCTGCCGCACATCTTTGAACGGTTCTATCGCGAGGACCGGTCGCGGTCGCGCGAGACAGGTGGGGCGGGGTTGGGGTTGGCGATCTGCAAGAGCATTGTGGAGAGCGTAGGCGGGACGATTGAAGTGGAGAGCGCGGTAGGGCGCGGGACGACGGTAACAGTGACCTTTGCGCTGGCAGAGAGTACGCGGGCGCTTCAGGTGGATCGAGAGGATCAAACGGCTACGGTTTCTTCCGGCGCGTGATGGCGCGTTAGAAGGAAGTAGACGACCGGCGTGACGACAAGACTGAGAAGCATTGATATCAATAGACCGCCGATAATGGCGATGGCCAGCGGCTGCAGCATCTGCGAGCCGGAGCCGATGGCCAGCGCGAGCGGAAGCATGCCGGTGACGGCGGCCAGCGCGGTCATGAGGATGGGACGGAGGCGGCGCTGCGCAGCCATCATCATGGCTTCGCGGGCGTTGTGGCCTTCAGCGCGATAGCGTTCGTCGGCGTCGAGGAGGAGGATGCCGTTTTTGGCCACGATGCCGATGACCATGATGAGCCCCATGAAGCTGGCGACGTTGAAGGTGGTGCCGGTGAGCAGAAGCGCACCGACGACGCCGCTGATGGAGAGCACGGAGGATGTGAGGATGGCGGTGGGCGCAGCGAAGTTGCGGAACTCGGTGAGCAGGACGCCGAAGACAAGGACGAGCGCCATGAGGAAAACGCGGGCGAGCTCGGCGAAGGACTTTTGCTGCTCCTGATACGTGCCGCCGTACTGGATGCGGACACTGGGCGGGATGTGCATGGCGTTGACGCGCTGCTGAACTTCTTTGACGGCGGTGCCGAGGTCGGTGCCTTCCAGACGTGCGGTGACGGTGATGAGCTGCTGCAGGTTTTCGCGGAGGATCTCGTTCTGCGGCGGGAGCTGGGTGATGGTGGTCATGGAGCCGAGCGACGCGGTGTGACCGGAGGCGGAGTTGAAGACGGTGTCGCGTATGGTTTCAAGCGACTGCCGTGCGTCATCGCCGAGACCGATGCGGACGTTGTAGGGACGGCCGTTGCTGATGACGGGTGTGGGGACTTCCACGCCGTCGAGGATGGCGGTGGCGTCTTCGGCGACCTCCTGCGGGGTGAAGCCAAGACGTGCCGCGAGCTGCGAGTCGACGGCGAAGTTGGTGGCCGGGCCGCTGACGGTGTTGTCGATACCGTTTTCGACGTCGACGACGCCGGGAACTTTGGAGATTTCGGCGGCGACGCGCGGGCCGAGGGTATTGAGGAGCTGCTGGTCGGGTGAGAAAAGCTTGATCTGAATGGGCTCGGGCGCGTTGGAGAGATCGCCGATGTTGTCCTGGAGGATCTGGGTGAGCTCGATGTCGAGCTCGGGTTCGGACTGGCGGATGCGCTTGCGAATGTCGGCCATGATGGCATCGATGCCGCGGCTGCGATGGTCTTTGAGCTTGACGGTGATGTCGCCAGTGTTGGCTTCGGTGACGGCGGCGAGGCCCATCTGGAGGCCGGTGCGGCGGCTGGTGCTGTCGACCTCGGGCGTGCTGCGGAGGATCTCCTCGACGTGGTCGAGGACTTTGCCCGTGGACTGGAGAGAGCTGCCGGCGGGCATGACGTAGTCAAGGATGAAGCCGCCTTCGTCCATCTCGGGAAGGAGATCGGAGCCGAGATTTTTGTAGGCGAAGAATGTGCCGACGAGGAGAACAAGACAGATGACGCCGAGCCAGAGCGGACGAGAGAGCGACCAGTCGAGCGCGCTGTGATGCCAGTGGAGAACGCGGCCGAGGACGCGGCCGGGCTCATGATGGTCGCGCCCGGGTTCGTCGGAGTGAGCGGCGGGTTTGATTAATGAGAGCGCGAGGCCGGGTGTCCAGGTGACGGCAAGAAGAAGCGAAGTAAGCAGCGCGACGGACATGGTGACGGCGAGCGCGCGGAAGAAGGTGCCGGTGACTCCGGTGACCGCGATGAGCGGAAGGAAGACGACAACGGGAGTGATGGTAGAGCCAACGAGCGGGCGCGAGATTTCGTGGAGCGCTTTACGGACGGCTTCGACGCGGCCTTCGCCAGCGTCGCGATGGAGGACGATGTTTTCGACGACGACGATTGCGTCGTCGATGACGAGGCCGATGGCGGCGGCGAGACCGCCAAGCGTCATGAGATTGAAGCTCTGGCCGATGATCCAGAGAAACATGACGGTGATGGCGACCGTGACGGGGATCACGAGGCCGGCGATGAGCGAGGATCGCCAGTCGCGAAGGAAGAGATACAAGATGACGCAGGCAAGGATGAGGCCGATAAGGATGGCGTCGCGGACGCTCTTGATGCTTTCGCGGACGAGATGCGACTGATCATAGAAGGGGGCGAGGGTGACGCCGGCGGGAAGCTTGGTGCGGAGCTGCGCAACCTCGGCGGCAACGGCGTCGGCGACGGCGACGGTGTTGCTGGAGGGCTGGCGCGTGATATTGAGCAGGACGGCGGGTTTTCCGTTGGCGGCGACGTAGGTGTAGACGGGCTCGGGCGCCTGGACGACGTCGGAGACGTCGGCGATGTGGACGGGCGCGCCGGTGTTGGTGGATTTGACGGTGAGTTCTTTGAGCTCGTCGAGGTTGTGGGCCTGGGAGCCGACGAGTGCGAGTACGAGCTGATGGTTTTCGTTGTAGAGGCCGGGCGAATCGATGATGTTGGTGTTGCCGATGGCGTTGGAGAGATCGAGGATGGTGACGCCGGCGGCCTGCAGCTTGGCGAGGTTGGGAATGA
>DATJSM010000013.1:0-42297 GCA_035504135.1 Candidatus Aquilonibacter sp. | reverse complement strand
AAATTCATCAAATGGGCCAGCTTACGGTCGAACAGGCCGATCTCTTCGTGAACGGACTTCAGGTGGTACTTATCTGAGATAACGGCAACCATGAATGCTCCTGGCATATTGGTGAGGAAACGCGTCCTCATGGCGCTGCAGGAACACGAACATCCCGCCTGCTACAAAAGCAAAAGGGCGGTCATGCGACCGCCCCCGGAAATAATTTCGCTCTGCTTAGATGACGCGGACGTTCTCTGCCTGGAAGCCCTTCGGCCCCTTCACCACGTTGAACTCAACCTGCTGGCCTTCCTGCAGCGAGCGAAAGCCGTTGCTCTGGATTGCCGAGTGATGCACAAAAACGTCATCACCGGTCGGGCGGCTCAGAAAGCCAAAGCCCTTCGCGTCGTTAAACCACTTCACTGTTCCCTGTTCCATGAACTTGTTCCTATTCGAATTGATGTACCGCTGAACGCAATTTGGATTTCGCGAGGTCAAGCAGTACGCTGGAACAAGCAAGAAAAACCAGATCGGATTCTTCGATCTGTTCCAGTATATCACAACGACAGCGCAATATCTTCTGTGCTCTCAACTACTTGTTTGATGCTGTAAATGGCTGTGGAGACTACTTCGATGTAGCCAATCTGCGCCTGAGTCGTTACACTCCACCCATTCCCCTCCAGCAGAGGAGCACGCGTTGGGCAGATTTACCGGACTGATTGGACTTGCTGTATTACTTGGCGTCGGTTACGCCCTCTCTACTGCCCGCCGCGCCATCCGCTGGCGCACAGTCGTCTGGGGCCTCAGCCTGCAGATTTTCTTCGCCTTCCTAGTCATAAAGTGGAGCGTCGGACAGATCATCCTCAAGTGGTCCGCTGACCACGTGACCGCGATGCTCGGCCACGCCGCCGACGGCTCCATCCTCGTCTTCGGACCACGGCTCGGCGATCCCAAGAGTCCGCTCGCCGTCTTCGCCTTCGCCGTCCTGCCCACCATCATCTTCGTGTCGGCGCTCTTCGCAATGCTCTATCACCTGGGCATCATGCAGCGCGTTATCCAGGTCGTCGCCTGGCTCATGCAGCGCACCATGGGCACCTCCGGCGCCGAGTCCACCAACGTCGCCGCCAGCATCTTCATGGGCCAGACCGAAGCGCCGCTCACCATCCGCCCCTTCCTCGGCGACGCCACGCAGTCCGAACTCATGACCATCATGACCTCCGGCATGGCGCACGTCTCCGGCGGCATCATGGCGGCCTACATTCTCTTCGGCATCCACGCACAGGATCTGCTATCGGCCGTCATCATGACTGCTCCCGGCACCATCCTTATCGCCAAGATGCTTGTGCCCGAAACCGAAGTCCCCGCAACACTCGGCACCGTCAAGATGCCGCAATCCGAGGAGCACAAGGAAGAGAACCTCGTCGGTTCCATCGCGCGCGGCACCATAGACGGCGGCAATCTCGCCTGGAACGTCGCGATCATGCTCATCAGCTTCCTCGCGATCGTCGGCCTCATCAACGCGATCATGCTCGGCATCTCGAACGACCTCTGGGCACACGGCCATATTCCGTTTCCGCATTCGCTCGGCAATGCACTCGGCGAACTCTGCTCGCCGATCGCATGGATGATCGGCGTGCCCTGGCGCGACGCAAAGATCGTCGGCAATCTCATCGGAACGCGCGCCGTGCTCAACGAGTTCATCGCCTACACGCAGCTTGGCACGTTGGCGAAGACCGGCGCGATCAGCGCGCGCACGCTCTCCATCGCTACATTCGCGCTCTGCGGATTCGCAAACATTGGCTCGGTCGGCATGCAGATCGGCGGTATAGGCGCACTGATTCCGCACCGCCGCAACGACCTCGCCCGGCTCGGTATGCGCGCCCTGCTCGCCGGAACCATGGCGAACCTCATGTCCGCGAGCATCGTCAGCATGCTCCTACCGAGATAGCAGCCACGAGTGCCACCGCGGATTTCTACCGTATGACGCACTCACGCGCCGTCAAATTCGGTCCGCCTGTTCAATCTTCGTCGGGACCTTCTGAGTTCTTGGCTCTGTTTCAGTGCCCCTGAAACATGTCGTTCAACTGCTGCACGAACGCCCATTCGTTCGGTCCTGCGTTGTTGCGCAGCGGCTTCACACGCTCCACCAGAATCTCCTCTGCATCCGTGCCCAGCAGCGCGACAGTCTCGTCGATGTACTCCTTCAGCGGCATCGCGCGTGGATCGCTGGCCTGCTGTGCGCCCATGAGTTCCGTCTGCACATACGGCGGAGCGATCTCCAGCACCTTTACGCTCGTCCCCTTCAGCAGGTAACGCTGCGACAGCACAAACGAGTGGATTGCCGCCTTCGTCGCGTTGTACGTCGCCGTGATTGCCAACGGCGTGAACGCCAGTCCCGAGGTCACATATGCCACGGCCGCCTCCGGCTGCGTCTTCAAATGCTCAATTAGTGCTGACGTCATCCGGATCGGACCCAACAGGTTCGTGGTCACAATTGAGCTCACCGTCGCATCGTCGACCGCGCCCTGCACTCCATCGGGCTTCATGATGCCCGCATTGTTGATCAGAACATTCAGCTTCGGAAACTCGGCTAGCAGCTTCTTCGCGACGGCTTCGATACTCTTCGAGTCTTCAATATTCAGCTCAACCGACTGCATGCCAGGATTCGACTTCGTGGTCTCCGCGAGCACCTCTTTGCGACGGCCGGAGATGATCACCTGATTTCCCAGCCTGTGCAGCGCCTCCGCTAATCCGCGCCCAATTCCCGAGCCGCCGCCCGTAATGAAGATTGTGTTCCCCGTCAGCTTCATCGCAAACCTCCTGTTCGCCTGCTCGATAGATGCGACGGGACAGCGCGCGGATTCGCTAAACTTCTCGGAGCAGCCGAATCCGCCCGCATGAGAAATACAAGACGAACCCAAGACAAACCATGACCGAGCCGCAGCCCCCCGCCCAAATGCCACAGAACGCTCAGCCACTCGACCTGCACACCCGCGTCACGCAGGCCCTCACGCACATCTTCCTCACTACCGATCTCAAGCCCACGCTCGGCATCATCCTCGGCTCCGGCCTCGGCGGCTTCGCTTCGCAGGTGGAGAACGCAACGGTCATCCCCTACTCCGAGATCCCAAACTTCCCGCGCTCCACCGTCGAAGGCCACGAAGGCAAGCTCGTCATCGGGACGATCTCCGGTGTTCCCGTGGCCGTCATGCAAGGCCGCGTGCACGCCTACGAGGGATACTCCATGGCCGAGGTCACGTTCCCCATGCGCGTCCTCGGCATGCTCGGCTGCAAGGGGCTCATCGTCACCAACGCCGCCGGCGGCATCAACGAGTCCTACGCGCAGGGCGGCCTCGTCTGCATCTCCGACCACATCAACCTCACCGGCCAGAACGCCGCTATCGGCCCCAATGAGCCGCGCTTCGCCATACGCGCCGGGGCTGGCCTGCGCTTCTTTGACATGACCACCGCCTACTCGCCGCGCCTGCGCAAACTCGCCGCCGAAGAGGCCGCGCGCCAGAACATCCCGCTGTCCGAAGGCGTCTACGTCGCCGTGCTCGGCCCCAGCTACGAAACGCCCGCCGAGATCCGCGCCTTCCGCACCCTCGGCGCCGACCTCGTCGGCATGTCCACCGTGCATGAGGTCATCATCGCGCGCCACATGGGCGTCGAAGTCCTCGGCCTCTCGCTCGTCACCAACATGGCCGCTGGGGTGAGCGAGCAGGTGATTCACCATGAAGAGGTGATGGAGACCGGCAAGCGCATCGAGGTCCAGTTCACCTCGCTGGTGAAAGCCCTCATTCCTCAGGTCGCGACAACGATCGCGCAACCATAACCCGGGTGCCACTCGTCTCGATCCTGAGATGTTTGGTTCGCAGGATGCGACATGCACCACTAAACTAAACCTCGTGCCCCAGCCCGAACAGCTAACTCTCCCCGCCCAGCCGATCCTCATCGGCATCGCGGGCTGTTCCGGTTCCGGCAAGACCACGCTCGCGCGCGAGCTCGCCACGCAACTCGAGGCCACGCTCTTCCCGCTTGACCTTTACTATCGCGACCTCGCGCACTTTCCGCTCGACTCGCGTTGCAAGCAGAACTTCGATCATCCGGACTCCCTCGAGAGCGAGCTCTTCATCGAGCATCTCCGCGCACTCAAGCAGGGTCTCGCGATCGACCGTCCGATCTATGATTTCCGTACGCACACCCGCGTCGCCGGGGCGTTTGACCATATTGAGCCCACACGCTTCATCGTCGTCGAAGGCATCATGGCACTGCACTGGCCGGAGCTGTGCGAGGCGTATGACTTCTCGGCCTACGTTCACGCGCCAGACGAGCTCTGCCTCGCGCGCCGCATCCACCGCGACATCCGCGAACGCGGCCGCACCGAAGACTCCGTCCGCGAACAGTATGAAGCCGCCGTCAAACCCATGGCCGACCTCTACGTGATCCCCTCACAGTCCCGCGCTACCATGACCGTCCTCGGCACCGACGCATTGGACTGGTCGATCGAACAGATTTTTCGCGAGTTGCGTACGCGCGGATTGCTCTGATTCGAGTCGGAGAGCATTTCTACATCTGCTATTGTGTGTGTGCAATGACTCTAAGGCGGTCATTACAGGTCACTGGCGCGCTGGCTGGCGTCACCGGGCTATTGATATGGGGCGGCTGTTCTTGGATCGGCCCATGCGGCGGATGGGGCCTGCTCGCTTGGCTAGCGGCGATTCCGACAGCATTCGCAACGTGCGTCCTCGTAATAGTGGACCTCGGGCTCCTGTTGGAGCGCAGACGAGAACAAAACGGCGGAGCCGGAGCTCCGCCGTTCACTAACATCTAACACCTACTATCTAACATCTGCCTCTTACGCCGTCACGAGATCCAGCTTCTCGCTAAACGCCTTGCCCTCGCGCGCCGCCGCAGCCTTCTTGTGGAAGGCGTAGCCGGCGATCAGCGGGAAGGCGATCGTGGCTTCGGAGTAGACCATCTGTTCGTAGGTGAGATCGACCTTACCCCACGAGCTTGCTTCCTTTAGGGTCGAGCCCGAGAGCGCTCCATCGCGCACATCCGCCACCGTGATCTGGATGGCATACTTGTGCATCGAGGCCTCGATGCCGAGAACGTCCGCCGCCACCACGATATCTTGCGCGAAGTTCTTCGGCACGCCGCCGCCGATCATCAGCAGGCCCGTCGTCGGGTTCTGAATCTTGATCTGCGTCAGCTCGTAGAAGTCCTTACCGGAGTCAATAGAGCAGTGCGGCTTGCCCTGCCGCGCGTGCTGGTGCGCCACGATGCCGAAGCCGAACGAGCAGTCCGAGAACGCCGGGCAGAAGATCGGCACATTCTTCTCGTAGCACGCGAGCACGATCGAGTCAGCATTGCCCTTCTCCGGCGTGCGGCCGTTCTCCTTCAGGTAGCGTCCCATCTCGCGGATGAACTCGCGCGACGAGTACGCGCCGGGCTTCATTCCGTTGATGATCTTCTCCGTCGTCTCGTCGCAGATGCGCAGCTCTTCCTCATCGATGAACGTGTCATAGATCCGGTCGATCATCAGCTCGCGCAGATCGGCATCGCCCGCGCCGTACTTGTACTCATCGCCGGCAATGTAGTGCCGGAAGCCCAGCGCCTCGAAAAAGTCCTGGTCGACGATGTTCGCGCCGGTCGAAACAATCGCGTCCACCATGTTGTTGCGGACGAGATCGACGATAACCTTCTGGAGGCCCGCCGAGATGAGCGAGCCGGCGAGGCACAGGATCACGCCGCACTCGGTGTCACGCAGCATCATGTCGTAAATAGAGGCCGCGCGCGCGAGGTCGCGCGAGCTATAAGCCATCGAAGCCATCGCGTCCACCAGCGGCACAACGTTGTGCTCGGTGATGTCGATGTGCTGAATCTTGTCTTTGAGGAGTTCTTTTTTGTTAGCCATGTCAGCTGTTAGTTTATCGCGTTTTCGCCAATAAGGACGCGGGTCTTCTGCAAATCGGCGGTGAAATTCAGGCCAGCTTCATCGTGACGTGAAACCCGGGCCGCGCCGCGACCTGCGAATTGTCGCCGTGCGTCGGCCGGAGCACGGTCGTTGTCTTCGCGGGCTGCGGCGGATTGCAAAGCACTAAGATGCCGAGAAGCACCAGAAGAAGAGCGACGAGATACTGCACAAGAGATTTCACGCAAAGTCCTTTCCGGTATAGCGCGACACGGTCCGACTTGTTTCAGTGTGTTCGAAGCGAGAGGCAAGGCCCAGAAGAGTCTGTCAGCCATGCTGCATGACACTCGTCATGCTGCATCCTCAAAGATCTCTTCAATCCTTAGGCCGAAGATCTTCGCAATTCTGAACGCAAGCGGGAGCGAGGGATCATACTTGCCTGTCTCGATCGCGTTCACGCTCTGGCGCGAGACGTCGAGTTTCTCGGCGAGCGAGGCCTGCGACCAGCCACGCTCTGCCCGCAACTGTCGTAGGCGGTTATTCATCGTCGTGCGCCCGATTATGCATCCACTGCCAGAGTTGAGTGACGGCCATGGCCCCTGCGAACACCAGGAACAGAGTGAACGGGGGCAGATCCCCCGCATGCGCAAAGCCGCGCAGGAAGTCGCTGACCACAAGCACGGCAAGCAGGGCTCCCGTGCCCGCCAGAATGGATTGCATGCGCAATAAACGCTGGAACTCATCCGTCTCGTCCCGCAGGTAACGACCCATCCTCAAGATCAGGCCTACAACCGGGATCGCCGGCAGCACGGACCAGAAGTAAAGAAAGAAGTGTTCCGGCCGCTCCGCTTTGACCAACCACGCCGAACCCAACAAAACCAACATGTATGCAGCCGCAAGCCACATCACATCGCGCTCATATCTTTTTTGTGCTTTAGATTTCGCCCCGCAGATCATGCATGCCTCCCGATTGATGACAAGCAAACTTTACGTCAAGTACCCTTGTCATGTCAAGTAGCCTTGACTAGATATTTTTCAGCGACCGTAGCGCTATTTGCAGCGTCCGTTAGGCTGAGAACAGATGAACGTGAACTTTGCTGAGCGCGCGCACAACCACAACTGGAAGCTGGACCCGATCGTGCGTTCGCTGCTCGATACGGACTTTTACAAGTTCCTGATGCTGCAGTTCATCTGGAAGAACTTCCCGCGGGTGACGGCGACCAGCGAGATCACCAACCGGACCGTCAAGGTGCGTTTAGGCGAGCGCATCTCGGCCGAGGCGCTGCGCGAGCAGATGGACTACGTGATGCGGCTCAAGTTTCAGCGGTCGGAGCTGGTTTGGCTGGCGGGTAACACGTTCTATGGCGTGAGGCAGATCTTCGAGCCGGGGTTCCTGGACTGGCTGGAGCATGGCTTTCGGCTCTCG
The DNA here is from genome assembly GCA_035504135.1 of Candidatus Aquilonibacter sp. GTDB lineage: Bacteria > Acidobacteriota > Terriglobia > Terriglobales > Acidobacteriaceae > Granulicella. The sequence goes on along the minus strand of DATJSM010000013.1, from coordinate 34,975 downwards.
GACTACGAGATTGCAGAGCACGACGGTCAGCTCGTGCTGCGGTTCAACGGGTTGTGGACCGAGATCACGATGTGGGAGGTCTACTCGCTGGCGATCGTCAGCGAGATGAAGACACGCGCCGCCTTGGCAGAGTTGAACGAGCTCGAGCTCGATGTGCTTTACGCACGCGCCAAGACGCGGTTGTGGGACAAGATCGAAAAGCTGCGCCGCGTCGAAGGCTTGCGGCTCTCGGACTTCGGGACGCGGCGGCGGCACAGCTTTCTCTGGCAGGAGTACTGCGTGGAGGCGCTGCAGGCGGCCCTCAACAACGGTGAGGACCGCTTCAGCGGAACGTCGAACACTGCACTGGCGTACAAGCACAACCTGGAGGCGATCGGCACGAATGCGCACGAGCTGCCGATGGCGATGGCGGCGATGGCTTCACGCGGCAGCGATGACGAGCTGCGCGCCTCGCAGTACAAGGTGCTGGAGCTGTGGCAGCAGAGCTACCACGGCGAGCTGCTGATTACTCTTCCCGATACGTTTGGGACAACTCAATTTTTGCAGGGCGCGCCGGATTGGGTGGCGCGGTGGACCGGCGAACGGGTGGACTCCAAAGACCCGTTTGAGGCAGGCGACGAGTACATCGCGTGGCTCCTGCATCGCGGGCAGGACCCGCGGACGAAGCGGCTGATTGCAAGCGATGCGCTGGACGCGGAGACGATCATTGCGCTGCACGAGTACTTCGAGGGGCGGATACGGTTCGCGGCCGGCTGGGGAACGCTGCTGACCAATGACTTCCGTGGATGTCATCCCCGTGGGGAGGACACGTTTGAGCCGATCTCGCTGGTGTGCAAGCTGACGAGTGCGGACGGCGTACCCACGGTCAAGCTTTCGGACAATGCCAGCAAGGCAACCGGACCAGCGGAGGAGATTGCGCGGTATCGCCGGGTGTTCGGTTCCCCGGTTTCGAGAGAGCTTCCGGTGCTGGTGTAACCCCCTCCCCCCTGTTTTCGTGCAAAGTCTTCATATCGCTTGACTTAGCGGTGGACTTTCGTTTGCAAAGTCTTGATTCTAGTGATCCGAGAAATGCACAGGGGATGCGCGTGGTTTTAAGTTCCGCGAACCAGGCTTTTGAAGAATGCCGGCGGCTAAGTGAGAGATTTCTGACCTTAGAGGCTTTCTATCGTTTGCTACCGCAAACACCCCACCCTTTCACGATGAAACTGTGAAAGGGTAGGCCACACCGGCGAAAGAAGGCATGAACATTTGCAGCTGTGGGACGTATAGGCTGCTAAGCGTTCCTGTGTCGGGTCCCGGACATTTGTCAGAGAGAGGTGCGGCGTGCGACTGAAGGCGTTGGTGTGGTTCGGTGCGATGGCGGTGATGGGTGTCAGCGCGGTGTCGTGCGCGGCGCAGGCGGCCAGCGATGTGAGTGGAGCAAAAGGGCCGCTGACCGGCAAGTGGCAGGTGACGGCGGAGTTTCATGGAACTCCGATGTATGCGCCGCTGCAGCTGGAGCAGGCGGGCCAGAAGCTGACCGGGAACTTTCACGGCGAGAAGCTCGAAGGCACCGTCGAGAAGCTGGAAGACGGGGGCGTGAAGCTGCACTTTGTGGCGAAGGACGGCGAAGGGGACGTGGACGAGGGGAATGCGACGGTCGCGGACGGAGAGATGAAGGGTGAGGTGGTGACGAGCGAGAACGGAGGCACGCAGCATGACCGAATTCCCTTCACCGCGGAGCTGATCAAGCCGATTGTGCGCGGGAATGAGATGCATGAGTTTGTGCCGACGGTGTTTTACCGGTCGTGGTCGCCGTTCAACAAGCCGGTGCTGCGGGTGAAGCCGGGTGACACGATCCACACGACGACGGTGGATGCGGGCGGGACGGATGAGAAGGGCGTGCGCCGGGTGATGGGCGGCAATCCGGCGACGGGGCCGTTCTACATTGAGGGCGCGGAGCCGGGCGACACGCTGGTGGTGCATATTGTGCGGCTGAAGCTGAATCGCGACTGGGCGATGAGCGATGACGATGTGGTGAGCCGCGCGACCGACACGGAGCTGGCGGTGCGGTTTAAGGATGCAGGCAAGGGCGTGCGGTGGAATCTGGACCGTGCGAATGGGACGGCGTCGGTGGCGGAGCCAGGCGAGCATATGAAGGGGTTTTCGATTCCGGTACGGCCGATGCTGGGGTGTGTGGCGACGGCGGTGGGGCCGCCGCAGGCTCCTCCGCCGACGGGCGATGAGGGATGGTATGGCGGGAATATGGACTTCAACGAGGTGGGCGAGGGCGCGACGGTGTACCTGCCGGTGTCGAACCCGGGAGCGTTGCTGTACTTCGGCGATGCGCATGCTTTGCAGGGAGATGGCGAGCTGAATGGGAATGCGCTGGAGACGTCGATGGATGTGACGGTGCAAGTGGATGTGATCCAAGGCAAGCATCTGAATGGGCCGCGGGTGGAGACGGCGGATGCGCTGATCGCAATGGGGCTGGGCGGGGATCTTGAAGACGCGCTGCGGGGCGCGACGTCGAACATGGCGGACTGGCTGCAGGATGAGTACAAGCTGACGGCGAGCGAGCAGGCGGAGTTTCTGGGCGTGGCGTCGGAGTTTCACATCAGCGAGGTGGCGGACAGGAATGCGGGGATCGTGCTGAAGATCAAGAAAGCGGATCTGGCGAAGCTGGGGAGATAGATCCAGCCCATCCGCAACCCGGTTACACGCTGCCTCGAACCTGTCCGTTGGCCGATGCGATCTTCAGCCCGACGGCGATGTCGCTGGTTTTCGTCTCCGGCAAGGTGACGACGAGCGCGTCTGCTGTCTGCTCGAACTGGAGCGGTGCGCTGGATCCGAGCAGTTCCACGCGGGCGACCTCGTGCACCGGAGTGGTTCCGCTTTTGCCCAGCGTCTTGATCTGCAGCTTTCCATCCGCGGGCCAGCCGAGCGCGTAAGCGTACAGGTAGCCGCTCTTGGTGGTGAAGCGAATATCCTCGGCTGTCATGGCGCGGCCTTTGTCTTCCCTGAAGCCGCCGATGCCGGACTCGTCCGAAGCGCCTTCGCCATAGACCGTGAACGGGCGTGAGGCAAAGATGCCTTCGTTGTTGGCCCGCATCCAGGCGCCGATGGCCTGAACGATGGCAAGTTCATCGGAGTCGATCTCGCCGTTGCCGCGGACCGGCACGTTCAGGCACAGGTTGCCGTTCTTCGATACGGCGTCGAGCAGCGTGTGGATGACGAACGTGGGCGTCTTGTACCTGTGCTGCTCGTATAGCGAGCGTTTGTAGTGCCAGTCACCGAGACAGGTGTCGACCTGCCACGGCTCATCGAGGATTTGGTCCGCTCGCCCGCGCTCGAGGTCCAGCACAATCGCGCCCTTGTACGCCGGGCGGATGTTCTTGCCTGTCACCACGACATCGACGTCGCCATGCTTCGCCACGCTCGAGTTATAGAAGTGCGCGGTCGCATCGAGGCCGGCCTGTCCCAGCGGAAGTTCGTTGTCGTCGAAGTACACCATGTCCGGCTCGTACGTATCCATGAGGTCCTTGCAGCGGAGGAACCACTGGTTGACGAACTCGGGGTGGGCTGCGGGCGGGTTCTCGTCCCAGATGCGGTCGTGCGCGTTGTGCCAGGCGAGCGCTTCGGCCGCGGTTTTTATACCGTCGGGCAAGACGTAGGTTGGACCCACGTAGAGCTCGTTGGGGTCGTGGCCCTCCCACGCTGATCCTTTGCTGGCGGCACGCCAGTTGGTCTGCAACTGGTAGGCATCGTAGCGAATGCCCGCCATCGGCCCTTCCGGATCGTAGCCGTAGCTGGTCTGCAGCCAGTGCCACGCGTGCGATGAATGATTGCTGACGGAAAACCGCATGCCGCGCTCGCGCACCAGGTTGCGCCACGTACCGACGATGTCCTTCATCGGCCCAAGCTGGGTCGCGTTCCAATCGTGGTAGCGCGAGCGGAAGCAGTCGAAGTCGTCGTGATGACAGGCGAGCGCCATGAAGTATTGCGCGCCGGTCTTCTGATAAAGGTCCAGCAGTTCGGCGGGGCGCCAGGCGTCCGGCTTCCAGATGGTGTCGATGTCTTTGAAGCCGACCTTGGACGGATGCCCATGCGTTTTCACGTGATACGCATTCATCGGATCGCCCTGGATGTACATTTTGCGGGCGTACCAGTCGCCCTGCTCGGGCACACACTGCGCGGACCAGTGCGCCCACATGCCGAACTTGGCGTCGCGAAACCACTCCGGGACTTTGTACTGCGAACGCAGCGAGTCCCACGTAGGCTGAAACGGCCCTTTGGCGAGTTGGCGCTCGGCGGTTGTGGCGAGGCGGCCCTTAGGATTCGCTGCCTGCTGCGCCGCCCACAGCTGTTTTTTCGAGGCAGCCATCCCGGTGGCGAACGCGGCGGCGGTGGTCGTGAACTGGCGGCGGGATATGGGGCTCAAGGGATCTCCTTTGAAAAGAGTAACCGCAGATTGGCAACAGGAAGCTACGAGTGTTGAGTGAGTAGCTGCTATCGGCTAGCCGTGAGTGGTTTTCGTTTCGGGAAGGCAGCGGACCTTAACGCTGCGCGTGCCCTGACAAGTGTGGACGCTGTCAGGGACGTAAAGGATGAGTAAGGTGCGGTTGTCCAGCCAGCGTATGCCATCGGGCGGAACGGAGCCATATTCTCCATCATAGACAAGCGAGGAGAGCAGGCCTCTTAGCGAATAGATCCTGATATCTGTTCCTCCGGAGCTGCCGAACCCGCCCCAGTATTCGGCTCTCACTACATACTTCCCATCCGGGGATCGCGCGGGCTGCGAGAAATTGGAGAGGCTCGGAAGCGAGAAGAAGATGAACATGACGGCGAGGCCACTGCCGAAAAGGAACAAGGGCGTTCCGATCATTGCGGCAAGAATCCGTGCCCAGAGTTGCGGCACCTTACGGCTGACGAGCCACATGAAAATCACAGGAGCGATCGCCAACGCAGACGCGAGCGCGATCAATGCAACGGAACGCCAGTTGACGAAAAGCATCGTTCCTGCCACCGACCATCGTTATACTGCCGGGATGCGATTCGTTCAAAGGATTGTTGGGTACTCCGTGATGGTGACGGGGATGGCGTTGGTTACGGCTCGGCCTGCGCATGCTTGGGGGCGGGATGGGCACATGATGATCAATGAGCTGGCGGTGGCGAACCTGCCGGCGGATGTGCCGGCGTTTATGCACAACGGCAACGCTATCGACGTGGACACGTGGATGGGACCGGAGCCGGACCGGTGGAAGCAGCGCGACGCCGAGCCGGAGCTGGTGGCGACGCAGTCGCCGGACCACTTTCTGGATTATGAGTGGGCGATCTATGGCGCGACGAAGTGCGAGGCCGGAACGACAGACTGCGTCGATGGCTACAGGTTTCCACGCAAGCGGTACGACTTTATCCGCGCTATGGCGGCGGCGCTGCCAAAGCATCCGGAGGTGAAGTCGTTTGAGACGGTCGGCTTTCAGCCATGGCAGGTGGAGGAGGTGTGGGAGCGGCTGAAGTCGGACCTGCGCGAGTACCGGAAGATCGTGGCGGCCAACCAGGATGAGTCGGGCGTGCGGTTGGCGATTCTGTATGACGTGGGATGGCTGGGGCACTATGTCGGCGATGGATCGCAGCCGCTGCATCTGACAATCCAGTACAACGGCTGGACGGGGCCGAATCCGAACGGATATACGACGGAGCACCACATCCATTCAGAGTTTGAATCGGTGTATGTGACCGCGAACATCAAGCCCGCGGATGTCAACCCGCTGGTCAAGGCGGCTCCGGTGACGAAGATCGATGATGAGTGGGTGCAATATTTCGAATACATCGATCACTCGCATTCTCTGGTGGACAAGGTGTACGAGCTGGACAAGGAAGGCGGATTCAACGGCGCTGGGACTCCGGAGGCGAAGACGTTTACGGAGGAGCGACTGGCGGCTGGCGCGATTGAGCTGCGGAACCTCATCTACTCGGCGTGGGTGCACAGCGCGGACCCGGTGCAGCAATATCACGGGCCAGAATAAAAAGGCGGTGGAGTGATTTTGCTGCGCAAGCTGTGGCGTCTGGTGAAGGTGGTCTGCGTCTTCGCCGCGCAACTGATCAAGCTGGCCGTCATACGGCCGCACACCCGGCCGGAGCGCGCAGCGTGGATGGCGGGATTCTGCAGGGCGGTTCTGCGTGCGGCAAATATCTCGCGTTCCACCCACGGGCCGGTGCCGATGCAGGGCGCGGTGATCTCCAACCATCTGAGCTATCTGGACATCGTGATCCACGGGGCGGAGCGGCCGTGTGTGTTTGTGTCCGCGATTGAGACACGAAGGATGCCGGTAATCGGATGGATCAGCATGATGGCGGGCACGGTGTACGTGACGCGCGGCCAGGGCGGAAGCGCGGAGAAGGCAGCCGAGGGAATGGCAAAGGGATTCCGCGACGGACTGCCGGTGGTCTTCTTTCCAGAGGGCGGAACCTTCACGGGCGATGAGCCGGTAATGGCGTTTCACAGTGGATTGCTGGCGCAGGCTTTAGAGGCGGACGCTCCGGTGACGGCCGGATTCCTTCGGTATGAGCTGAGCGCCGAGGATAGAGCTCGCGGAAAGACGCCGAGGCAGGATGTGTCCTGGAGCACGCAAACGCTGCTGGCGCATATATGGAACTTGCTGGGGTTGCGGGCGATCCGGGCAGAGCTGCGCTTTGCAGAAGGTCCGATCGAGTTTTCGCCGACTGCCTATGAGGACCGCAAGGTGGCCGCAGCGGAGGCTCGGGAAGCAGTGCTGGCGGTGAGCCGCCTGGCCCTCAAGGATGGAGGGACCCAGTTCGCCGGAACCTGAAGATTCAAAACGGAACAGAGATCGTTTCAAGGCAGGAACCGAAGTCGTAGACAGCGGGGGACCTTGGTACCCGTTACTGGTACAACGTTTGTTGCAGGGGTGCTGTACCATGTCCTTTCGGCTCCTTTGCTTTGTCTATGGTCCTGATCTGGCTTTGTGCCGCGCTGGCGGTCGCTCTGGTGATTGTCTCGGTGGCTCTCGCACGTGCCCGCCGGCACGATGCACTGCTCACCGGTGAGCTGGCGCGTGCGATGCGGGAGAGCCTGCAGCAGCAGGCAGCCCTGCAGCAGAGAAAACAGCTGGACAATTTGAAGGATGAGTTCATCTCCACGGTGTCGCATGAACTGCGCACGCCGTTGACGAGCATTCACGGAGCGCTGGGGCTGCTGTCTTCGGGCAAGGGCGGCCATGTGGATGAGAAGGCCGCCAACCTGCTGCGCATCGCCAACAGCAATACCGAGCGGCTGGTCCGCCTGATCAACGACATCCTCGACCTGGAGCGCATGGAGTCGGGCCGGGCGCAGTTGCAGATCCGGCAGCTCGCCCTGAGAGACGTCGTCGCGCAGGCGGTGGAGACGATGCGCTCGATGGCGGAGAAGGCCGGCGTGGAACTGGCGATTGGGCCGGAACCTCCGGTCGGAATCTCGTTCGATGGCGACCCGGACCGGATTCAGCAGGTGCTGACCAACCTTCTGTCGAACGCGATCAAATTCTCTGCGCGCGGCGGTGTGGTCGAGGTGCTTACTGCCTCCGACGGCGACAACCTGGTGCTGCAGGTGAAGGATCGAGGCCGCGGCGTCCCAACCGAGAAGCTGGAAAGCATCTTCGACCGCTTCGGGCAGGTGGAGGCGGCGGACGCGCGCCAGAAGGGCGGCACCGGACTTGGCCTTGCGATCTGCAAGAGCATCGTCGTGCAACATGGAGGAACGATCTGGGCGCAGCGCAACGATTCAGCCGGCGGTGGCCCGGGCACGACGGTCGTTGTGCGTCTGCCCCGCTATTCCACCATGGAACATCCGGCGGCCCTGCCTGCCGCTTCCGAGGGATCGATCCTGGTCGTCGACGATGATCCAATCGTCCGCAATGTGGTGCGCGAGCATCTGCGCCGGAATGGATATACGGTGATCGAAACAGCCAGCGGCGAAGAGGCACTGGAGGCCATCAGCAAGCAGCCCATCGACGCGATGCTGTTGGACCTGTGCATGCCTGGCATGTCCGGCTGGGAGACGCTGGAGCGGCTAAAGAAGAATCCGCAGACTGCCGATATACCGGTTGTGGTGCTCAGCGTACTTTCACCTTCGACCCGCACGGCGGATGTGCCGTCCACCCAGGGATGGGTGCAGAAGCCATTTCATGAGAGCCTGCTGCTGACCGAGATCGCGCGGGCGCTGCATCCGGGTAGCGGACCGGGAAAGATTCTGCTCGTGGAAGACGACGAAGACCTCGCAACCGTGGTGCTTTCGAGCTTTCGCACAACCGGCGAGCAGGGACTGATCAGTGTCGATCATGTCAGCTCGATCTCCGACGCGGAAGTCTACTGCGAGAAGAGCGCTCCGGACCTATTGATTCTGGACCTCACGCTGCGGGATGGCTCGGGTTTCGCCCTGGTGGACTGGCTTCGCCAGCAGCCCAAGCTGAGGACGCTGCCGCTGGTGGTGTACTCTGGCAGCGAGCTGAGCGAAGCGGAGATGGCGCAGCTCCGTCTGGGGCCAACGCAGTTTCTCACCAAAGCCCGGGTCCAACCGCGGCACGTTGAAGATTTGATACTTACGATGGTACGACACCTTGGAAAACCTGCACTTGGAACGGCGTCAGCGTAAAATGGTGCAGCTATCTCACTCAGGTCTGGTTCATGCGCCGTATTCTCATCATTGATGACGAGGATGACATTCGCGAAGTCGCGGCCTTGTCTCTCGAATCCGTTGCCGGCTGGAGCGTTGTAACTGCGTGCTCCGGCGCCGAAGGAATTCAAACCGCAATCTCCTCACTCCCTGACGCCATCCTGATGGACGTGATGATGCCGTCGATGGACGGCCCCACGACCTTTCGAGAGATGCAGCGCTCGCCGGAGATTGCAAAGATTCCTGTTGTGCTGCTGACCGCGAAGGTGCAGGGCGTCGATCAGCGCCGATTCGCGGGATTGGGCGTGGCGGGAGTTCTGTTCAAGCCGTTCGATCCGCTTACGCTGGCCGAGCAGATGTCGGCAACATTGGGCTGGAGTTAGCGGAGCATGGTTCACATCGATGAACCGCACCGTCGCGGAGCGCGATGAGCACTTCGGCCACGAGACCCGGAGAGGTGGCCCGGCAGTTGATTACTGCACTGTGGGAGCGCAGCGTACCGCTGATCAGCGAACGTCTGGATAGCCTGGATGTAGCCTGCGAGGCAGCGCTTATCAACCGGCTGTCTCCGCTGATGCGGCGCGGCGCGGCCGATACGGCGCACAAGCTGGCCGGATCGCTGGGGATGTTCGGCTATCCGCGCGGCACTGAGATCGCCCGGGAGATCGAACATCTGCTCGAAACCGACGGCGTCGTGGACGCTGCCCTGCTGCGCGAACTGGTCGTTGACCTGCGAGCAAGTCTTCCGCTCTAGGCGAGCAATTTCTCCAGAATTAATTGCAGGCCAGCGACGTCCACACGCCCGCCACGGTGCCGGAGGCGCCGGTGACATGCAGATCGACGAAGCTTCCGGCGGGGATCGCAACCGAGCCGAGCGCCGTGCAGGAGCCTGACGACGGCGCGCAGGCGAACGTGGTGTCGGCCATGTTGCTTGCCGAAGTGCCCAACCGCAGCGTCACGGTGATACTCCCGCTCTGGTGCGAGGCGACGTCGAGCTCGGTCGCGGTGCAGGCCTGCGGAATCCAAGCGAGGACGGAGTCGCTTTCCGTGGTGGAGGCGTTGGGAGAGTTGAGCGCGTAGTAGGCGTTGTTGTAGCTGACCGGATGGTACATCGCGGCGAAGCTGTTGCCGCCGGCGGATGTGCCGGAGCCGCTGCCTGTCGCCCCGGTGGCTCCCTGGGGGATGCCGAAGTTGAGGACGGCGTTCTGGGCGGTACCGGAGTTGGTGACGGTGGCCGAGGAACCGGGCGCGAGCGTGGTGACGGCGCCAATGGAGATCGAGGCGGCGGCGCCTGCGGGACCGGTGGGTCCCTGGCTGCCGGCTTGTGCAACGACGGCCCAATCCTGTGCGTTCTGGTCGGGCTCGAGGTTGGAGTTGGCGGCGAGCGCGAGATACGTCGAGCCGTCGAAGCTGACCGCGTCGCTGGTGGAGTAGTAGGTGGAGGCCGACCATGAGCCGCGGAAGTTCATGCCCGGAGCGCCGGTGGCTCCAGTTGGACCGGCAGGACCTTGCGGTCCTGCTTGCCCCTGCTGCCCGGTGGCTCCAGTTGGGCCTTCTGCACCGGTGGCGCCCGCTGGGCCTGCAGCTCCGGCAGGGCCTTGGGCCGCGAGAAGCATCCAGTAGGTGGGTGAGGTGTCGGGCGGCTGGCCGTGGTTGGAGACGACGAGCGAGGCGTAGCTGGAGCCGTTGTAGGTGACGACATCGCCGATGTTGTAGCTGTTCGTGGCGGAGTAGGTCCCGGTGAGATTGAGCCCCTGCCCTTGTGGGCCGGTCGGACCGGCTGGGCCTTGCGCGCCGGTCAGACCTTGCGGACCGGTTGGGCCTTGCGGCCCCTGTGTTCCGGTGGGACCGGACGGACCTTGCGGACCGGTGCCGCCGGCGGAGGCGAACATCGACCATGCGGATGGGGATTGATCGGGCGCGTTGCCGTGGTTGTTGGCGACGAGCGAGACGTAACCGGAGCCCTGCCAAAGGACGGCATCGGCGAGCGCGTAGTTGTGGGTGGGATCGTAAGGCCCTTGGAAGCTGAGGCCGGTGGGGCCGGCCGCGCCTTGAGGACCGGCGGGACCTTGTGGCCCGGTTTCGCCCTGCGGGCCGGTTGGACCCTGTGCGCCCGCCTGTCCCGGAATTCCCTGCTGACCCTGAGGGCCGGTTTCTCCGGGAGGGCCGGTAGGGCCCATGGGGCCTTGCGCGCCGGTCGCGCCGGCTGGGCCTTGGGCCCCGGTGGGTCCTGCGGGACCTTGCGCCGTCAGCGCTCCCCAAGCGGAGGTGACTTGGTCCGGGGTATTGCCGTGGTTGTTGGCGACGATGGAGACGTAGCTCGAGCCGGAGTAGAGGACGACGTCGCCGACGGAGTAGTTGTGCGTGGGGTCGTAGGCGCCCTGATAGGCGAGGCCGGGCGAGCCGGCTGGGCCAGTTGGGCCTTCGGGGCCGGCAGGACCGGCTGGGCCCTGAACGCTTGGTCCGGCGGGGCCGGTTGGGCCTTGTGGACCGGGCGGCCCGGCAGGACCCTGAACGCCAGTGGCTCCCAAGGCGAGGGTTCCCCAATCCCAGGGCGTGGAGCTGGGCGTGTTGCCGGCGTTGGAACTGATCAGCGAAACGTAGGTGGAACCGCCGAAGGTGACGACCGCTCCCTGGGCGTAGTTGGTGGTGGAGCTGTAAGCGCCCTGGTAGACGAAGGCTCCGGCGCCCGACGGGCCGGCGGGGCCGGTGGCTCCAGCCGGACCCTGGATGCCTTGCGGACCTTGGATGCCTTGCGGACCTTGTGGGCCGGCGGGACCCTGTGGGCCGGCAGGGCCTTGCGGACCGGACGGCCCCTGGGGTCCGATCGTTCCGCTGCCGCCGGCGGCGAGGGCGATCTCGAGCTCGGGCGCATGCGAGGTCTGGTCGTTCTCCTTGCTGTCGAACTGGAGGACGGCGGAGGCGGCGGTGAGTGCCAGGCCGTTGTTCGCGGACGGCGTCGTGACCCAGGACTGGACGGCGGAGGTGACGTCGATGGTAATGAACTGCTCCGCCGCAGAGACCTGGACCGAGCCGATCGCAGTACCGATGGCGGGCAGCGTGTTGTACGTGACGCTGTACTCGCCCCAGGAGGCATTGACTGGAGCGACGGTGAGGGTGCCGGGGGTGATCGCGAGGTTGCAATACAGGCGCAGCGTGGCGCGGGTGATCTGCGACGCGGTCGTGCCCGAGGGAAGGACGCCGAGATCGAACTGGACGAGCGTAGTGTAGCCGCCGCCCACATTGAGATTGGTGAGGGTGCCGGAGTTGACGTCAGGCTGGGCGGAGGAGACGTGGGTGTCGGCGATGAGCGTGGCCTGGACTGCAACGGCAGAACGGCAGGCAAGAAGAGCCAGCAGTGCCCAGACGGCGCTCCTGCAGATCATTCGGCTCATTCGGCGATGGTGTCCCGACAAACCTCTGGCCCTCACAACGATCCCTGCTCTATGTCTCACGTCGCGCCGGCAGGAGCAGCCGGGGTCAGCAAAATGGCTGAATGCTTCTTTTTTTTGTAGCGAGATAGGTCACCGAACGCAATACCACTTGATGTTCGCGCTGGAGTTCAGGACAAGGCGGGCCTAAACTGCAGGCATGCGGGAGATGCCGCCAGGCCGGAGGAGCGCGCTGCTGTCAATGGCCGTGCATGGTGCGGTCATCGGACTGCTGGCACTCATCGCGCGAATGCAGGGGCCCATGCTGGCGCCGATGCATCTGCCCGGGACGGCGCAGGGAACCGTGCTGATGTTCAACTACCAGACCCTGGGAGCACCGCCGGGGTCGGCAACGGCCAAACCGCGCGAACAGGCCAGGGGACCGGCGCTGCCCGCGCCCGCGAAGAGCCTGACCGACAAAGCGAAGCAATTGACCGAGGCCGCGACGAATGAAGACCCGGGCAATGCGGCGGATGGGGCCGCGGGCGACGGCAACATCAGCATCGCGTTGGTGCAGTTTCACCCGCGGCCGCAGCCGGATCTCTCGACGCTGGCGCCGGGAACGAGCGGCGATGTGGTGCTGGATGCGCTGATCGATGCGCAGGGGCACGTGGCGAAGCTGTCGGTCACGAAGAGCCTCGGCCAGAGCGTCGACCAGCAGGTGATCGCGACGGTCGAAACGTGGACGTTTACACCAGCGACACGCAACGGCACTCCCATCGCGAGCGAGCAGGAGCTGCTGTTTCACTACGAGAAGAGAAACAACGGGTAGGGAGCGCAGGGCGAGGGCGGAGTAGTTGCCGCCGGCTCACAGTCGATGCATCTCTCATGTCCGGGCCACCCACGATCGCGGGCACGATTCATTTCATGGTGAGCAGCATGAGCTCGTCGCCGCTGAAGACGGTAAGGAGTAGCGTGCGTCCGTCAGGTGAGACAGTGATGTTGCGCGGGAACTCGCCGGTCTTGATGGTTTGGAGAATGGTGGGTTTGGAGGGATCGGCGACATCAATCACCGTTGCGGTGCCGGGGCCGTTGACGAAGCGGTTGGAGTTGGCGACGAGCAGCTTGGTGTCGTGATCGAAGAGCGCGAGGCCGACGGGAGCTTCGCCACCGGTGGGAATGGCGCGGAGAAAAGCGTGCGCTGGATCGTGCTCGAGCGCGGCTGTATCGAAGACGAGAACCTTGTTGTCGCCGCGCGCGGTGACGTACAGCGTGCGGCCGCCGGCGGTGACAGCTTCGCGCACAGGCGAGCAGCCTGCGTTGAAGCGCCGCACCACGGCTTCCTGCTGCTGCTGTGGGGAGGCATCCGGGGAAAGCGCGGCGGCTTTGGCCGTATCGATGACGAACAGACCGCCGCTGGGCATGGAAGGGCGGCCCATGGCCTGCACGCGGCCGCCGTGCTGGAGCTCGGGGATGTCATGGCCGGGGATCTTTTCTGCCCAACCCTCGGGCAGGACCTCGCTCACGGCGTAGAGGCGCGAGCCGTCGGGCGAGAGGGCGATGCCGGGTGTCGCGCGCGGCGTGCGAATCTGCGCGATGGCGTCCGGCGTAAGCTTGCCGTCGGCGCTACGGTGCAGGGCGATGACGCCGACGTTGCCTCCTTCGCCATACTCGTTGGCGACGAAGAGTGTTCCGCCATCGGGCGTGACGGCGAGATAGCCGGAGCCGGAGCGGTCGCCCTCCGGGATGGCGCGCGGGTCGGCGTTGCCTTCGAGCGCAGCGTCGAGTGAAAGGAACGCGACACCGGCGTTGGACAGACCGACGGCGAGGATGCGGCTGTTGGGGATGAGCAGGATGCCCTGCGCGCCGGCGTCGCCGAGCGGCTGCCAGGCGGAGCGCTTAAGCTTGTCGCCGTCCACCCTGAAGACCTCGATGCCCGAACTGCGCGCGGCCGGGTTGTTAACTGTGACAAGCACGTGTTGGCCGTCGGGAGACCAGATGGCCTGAGTCGGATGGCCTTCCGTGGAGAAGGTGCGGGAGCTAAGGACCTGTGCGGAGGCGAACGTGGACGCGATGAGTGCGGCTGCGAGGGGCAGAAGGCGCATGAGCAACCATATCGCGCGGCGAGTGCTCTGTCAGCGAAGAAGTATCAAACTTTCCGTCGAAGGACGTTCGCCGTATTCTTGTGACCTATGCCTGAAGAGACGACGAACGAGAAAGCAGTTGCGACAGAGTTGAATACGCCGGGTCACCTTCCCTCACCTGACCGGCTGGTGAATGTGCCGCGGCTGGTGACGGCGTTTTATGCGCGTCATCCGGATGTGGCGAACCCGAGCGAGCGCGTGAGCTTTGGCACGAGCGGGCACCGCGGGTCGTCCCTGCACACGAGCTTCAATTACGCGCATATCCTCGCGATTACGCAGGCGATCTGTGAGTATCGCGCGAATGAGAAGACGACGGGGCCATTGTTCCTGGCGCAGGATACGCATGCACTGTCGGAGCCCGCATTTGTGACGGCGCTGGAGGTGCTCGCGGCGAACGGCGTGCATGTGCTGATTGACAGTGAGCTTGGATATACGCCGACGCCGGCGCTGAGCCACGCGATCCTGAAGCACAATGCGGACAAGAATGCGGCGCGCGCGGACGGGATTGTGATTACGCCATCGCATAATCCACCCGAGGATGGCGGCTTCAAGTACAACCCCCCGACGGGCGGGCCGGCGGACACGACAGCGACGAAGTGGATTGAGAATCGCGCGAATGAACTGATCGGAGCGAAGCTGCAGGGCGTGCGGCGACTGGCGTATCGCCACGCGGTCTCGACGGAGACGACCCAGAAATATGACTTTATCTCAGCGTATGTGGACGATCTGCCGAACATTATCGATATCAATGCAATTCGTAACAGCGGATTGAAGCTAGCGGTGGATCCGCTGGGCGGAGCGGGGGTGCACTACTGGCCCCGGATTGCAGAGCAATACAAATTGCCGCTGGAAGTGCTGAACAAGTACGTCGATCCGACGTTTCGTTTCATGACGCTGGATTGGGATGGGCGCATCCGCATGGATTGCAGCTCGCCGTATGCGATGGCGTCGATGATTGCGAAAAAGGATAAGTATGACGTGGCGTGGGCGTGCGATACGGACCACGACCGGCATGGAATTGTGACCCGATCGTCTGGATTATTGAATCCGAATCATTACCTCGCCGTGTGCATTCAGTATCTGTTCACGCACCGGCCGGAGTGGAGCGACAAGGTTGGCATTGGGAAGACGCTGGTGTCGTCGAGCATGATTGACCGCGTGGCGAAGGGGCTGGGGCGGAAGATGCTTGAGGTGCCGGTGGGCTTCAAGTGGTTTGTGGACGGGCTGCTGGATGGAACGCTGGGGTTTGTGGGCGAGGAGTCGGCGGGCGCGAGCTTTTTGCGGCGCAATGGCAAGGTGTGGACGACGGACAAGGATGGGTTGATCTGCGGGTTGCTGGCCGCGGAGATGACAGCGGTGACGGGCAAGGACCCGGGTGTGTTGTACGACGAGCTGACGGCAAAGTACGGCGCGCCGGTGTATCAGCGGATTGATGCGGCGTGCTCGAAGGAAGCCAAGGCGAAGCTTGCGGAGCTGTCGGCGTCGCAGGTGAAGGCGAAGGATCTGGCGGACGATGCGATTACCGCGATCTTGACCGAGGCGCCCGGAAATCATGCGGCAATCGGCGGGCTGAAGGTGACGACCGATGAGGGATGGTTTGCGGCGCGGCCGAGCGGGACGGAAGATGTGTACAAGATCTACGCCGAAAGCTTCAAGGGCGAGGATCATCTGAAGCGCATTCAGGATGAGGCAAAGGCGTTGGTGAGTGCAGCGCTGAAGGGGTAACTATCTTCTCGGCTCATACCGCATGGCGACCGCGCCCGACCTGAACTCCTGTCGGCTTATGAGCTTCAAGTCGACATGCTTGGATAGCCCCGCGAACAACGTCGGTCCACGGCCGGCAATCCTGGGATGAACGATGAACTCGTACTCATCGATCAATCCCAGCTCCGCTAACGCGAACGGGAGTGTGACGCCTCCGGTGAAGAGGCCTTTGCCCGGCTGCTGCTTGAGCTGCTGAACGGCCTTGGGTAAATCCCCGCGCAGGAGTTCGGCGTTCCAGTCGACGCGGTCGAGAGTGCTCGATACGACGTACTTCTTTGCTGCGTGAATCGTGCGTGCGAAGGGCTCGCCCCAGTCGGCCATCCAATCAGGCCTGACACCCGTCTCGGCCACCGGCCGCCACGCTGACTCCATCATTTCGTAGGTAATGCGACCGAAGAGGAGAGCATCGGCGTTCCTAAGGTTTTCGACCGCGTTCCGATGCAGGTCTTCGTCGGCGACGGCCGCTCGATGATCGCAGCAGCCGTCCAATGTGACGTTGATGGAATAGCGAAGCGGTCGCACGACACAAGCGTACAGCGAGCCGGATATCAGGCGGTGACTGCACGGCCCAGGTGCGGGCGAACGCGTTCGAGGGCGGCTTCGGCGGTGAGGCCGTACTTGGCGCGGAGAGCTTCGACCTTGCCGTGCTCGATGAACTGGTCGGGCCAGCCGACGCGAACGACGGGCGTTTCAATTCCCTGCTCCGCCAGCGATTCGAGGACGGCGGAGCCGAAGCCGCCGGCGAGGACGTGGTCCTCCATCGTGACGAGCAGCGAACAGCGCTTCGCGTAACGCGCGATGCAGGCGTGATCGACGGGCTTGGCGAAGCGCGCGTTGATGACCGTGGCGCTCTGGCCGTCTTTGCGGAGCATCGCGGCGAGGCGCTGGGCTTCGGGAAGCATGTTGCCGAGCGAGAAGATGGCGACGTCGGAGCCGGTGCGCGGACCTTCTTCGATGATCTCGGCTTTGCCGAGCTCGAGGAGTTGCGGCTGCGGCTTCGGCAAGACGCCGGGACCAGTCCCGCGCGGATAGCGGATAGCGCTGGGGCCGTTGTGCTGCAGCGCGGTGTACATCATGTCCTGCAGCTCGTCCTCGTCCTTGGGGTCCATGTGGATGAGATTGGGGATGCCGCGCAGGTAGCTGATGTCGAAAAGACCGTGGTGCGTGGGGCCGTCGTCGCCGGAGAGGCCGCCGCGGTCCATGCAGAAGACGACGGGGAGTTTCTGCAGAGCGACATCGTGCACAACCTGATCGAAGGCGCGCTGCAGGAAGGTTGAGTAGATGGCGCAGAACGGGCGGAAGCCTTTGGTGGCCATGCCCGCGGCGAAGAGCACGGCGTGCTCCTCGGCGATGCCGACATCGAAGTAACGTGTGGGGTGGTGCGGGCGGAAGAGATCGAGCGCGGTGCCGTTGGGCATCGCGGCAGTGATGGCGACGACCTTGTCGTTGGTGTCGGCGAGTTTCGTCAGGCTCTCGGCGAAGATTTCGGAGTAGGTCTTCTGGCCGGTGGGCTTGGTTTCGCCGGTGGCCGGATCGTAGGGGCCGAGGCCGTGGAACTTCTTCTGTTTCTCGAGCGCGGGCTGGAAGCCGCGGCCTTTTTGTGTGATGGCGTGCAGGATGACGGGACGATCGAGCTGCTTGAGCACGCGGAATGTCTCGATGAGCAGCGGAAGGTTGTGGCCGTCGATGGGGCCGTAATAGTCGAGACCGAACTCTTCGAAGATCATGCCGCGGCCCACGATTCCCTTAGCGGCTTCTTCGGCCTTGCGCACGATGTGGCGAGCCGCCTTGCCGCCGATCTTTTCGACGAGGCCGGTGGCGCGGTCGTGGAAGTTGATGTAGGTAGCGCTGGTGGCGATCTTGTGCAAATAGCCGGCGATCGCGCCGACATTCTTGTCGATCGACCACTCATTGTCATTGAGGATGATGATCATCCGCTTCGTCTGCGCGGCGATGTTGTTGAGCGCCTCAAAGCTGATGCCGTTGGTGAAGGCGGCGTCGCCGGCGAGCGCGACGATGTGCTCGTTGCCGCCGGCCATGTCGCGGGCGACGGCCATGCCGAGCGCGGCGGAGAGCGCTGTGCCCGCGTGGCCCGCGCCAAAGCTGTCATGTTCGCTCTCGGTGCGGAGCATGAAGCCGTTGAGGCCGCCGGGCTGGCGGATGGTGTCGAAGCGTTCTTCGCGGCCAGTCAGCAGCTTATGAACGTAGCTCTGGTGGGAGACGTCGAAGACGAAGCTGTCGCGGGGGGTGTCGAAGACGTAGTGTATGGCGAGTGTCAGCTCGACCACGCCCAGGTTCGGCCCGATGTGACCGCCGGTCTTGGCGACCCCGGTGATGAGGCGTTCGCGAATCTCTTCGGCCAGACGTTCCAGCTCAATTAAGCCAAGTCGCTTGACGTCGGCAGGCGACTTGATCCTGCTCAGGTACTCACTCATTCCTGCAACTCGTTTCGCGGTAGGCTGCGCCTAAATTGGGCAATTTCACCGACTTTCCAGTGTACCAAGGGGCAGCTGCGGAGATGCCCGCGGTCCCAGTGCTTTGGAGTAGGATGTCTCGCATGAGGATCAAGGCCCTCGCTATCGTGTTGTCGTTGCAGCTTGCAGGCGGCGCGTTCGCCTGCGCACAACAAGTGCTGCCGCTATGGCCGCATGGAACTCCGGAGCCGCCGCAGACGACGCAACCGGAGACGAACATGGCGGATCAGGAGGGACATCTCACCAACCGTTTGACGAATATTACCCAGCCCTCGATGACAGTTTTTTTGCCATCGAACTCTGGCACGCCCACGGCGGCAGCCGTGGTGTTTCCCGGCGGCGGCTATCTTCGGCTGGCGTGGGATAAGGAAGGACTCGACGTCTGCCATTGGCTGAATGCGATTGATATGGCGTGCCTTCTGGTGAAGTATCGGGTGCCGGAGGACGGTCATTATCCGGAGAACAAGGCGGACTTTGAGGACGCGCAGCAGGCGATGCGCCTTGCCCGTGAGCACGCTGCGGAGTGGAACATCAATCCGGCGCGGGTAGGCGTCATCGGCTTCTCAGCAGGCGGACATCTGGCGGCTGTGTTGTCGAACCATTTTGATGACAACAGCGTGGAGAGCACACCGGCGGCAGCCGAAGTGGATCCGAAGATCAATGCACGGCCGGAGTTTGCGATTCTCGGCTACCCGGCCTATTTGTCGACCGGGCCGAACGGTACGGAGCTGGATCCTGCGCTCACGCCCAACTCGCGCACACCGCCGACATTTCTGATCCAGGCGGAGAACGATCAGAAGTATATTGACAGCTCGCTGGTGTACTACCGCGCGCTGAAGGATGCGGACGTTCCGGCCGAGTTGCACCTGTACGCGACGGGCGGACACGGATTCGGCGTGCATCCGGTGGGCTACCCGGAAGAGCACTGGACGCACACGGCGACCGAGTGGCTGGAGAGGATCGGCATGCTGCCGGCACGCCGGAGGAACATGGCGCTGAACCCAAATGGGCCACCGACGCCACAGCCGTGCCCATCGCATCAACTGGCGATCGGAAGGCCCGCAGCGCAGCCGAATGCGCCGGCGGGACCGCCTGACAATCCGAACTGTCTTTGAGTCAGTCGCCGACGGCTCAGAGGCTCAGTCGCTGACGGCTGCGAGGACGGCGGGATCCGGCTGCTCGGTTCCAAAGGCATGTTCCCATTTCGCGATGACGGCGCTGGCGAGGCAGTTGCCCACGACGTTGACGAGGGTGCGCGCCATATCCATGAGGGTGTCGACGCCAAGCAGAACGAAGATGGGCTCGACCGGAAGATGAAAGGTTGAGGCGGTGGCGAGCAGCACGACGAGCATGGCGCGCGGAACGCCGCCGATGCCTTTGCTGGTGAGCATCAGCGTGAACATCATAATGAGCTGCTGGCCAAGGGTGAGGTGCATGCCTGCAGCCTGCGCGACGAAGATGCTGGCGGCCGCGAGATACAGTGTCGAGCCGTCCAGATTGAAGCTGTAGCCGGTGGGGATGACGAACGCGACGATGCGCTGCGGGACACCGAAGGCCTCCATGCGCTCCATGGCGCTGGGCAGCGCGGCCTGGCTGGCGGAGGTGGCGAAGGCGATGGTTGCGGGTTCGGCAACGGCGCGGAGAAAGCGCACGACCGGGATGCGAAACAACAGCGCGACCGGAAGCAGCACGCAGATGGCGAATAGAATCAGCGCGACATAAAGCGTGAGCAGGAGTTTGCCGACATTGAACAGAATGCCGACGCCCAGGCCGCCGACCGTGTAGGCCATGGCGCCGGCGATGCCGAACGGCGCGGTGTACATAACGATATTGGTGAAGCGAAACATCACCGAGGCGAGGCTTTCGCAGAGTCGCAGCATCGGCGCGCGCTTCGGCGCTTCGACCAGCGCGAGAGCGATGCCGAAGAGAATGGCGAAGACAGCGACTTGAAGAATCTGGCCTTCGGCGACACTCTTCGCAATGTTCTCCGGCGCGATGTGCACAAGGAAGTCATTCCAGTGCGTCGGCGCGGGTGGGGGAGCTTGCTGCACGGCAATCGCAGCGGGCCTGGCCAGACCGACCCCGGCTTTGCTGATGTTGATCGCGAGCAGACCGATAGCCAGCGCGAGCGTGGTGAGGACCTCGAAGTAGACGATGGACTTGATGCCCATGCGGCCGACGCTCTTGATGTCACCGTGACCGGCGATGCCGACAACAAGCATTGCGAAGATGAGCGGAGCGACGACGCACTGGATGAGGCGAAGAAAGATGTCGGAAAGGAAACGGAGTTGGACGGCGAACTTCGGCGCGTCGAAGCCGATCTCCGCGCCGGCGATCATGGCGACGAACATCCAGACGCTGAGGCTGCGGCGAAAGGCGGCAAAGACGCAGAGCATCAGCACGCCGGCCGAGCGCAGGGCCACGCCCGCTGCGTGCGGGCCGTGCATGGCGTCGACAGCGATCCCGAGCGCAAGAAGCGCGGAGCCGGCGAGAACCAGAAGGCTGTGTCTGCGCGGCATGGCCCGGCCGGAAGGATTGCGAGGGTGTCGCGGCATCGTTGCGGGAAGGATATCAATCCGGGGATGACATCGGGCGGATTGCGTGTACGATAGCTCACAATCAAAAATCCAGCTGGGAGAGTTGCCTGTGCGCCTGCACGTTGCCGCCGTTGTCAGCCTCGCTGTTTGTCTGTCTGTTCCGGCGCTTGCCGCCGATCCGCATCCGCACATTTTGCAGCAGCCTTCCATCAGCCGAGACCTGATCGTGTTCAGCTACGCAGGCGATCTGTGGACCGTGCCGCGAACGGGCGGCCGCGCGACGCGACTGACCACGGGCGTCGGCATCGAGAGCCAGCCCGTGTTCTCGCCCGATGGGCAGACGATCGCATTCACCGGCGAATACGACGGCAACACTGATGTCTTCACGATTCCCGCAACCGGCGGGATACCGAAGCGGATCACGTACCATCCGGCCGCAGACGTCGCCGTGGGATGGACGAGCGACGGCAAGAGCATTCTGTTCCGCTCGAATCGCGACTCGGCAAGCCGGTACACGCAACTTTTCGAGATTCCCGCACAAGGCGGCGTGGCCAAGGCGTTGCCATTGCCGATGGCCTATGAGGGCGAGCTGTCGCCGGACGCATCGCGCATTGCCTACAACCCGCTCGGGCCGGGCTCCGGATTCAACTTCACGGCGTACGTCTCCTGGGGCAACTATCACGGCGGCCTGGCGCCGTCGTTGTGGATCACGACACTGCCGGGACTGGACTCAGTTGAAGTACCGCATGAGACCTCTGCGGATTATTCGCCGACGTGGGTGGACGGGAAAGTCTATTTTCTTTCCGGGCGCAAGGGAGCGATCTCGATTTTCAGCTACGATCCGGCGAGCAAGACGGTCGCCGAGGTATACCAGAACACCGGGGACGACATTCACTCGCTGGCCAGCGACGGCCACACGCTGGTCTTCGATCGCTTGGGTGAGCTGTACACGATGGAGCCCGGTGGCCAGCCGCACATGCTGGACATCGATGTAACGGGCGATATGCCGGATGTACGCGCGCACTTTGTGCACGTGGCCGATCAGATTGAGAATATGTCGCTGTCGCCGAGCGGGATTCGCGTTGCCGTTGAGGCGCACGGCGAGATCCTCACGGTTCCCGCAAAGCATGGAGCAATTCGCAACCTGACGAACTCGCCGGGCGTGATGGAGCGCGAGCCGGCGTGGTCGCCGGACGGGCAGTCGGTGGCCTTCTTCTCCGACGAGCCGGGGCCGGACGGCAAGCCCGGCTTGTATCACCTGCACGTGGTCTCGCAGACCGGCGCGGGCACGGTGAAGAAGTTTGCGCTGGCGCCCGAGCCCGCATACTACTTCGGTCCGGTGTGGTCGCCAGACTCCAAGCTGATTACATTTTTCGACAACCGCCTGCATCGTTATCTGCTGGACACGACGACAGGCAAGCTAACGCAGCTTGGCGAGCCGAATGTGTTCGGCGGTTTCTCCAACGAGACGCACGCGGTGGCGTGGTCGCCGGATTCGAAGTGGCTGGTCTATCCGCGTTCGATGCCGAACCATCTGCATTCGCTCTACCTGTACTCGGTGGACAAGGGCACGTCGACGCAGTTGACGGACGAGATGGCGGACTCGCACTCGCCGACCTTCGATCGCAATGGCAAGTATTTATATTTCCTGGCGAGCAACAACCAGGGCGCGACCGAAGCCGGGCTGGATATGACGAGCGATCTGTACACAGTGACGGACTCGATCTATTCGCTGGCGCTGACCGCGAAGACGTTATCGCCGGTGGCTCCGGAAAGCGACGATGAGAAGGCTCCGTCGCAGGTGAAGGAAGAGGCGAAGGAAAAGACGGACGTAACGCCTGCCGGCGCAGCGGCCGAGGAGAACAAGGAGACGACGCAGCATCCGAATTTAGCCCAGAAGCCGATGGCTCCGCGGCCGACGGAGATCGATCTTGCCGGCATGACGGTCGACCAGATCGCCGGGCGCATCGCCGCGCTGCCGCTGCCGGCGGCCAGCTACAGCGATCTCTCGACGGGCAAGCCGGGCACAATCTATTTCCTCGAATCGAGCGGAGGGTCGCGGCGCTTCGGCGGCGGTGGGGGCAACACACTCAGCCGCTATGTGCTCGAGGGCCGCAAGACGGAGAAGCTCGCGGAGCACGTGATGAGCTACGAGCTTTCCGCAGACGGCGAGAAGATGTTGTTGCGGATGGGCGGCGGCGAGGAAGGCGAAGGCGGACCGCCGGCCAACGGCGAGCGCCCCGCACCGAAGCTGTTTATCGTCTCCGCAACCGCGCCGGTTAAGCCCGGTGACGGTGCAGTGGCGCTGAACGATCTCGAGGTGAAGGTCGACCCCGCGGCCGAGTGGAAGCAGATGTATCACGAGATCTGGCGCATCGAGCGCGCGTACTTCTACGACACGCACTTCCACGGCGTGAATACGGTGGAAGAAGAGGCACGCTTCGAGCCGTACGTGGACGCCGTGCAATCGCGCGCCGACCTGAACTACATCTTCCAGGACATGCTGATGGGCTTCTCCGTCGGGCACCTGCGCGGACATGGAGGCGCAATTCCTGAGGCGCAGCGCGTGCCCGGCGGTCTGCTGGGCGCGGACTACACGATCAAGGACAACCGTTACTGCATCGCGAAGATCTACACCGGCGGAACGTGGTCGCCGACGGTGAAGGCTCCGCTGGCGCAGCCCGGACTGAACGTGCACGTGGGCGATTGCATCCTGGCGATCAACGGTGAGAACTTGACCGCCGCGACGAACATCCAGGAGCCGCTCGAAGGCACGGCAGGACACGCCGTGACGCTGCATATCGGCGCGGCCAACGGCGACGACGGGCGTGACGTGTCCGTCGTTCCAGTTCCCAACGAACTGCAGCTGCGCAACATCGACTGGATCGACGCCAATCAGCGCAAGGTCGACGAACTCTCCGGCGGCAAGCTGGCGTACGTCTACCTGCCGGACACGGGCGCGGGCGGGTTCACGAACTTCAATCGCTACTTCATGGCGCAGACCGACAAGGAAGGCGTGATCGTCGACGAACGTTACAACGGCGGCGGTCAGGTCGCCGACTACATCATCGAGGTGCTGGGACGTAAGATCGAGGCGTACTGGACGCCGCGCTACGGTGCCATCGAGCACACGCCGAACGCGGGCATCTACGGGCCGAAGGTGATGATCATCAACGAGTCCGCGGGCTCCGGCGGCGACGCGATGCCGTGGCTGTTCAAGCACAACCAGCTCGGCACCCTCGTCGGCAAGCGCACATGGGGCGGGCTGGTCGGCATCGGGGAGATTCCGGTGCTGATGGACGGCGGCGCGGTGACGAGCCCCAGCGTCGCGTTCTTCTCACCCGCCGGAAAGTGGGAGGTCGAAAACCACGGCGTCGATCCGGATGTGGTCGTCGATCAGGACCCGAAAGCAGTCTCGGAGGGCCACGATCCGCAGCTGGAAAAGGCCGTGGCCGTGGCGATGGAACAGTTGAAGCAGAACCCGCCACCGGAGCCGCATAAGCCTGCCTATCCGAACTATCACGAGAAGTGAGCAGCCCGGCGGGCGGATGCGAGGCAGGCCTGCCGTGCATTCACGCAGTCCAGCGGCGGCGAAGTAGACTGCTGGCATGATCCGTTTGCCGCTCGCCATCCCGCTTCTAGCTGCATTTTCGCTCTCCGGGGCCTGGCCACAGCAATCCGTGCCCCCGCCCACACCGGCGGGACCGGACACGCACACGCTGCTTCCGTTCAACAGCCAGCCGGCCATCTCTCCCGGGGCGCTTGAACTCGTGAAGCTCGAGGGCGACTTTGAGAACGCCGTGGCAAGCGGCGGAGGGAAGGCCTTCGCCTCGTGGTTTGCCGACGATGGCGTGACACTGAACAACGGCCAGCCAGCGGTGCGCGGGCAGCGGGCCATCGCCGCGCAGGCGACCTGGGACCCGAAGCAGTATCAGCTCACCTGGTACGCCGAAGGAGCGCAGATGGGTCCCGGCGGGGACACGGGATTCACGTGGGGGCACTACGAGGCTCGCGGCAAGGATCCCAAGGGCAATCCGGTGGCGACCTCCGGCCGGTACATCACCTTTTGGAAGAAGGTGAAGGGCCATTGGAAGGTGGCCCTGGATGCCAGCGCGAACGATGCACCGGCCCCGTTGCAACCTTAAAGAAATCCACAGAAACTCCACCTGCTGAAGAAGTTGCCTTGACCAATCGTTCGCCCGTTGGCGCGAAAGTGGCACACAATTCCCCCCGCGCAGTTCGTATCCTCAAATGCGTAGCATGATCGAGCTTAGCCCGCTGAACTCGACGCTTGAGCACCCTCGTCTCCAGGCATTGAGCAACTACGACCTTCGAGAGGCGCCTCACGACACCGCCCTGGACGACATCGCGCGTCTGGCGGCCCAGGTGTGTAACGCGCCGGTCGGTGTAGTGACGATCATCGATCGCGAGCAGGCGCTCATCGTCGGACGTCATGGCATCGAGCTCACCTCCGCTCCGCGCCGCACACTTCCCTGCGAGACGACGATCAGCGGCAACGGCGTTTACCAGATTCCCGACGCGCGGCGCGACCCGGAGTACGCGCCCAACGGCATTCCCGCCGGCGACCGCCGGTATCGCTTCTATGCCGGCGCGCCCATCTTCACGCCGGAGTCAGTTGCGATTGGATGCGTGGGCGTGCTCGACTCCTCGGCGCGCAAACTGACGACGCCGCAGATGGAGTCGCTGGAGTCTCTGGCCAGCATGGTGACAACACGGCTGGAGCTGGCGCGTCGCGTGCGCGACATGAACCAGTCGTCGAGGGCCCGGCAACGCGTCGAGACTGCGCTGACGGTCGAGCGTAACTTCGTCTCTGCCGTGCTGGACACGGTTGGCGCGCTGGTCGTGGTCTTCGATACCGCGGGGCGCATCGTGCGCTTCAATCGGGCCTGCGAGATCATCTCCGGCTATCGATCGTCGGACCTCATCGGGAAGTTTCCGTGGGAGCGTCTGATTCCGAAGGAAGAGATCTCGGACTACGTCGACAACTTTCAGCGCATCCGCAACGGGCAGTTCCCAACCACGTATGAAAACTTCTGGGTCTCAGCGGAGGGCGTGCGGCGGCGCATCTCGTGGTCGGCGACTGCGATGCTCGATACGAATGGGCAGGTCGCGTTCGTCATCGCGACCGGCATCGACGTCACGGTGCAGCGCGGAGCGGAGACCGCAATCCGTGAGAGCGAATCGCGCTACCGGCAGATCGTCGAAGGATCGCTCGGCCTGGTGTGCACGCACGACATGGATGGAAAGATTCTGACCATCAACGAACATGGCGCGGCCGCGCTCGGCTACACCGTGCAGGATGTGGTGGGCAAGACGCTGCAGGAGTTCACGCTGCCGGAACGCCGCAGTCTGCTCGAAAAGTACTTCGAAGATCTGCGCAGCAAGGGTGAGGCGCAGGGTCTGTTGCACCTGCTGCGCGCCAACGGCGAAGAGCGCGCCTTCGCGTATCGCAACCGCGTTGTCGCGCCGGTCGATGGCGAACGCTATGTGCTCGGGTTCGGCGTGGACATCACCGACCAGATTCGCGCCGAAGCGCAGCTCGATTCACTCAGCCGGCAGAGCAATTCCGTGCTGGAGTCGGTCGGTGACGGCATCTTCGCGCTCGATCTCGAGGGGCGCATCACGCTGGTGAATCCGGCGGCAGCGCAGATGCTGGGCTACCGGCAGGATGAGCTGCTCGGCCGGCACATGCATGAGCTGATCCATCACACGCGCGCAGACGGATCGCCTTACGCGAAGAACGACAGTCCGATCCAGGCGAGTCTTGCGCATCGCTCTACCGTCCGCATCGCGAACGAGGTCTTCTGGCGCAAAGACGGCACGAGCTTCCCTGTCGAGTACGTGGCGCGTCCGCAGATTGAGACAGGCGAAGTCTCTGCAGAGGGAACGGCGGATCCGGTGCTGGAACCCGGCAAGCGTCGCAAGTCCACGTGGCTGGGCGGGAGCACAGAAGAGGCCGAAGCTGCGCTCGCCGAGAACGAGGACCTCGCCGCATTTGCGGAGAACGAAGAGGAGACGCAGGGCCGCGCGGTGGGCGTCGTCGTTGCGTTTACCGACATCAGCGAGCGCAATGCGCTGGATCGCATGAAGGACGAGTTCATCTCGACGGTTTCGCATGAGCTCCGCACGCCGCTCACGTCGCTGCGGGCGGCGCTCGGGCTGGTCTCCGGTGGTGCGCTGAACGCGCGGCCAGAGAAGATGCGGCAGATGATGGAGATCGCTCTCGGCAATACCGATCGCCTGGTGCGGCTGGTGAACGACATCCTCGATCTCGAGAGAATCGGCAGCGGCAAGGCTGAGCTGCACTTCACGCAGACCTCTGTTGACGATCTGTTCCGGCGGGCGATTACGAAGCATCAGGCAGCCGCGGCGCGTGGGAATATCCGCTTCAACATCGAGTCCAACCATGTCAGCGTGTGGGCCGATCCGGAGCGCATCCTGCAGACGCTCGACAACTTGATCTCGAACGCCATCAAGTTCTCTCCGCAGGCTTCGACGATACCCAGCGAGGTCCGGCTGACCGCACACTACGTGACGCCGGATGAGGCGCTGATCGAGATTGAAGATCATGGCCGCGGCATTCCCTCCGACAAGCTGCAGCAGATCTTCGAGCGCTTCAAGCAGGTGGACGCTTCGGACTCGCGCACCATGGGCGGCACCGGACTTGGGCTGGCAATCTGCCGCAGCATCGTGCAGCAGCACGGCGGACACATCTGGGCGACGAGCACGCTCGGCGAAGGCTCCGTCTTCCACTTCACATTGCCGACAAGGCCCAGCAGTCATCTGGGCTAAAAAAGCGCCGAATCATTGAGGAGAGTTGAGGCGGAACTCTATCGCTCGGCAGCAGCCTTCAAGTTTCCGAGACCGGTCTCGAAGTCTTTGCCCACCATCTTGTCCATCGACACGAAGACGCCCATGAGTTTGCTCATGAAGGTGTTTGGTCCATCCATGGTCCACGTGACACGCGTGACCGGGCCCTCCGGATCGAGAACGAAGTTTGTGATGTTCTGGCTTTTGAACGGCTCAAGAAAGTCGAGCTTGATGGATGTCTCGGTGGGCTGCGTGGCCAGAATCTGCATGCGGCCCTTGCCCACCTTGCGGTTTCCCTGCCACTCGTAGACCGCGCCGGCGCCGGAGGGCGGTCCGCTGTACGTGACCTTCACGTTGGGATCGAGCTTCCCCCACGGCGACCACTGCTGCCAGTTATGAAAGTCGTCGACGAGGAAATGGATTTTGTCCGGAGTGGCGGCGATCGTTGTGGTGCGCTCGACGTGATAGGTCGGCGGCTGCATGGCCGCGACGATCAGCAGAGCGATGATCGCAACGCCTGCAACGATAGCGATGTACTTGAGCATTGAAGATTCCTTGCTGGACTCGAGTCAGTGTAATGAAGCTCGAATTTGAATAGGGGAGTTTCGTAGAGCGACGTTCGCCCGGAGGATCTCGCGTGAAAGATCGCAGCGCGGCGTGGAGGTTTGCTGATCGCGCAGCTCTCCGCCGCGGTGCAAATGTAGCTTGATTCTGCCGAATTCATGCGCATTTTGCGCAGATCTTTGCGTCCGGATTGCGACCGTTTTAATCCACACAAAACGACTGATTTGCACTTGCATGCACAGGGAGCCGATCCGTAATGTCTCTTCAACTGATGAGCGAGCAGTAAGTCGGAAGTGAATCGCTGAAAGGGCCGGAGAACAACAGGCGGCGCGAGCCGAAGGTTGATCCGAGGCAGACTCAGAGGATGAACGGAAGATTGAGGCCGGAAGTCAGTCGAAGGCACAAGGCCTGAGGACGGAGCACCCGGTGAGAGCCGGGAGACCAGCCACAGGAAGCCGGAATCCAAGGCACCCAGCGCGAGCTGGAAGACGCCGGGACCAACCGGACGGGCCGTAGGTCACGGGCGCCTGACGCAAGTCAGGAGGCAGGACAGACGGAAGAGCTTGAGGATGCAGGAGCTGGCGCGAGTCGGCACCGCAACCGACGGCAGTGACGGAGGAGACAGCAGTCGGCGCAAGCCGGAAGAGCTGACCGACGGAAAGCCTGAGACGGGAGCTGCCACACTGCGAGTTATCAAGGATGAAGGCGCCTGAGGCTTCGGTCTCAGGCGTTTTCGTTTTTGGACGGCAATCTTTTCGGAGGTACCCCCCCTCCCCCTATGTAGTGTGCAAAGTCTTCAGCGGATTGGACTTGAGGGTGGACTTCGGGTGCGGGGTCGGCGGAATTCTCGCAAAGTCTTCAGAGGCAAGGGGTAGAGGCTACAGAGGGTGTGCTCGTAATTGGCAAGTCGTTTTGATGGTGAACTTACGAATGCCGGCGTCGCTTCTGGAGCAGATGAGGAATAGAGTTGTGAGTGCGGCCCAGCCTGGCGCCCCGGAGTTATCGAATGACCCCCTTCCCCGCAATACCGCTCGCGTTCCTCGCATTCATCGTTTTCATATGGATCATCCGGTGTTTGAACATTCTGCCGGAGTACGACCGGGCGGTCGTCTTCCGGCTGGGGCGGGTGCTTCGGAATTCGAAGGGGCCGGGCGTGGTGCTCATCATCTGGCCGATCGACCGGATTGTGAAGGTGTCGTTGCGGGTGGTGACGTGGGAGATTCCGCCGCAGGACATCATCACGCGGGACAACGTGTCGCTGCAGGTGAACGCGGTGGTGTATTTCCGCGTGGTGGACGCAACGCGAGCGATCATCGAGGTGGAGAGCTATCGTTTCGCGGTGGAACAGGCGGCGCAGACGGCGCTGCGCTCGGTGCTGGGCGAGGTGGAGTTGGACGATCTGCTGTCGCAGCGCGAGACGCTGAATGAGAAGCTGCAGAAGATTCTGGACGACCACACGGAGCCGTGGGGCGTGAAGGTGGATCGCGTGAATTTAAAGCAGGTGGACCTGCCGCAGGAGATGCAGCGCGCGATTGCGGCGCAGGCCGAGGCGGAGCGCGAGCGCCGAGCAAAGATCATTGCGGCCGAGGGCGAGTTCCAGGCGTCGAGCCGGCTGGCCGAGGCGGCCGGCGTGCTGGCCCGCGAACCGAGCGCCCTGACGCTGCGCTACCTGCAGACGCTGGTGGAGATTGGCGTCGAGAAGAATACGACGGTTGTGTTCCCGCTGCCGCTGGAGTTGATGGGGCATTTAGGGATGAAATTTGGCGGCGGAGCCGCCCCTTCACAGGGCGAAATCGGAAGGTGAATTCCACTCATGCGCGGTGACACTGCGCATGAGTGGGGTACCCGGATCCCGCTAACTTGGGTCAGGCGCGTCAGTCACCAGCAATCTCCAGCGGATGTTGCCTTGGGCGGGAGTGTGCTGGTGGTGATTCTGGGGCGGAAGTGGATGTCCGTGTGAGGACACGACCTCTCGACCGCATCCCTCACAACGGTAAATCCCTGACCATTTTTCGCTCGCCCCTGGCGAGTAAAGCTTGTCAAATTCAGGTGATGTTCTTTGTTGTAGGTGTGTGCTGTATCTATACCAAGCCATTGCTAATATCTCCGTCTTCATCTGTCCGTGCGTGCGTACAATAGACGGAGGCGGAAGGACCGATCGTCCTTCCACCCCGTAGAGTGACCACTCTCGCCACGGACCTGATTCGCTGCCTTCCCGGGTACACGAATCAGGTCCTTCTGGTTTCTGCTCCCGTTACGGCGGACTTGGTAGTCAGGAGCTAATTATGTAATTTCATGGGTTCCTCCAAGAACCATTTAGGGCAAGGTGGCGATCAACTCTCTAGCGACCGTCAGCGCTCGCATCAATCCTTGGTTGGTGAGCCTATATCTTGTTGCGCGACCTAGCCCCGTTTTTAGTACAAAGGCATCTCGAATATGTTTCTCCATGATTCGGTCCACCCGCGAAGCCGGTTTGCCCGATTGATCAAGTCCGTCTCCGATCTCCTGGCCAGTCACTGAAACGTTGTTTCTGAGTTCCTTCTGTCCGAGCATGATGAGTAAGGCCGCCTCTTCGACGGTATTCGGTAGCGCCGTAAGCGAAATCACGCGGCCGTCTGCGTGGAGGATGTTCTCCAGTCGCACGTGAGCCGACGAAGGAACGATGGTCGGTCCGGGCTCGTCGTTCAGTCCAGACTCTGTCGGCAATTGCCGTTCGTTGTTGACTCCCGGCGGTTGAGCCAGTATCAGCGCTTTGAACGCCTCGAGTTGTTGCTGAACCACCTCGGGTGAGCCTTCCGCTTCGAATTCATGTCCGCCCACACGCATCTTTACGCGGCTGTTTTCCATTCGTACTCCTTTGACGAACGCGAGCCTGTTGCCGGAATTGTACACCTTCCTCTGGCCGTAGGAACTATTAATTTAGATAGCTGGCACATTCCGCGCTGGTTCAGGCCTATTCGGGCGCTTCGCTAATGCCACGGCATGGCCGGATAAAGTAATAGCGATCGGGCATTGGCACTGCGCGAGCGATGCCCACCTCCTGCATTGGTACCAAGGCAATGCCCTATAGATTAAGATTTATTGCCACCACTGTTGTATATAACGCCGTAGATTTAATAAACGTACATATGGTTAGGGGTATTGTCCCATTGCGTTAGCTTTCTTGCCGTAAAGCAGAGGAATCTTGGGCCCACTTCATCGTCCTCGTCTCCCCGGCTGCTGACAGGGTATGTGGCGCTAGCCGCTCAGAGGGGACCGCAGAGCCATTATGGCCGGGAAATTATGAGTTAATTGGCCGCGGAGGATCAAATGAACTCTCTGCGCACATTTGGCTGGTCCTATCACTTGGCCAGGTAATGGCGCGTATTTCACTATTATCCGCAACCTGGCTACATTTATTGTACTTATTTACTATAAACAGTACTAAAATATGCATCATTGCGCCACATACCTCTGGTTTGCTTGCCGTAAAGCGGAGGAATCTTGGGCCAACTTCATCGTCCTCGTCTCCCCGGGTGCTGACAGGGTATGTGGCGCTAGCCGCTCAGAGGGACCGCAGAGCCATTATGGCCGGAAATTATGAGTGAATTGGCCGTGGGGGATCAAGTGAACTCTCTGCGCACATTTGGCTGGTCCTATCACTTGGCCAGGTAATGGCGCGTACTTGACTATTCGCCGCCGCTGTAGACGTGTAATGGGGGTATTCCCCCGAAATAAGACCCTGTCTCGGCTACGCCGAGCCGAGGGTCGGGCACCCGAAGAAGCACATTCCGTTTCGGGAATGACAACAAGAAAAACAACAGCAAAGGAAAAAGGGCGGACTCTTTCGAGTCCGCCCTTTGGTTTTTGGCGCGAAGCGCGTCTCGCCGACCGCGCAGGTCTAGATGGTTTCGGCGCCGAGTTCTTCCTGTTCGCCTTCCATGCGCATGGCTTCGAGCTCGCGCTCTTCGGCTTCGTGGGCTTCCTGGACCTCGGCCTGGATCTGGGCTGCCGCCTCTTCGAGCTCCGGAGAGAGCGCGACGTTGCGGTAGTACTCCATACCCGTGCCGGCGGGGATAAGGCGGCCGACGATGACGTTCTCCTTGAGGCCGCGCAGCGCGTCGATGGAGCCGTTGATGCTGGCTTCAGTGAGCACGCGGGTGGTCTCCTGGAAGCTCGCCGCCGAGATGAAGCTGTCGGTGGAGAGCGACGCCTTGGTGATGCCGAGCAGCAGCGGACGGCCGATGGCCGGGCGGCCACCCTCCATGAGCACGCGCTGGTTTTCCGCGTTGAAGCGGAAGCGATCGATCTGCTGCTCGAGCAGGAAGTTGGTGTCGCCAACCTCTTCGATCTTCACCCAGCGGAGCATCTGGCGGACGATGGTCTCGATGTGCTTGTCCGAGATGGACACGCCCTGGAGACGGTAGACCTCCTGGATTTCGTTGACGAGGTACTGCTGGAGCTCGCGCTCGCCGAGGACCTCGAGGATGTCGTGCGGGTTGCGGGGGCCGTCGATGAGAGCGTCGCCGGCGCGGAGGCGTTCGCCTTCCTGCACGTTGACGTAGACACCGCGCGGAACGCTGTATTCCTCTTCCTGCCCGTTGTCGGCTGTCACGTAGACCTTGCGCTGTCCCTTGGAGACGTCGCCGAAGCGAACCACGCCGTCGATCTTGGAGATGATCGCCGGATCGCGGGGCTTGCGGGCCTCGAAGAGCTCGACGACTCTCGGCAGACCGCCGGTGATGTCCTTGGTACGGGTGGTCTCACGCGGGATCTTGGCGAGAATGTCGCCGGGGTGAACCTCGTCGCCATCCTGCACCATGAGGTAGGCGCGTGAGGGCATGAGGTAGCGCTTGTTGGTCGGGGCGGAAGCCTTGGCCGACTTGATGATGATGGCGGGCTGGCGCTTCTCATCGGTGGACTCGGAGACGACGAGACGAGAGAGGCCGGTGACCTCGTCGATCTCTTCGTTCACGGTGACGCCTTCCTGCAGGTCCTTGAACTGCACGGTGCCGGCGATCTCGGTGAGGATGGAGAAGGTGTAGGGGTCCCACTCGCCGAGCAGATCGCCGAGCTTGACCGCCTGTCCGTCTTCGACACGGAGTTTCGCGCCGTAGACGATGGCGTAGCGCTCCTTCTCGCGGCCCTTCTCGTCGATGATGGCGAGATAGCCGGAGCGGTTCATCGCGACCAGGCCACCTTCCTTGGAGCGGACGGTGACGAGGTTGATGAAGTGCACCTTACCGGCATTCTTGGCCTCGAGGTGCGAGGCATCCGCAACGCGCGATGCGGTACCGCCGACGTGGAAGGTACGCATGGTGAGCTGGGTTCCGGGCTCGCCGATGGACTGCGCCGCGATGACGCCGACGGCTTCGCCCATCTCCACCATCTTGCCGGAGCCGAGGTTGCGGCCGTAGCAGAGGATGCAGCAGCCGCGCTTGGACTCGCAGGTGAGGACGGAGCGAATCTTGACGCGCTCGATGCCGGCAGCCTGAACCGCAGAGGCCTTGTCTTCGTCGATCTCTTCGTTGATGTCGACGATGACCTTGCCTTCGAAGTCCTTCAGCTTTTCGAGCGAGACGCGGCCGATGATCCGGTCGCGCAGCGGCTCGATGATGTCGCCGGCCTCGATGATCGGGGTGACGTAGATGCCTTCGACGGTGCCGCAGTCGTGCTCGGAGATGATCACGTCCTGGGCGACGTCGACGAGACGGCGGGTGAGATAGCCGGAGTCAGCGGTCTTGAGCGCCGTGTCGGCCAGACCCTTGCGGGCGCCGTGGGTCGAGATGAAGTACTCGAGCACGGTGAGGCCCTCGCGGAAGTTGGCCTTGATGGGCGACTCAATGATCTCGCCGGAAGGCTTGGCCATGAGGCCGCGCATTCCGGAGAGCTGACGGATCTGCTGCTTGGAGCCGCGGGCGCCGGAGTCGGCCATGATGTAGATCGGGTTCATGGCTCCTTCCTTGTCCGCCTTCTTCATGTTGTTGAACATCTCGTCGGCGACGCGGTCGGTGACGCCGGACCAGAGCTGCGTGACCTTGTTCTGGCGCTCCTGGTTGGTGATGGAGCCTTCCAGATACTGGCCCTGCAGAGCGATGACCTGCTTTTCGGCGTCGGCAACGACGGTGTACTTCGACTCGGGGATGACCATGTCATCGAAGCCGACCGACAGACCGGAGCGTGTGGCGTACTGGAAGCCGAGCTCCTTGATGCGGTCGAGCGCGCGGACGGTGGTCTCGAGGCCGAGGTTGAGGTAGCAGTAGTTGACGAGCTGACCGATACCCTTCTTCTTGAGCAGGCCGTTGATGTACGGAATGCCCTCGGGCAGCGCGTCATTGAGGATGGCGCGGCCGACCGTGGTGGAGATGTACTGCTTGTTGAAGTGCACGGGCTCGGTGTGCGTGATGTCCTGGTCGTCGTAGGCCGTGGTCATGTCGAGCACGGGGCCGGTGTAGCGGAGGCGGATCGGCGTGAGCGTCTCCACCTGCTTGGCCTCAAGCGCCATCAGGACCTCTTCGACGTTGGCGAAGGCGCGGCCTTCACCGACGGCGCCAACCTTGGACTTCGTCAGGTAGTAGAGGCCGAGCACCATGTCCTGCGTGGGCACGGTGATGGGCTGGCCGGAGGCCGGCGACAGGATGTTGTGCGACGCGAGCAT
>DATJSM010000012.1:0-440214 GCA_035504135.1 Candidatus Aquilonibacter sp. | reverse complement strand
GGCTGGAAGTCCACATCAGCCGCTCGGATGGAAATTCTTGCGTCACACGCTAACGCCTGCCATGGACAAGATCACTACAACTTCTGGCGCGATCGGTTGCCGGCGCTCAACATGGAATGATCCGGACGTCAGAGCCAGGATCCCCTTCTACAACCAGATGGAGAACTTGCATGCGAATGCACGGGAAATTCCTCAACGTAGCGATTGGCCACAAATCGCCTCCATCATCGATGAGCTCATCTGGAAGACCATCTCGACGGACATTGCAATTGCCGTGTTGCTAAATGAAGCTGACTCGAAGCTGCGCAATATCGACTGAACCATTCCGCAATCTGGAATGATCCTGCTGGACACAGCAAGCAAATCGAGCCCTCATCGAGTAGTTGATAGCTCGCAGCAAACTCCTCTTCACTCGCATTTGCATGAATGCGTTACCCTTCCTCTTGATGAGTCTTTGGCCCTTCATTGACGGCGCATCAAATCCTATTGAGAGGCCGCAATGGCTGTGACTCGCCGAGCATTTCTAAAGACCGCCGCTGCCGCTGCCGTCGCGCGGCCAATGTATTCTTCTGTTCCTGCCGCAAATCTCAGGGAACCGCTCCAGGAGCTGGCGTACTCCGCCGTGCAACTCACTGGCGGTCCATTCGCAAAACAGTACGATGCAATTCACGCGCACTACCTTTCACTCTCTGACGATCGATTGCTCAAGGTCTACCGCCAGCGTGCAGGCCTTCCGGCCCCGGGTGAAGATATGGGGGGCTGGTATGACTTGAACGGTTTCGTGCCGGGGCACTCGCTAGGACAATACATCTCCGGTCTGGCAAGAATTGGGGCCTGCACCCGTGACTCAGCCTGCACTCAGAAGGTCCAGAACCTCATCGGCGGCTTCGCTGAAACACTGGGCGCGCACAATCAAAGCATTCTCCGTCCTGAGAGCAATCAGTGGATCTGTTACACACTGGATAAGCACTTCGTTGGATTGATTGACGCCGCGACGCTCACGGAAGACGACTTGGCTGTAACCGTACTCAATCGAGTGCTCGAGGGAGCCGAGCCACTGCTTCCCGCCAAAGTTCACGACCGCATCGGCAAAAAGAATCCGCCCTACGATGAACCTTTCGTGATGCCGGAGAATCTGTTTCTCGCAGCCGCCATCACCCACAATCCACGCTTCCATGAGCTTGCACTTCGCTACCTGCTGGACCGCGATCTTTTCGATCCACTCGCCGAGGGCCGCGATCCGTTTCCCGGTCAGCATGCATACTCGCACGTGATCGCGCTGTCGTCTGCAGGCCGCGCGTATCTTGTTCTCGGTGAGCCGAAATACAAGGAAGCGATGAAGAACGCTTTTACGCTTCTCACTTCAACACAGCAGTTCGCATCGGGCGGTTGGGGACCCAACGAAACCTTCGTAACTCCTCACCGCGGTGAACTCTTCGATTCACTCGCAACAACGGTGGATCACTTCGAAACCCCTTGCGGGTCTTATGCGGCCGCCAAACTTGCGAGATATTTACTTCGCACCGGCGTCCCTCGATCGACCGACTACGCTGACTATCTCGAGCGAGTTCTGTTCAACGCCATTCTGGCTGCTCGCGCCCCGGACTCGGACGGTGACTATTTTTACTACTCGAGCTACTCCGCTGCGGCCAATAAAGTCTTCTATCCAAGCAAATGGCCATGTTGTTCTGGAACGCTTGTCCAGACTGTAGCGGACTATCCGTTGGATATCTGTCTCAAGTCCTCGGACGGCATTTACGTCATGCTTTACACGCCGTCGCGGATTACATTCACGCATGGGGACACAAGCATTCAACTTGAACAGAAGACCGGCTTTCCCGCGCAAGACAGCGTCGTCATCAGCATCAGCGTCAACCATCCGAAGACTTTCGTTATTTATCTGCGGCTTCCCCGCTGGCTATCCGGATCTCCATCGCTCAGCATTAACGGCCGTTCGACTCGACTCAACGCGTCAGCCGGAGCATTCACAACTCTTCGCCGCACGTGGCACAACGGCGATCGGATTGAGCTCACGCTTCCGCAGGACTTTCGCACCGAACCTATCGATGATCTCCACCCCGAGACCGTCGCGCTGATGCGTGGCCCGGTGCAATACGTAGCGATCGAGCCATCCAACGAACGCCCACCCAATGGCCATCGCATTCTTCCTTCGCAATTGAAGCCCGGTGGACCGGAAGCCTACATCCAGAGCGATTCCGGTGAGGAACTCGTGTTTGTTCCGCTGCGAGCCATCGTCAATGAGACCTACACTTCATACTTCCGCAAAACTTAGTCGCCCGACATGGACCTACTCAATCACCCCGACCGTTTCTACGCGCGCTATTTCATTGAGACCGCTTTCCCGCTCGATCAAGCCGCTGCAACGATGGCCGGCGAGCAATCGACCGGGACGTTTCTGCGCGTGCCGGGCGAAACCGAAGAGCTCCGGGAACGCTTCGCTGCGCGTGTGGAGTCAATCGTTGAGCAGGAACGAGCCACGACCCCAAGCCTTCCCGGCTCAGGTACGCCCAAAAATTGGGACGGCGTCCGCAGAACGGCCGAGGTTACACTTTCATGGCCTTTGCACAACATTGGGCCATCGCTTCCCAATCTGCTCGCAACTATAGCCGGCAATCTTTCCGAGCTTAAGGCGTTCTCAGGTCTCCGTCTCCTGGATATCGCACTTCCTACAGAATTCCTGTCTGCATATCAAGGCCCGCAGTTTGGTGTGGCCGGCACCCGCAAGTTCTCCAATGTTTACGGCCGTCCTCTCATTGGAACAATCATTAAACCTAGCATCGGCATGACGGCCGATGAAACGGCAGCACAGGTCCGTGTTCTCGCTGAAGCCGGCATCGATTTCATCAAAGACGACGAGTTGCAAACCGACGGCTCACACTGCCCGTTCGAACAGCGCACCACCGCAGTCCTCAGAGTGCTGCATGAAGTGGCAAACCGCACAGGTCGTCTGGTGATGTATGCGGCGAACCTGACGGGCGACCTCGATCAGATGCTCCGCCGCCATGATCACCTCGTCCGTCAAGGCGGCACGTGCCTGATGGTCAGCATGAACTCCATCGGTCTACCCGCCATGAAGGTTCTTCGTGCGCACTCGCAACTTGTCGTCCACGGTCATCGCAACGGTTGGGGCATGCTCGGCCGCTCACCCGCAATCGGTATGAGTTTCATCGCGTTTCAGAAACTCTGGCGCCTGGCTGGCATCGATCACACCCACGTGAACGGGCTGCGCAATAAATTCTGCGAGTCGGATGAGTCGGTGATCGCTTCCGCGCGTGCTTGCCTTACTCCAATGTTTCCAGAACCGGCGCCTGGTTGTCAGATCATGCCTGTCTTTTCATCCGGACAAACCGCACTTCAGGCGCCCGACACCTTCAAGACCCTTGGTTCGATTGATCTCATCTACGCGGCCGGCGGTGGCATTATGGGTCATAGCATGGGCCCTGCGGCCGGCGTGCGAAGCCTGCAACAGGCATGGGAAGCGGCCACTCTGCATGTGCCTCTTGAAGCATACGCCGCCACACATCCGGAGCTCGCTGCCGCATTGGCACAGTTCGCATAACAGGAATCTCCTTGCCTCTGCTCTACACCTACTACGGCGATGACTTCACAGGCTCGACGGACGTTCTCGAGCAGCTCGCCATTCACGGCATCGCAGCGGCGCTCTTCCTTGCGCCACCGACGCTGGATGAACTCCAACGTTTCCCTTCGATCCAGGCACTTGGTGTGGCGGGCGACAGCCGCTCCCGTTCGCCCGAATGGATGTCAACTCACCTCCCGCCAATCTTCGGGTCTCTCGCGAATCTTCGGGCGCCGATCCTCCACTACAAGGTCTGCTCCACGTTTGACTCTTCGCCAACCCACGGCAGTATCGGCCGCGCCATCGAACTGGGCATCGAGGCCACGAACTCCCCCTTCGTCCCCATCGTGGTTGGTGCTCCGCATCTTCGGCGCTTCGTGCACGATGGCCTTCTCTTCGCCTCTGCGCCCGACGGGCACATTCATCGCATCGATCGGCACCCTATGAGCAAGCATCCCGTAACCCCTATGCGCGAACCGGATTTACGCAACCATCTGGCTAGGCAAACATCCATGCCCATCGGGCTTGTCTCACACACCGATCTCCATTCTTTCGCTTCCGCTTCCGCTGCCCTTCAGGCTCGCCTCTCCAGCGGCCATCGCGCGATATTCTTCGACACTGTCGACGCTCAATCTCTTTCAATCATCGGTGAATTGCTCTGGAGCCGGAAAGGCAATCACAGACTCTTTTGCGCGGGCAGCTCCGGCCTGACAACAGCTCTCATCTCCGCCTGGTGCAACTCAGGTCTTCTCGCACGCCAACGGCTCGCCATCCGATTGCCCGCCGCCTCTCCACTGTTGGTTGTCAGCGGTTCCTGCTCTGTTGCCACTTCCCGGCAAATCCACTGGGCAGCGGACAACGGATTTCAGATCATCCGAGTCGACACCGGAAAACTGCTGGACCATCACGCCGCAGAAGCCTATCGCGCTTCGCTGATTCATCAGGTCGCCGGGTACCTCGCGCAAAGAAAGGACACAGTACTCTACACCGCGCTCGATGACTCGCCTTCCTCTCCAGCCGGCGATACTCTTGGCTCAGCTTTGGGCGTCCTGGTTCGCAAGCTTTTGTTGCACACACCTGCGCCACGCGTCATTTTCTGCGGTGGAGACACCAGTTCACACGCGATTCAACAGCTCGGCATTTCGGCTCTGACTTGGGCAGCCAGCGTGCAGCCCGGCGCTCCTGCATGTCGTGCACACTTCGCCAACACAAACGCGCAGCCATTAGAACTGGTTCTCAAAGGCGGCCAGGTCGGCACTGACGATTTCTTCCGAGCTGCGCGAGGTGGATAACCTTCTATCGCAATCCCTGCTCACTCTTCACCTGTGAAAACAAGAGGGCGGCGATCAGCACCATGGAAGCGACCACGCGCAGTGGAAGATTGTAGCTTCTCGTGTCCTGCACCACATACCCAAACAGCAGCGCGCACACCCATCCGCCGAGATTCCCTGCTGTATTCATCACGCCGGTTGCAGTGCCTCCAACTCTTCCGCCAATGTCCATGCACATTGCCCATGCGGAAGGAAGCATCAGGTCCATCACCCCAAAGGCCGCCGTCGCCAGCACAACGATTTCGACGTGCCCGCGCACGATGCTCATCGCCAGCAGCAGCCCTGCGCCAACAACCAGGGAACTCGATGTAATGATCCGGTACGCCCGCGGTCGCCCAACTTGCTCTCCGAGCCATTGGGCCAGGACTCCCCCAAGCAAATTGCCGAACATGGCCAATACGAAAGGAAATGAGGCAAATACCCCCATCTGGGCGAGCGTGAACCCGGCCCCCTGCACCATCCACGTGGTAAACCAGCCGAAAAAAAACCAGCTTCCCCACGCGTAACAAAAGTAGGCCGCGACGATCAGCCAGATCTGAGGCAACCGCAACAACTTTGCCCAGGGAATTTTGTTTTGTAGCTCATGCGTGACCCGGCCGGCTCGGATCTCGGCCAGTTCATCCACACTGATCCCCGGCATTTCCTCCGGCGATGAGCGGAACCACAGCCACCAGATCACAGCCCACACCGCGCCGGTGGTGCCCATTGCCCAGAAGATAGAGTGCCATCCCCATCGGCGCTCCATCGGCACAAGCAGCAGCGGCGCCAAAGCGGCGCCCAACCTTCCAGCCGCCCACAAGAATCCTTGCGCACGCGCATGTTCTTGCTTCGGGAACCAACGCCCAATCACGCCCGACGCGTTCGGGTAAGCACCTGCGGTGCCCAACCCAAACAGAAATCTCGCACTCACCATCTGCAGGAAGCTTCGGCACCACGCCGTGGCCGCGGTGAAGGCCGACCACCAGACAACAATCCGCGTCAGTTCCGATCGTTGACCCTTCTTGTCGCCTCGGGCTCCAGATGGAATCTCGAACAGCGCATTCGAAAACACGTACGCGCTGAGCACCCATCCCCATTGTTCTGGCGATAGCTTCAGATCGCCGCGGATTCCAGGCTCCGCTACTGCGATCGCAAGCCGGTCCAGAAATGTGATCGCGCTCACTCCACAAAGCAGCGCGAGCACACCGGTGCGCTTATTCAACCCGGGCTCCAGCCGGAACCGCGGGCTCCGCCCGCTCGAGTATCTCCTTGGCACGTTGCACAGCCAATTCGGGCGAACTGAGCACTGGCACGCTAATGGCTCCCTTCGGCAGTTCTTTTACGATTCTCGCCATCGAAGCCTGCGCCAGCACAATCAGATCCACATCCTGCAGCTCAGTCGTCAAAGCATCGCCCAAGATTCGATCATGCGTCTGCGTATCGCCGGCAAGAACAGCTTCGAAAGCCCCACTGCTCAGTGACTCTACAATCTCTATCTCGCGGCCGGACTCGGCCGCCTTCTCCTGCAGCAGCGCGATGGTAGGTTCCAACGTGGTGCGGAGCGTCGCAGCCACGCCAATTCTCTTTCCCCTGCGAACAGCCATCTCAGCCATTGCCTCATCCACACGGATCACCGGAATATCAAACAGTTTCTGTGCCAAAGCAACTCCGGGGCCGATCGAGGAACACGTCACCATCACGGCATCCGCGCCGGCTTCTTCCGCAGATGCAATCTGCATAAGAAGACGCCGGATCGTCAGACCGCGAAGCGTGCCGGCGCGGATCGTGTCCTTGATCAGACTCTCGTCCACCATATGAAAGACGTTCACGTCCGGCATCTCAGCAGTGCAGAGCGCGCTAAACATCGGTGTCAGCGTCGGGCTGGTGTGGATCAAGGCAAGCGTCTGCGCCATCGTCTCTATATCCTCGCTTCATGAGGGCGCGGTGCACGGCCCACGTCATTCAAAATCGCGCGCTGGGCAAGCGGCGTGTCTGCAGTGCCCCTTCTACCGCGGGTCGCCTGTCGAAGTAAAGCGCAATGCGCAAGCGCACGCGATTCCACCACATCAGCCAACTCTGAGTGCAACGGTGAACCGCATTGCGGAACCCATCCAGCTCTTTCGTAGCATATGCTGATTTCGTTCCTGGAAAGAAGTGGGGTTGCGTTGCGCTTCATTTGTTCATCTCATTGGCGCCTTCTTGCATACGCGATCACACTCGCCATTGCTTCATTCGCCCGCTCACAGACCCCATACATCACCCCCAATGCTCCTCTGCTTGGAGCAGCATGGTATCCCGAACAGTGGCCGGAGGGCCGCTGGGACGCCGACCTCTCTCTGATGGAACGGGCTCACCTCAACGTAGTCCGCGTGGGCGAGTTCGCCTGGTCCACCATGGAGCCCTCCGAAGGCCACTACAACTTCACGTGGCTCGATCGCGCGATTGCCCTTGCTGCCCGCCACCATATCGCAGTCGTGCTCGGCACGCCAACCGACGCGCCGCCTGCGTGGCTCACTGCCAAATATCCTCAAACCCTTCGGGTTGACGAGAATGGGCGGCCCGCTCAGCACGGAAACCGCCGCCAGTTCAATTACGCCAACCCACTCTACCGTCATTTCTGCGCCGAGATCGTCGCCCAGATGGCCCACCGCTATGGACACAACCCAAACGTTATCGGCTGGCAGATCGGCAACGAGTTCACCGACGAGAGCTTCGATCCAGCCACGCGCGCGCTCTTTCAGCAGTTCTTGCGCGGCAAATACAAGACTCTCGCCAACCTCAACGCTCACTGGACGACGGCATACTGGTCGCAGACCTACACGGCATGGTCACAGATTCCGCTTCCCACACATGGCGGCAATCCCGGTCTGCTGCTCGACCATAAGCACTTTGTCACCGCCACATGGCGCAGCTTCCAGCGCAATCAAATCGACGTCCTCCGCCCGCTTATCTCTGCTTCGCAATTCATCACCACGAACATCGGCGGTCTGGCATGGTCTGACAACTGGGACCACTACGCAATGACCGAAGATCTCAACATCGCGAGCTGGGATGACTATGTGGGTCAAGGTCACCTCGACCCGCCCAAGAATGCGATGCTGAATGACTTCGTCCGCGGCTGGCGCCGTCAAAACTTCTGGGTCATGGAGACCGAACCCGGCTCTGTCAATTGGGCGCCCATTAACAACTCGCTCGCGCCCGGTGAAACTCGCGCGCTCGCGTGGCAGGACGTTGGCCACGGCGCCGATGCCATCCTCTACTGGCAGTGGCGCTCGGCGCTGAACGGTCAGGAGCAGTACCATGGCGCGATCGTTGGCCCCGACGGCCAACCCAACCCCATCTACGCTGAGATTCAGCATCTCGGCAGCGACCTTATCAAGACACGCGCGGCCATCGCCGGCACATCTCCTGATGCGTCTATCGCCATCCTTTACACCTACGATTCGCGCTGGGCCATCGATTTCCAGCCTCACACAATCAGATACGACCAGCAGCAAGTGATGTTGCGCTTCTACAAACCCCTCCAGCAGATCGCAGAAGACAACGACGAGGCGGTCGATATCGTCGATCCCACACGCGGTTCCCTCACGCAGTACAAGTTCATCGTCGCTCCTTCCCTCAACGTCATCTCGCAATCACTTGCGGCGAAGCTCGTGGACTACGTCCGCGAGGGTGGCCACCTTCTTCTCGGCCCGCGTTCCGGGATGAAGGATCAGTTCAATGCACTGAATCCGCAGCGCCAGCCCGGTCCGCTCGTTCCCGCACTCGGCGCCAGAGTCGAGCAGTACTACGCGCTCGAACACCCGCTCGGACTCAAAGCTCCAGCAAGCTCACCACTGTCCCCGCTGCCTTCGTCCGCATCTGCCGATATATGGGCGGAGCAGCTGCAACCGTTGACACCATCCACCGCCACAGACATGCTGTACATCGATCCGGGCGGCTGGCTCGCCGATCAACCTGCGATGGTCACTCGCGCCATCGGCCGCGGCACGCTTTCCTACCTCGGCACACTGCCGGATGCTGCGACACTGAATCTCATCTTGACGCCCTTCGCGAAGAGCGCAGGCATCGCAACGCCACAGACTTCGCTGCCTGCCGGCTTTGAGCTATGCGAACGACAGAGCTCCGACGGAACTCGCCGCGTCCTGATCGTCATCAATCACTCGAACTCTCCCGGCCAGATCACACTCCCTTCTCATTACCGCAACCTTCTCAGTCCTAAAACCTCCTCCACAGCCCAGACCGTTCTTGACCTACCCTCACAAGGAGTCGCCGTGCTTATCCCCGAGGACGCCCGATGAAATGGACCCGACGCGCCTTTTTGAAATCCGCCACGGCTTCCTCCTGCGCGCTCGCGGCCCCCTCGCTGTTCGCCGCCCACGATCCCATCGCCCCGTATCGCACGCCTTACAAATATCCTCACTTGCTTCTCCGCGGCACCGGCCAAGCCGGAGACTTCGACTCCAAATCCGTCGACGACCCCATCGTCTTCCGCGCCAACGGTACCTTTTACATGCTCTACATCGGCTTCGATGGCACCGGCTACCAGACCGGTCTGGCGCGCTCCGCTGATTTACTTCATTGGGAGCGCGTGGCTCTCGTCGGCCCGCGCAATCCCGCCTCTCAATGGACGAAGTTCAACCTCGCCATCAGCAGCATTCTCCGCGACAAATCGCTGCACGGCTCCGGCGAAGCCATCAAGCACGACGGTCATTATTTAGCGGCATGGAACGCTTATCCCAACG
Organism: Candidatus Aquilonibacter sp.; assembly: GCA_035504135.1. Taxonomy (GTDB): domain Bacteria; phylum Acidobacteriota; class Terriglobia; order Terriglobales; family Acidobacteriaceae; genus Granulicella. The sequence continues at coordinate 430,561 of DATJSM010000012.1, read as the reverse complement.
CCGGTTACGAAGCCGGCGCCGCCGTCATCGGCCTCGCCACGTCCGATGACTTGCTTCACTGGCAGCTCACCGATCCCATTCTCAAGCCTCAAGACGGTGCGCCATGGGAACACGGCGGGCTCTACCGCCCCGATCTTCTGCTGCACGACAAAAACTACTTCCTCTACTACAACGCCAAGACAGACACCTTGCCAAAATCCGAAGGAGGCGGCTGGCACGAGCAGACAGGCGTCGCCACCTCACGAGACCTCACTCACTGGACGCGCTATCCCGGCAATCCCATCCTGCGCAACGGCCCGCACGGCAGCAATGACGCGCGCTTCGCGTCAAACCCGTTCGTTATGACTTACGGCCATCAGTTCGCAATGTTCTACTTCGGTTTCACGGACACACGCCCCGGCCGGGCGCGCGAACTGCTCGCACTCGGCAATGATCCATATCACTTCACCAAAGTGCCCGAAGTTCTCATTGATGTCGGCCCGGCCGGTTCGATCGACGAGACCTTCGCACACAAGCCATCGCTCATCTATCACGACGGTGCGCTCTATCATTTCTATTGCGCCGTCTCCGGCAAGTGGCCCAATGAGATTCGTGGCATCGCCGTGGCGCGCTCGACACCTTGGTAACAAGCATCCTCAATCTCCGCCATCGACACGAACCGTAAACTCCGACCTTCCCGCTGGAATATGAAAGACCGCGCCGGCCGCCCGATCTCCGGCCTCCGTCGTCGCCGCACTCTTCGCCTTCGCGCCCTTCGGCAATATCACCGTAGATTCCACCGGCACGCTAATCGTGTAGCGCACAGTATTGCCATCACGCTTCCAGTCGCTCTCAATCTTTCCCAGCGCAGAATCAAAACCGCACCGCACCCAGCCCACTCCCGCGACCGCGATGGGACGAATCGTCAATCGTTCCGCGCTCTCGGAACGCGAAAGATCAATGTCCATCCCGCCCAATCGACGGTAGAACCACTCCTCGGCGCTCCCCAGCATGAAGTGGTCCTGGCTGGAGTGCGGATTCGCATCCCACGCCTCTGTCAGCGATGTCGCACCGGCCGCAAGCTGTGATCCATAGCTCGGCGGATCCTTCCGCATCATCATTGCCATGATTACGTCATCCCTTCCACCCTCTGCCAGCGCACGCAAAAGATACGGAAACCCTATCTCTCCAGCGGTCGTGTGATCGTTGTGCGCATGAATATCCTCGACCACATGCGCCAGCACAGCAGCGCGTCTCTCGGCTGGAACCACTCCTAAAGTCAGTGGCATCGCATTCGCCGTCTGACTTCCCGTGTCATACCATCCGTGTTCCGTATTCCAGAACCTGTGATTGAACGCATCGGCAGTACTCTTGGCCAGCGCGCTGTAACCAGCAGCATCGTCCGGGTTTCCCAACAGCTTTGCGATGCGCGACATTGCGACCGCATCCTCATACAGCATCATCGTGCCCGTCACACCGAGCGACGTATTCTTCTCGAACCCGGGCCCACCCGGCCCAATGTCATACCAGTCCCCGAGTCCATACGCCACAATTCCATCGACAGCCTTTCCCTCCAAGGCCTTCACATAGCGCTGCATCATCGGATAGTCATTCTTGAGCTCCGACTTGTCGCCATAAAACGTGTAGGCCCACCAAGGCTCCAGCACACTCGCCGATCCCCACTCCGGCGAATCGTCAAAGATCGCATTCTTTGGCCCGAAGCGCACGTACTCCGGCGCAATCGTCGGCACAATTCCATCCGGCCACTGCGCGTCCTCCATGTTGCGGTCCTGCGCGCGAAACAGCGCCTGAAGGTTGTTGTTGTACATCAAGCTGGCCGCCAGCAAATGCGTCTGCTCCAGCCAGCCAAGCTTCTCGCGCTCCGGGCAATCCGTCAGCAGGCTCACCTCGTTGTTGTGCATCGCTGCAACAATCAGCGCGTGAATGCGGTTCAGCATCTCATTCGAGCTGGCAAAACTTCCTACAATCGGCGCATCCGAGTGCTGTGTAACTCCCACCAGGCTCAGCAGCTCACCGCGTGGCGTACTCTCGTTCAGCGTCGCTGCTTCCATCCCCGGACCCGCGGTCCACTCCACCTGTACGTAACGAAATCCGCCATAACCGAACAGCGGCTCCCACGTCTCGCCGGCTTCATCGCCGCGCAGCGTGTAACTCCACCACTGCGGCCCATGAAACGTCGCCTGGCTCACCGTTCCATCCCTGTTCAGCAACTCACCAGGAGTCAGCCGAATAATCGCGCCCGCAGGCCCCTTCACACGGATCTGCACAACACCCGCGAAGTTCTGCCCCAAGTCATACACCACCCACCCGTCGCCGAGGTCTGTTCTCTTCACGGGTTCATACCGTTCATGCTGTCCCACCTCCGGAGCAATCGCCGGAATCAGAACGCCGCCCGGCCCGTCCACCACCTCCGCCGCGCTCCAGCTCGCATCATCGAAGGCGGGCAACTTCCAGCCGCGCTGCTCTCGCCGCGCGTCGTAATCCTCTCCGCCATACGTCGAATCGAACACCACCGGCCCGCGATTTACCTTCCATCCGTCATCGGTCACAATCGTCTCGTGCGATCCGTTGCCATATTCGACATCCAGCTCTGCAATCATCTTCGGCGGCCCAAAGCTGCCGACAAATTTCGTATACCGCGTGCCGCGCGGAGCCACGCCCGGCAGCGCAGTCCGCTGCACGTTATACATCCCGTTGCCCACCATCACCGCGAGCACGTTCTTGCCTGCGCCCACCAAAGCGGTCACATCCACCGCATCGAACGCAACCGTCTTCCGGTAATCCGTCCACGCGCCCAGCAGACCTTTCGGTTCCACCAGCCGCGCATTCCCACCGTGAGCCAAAGTCGCCTGCCACTGCCCCAGCCCGACAATTCGCAGTATCGCGCGCTTCGGCTTCGCTCGCAGCATAAACTCACGCCGAAACACCGGCATCGGCCGGCTGCCGTCTGCCTCGGCGCCATCTCGCTCCGTGCTCCAAGGCGCAGCGATCCATTTCGCCGACCATCCGTTCGGGCCCGCAGCCTGTTGCGCTACTCCCGATGCCCCGCACATAACGACACACACCACCACCAGTCCAACCGAGAACCATCTTCTATTTGCGATTTTCATCCTGTCCAACAAACTACGCTGCCTCTGCTATCGTGTCGCCCTGAAAATTATTTGCCAGCTCTGTATTCTGTGCGTCGCTCCCGCGCTCTTCGCCCAATCCAGTCCTTCGCCCAAATTCGCGCGCAACATCGCCGCGCAAGTCGCGAAAGTCCGCGCGGAAACAGCACAAAACAACGCCCAAGTTCCTTTTCACGCTTCCTGGAACTCGCTCGCCGCCTACCGCACACCCGACTGGTTTCGCGATGCGAAGATCGGCATCTTTCTTCACTGGGGCGTCTACTCCGTTCCGGCATTCGGAAACGAGTGGTACTCGCGCAACATGTACATCCCAGGAAATCCGGCCTACGAGCACCAGATCGCTCTGCATGGTTCGCTCGAAAAATTCGGCTACAAGGACTTCATCCCGCTCTTCCGCGCACAACACTTCGATCCCGACGCCTGGATCGATCTCTTCGTCAAAGCGGGCGCCCGCTACGTCGTTCCGGTAGCCGAGCACTGCGACGGCTTCGCGATGTACGCCTCCGCCATGACGCCCTACAATGCAGTCGAAATGAGCCCACACCGCGACGTCGTCGGTGAACTCGCCCGCGCCACACGCGCCCGCGGTCTGCACTTCGGCGTCTCCTCGCACACCGCCGAGCATTGGTGGTGATACGGCGTCGGCAACGCGATCCCCTCCGACGTTCGCGACCGCACACCGCAGACGAATCTTCTCTACGGCCCCGCCGAACCCATGTCTCTCCCGCAGTCCAACACATCGCCGGCGAACCCAACCAAAGAACCCGACCCATCGCATCTAGAGCTCTGGCTGCCACCAAACAAAGCTTTCCTCGATCAGTGGCTCGCACAATCGACCGAGCTCGTCGATCGCTACTCTCCCGACTTCTTCTACTTCGACTGGTGGATCTGCCAGCCGGCATTCAAACCCTATCTGCAGCAGTTCGCCGCGTACTACTACGACCGTTCCGCTCATTGAAACCGGCAGCCGTTCTGACCTACAAAGAGGCGATGCCGCCCAACGCCGCCACACTCGACATCGAACGCGGCAAACTCGACACATTGCGGCTCCTTCCGTGGCAGACCGACACCTCGATCTCCATTCACTCCTGGGGCTACGTCGAAAACGATGAGTACCGCACTGCAACCTCACTCATCGATCAACTCGTCGACACCGTCGCAAAGTACGGCACCTCACGCTGCCCGCAACTGCACCATCGACTCTGCCCACGCCCGCGGCCTATGTATTCCGTCTCCGTACGACCTGTTGACCGATCAACGGCTGCGCAAATCGTTCCACATTGCGGGATGTGGCGACACCTAATCGGCCCTATTCTGTCCGGCCTGTCTTTCATAAGCGTTCACAGACAACTTCAGCGTTGACACTGCCCGCGTCCTCTCGTAATGTTCGCGGCGCATTGGACAGCACGACGATGCACGTCGGATAGCTCGGCGCATGCACGCATGTCCAGGCTCGCAAGTCCTTGGAGGCAGTCATGGCTGGTCGTCCCCCTTGCAAGCGCTCGTCGAAACAAACCACCCTTCCACGTAGGATCGCTTGGATCTCGGCGGCAGTTTTCTTTCTGCTCTGCTGCACGACGCGACTCTTGGCTCAGAACAGCACCGCCGGCTCCATCTCCGGCAACGTCACCGATTCTTCCGGTGCCGGCGTGCCTAACGTCGCCATTACAGTGACCAATCAGAATACCCACGTCGTCCATTCCGCCACTGCCACCGCGCGCGGCTTCTACACCGTCGAGAACCTTCCGGACGGCGACTACACGCTCGTCTTCGCCTCGCATGGCTTCTCCTCCCTCAAGGTTGCCAACCTGCATCTTGATCCCGGACAGCACCGCGGTCAGGACGTGACCCTCAAGCCCGGCGATGTAAGCACCAACGTCAACGTCCAGGCGGACACACTGGCCGTACAGACCGAGTCCGCGGAGAATGCCGGCACCATCTCCGCCAAAGAAGTCTCCAACCTCATGCTGAACGGTCGCAACTTTCAGCAGCTCGCCACCCTCATCCCCGGAGTCTCCTCCGTCGAAGGAACGAATGCCCAAGTCAATGCCGGTTATCTCGGCCAGACCGACCTCATCGTCGGCGGAGCATCGTCCGAAGAGACCACGTACACCATCGACGGCGTCTATGACATGACGCCAACCTCGCTCATCAACATCAACATCACTCCGTCCATCGACGCCATCAACGAGATGCGCGTGCTGAAAAACTCCTATTCCGCGCGCTACGGTTTCGCAGGCTCCGGACAGATCGTCATCGAAACCAAGAGCGGAACCAGCCAGTTTCACGGCAGCGGCTATGAGTTCGTCCGCAACAACAGCATCGCCGTCGCTCGCCCCTATTCCATCAGTGGTGTCCCGGCCACGCAATCGAGCCTGCATTACAACATCTACGGATTCACCTTCGGCGGTCCAATCTACATTCCCAAGGTGTACAACACGGCCAAGGATAAGACGTTCTTCTTCGTCGGCGCCGAGTGGAAGACGAATCACTACGCTTCCGTTCTCAACAGCCGCTCCGAGTTCACGCCTGCCATCCGTGCCGGCGATCTCAGCCAGAGCCACGACGCCCAGTCCTGCCCATCCACGCTGACCTCCGCGGCCAGCGCCGCAGGCTGCACCTCGGCAACCGTTGGCGACCATTACCTACTCTGCGGACAGTTCTGCCAAAGCCTGCTCGCTGCGCGTTCGCTCTCGCCTTCCATCTGTTTCTCGAAGGACTCACTTGGTGTCACGAACCAGATCAACCCGAACTGCTTCGATCCGGCTTCGGCTTACTTCATCGATCCCTCCAACAGCTTCATGCCTTTGCCCAACCTCCCGCAAAACAACAACACGAACTTCGCCAACTACATCAACACCAACCCTGAGTTGGACAGCCAAAACGACACCATATATCGCATCGACCATCACATCGGCCAGAAGCATCTCATTACCGCCCGTTACATGCATGAAGAGGTCTACAACATTCGTCCGGCACGCAATTACAACGACCCCGCGCCCAACCCGGGAGCTTCCGTCTACACGCCCGCGCTCAACATGCTCCTGCGCTGGAACTACGACATCACTCCCAGCATCATCAACAGCGCAGGCCTGGCCTACACAGACCAGAAGGTCGATCTCTTTCCGACCGGCAAGTTCACCATCCCTTCGGGCCTGATCAACAACGTCTTCAACAACGGCGATCTCCGTCTTCCAGCCGTCACCATCGGCGGCTTCTGGACATGGCTCGGCGTCGGCGTCCAACCCAATTACTCAAAAACCGGCGACGGCATCTTCTCCGATGACCTCACTCTCGCCAAGGGTCATCACGTCATCCAGGTCGGCGGCCTGTACATGTGGAACATCCTTCGGGTGAACGCCTCGGCATTCTCGATGGGCAACTTCGGTTTCACCGGCAGTGCCAACACTACCGGCGATACGGCAGGCGACTTCCTGCTCGGATTTGCCGCGTCCTACTCGCAGTCCAACGTCCAGCGTGCCGGAGTCTTTCACCAGCACTGGTTCGAGCTTTACGCGCAGGATGACTGGAAGGCGATGCCGCGCCTTACGCTAAGCTACGGCGTTCGCTACAGCTTCTACTCGCCCACCACCATGGACGGTAACGACATCACCAACTTCAACCCGGCCGACTTCAACATCAATGTCGCACCCGGCATCGTCTACAACACGGGCGCGTACACCGTGAGCGGCATCGTTCCCGTCACGCCCACCGGCGCCGTTGCCAACTACCAGACCAACGGTGTCGTGCAGGCGTGCCAGAACGGCACGCCTTGCGGATTCACGGTCGCCAAGAAAGACCTGTTCGCTCCGCGCGTGGGCTTCGCCTATCGCCTCAACGAGAAAGGCACGATGTCAGTCTTCGGTGGCTACGGCGTTGGTTACGACCAGGTCGGCATGTTCCAAACCTCTAGCCTCCTGAGCAACAACCCCTACGTCTCCACACCGTCTTACAGCTACGCGCAATTCAGCAATCCAGGCGGCGGGACCGCGGGCGCTCCTGGAATCCAGACGCTCTCCGCACTCGACAATACTTACCGGCCGGCGATGGCGCAGAACTGGTCGCTGTCCTGGGAAGATGAGATCGTCCCGCACGGCATCCTCGACATCGCCTACGCGGGCGACAAGGTCGACCACATCTTCTCCAACGCCGTCGATCGTAACTTCGCCGTCAACACGACGGTTAACATCAACTCCGCGGTCAACTCCACAGCCTGCGCGGCCTCCAGCCCTACGCCGAGCAATCCCAGCCAGTGGCAGTTTGATCCTTGCCTGAACACCGGCGCAGTCAACACGAACTATGAGCGGCCCTATCGCGGCTTCGGCAGCATCACCACCGGCGTCTCCATCGGCGAATCCAACTACAACGGACTCCAGACCGGCTTCGTCTATCGCCTGCACGACCTGCAACTCAACGAGGCCTACACCTTTTCCAAAGCGCTGGGTGATCAAAACCAGAACGCCGGCGGCAACCTCGCCTACGGCTTCGACTCCAACATCGGCTTCCAGAATCCGCGCTTCCCCGGCGGCGACTATGGACGCCCGAGCTACGACCGCACCCACGTCTTCACAACTGCGTTCGTCTACTCACTGCCCTTCATGCGGCACTCTTCGAACCTCTTCATGCGTGAGACGCTCTCCGGCTTTGGCATCTCCGGTCTCATCACCGCACAGAGCGGCTTCGTCCAGTCCGTCAGCCTGAGCACACCGACCAACGGTCTCGCCAGCCGCCCCAACCAGATTGCTCCCCTGATCCATAACGGCGGCAGCGGCAAGAAGGCGCTCGGCCAGAGCCCGCTTTACAGCTACACCTCGTTCGCCCAGCCACCCTACGGAACGTTCGGCAACTCTGAGCCGGGCGTTCTGCGCGGACCCAAAGAGGTCAGTGTCGCCACCGCAATCAACAAGACCATTCCCATCGGCGAACACGTCGGCGTCGTCCTCCGTGCCGAGGCGTTCAACCTCTTCAACCACCCCAACATCAACAGCTTCAACAGCACATGGTCCAACAACATCGCCACCGACCAGAGCAACTTCGGCTACGCCTCCACAGCCGGTGATATGCGCCAAATGGAGTTCTCCGCACGGGTCAATTTCTAAGGTCAACTGCGGAGCAGCTTATCAAGGGGCGCGGGCAACCATCGCCTGCGCCTCTTCTTTTCACCGCATCTCCTCGGTTCGCGGATAGCGCGCCGTCACGACCGTTGAGATTCCACCTCGAGGCCGGAAGTCGCCCTTGACCTCGGCCCAAACCGGGTCGGTCGCCTTCACCACATCGTCGAGAACCTGATTCACGATGTTTTCCTGGAAGATACCCAGGTTGCGATACGTGAACAGATACTCCTTCAACGACTTCAACTCGAGACACTTCTCTCTTGGCATGTAGCGGATGAGCAGCGTCCCGAAGTCCGGTAGGCCGGTTTTCGGGCAAACGCTGGTGAACTCCGGGTCGTCGATCAAGATTTCATATTTTGGGAACTGATTCCGCCACGTCTCAATCGCCGGAAACTTCGTCTCCAGCCCAGCCTTGGCGTGATCGTTTGTATAGCCAGTGGTGTACTTCTTCTCTGCCATACCCCATTCTCTCAAACGGAACGCCGCCTGCCGGCGCGGCCCCCTGCTCTCTCACCTCAATAGAAAAAGAGAGCCGCATTCCGCGACTCTCTCGATCAACACTGAGAACCAGCCATCACTCGAACAACCGCCGTCCCACGACTCCGGCCACGCCCAGCAACGCCGTTCCCAGCAGCGATATGGTCCCTAGTTCAGGAGTCGCCGCTGGTGTGTAGGTATAGGTAATTAAGGCAGAATTCACATTCAGGACTGTCGCATCCATATCTTCACCGCCGTCTTCCACATTTAGCTCCACATCTCCCGTTCCGATAAAGAAGTTGAGGACATCTGCGCTGGACACGGTGTTACCGATATTGAAGCTGAAGGTGTTTCTAGTGTCTGTGCAGCAGTACAAGACGTCATTCCCCGCGAAGAACCCGATATTCGAGGCGTTGGTGCTATAGGTAGTGCCCGATGCGGAAGCATCGAGGGTCACGCTCGCAAGCGTCCCAAGTGAGGGATTGAACTGTGCAAAGGGATCGGAGTAGCCCGGGCCTGCACTGTCGTTGAGAGCCGGATTGTTGAATACGACAGTCACCGTTTCCGTATCCGCCCGCGATGCCGCGCTCATACCGAACGTCATCGCCATCAGAAAGACCGCTGCGACCACCCGCTTCATAAACACCCCCTGACGAGTTGGCAAATTTCAAGACGGTAACGCGCCGCCTATAGCTCTACAGCAAGTCATCGCAAATTATGTGCGAAGGAATCGCCGCCTCATCGTGGCCGCAACGCCCAGCGCTCCCGTGCCCAGCAGCGCCAACGATGAAGGCTCCGGCGTCGCCGCGACACTGGGCGTATAGGTGTACGTCACGCTGACTGAGCTGAAATCGACATACAACGATTCCCCGGCCCCATTATCCGAAACCTCCAGGCTGGCGTCTCCTGTCCCGGTAAACGCGGCGAAATCGCTCAATGGAACGGGTACGCTGTTGATGCTGAAAGAGGCAGAATTGGGGTTATCGTTCTCCACAATCTCTCCATAGCCAACCGGGCTGAACGCTAGATAGACCGCCCCGCCGGACGGTGTGGTGTAGGTTTGCGACCAAGCGACAGAAAACGATATGCTCTCCAGCGTTCCCAGCGCAGGATTGAATTGCGCGAACCCCTCGGAGTCCTCGTAACCGCCTCCAACTATATTGATCGTAGGGTTTGGATTGAACGTAATATCCACCGTCTGGGTGTCCGCATAGGCGCGCCCGGTCGCCGTGAACGCCAGCGCAACAACCGCCGCACAGGTCCATATCATCGACACGTTTTTCTTCATTTTTCCCCCAGAGATGCCATCCGCAATGGCCGCCGCTGTCATAGAGCCCGACTATATCGCGCGGCGCCTATAGCGCCTCTGGCGAAAGAAAGAGCTGGAGTGCGACTATCCTACTCCCAAATCTTCTCTACGTCGCATGACGATGGGGAATTCAATGGTCACGTGGAGAAGTTACGAAAGGAGCGGATGCAGCCTGGTGGTCGTCGCTCACAGGAGACCGCGTAGCTCGGTGAGGCTCGGGGATCGATCGAGATTAAACAAGGAGGGCATGGCCACAAACCATGCCCTCGCCTATTCCTTTGCTTGCTGGTCGTTGTTCCTAATCCCGCCGTCCCAGCGTCGGGCGGTCGTCCGTGGAGTTGCTGGGATTGTTGGGCGCGTTCGGATCGTTGTTGCTTCCGCCTACGCGGCGCAGGGTCGGCTTGCCGTTGTTCTTCTTGTCGTTCAGCCCGCGCTTGTTCTGGATCCTCGCCAGCCGTGCCTTCACCTGGTCAAACTCCGAGCTGGTCACCAGGTACTGCGGTTCTGGCGGAAGGATCGTGGCAATTTCGTTCTCAACGGCCGCAATGCGGTCCGGCGTCGCCGGATGATCGCTGAACGCCTTCGACAGCGCGCCGGGCTTATGCTTTTCAAGCGCCGCCAGCTTTTCGAAGATGCTCACCATGCCCTGCGGGTCATATCCCGCCTTGTACATGTACTGAATCCCGAGATAGTCGGCCTCAGCCTCGTACTCACGCGAGAACTGCAGGAAGGTCAGCGGAATCGCCAGCTGCGATGCCTCGTAGATGCCGTACCCGGTCCACGTTCCCTGGGTGAAGATGATCAGCGGAATCTGCCCGAGCTGCATGTAGTTCAGCTTGGTCATCTCGCGCGCGGCGTGATGCGCGGCCACGTGCGCAATCTCATGCGCCATCACGCCGGCCAGCTCATCCTCGCTGTCGCAGGCCAGAATCAGCCCCGAGTTCACATAGAAGAATCCGCCCGGCAGCGCCATCGCGTTGATCTCGTCGGTGTCCAGCACCTTGATCGTGAACGGCACCTTCGCATCCGAGTTCTTCACCAGGTTCTGCCCGATGCGGTTGATGTACTCGACGACGACGGGGTCGGTGACGAGGTGTGAGCTCTTCTCGATCTCCATCGAGTACTGCTTGCCCGTCGAAATCTCCCAGTTCGTCGAGTACCAGTTCCCCAACCCGCGGCCGCCGATATTCCGCTGGCCGATCGCATTGACGTCCTCTTCACTGCCCTTCTTGATGTGCGGATCCAGCTCCTCACCGGGCGTCGGAATCGAATCGTCCTTCGCCTCACTGGCATTCACATCGCCCTTCTTGTCCTTGTTCTTCGAGGGCTTTACGTCCGGCTTCTTGCCGCTATCGGCCGTGGTATCCGGCGCGGCCGTCGGGCTTGTGCCCGGCGTCGCCGTCGGAACCTGCTGCGGCGGCGCGCCCGGGGCCTGCGACGCAGGAGGCTGCGCGGCCGGCGTCTGCGAGATGCTGGGCACAGTGCTGCTCGCGGGATTCGTTGACGGTGTGGGCTGCTGTGCGAAGACAAGCGAGGCGGAGAGACCCGCGAAGGCGAGAACGAGTGGGACGCGCATGGCTAACTCCCGGAGGCCGGAGGCCCTGCCTTGAAGGCACAGCACTCCCGTCCATTGTAGACGGGTTTCGTTCGCCACGGTTGCGATCGGGATGACTATGTCGTACGGCAGACGGTCCAGCCACACTCCCGCCGCCAGCGGTTTACCAGGTGTTGTAGCTGCTGCCGTCCGTTGCGATCGCCTGTGAGCCGGAGTGGACGTTGTCGATTCCGCCCTCGGTCTGGTCGATGTCCATCAAGGTGTCGGACGTATCCGTCATCCAGGTGTCCTGGCTGTTGGTCATCGGGTCCACCGGGATCGACTTCAAGTATCCGGCCTGGACCAGATCGTCGAGCGACTGCGGCGCCTTCTCCTTGTCGATCGTGTAACTGTCGATCGCCTTGCGCATGGTTTCAAGGTCCTGGCGCAGCACAGCCTCTTTTGCGTGCCGCACAAAGATCACATAGCGCGGAGCGGCTACGGCCGCGAGGATCCCGATGATCGCCATCACAATGATCAGCTCGATCAGCGTGAAGCCGGCTTCGCGCACACTCTTTGTCCCAGACCTCCGTCCACCAGATCGCCGTCCCTCTCGCATTTTCGCCAGTTTCACCATGTGTCGTACTTTGTCCCGTCGAGCGCGGTGCCTTGGCTCTTGGTGTACACATCGTAGACGTTTTGGCCACCGAAACTGGTTGAATCCGGATCGTCCTGGTTGGAGCGAAGTCCCCAGTCCGTCGAATTCGTCATCGGGTCGACGGGAATCGCGCGCAGAAAGCGCACCTTGTGATCCTGAATGTCCACACCATCGACAAGTGTCTGCAGGTCCGGAGGATAGTTGTTGGAGTCAGCCTTGGTCTGGATGCCGCCCTTGTCTGCGGCGTCCTTGTAGGCGTCGATCGCCGCCCGCATCTCCCAGAGGTCGCGGCGCAACTCGCGCTCCTTCTGGCGTTTCACCTCAAAGCGGGCGACCGGAAGCACAGCCATGGACAGAATCGAAAGAATTGCCACCACGATGATCAGCTCGATCAGCGTGACACCGGCTTCGCCCGATGACGATTGCCGATTCCTTCGCTCCTGATAGCCCGTTAGCATCCTCAAGCCCTCACTGGCTCGCTGCAGGACCTGCGGGCGTTACCCGCACCGTCGCCTGTCCGCCGACGACCGGCAGCTTGTTCTGGTGGCTGTCCTCGGCTCCAACCCGGACCAGCGCAAGCGACGAGGTACCCGGGGCAATCGCCTTGAAGGTGAGCACCACTAGCGATCCCTGTCCGCTGATGCCGGGTATGCTCGTTCCCGGCGTGTTCGGCGGCCGCGTCAAGGACATCGTCACGGCGCCTTCGCCATCGTCGCGATGGCTCAGCGCTACGGCCTGCCCGTCCCGCCCCAGGAAATCGCCCGTGTCGACGTTGACCAGCGTCAGCACCTTGGGGTCGAACTGCATCTGCATCGGGACTCCGAAGAGGTCATGTGCATTCGATGCTCTTACGGTCACCTGGAAGGTCGAGCCCACCGTCGTCTGCGCGGGCGAGATGACGCTCAGGTTCAACGGCGTCATCGCGGTACCGGAGGGGATATTTGCTCCGGCCGCGGCAGTCGTGCCCGTCGGCGGAGGTGCGGCGGGCCGGCCGGCTGCAGCGATCTCCGGAATCATGGCCGACGCAGCGTTCGCCGCCGTTGTCGTCGAGGCCGGTGTCGGTGTGTAGGCAGCATTCGTGGTCGGCACCTCGTCCGGATGCCGAATCAGCTCCACCGTCTGGCCCGTGCCCGTGTAGATCGCGCGCGTGTTCTCGTCCGTCAGGATGGAGTCGCGAACGATGTGCGGAATGATGAGGAAGACGATCTCGTCCGACTGCTGAATCTTGTCCTGGCTGGAGAAGAAGTACTTCAGAATGGGAAGCTCGCCCAGTCCCGGCGTTCCACTGACGTTCTTCGTGTCCTGGTTGGTGAGAATGCCGGCCAGCAAACTCGGCTCGCCGTCCTTCAATTGAATTGTCTGATCCGCCGAGCGCTGCGCAAAGATCGGCTCGGTCACACCGGAGATCGTCGAGCTTCCGTTCTGGCTCGAAACTTCGACATGGAGCTTCAGCGAGATCTCGCGGTCGTAGTGCACCGTCGGCGTCATGTCGATATTCACGCCGACATCGAGGTATTGAAACTGCGTCTGCACGCCGAGGCTGGCGATACCGGTCGAGACACCGGCGTTATAGCTGCCAGTCGCGACCGGAATCTTCGATCCGATCTTCAGCGTCGCGCGCTGTCCGTCGGTTGCCCGGATGCGCGGGTTCTGCAGAATGCGGGTGTCGGCGTCGGAGAGCAACGCATTCACCTGACCGCCGGTGACCGATACCGCGAAGTTTGTCGCGTTGATGTTACCCAGCGTGTTCAGCGTCAGGCCGTTCGTCGTGGTGGTGCTGGTGCTGGTGGTTCCTGTGGTCGACGTCGTGGATGTCGAGCTCGTGTTCTGGTTGTAGTTGCTCTGCTGCGGCGTCAGCCCAAAGCTTTGCGGCAGCGTAATGCCGAGGTTCCGTTCCTTCTGCCGGCTGACCTCCAGCACCGCGACGTCCACCACAACCTCCGGCTTGGTCCGGTCGAGGTCGTTGATGATCTTCTCCGCCAGCACCAGCTCGTCCGGCGTTCCGCGCACCACAATCGCATTCTGGCTGGGCACCAGGTAAAGCTTGAAGTCCTGACCCATCAGATTGCGCAGCGCAATCAGGATCTCGTTCGCGTCGCTCTGCTGTTCTACGTTGGTGAGATAGAACGTCTGTACCGCCTGCTCCTCATCCTCGCGCCGGTTGGTCGGGTTGTCCTCGGCGACGTAGATCGTATTCGGCGTCACGGGCTGCCAGAACGTCTTGCTCTCTACACCGAGGACTCGCAGCGCCTCATACAGCGACACATTCGTCAGATCGAACGGAATGCGCTGCGATTTGTTGTAATTCGGATCGAAGATGACATTCAGCCCCGCCGCCTTGCAGATCGATTGATAGATGACCTTCGTGTCCTCGACCATGTGCAGCGAGATCGGGTCATTCGAAACCGGCTGCAACTTTACCGGCGCGCCCAGCGACGCAATATCCTTTTGCACCTGGCGTTGATGGGGAGTCTCCTCGTCCACGCCCGGCACCAGCACCTGCGCCTCCGGACCCGCATTCGATAGCGCCTTGTTGTTGATCCCCGCGGCCGAGCCCGACGGGCCTGCGGGCGTGGCCGCTCCGGGCCTTTGCGTCAGCTCCAGCTCCTGCGCCGCTGCCTGGTTCCCGGGATCGATCTGCAGCGCGCGGGCGAACTCGTTGATCGCGCCGGAGACGTCACCCGCCTGCCGCAGCACGCGGCCGCGATCCACATGCTGGTTGGCATCCTGAAAGCGGAGACGCTCGTAGCGCTCCTTGTAGCGCAAATCCTTGGGCTTCTTCAGCCATGCCTGACGGTAGGCCTCGAAGGCGGCATCGTAGTCCTCCCGCGCCTCCGCCGCCTGCCCTCGCTTGTTCCACGTACTGGCAGACTGGCCGTGCGCCGCGCCCGGCAGCCCGCAAACCAACAGGAGAGACAGCCCTGCGGCCGCCATTGCCCACCGGGCTGACGGCGCTTCATACCACCGGCCGATCTCGCGCCTTGTCATTCCTATAGTCCGCTCCCGTGGCTCCCGCACCCTGGACTCGGAACGCCGCCGGAGGAAGCCTCCGGAGATGCGTCTGTGGCGCTTCCGGGGTGGATCTGCTGCGGTTTCGAGCGAATGTTCGGGCTCGCCCCATACTACCATCGGCCTCACGCACTCCCCCGTATCGAAACAGGCTCGCTTGGTCGCCGTTTGGCGGTCGCGCCCTTTGAAAAGTTGGTGGTCACGTTCAGGATTGTCGCTCTGTCAGTTGGACGAACGTCTCCCCACGAGGTCATCCCTTCGGCCGCGCCTGTCCTGTGTATCCGCTACATCTTTCGCAGTAGTCTCCGATGGATCCGGTTCCGTTGCATCGCCGGCCCTCTGCTAGCATCGAAACTTCTCGGCATGCCGCGCTCGCTCTCCAACCCGACCACCCCCACCGGCAGCCCCAAACCTTCCGCCAAACCGAAGGACCGCGACCCCGTCGCCGCCGGGCAGCGCGACGCCGCGTTTAATCGCTCCGCCAGCTTCAACTACTTCCTCGGCGACCGCTACGAGTGCGGCGTCGCCCTCCGCGGCACCGAGGTCAAATCGATTCGCGAAGGCAAAGCCAACCTCAAGGACGCCTATGGCCTGCTAAAGGACGGCGAAGCCTTCCTGCTCAACGCGCACATCGGCCCGTTTTCGCACGGCAATGCCATGAACCACGAGTCTCTGCGCACCCGCAAGCTCCTGCTGCACCGCCGCGAGATCGAAAAGCTCACCGCCGCTACGCAGGGCAAAGGCACAACGCTGATCCCAGTCCGTCTCTACTTCCGCAACGGCCGAGTGAAATGCGAGCTCGCCATCGCCACCGGAAAGCAGCAATGGGACAAGCGCGAGACGGAACGCAAGCGCGAGGCCGACAAGGAAGCCCGCGCCGCCATCGCCCGCTCGCAGCGCCGTTGATTCAGATCCAGACAGTCCTCCACCGCGCGGCGGTTTACGATGGAGTTAAACAATGACCCTCAAGCTAGTCTTCCAGGACCCCGCGGCCTTCGCCACCCCTCTGCTCATCGCCTTTGCCGTCGACATCGCTTCCGGCAAGGATGATCCACCGTCACCCACGCTGCTGACGACATCTGACGCCATCGCCAAGGCTGCAGCTCCATGGCTGGCGACCGGCGAGTTCAAGGCCACTCTCGCCGAACCGATGCTTCTCCGCCAACCGGATGGCCTCAAGACCGAGCGCCTTCTTATCCTCGGCATGGGAAAAGCAAAGTCGCTCACCGCCAATGAGCTCCGTAAAGCCGCCGGTGCAGCCGTTCGTATCGCGCGCCCCCGCAGCTTGAGCGACCTCGCCATCGTCTTTCCGGATGATCATGCGCTCTCTGATGAGCACATCGACGCTTTGCCCTGCTATCTTGCCGCGCGCGCCATCGCCGAAGGCGCCGTACTCGCCGACTTTGACATCGACATCTACCGCAGCGACCGCAAAGACCTGAGCATGAACAGCGTCACGGTCCTCGTTCCGGACGCCGACGATGAGACCCGCAACGACTGCCAGCGGGGCTGGGATGAAGGCGTCATCCTCGGCGAAAGTCAAAACTTCACGCGGTCGCTGGTCAACGAGCCCGGCAACGTGCTCACGCCAACCGAGCTCGGCCGCCGCGCCGCTGCCATGGCCGCCGAACACGGCCTCAGCTGCGAAGTTCACTCCACCGACAAGCTCAAAGAGCTGAAAATGGGCGCCTTCCTCGGCGTGGCGCAAGGCTCCTACGAACCGCCTGCGCTCATCGTTCTCCGCTACGAGCCGAAGAATCCGCCGGCGCCCGCAGCCAATGGACAGGCAGCTCCCGTCATCGGCCTCGTCGGCAAGGGCATTACGTTCGACACCGGCGGCATCTCCATCAAGCCCGCCGAAAACATGGACAAGATGAAGTACGACATGGCCGGTGCCGCCGCCATGCTCGGAGCCATGCGCGCCATCGCGCTGCTCAAGCCGCCCGTGCGCGTGCTTTGCGTCGTCTGCTCCTGCGAGAACATGCCCTCGGGGCGCGCCTACAAACCCGGCGACGTACTCACCGCCATGTCCGGCAAGACAATCGAGGTCCTCAACACTGATGCCGAAGGGCGGCTCGTCCTCGCCGATGGGCTGCACTACGCACAGACGCTCGGCGCCACGCACCTGATCAACGCCGCTACGCTTACCGGAGCCATCGGCATTGCGCTGGGCCAGCTGAACGCGGGACTCTTCACCAACGACGACGAAACCGCGCGCCGCTTCCTCGACGTGACTCCCGCCTCCGGCGAGAAGTTCTGGCAGATGCCCTGCACCGATGACTATCGCGACCAGATCAAGAGCTCCATCGCCGACATCATGAACACCGGCGGCAGCCGCTACGGCGGAGCCATCGCCGCAGCCATGTTTCTCAAAGAATTTGCCGGCTCCACGCCGTGGATTCATCTCGATATCGCCGGCACCGCCTGGGCCGATGAGCAGAAACCCTGGCAGTCCAAGGGACCCAGCGGCATCGGCGTGCGCAGCATCACGGAGTGGGTCCGCGGCTACGTCAAGTAGGTTCATCGCCGACCAATTGCCTTGGTGACGAAAGGTTCACTTGCAATGAGGCCGGTCCTTGCATACGCTCAGCAGCAGGTGGTCCACAACCTTCTGCAGTGCAAAGGACATCCATGGTCGGGCGTTCCCTGTCTCTCCTTGCAGTCAGCTCTCTTCTTGCAGCCTCCGCTGCCTTCGCTCAAGCCAACGGAAACGCCCCCGGGCCGCGGCGCCAGATACCGCCCCCCACGAACCTGCAGGTGCTGCCTAAGGACACCACTGGACCGCAGGTCATCGCCATCATGCGAACCTTTGAAGGCGATCTCGGCGTCGAATGCACCTACTGCCACGCCAAGGACCCCGCGACCGGGCACCCCAACTTCGCGTCCGACGCCAATCCCATGAAGAATCGCGCGCGCGTGATGATGCGCATGACCAAGGCGATCAACGCCGAATACCTGACCCAGCTCACCGATCCGAAGTCTGACGCAACGGTCACCTGCGGTACCTGCCATCGCGGCATGTCAACGCCTCCGGAATTCGTTCCTCCGCCGCGTGAGCACGAGCACCATGAAGCGCCCGCCACGCCTCCGCCGGCGATGTAACGCCGTGGCCGAGCAGATGTGCGGCTGCTGCGGCACAATGAATCTGCACCCATGCGCCGCGCGGCCCTGATCTTCAATCCGCATGCCGGACGTGGCGGCCGCCCGCGCCAGGCTGCGCCCGCGTCAGCCGCTGCGGCTCTTCGCGCCAACGGCATTGGTGCGGAGATCGTCTACACACACGCGGCAGGAACCGCCGGCGCGCAAGCGCTCGATGCCGCAAACGATGGAGTCAGCCTCTTCTTCGCCTGCGGCGGCGACGGCACGCTCCACGAAGTCATCCAGGGACTCGCCTTCCATCCGTCCGCGGTCGTCGGAATGATTCCTCTCGGTAGCGCCAACGCGCTCGCCCGGCATCTCGGGCTCTCGTTCAACGCGGCGGACGCTGTTCGGCAGCAGTTGACTTTCGTCCCGCGTCGCATCCCGTTGGGCCGCGTCAGCTGTGAAACGCCGTCCGGCACGCAATCACGGTACTTCGCCGTCATGGCCGGGGCCGGTCCGGACGGCGCGCTCGTCTACCGCATGCTTGCCTCCGGCAAACATCGCCTCGGCCGCTCGGTCTACTACATGCGCGCCGCGAAACTCTTCCTCGCTTCGCGCTTCGCCACGTTCCACGTCATCGCCGAGCAACTCGGTCTCGATCCGCTCGAGCGCGACGCCGTCAGTGCCATGGCCGTTCGCGTCGGAGACCTCGGCGGGCTGTTCAGCCCGCTGATTCGCGGCGCCTCACCGGCGGACGAAACGCTGCGCCTCGCACTGACTCAACCGCCATCGCATCTCGCTCTGCCCGCATGGTTCGCCGCAAGCTGGGCGCGGCTGCATCGCTGGAATCCCTACACCCAGCACCTCAACGTCAGTTCCTTCACCTGCTCGGCGGGTTCGCCGCACCGTGTTCACGTGCAAGCCGACGGTGAATGGATCGGCACAACACCCATGCAGGTCGAGATCGTGCCCAACGCGCTCATGCTCCTCATGCCGGCATCGCCGCTTACATCGCCGCCGGCACGCTAATCCCCAGCCATCCCAGAACGCGCGTAATCTCGCGCCGTGCCACCGCGGCGGTCGCAAACAACAGTGTCTTGCGCGCCGGATCGCTCTCCGTCAGCACGCGATGCTTGTGATAGAAGTTGCTGAACGTCTGCGCCAGCGTGAACGCATACTTCGCGAGCACCGCCGGCTCGGCCGCGGCAATCGCCTGCTCCAGCACCAGCGACACGCGCGCCGCAGCAAGCCAAACCTCCCACACGCTCGTTCCATCTTCACCGCTCAGCAGCAGCGCCAGCGCGTCCGCGTCCATCGACTGCAACTCGCGCAGCACGTCCGCCTCGTCCGCCTCGCCCTTGCGAAAGATGTTCGCCGCGCGCACCGCCGCATACTGCGCATACGGCCCGGTCTCGCCCTCGAAGCTCAGCGCGTCGCGAAAATCAAACGCGATCAGCGTATTTCGCGTGAACCGCAACATAAAATACCGCAGCGCACCCACGCCGATCGCGTTGGCAATCTCCGCGCGCTCCGCCTCATCTACCTCCGAATGTCGCGCATCCACCTCCGCCTGCGCCGCTGCAATCATGCGGTCGATCAGGTCATCAGCCTTCACGCCGAAGCCCTTGCGCCCGCTCACCTCGATGAACGCGCGGCCCTTGTCTTCATCGCTCAGCACATAGCCAAGCTCCTCCGCAGTGCGTGGCGTTAGTCCCACAAATGCATAGTTCACATGCGTGTAGCGATCGGCCTCGTGCTCATAGCCGAGCGCGCGGAGCGCTTCCTTCACCTGCGCCTGCGGGTCGTCCTGCCGCGAATCGATCACGTTATAGACCGCATCCGCATGCCCAAAGCCCAAACCTAGATCCGGCCGCGGATCTTCGCCATGCGTCGTCGAAACCCAGCACGTATGAGTCGGATACTCGCGAAATCGCGCATACCCAAAGTCGCGCCCCAGCAGTCCAAACTTCCACAGGTGATAGGCGATGTCCTTCCCAACATACGTCACCGTGCCATTCGAGCGGACGATGATCTTCGCATCCTCGTCGACCTCGCCCGGCGACAGTGGCGCAGCTCCAGCCCTTCGCATCACCCAGCAGCCGGCGTTCTTCCCCGCCGTCTCCTTGTAGAGCACGCCGCGCTCGACCATCAACGCCCGCGCCGCCTCCCAAAAGTGCAGGTGCAGAATCTCGCTCTCGCGCGGCAGAAAGTCGTACTCGATGCCGAGCCGCTCCATCGTCTCGAGATGCCTCCGCAGCACGCCCGTCGCGATCAGGTCCGCAATCTCCGCCGTCTCATTGCCGCCATGCTCAATCGCATGCAGCGTGTCCAGCCGAAGCTGCTTCCGCGCAGCTGCCTGCCCCGGATCCGCTTCATACCACTGCGATACCTGCGCGTAGAGATCCCAGCACGCATAATCCAGCCGTGTGTTCGTCTCCAATAGCTCTGTCATCCACCCGCGCACGCCATTCAGGTCGAAGCCCTTCAGCGCGGTCATCGCAACAACAATATCCGCCACCTGCACGCCGGTGTTGTCGATGTAGTTCTGCACGCCGGTCGCATACCCCTGCTTGTAATCGTCCGGCCGAACCATGCGCGCAAAGCTGTCGCCGAGAATCGCGTTGCGCAGATGGCCCACATGCGCTGCCTTGTTCGGGTTGATGCTCGTGTGCTCGATCAGCCGAAACCCATCGCCGCCAACATTCGCATGTTCATCCGCCGCAATGCGCTTCACCATCGCCGCGCGGTCCAGCTTGATGTTCAAGTAGCCCGCGCCCGCAATCTCTACACTCGCCACGCCATCAATCGCCGCGAGCTCCGGCTGCAGCTCCTGCGCAATCGCCCGCGGTGCTTTCTTCACCCGCTTTGCCAGTTCAAACGCCACCGGCAGCGCCATCTCGCCGAACTCCAGCTTCGGCGGCAGCTCAACTGCCAGTTGCGCGAGCTCCACCCCGTACCGCTCGCTGAGCAGCGCCTGAATCCGCGCCTGAATCGTCTGCTGAAGAATCCTGTACATTGTCGAACGTTCTCTGATCTCTAATCTCTGATCTCTTCGTAGGGCAGCTGCGCCGGCAGCGTATCCAGCTCTTCCTTGAGCGGTAAACGCCGCGCGCGATGAAGTCGGTGCATCAGGAACATTGCGCCGCCCACGCCGGTGATCACGACAAACAGCCACGCATGAATCAGCAGCCCGAACAGCCCCGCCGCCGCCGGCGGCGACCCATGCCGCACCAGCGCATCCTTGCACGCCCACTCAAATGGCCCGATGCCGCCAGGCGAGCTCGGAATTAGGAACGACAGATTCGCCTGCGAGACCGCCTGCCATGGTCCGATCGCATCCGTTCGTAGCGCAACAAGATTCGCCGCTGATACATAAATCAAACCCTCAAAAGACCATGCGATAAAGCTGAACAAGACCAGCAACAACGTTCCACCAACGCCAATCTTCTCAATGCACTCCATCGCCAGCAGCAGCCATTGTTCAATCTTCTTCACAAACCGGTTGCTGCTCTTCGCCGCAATTCGCCGCACCGGCTCCTGCAGCGTGTGAGCTCCAAACACCAGCACCAGAAGACACGCAGCCGAGATCGCCAGCCCAATCTCCGCGCCACCGCGCAGCTTCGACGACATCGCCCGTCCGCCGTGCATCGTGATCACGAACAGCGTCGCCAGGCTGAACACGTCCAGCAGCTTCTCGAGAATCACCGTGCTCAGCACCATGGACGGCGTCGCATTCACGTCCGACGCATACGTAAACACGCGCATCACATCGCCAATGCGCAGCGGAAGAATATTGTTTGCGGCCAGCGACGTTAGAAAAATCCGCGAGCACGCGCTGAATCGCGCCTTCACGCTGCGCAGCATCCACCACGCGCGCACGCAGCGCATCGTATAGCCGGCCAGCGTAAACGCCACAATGCCGATAATCCACACGGGCGCCACAAAGCGAACCGTCTCCAGGTCCGCCATGTCGAAGCCGCGAAAGGTCCACCACAGGAAGAAAGCGCTGATCAACAATCCGGGGACCATCTTCAGCAGATTGACGCGGTGCTCCCGGCTCATCGCGAGGTCCTCAGGTGTCGCTGCCGAGGATTCCCCGGCGAAGTTGTGCGGATATTAAGCATTGACACGCCTTTTCATTGTACCGTTTGCACTTAGCCGTCCTTTGCGCAGCGGAATCGAAGCGCCGCCACGCACTTGCAGCCGAGGAACACACGCCACCCGCTCCGCCGAATCTCCTCAGGAAAGATCGCTTGCCAGATTCCTCGCCATTCATCGATGCTTCCGTACGTCGCACCCGGCCTTCGTCCTGGTCACCCTATCGTTGGACGCTCCTCATCGCGGCGCTCACGCTCGCAACCTTCGTCGTCCAGGGCTATCATCCGCTCGCCGAAGACGGCGGCCTTTATGTCGCGGGCATCGAATTCAAACTCAACCCGCATCTCTTCCCCCACTACACGCAATTCGTCTCTGAGCATCTACGCTTCTCCATCTTCGCTCCAGTGCTCTGCTCGCTCATTCATGTCACTCACCTGCCGATGCTGTACATGATCCTGCTCGTCGATCTCGTCAGCATTGCACTTACGCTCGCCGCCGGACTCGCTCTGCTTCGCCGCATCACAGCGGATGAGCGCGCACAACTCGCAGGCATCGCCATGCTCGGTGCGCTCTTGACCCTTCCCATCGCCGGCACCTCGCTGCTGCTGATGGATCCCTACCTGACGGCGCGCAGTCTCTCCACGCCGCTGTCGCTTTGGGCGATTGCCTTGGCACTCGATCCATGGGATCGCCAACGCCGCGGCTCACTCGCCGGCTGCGTCGCCGCACTGGCTCTTGCCGCGGCCTTCCACCCGCTCATGGCCGGCTACGCCGTCGGCTTTGTGATCGTACTTCGAGTGCTGCGCAGCCTACATCGTCTCGCGTTCCTTGTGATGCTAGCCGCGCTGACCTTCCTCGGCACAGCGATCCTGCAGGCGCACGCGCCGGTCGATTCACCCGCTGTCGTTCTTGCCTCAAAGAGCCGCTACTACTGGTTTCTCTCGCAGTGGCACTGGTATGAAATCTTCGGTCTGTGCGGCCCGTTTCTCATCCTCTTCGCGCAGCTTCGCTTGAACCGCGCGCGCCTGCTCCAACCCGCATCCGCTCTTTGCATCGCCGCGCTGCTCTACGGAAGCTTCGCGATCCTGCTCGCGGTTTGCTTCGCGCATGAGAGCTCCTCATCGCACATTGTCGCGCGGCTGCAGCCCCTGCGCGTGTTCCAGATGATCTACATTTTCATGGTGCTGCTGCTCGGCGCGGGCCTTCAGCAGCTCTTCGAATACGGCTTCGGACGCCTCGACAGCCGGCGATTAAGCCGGTCGGCCTCCTACGCTGCCGGCTTCATTATTCTCGTCGCCGCCTTCGCCATGTACGCGTCGCAGCGCCAACAATTCTCGGCCTCCTCACACATCGAGCTCCCCTGGCGCACGCGACAGAATCCCAATCCCTGGGTGCGCGCCTTCCTCTGGTGCCGCGCGAACACACCCGTCGACGCTCTGTTCGCGCTCGACGCTCACTACATAACCACCCACGGCGAAGACGCGCAAACCTTCCGCGCCATCGCCCAACGCAGCGCGCTGCCTGACTTCTCCAAGGACGGCGGCGAGGCTTCCATCACGCCACGCCTTGCAGATCGATGGCTCGCAGGCTTTACAGCGCAGCTTGGGTTGAGTTCGCTGGATGAGCGCACACTCCGCGCGCGTCTTGCTCCCTTCGGCGTCACGTGGCTCGTGCTCCGCTCCACGTCGCCCGCCGCGCTCGCCTGCCCTTACAACAACGGCGCGATCAAGGTCTGCAAGCTCTAGGTTCGCAGGCTTTCTAGATATTGCCCAGAAGACGCTCACGCGCACGCCGCCGCAGCGCCGCCCGCAGCAGCACGGCGATCAGAAATGTCTGAAACAACACGGCGATCAGCAAACCCCACGGATACTCGGTCGCCAGCAGCGTCGCCCGCGCCCACACCGGCAGCACTCGCGCGCGATAAAACTGCACCAACTGCGCCTTCGCCCCGCCGTCATTCGGCGCGGCCTGTGGCGTCAACGGCGGAAGCTTGATCTGTGCCAGCGGATTCGCCATCGCCGACGACGCCAGCGCCGTGACCGCCGCCCCCACTGCCTTCGCCGCCGGAACTCGTCCCGAGACTCGAATCGTTTTCGTCAGCTTGGGAGCAGCCGTGCCACTCAGCGCTTTGCCCACATCCGTCGCCGATGGATCCGCATGCTTGGGCGACGAGGATGTCGCTATGGACGACTTGGTCGCCGAACCAGCGGCATCTCCTGTCTTCGCGCTTTCTGTCTTCGGGCTTTCTGTCTTTGCACTCAGCGGCGCTGTCGTTGCCGCCGCGTTGTGCGTCGGCGGCGCTGTCGCCGCCGTCGTGTTGGCCGCCGCGTGATCCCCGGGCGGCCGCGACAAACCTTCCATCTTCTTCGACGGAATCGGCTTCACCGGCTTCGGCTGAGGAACTACGGGCGGCCCCGTCTGAGCCGTTGTGATCGCCGCTGCCGGCTTCGGCGTCTGCACTTCCTGCGCCATCGCCCTCCCAGCCAATACCGGCAGCAGGATCGCCGCCAGCAGCAGCGGAGCGATGCTTGTCAGCAGGCTTCCGTCCGGCGGACGCCGTCGTCCCGGCAGAACCGTCTGCCGCAAACCGCGCAGCGCGAGACGCACAATTCGCGCCAAGCTGCGGACAAGGTGATCGCCGTCGCGCGTCTCATCCCATCCCAGCCAGGTGTCTGCGCGCGAGTACAACACCATCGTCAGCGACTCTTCTTCCGCCAGCGACAGCGAATCAAATTGCGCGCGCAACGACTCGTCGTCCACACGAATCACCGTCGCTGGCAGCGATGCATCGCCATCCAGCACCGGCAGCACGATGCGCACCGGTGCTCCCGCCTTTACCGAGAGCCTCTGCCCCGTCCACAAACGCACCCCCGTGCTCGAGAGATCGCCCGTCAGCCCTTGCACGGCGGCGCCATCCGGAAGAATCACTCCGGCGGGAATTTCGACCTTCACCCGCACCGCTCGCCGCCGCTGCTGGTTCTCCCACGCTACCGCCGTCGCGACACTCAGCAGCATCATGTTGAACAGCGTCCACACCACATTCACTACGATGGTCCCCAGGTGACCACCGTCGTACATGCGATGCGGCGTGCTCAACAGCCATCCCTCCCACCCCGGCAATGTCGATGCTGGAAACAGATGCAGCCGCGGCACGGCGCACACCAGCCCCGCAAAGTTCACGAACAGCATTAGCAGAAATGGACTCGCGATCTTCCTGTCGAAGAAGGTCGAATAGAAGATCTGCCCCTTCGCGGTCACGTTGAAACGCGGCCGCCGCGGCCACAGAAACGCTCCAATCGTAGGCAGCAGCACATACGGCGCCAGCACCGTCTCGTAGATCTCATTCCAGAACGAGTGCCGGTGCCGCCCCTGAATCCGCAGGTGCGTCGCATACAGCATCACCAGGTGCGGAATCGCATACGCCAGCAGCATCTGCCACGCGCCCGGCAGGTTCGTTCCGCCGTAGATCAGGTAGATCAGCGGCGCCATCAGGAACACCAGCCGCGGCAATGCAAACAAGAAGTGCGCAGCCGAATTCAGATAGCACAGCCGCTGCGAAAACTTCAGCCCGCGCCCAAACAGCGGATTCTCGATGCGCAGAATCTGTGTCATGCCGCGTGCCCATCGCACGCGCTGGCGAATATGTCCGCTCAGCCGCTCCGTCGCCAGCCCCGCCGCCTGCGGAATGTTGATGTACGCCGTGCTCCATCCGCGCTTCTGCAGCCGGATCGAGGTATGAGCATCCTCGGTCACCGTCTCGACGGCTAGGCCGCCAATCTCATCCAGCGCCCGCCGCCGCAGCACAGCGCACGATCCGCAGAACGATGTCGCGTTCCACAGATCGTTACCGTCCTGCACCACGCCGTAAAACAGCTCATTCTCGCTCGGAATATGCCGGAACTGATCCAGATTGCGCTCAAACGGATCGGGCGAATAGAAGTGCTGCGGCGTCTGTAGCAGCGCCAGGTTCGAGTCGCGCTCGAACCATCCCATCGTCAACTGCAGAAAGCTTCGCGTCGGCACATGATCGGCGTCGAACACGGCGACAAATGGCGCGCTCAGTCGCTCCAGTGCATGGTTGATGTTGCCTGCCTTCGCATTCACGTTGTCCGGCCGCGTCATGTAGCCGATGCCCGCCTGCTCCGCGAACGCACGAAACTCTTCGCGCCGTCCATCGTCGAGCAGATAGACGTTCAGCTTGTCTTCCGGCCAGTCGATGTTGCTCGCCGCCAGCGCCGTGTACTTCACGAGATGCAGCGGCTCGTTGTAGGTCGTGATCAGCAGGTCGACCTCGGGCCACTTTGCGGGATCTTCCGGCAGCGGCACCGGCGTGCGCCGCAGCGGCCAAAGCGTCTGAAAATACCCCAGCATCAGCGCGACAAACGCATAGAACTCCGCCAGCAGCACAACGATGACAAAGAACGCGTCCAGACGGCTCCATCCCGGCCCGCGGAAGCGGAAATAGCGCTCCACGGCGTGAATGCGCCATATGCCGTATCGCACCGTCGCAAAACACGACAGCAGCACCAGCATGAGCGTCGTCAGATACGACCCCGACCCGCGATGCAGCCACAGCGCGCTCAACAGCAGCAACCCGCCCAGCATCGCCTGCTGCGGCCATGGCAACGGCACCGCCGCGGCAGCGATCAGGAACAACGTTCCGCAGACGAAAATAAGAAGCCGCAGGAGCCGGGGAAGCAACGATTCGCTCGACTCGAACTCCCGCCATAGAGGAGATCGCGTCATTGCTCGCTCCACCGCGCCTTTCTGAAGCCGGCCGCCGGCGCTGCCTGGGTCCGCAACCACGACGCCAAGTTCTGCACGTCGCCGGCCACCGCCGTCTCCGGCGCATAATCCATCACCGTCATCCCCTCGGCCAGCGCCTCCGACACCGCCGGCGACCGCCGAATCACGAATGGCAGCAAACGATCTCCCAACTGCTGGCGCAGTACCTCCCGCACGTCCAGGTGCAGCGGCTGCGCCGAATCAAATCCGTTCAACAGATAGCGCGGATGCACCGGCTTGCCCACGGCGTCCGTCACGTCCGCAAAAAACCGTTCCACCACGGGCAGGCTGATCACCGAGCTCATGTCCGGCTTCATCGGCACAATCACGATGGAGTTCATCTTCGCCAGCCGCTTCAGTACCCACGGCAACGACGGAGACAGATCCACCAGTACGCGCTGCATTCCCTGCCCGTTGCGCGTCAGCTCCTCCGCCAGCCATTCCTGCGACTCAAGATCTCCGCCCTTATCCAGCAGATCGAAGCTCAGCAGATGGATCGGCGCATCCGCGCTGCCCACTGGCGGCGAAAATGTGCGCACCACGCCCGGCCGCAGCTCGCTCGCGCCAAAGTAAAACGGCAGCAGCCCGTGTGAGGTCGTGTCGGTCAGCAGCACCTTCTCGCCCGCCGACGCCAGCGCACGTCCCAGCGTCGCTACCAGGCTCGTCTTGCCCACGCCTCCGGCGAGTGAAAACACGGCAAGGACCGGCACCTCGCCGCTTGCAGACTTCTGCACCTCCGGCGCATGCTCACGCAGGCCCTGGTCGAACAACTCACGCAGCGCATACCACCGCGAAGCCACGCGTTCCCGCGACTGCTGCAGCGTGTCCTCTACCGGCGAAGGTTCCTCGACAGCCGCAGCATGGCTCTGCACCTCCTGTTCGGCCAGCCACGCCGGCACCGGCGCCGGACCTTCTATAGCGCGAACGGACTCCGCAGCCTCCTCGGTCCGTCTCACGCTTTCCATGAAGGATTCTTCGTCGCTGCGTTCGCTCTCTCCAGGCGCTATCGGCTCCGCCCGGACCGCCTCGTCCACCGGACCTCGTTCGCCTGTCTCATCCTCCGACGCCGGCGGAAGCAGGTGCCGCCCGTCGCGCGTCTGCGGAAAGTGTGTCGGCCGCATGTCCTGTTCCGGCGTAATCAGCGTCGAGAAGATCTTCTCCGGCGACTGCTCCGGCTCGCGCTGATACGGATCCGTCAGCTCGCCCGGCAACCGGCTCACCGGCTGTGGCCCAGCCAGCTTCAGCCGGCGCATCTCCGCTGCGGCATATCGCAGCGCCTGCCGCTCGGCCGACGCCCTCGCGTCTGTAATCTCCCGCTCCTCGCGCCGCGCCGCAGCCGCCGCGGCCGCCGCCGCCTCGGCGCGCTTGGCTGCCTGCACGCGCTCCGTCGCGGCCTTCCGGCTCAGCTCGGTCGCCTGCCGCATGGCCAGCGCGCGAGCGCTCTCTTCCATCTCCAGGTCGCGTCTTTGTCGTGCTTCGGCGGCCTTGCGCGCCGCTCGCTCGTGCAGTCGGGCAATCTCCTCGGCTTCGCGCGCCGCCCGTTCCGCAGCCGCCGCGGCCGCCTCGGCCTCCGCCTGCGCCCGGCTCTCTGCGTCCTTGGCCTCCTGCGCGGCGCGGTGCCGCATCAGCGCGCGAGACTCCCGCCGCGCCCCCGAAAAGTCCCGATAGCGGGCTCCCTGCAGGTTCGCCCATGAGTAGAGGACGGCTACGTCCTCCGGATTCTCCATGCGCGACTGCTCTTCCACCGCCTCCGGCTTTTGACCATCCATCCGCGCCTCAAATCCCGGTTAAAATCCGTCTCGTCGACCGGAGTTCTCGCAAGAAACCTAGCTAGGTCTATCCAGTAGGGTGAGGCTACGTTTCCCCTTTTTGACAGTCAATGCACCGTAAGTAACACAAAGACGAAACCCTAAAGACGGCTTCACGCCGCAAAATGGCACGAAGACTGCTCCAAAATGCGCTTAACTCTTGAGTAACCACTAGGCACTTTGGTAACCACGCGCAGCCGCCTCAACGCGCCTAAGGAACTCTCAGGCCAGCCGCCGCTCGCTCGCCATCAGATCCATCAACCTCTTCGCCACCGCCTCATAGTCGTGCCGCAGGACTTCGCCCTCGTGCACAAAGCTGCCCTGGATCGGCTCGACCCCCAGCGCCCGCACCCGGTCCACATCCGCCTCAATCGGCGCCTGACCCTCGCGCGCATACTTTGCCAGCGTCTTCGGCCGGATCGGCGCGGTATTAATCAGCGCATAGTCAAACAGCCGCTGTCTCCGCGCTCCGCCGCAGTGGTTCAGAATCTTCTCGATATGCTCGGAGGCCGTTAGCCCCAGCGATTCGTTCGCCTGCGTCATCAGGTTGCAGATGTATACCCGCGTCGCCTTCGACGCCGCAATCGCCTCCGGAATCCCCCGCACCAGCAGATTCGTAATCAGCGACGTGTACAGCGACCCCGGCCCCAGGGTAATCAGGTCTGCGTCGGCAATCGCCGCCAGCGTCTCCGGCAGCGGGTCCGCCGTTGGCGGATCCAGCATCAGTTCGACGATCGACTGCTTGGACGCCGTGATGTTTGTCTCGCCCCGGACCACGGAGCCGTCATCCATCTGCGCCGTCAGCGTCGCGTTCGCCGTCGTCGCCGGATAGATCCGTCCCCTGGTCGCCAGAATCTGCGACGACGTCTGCACCGCTTGTGCAAAATCGCCCGAGATCCCATTCAGCGCCGCCAGAAATAAATTCCCGAAGCTGTGTCCTTCCAGATCCCCCTGCGAAAACCGGTACTGAAACAGCCGCGACAGCAGGTGTTCATCTTCGCTCAGCGCGACCATGCAGTTGCGAATGTCGCCGGGCGGCAGCATCTGCAGCTCCTCGCGGAGCCGGCCCGACGAGCCGCCGTCATCCGTCACCGTCACCACCGCCGCCAGCTCGCGAATCAGGCATGGAGCATCGGGACACGGGTTCGGGCTGCTGCCGCGCGATCCCCCGCGGCGGTCAAAACCCGTCGGCGATCCAGGCGTGGCAACGTACCGCTTCAGTCCCAACAGCAAGGTAGAAAGGCCCGTGCCGCCGCCGATCGCCACCACTCGAAGCTGAGGAAGAACGAGACCGGACATGCGTCCGTCCAGTGTAGACGCTGCGGAGAACGAAGCTTCCACAACAAAACAGCAAGTCAGCCAGTTAGCGAGTCAGCACAGCGACGCATCGAATCCGCGGCCTGCCTGCTGGGCGCGTAGTAAAGCCGCGGAGTGGACAACCGCTGTGTTCATTCCCGATCAACGAAAAAGCCGGGGCGCGAACCCCGGCTCTAGCTCGCTAGCTTGCTCACCTGCTAACTCGCTGCCCTACGCCTCCGGATACAGCAGCTCCGTAAACCGCGGATCCTCGGCCACTCCCTCGAAGTCCGAATCCGCGCGCGCCTGCAGCCGGTTGTGGTCATTCAGGCGGATCGCCTCGCGCAGTTTATCGATGCATCCATCGGTATCGCCCGTCATGCTGGCCAGCAGCGCCAGCCCGTAGAACGCGTAATCCGCCGAACCGTTCTGCGCCAGTATCCCCTCGAAATGCTGCCGCGCATCCTCATACTGCCCGTCATTCAGCAGCGAGATCGCATAGTCATACCGCTCTTCGTTGCTCTCAAACTTCGTCGCCGATTTCTCGATCTGCGCGACGCACGCCGCAATGTACATGCGGATGCGGTCGGCCAGATCCTGCGGGGCCGAGTCGAGCATCTGCGTGAACGCCGCATGAGCCTTGTCATATTTCCCGCTCTGCATCAGCTTCAGCGCGCTCTCATACAGCGACAGCGTCGCCTTGCGGTTCGAATCATCGGGGACAGAGTTACCTGCAAGCGTACGCGGCATGCGCCGCAAATTACTCGTCTTCCCATCGGGCTTGCCGTGGGCGTTCTGTGCGGAGTTCATGGCAATGGGGGATGCCGACTTCGTGGCCATAGCGTTCTCAGGTGGGTCGCGGCTCGGGGGAACCTCGATACTGTTTCAAAATGGGAAGCTGTTTCGGAGTTATACGGTCCAGCGCCTCCCAAGGTCAAATCATCAAGTCCATCTACTCAAATCTATACGAGCATATCGCGCCTTCACGTTGCGCGCCCGCGATACAGCACCGGGTTCAACTCCGGGTCGTTGTACATCTTCATCTGTCGATACAGCTTGAACCGTCGCTTACCCGACATTACGTCCCTCCACAGAGCATCCAAGGCTTCGGCCAGGTCGTCTCTCTGCTCGTTCAACACCGCCAATCGCTCCCGGTTGCGCCGCGCATGCTGCTCATCGCGATCCTGCCGCGCAATCTCTTCCGCCGTGTGAAACCTTTTCAGCTCCAGGATCGACAGCCGGTCGATCATCATTCCCGGAGTCTCAGAGTGCAGCGGCGCCTCCGCGCGCTGCTCGCCTGCTTCCCGCAACAGTGCTTCATCGATCTGCTCCATCAAATCGTTGCGTCTCTGATTCAATGTATCGATCGCCCGCTTGATCCGCACCATCTCCGCCCCAATCACCTCCGGATCGCGCGCCTTGTCTTCCTCATGCCAAAGCTCATAATTCGCCCGGTGCTGCTCGACCACCAGCGCGTCGAACTCACCCTCCGCCGGCATCTCCGCGTCCGCATGCCACACCCGCGTCGCCTCCGCCTGCAGCCTCACGATTTTCTTCGCGTTCAGCATTCACTCATTGCCTATTGGTCAGTTGCCCCGACCATGTCTCGTCGGGCCACGGAGTCAGCCGTGCCATAAAACGACAAAACAGAAATGGGGCTTTAGCCCTGAGGTACGGCCTTCTTCCGACAACTTCACAAGGATACAGCGGGCTACACTACCCACATGATCGATGACCTCGGGCATGTCCTGGCCAGCGACCACGTCCGCCGCGTCCTCATCTACCGCCTCGGCTCACTCGGCGATACCCTCATCGCTCTCCCCGCCTTGCACCTCATCGCCCGCGCCTTCCCCCACGCCGAGCGCCACCTCCTCACCAACCTTCCCGTCGCCGCCAAGGCCCCTCCCGCCGCCGCCGTCCTCGAGCACACCGGCCTCGTCGACGGCTACATCCGCTACTCCGCCGGCACGCGCAATCTCCCAGAGCTCCTCCGCCTCGCCGTCGCCATCCGCGGGCTCAACCCCGACGTGCTCGTCTATCTCGCCGGTGCCCGCGGCATCCGCGCCGCCCAACGAGACGCCAAATTCTTCCGCCTCTGCGGCATCCGCCGCCAGATCGGCGTCCCCGTCAACACCGCCGCCCAGATCAACTTCTTCGGTGAAGAGGCCCCAACCCCCGACGCAGATCTCGAGCCCGAAGCCGCCCGCCTCGTCCGCAACATCCGCTCTTTGTATCAAACCCTCGGCGCCGCGGACCTCGACGACCCCGCCCTGTGGGACCTCCACCTGACGCCGGCCGAACACGAAACCGCCGCCCGTGCCATCGGCCCCCAAGGCCTTATCCAAGGCGATCCAGCCCGCGAGCTCCTCGCCGTAAGCGTCGGCACAAAGGTCCAGGCTAAAGACTGGGGGCGCGACAACTGGCACGCGCTACTCACACGACTGGCCGTCGCCTACCCCAATCGCACCCTACTCCTGGCAGGCAGCCCCGAAGAATCCGACGCCAGCGACTTCGCGGCCGCAGATTGGATCGCCAACGGCGGAGGTCCCGTCATCAACCTCTGCGGCCACCTCACACCACGCGAATCCGCCGCCGCGTTCGCCCGCGCGAGGCTCTTCATCGGTCACGACTCCGGCCCTATGCACTTAGCTGCCGCCGTCGGCACGCCCTGTGTCGCCATCTTCTCCGCCCGCAACATCCCGCGCCAGTGGTTCCCCTATGGCCCGCACCACCGCATCCTCTACCACCGCGTCGAATGCGCTGGCTGCGGCCTCGAAACCTGCATCGAGCAGCGAAAAAAGTGCCTGCTCTCCATCACCGTCGATGAGGTCCTCGCCGCCATCCACTCCGCCATGAACGACGGCGCGCCGCGGCGGCGCTCATCATGATCAACATCGCCTGACTCCGCATTCGCGGTTCCTACTTTCGTAGGAAACAGGCCAGCTACAAGCAATGCTCAGTAGTAAAAGCGCTCATCGGCCCAATGGAACCGCGCCGTCGGCTTTCGGCCGCGAAGCAGATAGATGTTTCTTCGCTCGAACGGCATGGAGTACGGATCGCTGTTATGCCCCACAACCGTGACCGATTCGTATTTCGTCCCAACCTCGGCCGGCGTATCCGGAATGATCGCGATCACGACGTTCGGATCGCATCCATGCGTTCCCCACGTCCAGTAACTGTTCTGTCCGCTCAGCGCAGGCGGCATCCCGTCATGATGAATGCGGTTGCGCAGATCGATGTTGCCCGCTTCTCCATAGTCCGCCCCGAAGATGCACACGCGCTTCTGGTCCGCAGGCGACAGCGAATGGAACGTCTTCGCCACGATGTCGTACTGCTCGCCCCATCCGAACCGGTCCGCGAAGAACTGCGGCAGCGGACCGGTGGGACTCGTCTCCGTCGGCGCGCTGTGCAGATGCAGCGCCGCCGTGTACCGCACCCAGGTCGCCGGACGCAGCACCGGGCTGCTCATCGGCAAAATGATGATGCCGGTCACGATGAGCAGCGTCTCGTACACCGGGAACGCAAAGACGCGCCCCTTCTGCACACCTGTTGAACCGGCGAACCGATGCTCCCACGCAAGCGCGCCCGCCGCAAAGAAAGCCGGGTAGATGCCTTCGAGGTAGTAGTCCTTGGCGTGCGCCGCGCACATCATCACAAAGAAGATCACGAAGGTCCATCCCAACCAGCGCGCGTCCTTAATCGACTTCGCGCGCAGCAACGCAACCACACCCGTAATCCACAGCAGCGCGTTCAGCGGATGCATGTTGGCAAACTGCGCCAGGAAGAACTGCAGCGGATTCAGCACCACGTTCTTGCCGCCCACTCGCCCGTTATGCAAAAACTCGAGCGTCGGCCAATGGTTGTGAATCTGCCACAACACATTCGGCAGCGCGATCGCCACGAGCAAAACAATGCCCACCGCCGCCCAGCGCGTAAACAGCAGACGCCTGTGCCGCGTCACAAGAAGCCCTGCGCCCAGCGAGATCAGAAAGAACGCCATCGACGGCTTGTTCAGCAGCCCAATCCCCGCGCTGATCCCGAAGATCGTCCACCACTTCGCCGCCGACCCGCCACGCGCGATCATGATCACCGCCAGCAGGCACGCGGACCAGAACACAGCTTCAAACGAGTTCATCGAAAGGAAGCCATCCACCCCGATATACTGCGGCGTCACAATCAGCCCCAGCATCGCCAGCGCCTGCGCGGGACGCCGTCCACCCAGCGACCAGCAGATCACTCCGCCGAGAAACACCGTCAGCGCTCCAGCCAGCGCCGACAGCACGCGTATCCCAAAGAGCGAGTCACCGAACAGAATCTCGCCCAGCCGCGCCTGCAACGCCACGATGGGGCCGTGATCGACGTATCCCCACGCCAGATGATGCCCGCACGCGATGTAGTAAAACTCGTCGCGGAAGTAGCTGTATCCGATGTGCGTCGTGTAAAGCGTCAGCGCGAACGTAAGCAGAAGTTTAACTACGCCAAAGATCGCCGCCAGCTTCAGCGCGGAACGAAGTGCGGGATCGGTCGCGCGGCCACTGGTCGCAGGAAGAGTTGGACTTTCGGTACTCACTTTCACTCCTGGAGGAACTTCAAAGCAATGCCATAACGGCGCGAGACAAGACAGCAGACTGCCTCATCGTTCTTAGCCCTTACGCAAAGGACCGCGTGGTGGTTCTCTGAAGATAGCGCGTCGACGCGCAAATCGGCCGAGCCTTCGCCTCGGCCAAAGTCTCGCCGCGCTATCCTGACCTCCAATGCCCACCGTCCTGCGCCGCATCCCGGCCATCTGTCTCATCGTCTTGATGTCTGTCTTATGCGCGGCGCAGGGGCCCGCCACAAAGTCCCCCGCAGAGCGGCAACTCGCCGCCTGGTTGGCCGCGTATAACGCAACCGATTGGAGTGCGTACCTCGCATTTCTCAAGACCCATTTCGTCACGCAACCCGAGCGCGGCTTCCAGGACCCCGCCTTCCGCGATCGCACCGGCGGATACGATCTCAAAAAGATCGAGAGTGAAACTCCCACCGCAGTCACGGCACTACTCGCGGAGCGAGCCGGCGATGGTTTCGTGCGCGCCACTCTAACGGTCGAGCCTCAGCAACCGCATCGCATCTTGAAGCTCGATGTGAACCTGATCCCACGTCCCGCTGAGTTTGCTCTGCCTCACCTGGTCGATCAACAATTGGCGGCGGCGCTGCGCGAACGCCTCGCCGACGAAACGGCTTCGGACAGATTCTCCGGCGCCGTTCTGGTTGCGGACCAAGGGAAGCCGATCCTTGCGCGAGCGTATGGTCTGGCCGATCGCGAACACAACGTCCCCAACACGCTCGAAAGCCGCTTTGCTCTCGCCTCCATGAACAAAATGTTCACGGCGGTTGCACTTATGCAGCAGGTGCAGGCGGGCAAGGTCGCACTTGATGATCCCCTGGAAAAATATCTGCCCGACTATCCCAACAAAGAGCTCGCCGCCAAAGTGACGATTGCAGAATTGCTCACCAACACCGGCGGCACCGGCGACATCTGGGGGCCGGAGTTCGAGCAGCATCGCCGGCAGCTGCACACAACGCAGGACTACATCCATCTCTTCGGCAATCGCGCGCCCCGGTTTCAGCCCGGCACCCGTTGGGAGTACAGCAACTACGGCTTCATCCTGCTTGGCGCAGTCATTGAAAAAGTAAGCGGGCAGAGTTACTCCGAGTACGTGCATCAGCACATCTTCCGTCGCGCAGGCATGAACGCAACAAGCCTCGGAATGGATGACACACCGACTCCAAACCTGAGCACCGGGTACACGAAAATGGGCTCGGCCCGCTGGACCGCAGTGACAGATACGTCGACGAACGGCGGATCGCCGGCCGGTGGTGGCTACTCAACCGTCGGCGATCTTCTGCGATTTGCCAATGCCCTGCGATTGGACAAACTTCTCGACGCACAGTACATGAAGCTCATGACGACAGGCAGAGTGCGGAATCCCTTCGGCTTTGATGCGTACGGTTTCGGAGTGCAAACGATCAACGGAAATCAATGCTTCGGTCACAACGGCAGTTCTCGCGGCGTCAATGGCGATTTCGAAATGTGTCTCAACTCTCGTTACGCCGTTATCGTGCTGGCCAATATGGACCCGCCAGCCGCTGAACAGATATCCGAGTTCATCATCGCCCGGCTGGCAACGGCGAGCCCGCAATGATCCTCACCGGAAACAATCTCTCCACTGGGCCACATCTCACCTGGCGAAATAACCACGCCGCAAAACTTCAACCCGCAACCAGCTCCCGCCGCGCCGGATCGTTCAGCTTCGCGTCCGTCGCCCAAAGCCCCGCGCTGGGCGTCGAGATGTAAAAGATCTCTTCGCCATCCGGCATCGTGTTCCATCCTTCTTGCATCACGGCCGGGTCATACCGTCGCTCCATCTCGGCGGCGTCGGCATACTGATACCCCACCTGCTCGATCTCCGCCTTGCTGATCTTCGGTCCCGGCGCATACGTGATCGTGAAGCGGCCCTCGCTCGATCCATGAATCAGGTGCGCCACGGCATGCGGAATCGCCTGCATATCCGCCTCCGTCCTGTACAGAGCCAGCGTCCGCGGCGTGCCCTTGTATCCGTATTTGCGGATCAGCGCATCCACCTCCGGCTGCTCGCCGAATCGCTCAACGCCCGGCGCAATAATCAGCAGCTCGCCGCCGTCGGCAATCGCCATCCGCGTCCGATACACTGCCTTGTTCGCCACCCACGTCGCGCGAAACTCATCCGGCTGCATCACCGCAACCACCTTCTTCAGCGGCTTCTCAAAGACCGTAATGTTCTGCTCGCGCGAGAGCCGCGCTGCCGCCAGATACGTCTCCAGGTCGTCGCCCACAAAGAGACCGCTCGTCACCAGGCGGTTCTGCGCGTCGCGCTGCATCACAATCTGCAGATACACATCCGGCAGGCGTCCCAGCAGCTTTTCCTCCGCGTAGTTGAAGCACGCGCGCAGCGGCGTCACCAGGCAGCCCAGATTCTTCTCAATGCCATACACAGCAGCCGCGATATGCGCCGCGCAGATCGTCCGCTTGCCGCCCAGCCCGATGAAATAGTTCTTGTTGTGATTCGCAAAACCCAGCACCTCATGCGGCACCACATGCCCCAGGTTCACAATCAGGTCCCACGGCTCATCCATCAGCGTCGAGTTCAGATCGACAGGAATCTCCCAGTCCGCAGCTCCGCCCGTCGTCTCGCTCACCAGCGACGCCGGAATCGTCCCCACAGGCGACACACCGTTCCGCCAATCGTGCGCCAGAATGATCTCGTTCGGAATCGAGCCGAACATCCACTTGTTCTCCGCTTCGGTGTGCGGCACGTGCTGTCCCAGCGTCGGAATCACCCTCACGTGCGCCTTCGGGTTGCGCCGCATCACCTCCTGATAAACCCACTCCGTCACCTTGCCCACACCGGAGTGCGCGCGCGTCAGGTCCGGCGGCAGCAGCAACACGCGATCGAGCTTCGGCGCAATCCGCCTCTGCGCCTCATCCACCAGTCGAACCGCCGTCTCCTTGATCTGTTGCTCTTCAATCGCATCCGCTTGAACTGAAAACCAGGGCATTGCAGCTCACTCCTCCACATTGGCACTGCATTCATTCTAGCCAGCAGGCAACTTGCCAACTTCCTCGCTCCGGAACTTCATCTCATCTGCGAACATATCTGAAGCATGCTTGCTGAACTCCATCGCGTCCTCGGCCTCCTCGAAGGCGGCTTCCACGACATCCGCGTCCTCGTCGTCGGCGACCTCATGCTCGACCGCTACATCGTCGGCGACGTCGACCGCATCTCCCCCGAAGCGCCCGTGCCCGTGCTCCGCCACGCCCACCGCTACCAGCGACCCGGCGGCGCCGCCAACGTCGCCATGAACCTCGCCGGCCTCGGCTGCCAGGCGCTGCTCGCCGGCCTCTGGGGCTCCGACGCCGAACAGCGCGAGCTCGCCGCCGCTCTCGAAGCCGCGCACATCGACACCACCGGCGTCGTCACCTCCTCGCTGCCCACCATCTCCAAGACCCGCATCGTCGGCCGCACCCAGCAACTCCTCCGGCTCGACATCGAATCCCGCGAAGCTCCCTCCGCCGAAGACCTCGACCGCCTCCAGGCCCGCGTCCTCGGCCTCGTCGAAAAGGTCCACGCCGTCATCCTCTCCGACTACGCCAAGGGCGCCCTCACCCGCGAGCTCTGCGAAGCTGCCATTCGCGCCGCGCGCCGTTGCGACGTCCCCATCCTCGTCGAT
Organism: Candidatus Aquilonibacter sp.; assembly: GCA_035504135.1. GTDB lineage: Bacteria > Acidobacteriota > Terriglobia > Terriglobales > Acidobacteriaceae > Granulicella. Next base: position 392,014 of record DATJSM010000012.1, on the reverse strand, counting down.
CCCAAAACCTCCGACCTCTCCAAGTACTCCGGCGCGACGATGGTCTGTCCCAACCTCGCCGAGCTCTCCCAGGCCACCGGCGTTAGCCTCACCAACAAGGACGCGCAAGACCTCGACGCACTGCTCGCCGCCGCCGAACAGCAGCGCGTCGAGCACGGCTTCGACTTCCTCACCGCCACCATGAGCGAGCGCGGCATTCGCGTCCTCTCCGCCGCCTCCAGCTTCCACTCGCCCGCTCGCGCCCGCGAGGTCTTCGATGTCTCCGGCGCCGGCGACACCGTCATCGCCACTCTCGCCGCCTCCATGGCCGCCGGCCTCACCGTCGAAACCGCCACCGACCTCGCTAACCTCGCCGCTGGCATCGTCGTCGGCAAGGTCGGCACCGCGCCCATCGCCCACCACGAGCTCATCGCGCTCCTCACGCCTTCCACGCCCTTCTCCGGCGCGGAAAAGATCCTCGACCGCACCCACCTCGCCGCGCGCATCGCCGACTGGCGCGCCTCCGGCGAAACCATCGTCTTCACCAACGGCTGCTTCGACATCCTCCACGTCGGCCACATCACCCTGCTCGAAGACTGCCGCCGCTTCGGCACCAAGCTCGTCCTCGGCCTCAACGCCGACGCCTCCGTCTGCCGCCTCAAAGGCCCCACCCGCCCCATCGTCGGCGAGAACGAGCGCGCCCGCGTCATGGCCGCCCTCGCCGCCGTCGACGCCGTCGTCCTCTTCGCCGAAGACACGCCCCTCGAGCTCATCCGCGAGATCAAGCCCGATGTCCTCGTCAAAGGCGGTGACTACACGGTGGAAACCGTCGTCGGCCACGAAGACGTCCTCGCCGCCGGCGGCCGCGTCGAAATCATCCCCACCGTCGAAGGCTTCTCCACCACCAACATCGTCCGCAAACTCGCCAGCACCGCCGAGTAGTCGCAAGACCGGGTGCCCCGCGTCTCGCTTTTGAGACGTGGGTTCGCGCGCCACCCTCGTGTACCCTTGCACCCAAATGGCCGCCGACAAACCCACCATTCTCTGCCTCACCACCTACGAAAAAGGCCAGCCCTTCCTCCGCGAGCTCGCCCGCCTCGGCTGCGACACCCACCTCCTCACCGTGCACAAGCTCCGCGACGCCGACTGGCCCCGCGACATCCTCGCCGGCCTCCACACCATGCCCGAAGACCTGTCCGCCGACCAAGCCCTCCCGCACATCGCCAACCTCATGCGCCATCTCCCCATCGCCCGCATCGTCCCGCTCGACGAGTTCGACCTCGAAACCGCCGCCCTCGCCCGCGAGCACCTCCGCCTCCCCGGCCTCGGCCAGACCGCCACGCGCCCCTTCCGCGACAAGCTCGCCATGCGCGAAACCGCCGCCCGCGCCGGCGTCCCCGTCCCGCCGTTCTCCTCCGTGGCCAACCACGACGCGCTCTATCGCTTCCTCGAATCCACCGAAGGCCCCTGGCTCCTCAAGCCCCGCTGGTCCGCCTCCGCCATCGGCATCCACAAATTCTCCTCGCCCAACGACGTCTGGCCACTCCTCGACCAGCTCGGCCCCGCCGCCACCAATCACCTCGTCGAGCGCTTCCTCCCCGGCGACATCTTCCACGTCGAAGGCATCACCTTCAACTCCCAGCTCCTCTTCGCCGCGCCTCACAAGTACGCCCAACCGCCCTTCGACACCATGCACACCGGCGGCATCTTCTCCACCCGCTCCCTCGACCGCTCCACCCCCGAAGCCGCCGATCTTCTAGCCATCCACGCCGCCACCCTCCGCGCCCTCGGCATGCAAAACGGCGTCACCCACTCCGAGTTCATCCGCGCTCACGCCGACGGCCGCTTCTACTTCCTCGAAACCGCCGCCCGCGTCGGCGGCGCCTACATCGCCGACGTCGTCGAGCACGCCTCCGGCCTCAACCCCTGGGTCGAGTGGGCCCGCATCGAAGCCGCCCTCGCCCGCGACGAGCAATATCAGCTCCCACCCATCCGCCACGACTACGCCGGCAGCCTCATCTCGCTCGCCCGCCAGCCCTGGCCCGACACCTCCGCCTACACCGACCCCGAGATCGTCCACCGCCTCGTAAAACACCACCACGCCGGCCTCATCCTCCGCAGCCCCAGCGCCACCCGCATCGAAACCCTCCTCGACTCCTACATGCCCCGCTTCTACACCGACTTCCACGCCCGCCTCGACGCCCCCGCCAAACCCACGGCGTGAGCAGCAAAAGATCCTCTCGCCAACCGACTTGATGTTGTACTATTGGCGCACCGATGCCGAGCAAGTCCCTAAAGATTGATAGCCTTGAGCTTGATCTCGAAAATCCCCGTATCACCTTAGCGTCCGATCAACGTGACGCAATGCAGAAAATTCTCAATGAGCAGTAGGTCCGACTGGTAAATCTTGCCGAGAGCATCGCGAGTCGGGGATTCAGCCCAATGGACCGTTTTCTGGTGGTGAAATCTCCGACACATACCGGAAAATTCATCGTGCTTGAGGGCAACAGGCGGATACTCGCTGTCAAGCTACTGAAAAACCAAGCGCTGATCCCGACGTTGAGCATGCCGGACGCATTCCGCAAGAGACTGCTAAAGGCTGCGCACGGCTTCAACGTAAAACGAGTTGAACCAGTCGACTGCTACGAGGTCGCTGACCGCGCTGAAGGAATCGAATGGATCAGCCAGCGGCACAACGGCGCAGACGAGGGCCGAGGCATTGTCGATTGGTCATCAATTGCCCGTTCCCGCTTTAAGGGTCGTGACCCAGCGCTGCAGGCCTTAGATTTCGTAATGGAGCACGGCGGCCTGTCCGACGAACATCAGGAATTAATCGCGGGCAAGTTTCCACTTACAACCCTTGACAGGCTTCTGTCTACTCCATCAGTAAGAACGGCCATCGGCTTCGACATCTCGAATGGAAAGTTGAATACCGAGCTTCCGCCTGAAGAGGCACTCAAGCCGTTGAAGCGACTAGTACTGGACCTGGCCGACAGGAAGATAAACGTAACTCAGCTGAAGTCCAAGGATCAACAAAACGCATATATAAATACTCTCCGTCCAGCCGATAGGCCAAACTTGAGCAAAAAGACGGGCCACGCAACGGCTGTGGAGTCGATGACACAAAGAGACTTCACTCCAAAGCAAGGATCCCCATCGCGCCCACAACGCACAGCAAGACCGTCGCCGCGCGTTACCGTCGTCCCGAAATCCTGTCATCTGAACATTCCTGTCGCGAAAATCAACGGCATATATCAGGAACTCCGCTCGCTCCAACTCACAAGACATGTTCACGCTATCAGCGTGCTTATGCGTGTCTTTCTGGAAATGTCAGTCGACGAATACTTAGAAAAGAAAGCAAACAGTACCCTGACGTTCCAAGACCCAAACAGCGGAAGAATTTTGGACAAGAAACTCAAAGACAAAGTGAAGGAGACAATTGACCATTTGGTTGCCAACGGGACTCCCGCAACAGAACTACGGGGCATCATGGTCGGTATGACCGATAAGCTGAACCCATTCTCCATCGACACACTGCACTCATACATTCATAATCGTTTCTTCACGCCCACCGACGCTCACCTAGCGACTGGATGGGATAACGCCCAACGATTCTTTGAGAAAATCTGGCCATGAGTCAATGCGGCCGCTCACAGACATCACAGCTGATACATTTCACTCCGCTCCGTTATCCAGGCGGAAAAGCAAAACTTGCCGAGTCGGTTAAAGCGCTGCTGAAGTCAAATCGTCTGCTCGACGGCGAGTATGTCGAACCCTATGCCGGCGGGGCAGCGATCGCGCTCGAACTGTTGTTACAGGAATACGTGGATAGAGTCCACATCAACGACATCAGTCGACCCGTTTACTCGTTCTGGAAAGCAGTTCTTACTAGAACGGAGGAACTGTGCAGACTCGTAAACGACAAACCACTAACAGTGGCACAGTGGGACAAGCAGAAGGCCGTTTTTAGCCGCCCAACCCATCACGACGTACTTGAACTTGGGTTTGCGATGTTCTACCTGAACCGAACGAATAGGTCCGGCATTCTTAATGGCGGAATAATCGGAGGAAGAGACCAGACTGGACCGTGGAAAATCGACGCTCGGTATAACGCAAAAGAATTGGTGCGCCGCATCCAAGCCATCGCTTCGATGAAACACCGGATTCGGGTTACGCGAAAAGATGCTTTAACCCTCCTAAGAGAGGGCAGCGAGCGCTGGTCCTCGGCAACCCTGATCTACTTAGATCCGCCTTACTACGTCAAGGGTCGTGACCTCTATCACGATTTCTACGAGCACGATGACCACAAGCGGATAGCCAATTATCTGCGGCAAGCAAAACTACGACAACGATGGATCGTGTCATATGACAACGTTCCGTCCATCCGCAAGTTTTATTCCGGTTTCCGGAACATCATTTACAGCATCGGGTACAGCGCCCGAAAAGCTACGCAAGGCTCCGAGATTATGTTCTTTTGCGACGAACTCTCCGTTCCGAGTCTTCATGGAAACCTCAAGATCGTCAAAGAGAATGGGTTCAAATCGTCGAACGTCGCCTAGTCACGCGGCTTCTACCGAATCGTCTCAAGCCATTCCAGTACCGCTCCGTCGAAGGTCCTGCGAAGTCCGCAGGACGAAGCGACTAAATCGCCTCCTCTACCGCCCCATCGCTGGCACCAGCCCATGTTTCGCCATCACCTCCGCCGCCCGCTTCAAATCCGGAGGCCCACCGCCCGCCATCAGCTCCCGAACATCCCTGAAGTACGGCGCCCCGAACACCCCAGGCGTGATCACCACCAGCACCTTCGCCGTCTCGTCAAACGGGTTTTCGAACGCATGCACCATCCCGCGTGGTATATGCACCGTCTCCCCTGCGCCGACATCCACCGTCTCCCCGTCGCGCATCATCCGCAGCCGGCCCGCCATCCCGTACGCCGTCTCGTCGAACCCCACATGATGGTGCGGAACCGGCATCGCCCCTCCCGGCGCGACCTCCATCTCAAACATCGTCAGCGACGCCCCGCTCCCCTGCCCATCGATCAAGATCCGCAGCAAAATCTTCGGCAGCTGAATCTCCTCAACCTTCCCCACAGCACCGGCCATCCCGATCACCTCGCACCCACCATCATCCACCCGCTCGAGGAGTTCTGCAAAGTCTTCATTCCCCAAGACTTACCCGCCGCGACCGCAGCCTCCCTGCAAAACCTTACCCTTTCAGAATCAAGACTTTGCAGCCACGACGCATCGCGCGCACCCCGAAGTCCGGACCTAAGTCCAATCTCCTGAAGACTTTGCACAAAATAGGGGGGAGGGGGGGGTGGTGAGCGGGCTGGGGCTCGAACCCAGGACCAGCGCCTTAAAAGGGCGATGCTCTACCAACTGAGCTACCCGCTCGCTCTTCTATTAAGTTAGCACGACAAAACTTCGAAAAAGCTCCGGCTCAAGCCGTCAGATTCACAAGCTGCGAAGCCGGATCGCTTTCATCCAACACCGTCCGCTTCAACTGCCCGCACGCCGCATAAATGTCCCGCCCTCGCGGCCTGCGAATGTACGCCGGCATCCCACCCTCGATCAGTATCTTCTGGAACCGCGCGACATCTTCCGGCTTCGGTTGCACATAATCGATCCCCGGCCCCGGGTTCCACACAATTAAATTCACCTTCGCCCGCATATCCTTCAGCAGTTCCAGAACTTCGCGCGCGTGTTCTGGCTGATCGTTCACGCCGCCCAGCAGCACATATTCAAACGTCACCCATTCGCGCGTGCGCAGCGGAATCCGCTGGCATGCTGCCAGCAACTCCGCAATCTTCCATTTGCGCGTAATCGGCATCACGCGCTCGCGGACGATATCGTTCGAGGCGTTCAACGAGAGCGCCAGCTTCGGCCGCACATCCTCCGTCGCAAAGCGCTCGATCCCGGGCAGAATCCCGCTGGTCGAAACTGTCATCCGCGACTCCGGAATCCCGATTCCCTGGACCAGCAAACGCACACTCTCCATAAACTCGTCGTAGTTCAGGAACGGCTCGCCCATTCCCATGAACACCAGGTTGATCCTGTCCTTGCCGATCTGGATTGCGTGCCGGTTCAGCACCGCTGCCACCTGCCCGGCGATCTCGCCCGCCGTAAGGTTGCGCCTGATGCCCAGCTTCGCCGTCAGGCAGAACTGGCAGTTCACCGCACACCCCACCTGGCTTGAAATACAGATCGTCGCCCGCCTGTATCCCTTCTCGGCAAGCGCGCCGAAGCTCGACTTACTTCGGCTTTGGGCCCGGCCGTTGCCGCGCCGGTCCCAGTAGCCGGCCTTCACCGCCTCTTCGGCATCCACCTGTTCTGCGGTTTCTTCCTCGGCGGCCTCGCTGCCATCGCCGCGCTCCCCACCGTCGCCATCCGGCATCCACACGGTCTCGACGGTCTCGCCATCAGCCATGCGCATTAGGTAGCGCTCGGTGCCGTCGATGGAGCGCGCCGTCTGCACGATCTCCGGCATGCCGACGCTCCAGCCTTCGGTCATCAGGCGCTCGCGCAGCTCCTGGGAGAGCGTGGTGATGTCTTCCACGCTGGTCGCGCGCTGCTTGTAGAGCGCCTCGAAGAGCTGGCGAGCGCGATAGGGCTTCTGTCCGAAACTCGCCACGAGCTCGGTCAGCTCTGCCAGGTTCTTGCCGAAGAGAGCGCCCACACTTCCAGTGTATTCGCTGGCGAAGGCAGACACTCGGCCAGCGGCCACCGAGCGTTACGCGGCGCTGAGCGCGGCGACGCGTCGATCGGCTTCGGCGACGCCATCGGCTACGCCTGCGTCCATATACAGCGCACGCGCCTCCGACCAGTGCTCGCGGGCGCTGATGCTTTCGCCGGCAGCGGCTTCAGCCAGAGCAGCGACGCGCAACGCATTCGCCATCTCCAGCGTTGCCGGCGGAGAGCTGCGGTAATACTCCAGAACGGCGAGCGCTTCACGCAACGCCGTTCGGCTGTCGCCCGCCTTCACGGCGAACTCGGCCGCGTGCCGCAGAGCGTGGGCCCAGCGAGCAGGTTGTTGTTCTGCCTGGAAGGATTCTGCTGCTTCCTCATACAGCGCCGTAGCGTCGGAGAGCCGACCCTGGCGCCGCGCTGACTTTGCTTCAATCACGCAATCGTCACCGCTCATGGGCAACAATCTACGCCCGCGGGAGGCTGTTGAAAACCCCGACCGTGCAAGTTATTTCGATGTAGATTTGCCGATTGCATAACCGCCGGTTGTTCGTCTAACCGGCAAACCGATGAAAACCCGATTTGGGCTGGCGGCTTCTCCGATTGTTTGTCTCTTGCTCGCAGGTTGCAACGGCACGCTCACAACTGTGGCACCTCCTCCGGCTGAGGTGACGACGGGCACCGGCAACTGGATCGTCTCAGGTCTGTCCCAGACGACGCAGGCGATCTCTCCTTACTCCTTTGGCGGCTCGCTCATAAATGACAATGGTCAGTTGAGCGGTGTGCTGCATATCAACCAACCGTGCTTCGGCTCGGGTACGACGGATGTTCCCTATACGGGCACGGTGGATGCGAAAAACAATCTCAGCATCCAGTCGGCTCCGGTGGCCGGCCAGATCCTGACATTTCACGGTGTCCTTGCTGCCGATGGCTCCTCGATAACGAACGCAGGTTTCACTGTCACCGGCGGATGCACCGGCAGCCTGACTGGCGGCACCGTCGATGAAGGTCCGGGAGCGCTGGAAGTTGTCACGGCGTTTCGAATCCCGGCTCTCGCGGGCTCGTGGAATACCACAACGGTAGTTTCGGGGCCCATATTGTCTGAAGAGATCATGCAGTCCTCGACGCCTGATTCGCACGGCGACTATGCCCTGACCGGGGCCGTAACGGTCCAAGGATCGGCATGTTTCACGAAAGGAACCCTTCAGCCCGGCAGCTTTCTCAGCGGGAACCTGGGACAGGAGGTCGTCCTGATGAATGATGGATCTGTCCTTCGGGCCACGTTCACAGATTCTTATCATGGTCCAAGTTCGGCAGCCGTAAGGGCTTTGGATCTCTATACGGGAACAATAACCGGAGGTGCGTGCGACGGCCCTGTAGACGAATTTCTCCAATAGCATGGCTACCGTGCCGCCGCACTCCGGGCCGTGAAACAATAGCTTTGATGCCCATCTCAGTTCCGGTCGCCGAAAACGCGACGCCGAGCAGCCCTCATACCCGCGATATCCGGTCCACGACACTACCGAACGGACTGCTGGTCCTGACCGAACGCATGCCGCACCTTCGTTCCGTTTCCATGGGAGTTTGGCTGGACGTCGGTTCCCGCGATGAAAGTCCGGCGACCAACGGTATCTCGCACTTTCTGGAGCACATGGTCTTCAAAGGGACGACCACGCGGTCGGCTCAGCAGTTCGCTCGCGAGACTGATGCGCTGGGCGGCAACGTGGACGCCTTCACCGGCAAGGAGACCGTCTGCTTTTCCATGAAGGTACTGGACGAGAGCGTTCCGGCCGCGCTCGATCTACTGACCGATCTTGTGCTGCATCCGACGTTTGCGCCGGACGATATTGTGCGCGAGAAGGGCGTGATTCTCGAGGAGATCAAGATGGACGAGGACAATCCTGATTACCTCGTCCATGAGCTGTTCACCCGCAACTTCTGGCCGCACGACGCCCTGGGGCGGCCGATCCTGGGCACGGTAAAGACGGTTTCGAGTTTTACCCAGCAGCTCGTGCTCGAGGAGTATGCGCGCCGTTTCACACCCAGGAACATGGTCTTTGCAGCGGCCGGCAATCTGCACCACAACGAATTCCTGGCCCAGGCTGACATGGCGTTCGATTCCCTGATGGAGAGTTATGGCGAGAAGCTGGGTCGCCTGCAGTCTCCCGACGTGAAGCCGCACATCACGCTGAAGAACAAGCGGTCGCTGGAGCAGGTACAAATGTGCCTTGCAGTCCCCGCGCTGCCTGTGGCTCATGACGATCGCTATGCGGCGTTTCTGCTGAACTCGATCCTCGGTGGCGGCATGAGCTCGCGGCTCTTCCAGTCGATCCGCGAGGACCGCGGTCTGGCGTACTCGATCTATTCGGAGCTGAGCCCGTTCCGGGATACCGGCTCCCTGGCTGTTTATGCGGGTTGCGGGCTGAAGAGCACGCGCGAAGTGCTCGACCTGACCCTCGCGGAGTTGAGCCGCATGAAGTCCCAACCCGTTTCGGAGGACGATCTGCGTCGCGCCAAGGACCAGATCAAAGGAAACATGGTGCTTGGGCTGGAGAGCTCTTCCTCGCGCATGAGCTCGCTGGCGCGGCAGCAGATGTACCACGGGCGCTTTTTTTCAGCCGACGAGATTACAGCCGAGGTGGAGCGTGTGACCGCTGCGGACATTCAGCGGCTGTCCAACGAGCTGTTCCGGCCGGAGCACCTGACTCTGACTTTGCTGGGGAACCTCGGTTCACTGAAGGTCGACCGGACCGATCTGGTGTGCTGAGTGCCACTTTTTGAGTACCGGCGTGCGCATGACGAGCGGCGACCCGGTACGTCTATACTGCTGAGTTGACACTCCTGAACCCCCGAGGACCTCGCCTTGCAAACCGTACGCTCCAATCGCCATCACCGCACTGCTGAAGCCGGCTTCACGCTGGTTGAACTGCTCATCGTTATGTCGGTGATCCTCATCCTTATGACGCTGGCGATTCCGGAGATGCAGAAGGTCATCAAGAAGAGCAACGAGACCTCGGCGATCCAATCGCTTCGCGATCTGAATTCGCAGGAGGGGATGTACAACTCGACGTATCCGACGCATGGATATGCGTGCACGCTGGCGGAGCTGGGCGGCAAGGCGGGATCGGGGCCGCCGAGCCCGGAGGCCGCGCAGCTGATTCCCGAGGATCTGGCCAGCGGCGTGAAAGCCGGATATACGTTTACGATCACCTGCGGATCGAAGACGACCGTCAACAACGTCGACCAGTACAACAGCTTTGAGATCACGGCCGTGCCGACGGCGGTCGGCAAGACCGGCGACCGCGGATTCTGCACCGAAGGGAACGAGATCCGCTACGACCCGAAGGGCGGGACGAACTGCACCGACATCCTGCAGTAGCGAGAGTGTTTGCGTGCAGCTGCCTGCTGCTTGCAAGTGCCGGGATGGCAGTGGCGCAGAACATCCCCGCGGCCACGCTGGCGAAGAGGGTCGACGCGCACTATAACCATCTGCGTTCGCTGGAGACGCGCTATACCGAGCGGTATCAGGGCATGGGCATCGACCGGACGGAGACCGGGACGCTGACTTTGCTCAAACCGGGACGCATGCGCTGGGCCTATGATTCGCCGGCGGGGAAGCTCTTTCTCCTGGATGGCAAGGACGCGATCTCCTACACGCCCGGCGACGCCGAGGCGACGAGGTTTCCGGAGAAGAAGCTCGATGACTTGCGCACGCCGCTGCGGTTTCTGCTGGGGCACACCGACCTCGAAAAGGAGCTGCAGGGGCTCAGCGTAACGCTGGTGAACCTGGACGGCCAGACCGGCTATACGTTGTGGGGGACGCCGGCCGGAATGCCGCCCCAGCGAGCAGAAGAGCGCTTGCCGGGAGCCCAGGACGTGTTGCAGCGCGTGCGCGCGATCGGGGTGACCGTCGATGCGCAGGGCATCATCCACCGGTTGCGGATTGAGGAAACGGATGGTGCGATAACTACGTTTAGCTTCTCTGACATGCGCGAAAACGTGCCGACGGAAGAGACGGAATTCCGGTTTGTTCCGCCTCCGGGCGTAACGGTGATCGACGGGGCAGCCCCCATCTAAAGCGATTCAGGCGCAGGCGCGGGCATTACCAAGGTTTGCGGAAGCGAAAGGGAATTTTGTCGCCATTCTTGCGGGTGCTGGGGTACAGTGGATGCCGCAATGATAACGATATCGCGCTGCTTCCGAGCCCGTTCCCTGCCCTCTTTGTTCCTTGCTGCCGGTTGCGCTTCCCTGCTGCTCGGCGGCTGTGGCGGCGGCAGCGCCAACAATACCGGCGGCGGCGGTGGCGGCGGAACGAATCCGACCAACTATACGATCACCGTCTCGAGCACGAATCCCGCCAGTGGGGTTGCGATCAGCTATGGGAACTCCCTAACGAACCTCGTGTTACAGGGATCGACGACGTTTACCGTGACGGAGAGCTCCGGCACGACGATGTTTTTCAGCGCTCCGGCAAATGCCGGAGGCAACAATTTTGGCTCGTGGAGCGGATGCAGCTCGGTGTCCGGCTCGACCTGTACGGTAACGGTTTCCGGAAACGTGACCATCACGGCGAACTATTCGACGCCGGTGGCCGTGGCGCCTACGGTCGGCGTTACACCAGCGTCGGGTTCGATTACCACCGGCCAATCGCTCTCGGTTGGCGTCTCGGTCGTCGGTCCTACCGGCGGTGCAACCCCAACTGGATCCGTCGTACTGACGAGCGGCACCTACACCTCGGCGGCGACGACGCTGAGCAACGGCAGCGCGACGATCAACATCCCGGCGGGTTCGCTGGCCGCGGGCAGCGACTCTCTCAAGGCTACCTACACACCCGATTCGAACAGCTCTTCCGCGTACACAAGCGCTTCCGGCACAGCGAACGTGACCGTTACCGCGCTGCCTAGCCCGACCATGAACGTCGGTCTGTCCGGCTCGATCATCACCACGGCGCAATCCCTGACCGTGACGGTCACCGTCAGCGGCACGCCCACGCCGACGGGAAGCGTCGTGCTGAGCAGCGGAAGCTACACGTCCTCGGCGACCACCCTGACCAGCGGCGTGGCCGTGATTACGGTTCCGGCAGGATCGCTGGCGGCAGGGAGCGATACGCTTACGGCGACCTATACCCCTGACTCGAACAGCTCCTCCACCTACGGGGGTTCCACGAAGACGGCCAGCGTGAGCGTGGTCTACGCCGTGACGGTCGCCACAACCAACCCGGCGAGCGGCGTCGCCATTACCGTCAGTCCGAAGGATGCGAATGGAAATGGCAGCGGATCGAGTCCGCTTTCGCTCGACTACGCGCCGGGCACGACCGTAACCCTGACAGCGCCGGCGACCACCTCGACCGGCAACACGTTCAACGGATGGACTGGGTGCAGCTCCACCTCGGGAACGCCAGCCCTCACCTGCACTCTGAATGTAACCGCAAGTACGACTGTAACGGCGAACTACGCGACGGCAGCTCCGATGATCTCGGTCTCGCCGGCGAATCCAAATGTCACGATTGGAAGCTCGCAGCAGTTCACGGCCACGGCGACCGGGCTGAGCAGCAGCACGGTCACCTGGACGGTCGCCGTCGCCTCCGGCACGGGCAGTGCAGGCACCGTAAGCTCCGCAGGGTTGTACCAGACGCCGTATCCGGCTGCAACGACAGTCACCATCACCGCGACCAGCACGGTGAATACGTCCGTGAAGGGTTCGACCACGATAACGCTCGTCGCGCCCGCGACCACGGCGGGACCTGCGCTGGCGGTCGACGCCAACCCGAACGATGGCGATCCCGCAAACTCGAGTTGCAGCAGCGGCAGCGCATGCCCGATCAGCCCGTTGATCTATGGCATGAACGCCTACCTGCTCGACGCGACCACAGCCCAGAATGCGAACATCACGGTTGCGCGATGGGGTGGCGACGATACCTCGCGTTACAACTACCAGAATGGCAATACGAACTCTGCGAGCGATTACTACTTCCAGAACTCCGGAGGCGCTTACGGCATGCTTTCGGGCAGCGGAAGCACGGTTGCAGGGGCGGCCAACTTCAACGACTTCATCGCAGAAACGACGGCGCTCGGCATCAAGTCCATCGGCACTGCGCCCGTGCAGGGCTATGTAACGAACAATAGTACGACCGCCTGCAGCTTCCCGCAGTCGACCTATCCGAATCAGCAGAGCTACAACGCAGCCAACTGCGGCAACGGTATCTATGCCAATGGCACCAACGGCTGCACAAACTCCGCGGGCTGCAGTCTCTCGGGAAGCTCGACGACATGGCAGACCACCAGCCTGCAGGAGCCGCCGCCGACCGCGCCAGCCAGCTCCAGCGATGTGAACGCCGCCTGGGCCGATGCGACGTGGAGCGGTGGGTGGGTGAACTGCCTTCTCACCAACGGTGCGAGTTGCGCGAACGCTGCAGGGAAAGATGCCACCATCTGGGATCTGGACAACGAGCCGGCGTGGTGGGATGCGGTGCACCGCGACGTGCACCCCAATCCTTCTACCTACGACGAAGTTACCAACGGCGGGATTGGTACGGCGCTGGCCATCAAGACGGCCGATCCGAACGCTCTCACGAGCGGGCCGGTGATCGATTATTGGTGGAACTACTTCTACTCGAAGAAGGATATCGAGAACGGTTGGGCAACAGGACCCTGCTATCAACCGTGGAGCAACCCAAGTGATCGAGAGGCGCACGGTGGTATTGCGATGATCGAGTACTACCTGCAACAGATGTCGGAAGCGTCGGCCAATTACGGCGTGCGTCTGCTCGACTATGTGACGATTCATGGGTACGTCGCCGCAACGTACAACGGTGCCTCCGTGGGCCTCACCACCGCGGGTGATACAGGCGAGCAGGAAGCCCGCATGAACTCGACGCGCGCGTTGTGGGACCCGACGTACACCGATCCGAACTTCCCGCAGCCAAACTACAGCGCGAACCCGAGCAGCCAGAGCTGCACGGTGGCACTGCAGGCGCCGGAGCTTATTCCCATGTTGAAGGGATGGGTTGCAGCCGACTATCCGGGAACGAAGACCTCCATCGACGAGTACAACTTCGGCGGAACTGAGTCCATCAACGGCGCGGTGACACAGGCGGACGTGCTCGGCATCTTCGGCAAATATGGGCTCGATATGGGCGTGTTCTGGCCGACCTCGGGTTACAGCAGCAACGTTCCGGGCAACATGGCCTTTGAGATCTACCGCAACTACGACGGCAACAAGTCCACGTTCGGCGATCAGGAATTGACTTCGACGACGTCGGATCAGAGCAAGCTTGCCGTATACGCCGCGTCACGCACATCCGATGGTGCGGTGACGATTGTGCTGATCAACAAGACCTACGGTTCGTTGACCGACACGCTCTCGATCAGCAACTTCACCAGTACGGCGACGAACGCCGAGGTCTTCCAGTACAGCAATGCGAACCTGAACGCGATCGTCGCGCAGCCGAATGCGACGATTACACTGCCGGGTTCGGGAAGCACGACCGGCACCATCGCCAATCTGACCTTCCCGGCGCAGTCGATCACGATGATCGTGGTTCCGTCGCATTGAGCCCCGGGCACTGATGTGACCGGCTGCGCGGGTGCTCCGTATCCGCGAAGATGACCTTGGCTGCTTTGCGGCAAGCGATTCGTTGTGTACCGTAAACGCATGCGTTCTGTTGCTCTTGTTGTGCTCGTCGGCCTCTGCGCGTCCGCTTCTGCTCAAACGGCTTCCTCTCCGCTGCATCTGATCCCGATGCCGCGCGAGGTTGCCTTCAAGACCGATCAGCCGGTCGCAAGCGTGACCATCGAGTGTCCGGCCTGCGGAGCTGAAGATGAGTTCGCGGCCGGCGATCTGCGCGACACACTGGCTGCACGCGGCTTGCCTGCCGGAGATAATCTGAGGATCGTTCTCGAGCGGCTTGGGCAGCATCCTGACCCTTCGTTTACTGACGCGATGAAGCCAGAGGGTTACACCATCGTGTATGCGAACAACACCCTCACGCTCACCGGAGCCACAGCGTCCGGGGTGTTCTACGCCGCGCAAACTGTGAAACAGATGATCGAGCGGCAACCGAATGGCAGCTTCGTTCTGCACGCTGCCGATATTCATGACTGGCCGGCGATGCAGTATCGCGGACTCAGCGACGATCTTTCACGTGGGCCCGTTGACACCGTTGAGTTTCAAGAAAAGCTGATCCGTGAACTCGCCGCCTACAAGGACAACCTGTACTCGCCCTATTTCGAAAACACGCAACAGTATGCTTCCAATCCATTGCCCGCTCCTCCGGGCGGAAGCATCACGCCGGACGAGGCGCGCGAGCTGGTGGCTTACGCTGCGAAGTATCACGTGATGATCGTTCCGGATCAGGAGGCGTTCGGACATCTACGCCACATGCTGGTTTATGAGGAATACCAACCGCTGGCCGAGACTCCGCATGGCTCCGTGCTCGCTCCGGGTCAGCCCGGATCGTTGCAGGTGATCAAGCAGATGTTCACCGAGCTTGCCGCACTTTACCCGTCGCCGTTTCTGCACATCGGTGCGGACGAGACCTTCGACCTCGGCCTCGGCCAGACCAAGGCTGCGGTCGATCAGCAGGGTCTCGGCCCGGTTTACCTCGATTTCATGCAGCAGATCGACAACACTCTGAAGCCGTTGAATCGCAAGCTTCTCTTCTGGGGCGATATCGCAGAACGCTCACCCGACCTGCTCAAGGGAATGCCGGAGGATTTCAAGAAGAACACGATCGCCATCAGCTGGCATTACGCACCCTCGGACACCGGTTTCACAAGGTATCTGAATTACTTCAAGTCCGCCGGATTCGAGTTCTGGGTATCGCCTGGAATCAATAACTGGTCGCGCGTTTATCCCAACTACAACATGGGGCTCGAGAACATTCAGGAGTTCACGCGCGATGGGCAGTCGATGGGTGCTACCGGGCAGCTGAACACCATCTGGTATGACGACGGAGAAGCGCTCGCATCGAACAACTGGTATGGGATTCTGTTTGGCTGCGCCGCCGCATGGCAACAGGGTGAAAGCTCTATCCCACAGTTTCAGAACGACTATGGTCCCGTCTTCCACGGCGATCTGACCGGCAAACTAAACCAGGCGCAGGAAGAGCTGATGGCCGCGCACGACGTCCTGAAGTACGACGCGCACGTCGGCGATGGGTCCGATGGATTGTTCTGGATCGATCCGTGGTCGAAAGACGGTCAGAACGACGCGGACAGGATCCGGCCCTACACCCATGAGCTTCGCCTGCATGCCGAGCGTGCCCTGGACCTTATCGCACAGGCGCGCGCAGCGTATCCTGCGCCCGCAAAGGCGGTCGTTTACTCGCCCACTAACGAGCTGCCGGCGGACCCGACGTCACTGCGGGAAGTCAACGCGATCGATGCCTTAGAGCTTGGGGCGCGGCGTTTTGATTTTATCGGCGAAAAGTTTCAGCTCGCCGATGAGATGACGGAGGCGTACGCTCGTGCGCAGGAAGATGCGGGCTCGACCGATCGCCATACACGCGGCCAGGTGAGTCGCGAGCTCTCGGATATCAACGGTGTGAACGGACGCATCCAGGACATCAAGGACGGGTATTCGCTCCTTCGGGGTCTGTACTCGCAGCTCTGGCTGCGGACGAATCGCCCTTATGCGCTGCGGCCTGTGCTGGAACACTACGACTATACGATCGGCATTTGGCTCACCCGCATGGATAAGGTCCGTAGCGCGCAGCGGCAATGGGCAGAGAGCCACACATTGCCGGCGGCGGCCGATCTCGAGATTCCGGCACCGCCGCCAGCTGCAACTCCGCCGGCAACCGCAACTCCGTCCTCACCGGCGGTCGCTCCTCCGCCCAACGCACCTTCCACCGGTCCCCCTGCGCCGGCCACGCCGCCGCATTCCAGATAGCCCTATGCCAACACTCATCACAGCTCGCCGACTGCTGACCGACATTGGCTCCGTGGAGTTCCCGGTTCTGATCGTTGACGATGATGGAACGATCACGGATATCAGCTCCGATCCGGCAGCGCTGATGAACGAGGAAGACACGCTTAGCGCCGCTTTTTTTGACCAGCACATACACGGTGCACTTGGTCACGACGTCATGTCGGCGACTCCAGCACAATTGGCGGAGATGCAGCGCTTCCTCGCTTCACGCGGAGTCGCGCAATTTCTTCCCACAACCGTGACGGCGCCCATCGAGCCGACACTCCGCGCCCTGGATGCGCTGGCGAACGCGATCGAAGCCGAACCGCAACCCCTGCAGGCTCGGCCCATCGGAATTCATCTCGAAGGGCCATTTCTCTCTCACGCCAAACGCGGAGTTCATCCGGAAGATCAGCTGCAGGAACCGAGCATTGCATTGTTCGATCAGTTTCAGCAGGCCGCGCGGGGACACATCCGCCTTCTTACGATAGCGCCCGAATTACGCGGCGCTCCCGATTTGATTGCTCACGCGACTCAGCAGGGCGTGCGCTGTTCCATGGGACATACCAATGCTACTGAGGACGAGGCGATCGCAGGATTGGAAGCCGGCGCAACAAGCGCTACCCACACCTTCAACGCCATGCGCGCGCTGGATCACCGCGAGCCTGGCGTGCTCGGCGTCGTTCTCGATGACGCGCGGCTCTATGCGGAGCTGATCTGTGATGGAGTCCACGTAGCTCCTGAGGTAGTTCGGCTGTGGCTTAGGGCGAAGGGTGCGGAGCGGGCGATTCTGGTCACGGATGCGATGTCGGCCGCGGGCATGCCCGACGGTGAGTACAAGCTCGGCGAGCTGGACGTCACGGTCGCAAACGGACGCGCCTTCCTCAGCGGCGACGCATCGCACGGCAAAGAGACGCTTGCAGGTTCGGTGCTGACCATGGATCGCGCGGTGGCCAATGTTCGCAGGTTTACCGGTTGTTCGCTTGCAGTCGCAACGCGACTGACGTCACACAATCCCGCCGCGATGATCGGCCGTCCGGAGCTCACGCGGGTTGCGTCCGGCAGCATGGCGAATCTCAATCGCTTCGACGCGCACGGACATTTGATTGCAACGTATATTCGCGGCGAGATCGTAAACTGATCGCCGTTATCGCCCGCGCCGCGCTCTCCACAGAGCGCCTTCGAGCGGCTGCACCGCCATGCTGTCCACGATGATCTCCGGCCAGCCGGCGCGCAAATGAGCCTCCATCGCTCGCAGCACGCCAGGGATTTTGCTGAGCACGCTTCCGCTGAAAGCGACATGCTGCGAATCTTCGTGCGCACAGCCGGCCGCGCGCATCTTCGAAATGACCAGGCTGACTTGGGTCGCAAGCTCTTCCCCTGCGCGGTCGAGAACGCCCTGCGCCAGCACATCTCCTTCATCCGCGCACCGTGCCACAACGTTCGCCAGTGTCGCGAAGTCCGGGCGCTCTCGTAGATTCGCCTTTGCCACCAGCGACGCAAGGTCCTCGAGCTGCCATCTGTGCTGTATCTCGCGCAGCAGACATGTTTCCACGCCGCGATCGCGTGCGCGCAGCGATGACCGGATGGCCTCAAGCCCGATCCAGGTGCCCGAGCCTTCATCTCCGAGGACTGGTCCCCAGCCGCCGGCGCCGACCATCGTTTCGTCCGCGCATCTGCCGGTAACATGTGAGCCGGTTCCGGCAATGACCAGCACACCTGCGCCGCCGCGGAAAGCCGCATCCAGAGCGATCTGCTCGTCACCGGTGAGAGTCAGGTCGCCGCTCACCAACTCGCGGAGCGTCTTTTCCGCCCACGCCTGAACCTCTGTGTTGGATGATCCCGCAAGCCCAAAGCACGTATGCGCAATCGAGTCACCCGTGATGGCCGCCGCCCCCAGCGCCTCGCGCACAATGGAGCGCAGCCCATTCGTGGCGGCCTGCTCGCCGACGTTCATCAGCTTGACCGTCGGCCCTGACGCCTGACCGAGCACCCGCGTCTCATCGGCCACCCAGCATTCCGTCTTGGTTCCTCCGCCATCCAGCGCCACGAAATAAGCCATTCGATCTCCCGTCTTCCGGCGCGATCAGCCAACACTGCGCCAAGCCCGTTATCATAACCTGCATAGATTTCTTACGTCGCGTATCGCCGGTAGGGAGGAGAGAGACCGCTTGCCCTGTTTCATGAACGCTTTTGCATTCTTTCTTCAGACACAGCGGCTCAGCGTCTTCGATCTCGTACTGGTTGCAGCGTATCTTGTCGGCATTACTCTCTTCGGCCTTCGCTTTCGCAAGATTCGCGGGACCACAGCTTCAGACCGTTCTCTCAAAACATACTTTCTCGCCGACAACACGATTCCCTGGTGGGCCATCTGCCTGTCGGTCGTGTCCGCAGAAACATCGACGCTCACCATCATCTCCATTCCGGGTCTTGCTTTCGGCGGCGACTTCGGCTTCCTGCAGGTTGTTATCGGCTATCTTCTCGGCCGCGTTGTCGTCGCTGCAATCTTTCTCCCGCGCTATTTCGCTGGAGAGATGCTAACCGCGTATCAGCTTATCGATCGCCGCTTCGGCCCCACGCTGCACAAAGTTACCGCAGGCCTGTTTCTTGCCACACGTGCCGCCGCAGAAGGCGTTCGCGTCTTCGCGGTGTCTATCGTTGTCGGCATCGCCATTGGCACTCGCGATGTCCTATCCATCGGCATCATCTCGTTGCTGACGCTGCTTTACACATTTGAGGGCGGAATGGCCGCAGTGGTGTGGACCGATGTCGTGCAGATGGCAATCTACATTGGCGGCACGCTCGTCGCGCTCTTCACGCTTGGTTCGCACGTGCATGGCGGATGGCCGGTCATCCACTCCGTGGCCTCTGCTGCAGGCAAGTTCCACATGTTCAACTTCGCCCTGAACCTGACTACAACCTATACGTTCTGGGCCGGCCTGCTTGGCGGCACGTTTCTCACGATGGCATCGCACGGCACGGACCAGCTCATGGTGCAGCGGCTGCTGGCTGCGCGGAATCTGCGCGAATCGCGCGTGGCGCTGCTCAGCTCCGGCGTCGTCATCTTTGTGCAGTTTGCTCTGTTCTTACTGATAGGCGCGGGCCTTTACGTCTTCTACCAGCAGCACACGGGCGCGCACTTTCGAACGAATGACTATATTTTTCCTACCTTCATTGTGCAAGAGATGCCCGTTGGAATTGCTGGCCTGCTGGTTGCAGCGATACTTGCGGCGGCGATGTCGAATCTCTCGGCTGCGCTTAACTCGTTATCATCGACGACCGTGGTTGATTTCTACATGCGGTTCCGGCCCGACGCGGACGATCGAGAGCGCGCAATCATCGCAAAGTCTTCCACCGTGCTCTGGGCTCTGGTTCTCTTCGCGATCGCGGTCTATTCCGTCCACGCCGGCGGCAAGGGTCACGTGGTCGAGATCGGCCTTTCCATCGCCTCAGTAGCCTACGGATGTTTGCTGGGCGTCTTCCTGCTCGGCACGCTAACGCGTTTCGCCACCGAGCGCGGCGCTATCGCCGGTATGATCTGCGGCTTCGCTATCAACCTCTGGATCTGGCAAGGAGCGTTCCCCGTGCATCTCGGTTTCATCACTATCCCGCATATCGCATGGACGTGGTATGTGCTCATTGGGGCCGCAGCAACCTTCCTCATCGGCTCATTCGCCAGCCTTTTCCTCAAGAGCACTTCCGCACGAAAGGCCGCGTTCGCAGTTACAGCGATTCTTCTCGGGATCACGATAGGGACATGCCCGCTGCGCGCGCAGCGCAGGCACCACGAAACAGCTCCCGCTCCCCGCCTTGCGTCCAAGCCCGATTTCAGCGAATCTGCCGATCTAATTAATGATGCGATTGCTCATCACCATCTTCCGGGCGCTGTTCTTCTGATTGGTCACAGCGGACGCGTGGTTTTCGAACACGCCTACGGCGATCGCAAACTCGCCGGCGAACCCGGCCTGAACGGCCGTCCCTCGCCCGCGGAGCGAATGACAGAGAACACGATCTTCGACATGGCGTCTCTGTCGAAGAATCTTTCCACATCGACGTCCATCATGCAGCTTTACGAACAAGGCAAGCTCACCTTCGACGAGCCCGTCGAACAGCTGCTGCCGGATTTCAATCCCGATCATGATCCGGAGCGTGCGCAGGTCACCGTGCGCATGCTGCTTACTCATATGTCAGGAGAGCCTCCTGATGTTGATCTGCGCGACCCGTGGGGTCTTGAGAAGCCGGATAAGGCCGAAGGCATTCGCCGGGCGCTTTCCGCGCCATTGCAACGCGAGCCGGGTGTGCGTTTCGTGTACTCCGACATCAACTTCATCCTGCTCGGCGACATCGTGGAAACGCTGTCCGGCGAACCCCTCGATGTCTATGCGCAGGATCACATCTTCAAACCGCTTGGCATGACAGACACCCGCTATCTTCCCATCGCCAAAGCATGCGGCCCGCACAGGATCGTCGGCGCAGCGATTGTGTGGGCTCCCGCCTCGCGTTCGAAGAAGTATCCCTGCAAAGCAGGAGATTGGAACACGTCTCTTCTGCGCCGCATCGCTCCCACAACGCACGACGACGAATCGAAGGCAGACCCCGCTGCGAATCCGCACTTTGACATGCTCACGCGCGGAACCGTGCATGATCCCACCACCCGCCGCATGGGTGGAGTCGCAGGACACGCGGGTGTCTTCTCCACCGCGCATGATGTGTCGCTCTTCGCGCAGGCGTTGCTCGACCGTCTGTCCGGCCGGCCGTCGAAGTTTCCGCTTAAGCAATCCACGTTGGAACTGATGACCACGCCGGAGCAGCCTGGCCACTATGCGGGACAGCTCACGCTCGCGAACACCGCCGAGCAATCTGCGATCGCGAACGGCGAAAAGGGTGCCGAGCCTGGGCTCGCCCCGCGCTATCCGGCCATTCACGGCATGGATCTGCGTGGCTTTGGCTGGGATATCGATACCGCTTTCTCTAAGCCGCGCGGCATGATCTTCCCTATAGGCAGCTTCGGCCACACTGGGTTCACCGGAACATCGCTATGGATGGACCCGGGCTCCGACACCTACGTTGTGCTTCTCGCCAACGCGGTGCATCCGCGCGGCAATCCGCCAATCTCCAATCTGCGCGGCCAGGTTGCAACATTCGTGGCCCGGGCGTTGAAGCTTTACATCGGAACGGAGCTCTCTGCCAGCAGTCCCAGCCAGACCCTCACGGGCATCGACGTACTTGAGTCCGATCATTTCGCCGAGCTCGCCACACTCGCGGCGCAGCACAACAATTCGCTTCATCTCGGCATCCTCACCAATCAGTCCGGCGTCGACGCCCACGGCGATCGCACCATCGATGTCATTGCAAACGATCTTCCCAAGATTGTTCCGGGCGCGAAGCTGGAGACGATCTTCTCGCCCGAGCACGGCATCTTCGGTAAGCAGGACACAAAGAGTTTCGACCCAGAGATCGACCCGACAACCGGCCTTCACGTGACGTCACTCTACGGAGTGCACGACAGCGATCGTCGCCCCTCACACGAACAGCTCAAGGATCTCGACGCGGTCATCATCGACCTTCAGGACGCCGGCGTCCGCACCTACACTTACGAGACCGTCACGGGCTACTTCCTGGAGGCCGCAGCGCGTGAACAAACCGAATTCCATCACACGCTGAACATCGTTGTGCTTGATCGCCCTGACCCCATCAACGGTATCGCGGAGCAAGGTCCCGTCTCGGACCCGGGCCATGAAAATTACACCGACTATGGGCAGATTCCCTTGCGCCATGGGATGACGCTCGGCGAGCTTGCGCGCTTCTACAACGGTACGAAACACATCGACGCCCCGCTCACGGTCGTCGCGATGCAGCATTGGGCGCGGTCGGAGTTCTACGATCAGACCGGACTTCCCTGGATAGATCCGAGTCCAAACCTTCACGAACTCACCGCAACGATTCTTCTTCCCGGGCTCACGATGGTCGAAGCGACAAACGCGACCGTTGGGCGCGGCACCCCAACACCGTTTGAACTCATTGGCGGCGGTCTTCCACCTAAAGACAAAGTTACCGGCGCGCAATCGCCTGCATGGTTCCATGCGGCAGACGTAGCCGATGCGCTCAACGCTCGTGACATTCCCGGCGTCACCTTCGCGGCAACCAGGACCACCGTCGA
Organism: Candidatus Aquilonibacter sp.; assembly: GCA_035504135.1. Lineage (GTDB taxonomy): Bacteria > Acidobacteriota > Terriglobia > Terriglobales > Acidobacteriaceae > Granulicella. The sequence goes on along the minus strand of DATJSM010000012.1, from coordinate 369,283 downwards.
TGACGATCCCGTCCACCCGTATCATGGCCAGACGATTGAAGCTGTTCGCATTACAGTCACCAATCGTAATGCACTCGACAGCCCCGAGCTTGGCGTCGAGATTCTAAGCGCATTGCACAAACTGTATCCAACGCAATTCCGCCTGGAACGCGCCGCCAATCTTCTCGCCAGCTCTGCCACCCTGGAAGCAATCGAACGCGGTGACGATCCTCGCGCCATTGCCGCCAGATGGCAACCCGCACTCGATCAATTCAGAACGGCACGCGACCCTTATCTGATTTACAAGTGACTACCGCTTTGCTGGAATGGCATCCCAGATTGCCGGGTCTTCTTCACCCAGCACCCACGCACATACACCCTGCAGGCCGCGTTGCTTCGCAAGCTCATAGCGATCCATGAAAGCGCGCTTGTCGGTATAAAAGATCCACTCGCGTGTATTGTCCCGGTTGAAATAAAACCATGGCGTATGGTCGTCATCATCCCACTGCAGCTTGGCGTTGAAACTCGTGCGCAAAAACTCCGCATTCGTAAATGAGATCGACTCCGCCGTGGGATTCGGATGCTGCTCCGGCTTGTTAAGCCCAGGATCGCCCGCGAACCAGTGATAGCCGTAAAGCGCGACACCCAGCGACAGCTTCTCCCTTGGCACATCTTTCAGCGCGTAGTCCAAGTTCTCGACCGTCCACTGCCATCCGTCCACCGGCCCTGGAGCGGTGTAGCGCGAGTGCTGGTCATAAGTCATCAGGCGTATCAGGTCCACAGATTCCGCCAGCGCCTTCAAGTCGTATCCGCCACGCCACTCCTCAAACATCCACTTCACATAGGGCAGCGAGCCCGCATAGCCAGGCGCATTTGGCACCGTTGCAATCTGTACCTGCAATCCCTCTGCGTGCAAGGCTGCGGCGCTTCTCTTGATCAGCGCCGAAAGCCCGTCCCGCTCCACCCACAGCACGTGCTCCAGATCAAACTGGATGCCCGCATATCCGTGCTGTTTGCATTCGCGCACCAACGCGCGGTTCATCTCATCCTGCGCCTTTACATCGCTGAATAGCTCATGAAGCTGCTGCTTATCGAAGAGCACAACGATCGGAATCACCTCAACGTGCGCATCCTTCGCTTCACTCAGGATTCTTGTATCCGGCTCCCCTGTCACCAGGCCGTGCCCATTCACCGAGTACCAGGTTGGCACGAGAATATCGATCTTGTCCTTATGCTGCTCAAAGGAATGCACAGAGGCAGCGGTCTCTTGCATATAGAACAGTGTCTTCTGCGCGACTGCTCCCGCAAAGCATCCCAATTGCAACCCGCACAGCAGCATGGCGACAAAGATTCGTTTCATCGGATCCTCTCAAAACAATCCTGAAGCATACACGCTGGATAAACGATTTGCGTAATTCACACGCTCTCAAGGACCTATTTGGGTGATCTTCAAGAACACCACGCCGTGCACCGGGATGCCAATTCCGCAGTCTGGTCACGCACGGAATCTTTGCGAGGCGCCACCCGAAGCCATGCCTCGAACCTCCGCCACCTGATGAAGGTCCCCTCCCTCGCCTCGATCGCGTCCGGACAGCAGACTGCACGCGAACGCAAGCACCGGCAGGCACCCCAACATCACAAAGACCGGACCATAGGAAAAGTGATCCACGATGCGGCCGGTCAGCCACATGGTCAACATGCCGCCAACGCCGGCGGTCGTTCCGGCCGCACCGGTGATCGTGGCGACCTGCGACACCGGAAAGATGTCGCTCGGCAGGGTAAGTACATTTGCCGCCCAGGCGCTGTAGGCAAAGACAACCAGACTGATCGCGGCGATCGCCGAGGCTTCTGTGTGAATCCAACGAATCTCAGCGCCTGTCGCCATAATCAAAGCGCTACCTCCCATGACGATGAGGCGCGACGCGACCACTCCGCATCTCCGGCGCACGAGGGATCCGGACACGCCGCCTCCCGCAAAATTTCCAAGACCGGCCGCTAAGAACGGAATCCAAGCGACTCTGCCGATGGAGGCTAGAGAAAGCGAAAGGACATGATGGAGGTAATCCGGAAGCCAGAAGATGTAAAAGTACCAGATCGAATCGCCGAAAAAGCGGGCAAGGATGATTCCCCAGGCCCGTACATCGAGAAGGAAGCTCAGTCCACGGTAAGACTTTGTGTTGTGCGCTTCCGCGTTGAAAGGGGCGTGGGAGTATGCGTTTCTCCATGGGAAAATCCAGAGCATCCCCAGAGCTCCGCAGAACAGAAACGCAATCCTCCATGAGAAGTGAAGCGTGAGGGCTGTCACAAGCAGCGGAGCCAGCACTGCTCCTGCCGACGAACCGGCATTGAAAAATCCCACGCCGATCGCACGCGTTGTCGGCGGAAACCACTCCCGGATCGCCTTGACTGCAGTTGGCCAGTTCGCTGCCTCTCCCGCGCCCATCAGACAGAGACAAAGGCCAAGCTCGAAAGGACTGCGGGCAGCAGCTGCGGCGGCGCCCGCGAGTGACCACCAGATCATGGCGAGCATCAATCCCTTCCTGGCTCCGAGGCGATCGACAAACCATCCGGTGAGGACTTGCATCACGGTGTAGCCCAGCAGGAATGCGTTGAGCAGCCGCGCATACTGGACCGCGCTCAATGAAAAGTGCACTCGCAATACTGGACTGACCAAGGCAAGCACTTGGCGGTCGAGGTAGTTCAGCAAGGTAGCCGCGAACAGCAGCGCCGCAATGATCCACTTTTTCCTGATCATCGAATCCTCGCGGCGCTAAAAACCGATGCTCGCACCACCATCGACCACGATCACCGATCCGTTCACGAACGAGCCGGCAGGAGAACTGAGATAGACCGCAGCCCAGCCAATGTCCTCCGGCTGGCCAAACCGCCGCTTCGGCGTGCGTGCAAGAATTTTCTCTCTTCTCTCCGGATCGTTGTTCAGCGCCTGAACCAGCATCGGAGTTTCAATCCATCCCGGTGCGATCGCATTCACACGAATATTGTCCGGCCCCAGTTCACTTGCGAGAGAACGCACCATGCCAAGATAAGCCGCCTTCGCCGCAGAGTAAGCAACGATGTTCGGCATTCCGATCAGCGCACTCATCGAGGCGATAAAAAGAATGCTGCCACCTCCTCCCTTTCGGATCAGTGGCGCTGCCGCACGCGTCATGGAGAACGCTCCCTCGACATGGATGCCCATGATCTCCCTGAACTCCGAAACAGTGTGGTCTTCGATCGTCTTCTTGACGTGGGATCCTGCATTGTTCACCAGGATGGTGGGCAGACCATGCCGGTTCACAATCCGATCCATGAGCCGGGTTGCACCTTCGGCATCCGTGACATCATGCTGCTCGGGAAAAACATTCTTGCCCAGCCGCGCCGCAGAGTCCTGCAGCACATCCAGCCGCCGCCCCGTGATGATAACCTTGGCGCCGGCGGCCACCATACAGGCCGCCATTGCCGCGCCGAGGCCTGTGCCTCCACCAGTAATAACGGCAAGACTGCCTTCCAATGAAAATGCATCTCGGAGCTGGACAAAACTATGCACGGCACTCCTGTTCAAGCGAAGTCACCTGACGTTGTAGACAAGGAAAGATCGGCTGTTGCCGAAATGAAAAGTTCTGTGTCACGCTGGCTTTCGTTGCATAGCAAACCTACCACCATGGTCTTTATGTTGGACAATAGATAAATCTGCTTCTTATAATTGATTTTCTCAATGGATCTTCAGCAGCTCAGAGTGTTCCGGGAGGCGGCCAGAAGCGGCGGTTTTACACGCGCCAGCGAGGAGCTCCATCTCTCTCAGTCGACCATCAGCCTGCACATGAAGCGTCTTGAAGAGGAACTCGGGAGCCCGCTTTTCCTGCGCACTCGGCGTCGTGTCTATCTGAATGAAGCCGGTGAGGTGCTGCTCGGATACGCCGAGCGCATCCTTCGGGAACTCAAGAATGCCGACATGGCGGTGCGAGAGCTGGGCCGCATGGAACGGGGAACGATTCGGCTAGGCTCCGGTGCGACCACCGTAACGTATCGGTTGCCAAGAATCCTTGCCGCCTATCAGCGCAAGCATCCACAAGTCGAGCTGATTGTCACAACCGATTCCAGCGAGAACCTTGCAAATGCCGTCCACCGGCAAAAGCTGGATGTCGCGGTCGTCATGCTTCCTGTGCAGCCGTCTTATTCGATCGAAATTTTGCCGTTGATGCACGAAGAGATGGTCCTGGTCATCAACAACAATCATCCGTTGGCCAGAAAAAAGGTGATCGATCCGCGGGAGATCTCCGAACTGTCGCTGATCTCCTATTTCCGGGGATCGGCCATGCAGGGAGCGCTCGACAGGGCTTTCGCCGCGATGCGAGTGACGCCTCGGATCACAATGGAGATGGAAAATATCGAGGCCATCAAGGCGCTTGTACGCGCCGGTCTTGGAGCGGGCATTCTGCCGTCCTGCAGCGTAGCTGGAACCCAGGGAGCCAATCTGCACGAGCTACGAGTGCGCAATTTTCCAATCAAACGCGAACTCGCACTAGCCCTTCCAAAAGCGCCCGTGCTACCGCGCTCAATCCATACCTTCGCGGCTCGTCTTGCTAAAGGATTGTCGGGCCGGTCCATTTCTGAGATTCGCGCCGAGATGGCTGAAGATGCGGCGAAATCCGACTAGTTTCTGATCGCCTCGCGCTGAATTGCGTGGCAGCGAGCAGCATCGTCTAAACCCGGCAGATGACGTGATTCTCCAATGCATCGTGATCGATCTCTGCGCCGAGACCCGGAGTCTCAGGCACTGTGACATACCCTTCGGCGTCCACCCGGATTGGGTTTCGCACGCCAAACGAGAAAGGTTCCTGTGGAATCAGCACCTCGAAATATTCGCAGTTCTGAATCGCGCAACTTACGTGAAGGTTGGCATAGTCCAGCAGAGCATTCGTCGTCGTGTGTATCTCGCAATTGACCCCAAACGCTTCACAGAGCGCCGCAGTCTTCATCAGTCCTGTAATGCCACCCTTCCACGAGACATCGCTCCGGACAATATCCACGGCGCGCTGCACCAAATACTGGGTAGTTCCAAAGAGGCCGCCGGGCGTCGATTCGACACCGGCAATCGGTATCTCCAGCGCGCGGCATAGCTCTCGATACCCATAAATGTCGTAGTCGGACAGAGGCTCTTCAAGCCAGTAATAGTTCAGCCGCTCCAGTTCGCGGCCAATCCTCAGCGCCTGCTGTTGGGAATACCCGGCGACCGGGTCGCTCATGAGCACCATCTCGGTTCCTAACTCAGAGCGGAGCGCCCGATAGGCTTCAATATCCCGCGTAGGGTCGCCCCAGGGATGGATCTTGTAGGCGCGATATCCTGCCCCGCGATACTCCTTTGCCTGCCGCACGAAGGCATCTACGGTCGGTAGAATTAGTGAACTCGCATATGCCGGAAGGCGATTGCGATATGCGCCGAGAAACCGATAAAGCGGCAGGCCCGCCGCTTTGGCGCCGATATCCCACAGCGCGACATCGACAGGTCCGTGCGCATAGATCGGCAGAAATCCCCACCAGCGGTCCATGCGCCGCACCGATTGCCACAATAGCTCCCGGTTCAACGGGTCCTGACCGATCAGAAGTGGACGGATGATATTCGCTATAAGATGAGCTGTCGCCTGACCGCTCCGCCCGCCCCATGCGAAAGCATTTCCCTCGATGCCCTCGTCCGTCTTCACCTGCAGGAATACGATGTCGTGCGCTGCCTTGCCACCCTTCACACCGGCCGTCACCATTTCGGAGAACGGATTTGCGATCACGCTGATGGCGACCTCTGTTATTCGCATCTACCGTCCTCCTCATCGCGTTCGTTGCCGTCAACGGGAAATCCGCGGCTGACGTAATCGTCGATAATTCCGGCGTAGACCTTCCGCCATCCGCCGTCGGACTCTTCTCGCGGAATTCCATGCGGCCACACACTGATATACAGATATTGGAGCTCACGATCCGAAGATGGATTGGTGACCCAGTGCTCGGTATTGGGAGGAACAAAGGCTATGGCTGGTGCTGCAATGCGTCGGCGCTCCGGCCCGATAACCAGCTCGGCCTCCCCGCTCCAGATCAGGTAAACCTGCATGAAGGTTTCATGGCTGTTCGGCGGAGTCGTTCCTCCGGCCCGGACGATCTGCAGTACCACTTCGCAGGCTCCGGTAAGGTCGCGAGGCAAAAGCATCCGAAAATCATTTCCCGCGCAGCGAAAAGCTTCTCCTTCACTGAAAGCTCTGATATTCATGCCTAACTCCGGGTTCGCACCTGCGGCTGTTGCGCTTAGGTGAATGACACGCCAAAACCTTATCAGTCTTAACGTCAATTTACTTATTCAAATTTCTGCAGGTAATCATTGACATGGCAGATGATGCTTGACGATTGGACAAGCGATGATCCTTTGCACCAAAAGCATCGGCTTGTTACTCACGCTCGTTATTGGACCAATCACCGCGAAACAAAAGTCCCGAAAGGAGGTCATCAAAGTTGCTTGATTGCTCCGTGCGATTGCTCCACGTCGTCCAGTTTCAGCGGAGCTCCGTCTTGGGTATGAATGGTGACATCCTGAAACGTCCACTCCCGGGTATGGGCGAGGCTACCGGCACGTTCGGCATCGATGTGAATACCTTTCAGCGTGAACCGCACCAGTGGTGCATCGGGGGCGGCATTCACTGAAAACGCTGTGCCCACGCCGCTTGCGCGAATGTTCTCCAGAGTGACATCCCGAAAATGCGGGACACCTTTCGCGGCATCAACCGGAGCAGTCAGAATATGCCAGTAATCTGGTATGGCATGACGGTTGGACGGCAAGTTTCTCTCGATGCCGCGAGGTATTTTTGGTGTGCTGAACGCCGGAAAGTAGTTCAGATCAATCTTGATCGCCGTCTGTACACCCTCCATCACAATGTGGCTCATCACAACGTTATCCGTCCACCCGCCACGCGTTCGAGTCGACTTCAGATAGATTCCATACCGGACTCCGCCGAGAATAGTGATCCCATAGACCTTAATGTTTTTGAATCCGCCCGCCGTATCACTCCCAATCGCGATGCCGGAAATACCTTGCCGAATAATGGAATCACGAATCGTTACGTCTTCGGTAGGTCGATCCACACGCAAACCATCGGCATTCATCCCAGCCTTGAGGCAGATCCCGTCATCGTTGTTCTCAATATCGATTTTTTCTACGAGGACATGACTCGAGGAATCGATATCAACCCCGTCCGTACTCGGGCCGCGCACGTCTCTCACATCATTGTCACGAATCGTAACCCCGGATACGACTACATGCGTTGAATAACAGATATGGACCGTCCAGAAGGCCGAACGCCTCAGCATCAGTCCATTGCCGATTCGCACCGAGTTGGAATTGTAGATACGAATGAGCTCCGGCCGCTGAACATCGTAGTCTACAGCCCACCGCAGCCCGCGGGACTCATAGGCCGGCACAAGGTCCCAGAACTCTTTCCACCATGGATCCCCGTCTCCGTCGATCGTCCCCTGTCCCTCGATGGAAACATCCGTCTGGCCCGCGATATTCAGCAGTGCGGCGGGCCATTGCATCTCGATCCCGGCAGCACGTGTCTGAACGAGAGGATAGAGGTCCTTTCGGGTTGTCCCCAAAACGACTGCTCCTTTGTCCAGGACAAGATGAGTGTGAGACTTCAGAAATAGAGCTCCGGTCAGATAGATGCCCGGTTTCAGCTCGACTTCTCCAGCCCGCGCTGCCGCCGCATCTAAAGCTCTTTGCAGTGCTGCAGTTGTCAACGTCTTGCCGTCGCCGACCGCTCCAAAATCACTCGCATGAAGAACAGATTGTGCGATTGCCGGCGAAACGCAGGCCGAAAGCAGCACAATACCCGAGAGGCAAAGAGACCGTGGGAACATGCGGACGTGGATTCTCAATTTACCGAATATCACAAGAGGAAATTTGACTTGTCATCCGATCCGGATTTTCCATGGCCATTGAATGGGGCGGTTCATGACGTCCATCCGAGCACCGACGGATCATTCCGTTCACAAACCGTATTCGCCGGACGAGCCGGTTAGAACGTGTACTTCAAGGAGAATTGCGCAATACGCGGGCCACCTTGCGTGGACGTGATGGTCCCGAAGGAAGTGCTGCTCGGATTGCTGGTGCTTGGGTTGGAGAGTTCCGTGTGGTTGAGCAGATCGAAGTATTCCGCTCTGAACTCCAGGATTGTCTCACGGTATACCGGGAAGGAGCGCATCACGGCGCCATCCCAGTTGGTAAGTCCAGGACCGCGAAGCGATCCCTTCACAACGTTGCCGAAGCCCGTTCCGGGACCATTTTGGACAGGGACGGAGAACGCGCTGGGATTAAGCCAGTTGACGCAGGACTTACCGGGCGAGCAATCGCCGAGTCCGGCTCCCCTCTTATAAGCCGACATGGAGAAGTCCTCCTGTGCGCGATCCTGAGCAACGCCTGTGAGGGAGTTATCGGTTCCCATGTAGGCGGTCAGCGCATCACCGGACTGGTGTGACACAATCCCACTGGTCATCCACCCATTTGAAAATGCGCGGAGTACCCGACTCCCCTCACGAAGCTTGGGGAGCGCATAAACATAGGAGAGCGAGAAAATGATCGGATGATCGATATCGGAATTACCGATATCCAGCGCCTTGATGTTTGATACCCGCGCAGCCGCCGGAATACCTGTCGCATTCGCCGGATAGATCGGATAGACATACGATTGATCGACGTTTACGTCCTCGGTATTAGACAGCCTCGAGAGCGGCATGTCACCCAACGAGTGAGACCATGTAAAGTTGGCCAGCATAGACAAGCCATGCGCCATCTTCTTCTGTAGGGACGCTTGCAACGAGTTGTAGTTCGTGGAACCGCTGGTGGAACCTTCGGTGATATCTGAATAGCTGGTTTGGCATCCTGCGGCGGTCGCACAGGGTCCGACCGTGGGGGCGGTGTTATAAACACGCCGCTGATTCGTGCTCAGCCCGGATCCGTTATTCACAGCGGGATTGAGCTCCAGGTTCACCAGTTGATGGCGTGACCCGGAGGCAACGTACGCAAGACGCATCGACATGCTGCTCGTCAGTTGTTGCTCGAAGGTCAGGTTGTAACCATATGTTACCGGCGCATGAAAGTTGTTGGGATCAAACTCGGCGACCTGAAATGCATTCGGAAAGACTTGTGTGGACGGAAATGGTTTGGTAAACGGAAACGGATTTGGCACCGATCCCACCGAGCAGCCTGTGCAATATGGATTGCTGAACGGGCCGCCGGGATTCGCGCCTGGCGTAGAGCTGTACATGCCCAGATTGGTCAGCGACACTGAGATAGTATTGGGCACGAAAGTGCTTTGCGTGAGGTTCATCCACGCTTGCAGGCGATCCTGATAGAAGACGCCGAAGCCGCCCCGCACGGATGTTTTGCTGTTCCCGAATACATCGTAAGCAAAGCCCACGCGAGGCATGAAGTGGGTATAGGCGTCGTTGATTCCATTCTGGGGATAATCCGGATCTCCCGACAGCACCATGCCGGCCGGCAAAGTGGTGTACTGCGATGTCTTTATATTTGCCGCATAGTTTGCTGGATTGAAATAAGTCTGCTTGTTCAGGCGGTCGGCCCACGGAGCAAACAACTCCCAGCGCACGCCATAATCCAGAACGAGGCGATGAGTCACTCTCCAGTTATCCTGGGCAAAGATGGCGGGAAAATGACCTCGATTGTTGACAGCCTCATAGTTGCCCTGGCCGAAGCCGGTCATAAATCCTAGCTGGAAGTTTGCCATCGCATTTGGATAGTTATACGTGGTACCGGCCACGGTGTTCGTTGCCGAATTGAACGCAAAGCTTCCATAAGAGGTGTAGACGTTCGTCGCGTCATACTTACTGAGCTCGAAGTGGCCGCCAAAGGCAAAGCTATGACTTCCCTTCACCCAGTGCAGAACGTCGTCGAAGTTGTAATCGTTACGCCCAAAGACCGCGTTGGCAGTAGCCACCGCCTGAAAATAACCGGAGATGCTCGCCTGGATAAAAGGCCCAGTCGACGGCTGCCAGATATTCCCAACGCCAAAAGCGGTGATCAGTGGGCTTCCGGGAGGTCCGCCGCGCAACGTGTATTCCCGCTGATAATTGGCCACGAGATTATTGACGACCGTTGGTGAGAAGGTATGGGTCTCGGAAAGCAGCGCGTTCTGATAACGTGTATTCGCAAACGATGAGTACTCGAGTAAATTGGATGAATCGTAATAACCCGGCGCATTGAAAAAATTGTAGTAGTAGCGGCCAAAGAGATGGTCACTGTCGCCGAACTGGTGATCAATACGGCCTACAAATTCATTGAAGGTTTGGATGGACGGCAGGTAATAATTGACAGTTCCGCCGATCTTACCCGGTGCTTCTGTCCCGGAATATGTGGGAAAAACCTTTTCAAACGCAACAGCAGCCTGATCGAAATCGCTGGAAGGAATCCGATTGTAGGGGTAAACCTGGTTGGTGAATGGGTTCCGAATCTGTTCAGCGGGAACGGCAGCTCCAGTTGAATTCACGCAAATGCCACTGCTATTGAACGAGTGGCCGGAGCTGGAGTTGCACAGGTTACCATAATCGGCATAGCTTTCACCCGAAGCGCGTCCTTCTTCGGCAAGGGTGGGTACGGTCGACGTATGACCGGTCGACGCAGAATGGCTAATCGTACGTTGCCAGCCAACGAAAAACTGTGTGGTCTTGCCCTTGGAAAGATGCGGGATAATGAGAGGCCCGCCGATGACCCCTCCAAATTGATTCCGGTGCAGAGTGTCTGCACTGGTCGCGAAGTACGGTCTCGCATCGAAGAATCCGTTGCGCAAGAACTCGAACGCGTCCCCATGAAACTGGTTCGTTCCGGATTTCGTAACAATGTTCACAACAGCTCCGGCACTCTGTCCAAACTCGGCATCGTAGTTGGTGGTCTGGACACTAAATTCCTGTAACGCATCAGGAAACGGAAACGGGTCGTTAACGTTCGTCTGTTCGTCCACGTTGTTTCCGCCATCAAGAAGGAAGTTTTCCTGATTGGGGAGGGTCCCGTTCGAGCTGCTGATGACGGCTGCGGGAAACGTCTTGCTGGTGCCCTGGTCCGCTCCGTTGCCTTCATTCGAAGCGCTCGCCACACCCGACACCAGAGTTATCAGTGAGGCGGCATTTCGGCCATTCAGTGGAAGATCGACAACACTCGCGCCGCCTATCACCTGCGATAGTGTTGGATTCGTTGTATTCACCTGTGGCGGCGTGCTCGAAACCGTGACGGTCTGCGTCTCCGAGCCGATTGCGAGCGTGATGTTCAACGTCTGCGCCTGATTTGCCTGGAGAAGAATGCCGGATCGTTTGTATGCCTTAAAGCCCGAAGCGGTTACAGAAATGGTGTATTGCCTCGGCAACAGGGTCGGAAACGTAAACTCACCCCGCGCGTTCGTCACTGCAGTCGTCTGCTGTCCGGTCTGAGGCGCAGTTGCGAGAACGGACACATTCGGGACGACCGCACCGGTCGGGTCTGTCACCGTTCCAACGATTGTGCCGTAGCCCTGGGCATGTGCTCTCACACTGCACAACGCCAGAACAACCAATACGCCTGAAATGACAATGCTCGAATTGTGGATGAGCCTGCCGGCCTGCCCCTGAAAGAATGAAAACATCCGATTCATCTCAGAACCTCGTAGGATCTGCGCCTGACTGCCGGAAGAATTTGAATCCGACGAGCGCACCTTTCCTTTTATGGCTGACCAAACTAAGCCCCCAAACTTTCATTCGTCCAATAGATTGTGTCAACGACAATCATCGATTTGGATGATGGACATTCCTCGCATCCACGGCGACGGTGTAATCACCTGCTTTGGAGTGGTACAGTGGCCTCGGTATGACTACTGCGTCGGACGCGCAGCTTTTCGAGACTGTTCTTGCCGAACTTTTTACGCCGGTCATCGGCGACATTCTCGACCGTGAACTCTGCTGGCATCAGTTCCTGCCCCAATCCATCAAGCCGATCACGAATCAGCAGCGCTTGATCGGCCGCGCGATGCCAGTGCAAATCGCGGAGGTGACCGGCCCGCAGGCAAGGCCGTTCGGTTTGCTCACCGACGCGCTCGATTCCCTGCAGGCCGGAGAAATTTATGTCGCAACAGGCGGCTCAATGAACTGCGCCGCCTGGGGTGAGATCATGACGGCGACTGCGCGAACCAGAGGAGCAGCGGGTGCTGTGATCAATGGATTTCATCGCGATACGCCGCGAGTCATCGAACAGAACTGGCCTGTCTTCAGCCGCGGCAGCTTCGCGCAGGATGCCGGCGTACGATCCATCGTCTCCGCCTTTCGCTGCACGATTGAGATCGAAGGCGTTCTGATTACACCCGGCGATCTTATCTTCGGAGATATCGACGGCGTGGTAGTCATTCCGCGCAAACTCGAGAAACAGGTGATTGATGCTGCTCTTGAAAAGGTGATGGGGGAGAAACGTGTAAGGAAGGAAATCGAGGCGGGCTCCACGAGCTCTGCCGTCTTCGATCGGTACGGCATCCTATGAGCACCGTGCGAATTCTCTTCCAGATCCACGAGAGGGATAACGTTGGAACCCTCCTGCACGACGTAGCCGCAGGGGCAGAGGTTCTCCATCGCGGTGAAGGTTCATCAAGAACCTTGCAGGCAGGGCAATCGGTGAAGTCAGGACATAAGCTGGCACTCTGCTCCATTGCGTGCGGCCAGCCGATAATAAAATATGGAGTCCCGATTGGGATTGCCACCGCGCCGATCCAGGCAGGCGAATGGGTTCATCTGCACAATTGCGCGAGCCGCTACGACCAAAAGTCATCGCATCTGGACGTTGACTCTGGGGCGCCGAAGGAGACCCGCTATGCGTGATTTGCAATGGCAGGGCTATCTGAGAGCGGATGGCCGTAAGGGTATCCGAAACATTCTGCTCGTGATCTATACGGTTCAGTGTGCTGAGTTCGTCGCACACAACATCGCGCAGGGCGAGCCCGATACCCATGTCATCGGCTTTCCCGGCTGCTACGACAATGAATATGCGATCCGGTTGCTGTTGGCGCTGGGCAGACACCCGAATGTCGGCGCTGTGCTCGCAGTAGGACTTGGATGCGAGTACACGCAACCGGCTCGGATTGCACAGACCATCCGGGCGTCCGGTCGACCGGCTGCGTCATTCTTCATTCAAGAGAAGAACGGCACCACCTCGAGCATCCGCTTTGGTAAAGAGATCCTTGCGCAGCTTAGGACGGAGATTCAAACCGTTCCACGCGTAAGCATGTCATGGTCTGACCTTGTCGTGGGCTGTGAATGTGGAGGCTCAGACGGCACATCGGGTCTGGCCGGCAATCCCGCCGTGGGCCGATTTTACGATTGGCTTGTCGATCAGGGTGGCACAGCAATTTTCGAGGAAGTCGTGGAAATGATCGGCTTGAGGAGCGTGCTCAGCGATCGTGGAGCGAACGACCAGATCAAGGGTCAGTTGGAACAGACCTATGACAAGGCAGAGCGCTATTGTAAGGCGGTGAGGCAATATTCCGTTTCGCCAGGAAACTTCGCCGGAGGCCTGACGACGATTGAGGAGAAGAGTTTTGGGGCGATTGCCAAAAGTGGAAGTCGCCCCATTCAAGGAGTGATCAAGGTCGCGGAGAAGCCGACTCATAGCGGTCTATGGCTGATGGATTCCGTGCCCGACGAGACGTTCATGCAGTTCGGCTACACCAATCCCAATGACACGGAAGGTATCGTTGACCTTATCTCTGCAGGCTCGCAGATCGTTCTTTTCGTGACCGGTAGAGGGAGCGTCATTGGATCGCCCATTGCTCCCCTCATCAAGATCACGGGAAACTCACGTACCTACGAACGAATGCGCGAGGATATCGACTTCAATGCTGGTGAAGTCCTCGATGGCAGGTGCACGCTGGATGAAGCAGCACGCTCGCTCGCAAAGCTGGTGGCCGAAGTAGCTCAGGGCGCCCCGACCAAACCCGAAGCCTTAGGACATCGCGAATACTTCATTATGTATAAACACCAGACGACACCCTCCCTTGAAGAAGGGTGCCATGCATAGTGGCTTGCTGTTTTGTGAGCAAGCTATAGGCTGTCGCCCGCGTTCTCCTAATTGATCGCGACAAAGTATTCGGAGAATAACTGTACCGCCAGGCACGCCGCCGATGTTGAGGCTCGTCTCCCCGTGGAACGATGAAGGCAACGAATCGACACAGCGCGCAAGCAAAGACTTGCAGCGCACTTAAATATTTACGGAAGTGGGCTCGGTAGACCTGTGTCGAACTTTATCTCCGGAAGCGCTTCCACCGCGCTTCTGAGAGAGCGTTCCCACTGCCTATGTATCGAGAGCAGCTCCGGATCGTCTGCGGCAAAGGATCTGTATCGATCGAAATCGAGTGAATCTCTTTTGTAAAGAAGCACCTCGATGGGAGGGCCCACACTCACATTGGATCGCATCGTGGCGTCGAAGGAAAGCAATGCATATTTCGCCGCGCCCTCAAGTGTCGTCGAAGAGTACACCAGCCCTCTCTCAAGGATCGGCCTGCCATACTTGTATTCGCCGATCTGCAGGAACGGCGTCTCGCGCGTCGCACGAAGCGGATTCCCCTGCGGGTAAACCAGATACAGCTGCGGCTCATCTCCCTTGATCTGCCCGGCTACAAGCACGTGCACGTTGAACGAATAGCTGTCTCTCTCCAGCGGACCGCGGTCGATATCTGAAACATGGCGGACATATTCCCCCACGCACCGAGCTGCATCATAGAAGTTCTCGGCAGTCGCAAGCCCCGTTCCCGCCGCAAAGTCCCGTCCTATCAGCGTGATGATCGACTGCGATAACGAGAGGCTCCCGCTGGTGAGCAGGACGAAAGCACGCTCACCTGGGATGACAAAGGTGAACATCTTGCGGCAGGTGTTCACCTGGTCGTGTCCCGCGTTGCTGCGCGAATCCGAGGCAAGAACAAGGCCCTGCTGAGTCTTCATTCCAACGCAATAGGTCATTCGACTCCAAACGATTATTCCGTCGGCGCTTGCGCTTGCGGAAAGGTGCTGTTAGTAAATACACAATAACAGTCGGATCAAGTCGTCGTCGCACTCTGGACGAACGCCGAGCTATTTGTCCCACAAATGAGCTGGATGCGGAGGAAACGCCGATGCAGATCCGTCTGGGCTACGATATCCGTTTCGACGTTGCTCACGGCGCCACATTTATAGCTCTGCTGCGGGTGCATCCATCGCGGCAGAAGGATCTGGATCGGCCTGATCTGGTCACTGTCAGCCCCGATGTGCCGGTACAACACTTCGAGGACAGCTTCGGCAACCTTGCAGCTCGTTTCCAGGCGCCCGCGGGCGCAGTCACCCTCACTTGTGAGACCGTCGCATCCGACAGCGGCGAACTTGACCCGATCGCTCCCGACGCCCAGGAGCTGTCTGTAAACGAGCTTCCGCCCGGTGTACTGCCCTATCTATTGAACAGCCGCTACTGCGAAGTCGACCTGCTCTCGCCGGCTGCCAATGATTTTTTCGGTCAAGTTGCACCCGGCTGGTCGCGAGTCCAGGCGATTTGTAGCTGGACGCATGATCATGTCGCGTTCGATTACAGGCGAGCGCGGCCGACCAAGACAGCTCTTGAGGTCTTCACCGAGCGCGTAGGCGTATGCCGGGATTTTCAACATCTCGCGATTACATTTTGCCGCGCACTCAACATCCCTGCACGATACGTCACGGGCTACCTTGGCGACATCGGCGTCCCGGTCGCACCCTATCCCATGGACTTCAGCGCGTGGTTCGAGGCTTACATCGGCGGCAAGTGGTACACATTCGACGCGCGTCATAACCAACCCAGAGTGGGAAGGATCGTGATGGCGACTGGCCGCGACGCCACCGATGTCGCGATCACTACAACGTTCGGCGAGGTTGCGTTGACGAATTTCTCCGTAATCACCGAAGAGGTCGGCACTAGCCAATGAGATCTGCTGCCCCCATGAATCTGGATGGCTATGCGCTGCCTGACTATCTTCTCGACGGCGTGTTCGACGAGATGTTCACGCAAAACGGAGAGGTGCGTCCCATCTACACCGAATTGCTGAAAAGATTCCTGGAGTTTCCAAAGGGTGAGCTGGCGGCCCGCAAACGCTCAGCCGACGTGGCCTTCCTTACCGACGGCATCACTTTTACCGTCTATGGCCGCGAGGAGGGCACCGAAAAGATCTTCCCGTACGACCTGATGCCGCGGCTGATCTCGGGCGATGAGTGGGAGAAGCTCGAAAAGGGACTCGCCCAACGTATCACCGCGCTCAATCTGTTCTTGCGCGACATTTATCACGAGGCGAAAATTCTGAACCAGGGGGTGGTTCCGCGAGAAATTGTCTACACGTGCCGGCACTTCCGGCGTGAGATGCGCGGGCTTCAGGTTCCACGCAATATCTATATCGCCATCACGGGCACGGACCTGCTGAGGTTGGAAAACGGCCAATTCGTCGTGCTTGAAGATAACCTTCGCGTGCCCAGCGGAGTTTCTTACATGTTGACGAACCGCAAGGCGATGAAACGCACGTTGCCTGCCCTCTTCCACAAATATCGTGTGCGGCCGATCGACCAATATCCGCAGGTGCTGTTGAGCACGCTCCGTTCCTTGGCTCCGGAGGGTCGTCCTGAGCCCAACATTGTTTTGCTCACCCCGGGCATTTACAACTCGGCATTTTTCGAACACACCTACCTCGCACGTCAGATGGGAGTAGAACTCGTTGAAGGCCGGGACCTGTTGGTGCACGACAACATCGTGTACATGCGCACGACCACAGGCCTCCGCAGAGTCGACGTCATCTATCGGCGGGTCGACGATGACTTCAGCGACCCGCTCGCCTTCCGATCCGACTCCATCCTCGGCGTTGCTGGCCTGTTGAATGCGTACCGCGCCGGCAACGTAACGGTTGCGAACGCGTTTGGAAGTGGCGTCGCCGATGATAAGGCGCTCTACGCCTATGTTCCTGCCATCATCCGCTACTATCTCGGCGAAGATCCTCTGCTGCCCAGCGTCGAAACCTTTCTGCTCACCGATCCGAAACAACGACAACATGTGGCAGACAATCTGGACAAAATGGTGGTGAAGCCTGTGGGTGAGTCGGGCGGCTATGGGATGCTCGTCGGTCCGCAAAGTACGGAAGAACAGAGGCGCCAGTTCCGCTCGGCTATCTTCGCCAATCCGCGCAACTTCATTGCGCAACCTGTACTGTCGTTTTCCCGGGCGCCATGTCTCATCGGCGATCGCATCGAGCCGAGGCACATTGATCTCAGGCCCTACATTCTTTATAGCGATCAGGTAAACATTGTCCCCGGCGGCTTGACTCGAGTTGCTCTCCAAAAGGGCTCCCTGGTTGTGAACTCCTCGCAAGGTGGCGGCAGTAAGGATACCTGGGTTCTGGAGCAATAACGATGCTCTCTCGTGTCGCAGACAGCTTGTATTGGGTGGGGCGGTATCTCGAGCGCGCTGAAAACACAGTACGCATCCTGGATGTGAATCTCAGTCTGATGCTGGAAGGTTCACACATGGATGCAGAATCGCGCTGGCGGCGCGTCATGCGCGCTCTCGGCCATCCGCAGAATATAGATCCCGGCGATATTGACGCGACCGTGCGCCGGCTCATCTTCGACACAGCAGATCGTGCCTCAGTGGCAACCTGCATCGCTTCTGCGCGCGAGAACGCACGCCAGGTCCGCGATGAGATCAGCAGTGAACAATGGCAGAAGTTGAACCGGCTGTTTCATGCGCTCTCCGATATGGAACGCTTCCCAATGCTTTCCGACGCCACGCAAGCCATCATCGAAGGCATTCATCTCTTCCAGGGCGTAACCGACACGACGATGCCCCACGGTGAAGGCTGGCACTTCATTCGTATCGGCCGCTACATGGAGCGTGCCTCGCAGATCGCGATGTTGCTCGAGACACATTATCGCGAGCTTTTCGCTGAGGACGATTCACTAGAGCACCACTCGCAATACCTCGAATGGATCGGGCTGCTGCGCTGTTGTACTTCATTTGAAGCCTACTGCACCGTCTATACCGCGGACCTGACGCCGGAGCGAATACTGGAGTTTCTGCTTCTGAACCGCGAGTTTCCACACACGCTCTGGTACTCCGTCAATGCACTCGTGGAAGCCCTCACCGGTGTCGAGCAGGGCAGCCACCGCGCGGCAGCCGAAGCCCTCACGAGAGCGGCCGGAAAGCTGCGAGCCTCTCTCAGCTTTATGGAAATCAGAGAGATTCTTGCCGGTGATCCGGCGGAGTACCTGCGCAACATGTTGAATCAATGCCGTGCGATTCAGGAACTGATCTATCGCTTGTACATCAGCTATTCGGTGGATACAGCTCTGACCATGTAGCACAAGGATCCCGACAATGAGCTTTTTTACAATTCGGCATCTGACCCGCTTCGAATACGACAGCCCTGTGTGCGAGACGCTCATGGAGACTCGCATGCACCCGCGAACCGACCCCACGCAACGATGCCTCACCTTCGCACTCTCCGTCAGTCCTCGCTGCAGAGTCTTCGCGTATCGCGATTACCTGGGGAACGGCATCCACCACTTCGACATTCCCAGCGAGCACAAAACGCTGGTCATCATCGCTGAGTCTCTCGTGGAGATGCAGAAGATCGCCGCCATTCCGGAAAAGCTCGATCGCTCGGCGTGGAGGGAATTGGATGAGATTGTTGCGAACGGTGACTATCTCGAGATGTTGCTGCCCAGCACATTTACGCAGCCCACCCCCGCGGTGATTGAACTCGGCCGGAAACTGGATGCCGTTCGACGCGACGATCCCCTCACCGTTCTGCGTCAACTGAACGAGCGGCTCAATACGTACTTCGAGTACGTGCCGCGCAGCACCCGGGTGGACTCTCCAATCGACGAGGCGATCGAAAAGCAACAGGGGGTGTGCCAGGATTTTGCTCACACCATGACCGCCTTGGTGCGGCAGTTAGGCATCCCCTGCCGTTATGTGAGCGGATATCTCCATCACGCACCGAGTGATGGTCTCCGCTCCACTCCTCTGGCCACGCATGCGTGGATCGATGCCTTCCTTCCTCACCTCGGCTGGGTGGGTTTCGATCCAACCAATAACGTTCTCGCACACGAAGGGCACATACGCACAGCGCTCGGACGCGACTACGCTGACGTTCCGCCCACCCGCGGGGTCTATCGCGGCGGCGGAGCTGGTCAGTTACACGTTGCCGTACAGGTCACGGGTCACGAACAGGCGCCCGCACTGGATCAGGAGCCCGCAATTCCCGAAGATTGGTCGATCCACGTCGAGCGTGCACTTGAGCCAACGCCGCCCGGATTACCGATCCTGGAGCTGCAGCGAATCGAACAGCAGCAGCAATAGGAAACATTGCGGTCGAGGGCGACTAGTTCTGCGTGATTGCAGTTTGCCTCCCCAGCGCGCCCACGCGCGTGGAATGTGGAGGTTGCGAAAAGCTGTTGACAAACGGGCCAATTACACCCAGACTAGCGTTACAGCGCGGTGAGCAACGTGCAAATCTGCAGTGTTCATCGCAGTTTTCTCTCTGCCCAACAATTGAGTACCCGGTTCCCTCGTTGTGTTGTTCAACGTCCGCGCAGTCGTCTACCCGTTACCGGAGGCTCGTACTTGGACTTCAGGATCCGACAGCTGCAGTGTTTCCTGACGCTCTCCGATCTGCTGAATTACGGCAGAACCGCTCGTGTGCTGTACATGAGCCAGCCAACGATCTCGTTCCAGATCAAGTCCCTGGAAGAAACATTCGGTGCGAAACTGTTCGTGCGTGACCGTCAGCAGGTTCGACTGACGGATGCGGGATTGGCGTTCCGCGAGTATGCGCGAAACATCATGGACCAGGTGCATGCAGCGCACGAGTGCCTGAGCAGTCTGCACAAACGGCTGCGGCTGCGCGTAAGCTGTGGGCCGGTGGGACAGTTCATGCTGTTGCCCTCGGTGCTACATTCGCTGGCCGCCAGATATCCGGACTTCGAACTCGAGGTGCTCGAGTTAACCACGGAACAGATGATCTCGCATATGCAGGAGGGCAAGGTGGATGCGTTGCTGATGTCCGGCGCCCTTCCGATCAGCGGCTTGCGATTTGATCCGCTGTATGAAGATCACTTTGTCGCAGTGGTTTCGCGGCGCAGTCCGCTGGCCACAAAGACAGAAATCTCTGTCGAGGCGCTGCGGGAGATTCCGGTCATTGCTTCGCGCATGAAGGACTGCCGCTTTCACCAACCGTTCCTGCACAGTATGCTGGCGCCGTTCGGAATTTCCCCGAAGATCGTTGAGTCGCCATACTCGTGCACGGTGCAATTTGCTTATGCTGCAGCGGGTGAAGGCATCGCGCTCGCGCCGCGCCTGATGGAGAGCTGCACATTCCCCGGCGTCGTCACGCGGCCTTTCCGCGAAGCTCTTCCGCCAATGCAGCTGGGGCTTTCTGCGATGAGAAACAACGATTCGCGTGCGATGACGATCTTCCGCCGCGTGGTGCAGGACTGTGCCGTCGAGGCGTTCGGCCGGAAGCTGATGCCGGCGGCCGCGCGGCGTCCAAAGGTCGCCGACCCCCCGCTGATGATGTTCCCTGCCCAGCGAGAGGCGAGTTAAAAGTTTGTTGTGCATGCGGGACCGTGACGTAACTTCGATGTTCTGATCTTTGACAGCTGATCCAGGAGATGCATCATGAAGCAGACTGCGAATGAATTGACACGCCGCCGCTTTTTCCAACTGAGCGCGATGGCCGCGGCCACCATGCCGGTAATGACCGAGGCGCACTTTGCGCTGGCGCAAAGCACGTCTTCCAGCAAAACCTCGCGGCGCATGCAGATGCCGGAGTTTCCGCCCGGAGCGGTGCTGATCAATGCCAACGAAAACCCACTGGGACCGTGCGAATCTGCACGCGCGGCTATCACCTCCATCACGCCGACGGGCGGGCGTTATGACTTGGACGGCATGACGCCGGAGTTGGCCAAGACGTTTGCCGCACAGAACGGATTGAAGGAAGAGAACGTCGCGGTGTATGCCGGATCGAGCGAACCTCTGCACTACACCGTGCGCGCGTTCACTGGGCCAGACAAGGCGCTGGTTACCGCGAACCCAACCTATGAGGCGCCGTGGTACGCTGCCGGCTTCTCCGGCGCGCCCGTCAAGAAGGTGGAACTGGAACCGAAGACGTACGCGCACGACATGAAAGCGCTGGTGGCGGCGGATCCCAATGCGGGCGTGATCTATGTGTGTAATCCGAACAACCCGACGGGCACCATCACGCCGCGCGAGGACATGCTGTGGGCGCTCGAGAACAAGCCCAAGGGCGCGATCCTGCTCGTGGATGAGGCCTACATTCACCTGAGCGGCGCACCCAACGTGCTGGATCAGGTTGCCGCGGGAAAGGATCTCATTGTGCTGCGGACGTTCTCCAAGATCTACGGCATGGCGGGAATTCGGTGCGGCTTCGCGATTGGGCGGCCAGACCTGCTGGCTAAGCTGCAGCCGTTTCTGCAGAATCCGATGCCGGTTACAAGCTCCGCCGCCGCGCATTCCAGCCTGCTCGATGCGAGCCTGGTGCCGACGCGCAAGAAGTGGATCGCGGACTCGCGCGAAAAGACGCTCGCGTTTCTGGACAAGAACGGCTACAAGTACGTCCCGGGATCACAGTCGAACTGCTTCATGATCGATGTCGGCGTACCCGGCAAGCAGGTCATCGACGCCATGGCCGCGAAGAATGTGTTCATCGGCCGCGTGTGGCCGGTGTGGCCCGACCACGTCCGCGTCACCGTCGGCTCTCCCCAGGACATGGATGCGTTCATGGTCGCCTTCAAACAGGTCATGGACGCCAAGGGCAAGACCGCTGCCAGCGTCGCCGTGCCGAAGTCAATCGACGGGCTACAGATGGCGTAACGAGCCGTTGCAAACAGTGCATGGCCCTCCGGCGATGGAGGGCCATTGCATTTGAAGGCTTACTTGCCTTTGACGGCGATTACTTCCACCTCCAACAGCGCCCACGGCGCGGCGAGCGCGGCGACTTGCACGGCCGAGCGCGCAGGCTTGTTCGGCTGCTCCTTGGTGCCGAAGAACTTGGTGTAGCTGGCCTGCAGTCCCGGAAAGTCGAGCTTGCCGCCTTTGTTGGGGTCGCCGGCGAGGAAGACTGTCATCTTGACGACGTCCTTCATACCGAGGCCCTGCTCCTGCAGCAGCTTCTGAATCTTGGTTAAGACGCTGAACGCCTGCCGCTCGGTGTCACCGTACTCGGGCTTTGCAGCCGTCGGATCGATCGGGCTGGCGAGTTGGCCGGACAGGTAAAGGGTGTCACCGGCCCAAACGCCGGAGGCTATGGGAGACTTCTCGGTCTGCAGATGCTTGACGTTGACCTGCGGATGAGCTGCAGTCGCGACAGTGACGAGTGCGGCGGCGAGTGCAAACTTCGGAAGAGAGTTCATCGGTGCTCCTAACTTGTGGAATAGCCGGGTGCGCCGGCATCGAGTGGAAACTGCGAGCTGATTAAGCGGGAACTGGGCCGGCAACGGTGTGCGCAAGGCGCGCCTGCTTAACTCTCTCGCTGATCATCTTCACAACGCGCACACTTGAAACAGCCGCCCCCTCCTGCCAACCCACGATGTGGGTGACATGATCGCCCGCGAAGTAGATGGGGCCGTCGGGCTGAAGCAGCGTCTCGTATCCCGGCGGAGACTTCACCATGCCCCCCGGTCTGACCGACATCGTTCCCTGCCGCGTGGTCCGTGCGCCGCCGAAGCGGCTTTGGCCGGGACCGTAGCTCGAGATCCATGAGCCTTCGTTCCACTTGATCTCGCCCCAGTTGACCCAGATCGGCTTCTCCATCTCCTGAACGTGGCCTGGATGAAGCTTTTCGACAGTGGCCTTGCTGAGATCGAGTGTGTATTGGAGCGGCTTGCCATCGATGCCGGCTTGGCCAGCGTCGCCGTATCCGGAGACGAAGACACCGCGCTGCGCGAAGAGATTCCCGGAAGGAAACCATATTGGGCTTAGGCCTTGGCTGACGAACTCCAGCCCGCCATAGATGTTGTAGTCCTGCTCCCAAAAGCGCCGCGACTCCCACGCGACCTTGTAGGCATGCGCATAAGTACACTCATCAACCACCTTCTGGTACGGCGCGGAGAAATCGTTCGGGATCTTCTTCAGCATCTGCAGGGGCACGGCGCAGACGCAGAAGTCAGCCTCGATCGACATCGGCGTTCCCTTGTCGCTGTAACCGATTCGCACGCCCTTGGCGGTCTTGCGAATCTCGGTGACGGGCGACTCGAACTTGATCGCCGCGCCCAGCTCCTTCGAGAACGCATAGGGAATCCGATCCATGCCGCCGACAGGCTGCATCATGGTCGCCTGCCAGTCGTATGTCTCCTCGTACAGCAGTCCCGACCAGAAGTCCGCATTCAGCAATGTGTGCATGTCAATCGGCTTTGAGAGCACGCCCGCGTCATTCCCCGCGCCCGGAGGCACTGCATAGCCGGCGCGATCCGAGCCGATGTATTTGCCCGCGTCGTCCAATGGGCCATAGATCCGCAGAAAGTCCAACATGCGCTGCTTGTCATCGGCGGACAGCTCGGTATCCAGATTTCCCTGCGCGATGCATTTGCTAAGCATCTCCGAAACATGGCCGCGCGTGTCGTTAATCGCCTCGCGCTGCACAATAGGCTTGCCGCCATTGGCATCGTCATTCTCCAGCAGGCTGGAGCGCGTGGTGTTGATCTCCACCTCCATCGGCACGCCGAACTTGCGACAGTATCCAAGCATGTGGGCGTGAATCGACGGCAGTCGGGCCGGCCCGACATTCTGGTAGTTGCCCTTGTCCCACGTGCACTGCTGCGTAATACCGTTCAGGAACTCGACGGTATCGCCGCCGCGCACTGTCCAGTTGCGGCCGCCGGGGCGCGGACGGGCTTCGAGAAGCGTGACATCGTAGCCGAGCTCGCGCAGCTCGTACGTCGCAACCAGGCCCGCGATGCCGCCGCCGAGGATGACCACGGTAGTTCCCTTGCCCGTTTCCGGAGCGACGCCGAGCGATTCAATCCGCTCGGCCTTCGCCGGCATAAATCCGAGACCCTGCATCGCCAGAAATGCAGCACTGTATCCGCCGGCTTGTCCTACACGCAACAAAAACTCGCGCCGTGAAACGCCCATTTTCGAAGACACCATCCCTTTCGGTTTTCGCAGTAAGGCGACACCTTTGTGAGCACACAGCGCCATTGGCGCCATCTGCGTGAATTGAGTGTTGGCAGTGGTTGGTTGCGTTGCTTATGGAATAGGTCCACTCTACCCGACGGTGCGGCAATCACTGTCTTAAAAAGTAGAAGGCGACTGATAGAGAGTTTCTATCGGTGCCAATCGACCACCACTATTCAATCAGCGATAACTCCTTGCGATTCAGCAGCAGGCTTCATCACGCACGTTCATGTTAGGAAACCCGACGAGTTTTTCTTTTCGCCAATCATCCTCTGCAATTGTTTTTCCCGAAACTTCCTGCTTGCGCCCATACGCGTTTGCATGTAATTTCTGGTCAATTCATCAAAAACCGGAAATTTAGGTCCCTCAACTCAACCCAACGTAGTTGATTCACCGAGAGTCCCGCACTACCGGCAGGCCTCGGCATACGCATTAGACCCCACACTCAAACGTCGCCCCGGCTGCTCCACGCAGCGGCCGCGCACCCGTTTTGTCTCGGAGGCCTTTATGCAGTCGCAGCGCACTCGACTTCAAATCACTCGTCTTCTCCTCGTCATCCCTCTACTCCTCGCCTTCATGCTCCCAACCCAGGCTCAAACCTTCCGCGGCGGAATCAATGGCTCCGTTGCCGACGCCACCGGAGCTGCCGTCTCCGGCGCTTCAGTCGTTGCCACCGACGTCGCCACCGGCGTCAAAACCAACGGTGTCAGCTCATCCTCCGGTGAGTTCCTCTTCCAGGATCTCCCTCTCGGTGACTACTCCGTCTCTGTCTCTGCCGCCGGCTTCGCGAAAACCAGGGTCGACCACGTCATGGTCTCCGCCGGCGCCATCTACACCCTGCCCATCAAGCTTGCCGTCTCCAGCGCCGCCGAAACCGTCGAGGTCAACGCCAACTCGGTCGCGCTCGACACCACCACAGTCACCCAGACGACGGTGCTCGACGCCAAGACCGTTACGGACATCCCGCTCAACGGCCGCGACTTCACCCAGATGATTGCGCTTACTCCCGGATACGCCGGCTACTCCGGCGGCGGCTACGGCTCGCTCAATGGCACGCGAGCCAATCAGATGAACTGGCAGATCGACGGCGTCGACAACAACGACCTCTGGCACAACATCCCCGCCGTCAATCAGGGTGGCGTCTCCGGCATCGCCGGTATCATCCTTCCCATTGACGCCGTCGACGAATTCTCCGCGCAAACGCAATCCGGCCCCGAAGGCGGACGCAACCCCGGCGGCACCATCAATCTCACACTCAAGTCCGGCACCAACCAGTTGCACGGCACCGTCTACTACTTCAATCGCAATGAGCTCTTCGGCGCCGGCAGCCCCTTCTCACCCACCAAGCAAAAGGTCCGCAACTACAACGCCGGCTTCTCCCTCGGTGCTCCATTCATCAAGGACAAACTCTTCGGCTTCCTCACGTTTGAGCATCAGCGCTTCGTCATCGGAGAATCCGGCACCGCGACGGAGCCCTCCGTCGGCTGGCAGAACAAAGCGATCGCTCTGCTCGATGCCAACAACGTTCCCGTCCTTCCCGTCATGCAAAATCTCCTCAACAGTCTCTGGGGATCCAGCGTTCTCGCGCAGGACACTGTCGGCGTCGTGAACAACTTCCACTCCAACGATCCCGAATTTGGCTACAGCTGGAATGGTCTCGGCAAAGTCGACTACCACATCACGCCCAAGGACGCACTCAGTGTTCACTGGTTCGTCGGCCAGGGCAATCAGGTCGCTCCCGTCGGCTCCCAACTTCTCTCTTACTATGAGGTCGCGCCGATCCACGTGCAGAACATCGCCATCGTCTACAACCGCATGATCACGACGTCCATCTCTAACCAGCTCCTCGCCGGCGTCAACTATTTCAATCAGGTCTTCTCGGACTACGACAACGACTACGACGTCCAGTCGCTCGGCTTCATCACCGGCGCTCCCTACTCCAATGCTCCGAACATAGAGATCGGCAACACCCTCGGCGCCGGCGGCACCAGCGTCACCAGTGGCAGCTTCGATCCCGTCGGCCTCACTCCACCGGAGGGCCGCAACGACATCACCGGCCATCTCACCGACCAGCTCTCCTGGGTCCTCGGCAAGCATGAGTTCCGCTTCGGCGGTGAGTTCCGTCAGGCCCAGCTCGACGAGTTCTACAAGCGCCACTCGGTGGGCTCCTTTACCTTCGACGGAACGCGCATTGCCTCGACCATCAACAACAATTGCGAAGACGAAGGTCTGCGCAACGGTCCGTCCTCACATCAAACCTGCTACTACCCTGACGGCTTCATCGCTCCACTCGCCGACTTCCTCTCCGGCCGATTCTCTGCCGCCTCCATCGCCATCGGCGATCCCGAGCGCCAGGTCTTCGTCAATACCTGGTTCCTCAACGCCGGAGACCAGTGGCAGATCACGCCCAAACTCAACGTCAACTACGGCGTCCGCTATGACTACGAAGGTCCGCTCCACGAGCCCTACCAGGACATCTCCGTCTTCCGTCCCGCCCTCACCGCAACTAACGGGCTTGCGTTCCAGGGCGCGCAGATCGCCAACCTCTACCAGCAGTACTGGAAGAACATCTCGCCTCGGCTCGGCATGAGTTACGCTCTCGGCTCGAAGACTGTTATCCGCGCTGGCTACGGGTGGTACGCCGACACCCCCAACCTGAACCCATTCCTCGACAACCGTCCGGGCAACCAAGCGCCCAACGGCGTGGAAGGCAATCCAGGCGGTCCCGACCCGGTCTATACCATCGGCGCAACCGCAGCGGCGCAGCAGCAGATCCAGCCCAACGTCGCCATCTTTCCCTCGACCACAAGCTACCCCTGCTCTTCAAGCTCGCCTTGCGGCGTCTTCTCCATCGATCCCAACTTCCGTCCTTCCTACAACGAGAACTACAACCTGCAGGTTGAACGCACGCTCTCCCCTTCCATCGTCGCGCAGCTCGGTTACGTTGGCTCGGAAGGCCGTCACCTGCTCTCACTGCTCGACATCAACCAGGCTCTCCCTGGCACTTACGAGACAGATGTTCAGCGCCAGGTCACACGTCCTTACTTCTCTCTCTATCCGCAGTACGGCAATATCAACCAAGTCGAAAGCATCGGCACCTCCAACTACAACGCGCTGCAGGCAACGCTGCGTTTCTCCGGCTGGCATCATTTCTCCAGTTCCACCGTCTACACTTGGTCGCACGCGCTCGACGAGGTCACCGCTTACCGTGGCGCTCTTCCGCAGAACAGCCTCAACTTCATGGGCGACTACGGCAACTCTGACTTCGACACCCGCAACACCTTGGCCAGCTTCCTCAGCTACGCCCTGCCGGGCTCCGCGCACCTGAGAGCCCTCACCAACGGATGGGAGCTCAACTCGCTGCTCACCTTCCACGGTGGCCAACCCTTCACCGTCTACGCCGGCGGCGACATCTCCGGCACCAACGAAGGCACCGATCGCGCCGTTCAGATCGGCAACCCCCGCGTCGGCTACCAGGGCCAACACCCCGGCGCCAACTGGATCGATCTCACCGCCTTCACCGACGCCCCACTCGGCTCCTTCGGAACCGTGCGCCGCAACTCGCTCTATGCGCCCGGCTACAGCGACGTCGATCTATCGGTCTTCAAAAACACGAAGATCGTCGAACGCGTCACGCTGCAATTGCGGGCCGAGATGTTCAACCTCTTCAACCGCATCAACTACGCTCCGCCCTCGGCCTCCGTCGGCGGCAGCGCCACACTCTACGACACCATCGGCGACTACAACGGTGCCCCTGGCATCGGCGCCGGCGAACCGTTCAACACTCAATTCGTCGCCAAAATCATCTTCTGATCCTCAACCGGGCTCCCTCTCTTCTCCTCTCTTTAGAGCGGCGACTCATCCTCGCCGCTCTTTTTTGTCCCGTTCATGAATCGCTGCCGATCGACCTTCCGCCACACGTACGCTCGCCAATCACAAGAAGACAAACGCGATCAACGGGTCGTCAATCTTCGTGGCTCGTCGGTGACATCTGCGGACGAGCTCATCCTCACCCGCAATGCGGGTTCCACGAAGCCAACCGCGCCGCGTGCATCCACCAGCATCTGAACTTTTTTGATGGTCGGGGCGGAGGGATTCGAACCCCCGACCCTCTGCTCCCAAAACACCAAATTATCACGCACAAGCACGTTTTACTGGGGTTTTGAGCTGTTTGCGCGGCATGGATTGCACTGCATTTCTCCTTATTGTTCCCTTGTTGTTCCCAAGTGGGCGAATCAAACGATGCTTCTTCGGAGCAGAGGGGCTGCCAGCTTCATAGTCGATTTCTAGCAATGCCCTCATCAGGTGTTCTGCTGAGACGTGCCCGCTCCTCGATGAACTTCATAATCTCGGACCGGCGATAGACTCGCTTCGCGTGGCGAGTCGACCCCAGTTTGATCGAAGGCAAAAGGGGTTCGATTCTCGTTGAGTGGTTCCTCACCCAGGATGGGTGGACGCTCATGAGTGCAGCCACCTCATTGCAACTCATCAGCCCCTCCCCTTCCTGCTTCATCGTCCCGCACATCGGACAGAATCTCGCGAAGTCCTCAAGCCTCCTTCCGCATCCAGAACAGAACAAGCAGCCTCCTGGAAAGCATTTTGCACGCTATAGCGTGTGGTGTCTATAGCGTGCATATCGAACAATCGCTTCCGTGGTGCGCGGAACGAAAAGGACAACGGGGCTAGGCCAGGATTCCGCCGCGGTGGCGTTCGGCCGCGCGGTCTCTCAGCTTAGGGCGAAGGTTGGAATCTCGCAGGAGGAGCTGGCGTTCAGAAGTGGCTCAAACCGCACCTACGTCTCTGAAATCGAACGTGGGGCCAAAGAACCCTGTTTGGGTACGATTCGCAAGCTCGCAAGCTCTCTCGGCCTGGAACCTTCCGAATTGTTGCGACTGACCGAAGATTTGCTAGCCGGCAGATGAAGACGTAATGGGTCGACATCGGTAATTGCGCCTTGAAACCTAGGCAAGACCTGGATGTGGCACCATCATGCCTTACAAAGTTCTTGCTAACTAGGCATGCCGCAGATACCTTGTTGCTACAAAAGCAAGAGGCCTAACTAGATCAATGCGCATCAATCGAGTTGTGATCGACAACTTTTGCTCTATACATCATGCTGAAATTTCTCCGTCAGAATTCAATGTCTTTGTCGGCCAGAATAATCATGGGAAGACAAACCTATTTGAAGCCTTGAACTGGTTCTATACAAATCAAGGGGACATCAGTGCGCTTAGATTTGGCCGGACCGGCGATGCCGAAGTGTCTGTAGAGATCGAATTTGTCGGAGTTCAGACGGCTCTAGCTCTCATGAAGAATGACAAAAACAGGGCCTCAATAGAAAAGCTAATCGGAACCGAAGACTCTATCCGGGCCAAGCGTGCCACGCCTGACAATCGCACTCGAAAGATATTCGATCCGATTGCGAAAGTGTGGCTGGAGAGAAACCCAACCGGCTTCGATTCCGCGTTCAACGACCTTTTGCCTTTACTCGAATATGTCGATTCGAGCACTCATCTGAGCGACGTGACGAAGTACAGTAAAACTTCTCCTATAGGGACGATGCTTTCAGGTGTACTCATGGCGCTGTTGGAGCACAGCAAACCCTACAAGGACTTTCGTCAGAAATTCGATGAACTATTCACGGCTCCTGAATCTGATGTCCGTATCG
Source organism: Candidatus Aquilonibacter sp. (assembly GCA_035504135.1). Taxonomy (GTDB): domain Bacteria; phylum Acidobacteriota; class Terriglobia; order Terriglobales; family Acidobacteriaceae; genus Granulicella. The sequence goes on along the minus strand of DATJSM010000012.1, from coordinate 339,401 downwards.
AGTTGGACAAGATTGGCTCCCAGGTGACGGCATATATCACGAAGCAGTTCCCCGACTGCACAATTGTCAAGTTTCAGATAACTGAGCCAGCTTTTGAAGATCTATTGAAAGGCTGTACCACAGAGATCGACGACGGGATCCTCACGAGTGCCGCGGAAAAGGGGGACGGTATGCAACGAGCTTTGATGCTCGCGATTTTGCAGACGTATGCGGACTTCCGTCGGAAGGGAGAAGCTAGTGGCAAACGATTCTTGTTCTTGATCGATGAGGCCGAACTGCACTTGCATCCCACAGCCCAGCGCCATCTCAAGGCTGCGTTGAGGGATATTGCCAGCGCGGGAGATCAGGTCTTTATCAACACTCACTCTTCTGTTCTTGTGGCAGATGAGTCTCGAGAGCAGACTGTCTTTTCCGTAGAAAAGTGGGATCGCAAGTCGTCGATCAATCCGGTTACTGAGACTGTCAAACCCGCTGTTATCTATGATCTGTTGGGCGGAAGCCCCGCGGACTTGTTGTTACCTCGTAACTTCCTAATTGTCGAGGGTAAAAGCGATCAGATCTTTGTACAATCGATCATCGATCGCTTTTACGCAGATAAGCCGCCGATCCAGATAATTTTCTCAGAAGGCGATTTCGAAAAGCAGCGTAAATCGATGGACGGGATCAATGCGGTCTATGCTCCACTTGCGCTGAATCCGATCTACAAAGATCGGTTGGTAATTCTTTGCGACCATCCTCATCCAGGCAAAATGTCCGATTTCGATCGCTTCAAGAATTCGTATAAGACACTCGTAGCTAACGGGCAGCTACATGTTCTTCCCACCCAAAGCCTCGAAGAATACTATCCATCCCCGTACAAGAAGACTCCTGCCGAAGTTGAGGAGCTAGGTAAGAAGAACGGCCTCAAAAGACACTTGGCAGGACATGTCGGGAAAAATGTTAGTTTGCGGGATATTCAATCTGAAATGCCCGCTCTGTTGGATGCACTGAAGCAGTGTTGGGAGAACGCTCACGTTTGAGCAGCATGCGATTCGCCGACCCTCTGCTCATTAGACAAGGGTCGCTCTTCAAATCGCCTTGAGAATGGGCGTTTTCGGAGGGGACGAGCACATGAGGGAACAATAAGAGCGCGATTTTAGTTGCATGGAGCGACATCAGTTGCATGAGCAGGTCGCTCAAAAAGCGTAAATTATTGATTTTATTGGTCGGGGCGGAGGGATTCGAACCCCCGACCCTCTGCTCCCAAAGCAGATGCGCTACCAGACTGCGCTACGCCCCGACTGATTCATTTTCCCATACCGCCTTACACCAACGCGATAGCGCGTTGGCGTCAGCGCCATCCCGGCGCGCCTGCGTGATGCAGCAGTGCGCCCCCGATCCACAACAGCAGAAAGAACGGAAGCATCGCCATCACCATCAGCCCGAGCCCCAGCAACAGCATGAACATCCAATCCTTCCACGTGTCGCGGCGGCCGACCGCGAGGCTGCGCTCCAGCAGATGATAATTGCGCCGGTTTGCGCGCCATGCAATGTCGAAGAGGTTTCCCGCAAACGGTATCGCGCCAATCCCAACTTCAATCGCAAGGTTTGTCACCATCCTTGCGATGGTGATCATCGGAACGCCGCGAAAGAACGCCGCGAGCACAATGATGCAGCTCGCCAGCCCGGCCAAAAAGTCGCCGATCCCCGGAACGAATCCCACAATGCCATCAAGTCCGAAACGGATCGACGTCCCCGGCACGCGAAACCACGTGTCCAGTAGACGTGAGAGCAGATCCAGGTTCTCGTTCCGGAAGGCGCCGCCGGCGGCGCGAAAACGCGGCCTCAGATGGCCCGCGTCCACCACGCCCGGCGGCAGCACCTCACCATATCCGGTCTTTGTCGCCATCGCTCGCCCAACCTCCTTCGTTCTTCGTGAATTGGATGCTACAATCGACAATGGTACGGCGGCTATAGTTCAGTGGCAGAACGCCGCTCTGTGGCAGCGGATGTCGTGGGTTCGAACCCCACTAGCCGCCCCAAAATCTTCCACTTCCACAGAGTTATCTCATCAGCCGCTGCGCTTATCCTTCGCGCAATTCTGCTTGCGCTCCCTGTGAGATCAGCCTTGCCGCGTGCCGCTCAACCTCCCGAAACAATCTCTCCTCCACCCTCCGCACCAAACCTTTTCATCGGCACCTCGGGATGGTCCTATCCCACATGGAAGCCCGCGTTCTATCCGCCCGGCGTTCCCGCTCGCTCCTTCCTCTCCTATTACGCTTCGCAATTGACAGCCGTCGAAGTCAACTACACCTTCCGCGCACTTCCGACGGCGTCGCAAATCGAAAATTGGATGGCCAGCGTTCCCGCAGGCTTTCGTTTCAGCTTTAAAGCTCCGCAACGCATCACGCACTTCGCGCGCCTGCGCGACTGCGAGCCGCTTATCACCGCCTTTCTCAACTCCATCGCAGCCACGCGCGCCGGCAATCTCGGCCCACTGCTCTTTCAGCTTCCTCCAAACTTTCAGGCCAATCGCGATCTGCTAGCGAGCTTTCTCGATCTTGCGCCGTTTCAACACGCTCGCGCGCAGCTCGCGTTCGAGTTCCGCCACAGGAGCTGGTTCAGCGATGACATCTATTCTGTTCTCCGCGCCCACAACGCGGCGCTCTGCGTCGCCGAAAGCGACGATCTCCAAAGTCCAGACGTGCGGACCGCATCGCATCGCTGCTACCGTCTCCGTCGCTCCGGCGGCTACACCGAAGCAGAGCTCGACGCATTCGCAGAGCGTTTCGTTGCTATGGCGCACGACGGCGAAGTTTACGTCTTCATGAAGCATGAGGACGAACCCACCGGAGCGCTCAACGCCGCCCGCCTTCAGCAACGAGCCGCCGAACTCGCACCTTCTCCGGCACGAGGCGAGCGCGGATGAGCAACAATGGCAGCAACGGCCCCGATAGGTTTCGATCATTCCACCCGCGACGCTGGCTTTCGAACGGTCACCTGCAAACCATCGCCGGCAACTTTCTCCCGCGCAGGAACGACCTTCCCGCACCCGTCGCGGAACTCGTCGAAGTCTCGCCGGCGCGCGGCACACAGATTGCCAGCCAGGTCCTTTGCGAATGTCACTGGCAGCCCGCGTCCATCCGCGCAAAGCGCCCTGCAGTCGTGATTCTGCACGGGCTCGAAGGCTCATCGCAGTCACAATACGTCGTCGGCAACGCCAACAAGTTTTGGAAGGCCGGCTTCAACGTCATCCGCATGAACATGCGCAACTGCGGCGGCGCAAAATATGACCCCGCAAAGCTCACGCCCACGCTCTACCACTCCGGCCTTTCCGGCGATGTGCAGCGCGTCATGCAGCACTTTCTCGAACGCGAGCATTTCGAATCCATCTCACTCATCGGTTATTCAATGGGCGGCAACCTTGTCCTCAAGCTCGCCGGCGAGCTAGGCGCCGCCGCTCCGCCGCAGCTGTCCAGCGTCGTCGGCGTGTCTCCGGTCGTCGATCTCGGTCCCTCCGCCGACGCACTGCACGAGATGCAGAATCGCCTCTATGAACGTCGATTTCTTCGCGCCCTGCTCAAGCGATTCCGCCGCAAGGCCATGTTGTTTCCGCGCGCCTTCGACCCGCAAATGGCAACGGGAATAGGATCGCTGCGTGAATTCGACAATAAGATCACCGCGCTCTACTCCGGTTTTCGATCCGCCGACGATTATTACGAGCGCGCCGCTTCCGCGCGTGTGCTCGATCGCATTCGAGTGCCCACGCTGCTGATTCACGCCTGCGACGATCCCTTCATTCGCTTCACCGCTGAGACTCGTGCGGTCATTGCTGCCAACCCGAACATCACGCTTCTCGAAACCGCTCACGGCGGCCACTGTGCCTTTCTCGCGGCGCCCCAATCCTCCCTCGGCGACGACGGTTATTGGGCCGAGCAGATCGCTCTGTCTTTCGTCATGGCTCATCTGAAAGGAATCCAGAGCGATGCCCTCCCGTCCGGCGTTACTGCGAAAGCTGTATCCTGAAGCGACATGCACGCAGAATGGACCGCAGAGTGTGGTGCTGATGCACCGATGCTGGTTGTCCCCTGGTCTGACTCTCCGCCTGAGCTTGGGCCCGGCTCGCGTTCCGACGCTCCATCGGTCGCGAAGGACAGCGTGCGCTTCATCAATCTCCGCGAAGAGCCCTATGCGATCGCGGACATTCCGGAAGCCGAGCGTTATCCCGATCTCGGTCGCGCCATCCGGGCTCTGAACGCCAACCGTTCTCCGTTTCTCACCGCAAAATGCGATGCCTGGCCGCTCTCAGCGCGCGACAGCGCCCAGGAGCTCGAAGCGATCCGGCGCGAGCTCATGCTCGACGAGGAGGAAGCCGCTTTCGCGTTTACCGGCTACATCGACATCCTGTGGCGGGAACGCGCCATCTTCGCCTCAGCGCATCAGCAGCAGGACAGGCTGGATCGTTTGGTGCGTCGCGCGGCCAAGCTTCCCCATCCGGAGTCGATGCTGCAGTGCGTGTTGCGCCCGGCAATGGTCGACCTCGGCGCCACGCTCGAAGGATTCGCGACCACGCTGTACGTTACGTCGCTCGGTTCCGACGCGGAGACAGCGAGCAATCGCTGGGGACGTGCGCTGGAAGATGTCGTCGAGCTTCTGCGCAGCCGGGAGTTCGAGGTCAATCGCACCTCCGCTACAATCGACGTGTAGCCGTTTGCCTCATGGAACAGCGATGTTCCGCGTGGAACATTCATTTGCATGTAGCGAATCAATGTGGAAATTGCACATTTCTCTGGATCGTGCGGTTTCCCTCAACGGCTTCCTCTCCGGCGGCCCTTCGGTTTCGCGGATACGGGCGAGTAGCTCAATTGGATAGAGCACGGACCTTCTAAGTCCGGGGTTGCAGGTTCGATCCCTGCCTCGCCTGCCATCACAACGCGGGTTCGCCCTCGCTGGGTGGCATGTGCACCGCGGGTTGCGGATGCCGCTTGCTGTATCCCGTCACGTGCCGGACGCCCGCCGCCGCAATAAACAACAACGCCAGTCCGCAGACCCCATCCCACTGCCAGCGCGCCCATGCCAGCGTCGCCAGGGCCGAACCAAGCGCTCCCCCGCCGAAGTACATCGTCATGTAGATAGTGTTCAGCCGGCTGCGAGCCTGCGCGCCCAGTCCGAAGATCCGTGTCTGGTTCGCCACTTGCATCATCTGAGCGCCCACGTCGAGCACGACCACCCCAACGACCAAGCCGAGCATATGCATCGCGACCGACGTATGCGCCCACTCGGAAAGCCACAGCCATGCGTAGGAACACGTCAGCACAGCACCGGCGGTGGTGACAACGTAGCGCGTCCCGCGTCTGTCCGACATTCGCCCAGCCAGCGGAGCGGTCAGAGCTCCAGCCGCTCCCACAACGCCGAACGTTCCCGCGACTCCGGGACCCATGCGGTAGTGCGCTTCCAGCAGGAACGCAAGCGTTGTCCAGAAGCAGCTGAACGACGCGAACACCAGCCCGCCCATCACGCCGGCCTCACGCAGCAGAGGCTCGCAGCGAAACAGCGTCCACAGCGAGCGCATCGTTTCCGTGTAGGTCAGCGATTCGCGGGGCCGCATCTTCGGCATCGCGCGATAGATGAACGGAAGGAACGCTGCGTTCATCACCGCCGCCACCAGAAACACCGTGCGCCACCCGTTCAAGCGGCTGAGCCAGCCGGCAAAGGTGCGAGCCAGAAGAATGCCCAGCAGAAGCCCGGTCATCACCGTGCCAATCGCCTGGCCTCTTCGTTCGTGCGGCGCGAGGTCGGGCGCGATCGGCAGCGCCACGTGTGTCACCGACGCCATGAGCCCGATCAGGACGCTGGCGACGATGAGCCACGTAAGATTCTGCGCGAAGGCCGCGAGCACAAGCGCGACGGAAACACCGGCGTACATGCGCAGCATGAGCGTACGGCGCTCGGCAACATCGCCCAGCGGAACGAAGAACAACAGGCCGGCGGCATAGCCGATCTGCGTGACCACGGCGACGAAGCCGATGTGCCGCGCGTCCACACCGAGGCTCGCGCCCATGACCGACAGGAGTGGCTGGTTGTAATACAGGGATGCGACGCCGACGGCGCACGCCACCCCAAGAAACGGCAGGGCCCACCGTCCGCTCAGCGCTCCACTGTGTGTGTCCCTGGATCGCTCCACCATCGCTCCCAACTCTTTGAGTCTACACAGTTACAGGTGCGTCCTCTTTTCGGCGCCCGGCACACCGGACAGCTATCGCCGAACAGCTATCATAGAGAGTTGGACAGGATGCAGCAGAACGAGACCATAGCGATTGCCATGTCCGGCGGCGTCGACTCCTCGACCGTGGCCGCGATGCTGCACGCCCAAGGACACCCCGTCATCGGCCTCACCCTGCAGCTCTGGAACCAGCGCCGCCTCGCCGGCCGTGAGGGCATGCCCAAGGAAGTGCAAGGCCGCTGCTGTTCGATTGACGATGTCTATGACGCGCGCCGGGTCGCCGAGCATCTGGGAATCCCCTATTACCTGGTCAACGCCCAGGACCGCTTCGAGGACGAGGTCGTCCGCCCGTTCGTCGCCGAGTACCTCGCCGGCCGCACGCCCATCCCCTGCACCCTCTGCAACAACCATCTCAAGTTCGATCAACTTCTCGCCACCGCGCGCCAAATCGGCGCGGAGAAGATCGCTACCGGCCACTACGCGCGCAACCGTTTCGACCCCACCCGGCAGCGCTGGGTGCTGTCACGTCCGGCTGACCACAGCAAGGACCAGACGTACTTTCTCTTCGGCCTCACACAGGAGCAGCTCGCGCGCACACTCTTTCCGCTCGGCGATCTGCACAAGCCCGCGGTGCGCGAGATGGCCGCCGACGCCGGCCTCGCGCTGGCCGCCAAGCCTGACTCGCAGGAGATCTGCTTCATCCCCGGCGGCAGCTATTCGCAGTTTCTGAAGGCCTATCTCGACGAGCAGGGCCGCGATCTTCCTGACTCCTCCGGCGAGCTCGTCGCCGCCGGCACGGGCGAAGTACTGGGCCACCACGACGGCATTCACACTTTCACCGTCGGCCAGCGCAAGGGCCTCGGGCTTAGCTCGCCTGACCCGCTATATGTCCTCAAGATCCACCCCGACTCGCATCGCGTCGAGGTCGGCCCCGACACCGATCTCTACTCACGCACCCTTCGCGCCAATCGCCTCAACTGGGTTTCAATTGCCGAGCCCGACGAGCCCGTCCGCGTGAGCATCAAGATCCGCCACCGGCACGAGCCCACGCCCGCAACACTGCGCGTCATTGGCGAAGACACCATTGAAGCAATCTTCGATGAACCACAGCGCGCCATCACGCCCGGACAGTCCGCGGTCTTCTATCAGGAGGACGAGGTCGCCGGCGGCGGCTGGATCTTCTAAGCATTTCTTCAGGAGAAATGATCTAGCCGTAAGGCGTCGTCCGCTTCGACTCGGTCGTCGTCGTGTATTCCGTTGTTGTTGTCGTGTATCGCCGCGGCGCATCATACGGAGGGTACGTTTCTTCAGCCTCCCGCACATTGCGCTTGAAGGGCGACCGCTCCACCCAGGTTTCAATTCCCTTCTTCACCGCCGCCACGATGCCGGCGATTTGCAGTACAGGTTTGCGCACGCCTTCCTGCACAGTGCGTGACACTTGCTGCGCCGTCTGCATCGCCTCATTCACAATGCCGTCCACGCGCACAACCTGCGCCTGGGTGCGCTTGTTCGCGTCCTTCACGGTGCGGTTGATCTCATCCGCCGTCGCCGCAAACTCATCCACCTTGCCGCGCACCGTGTAGCTGATCTGCTCCACATTCTTGGTGATGGTCGTGACCTTCGGCCCCAGTTCCTCAATCAGAGCATGCGTCTTCACCAGCACAGGCGACACCTTCGCGTCCGCCCCCTCGGCCATCTCCTCCAGCTTGCGGAAGAGCTTCAGACCCATCAGGCCTCCCACCGCGATTCCCAGGAAGCCGAGCACCACGGCAATCATGATGACCATCATGAAAATCATGATGAGATGGAGATCGTGTTGCAGTGCTCCTGCATCATCCTGCAACAGCGCCAGCGCCAGGCAGCTAATGGATTGCATCCGTCACCTCTTCCATCCCCTCTTGACTCACCTTTTCGATACGTCCATTGTGATGCTTGTCTTCAGCCGCCGCAACAGCTGCGGAGAGCGGCGGGCGCCAAACAAAAAGGCCGGTCGCACGAACCGGCCCTTGCGTTGTCGAAGAGCCTCTTACGCCTGCGGCGTCTCCGACGTCTTCTGCGCGTAAGCCTGTTTGCCGGCGTCCACCGCTGCGGAGACAGCATCCGTCTGCGTCTGGATCAGGTCCTTGCCCTTGTCGACGTACTGCGACCACTGCGTGCGTCCCTTGTCGTAATACTCCTTGCCTTTGTCGACATACTGGGTCACCGCATCGCGGCTTTGCTGAACGTATTGATTCGCCTGTTCCTTACCCTGCGCGTACAACTTGTTGGCCTTGTCGCGCGCTTCCAGTGCGCCGGCCACAAGATCGTCCCGCGTCTCTTTACCCGACTTCGGCGCATACAACACACCGACCAGGGCGCCGATACCGAGTCCTGCCAGAAACCAACCAAACCCACCTGCGCTGCTATTGTCCGCCATATCAGCTTCTCCTCAACGGTGATCCTTCGTTTTGGGCTCCCTTCGAAAACACTCTTCGAAGAGTTGTCACTTCGGGCCGCAAACCTGTGGTGCCTCAATCTGTGGTTCAGGGCCTCGTAAAAAGGAACCCGTCCATGCGGGTAGATGCTCTCCGGGTAACCTTCGGTTGCGTTCTCCGCAGGCTTGCCGGTGTCCAAGGAGGGTAGCATAAGCGCCTCCCGCCGTGCAGCCACAGCCTCTTTTCTACGCAAACAGAATCTTCGACATCCGCGCAGAGTGCAAGACCCCGTGCGCGGTGGCCGGACGTTCACCCGCGGTAGTACACTGGCCTCCCGGAGCCATTCCGCTCCGCGATCTGCGCGCCTGTTCTTCCCTGGTGCCCCTAAAGACAGTAGTTGAGACGGATTCTGTGACGCAGCCGCCCTCCAAACCACGCGGGTTTCTCACGCTGACTCTGCACGCCCACCTACCCTACGTGGTGAACCACGGGAGCTGGCCGCATGGCATCGAATGGCTGCACGAAGCCTCCGCCGAGACGTACCTTCCGCTGCTGCGCGTCTTTGAGCGCCTGCATAACGACAACATCGCACTGCACTGCAATCTGAATCTCTCGCCGGTTCTGCTCGAGCAGCTCGCGCACCCAGTCTTCCGCGCGGAGTTCCCCAAGTATCTCGAGCGCAAGATCCTCGCCGCGCGCGAGGATGAGGCCTTCTTTCTGTCCATCGGCGAGAACATCTACGCCGAGACCGCGCGCTTCTGGCAGAGTTTTTTCGCGGACGATCTCGCGCAGTTCCAGGCGCTCAACGGTGACATCGTCGCCGGCTTCCGCAGCTTGGAGGAGCGGGGGACAATCGAGATCATTACCTGCGCCGCGACGCACGGTTATATGCCGCTGCTCGGCACAGACGAAAGCCTGCGCGCACAGATTCGCGTCGCCATCGCCACTCACGAAAAGCATATCGGCCGCCGCCCGCGCGGCATCTGGGCGCCGGAGTGCGGCTACCGGCCGGCAGGACTCTGGTCCTATCCGGTCACGCCCGACGGCATGACCGAGCCTGCCAGCTTCCCCCGCATCGGCGTTGAGCAGGCGCTCAGCGAGTCGTCACTGGAGTTCTTCTTTGTCGATACGCATCTCGTGCAGGAGTCCGCCCGCATCCACTCGCCCTACGAATTCCTGCAGCGCTCTGAAAAGCGATCGTCCCATGACTTCCATCCGCCCGATGATCGCCGCCTCTACCATCCGTTCTACGTCGAAGGCGCTTACTCAAAGAGTGCGGCCGTCACCATCTTTCCGCGCGATCCGCGCACCGGTCTACAGGTGTGGTCCGGCGACACCGGCTATCCCGGCGACGAAAACTATCTTGACTTCCACAAGAAGCGCTGGCCCGGCGGCCACCGCTACTGGCGGGTCACCGGTCCGGGCGTCGACATGGGCGACAAGCAGCCCTATCTTCCGCTCGCCGCCGCCGCGCGAATCCGCGAGCACGCCTCCCACTTCGTGGATCTCGTCTACAAGGTGCTCTCGGCGGGCTTCAACGAGACCGTTCCTCCCGTGCTCTGCTCGCCGTTTGACGCGGAGCTCTTCGGGCATTGGTGGTTTGAAGGCGTGCAATGGCTGGAAACGGTTGCGCGCATCCTGCACGACTACGACACCGGCATCGCGCTCACCACCGGCTCTGCGTATCTCGACAGCTATCCACGCGGCGGCTTCCTCGCGCTGCATGAAGGCTCCTGGGGCGCAGAAGGCAACAATCAGGTCTGGATGAACAACGAGACCTCCTGGACCTACGCCTATCTCTACGCCGCCGAACTCACCTGCCGCGAGATTTGCAGCTCTTCGGCTTGGCGCGACGGTGGCCTCGGCGAACGCATCGTCAAACAGCTCTGCCGCGAGCTTCTGCTGCTTGAGTCCTCGGACTGGCAGTTCCTCATCACCACCGGCGCCGCGCGAGACTACGCCGAGCTTCGCTTCAACACGCACCGCGATCAATTCGAAGATCTTCTCGCCGTGTGGAATGTGCTCCGCGATGGAGGCTCGCTCTCACCCGAGCAGGAGTCGCGTCTCGCCGCCATCGAGGAGCGCGACAACATCTTCGCCGATATCGATCCGGGCTTCTGGGCGACAGGAGCGCACGCCACCCGGCCGGGCGGATCCGATGGCACGCCTCACATCTCTGCCGGACTGCCCGAAAACGAGGAGCGGGAACGGACCAACGACGGTACCGTAAGCGAGGTGCCCAAGTTCCTTCTTCCGCTTTCCCCGGGTGCGAGGGACAGCGCAGAGGATGCGGATGAGCCCTCATAACCAACCTCATGGCGAGCAAAAGCAATCGCCGCGGGCCATCTCATTCTCCTCGGATGCAGGCGTTCAACCTTCCCTCAGTCTTGTCTCCCGTCAGCCGTCGCCCGCGAAGGTCCCGCACACTCCGCTCGCTCTTTGGCACCTGTTATCGCTCGATGCTCCTTCCGTCGCCGCCGTCTGGACATGGGCGGTCGCGTCCGCCGCCGGACTCAGGCTGCCGTGGACCGCTCCAGCAGCCATGTTTGTTGCCGTCTGGATGCTCTACGCCTCCGACCGCCTGCTCGATGCGCGTCCGCTGCCCGGCGGCCACCCACCACCGGAGCTCGAGGAACGGCATCGCTTCCACCAGCGCCATCGCCGCGCGTTCCTCATCGGAATCACGCTCAGCGCCTTTGGTCTCGCCGCGCTCCTGCGGTCCGCCTCTACGCCCGCGATCCATCTCTTCGGCCTTCTCGCTGCATTGCTGTGCGCCTGGTTTCTTCTGATTCACGCGCGGCCGCTGCCCGGCGATGGCACGCATCGCCTGCCCAAAGAACTTGCCGTCGGCATCTTCTTTCCCGCCGCGGTCTTCATCCCCACCATCGCGCGGCTTCCGCAACTTCGGCTCGATCTCCTGCCCGTTGCGCTCCTTTTCGCCGCCACCTGCTCGCTCAACTGCCTCTTTCTCTACGCGTGGGAGCATCCCGGCGATCGCCCGCACGCCCACTGGAGCACGCGTTGGGCAACGCGCCATCTCATCGCCCTTACATCTTCCGTCGCGCTTCTGTCGCTTGGCTGGCTCGTCGCCGCACAATTTCTCGTAGGTGCCGTGAGCGTTCGCCACGGCACGCTTGTGCTCACAGCCTGCGTCTTCACCAGCACCACGTTGCTGCTGTTGCTGCACATCCCGCGACGCCGGCTGCAGCCGGTCCATCTGCGCGCGCTCGCCGATCTTGTCCTGACAACGCCGCTGATTCTTGTTCCGCTTGCTCGGATCATCGCCCGCTGACGCCAGCTCACGGCCTGTCGCGGTCCTTCAGCGCACGAGCCACTGTTTCGGCGAGCGACAGGATCGAAGCCTCCGGCGCCTGGGCATCCGGCGGATATCCCAGCTCACGCATCGTCCCAGATGTAATCGGTCCGATAGAAACCCGCAGAGCTCTTTCCGGCAGCTTCACGCCCGCCGCGTCACACAGTGCGAGCAGGTTGCGCGCACTGGACGAGCTCGTGAACGTAATCGCGTCCGGCGCAGTCTCCGGCCTTGAGAACGCCTGACGAATCGCTTCCACTGATCCGCTTGGAATCACATTCCGGTAGGCCGGCGCAATCGTGACGTCGCCTCCGGCAGCGCGCAGCGTCTCCGGCAGAAGATCGCGCGCCTCTTCCGCCCGCACCAGCAAAAACCGCGTTGCCTTCCCATCGCCCTGACGTGCGTGCGCAACCAACTCTTTCGCCAGCGCCTCCGCCACAGCCTCCTGAGGAACAACATCGGCGGCAATCCCAATTGTTTCGAGCGCGTGCGCTGTCGCTCGACCGATCGCTGCAACCTTCCTTCCTGCGCTCTGCGAAAATCCTCGTCGCTGCGCCGCCTCCACAGCATTTGCGCTGGTGAAGACAATCCAGTCAAAGCTCTCCATCGATGCAATCGCGTCATCCAGCATCTTGAATGAGATCGGGTCAGCAATCCCGATCACCGGTATCAGCAGCGGCTCCAGACCGAACTCGCGCAATCGCTCCGCAAGCTCCGAAGCCTGATGCTCCGAACGCGTGACCAGAATGCGGCTTTGCCACCGTGGCTCCATTGCTTCAAAGCTTAGCCCTTCAGTCATCCCTCAAAGCTTCGCCGCTTCGTCCGATTTAACCTTCGCTTCCGCCGCTTTGTTTTCCGAGCTCAGCACTTGGGCCTGGGTTTCGAGGAGCGACTTGAGAACGCTGGTATATGCCTTCTTCATCGTCTCGCTTTGGATCGTTAATATCGCGCCGCGCTCGGCCTGCTCCGCCGTTGCCAGGTCCACCTGCGCAGCGCTCAGGTTATGCAGCTGCACCTCTGCGAGCGCCCGCGCTCCATAGGCAAGCGCGATACTTTGGCTGTCGTCCTCTCCTGACTTCACCAGAACCACCGCTTTTTCTGCTTCGGCCAGCGCGAGGTCCGGCTGGTTGTTGTGAAGATAGCCGTTCGAGGCCTCGGTATAAGCCTTGCGCCGCTCCCACTCAAACTGTTCCGCAGGCAAAGCGTCCGCGGCCTTCGAAAACTTCGCGCAGGTCTTTGCGATTGCGGCCGCCTTTTCATGCTGGCGTTCCGACATCATGCACTCCGCCTGCGCATGATAGTAGTCCTGCAACTGCCGGCTCTCCCCCTTTTCCAGCGGTGTCTGCTCCGTATAGGAGACCTTCACTACCGTCGTTGCGTATACCGGCTGGCCATTCTCGGTGAACGGCGAATACGTCCACTGACGCACCGAATCCATCGCCGTCCCGACCAGCATCGGCGGTCCGCTCAGCGCCACAGCTCCCACAACACGCCCTGCCCGATTTACCTTCACCTGAATCGCAACATCGCCCACCACATGCGCCAACTTCGCAATCGGCGCGATGCCCAGATTTGGATCGGCCTGCAGATGCTGCTCTGCGGTCTGGCTGTCAACAGCCACCGGAGCAAATGAGGTCTGCGCCTGCATCGCCGGGCAGCAGCCAATCAACAGAAGAATCGATATAGAACGCATATGTTGTCAGTCCCGATGAACGAGCCAAGTCTCGCCGACTGTAGCATAGATCGCCGACGTACTTTCTCCGATTCTTCCCGTGAGACCATCGACACAACAGGAGCTAAAATCGCATGACCCCCACGACACTGAGCGCAGCCGCCGCAGGCACCTTCACCATCGGCCCATCGAGCGGCGATCAGGCGCTGACCGTCAACCGCCTCGGTTACGGCGCCATGCGAATCACCGGCGACGGCATCTGGGGCCCGCCCAAAGACAAGGCCGCCGCACTCGCCACGCTGCGCCGCGCCGCCGCACTCGACGTCAACCTCATTGACACCGCCGACTCCTACGGTCCCAACGTCAGCGAAGAGCTCATCGCCGAAGCGCTCTTTCCCTACCCACACGGTCTCGTCATCGCAACCAAAGGCGGATGGGAGCGCGTCGGCCCCGGCAAGTGGACGCACAATGCCAGCCCGCGCCATCTCACCGAAGCCGTCGAAGGCAGCCTCCACCGGCTCAAGCTCGACCGCATCGACATTTACCAGCTGCACGTCCCCGACCCGGCCGTCTCCTTCGAAGCTTCCGTCGAAACACTGGCCCGCCTCCGCGAACAGGGCAAGATTCGCCACGTCGCTCTCTCCAACGTCACGCGCGAGCACATCCAGCGCGCGCAGAAGATCGTCCCCATCGTCTCCGTGCAAAACCGCTACAGCTTCGCCGACCGCGAATCCGATTTCATCGTCGACTTCTGCGAGCAACACGACATCGCCTTCTTCCCCTGGGCTCCGCTCGGCCAGGCGCGCGAGGCGCACGACGCCCTCAAGCAGGAAGCCGCCGCGCTCAACGCTACGCCGCTCCAGACCGCGCTTGCGTGGCTGCTCAAACGCTCCCGCGTCATCGTGCCCATCCCCGGCACCTCGTCCGTCGCCCATCTTGAAGAGAACATCGCCGCAGCCGCATTCGTTCTTCCGCAGGACGCCTTCGATCGAATGTCGGCTGTCGACGTTCCTCCCGCCAGCCTGCGCTAGCCCCTGCAATCTGTTCGCCATGCGAGAAACTAACGGATGTTACGAAAGAGATGAGAATCCGGCATGCTTCTTTGTTGCAAGTGAAGATTATTCGTGAGCAAATACAACATTCAGCTGTTACTCCCTTTTCTAAGCACTCAGAGCATATGCATCGCTGAGGGTGAACGGACTGCCGGCTACAAGGCAAGGTCACTGCAGCGGTCGGGCCAGGAAAGGGACAAACGATATGAGCTCCCCACGAGAGCTGACCAGGCGAGTCTTTTTGCAGCGCGCGTTTGCGTTCAGCGCCGCCGCCTCGCTGGCCGGGTGCGCCCAGGGCATCACCAGTGCGACGGGCGGAAGCCAGGCGCCCGCATCTCCCACCACACCGGCCCCCAAAGAGACCGTGCATCTGTTCATGGTCGGCGATTGGGGCACGGGCGACAGCAATGAGTCGGCCGTCGCCACCGCCATGCAGACCTACCAGACCCAGCAGGGGATCACCGCCAGCGCGCTGCTCATGCTCGGCGACAACTTCTACGGCGACATGACCGGCGGAGTCACCTCCGCTCGCTGGCAGTCCGGCTTTGAGCAGATGTTTCCTCAATCTGCATTCAATTGCCCCGCCTACGCCGTTCCCGGCAACCACGACTATCAGAACTATCCGACCTCAAAGGTCGCCGCCGAGCTGGCCTACGCCGCGCAGGGAAACACACGCTGGACCATGCCTTCTACCTACTACACCTTCCAGTTCCCCGCGACCAATCCCCTCGTCACGTTCCTCGCCCTGGACAGCAACGCGCCCAATGAGCCCGCCCAGCCGCCTCCGCCCGACTCGAGCTTCTTTACGCCGACGGCCGCCAATGTCGCCACCGAGGCCGCATGGCTCGCAACGCAGCTGCAGCAGCCCCTCACCACACCCTTTCTCATCGCCATGGGACACCACCCCGTCTATTCCAACGGCCAGCACGGCGATAACGAGACCCTCATCACCAACTGGGATCCGCTCTTCCGGCAGTACGGCGTGCATCTCTACCTGGCAGGTCACGACCACGACCTCCAGCATCTCGAGTTCACCGGCCATCCCACCTCTTTCGTCGGCTCCGGCGGCGGCGGCGCCCCGCTCTACGCCGAGGTGGCAGCGGAAGACAGCCGCGGTCCGTTCTTTGACGAGAGCCACGGCTTCAGCCATCTCGAAATTCAATCCAGCCTGTTGACCTTTCGCCACGTGGACCCGAACGGAAACATCCTGCACGCCTTCACCAAAACCCCGCAGGGCGTGGTGACCATCCTCACCCTGCCGCAACAGTGAGCCGGTGCCTCGCATCGCCGATCCAGCCAGCCGCGGCTGGGCGCGCCAGGTCATGGCCAACCGCCTCGAAGGGTATACACTTGGTCTTTCGGAAGCGATTCCAGCCTGCCCCACGCGGCGGGCTGGGTTGTTTTGCCGCGGAGATGGGGCTATGGCCGTGAAAACCGATGAAGCAGTAACCAAGAAGACTGAGAACGCAACTATCGCGCCGGAACGGAACGGCTCCGCGCACGCTCCCCTTCTCGCTCCCACCGTGGAGATTCCCGTCGCCCTCCACGGGCGCGATCTCCTGCCCAACCACCGCATCCCTCTCGACACCAGCTGGGTCGAAGAGGTCCGCGTCAACACCTCCGCCGTCGAGCGCCGCGCCGCCACCATCGGCACCCGCCGCTCCGTCAAGAAGGACTGGCAGGCCGCCTGGCTGCTCCGCGCCATCGCCTGCATGGACCTCACCACCCTCTCCGGCGACGACTCCGCCGAGCGCGTCAAGCGTCTCTGCGCCAAAGCCCGCCGCCCCCTGCAGGACCATCTCGTTCACGCCCTCGGCATCGAGTCGCTCAACCTCCACGTCGGCGCCGTCTGCGTCTACCACGCCTTTGTCGAAACCGCCGTCAAGGCCCTCGAAGGCTCCGGCATCCCCGTCGCCGCCGTCTCCACCGGCTTCCCCGCCGGGCTGTCTCCGTTAGAGACCCGCGTCCAGGAGATCCGCCGCTCCGTCGACGCCGGAGCCAGCGAGATCGACATCGTCATCACTCGCGCGCACGTCTTCAACGGCGAGTGGAACGCTCTCTACGACGAGGTCGCCGCCTTCAAAGACGCCTGCGGCCCCGCGCACATGAAGGCCATCCTCGGCACCGGCGACCTGCTCACCCTGCGCAACGTCGCCCGCGCCAGTTGGGTCGCCATGATGGCAGGCGCTGACTTCATCAAGACCTCCACCGGCAAAGAAGCCGTCAACGCCACGCTTCCCGTCTCGCTCGTCATGATCCGGGCGATTCGCGAGTACGCGGAGCGCACCGGCATGGCCGTAGGCTACAAGCCCGCCGGCGGCATCAAGACCGCCAAGCAGGCGATGGAGTGGATGGCGCTCATGAAGGACGAACTCGGCCGCCCCTGGCTCGAACCCACCCTCTTCCGCTACGGCGCCAGCTCCATGCTCGCCGACATGGAACGCCAGCTCGAGCACCACGTCACCGGCCGCTACAGCGCAACCTACCGCCACCCGATCGCGTAATGTCACGCGAGTGCTGGGCCAAAGCTCTAGGAAACTGTGGTGGAGGGATTAGTCGAGAACATGCCATCTCCCAATGTCTCTATCCTGAACAAGCCATTTTCGTAAGCGGATTCGATTTCTGTAAGGATGGCCCGAAAGAAATTCACGTCAACTCGTTGACCGCCAAGATTCTCTGCAGAACTCACAACTCGCAACTCGGCGAAGAAGTGGATCGCGCAGGAGGAGAGCTATTCAACGCAATCCGAGCGTTCACAAAGAGGCGACTGGATCAAGCCGACTTTCCGAAACTCAACTGGCTTCAGACTCATTACAGAATCGATGCTCGGCTGCTCGAACGCTGGTTCCTAAAAGTCATGCTGGGGATCGCGTTCGGAGGAAAGCTGATAATAGGTCCTGGAGAGATGCAAGCCGGAGTTGTGCCACTGTGGCTCGTGCGGGCTGCGTTCGGAATTGAGGCTTTACCAGTAGGTCAAGGAATGTACGTCGCGTTCAAACGCAATGAGACTGTCCAGCTAGAGGACAGGTTTCGCTACACCGCAAAGACAGTAGCGCAAAACCTGTTGATGGGAGATTTTCTCATCCATGGGCTTCGTTTTTATCTGAATCTTCAGCCGACAAATGGCGCAGTTTATAAGACCATTGAGGACTCTGAGGTTTTTTACAGGCGAGCCGAATACATCGAAAGCTCGGTTGACGCTGCGTCGCCCTATGCACACACGATCGAATTTCTGATCCGCAAGCGGAATCTATACACCCAAAAGCTATTGATCGAATGATGTGAAAAAAGTGACCCCCTACCTGTTAACTAGCTTTTAAACCAATACTTTACCTGTAACATACTGAATCGAGATACTTTACCGAGAACCGACCCGAAGTCCACCGCTAACCAACCTGTTCTGAAGACTTTGCAAAAAAAGGGGAGGGGGTACCCTCCCAAGCGTGACCGGTAATCGGACGCACTAGCGAGGCAAAAATGGCAAGCAGCATTGTGGAGAAGTTTCAATCGATGGAATACGGTCCAGCACCCGAAGATCCGGGCGAAGTAAACAAGTGGCTCGACTCTCATAAGCGGAGCTTCGGCCACTTCATCAACGGCGAGTGGACCAAAGTCGGAGCCTCGAAGTTTGAGTCCAAAAATCCCGCGACCGGCGAAGTTCTCGCGACCATCGCGCAAGCCGACGCCGCTGATGTTGACCGCGCCGTCAAAGCCGCCCGCGCCGCTCTCCCCGGCTGGCAAGCTCTCCCCGGCCATCAGCGCGCCCGCTATCTCTACGCCTTTGCGCGCCAGGTCCAGAAGTGGTCGCGCCGCCTCGCCGTGCTCGAGTCCATGGACAACGGCAAGTCCATCCGCGAGTCCCGCGACATCGACATCCCGCTCGTCGCCCGCCACTTCTACCACCACGCCGGCTGGGCACAACTCCTCGGAGATGTCACCGACACCGGCTTCGACGGCGAGGAGTTCCGCGGCTACACCCCCGTCGGTGTCGTCGGCCAGATCATCCCCTGGAACTTCCCCCTCCTGATGTTCGCCTGGAAGGTCGCGCCCGCGCTCGCCGGCGGCAACACCGTCGTCATCAAGCCCGCCGAGTTCACTCCACTCACCGCCATCGCCATGGCCGAGATCGCCGCCGAAGTCGGGCTGCCCAAAGGCGTCCTCAACGTCATCAACGGCGCCGGAGAAACCGGCGCAGCCATCGTCAACCACCCCGACATCGACAAGATCGCCTTCACCGGCTCCACCGAGGTCGGCCGCATCATCCGCAAGGCCACCGCGAAGACACCCAAGAAGCTCTCCCTCGAGCTCGGCGGCAAGTCGCCCTTCATCGTCTTCGACGACGCCGACCTCGACTCCGCCGTTGAAGGCCTCGTCGACGGCATCTGGTTCAACCAGGGCCAGGTCTGCTGCGCCGGCTCGCGTCTGCTCGTGCAGGAGCGCGTCGCCGAAAAGCTCTACGACAAGATCCGCGTCCGCATGGAGACCCTTCGCGTCGGCTCCCCGCTCGATAAAGCCATTGATATCGGCGCCATCGTCGACCAGGTCCAGTACGACCGCATCCAGAAGCTTGTCGCCATGGGCATCGCGGAAGGCGCGACCTGCTGGCAGCCCGAGATCCCGATGCCGAAGAACGGCCTCTTCCTCAAGCCCACGCTGCTCACTGACGTCCACCCCAGCTCCACCGTCGCCCAGGAGGAGATCTTCGGCCCCGTCCTCGCCTCCATGACCTTCCGCACCCCCGCCGAAGCCGTCGAGCTCGCCAACAACACCCCTTACGGCCTCGCCGCCTGCGTCTGGAGCGAGAACATCAACGTTGCGCTCGACGTCGCCGCGCAGGTCAAGGCCGGCGTGGTCTGGGTCAACTCAACCAACCTCTTCGACGCCGCCTGCGGCTTCGGCGGCTACCGCGAGTCCGGCTACGGCCGCGAAGGCGGCAAGGAGGGCATGTACGAGTACGTCGTACCCGCCTGGACGAAAACGCTGTCCGTCCTGACTTCTCCGTTGCCTGCAAGAACTGACGAAACGGATGACGGACAACGGGCAACGGCCAACGCGATCGGTATCGACCGCACCGTGAAGCAGTACATCGGCGGCAAGCAGGCGCGGCCCGACTCCGGTTACAGCTTCCCCGTCTATGGACGCGACGGCAAGCTGGTCGGCGAGGCCCCGCTCGGCAACCGCAAGGACATCCGCAACGCTGTCGAAGCGGCGCGTCCCGCGGGCAACAAGTGGGCCAAGGCACCAGCGCACACCCGCGCGCAGGTGCTCTATTACATCGCCGAAAACCTCGTCCAGCGGCGCGAGGAGATCGTCGATAAGCTCGCAGCGTTCGTGGGACCGGAACAGGCTGCCGTCGAGCTCGACGATTGCGTCGACCGCGCCTTCAGCTATGCCGCTTGGGCCGACAAGTATGAAGGCTCGGTGCACAATCCGCCGTTCCGCATGGTCACGCTGGCGATGAAGGAGGCCATTGGGACGATTGGCATCCTCGCGCCGGATGACGCTCCGCTCCTCGGCCTGCTCTCGCTCATCCTTCCGGCTATCGCGGTCGGCAACTCCGTCGTCGTTGTGCCCAGCGAGCGCTGCGCCACGATCGTCGGCGACCTCTACCAGGTCTTCGACACGTCCGACCTTCCGGGCGGTGTGGTCAACTTCGTCGCGGGCCGGCCGGCAGAGCTGGGCAAGACACTCTCGGAGCACGACGATGTCGACGCTATCTGGAGCTTCCGCGACGAGTCGTCGGCCGCCATGGTGAAGTCGGGCTCGGCCGGTAACCTCAAGCAGGTCTGGACCAATGAGGGCCGAGCCATCGACTGGTTCGACCCGCGGCAGGCCGAAGGACGCTTCTATCTGCGGCATGCAACGCAGATAAAGAACATCTGGGTGCCGTACGGCGAATAATCCGCCAAAGTCGTACCACCGACGCGCCACGCCGGGAGGCCGAAAAAGCGGCAGAAATCCGCCATTCAGTGATAGGTTCCGTATAGGCTTATTTGCCTGAAAGTTAGGCCGGATCCTGTATGGAGAAGACCGTTCACCCTAGACGCATCCGCGGGCCTCTGCTGCAGTTTGGTTTGCTCCTCTGCTTTCTGCTGGCTCTTTTGGCCCAGCTGGGCCTCTGGCGCACCGACTGGATCGCGTTAGTCCTCGGCGATTACATGTCGCCCGTGCTGTTCTGGCTGAGGATGACCGCCGACGTGCTCACGGTCATCGGCTGTACCGCTGCCTTGTTTGTGCTGGCCCGCGTCTTCTGGCTTATCCGGCGGCAGATTACCTTCCGCATCGCGGCGCTGGGACTGATGGTGGTGCTGGGCGTCGCGGCGGCAAAGCGTCTCATTGACCTCTTCGGGCACGGTTTGCAGGGACCGGCGGGCGCCGCCAACACGTTGCTAGGCCTCAATTCGCTTGTCCTGGCCGGTGGCGTCGTTCTCATCCTGCCCATGCTCTATCAGGTCAAGGCCTTCGGCGACGCTGCCGAGCGGGCGCACGAGCGGTTCGTCTCGGCCGCCGAGACCGGCCGCCAGGCCTTCTTCATCCTGGAAAGCGACCGCGGTCCCTTTTCCAAGGGCGGTGACTTCCGGTTCAGCTTCGTCAATGCCAACGCGGAAAAACTGCTTCTCCATCGCCGCCGCGATCTCATCGGCATGCCGCTGGGCCACGCGCTTCCAACCCTGCCGGAAAGCAGCCTCGTGGAACGGCTCCATCAGGTCGAACGTACCGGGCTGCCTTACTCCGGCGAGCTGCGCTATCGCAATGACTCCGGCGACGACCTATGGTTCGAGCTCCAAGCCGTGAAGATGCAGAGCGGCGTCGCCGTCACCCTGCATGACCTTTCTGCCGAACGCTCCGGCCAGCGCCAGGTGGAGCAGATGAACCGCTTCTCCCGGTCGCTGATCCACGATGCGCCGTTTGCCATTCTCACCACAGACGTCGGCGGCACGATCACGGCCATCAACCCGGCTGCCGAACGGCTTACGGGTTTCACCAGCGACGCCGTTGTCGGCCATGCCTCGCTTGTCGACCTGCACGATCCCGAAGAACTGCGCGAGCGGGTCATGGGTCAGACGGGGCGAGACGCTGGATCCGCCGCTGTCACCTTCGACTCACTTCTTGCGCTGGTCAATCATCGTGAGCCCGCCGAGTCGGACTGGCACTATATCTCGCCGGATGGAACCAGGGTCCCGGTGCACATCTCGCTCACCGCACTGCGCGGAGACGACGACGAGATCACCGGCTATCTGGCGACGGCTTATGACATTTCGGAGCGAAAGAAGCTCACGGATTCGATTACCTTCCTGGCGCAACATGATGCATTAACTGGACTTCCGAATCGAATGAAGTTGCGCCAGCGGCTCGATCAGGCTCTCGAGCGCGCGACCCGCCTCAACCAACCCGTGGCGGTTCTGTCGATTGGGCTGGACAACTTCAAGCGCGTCAATGACTCGCTGGGCCACTCCGCCGGTGACGAGCTCCTGACGGTCTTTGCGGAGCGCCTGCGTGGCACCACGCGCGCCAACGACACCGTGGCCCGCATCGGTGGCGACACCTTCGTCGTCGTGATGCCCAATTGCGGCAGTCAGGACGACGCCATGCGCGCCGCTGGACGGCTTTCCGGCAAGCTCCAGAACGCCCTTGAGCTCGCCGGCAAGGAGCTCTCGGTCACCGCCAGCTTCGGCCTGTGCCTCTTCCCCGAGTGGGGCAAGGATGCCGCCACGCTGCTGCGCAACGCCGACGCCGCCATGTATGCCGCCAAACGGAGCGGCCGCAACTGCCTGCAGCTTTTCTCCGCCGCGCTCGGCGATTCCGGTGCGGATGAGCTGGAGCTCGAATCCGATCTCCGCCGCTCGCTCATCAACGACCAGATGACGCTCTTCTATCAGCCACAGGTCGCCTGCCGTACGGGAGAGTTGGTTGGTGTGGAAGCGCTGCTGCGCTGGCGGCATCCGAACCGCGGTCTGCTCAGCCCGGAGGAGTTCATCTCTGCGGCGGAGGAGAGCGGCTTCATCCTTCCGCTGGGCCAATGGGTTCTCGAGAAGGCGTGCGAGGAAGCCCGGCTGCTGCAGGAACGGCTTGGCAAGCGAGTGACGATGGCGGTCAATCTTTCTCCCCGGCAGTTCCTACAGCAAAATCTCGGCGAGATTGTGGAACAGGCGCTACGCAACTCCGGCCTCGCGCCAACGGATCTTGAGCTCGAGATCACGGAGTACACCCTGATGATCTCCTCAGCCGAGACCATCGCTGCACTCAGCCGGCTGCGCTCCCTGGGCGTGAAGTTTGCGCTGGACGACTTCGGTACGGGGTTCTCGAGTTTCAAGTACATCCTCGAGTACAAGGTCGACCGGCTGAAGATCGACCGCAGCTTTGTCTCCCGGTGCCCGGAGGACGCCAACGCGGCCTCGATCGTGCGCACGGTGATTGCGATGGCCCACGGGCTGCGCATGGATGTCGTCGCCGAGGGCGTGGAGACGGAGGAACAACAGCGCTTCCTCGCGTGGCGTCGCTGCGACCAGGCACAGGGCTACTTCTATGGGCGTCCGATGCCGCTGCAGCAGTTGGTCGAGTGGTACAACCACGGAAGCTCGGCCTCGCGGCTCGAAGAGCCCGCCATTGAACAGCTGACTCCCTGATTGCGCGACCTCAAACGCCCGCTCCGGCCGCCCGGGAGTTAGGTTGTTGAATCCGCAGAGTAACTGCGCCGAAGTGTTCCCAAACTCACATTCGTGACATCGAAAGTAACCTCCGGTAACCCCGGTTTGGCAGTCGGTGCGCATTTTCTCGCATCACAGACAGAAAGACAGGAGAGGACGGGCCCGCAAGAGTGTTCAAAGCACGGCAAGAGCGAAGCGCCTTCGAAACAAATCTTCAGGGAATATGCGAGACAAGCACTCGGACCTTCGGAGGCCCGGCGGTCCGTGCAGCGGAGGTCTCGGTATGTCTCTAACGGTTCTCAGCATAGCCTTTCCGTTCGCTCCGGTCGGCCCTTATAGCGTGGGAGGCGCGGAACGGATTCTTTCCGAACTCGATGCCGCGCTCGTCGCCGAGGGGCAGCGGTCGCTGGTTGCGGCATGCGCCGGATCGCTGGTGGCTGGTGAGCTGTTCCCTGCTCCCCTGCCCGAACGTTCGCTCGCCAGTGAGTCGGACCGCCGCTGGTACCGCTGGCGGTTTCAGGCGGCCATCGATCG
This sequence comes from Candidatus Aquilonibacter sp., assembly GCA_035504135.1. Taxonomy (GTDB): domain Bacteria; phylum Acidobacteriota; class Terriglobia; order Terriglobales; family Acidobacteriaceae; genus Granulicella. Next base: position 315,566 of record DATJSM010000012.1, on the reverse strand, counting down.
CGCCCTCTCGAAATACCGCGTCGACCTGATCCATATGCATGGCCTGGACTTTGATGAGCACGTCCTTCCGCCGGGAATTCCGACGCTGGTGACGCTGCATGCGCGGCTCAGCCGGTACCGCTCGGAAGCGTGGGCCAGCCACTGCGATGTGACGCATTTCCAGTGCGTCTCGCACACGCAGCGGCGCGGGTGGCCGGGATCGATGGGAGATGTTTCGGTCATTCAGCATGGAGTTGCAATTCGAGAGAATGATGTCAATCGCCAACGTGAGGAGTTCGCGGTATCCATCGGCCGAATCTGTCCGGAGAAGAATGTGCATGAGGCGCTTGAGGCCGGCACGCTTGCGGGCACCCGCGTCCTGATCGGCGGCCATCTCTTTCCGTTCCAGGAGCACGGCGCTTACTTCCGCCAGCGTGTCGAGCCGCTGCTTGGACGGGACGATGTGAAGCACTCCTATCTTGGCCCCCTGGATGCAAACCGAAGCCGACGCCTGCTGGCACGTGCCCGTTGTCTGCTTTTGCCATCGCTTACGCCGGAGGCCAGCTCGCTCATCGCGATGGAGTCCCTTGCCGCCGGAACTCCTGTGATCGCCTATCGCTCCGGCGCGCTCACCGAGATCGTGGAGGACCGCGTCACCGGCTTCCTGGTCAACAACGTGGAGGAGATGGCTGAAGCCATCCGCAACATCGATCAGATCTCGCATGAGGCCTGCCGCGCCGCGGCGGAAGAGCGATTCTCACGCGACCGCATGGTGCGGCACTATTTCGATCTCTACGGAGCTCTGCTCACCGGAGACCGGCAGCGAATGTGCGCGTGATGGCAGCGGCCGCGCCGCTCTGTCTTCGCCAGCCGCAGAAGGTTCGAGGGACGTGGTTTGTGCGGTTCGAGACGCGGCGACAACGCGCATACTGAAACGGCGAGGAGCCGCCGTGTTTACCGATCGCATTGAAGCCGGCCAGATGCTCGGAGCTGAACTGAAGAAGCTCGACGATACCGAGTGCACAGGTTCGAATGCGGTCGTGCTGGCGTTGCCGCGCGGCGGTGTTCCGGTGGGGTACGAGGTGGCGAAGGCCCTCGGCGCCGGCCTCGATGTCTTTGTGGTGAGAAAACTCGGCGCGCCCATGCAACCGGAGCTCGCCATGGGAGCGATTGCTTCCGGCGGCGTCTGCGTCATGAATGAGGAAGCCGTGCGCGCTCTGCGAATCACCGAGGCCGAGGTCGAGCGAGTGATCGCCGAGGAGACGCGCGAGTTGGAGCGGCGCGAGCTCGCCTACCGTGGCGATCAGCCTCCCCTTGATGTGACAGGGCGATGCGTTCTGCTGGTCGATGACGGCGTCGCCACCGGCTACACCATGCGCGCCGCCGTGGAGGCGTTGCGCAAGCGGCATCCGGAAAAGATCGTCGTCGCGGTTCCGGTCGCGGCGCAGAGCACATGCATCGAACTGCAGCGGCACGCCGACAGCGTTGTTTGCCTGATGACGCCGATCGATTTCGCGGCCGTCGGACAGTGGTATCGCCGTTTCGATCAGACCTCCGACGACGAGGTGCGGCGTCTGCTCGAACTCTCCGCGGCAAGCGGTCAGCGCACGGGGTCGTAACTGGTCCTCGACTCAGACTCCGCCAGTGGAAGCTCCACGCAAAACATCGTATGGAATCCCGGCGGGAGATTCGCCGTCTGCACGCTTATCTCGCCGCCGTTCCGCTCCACCAGTTCGCGCGTCACCCACAGACCAATTCCGGTGCCTACATCGTTCTTTGTCGTAAAGAACGGGTCGAAGATGTGCGCAACGTTCTCGGGCTGAATTCCGACTCCGTTGTCGCGGACACAAATCACACCAGCCTGCGTCTTGCTACGGCGAATTTCGACCTCGATGACGCCGCCTTCCTCGCGCAATGCGTCACAGGCGTTCGACACAAGATTCGTCAGTATCTGGCGGAGATCGTCCGAAGGCAGCGCCAGCCGAAGATCACGCGCGCCAAGAGTCCGAATCTCCGCGTCGCGTGACGCACAGCGCGGCCGAAACATCGCCGCGACGCTTTCTACAACCGGTGCCGCCTCTACGGGCCCCACCGAAGGACGCGTGCGCGCGAACGTAAGCGTATGCCGCGCGATGCTGGCCAACCGCCGCAGTTCCTCATCTGCGGTCGCCAGATACGCGCGTGTCTCGCCGGTGAGCGCCGGATCTGTGGACGAGAGATAGAGGAGGTTTGTCACCGCCTCCAGCGGATTGTTGATCTCATGTGCGATCGTCGCTGAAAGTCGCCCTATGGCTGCGAGCTTCTCCGCTCGCAGCAGCGCCAGCTCCGCCTGCTTGCGCTCGGTAATGTCCAGCGTCACGCCGCGCCAGATCGTCTTGTCAAACGCCGACGGATTGCCGCGGCTCTCGAACCAGCGAATCTCTCCATCCCGCCATCGCCCGCGAAACTGAACATGGAAGCCGATCCGGGACTCGAACGCGCTTTGGAATGCCTGACTGACTGCCTCGCGGTCCTCTTCGACAACCAGGTGAATCGGGAGGTCGGACATCGATGCATCATCGAACGGATAGCCAAAGATCGGCGCTCCCCCTTCCGCCCACTCGATGCGCTGGTTTCGCGTGTTGTAGGTCCACGCCACCGATCCGCTGGCCTGCTGGGCTTCTACAAGAGCGTCCGCCTGGTTCTGCACCTTTGCCAAAGCGATGCGCAGCCGGTCGCCGACAATCTTCTGGCGCTGGCACAGAAATGTGACAACCAGTCCCAGCAGAACGATCGCCGCCATGTGCGCCAGCTCGCGCGGTCCGTGAGAGAAAACGGGAATCACCGGCGAGATGATGTTGCGAAATGCAATTCCCGTGACAAGCGACGCCACCAGGCCCGGGCCAAACCCGCCAAGGATCGTCACCCCGGCGATCGAGGCAAAACACAGCGCCATTGGCGTGCCTTGAAACTGGCGCATGTGAACGCCGAGAATTGCTCCGAGGTATGGAAGGACAACCGCTGCGGCGTAAGCGAGGCCGGCCTTGAGCAGCGTGGCCCGGGATCGAGGTTTGCCGTTTGCAGGGTCCTGCTTCACATTCTCCTCGTTGAACCGATCGCTGGCGGCACTGCTCCGGATGCGACCCACCGTCTCTCTCGCCTCACAATATCGCAATGCGGAGCCTGTAACGGCAACCGGGCGGTCTGCGTCCATGCGCAACCTATCGGATTGACGTCATCCAGCATTGATGCGCTCCGCCTCATCTGTCGATAACACTACCGACGTTTCCAGCTCATCCAATGTTGAACCTCAATTTGCATTGATGCATATGAGAATGCTTTATACATTTGGGCGGATGCAATCCCGTCGGACGTTCCGAGCGTTAGAAAGCCCTTGCGCACAACTATGGTTCGCTCCGGGTGTCATCAGCGATGGAACATCGGGAGTCCTGTTCAGCATCGGGCCTGCTTTCCATATCTCACGGGACCGAGGGCCGGCGACTCAGCTGGCTCTCCATCAGGCGGTAAACGCGGCCGCGTTCACCAGGATTCAGGGGCCTCGATCGCGCGGGGCTCCTGCATCGCTCTTTGAATCAGGTCCGAACCTCTGCCAATCCTGCGATGACAGTCTCACGGCAGCATGGGTTCGTTGAGCAGCTCCATTGCGCCGCGGTCCTTCAGAGTCTGCGCCACGCGCTCTCCAAGCTCCAGGGCGGGAATTCCGTGCGGAGCACGGTCCAGGACTTGCACCACCTGATCTCCGTCAGGGCTCACGACCATCGCGTGGAGATGCCACGTCTCGTCGACGAGATGGCAGAACGCTCCCAGCGGAAGACTGCATCCACCACCTAGAGCGTGAAGCACAGCTCTCTCCGCGGCTACTGCAAACGATGTCGAAGAACAGTTGAGTTCAGCCACCGCGGCTCGAGCATATTCAGCCTCCGCTGTAGATCCCTCCGGCGAATGTTCCGGACATCGGACCTCAAGCGCAAGCGCTCCCTGGCCCGGCGCCGGACAAAGCTCATCCACTCCGAACCGCTGGTGGACGTTCGCCGATCGGCCCAGCCGGTCGAGCCCCGCCGCTGCGAGCACCAGCGCATCCGCGGCGCCATCCTGCCACTTGCGCAGCCGCGTATCTACATTGCCGCGCAGCTCGACAAAGCGAAGGTCCGGACGCAGTGCCAGCAGCATCGCTTTGCGGCGCGGCGACGTTGTGCCGATGCGCGCGCCGAGCGGCAACATGTGCAACCCCCAAAACTCCTCACACACAAAGGCGTCCCGCGCATCGGCGCGCGGCGGCACAGCGGCCAACGTGAACCGGCTGTCGAGTTCGGTCGGGAGGTCCTTCAGCGAGTGCACGGCAACGTCGATTCGTCCGGCCGCCAGGGTATCTTCAATCTCTTTGATGAAGATCCCCTTCGCATCCAGCGGCGAACCATCTTCGAACGTCTTCGACGCGCGGAAGTTCGGGTCCTGCATCCGGTCGCCCGTCGTACGAATCACCTCGACGGAAACGTCATGCCCCCGCGCGCGCAACCCTTCCGCCACATAGTTGGCCTGCCACAGCGCCAGTTCAGAGCCGCGGCTGCCGATACGGATTGTCCTTGTGCTCATCGTGTCTTGCTCACCGTGTTTTAAGGATACGCGTCTCCGCACCGAAGGTTCCCTGCAGGTGAGATACTGCCTGCGAGGGAACAGCGATGCGTGTGCTGCTGTTCGGCGCGACGGGAATGGTGGGCCACGGCGTTCTCAGCGAATGCCTGACGGCTTCCGACGTAACCGAGGTGGTTGCGGTTGTGCGCTCCCCGCTGCTCCGCATTCCCGCGCTGAAGCTGATTGAAGTGCAGCATCGCGATTTCTTCAACTGGAGCGATGTCGATCTTCACGGATTCGACGCCTGTTTTTTCGCGCTCGGAGTATCCTCGCTCGGCATGTCCAAACCGGACTATCGTCATGTAACCTTCGACCTCACCATGGCGCTCGCGCATCCTCTTGTGCAGGCTTCTCCGCAGGCTGTGTTCGTCTACGTGTCCGGCGCGGGCACCGACGCCAATGGACGCCGGATGTGGGCGCGCGTGAAAGGCGAGACGGAAGACGCGCTGATGGCGTTGCCGTTCCGTGGCGTTTACTGTTTTCGTCCCGGCTACATTCAGCCGCTCAATGGCGTGCGATCCAAGGTCGACTGGTACAACGGCTTCTATGCGGCGCTGGCGTGGACCTATCCTCTTCTTCGCAGGATGATGCCTTCCCTCGTCACCAGCACCCGCGCCGTCGGCCGCGCCATGCTTCAGGTCGCTCGCTGCGGATGGCCTACCAGGGTTCTCGAAACTCGCGACATTAACGCTGCGGCGGAGAAGCAGACTGGGGGCTAGCCGACTCGATCCGGATCGGCGGCAGACCGACGATATTGTAGGTACCGGATGCGATTCCAATCTTCGCCGCGTCCAGTCCGTCCATGATCTCGCGGCTGATGGCGTCCTTCACGGTGCGAATTTTATGCGTGTGCACAAGGAACCGGACCGTGAATTCAATCCAGTTATCGGTAATTCGCATGTAGCTGCGCGGCTTGAGATCGGCGGCCTCGATGAAGAATCGCGCCTTGATCTTCTCCAGCTCCGGCTGCGCGAGTTCGGCGATGTCCTGCGTGTGGTGGGCGATGGCGTCGAGGATGATCGGCTCCGCGCGCTGGCGGTCGCCATACTGGATGGGAAAGTGCATCTCCTCCCAGATGTACGGAAAGTCTCGTGTGTAGTTGTATACGGGGTCTTCAAAGATTTTGGAGTTGGCGACCGTGACGATGCGTCCGGAATACTGGCGCGACTGCACCCACATCCCCGGATCCTCATTCTGCACGCTGGGCGGCTCGCCCATCTCCATGATGACGGTCTGAATAAAGTTCAGACTGATGACATCGCCGCGCACGTTTCCCATCTTGATACGGTCGCCCACGTTGAAGGTCTTGCCGCGCAGGATGACGAAGTAGCCGGCGAAGCTGGTAATCACCTTCTGCAAGGCGAAGGCCACGCCCGCTGACACCAGCCCAACGCCCGTTGTCAGCCGCGCAGGATTGTCGAACCAGATGGAGCAGAAGCCGAGGATGGCGAGAATAAACGTCGTCAGACTGATGCCCTGGCCGGCCCAGAACGCCGTCTTTTGGCGCTCGCCTCCGACACTGCGCGCCAGGAAGCGCAGTATCTTGCTGAGCGCATAGAGTCCCACAAACAGAATCAGCGTAAAGAGCAGCTTATGTCCGTTCTGCGTGTTGACCCCGAGCAGCTTTACGCCGCCCAGCGTGAGTGCGTGATTGGGGCCAGTGAACTGGACGAAGGGTCCACTCATAATTTGTGGGATGCCGATTCTCCGTGGAAGGGTGATAAGCCCTTCATTCGCCGCGCCGTGCGGTCATCGAATGCCGGGCGCGCACACATCGGCTGTGCCGGACTACGATAGAGCAAAGGAGTATCGATGAGATTGCGGTTTGCCTGCGGGCTCGTTGGAACGATTTTGCTTGGATTGACCGCGGCTGCCGCGCAAGGCTACTCCGCCGACAAGCCCCTTGGGGCCACGGCCCAGCAGCGGCCCGACTATCTGGCGCATGCCGGGCTCGAGCAGCGTCTCGGTCAACCGCTGCCGATGCAGGCGCAATTTACGGATGAGACCGGAAAGACCGGACCGCTGTCCGACTGGTTCAACGGCAAGCCAGTGGTGATGGCGCTCGTCTACTACAAGTGTGCGATGCTCTGTCCGCAGGTGCTGCACGGCCTCGCGAGCGGACTCAAAGCAACAACCCTCACGCCCGGCAAGGACTACGACGTCCTCACATTCTCGATCGATCCGACCGATAAACCGTCCGACGCCGTCGCTGAGAAGCGAAGCTTTCTCGCAGAGATGGGGCATCCGGAAGCCGCGAACGCAGTGCACTTTCTTACTGCCGCGCAACCGTCCATTGACGCGATCAGTGCCGCCACGGGCTTTCACTTCGTCCGCGTCCCAGGCCCCGACGGCAAGATGGACCAGTTCGCGCACTCCAGCGTCATCATGTTCGCGACGCCGGACGGAAAGCTGTCGAAGTATCTCGCCGGCATCGACTACCAGCCCCGCGACCTCCGCATGGCGCTGCTGCAGGCCAGCGAAAAGAAAATCAGCAACCCGGTCGATCTGCTGATTCTTTACTGCTGCAACTACAGCCCGACGGCTGGAAAGTACAGCGTGTCTGTGGTCCGGATCCTGGGCATCGCGGGAATGGTCTCGGTAGCGATTCTGATTGGCATGGTGGTGCTGCTGACCCGCAAGCCCAAGGCACTGCAGAACTGATCGCCTACTCTTTGCGTTTGCCGTCGTCGCGGAGCGCTACGATCTGCGGATGCAGGAGCTTGTTCGTCAGCGACCGTGTCAGATGCTCGATGACCGTCTGCTGCTCTGGCGTGAGCGTCGCGTTCAAGTTTGCAAGACGCTGCGCCGCGCGCGTCAGCTCCGCCTCACGCACAGCCTCGGCGGATGACTGCAGTTGCCGGATCGCCTCGGTCGCGGGAGCCTGCGCGAGCCGCTCGCCGTAACGCTCCGCCTCCATTTGCACAATCGACTCTGCTGTCTCTGCTTCGCGACCGCGCAGACTGCGATTCTCCTGCGCAACCTGCTGCAGATCATCGACGTCATAGACGAAGCAGCCTTCCAGATCGTTCACCGCTGGATTTACATCGCGCGGCACCGCGATATCGATGAAAAATACCGGCCGGTTTTTGCGCCGGTGAATCAGCTCACGGCCATGCTCGGGAAGGAACACCTGCCCCGCGCCCGTCGACGTGATGATGATGTCAGCGCGATGCGTCTGCTCGTGAAGCTGCTCAAACGGAATCACTCCCGTCGTGATCGTCGGCGTGCGCAAAGTATCGGCGATCTTCTCGGCGCGCGCCTCGGTGCGGTTGGAAACCAGCAGCGTCGTAGCCCCCTGCTCAATGAGGTGCTTCGCGGCGAGATCGCTCATCTTTCCAGCGCCCACCAGCAGAATCGTCTTGTTCGCGAGCGAACCGAAGATCTTCCGCGCCAGCGCCGCTGCCACGGACGCGATCGAAACTGAGGAGCTCCCGATCTGCGTCTCCGTCCTCACGCGTTTCGCCACCGAAAACGCGCGTTGCAGGAGCGGGTCGAGTGTCGAGCTGAAGGCTCCCGCGGAGCTGATCGCTCCCACCTCGCGCGCGATGCTCCATGACTCCTTCACCTGTCCCAGAATCTGCGGCTCGCCCACCACCATGGAATCCAGCGAGCTGGCCACGCGAAACAGGTGCCGGATGGCCTCGCGTTCGCGCAGCTTATAGAGATGCGGGGTGACCGCGTCCGCGGGAATGTCCAGATACTCGTGCAGAAAATTCAATGTTGTTACGGCCTCGGCGTCTTCGCCGCTTCCGTCGGGGAGTTCCGTCACCGTTAACAGCTCGACACGATTGCACGTCGACAGGATGAGCGCTTCGCGAATGCCCGGCTGTTCCGCAAGCGATCGCGTCGCATCCGCCAGCCGCGCCGCAGGGATCGCCAGCCGCTCGCGCACATCCAGCGGCGCCGTCATATGGTTCACGCCCACCAGCAGCAGCAAGCCGGGTTTTGTCTGGTCGCTCATGGAGCTTTGAACCTGTGCACAACCGAAAGCTGATTCGCCGCCCACACCGCCAGCACAATCAGGAATACGAAGCCCGACAGATACACCGCTCGGCGTCCGCGCAATCCCGAGTGCTGCCGGATAAAGATCATCGCAACGTACACGAGCCACATCGCCACAGATAGGAGCACCTTGGGGTCTGCAAAGAACGCCGGCCCCCGCGTCTCAAGCGCGACCACGGATCCGATCAGCAACCCCGCCGTCATGCAGGGCAGCCCGAACAGCAACGCCTTCAGCGCAATCTGGTCCGTCGTCTCCAACGGAGGAAGCCACGTCCGGGCCGGCGTCGCTGTCTTTTTCTTCAGCCGCCTCTCCTGCACGAGATATAGAGCGCTTGCGATCAGCGAGATCAGCAGCGCCGCGTACGCGGCCAGCAGCAGCGCCACATGCAGAAACAACCAGCCGGTGTGCAGCAGCGGATAATTCAATATCTCGTGGCCCGGACGAAACGCCGGCACGACCGTCAGGAGCGCCGCGACAGGCAGCAAAAATACGCCGAAGGACACTGTCCTGTACGCCGTGGCCAGAATCAGAAACGCCGCGCCCAGCAGCAGCCCGAGCATCGAAAGAGTCTCGTGCGTATCCACCGGAAGCGCATGATGCGCCGCGTTCAACATCTCGGCGAGTGCCACAAAGTGAAAGAAGACAGCTGCCGTCGCACAAGGCATCGCGAGATGCCGCCAGCGCGGCCGGTTATAAAGTGCGGCCGGAAGTACCGCAAGCGCGGCAACGCTGTACAAGAAGACCGCGACTCGGAGCCAAAGGAGTGTCATTGCGAACGGTAACCCTGCAGGTTTCTGCGCGAACGTTCAGTATATCGTCCGCCGCTCTCACGCAGGGCGATCCAGCTCCGCCAGGCCTTTCTGGATGTAGCCTCGCATCTGCGACTCAATCACGCTGAGCGGCAGGAAAAACGGCTTCTCCACGACCTCGATCACAAGCACACCGTTCCCATAGCTGTATTTCGCCGTAATCCCCTCCCGGCTCAACGTGCCGCTGGGTCCGCTGATGTTGACTCCAGCCTCCCGCAGGCGCCGGCTGGCTTCCTCGAACTGCGCTTCCGTCAAAGGAACTTCAATCATTCTGCAAGTCTAAGGCTCGCGTCCCAGACGTCGATTATCGACGCGTTATGCAGAGCCCGAAAAACGATATCCTGAGCCTTCCTGATCGGCGATGGAATCCACAAAGGACATGACGATCGACGTGGCGACCCCGTCGCCATTGGCGAGCAACGAGCGCTCGCAACGCGCGGCCGAGGCCACACCGGCGATGCGACAGTACTTCGCCGCCAAAGAAGTCCATCCCGACGCCCTGCTCTTCTTCCGCATGGGTGATTTCTACGAGCTCTTTTACGAGGACGCCCTCGTCGCCTCGCGCGAGTTGCAGCTCACGCTCACCGCGCGCGACAAAGCCAAGTCTGTCCCAATGTGCGGCGTTCCCTATCACGCTGCCGGAACCTATCTGCAACGCCTGCTGCGCAAAGGCTTCAAGGTCGCGATGTGCGACCAGATGGAAGACCCCAAGACCGCAAAGACTGTGGTGCGCCGCGAGGTCACGCGCGTCCTCACGCCCGGCACGGCGCTCGATGCCGCGTTGGGCGCAGGCGAAAGCCAGTGGCTCGCCGGCGTCGCAGGCCTGGGCTCCGGTTCGTCGGCGGCGGTTGGCGTCGCCTCCATCGATCTCTCCACCGGCGAATTCCGCGCCACTGAGTTCACCGGACCGCACGCCTGGGCGCTGGCCTGCGACGAGCTCGCACGCATGGCCCCCGCAGAGATTCTGCTCGCGCGAGGAACCGCATTTGGATCGAGCTCACAAAGCAAACAACAATCTCTTCGCGAAGCCGGCGATTCCGCCGTCCCCGACGATGCGAACTCCCTGGACATCGCCGGGGCGCGTACCGAGCTTGACGAATGGGTCTTCACCGCAGACTACGCGCTTCCTCTGCTCCGTCAGCAACTGCGCGTGCATTCGCTGGACGGCATGGGCCTTGGCGGCCACTCCGCCGCCGCTGTAGCGGCAGGCGGCGTCGTGCACTATCTGCGCGCGACCAAGCAAGGAGCGCTGGAACACATCGACGGTTTGCATTTCTATGCGAAGCGCGACTGCCTCGAGCTCGACGCCGTCAGCGTTCGCAACCTGGAATTGATAGAGCCGCTCTTCACCATCGAAGGTCCGCAGACCACGCTGCTCTGGACGATGGACGCCTGCTGCACGCCAATGGGCAAGCGCCTGCTTCGTGCACAACTTCTGCGTCCCATGCAGTCGCTTGATGCCATCAATGCTCGTCTCGACGCCGTTGCCGTCGCGTTCAGTGATCTTCGCCGTCGCGAAGGGCTGCGCCGCGCCATGGACGGCATTCTTGACCTCGAGCGCCTTCTCGGCCGCATCGCCTTGGATTCCGCCGGTCCACGCGAAGTGGTCGCGCTTGGCACAACCCTCGGCCATTTGCCGGACCTCCGCTCGGCCGTCGCCGAACTCGCGCCAACTGCGGTTCGTTGGGCCGAACTTCAGCGGGCTCTCGATCCGCTCGAAGACCTGCACGAGCTCATCGCTCGTACGCTCGTCGATGAGCCTCCTCTCACGCTTACGGATGGCGGCGCCGTCCGCTTCGGCGTTGATCCAGAACTCGATGAGCTGCGCAGCATCGCAGCCAACTCCCGGCAGATGCTCGCCGCCATCGAAGAGCGCGAGCGTGAGCGCACCGGCATCGCATCTCTCAAGGTCCGCTTCAACTCCGTCTTCGGTTACTACATCGAGGTCACGAAGGCCAACAGCAGATCAGTCCCCGCCGACTACGAGCGCAGACAGACCCTCGTTAACGCTGAACGTTTCACGACCCCCGAACTCAAAGAGCTGGAAACCAAGATTCTCACCGCACAGGAACGCTCGACTGAGATTGAGCGCCGCATCTTCAGCGAGCTTCGCCGGCAACTGCTGAATTCTGCCGCGCGGGTGCGCGAGACCGCTCGCCACATCGCAGAGATCGATCTCCTGGCATCCTTCGCTCACACGGCATCGCTTCGCAGTTGGACGCGCCCTCAGGTCGATGCGAGCGGTGTACTCGAAGTCATCGCCGGCCGCCATCCCGTCGTCGAGCGCCGCCTCGAAGAGTCCGGAGCCGGACGCTTCGTGCCAAACTCGCTACACATCGAATCGGCCGCGGAGGCCTCCGGACCATCGCTGCTCCTCATCACCGGCCCTAACATGGGCGGCAAGAGCACGTATCTTCGCCAGGGCGCGCTGCTCACCATCCTTGCGCAGTGCGGCTCCTTCGTTCCAGCCGAACGCATGCGCCTCGGTCTCGTCGATCGCATCTACACCCGTATCGGCGCCAGCGACAACGTGGCGCGCGGCCGCTCCACCTTCATGGTTGAGATGACCGAGACCGCCGCGATCCTGAACACTGCAACTCAACGTTCGCTCGTTCTTCTCGATGAGATGGGCCGTGGGACGGCCACGTATGACGGCCTCTCGCTCGCCTGGGCCACCGTCGAGCACCTGCACGATCGTATCGGCGCGCGCACGCTGTTCGCCACGCACTATCATGAGCTCACGCTTCTCAGCGACCGTCTCGCAAAGATGCATAACGCCCGCGTCACGGTCCGCGAAGGCGCCGGCGGCATCGTCTTTCTTCATGCCGTCGAGTCTGGCGCCGCCAACAAGAGCTACGGCATCGAGGTCGCGCGTCTGGCCGGGCTTCCTCAGACCGTCGTGGAACGCGCTCGCGAGGTCCTGCGCGTTCACGAACACGCCGAGTCACAGCAGGTCCGTGAAGCCGTCCCCGCCAACGAACGCCTTCCATCGATGCAGATGACGATGTTCACCCCACTCTCACAGCGCATCGTCGACCGCGTCGAAGCGCTCGACGTCGACGGCCTGACGCCGCGCGAGGCGCTGCAAATTCTCGCCGAGTTGCAACGTGAGTTGAAGGGTGAGACGACGTGAAATTTGCAAAGCCGCAAGCCATGGTCGTCGCCGGGGTGATGAGCGGAACCTCCGCCGATGGCATCGACGTCGCCATCTGCCGCGTCTCTCCGGCTGCTGCGACGCCACGCATTAAAGTTCTCGGCCATTATGCGACAAAATATCCGGCCAAGGTCCGCGCCGCCGTGCTCGCAGCTATGGACGCAAAGAACACCACAACCGCCGAGCTTGCCCGCCTCAACTGGCGCCTAGGCTCGATCTACGCGGACGCGGTCGAATCGGCGGCGCAAGTAATCGGCATCAAGCCTCAACTCGTCGCCTGCCACGGACAGACCCTTTACCATCAGGGCGTCGCGTCCAACTATCTCGGCGCCCCCATCCGCTGCACGTGGCAAACCGGCGAGGCCTCCGTCATCGCCGAGCGCCTCCGCGTTCCCGTTGTGAGCGACTTCCGCCCCGCTGACATGGCCGCCGGCGGACAAGGCGCTCCGCTCGTCCCCATGTTCGACTTCTGCGTCTTTCGCGACGCAAAGGAGAGCCGCCTTCTGCTCAACCTCGGCGGCATCGCCAACCTTACCGTGCTTCCCGCCGGCTGCCGCGCGGAAGATGCGATCGCGTTCGATACCGGTCCGGCCAACATGGTCATCGACGCCTGCATGCAGCGCCTCTTCGACCGCAGGTTCGATCGCAATGGCGCTATCGCCGCGCGCGGTCGGGTGTTAGACAAAGTGCTCACAAACCTGCTTCGCGCAAAATACGTCTCGGTTCCACCACCGAAGTCCTGCGGCCGCGAACAGTTCGGCGAAGTCTTCGTCAGCAATTTCATCGCCGCGTGCAAGCGCGAGCGCGCCACCAACGAAGACATCCTTGCGACCGCAACCGCATTCAGCGCGAAGACCGTTGCCGCCGCGCTCACAAACTTCTGCACACCCCACCTCGCGCGTCTTGCGCCCAACGCAAGGATCGAACTCATCGCGGCCGGCGGAGGCGTACACAATGCCACACTGATGCGAATGCTCGCAGACGAGTTCGCCCCACAAAATATCCGCATCCGATCCATCGAAGCCACCGGCCTCGCAGCCGCCGCAAAGGAAGCCGCCGCCTTTGCCCTGCTTGGCTGGCTCACGTGGCACGGCCTGCCCAGCAATCTGCCCAGCGCCACGGGCACGCGCCGCCCTGTGATCCTCGGCAAGGTGACATTCGCGTGAGCTCGCGTGCTCTTTCGTTCTGCGCGCTCGCGCTGCTGCTGCCGCTCATCGCCTGCGGTCCACACAACGCTGATCCCGGCATTCTTCGGTTCCTCATCGAAAGCTCGCCCAACAACCTCGATCTCCGCCAGGGCACCGACGCCCAATCCGAACGCATCGGCGGTCTTATCTACGACGCACTTGTCAAGAAGGACGCGCACTTTGTCCTGCAACCATGGCTGGCTACAAGCTGGGACCGCCCCGATCCGCTTACCTGGGTCTTTCACATCCGCGCCAACGTCCGCTTCCACGACGGCAAGCTGCTCACCGCCGACGACGTCGCTTGGTCCATCCGCAGCATGATCGACGGCACGATCATCTCCCCCAAGGGCGGCAATCTTCCCATCGTTTCCGTCATCGCCACCGGCCCACTCACCGTCACGGTCAAGACGAAACAGCCCGACGACAGTCTGCTCTTCAACCTGAGCGACGGCCTCTTCGGGATCGTCGAGCGCGGCGCTGGCCGCGATGAAGGTCTTCACCCCGTCGGCACCGGACCTTTCGAGTTCGTCAGCCAGATGCAGGACCGCGATGTCATTCTCAAGCGCAACCCCGACTACTGGGCCGGCGCGCCACACATCGCACGCATCCGTTTCGAAGTGGTTCCTGACACCATCACTGCCGCACTCCAGATGCGCAAAGGCTCGGCCGACATCGAAAGCAACGTCCTCACGCCGGACATGGTCCAGGCGCTCCGCCGCGAGAAAAATGTTGTCGTCCAAACTGGTCCGGGCGCCATCGTCATGTACGCCAATTTCAATACACAGGACCCCAGGCTCCGCGATCCGCGCGTGCGTCAGGCGATCGCCTGCTCCATCAATCGCCCCGCACTAATCGCGTCTCTCTGGCACGGCGAAGCGCAGCTCGCCGATACGCTGCTTCCGTCCGGTCACTGGGCCGCCGCCAGCGACGCCGAACTTCCGCAATACCCGCACAACATCCCACGTGCCATCGCGCTGCTCGACGCCGCCGGTCTCAAGCCCGACAAGGACGGCATTCGCCTGCGCTTCACACTCAAGACCTCAACCGACGAGACCACGCGCCTCGTCGCGCAAGCCATGCAGCAGCAGATGCGTGCCGCCGGCATCGCACTCGAGATCCGCTCCGCCGAGTTCGGCACCTTCTACTCCGACATCACGCACGGCGCGTTCCAGATGTACATGCTTCGTTGGATCGGCTCCAACGAAGACCCCGACTTCCTCCGCTACGCCTTCGCCACTTCAAGCTTCCCACCCAAGGGCGGCAACCGCGGACGCTACTCCAATCCCCGTGTCGATACGCTGCTTGCCGAAGCGAACGCCGCAACCGACGAAGCCACGCGCCGCCGCGATTACGTTGAAGTCCAACAGATTCTCGGCCGCGACCTTCCGTCCATCCCGCTCTGGTATCCCAACAACGAAGTCGTCCACTCGACGCGGCTCTCAGGCGTAACGCTCGACCCTGGCGGCACCTTCGACTTCCTCCGTACCGCGCAGCTGCAGTAAGCACTCGATGCGTGACGCGAGCGGCAACTGGGCTCATGCGTTTGAGAAGCGTCCCCATTAGTTGCTAACGGATCTCGCTCTCCTTCATCCGGTCCGGAATTCCGAGTCGCCGCAAATGTGCTACAAAGGCTACTCGATTGACCATGGAGGAGCTAACGTGAAACGACTCTTACTCATCTCTTTACTGCTGCCGCTGATCGGAACTGCAAACGCACAAGCCCCGAGTCAACCAACCGGAGTTCTCAGCCCCACCCAACTTCAGGCGGTGTTTCCCGCCACCGTCTATTTCAACGGGCAAATGACCACGGCGCAGATGCGCAACACCGGGGGGGTGCGATGGAGCGAAGGCAAGCAGACGCTCTTCGGGATGGTCGACTCCGGCGGTTATTCCACGGGCATGCGCGAGCGGTACCAGTTCTACATACTCACTGACGTGCCGGTCGAGATCGACGGTAAGCATCTGCCGGCGGGAGCCTACGGAGCCGGCTTCCTCACTGACCGCGGATTCGAGGTCATGGATCTGGGTGGAACCGAGCTGTTCCATGCGCCTGTCCAACATGACGCCGGAATGCGACGGCCACGCCCCCTGTTGGTGACGGCAGCGGCTAACGGTCACTATCGCCTGTATCTCGGGCGTGACTACGTCGAGTTTTCCCGATAGCCGGTTGCCCAAGTGCATGATTCGTCATGCGGCGGACGACATGACTGAGGCTCCTCAGGCGAAGAAATTGGGGAAGGGTGAAAAGTGTGGGCCCAGTTTGGTACAATTCCCCGAATTTCCTCAGGTGCCTCAAGGAAAACGTTAGTCTTGCTGCTAAGACTCTACTCGGATGGCTTCGCCAACAAACTCGCGATGGGTTCTCAGACTGCTGATGGTGCTTGGCATAGTTGCCGGCACCGGATGCCTGTTCCGTGCGGTACGGGCATCCTCTGAAAGCGATGCCGCGGAAGCAGCACGCAAAGCCTACAGCGAGAAGACCCTGGCTACCTACAACAGCCGTTTCAGCCCGCACGATCATTTCTTGCCTTCGAACGCTACCACGGACAACGGCGAGTTCATCGACCCCAAGAGCTTTCCGACGGCGAAGTACTGCGGACACTGCCACGAAGAGGCTCACACTGAGTGGCGCGAGTCCGCGCACTCGAACTCCAACCGGCCGCCGTGGTACCTGCGCAACACAAGCCTTCTGAAGGCGGAGAAAGGCGTGGAGTACACGCGTCACTGCGAAGGCTGTCACGACCCGATTGCGCTGGTGAGCGGAGCGTTGACAGAAAACGGTCCTGGACGGAAGTGGTACGACGATGAAGGTGTCACCTGCAGCGTGTGCCACTCCATCCAGAAAGTGAGTACGCGGGGAACCGGCAGCTATGTGATCGGGGTGCCTGCGGTGTTGGTGGATGAAGACGGAAAGCCAATCACGCGGCCTGTAAGCGACGCGGAAATCCTCGCGCATCTCGACCGCCACAGCAGGGCCGTGATGAAGGACTTCTATCACACGTCCGAGTTCTGCTCGGCGTGTCATGAGGCTGCGCTGCCCCGGTCGTTGAACGACTACAAGTGGCAGCGGGCGATCTCGTTGTATGAGGAGTGGCAGGCTTCTTCGTTTGCCAAGGAGTCTCCGCTGCCGTTCTACGTCAAGGACTCCGTTTCCACATGTCAGACGTGTCATATGCCTCGCGAGACCGTGGAGACTCGCGATGAGGGAGCCAAGCAGGGCAAGCTTGCCTCACATCGCTGGCTCGGTGCGAATACGTTGATTCCTCAGTATTACGGATATCCCGTCCAGGAGCGCCGTACCGTCGAGTTCTTGCAGAACAATGTCTTCAATGTCGATCTATTCGCCTTGGAGCACGGAACGGAGGCCAATGGCGAGGCGAAGATCGCGGCACCGCTAGGCCTAGTGAATTTTCAGGTGGACCCCGGGGAACGCGTCACGCTCGACGTCGTAATTCAGAACAAGGGCATCGGGCACAGCCATGTCCCTGAGCAGCGCGACATGTATGAGTCCTGGGTTGACTTCACAGTCAAGGACAGCAGTGGGAGGCTTCTGTGCGAGAGCGGCTTTCTTAAGCCCGATGGTGAGCTCGACCCCGAAGCGCACAGCTTCATGAATCGCTTGATCAACGTGAACGGTGGCCTCAACGATCTTCACCAGGTCTGGGACAACCGGGTGGTCGCCTATAACAACACTGTCCAGTCGGGCCGCTCGCAGGTTGTGCGCTACAGCTTCGTGATGCCGGAGGTGACCGGGTCTGTGACCGTCACCGCAATCGTCAAGTACCGGCGGTTCGATCAGCACTTTATCGACTTCGGCATGGCCAAGCAGCACTACCCCGAACCGATTGTAGATATGGCGTCGGCCAGCCGGGTCATTCGTGTTGGCGAAAACGTGCCCACTCCACCTAGACCAGACGAAAACAAAGAGTGGATGCGATGGAATAACTACGGCATCGCGCTTCTGGATGCACAACAATATGCCGGCTCCTACTCGGCCTTCCAGCATGTTGCGAAGCTTCGTCCTGACTACGCGGACGCATACACCAACATGGCGATCGTCGATATCCAGTGGGAGCGCTATGCAGATGCGCGGCCCAATCTGGCCAAGGCGCTCGAACTCTCGCCGAAGAACGCGCGCGCGCTTTACTACCGCGCTCTTGTCGAGCGGAACGAGGGCAAGCTCGATCTCGCGATTGCGGACTTTGAAGAGATGGCGAGGCAGTACCCTTTGTCGCGCGACGCACACCGCGAGCTCGGCTTCACGTTGTATCAGGAGCACAAATACGCTGAGGCGCTGAAGCAGTACCAGACCCTTCAGGACATCGCTCCCGATGATCTCGCCGCACATTACAACCTCGCTATCCTCTACCGCCGTATGGGTGACCGGAACAGGGCATCCAAAGAGGCCGCCGAGTTTGCGGATCAGAAGGATGATCCGGTCGCGACAACGTATGCTCTCGAATTCCTGCGCAAGCATCCGGAACTGGCCAATGAGAGCGTTCCCTGGCATACGCACGATCTTCAGATGACACCGATGAAACCGGTCGAAGCTATGGCTCCGTCATCCGGAGTGCATGCGCGATGAGGATGTACGGTATCCCGCTCAAACAATCCATGGGCTCACGGCAGATGCTGGGCAGGCTGCTGCTGTGCGCCTCGGGCGCGTGCTTCATCGCCGCCTGCCCCGGTCCTGGCGCACGGGCTGCATCCCGCGCGGACCGGGCCGCCGGAGCAGTGATATTCAAGCAGCATGGCTGCGAACACTGCCATGGACCAGACGGCGCAGGCACGGAGCGCGGACCTTCTCTCACAACTGTCGGCAAGCGCCTGAAGAAGGATCAAATCGAACTTCAGATTCGCGAGGGTGGAAAGCAGATGCCGCCCTTTGGCGATGTGCTCAACGACGATGAGATGCGCGAGCTGGTCGACTATCTCGCGCACAAAAAGAAAGCTCCCAGGACGTTACCTGGCAGCTGAGACCACACCCAGGGGGCTCGCTTTTCATATGAAGCGCCGCATCATCTTCGAACGAATGTTGGAACCAACCTGGTGCGGCCTGCTTGCAATCACGCTGGGTTGCTCGATTGGGATTCACGCGCAGAATCCCACACCGCTCGAGAAGGAAGCACAAAGACCGGTCGAAGGATCGCAGCCGGCGTCCAGCAGCAGCGTCTCTACCGGGGTGCCGCACGCAGCCGTGCTCGATGCCGAACATCGGCCCATCACAGCCGGCGGCTTCGTCACCTCGGGTCCGGTGATCTTCAAAGATGTGGCCGCCGCAGCCGGGTTGACTAAGTGGAAACACACGATGGGCACGCCGGAGAAGAACTACATTATCGAAACGCTCGGGTCCGGCGTCGCGCTGCTGGATTATGACAACGACGGCTGGCTGGATATTTATCTCGTCAACGGCTCAACTTATGATGCTGTCTCCGGCAAGACCACCCCACCGCACGCTGCGCTGTTTCACAACAATCACGACGGCACCTTCACCGACGTAACGGCAAAGGCCGGCGTCGCCAATGACCGCTGGGGTATCGGCGCCGTCGTCGGTGACTTCGACAACGACGGCTGGCCGGATATCTACGTCACAAACTTCGGCAAGAACCGGCTTTATCACAACAATCACGACGGCACCTTCACCGATGTAGCGGAGAAAGCCGGCGTTACGCTCGGCAACTGGTCTACCGGCGCCACGTGGGGAGATTACGACGGGGACGGCCTGCTCGATCTCTTCGTTCCGGGTTATGTACACTACGACCTCGACAATCAGCCGAAGGAGTTCAGCTTCTGTAAATTCCGGGGTGTCACGGTGATGTGCGGCCCACGCGGCCTGCAGGGCGAACCCGACCATCTCTTTCACAACAACGGCGACGGAACGTTCACTGACGTCAGTGTGCACGCAGGGGTTGCAGACACGAACCGCTATTATGGTCTCGCCTCGCTGTTCGTCGATGTCAACGGCGATGGAAAGGTCGATCTCCTGGTTGCGGATGACTCGACGCCCAACTACCTCTACATCAACAAAGGCGATGGGACCTTTGAGGATGACAGCTTCTCGAGCGGCTACGCCCTGAACGAGAGCGGCCGTGAAACTGCGTCGATGGGAATCGCCGCCGGCGATCTCCTGCACAAGGGAACCGTAGATTTGTTCAACACTACGTTCTCCGACGACTACAAGCCCCTCTATCGCAACGACGGCTCGGGCAATTTCACCGACACCTCCTATCAGGACGGTATCGCCGAGCCTACGATACCGTTTCTGGGTTGGGGCACGGCCTTCATCGACTACGACAACGATGGATGGCTTGATCTGATCGAAGTGAACGGCCATGTCTACCGGCAGGCAGACTCGCAGAATTGGGGCACGACTTGGGCTCAGCGGCCGCTACTCTTTCACAGCGACAACGGAAAGCTGACTCTCGTACCGGCTGTGGAAGGAACAGGATTGGCCGAGGTCACAACCGCGCGCGGTATGGCATACGGCGACCTCTTCAACGATGGCCACATTGATGTCGTGATCAACAATCTGGACGGCCCTCCGTCACTGCTCCGCAACGTGGTCAACAACGGCAATCATTGGATCGCGTTCAAGCTCGTCGGCGCCCCGGCGCCGGGGCCGGGAAAACGTGGCAGCCCGCGCGACGCTATAGGCGCGTGCGTTCTGCTTACAGCGAATGGCTTCACGCAGCGCGCGGATGTTCTGGCCGGCGGAAGTTTTGCTTCCAGTTCCGATCAGCGGCCCCACTTTGGTCTGGGCAAAGCGACGAAGATCGATAAGATCGAGGTTCGCTGGCCGAGCGGCCGGACGGAGATCATTTCCCCGCCCGCTGCGGTGGACCGCTTCTACGTGATTACCGAGGGGAAAGGCATCGCTCCGCAAAAGTAAACGGGTATCGGGTCCAATCCTTCGCTCTTTCTCCTCAAGCCGGCAAGCCGATGACCCGACGTCCCTTGTCTACCCTGACAGAGAAACAAAAAGGGGGCGCAGGATGACCCATTCGCCCCCGAGGAGGACCTAAAGTTTCAATCCAAACTTCGACTGACCGGTCTAACCCCGCTCTTCTATCGGAAACGATTGCTCTGTGACGAGAAGCATGCATAACCGTTAAGCATGATGAGAGCGCCTTGTTTTCTGCTTCAGGTTAACCGGGCCACTATTCAGAGTTAACTGGTTTACTAAATTGCATGCATTCAACGCCGGAATTACGGCTTCTGTCAACACCCAAATAACGACACCGAGAAAGAACGTGATACGCTGACTCGAAATGCGAGCGAAGCCTAAGAAATCCGCCGCGTCTCGATCAGCTTCGGAACCCGCATCCGGCTCGCGCATCACGCTGAGGGATCTGGCCGCGAGTCTTGCTCTCTCGCGCACGACTGTTTCGCTGATTCTCAACGGCGTTCCGGAGGCCGCACGCTTTCCGGAGGAGACACGGCAGCGGGTGGTCGAGAGCGCGAAGGCGCTCGGATACCGGCCGAACTATTTCGCGCGCTCACTTGGAAAACAGCGAAACTATTTGATCGGAGTCTTGGCGCCCGATTTTGGCAATGGCTTCGAGGCCACCGTGCTCAGCGGTTTCGAGCGCGGCCTCCTGAATACCGGTTACACGTCGTTCATTTCCACTCACCTCTGGTCTGCGTCGCTTCTCCAGCAGCACATTGAGACACTATGTGATCGCGGCGTCGAGGGCTTGGTGTTGATTAACTCCGCTCCCACCGAATCGCCGAGCGTTCCCACCGTTACCGTCGGCACCGGCCGTTCGCCGCTGCGGAGTACCCGCGTCGCCATCGATAACGCGTTTGGCATCGGCAAAGCAATCAATCACCTCGCAACGCTGGGGCATAAGGAGATCGCGTTCATCAAAGGCCCAACGGGAAGCGGCGACACGGAGGAAAGGTGGAGCGCAATTCTTGCAACCTGCAAGAAGCTTGGCATTGCCGTCAATCCTCGCCTTACCGTGCAATTGGAGCTGCTCGAACCGACCGGCACGCGTCACGCTGAAGAGGGGCGAGTCGCTGCCCATGCCCTGCTGAGTAGCGGGAAACGCTTCACCGCCCTCGTCGCCTTTAATGACATCTCGGCACTCGGCGCCATGACTGCTTTACGAGAGGCGGGACTCCGAGTGCCCGAAGATGTTTCTGTCGTGGGGTTCGATGACATCGAGTTCGCGAGCATCATATCGCCGCCGCTGACGACCGTGCGGCAGCCGCTGCACCAGATGGGAGCGATCGCGGCGCAGCTCCTTCTGCGCAAGCTCGCCAATGAACCAAACGTCGGAGACGTCCGCATTCGTCCGAACCTTGTCGTGCGCTCGTCAACCGCCGTCCCTGCCTCGACAACCCGGAAGGCCGCGAGAAGTCCGAAATCCAAAAGCCTTCGTTGAACCTAATCTCGAACAGGACATTTCGGCTTCGCCTGCATCGTCGCAATGCGTGCGCGAAGCCCCGGATGCATGGCGACGAGATCCTGAGCGGATTGCGGCGGTCTTTCTCACGCACTGAAAATCAGTGAATACGCGATCCGTGGGCGCAACGGGTATCGACTTCGGGCATTCCGCCTTCCTTCAAGCGGTAAAACTGATCGGCCGCGAGATCGCGAAAACTCTGTTGCTTGCCGTCGGGCCAGTGAACCTGGACCTCATCCATACGCGCTGAGGCTCCCAGGCCAAAGTGCAAGCGCAGATCGCTTTGAGACAGATAGCTGCCACCGCTCAAAACCTCCTGCATCTGCTGCACCGCGCCGGTGCGTACATACACACGCGCGTTCAAGGCCAGCCGATTGGACGGATTGCCCTCGAGTTGGAAGCTGGCCCAGTGGTTCGCCGGATCGCTCTTCGCCTCCAGGATCATCGGCTCGCCGGTCAGATTCTCGATCACGATATCGAGCCGGCCGGTATTGAAGAGGTCACCCACGGCCAACCCGCGGCTGACTTGCGGAACCGAAAGCGCACTGCCTGCCTCGCGGCTCACGTCGCGAAAGGTGCCGTCGCCATTGTTCCAGAAGAGCAGCTTCGGCTCGCGATACGTGGTTCCCAGCTTGGCATTATCTACCTGCGGATACACGTGCCCGTTCACAAGGATGAGGTCAAGCAGGCCGCGGTTATCCGTATCGAGGAAAGCATCTCCCCACCCCACATAAGGAAGCGTCGACTGCGCGATGTGCGCCGTATGGGCAACATCGGTGAAGTTCAGCGAGCCCTCATTGCGGTAGAGAACCGCATAGTCCTCGCTGAAGTGCGAAATTGCGATGCTCTGGCGACCCGTGCGGGTGTAGTCCCCGAGAGCGATACCCATGTTCGCCTGCTCGTTTCCGTCTTCGCTTAGAGCGACGCCCGCGTCATTAGCGATCTCTTTAAAGTGGCCGTTGCCCTCATTGTGGTAAAGGTAATTCGGTTCCCCGTCATTGCCAACGAACAGATCAAGCTTGCCGTCGTTATCGAAATCGGACCATACCGCCTGCAGGCCGAAGTAGCCTTGCGGATCATCGACTCCAGCCTGGCGACTCACGTCCGTGAAGGTTCCGTTGCCGTTGTTGTGATACAGCGAATCGGGCGATCCCTTCAGTCCGCGCGGTCCGCATTGCACCGCGATCCCGTGATAGGTGCACGTCTGCTCCTTGCCAAAGACGGGCAGATTGTTAATATCCAGGTCCACGTAGTGCGGGACGAACAGATCGACGAAGCCGTCGTTGTCGTAATCGCCGAAGGCGAGACCGGTTGCCCATCCTTTGTCCTGCGCCAGCCCGGAGGACTTCGTGACGTTGGTGAAGGTGCCATCATGGTTGTTTCGATACAGCACTACGCCACCGAAACAACTTATGGCCAGATCCGGCCACCCGTCATTGTCAAAATCGCCCACTGCCACACCCATGGCCCAGCAGGGGTAGCCCAGGCCGGCCTTTTCGGTGACGTCGGTGAACGTGCCGTCGTGGTTGTTGTGATAAAGAGCTCCGCGCGCCTTTACTCCTGCTTGGTACATGCTCACGCTGGGCGCGTTGGTGAAATAGATGTCGGGCCATCCATCATTGTCGTAATCCAGCAGAGCCACACCACCACTCATCGATTCAACAATGTATTTTGCTTCCGGACTCGAAAGATGGTTGAAATGAATGCCCGTCGACGCCGTGATGTCCACCAGTTGCGGTACATGATCAGCTCTGTTCGCCGGTTTCTGTGCCGTCTGGGCAGAAGCGCCGATCTCCTTTTGCAAAGGGCTTATTACGCAGAGCACCACAATCAGAAGAGATCTACTCTTTCGCATCACTGCCCTGCGGCGATGCCATGCGCATCGCCTGATATATATTTCGGAGCTTCTCCTTCATCGCCTTGAGTCGCTCATATTCAGCGACCTCACGTTTCGCGTCATCCATACGGCGCAGACGACGGTACACAGCGCTCAATCTGTAATGCGCCAGAACGTTGGTGGGGTCGGCTTTTACCACTTGCTTCAGCAATGGGAGAGCGGCATCCGGATGTCCGGTCTCTGTCAGTTCATAGGCCAGGCCGATCGCGGCGTCTTCGTTGTCGGGCTGGATCGCCAGAGCCTGTTTGTAGCGGGCAAGCGCCGCTTCATGGTCTTCTCTGTCCGCGGCAATGTCGCCCAGCCGTGTGAACGCGGCAGCGTCCCTCGGATTCTGCTCAATCGCGAGTTTGTATTCGTCTTCCGCCTGTGCCTTCTGAGCAGGCTCTGACGATGCATGAAGCTCCTCGGCCAGCTCGAAATGCCCGCCCGGAAGGTTCGGGTCGATCTTCAGAGCGGCGCGCATGTTGGCTATCGCCGCATCGCTGTCGCGCTCCCGAAGTAATTCGTGCGCCATCGCTTGATGCATCTGCGCGGAGTCTGGCGCGGCCACAGACAGATCGAGAAGCGCCTCGTCGGCCAGGTCCGTATACACGCGGTATGCGGCATAGAGAATCTCAGGGTCGGTCGGAAACGTGACCTTGAGCTGGCTAACGATGATGGCGGCCGCGGGCAGATCGCTGAGCGAGGTATCGATCTCGACCAGCTCCAGCCCCGCTTGCCGGCGCACCTTTGGGTCTTGCAGGCTCGGGAAGGCGGAGCTCAGGTCGTTTCGCGCCTCCTGCAGCTGGCCGCCTCTGTGTTCGCAAAAACCAAGCAGCGCCTGCAGCTTGATCTCTTTAGGATCGATGGCCAGCGCCGAGCGGAGGTGAGGCTCTGCCTCTTGCGGCTGTCCGGTGAAGTAGAGGAGAACGCCGAGATTCGCCTGCGCGTCCAGATTCTTCGGATCAGCAGCGACGACTGCGGCGAACTCGGGGATCGCCAGAGCCGGCTGCTTATGCTGGAGGTATTGGTTGGCCTTCCGCAGATGCTCCTGGATCTGCGCGGAGTCTTCGCCGCTCTGGATGGCCATGAGAGGCGCAGCAATGATGCCTGGCAAATTGTACAAAGGCTGCGCCGGAAGAGTGGCGGCACAGCTGAGCCCGAGGAGCAGGATTCTTAGGTGAAGCCGCATTACGAAACCACTCGACCCCGAACGCGAGATCGTCTTCCGGAAAAGAAAATGGGGGACGGCACTTTCTGCGCCGTCCCCCGTTGTTTATCAGAATGTGATCTTGCCGTACAACTGAACCGTACGTCCGCCGATAGTGACGCCACTGATTACTGCATCGCCTATATTGCCGCAACCAAGGGTCTGGCAGTACGGATCGGAGGAGCTCGGGTTGGGCGAGCCATTCGGGCCGATTACGTTACTGCCCGATTGGCCGAAGCTCGGATGATTGAGTAGGTTGAATGCATCCGCACGGATCTCCAATCGGACGCCACGATCGGGATAGATGTCAAACGTCTTGCCCAGAGACCCGTTCATAACTTCAATTCCCGGGCCGTAGATGGTGTTCCGTCGAAAATCGCCGTACGTGAAGTTGGCTGGAACCTCAAGCGCGCACGGGTTGTACCACATACTCAGAGTGCGCGTGGGACCCGCAGGAGGAGCGCAGGTAGGATTCGCCGCTATAACCCCGGCTTGGTATGGATTGCCGACGAGATCCGGGAATTGAGTGTAAGAGCCGGACTGATTTTCGGAGCTGTTGTAGCCTCCCGTTGTGATACCCATCGGGTTGCCGGTTTGAAGGACGAACGAACTGGATACACGCCATCCGCCAAGAATCTCATCAAGGGCCCAACTATTGTTGAGGAACTGCCGTCCCTTGCCGAAGGGAAGCTCGTAGATGACGTTCCCTTTGAAAGCGTTCCTGACGTCGAAGTTCGAGTTGCTGTAGTTATCGTGGATGTCGTATGCGTTCTGATAGTTCTGCCAGCCCTCGCGGCTGCCCCACCCGGACGAATCCATATCGCTCAGGAAGTGGGACCATACGTAGTTCACTTGGAAATCGAGACCATAGCTCAGCCGCTTCCTCAAGACAGCCTGCAGGGCGTTGTAGTTCGAAATCGCGTTGTTGGTGCTACCGGTGATCGTGCCGTAGATGGGATAAGGCTCTGACCCCTGGTCGTTTGCCCCCAGCTTGCTCTCAGGTACCTGGTTGATGTCGATCCCCGAGGTGTTCAGGTTCGTTCCGTGATTGCCAACATAGGCAAGACTCGCGGCCCAGCTGTTGCCAAACTGCCGCTCCATGGACAGGGTCCACTGATAGTTCGTCGGGACCGGCGTGTGGTACTCGGTGTAGCCGACGTTCTGATGCCCTGAGTTTCTTGCGTCAGGTGCCGTAGGCGAGTTGAGATACTGTGAGTTGACGCTGACGCTGTTGAACGAACCCGTTCCACATCCAGGATCGGTGGTGTCCGGCGTGGCTCCGGTGCCGCTGAACTGGACCACCGGGCAGATGCCGTTCGTCGCATCGTTGACGTTGCCGCTGCTGCCAAACTCGCCACCCATGCCGCCGCCGTATGTGTCCTCGCTCAGCTGAGCAGAGTAGATACCGAAGGCGCCACGAAGTACGGTGTTCTGCATGGCCTGCCAGCTAAAGCCCACGCGCGGTAGCCATATGTTGTACTGCGGAGCGACAAGCTGGGTACGGCCATTCGCTTTGGTCGTTCCGTACCAGATCGCGCCAAGGGTGTTGGTACCGGGGTTCAGAACAGTCGGATCCCACGTGGATTCGTTACCCTTAACCTCAGACCATCCCGTATTTCCTTCCCAGCGCAGTCCGGCATTGACGGTGAGTTTGGGGGTTAGTTTGATGTCGTCCTGGACGAACAGTTGCGGGCTCTTCTGCCGCGCTCCAAACTCCGGCGTTACCGCGGCGCTCCAGCTGTTGGTTTGCCCGAGCAGGAAGTCCGCGTAGCCGAAGCCGGACGCATAGGATGCGCAGCCCTTGCATGGAGTAATGGATGTTTGTCCATTGATGGAGGTGTAGTCGCCGTTGAAGTTCACGGAACCCGCGTTGATGTTGCCCCAGGCCGTCGAGTCGGCGCGGCTGATGAGGAACTCGCCGCCGAAGTGCAGAATGTGTTTGCCGTGGATCAGGGTCACAACGTCGGACGGATCGAAGACGAACTCCTTGTAGACGGAGTTGCTCTGCGATCCAAGACCGTAATATCCGCTGTTACTGATCCCGACGTTCGGGAAGTTGTCGGCTTTTGCGAACTGCCAGCCCAGCTTGCCGGGATAGCCCTGTCCGATCGTGTATGGCGTAAAGAAGTTGAGTTGATCGGTGAAGCCAAAACGCGCTTCGTTCTGGAGGTGGGCACTGAACGTATGCACATCCGAGACCTGCGCATTGTTGCGTCCGACGTCGCCATTCTGACATTGAATCGGACAGATGCCCTGGTTGAGGTATGTGGCCGGGTTGTCGCTCTCCGTTTCCGAGATGGTCAAGCGGTTGTTGGATGCGATGTCATAGTCCAAACGCCCGAAGAACTTCGTGAACGGATTGGAGCTTGGCACGTTGTAAAAGTAGTTGTTGATGGCCACGCCGTTGCTGATGGTCGGATTGCTGACGTTGGCCTTGGGGTAGTAAGCCTGAACCTTTGCCGAAACAGCGTCAATCAACGCCGTGGGAATAGCGTTCGACCCATACTCCGAGAGGAAGGTCTTGCGAATGACGCACGGGCAGGTTTGGGTGTACGGCCCGCTGGGCAGGTTGTACGTGTACGATCCCGTCTGCTGAACGGTCTGGGTTGTGGGGTCGTATAGGGTAGGAATGCCGGCCGCGCTGAAGTTTCCTGCTTCCACCGAGGGATCGGGTACGGTTTCGAAGCCGTTCGACGCTCCGCCATGGTCGATGGTCTTGTCGTAGTCGAAGAAGAAAAATACCTTGTGCGGCCAGACAAAGCCCCCCACGTTAAAACCGAAGTTGTTATAGCGAAGGAACGGCACTGAGCCCTTTTGTCCAAATGCGTAGGGAGCCGCGTTGAGTGCATTGTTCTGGAAGTACTCATAGCCGGCGCCGTGGAAGTGGTCCGTCCCGCCCTTGGTGATCTGGTTGTAGACAACGTTGCCCACACCATACTGCGCCGAGAAGCCGCTGTCGCTTATCTTTACTTCCGCCGTCGTTTCGAAAATGGTGACGTCGGAGTTCGTGCTCATGGGCAGCGTTGTCGTCGCGCCATCCGACAAATACGACTCAAACGGCAGGTTGCCGTTGATGGACGTCTGACCGCCATTGGGCTGGACAGCCGTGCTGCTGTTCTCCGGCGTTCCGGTTGCACCGGGTTCCAGCCAGATGAAGTTCTCCCAGTCCGCGCCGACTTGCGGCAGTTGCGACATCGTCTGAGCCGTCAGGGTCTGCTCCTGCCCGCCCTGCTCTGTGTCCAGCAGCGGCACGTCGGTGGTGACCTCGACCTGCTCGCTGGCACTGCCCACCTTCAGCTGCGCATTGATGCCCTGCACGCCCACTTCGACCGTGATCGGACCCCGAACCAGGGTCTGAAACCCTTGTTTGGAAAAGGTGAGTTTGTAGTGGTCTGGCACGATGGAACCGGTGTCATACAAGCCGGCGCCGTCCGACGTGAAAGTCTTCGTCACGGCTTTGTCGATATCCAGCACCGTGACAGTGGCGCCGGGAATCACCGCCCCCGAGCTGTCCGTGACGGTACCGCGAATGTCACCTGAGTTTGTGTTTTGCGCATACGCGCCGATGACCGCACCCGCGCAAACGACAGCGCAAAGCGCGAATTCGCTTGCCGTCCGAATCCATTTCATATCGCCTCCCGAAGTTCCTTCACTTACATTCGCTCGCCGAACGACGCCTCGATCGAGCGTTTTTGTTCCTGAGGCCGACTGAGGATGCATACTCGACGCCTCTCTTTTCTTCAGACTTCTTTTTTCTTCAGACTTCGACCCGCAGTTGTGCTGTGACGTTCCGCCTTTAATCGGTGGCCGCTCAATCCAATTGAGGTGAATCGTGTAGCAAAGTCAGTAAACTGGTTTACTAGCTGGTTCCGGCAAATTCAAACTCAATCTTTGGACCCTTGTCAATACAAAATGGTGGCGTTCGCTATCCATCCGCCAATTACGTCACGCGATGGCAAGCAGCGATTCATCTCAATTTGCTCACGCCGCTTTTCCGTGAAGACAAACGCTCGTCTTACCGTGCGTTCAGCATTCGAATTGAACAATCCATGAATGTCAAGCTCGAAATTCAAGCGGCCGGAAAATGGGCGTATCTGCCCTTCTCCCAAGACAAAGGTTTGTCTTTATAAGGTCCGCTAGCAAACGAAATGCCAATCGAAAGTTGGGCTTCGCCGTCCTCGGCAGCCTGATGCTTTGGTTACTATATGGCTCGAGCAAAGATGCCGCTAGTTAGACAAGCGATTATCTAGGCCATAAAACGAGTATTCGCCTTGACAACCCGTCGATCGATGTTGCCAGATAGTGAGGCTCACACGTGACGCCTGTAAAACCAATTTGTTGCCTGCGGTCCGCTGCCACCGCATCGGCCGTCCTCGTATCGCTGGCGTGTGTGCTACCGGTTCGCGCCCAAGAACTGAGAACCTGGCTTACGACGCCGGACCGCGCGAGTCTTGTCTCCCAACAGCACAACATCCGCTTTCGGAGCGTGCCTGCGCCGCACAGCCTAATTCAGATTGATGATTCGATCACCTATCAGACAATCGACGGTTTTGGTCATGCAGTTACCGGCGGGACCGCGCAGCTCATGATGAAGATGTCAGCCGGCGCGCGGCACAGGTTGTTGGAGGAGTTGTTTGGCGACAGGAGGGGACAGCGCAATATCAGCTACATCCGCATCAGCGTCGGCGCCTCTGACATGAACGAATCTGTCTATACCTATGACGACGTTCCGGACGGATCGACGGATCCAACCCTGTCCCACTTCTCTCTCGCTCCCGACGATGTCTACCTGGTTCCCGTCTTGAAGGAGATTCTTGCCATTCATCCAGGAATTCGTATTCTCGCCTCCCCGTGGACGCCCCCGAGTTGGATGAAGGATAACGATAAACCCAAGGGCGGCACGCTGCTGCCCGAAGACTATCCGGTGTACGCCGAATACCTGGTGAAGTATCTACAAGGCATGGCAGAGCGCGGCATTCGGATCACCACAATGACCGTGCAGAACGAACCGGAAAATCCAAAGAACACCCCGAGCATGGTATTGACCGCGGAACAGGAGGCCCGGTTCATCGGAGAGTATCTGGGACCCGCTGTCGCAAAAGCCGGTCTGCACACTGAAATCCTGGCCTTTGACCACAACTGCGATCATCCGCAGTATCCGATCACCGTGTTGAGCGATCCCCTGGCCGGAAAGTACACCGGTGGTTCGGCCTTTCACTTGTATGCCGGAGAGATTACGGCGCTCACCACGGTCCACGACGCCTTTCCCAGCAAAGACATCTTCTTCACCGAGCAGTTGGTGCTCCCGCGTCGTGGATCCACCGACCTCGGAATCGCAGAACCGGTGGCTCGCGTGGTCATCGGCGCCAGCACGAACTGGGCGCGGAACGTGCTGCTTTGGAACCTTGCTGCAGACCCGCAGGACGGCCCACACACAAACGACGGAGGCTGCACCGTCTGCGCCGGCGCGATCACCTTGGATGGAGACAAGGTCACGCGCAATCTTGCGTATTACGTGACCGCACACTTCACCCAGTTCGTCCCTCCGGGCAGCACACGCATAGCCGCGGCCGCCGAAGGCGTGGACCTGCCCCACGTTGCGTATCGTTTCCCAAACGGCGAGCACGTGCTGGTCGTGAGTAATACATCTGCTGAAAGCGCAGACTTCTCGATTGGCTACAAAGGAAAGTTTGCCGAGGTCACACTGCCCGCGGGCGCAGTAGCCACCTATCAATGGTGAACGTTTCACCCGGCGACCGCCGGAATGCTTCAAGGCGATGCAACTGTGGTTCACGGGAGAGAGGATGACGAACCGGCTACGTGACTCTTGCCGTCTGTTGTTAGCCGCACTGCTCTGCGCCGCCGCTCTTTCGGCAAGCGCGCAAAAGACTGCCGCGTCTGAAGACGCGATGCATCGTTTCGTCGATGGGCTGCTGGCCCGGATGACGCTCGACGAAAAGATCGGGCAAATGTCGCAGATCGCAGACAATGATCCTGCTCACATCCCGCACGAAGAGAGCATCCGCCGTGAACAGGTTGGTTCCTTTCTGTTCGTTCGCAATCCCCGCGAGATCAATCGCCTGCAGCACATCGCCGTGGATGAAACCCGGTTGCACATCCCTCTATTGTTCGGTTTCGATGTGGTGCACGGCTACCGCACCATCTACCCCATCCCGCTTGCGATGGCTGCCTCCTGGGATCCGCTCCTGGTGGAGCGATCGCAACATATGGCCGCGCGCGAGGCCGCCGCAGTTGGTGTGCGATGGACGTTTGCGCCCATGGTCGACATCGCGCGCGATGCACGATGGGGACGAATCATGGAAGGTGCCGGTGAAGACTCTTTTCTCGGTGAACGTATGGCGGAGGCCCAGGTGCGCGGGTTTCAGGGCTCAAATCTGGGCGCGCCTGACAGCATACTCGCCTGCGTGAAGCACTTTGCTGCCTACGGCGCAGCCGCGGGCGGCCGCGATTACGATGAGGTCGACGTCAGCGACAATTTGCTGCGGAATCTTTATCTGCCCCCGTTTCATGCGGCGGAGAAAGCCGGCGCAGCCACCTTCATGGCCGCCTACATGAATTTCAACGGCGTACCTGCCAGCGCCAACCGCTTTCTGCTGCAGAACGTCTTGCGCCAGGAGTGGGGCTTCTCGGGATTCGTGGTCAGCGATTGGGGCACGATCCCAAACCTGATAACACACGGTTTCGCCACCGATGCTGCCGATGCCGCCGCGCGCGCCGTGAACGCAGGTGTGGATATGGAGATGACCTCGCACGTCTATCTCCAGAATCTCGCCGCCGATGTCAAAGCAGGGAGGGTGAGCGAGGCCACGATCGACAACTCCGTGCGCCGCATCCTCGAAGCAAAGTACAAACTTGGACTGTTTCAAAATCCATACGCTCCGGAGGATGCCGCAGACAGAGAACTGTTGTCGCCGCAGCAGCGCGCGAGCGCTCGAATCGCTGCCGAACGAGCCGCTGTGTTGCTGAAGAATCAAGGCGATCTGCTGCCGCTTGATCGAACTTCACTGCACACGCTTGCCGTGGTCGGCGCCCTGGCGGACTCCAAGCCAGACACGATGGGCTCCTGGAGTCTCGCCGGTCATTACGAAGACACCGTCACAATTCTCGAAGGCATCCGCGCGAAGTTGGGGAAATCGGTGAACGTACAGTTCGCTCCCGGTGTCGAGCTGGACCGGGGCAACGCATCCATCTTCGACCCCCAGTTTGCCAGCCCGCAGCCAACACTGATCACCCAACAGCAGAAGGACGCTGCCTTCGCCCAGGCGATCGACACCATCCAGCACAGTGATGCAGCCGTCCTCGTCATGGGTGAGCTGCAAAGCATGAATGGCGAGCGCGCGTCCCGCGAATCGCTCGATCTGCCCGGCAATCAGGAGAAACTTCTCGAGGCTGCTGTTGCGACGGGCAAGCCGGTTGTTCTGGTTCTGCTCACCGGCCGGCCACTCACCATTGGATGGGCCGCCGCGCACGTTCCCGCAATTCTCGATGCCTGGTACCCCGGAACCGAAGGCGGTGTCGCAGTTGCGGACCTGCTCTTCGGAGACGCCAATCCCGGCGGAAAGCTCCCCATCACGTGGCCGCGCACCGTTGGGCAGGAACCGCTCTATTACAACCCGACGTTGAGCCAGATCCCAAACGACCGCGACACCATGTACTGGGACGGCTCGAATGCTCCGCTCTATCCCTTCGGCTTCGGTCTCAGTTATTCCAGGATTTCGGTGAGTGATCTCAAGCTCTCTGCGCAGACTCTGCGGCCGGGAGGCTCCCTGTCGGTTGCAGTCACGGTACACAATGAAAGCCGGCGGGATGGAGATCAGGTCGTGCAGCTTTACATCCACCAGCGCGCCGGCCTTTCCGCAAGACCCGTCCGCGAGCTGAAGGGATTTCAGCGAGTGTCCGTCCCCGCACAGCAGACTTGCACGGTCACGATTCCACTCCGTGCCGAGGATCTCCGCTACTGGAGTGCCGCAACCGGAACATGGGAGGAAGGTTCGGGCATCTTCGACGTATGGGTTGGCGACTCCTCTCTCGCCACAGATCACGCCACATTCTCAGAACAGCCGTAGCCAAAAATGCAATCGACTCTTCGTTGCCTGGCCTCCGTCTTCGCCTTCGCTGCCTGCGCCGCATCCCTACGTTGCCAGGGTTCCAGCTCCTTCTACCCCGAGCGCCTTGACGATCCTGCCGCCGTATACCTCAACGATGCCCGCTTCGGCGCGAAAGGCGACGGCGTAGCGGACGACACCGACGCCTTGCAAAAAGCAATCGACGCAGTCGCCGACGAGCATCACGAAGGCATCCTATTCGTGCCTTCCGGCCGCTATCGGATCACGCACACCCTGTTCGTCTGGCCCAGCATCCGCCTCATCGGTTTCGGCGCGCAGCGGCCCATCATTTCGCTCGCTCCCAACACACCCGGATACTCCGGGGAGGGTCCCGCATACATGATCGTCTTCGCGGGCGGCCGCATCTCGCCGCGCCGCGCGGGCGGCGCGCAACATTTCGGCGGCATGCGTCGAGTCCCCCAGCCGCTGCCCGGCACGGTACCGCTCACGCCCATCATCGACGCGAATCCCGGCACGTTCTACTCCGCTATGAGCAACATCGATCTGCAGATCGGAGATGGCAACTCCGGCGCCGTCGGCATCCGCTTCCATGTCGCGCAACACTGCTTCCTCTCCCACATGGACTTCCATATCGGGTCCGGACTTGCCGCGCTCGAGGACATCGGCAACGAAGGCGAGGATCTCCACTTCTTCGGCGGCCGTTACGGAATCATCACCGGCCGACCCTCGTCCGGCTGGCAATACACCCTTCTCGATTCCACCTTCGATGGCCAGCGCGAAGCCGCCGTCCGCGAACATGAAACCGGTCTCGTTCTCATTCACGACACCTTCCGCAACACGCCGTCGGCGATCGACATCGAGCCCGAGTCCATCGAAGAGCTTTGGATCCAGCACTCGCGCTTTGAAAATATCAGCGGCCCCGCAATCATCATCTCCGCCGAAAAATCTCGCCTCACCGAGATCAACATCGAGGACGTCGTTTGCGATCGCGTGCCAACCTTCGCCAAACTGCGCGAAAGCGGACGCATCTTTCCAGTGCCAGCAAGCGCATACCGCGTGGCCAGCTTCACCCACGGCCTCACCTTCGACACACCTGTAGCCACAGGCCGCTTCAACACCGGCTGGAAGGTCGATCCGCTCGCCCCGATTCCTTCCCCCACCGCACCCACTCTCACGCCGCTTCCTTCGCATACCGGCTGGGCCAATGCGCTCGGCGCCGGCGCCAAAGGCGATGGCAGCACCGACGACACCGCCGCGCTGCAGCACCTCATCGACACCGCGCGAACCGTTTATCTGCCCAGCGGCCGTTATCGTCTCACCGATACCCTTCGCCTCAAGCTGGACACCGTCCTCATCGGCCTCGATCCCAGCACCACCCAGTTCGACCTCGCCGACAGCACTCCCGGGTTCGACGGCACCGGTCCGCCGAAACCCATGTTGCTCGCGCCTCCCGGCGGACACAACATTGTCATGGGCATCGGACTCTTCACCGGTGGCATCAACTCGCTGGCCACCGCACTCATGTGGCAAGCGGGTCCCGATTCGCTGGTCGATGACGTGCGCTTTCTTGGCGGCCACGGCACCAATCTCCCCGACGGCACGCGCATGAACCCCTACAACAGCACCCATAGCGGCGATCCCAACCCTGCCTACCGCTGGGACGCACAGTATCCAAGTCTCTGGGTCAACAACAACGGCGGCGGCACCTTCGTCGACATATGGACACCCGATACCTTCGCCCAGGCCGGCCTTTACATCTCCGACACAACCACGCCGGGCCACGTCTATGAGCTCTCCTCCGAGCATCATGTCCGTAACGAGGTCAAACTCAACCGCGTCGCAAACTGGGAAATCGTCGCTCTCCAAACCGAGGAAGAACGCGGCGAAAGCGGCTTTTGTCTTCCTCTCGCAATTCAGGATTCGCACGACATCACCATCGCGGAAATGCATGCCTACCGCGTCGTTTCCAGCTTCCAGCCATTCCCGGAAACCATCCACGTCAACGGCTCGCACAACCTTCGCTTTCGCAACCTCCACATCTACTCCGATAGCAAAGCCGTGTTCGACAACTCGGTCGTGGATGACGACTCGCGTACGCACAACCGCGAGCTCGAGATCTCCGTGCTCAACATCCCCTCGCACGATTCCCCTGACGCCGGCTCACATGCAATAGAAGCTCATCGCCTCGCCACGGGTTTCTTCAACGCTTCCAGTCCAGCCGTCGCGCCGGATGGCCGCCTCTACTTCGTCGACACGATGAAGCAGCACATCTACCGCTACACACCCGCGACCTCACAGCTCGAAATTGTTCGCGACGCTCCCATCGATCCCGCAAACATCTTCTTCGACAACGCCGGCGATCTCATGATCGTCTCCTTCCTCGGCAACGGCACCGTCTACACAACCAAGCCGGATGCCCCGCAGACCGACCTCCAGCTGTTGAAACCACAGCCAGCCGCCGCGCACGGCGGCGCTACGGCCGTCCTGCCCGCAGACCATTGGCGCTTTCTGCATGGCCAGCTCTCCGACAATGGCAGCGCACGCCCCTGGATGTACACCTCGCCGGACGGCACTGTCTTTCTTCCCGCCGGCAATGACTTCGTCACCGGCCAGCTCTACTACGGCAGCAAAATGGCCGACGTGCTGCGCGCCTTCACGCTGAACCCCGCTGTCCCCGGCAAGCTTTTCTATGTCTCGGATGAAGGTCAGAAGGTCACGTACTCCGCGCACGTCGAGCAGGACGGCTCTTTGTCCGCGATCAAGCTCTTCACGAACCGCGGCGGCGAAGATGTCACCTCCGCTCCCGATGGCGTCGTCTACCTTGCCGCCGGCCAGGTCTACGCGTATCGCCCTGACGGCACGCTGATCGGCGAGATCGACGTACCCGAGCGGCCCACCTCACTCGCACTCAGCAAGGATGGCCGCACGCTCTACATCCTCGCGCGCACGTCGCTTTATTCCGCGCCCACCTTTAGTCCAGGGCATGCGAAGTGACCGTCGCAGCGCCGCAGGAGAAGGTCACTGAGTCCAGTCATGAAATAACTGCATGAATGATTGGTTGCCCCCCAGGGATTCGAACCCCGATTGATCGGTTCAGAGCCGACTGTCCTACCATTGAACGAGAGGGCAATTCAGATTCGCTGCCACGCGACCGCAGACTCAACAAAGAGCCACTATCAGCCGCCTGTCTGAGTGTATGGGACGCCCGCTGCCGGGTCAACCCAGCGAAGCGAACCGTCAAGCCCGCGAAGTCAACCAACGAGCTCACGAAGACCGTTCCCTACTCCTCTCGCAACACCTCCAGCGGCTTCTGCCCCAGCACGCGATGACTCGCCAGCCATCCTGCAGCCACCGTCAGCGCCGCTGTGATCAGCAGCGCCGCAAGGTTCCACGCCCAGTTCAGCTTGTAATCAAAATGAAACTGATGCACCAGCAAAATCCGCGCCAGCACATTCGCAAACACCAGGCCCACAACCGCCGCAATCAGCCCCAGCACCGCAAACTCGATGGAAAAGATCGCTGCAATCCGCGGACGCGTCGCTCCCAGCGTCTTCAGAACCACAACCTCACGAATACGCCGGTAGCGTGTCCCTGCAATCGCGCTCGCCAAAATCACGATTCCTGCAAACGTACTGAAGCCCGCCAGAAAATCGATCACGTAACTGATCTGCAACAATACTTGGCGCACCGTCTCCACCGTCGCCGCCACATCAATCACCGTGATCGTCGGATAGTGCTGGTACAGCACGCGCCGCAGTAGCCCCGTTTCACTCGGATCGCAATGCAAACCGCCGTACCACGTCACCGGCATCCCGCGCAGCTCCGCCTCTGGCACCACAAATTCGGCGCGTGAAAACGCATGCTGGCTGTCCGCCTCAAACAGTGCCGCAACCGTGGCCGTCACCGGCTCGTCCTGCGGCATAAACGTCACACGATCGCCCATGCGCACATTCAGCCGCTCGGCCACGTCGTGCGCAATCGCAATCACCGGATGCGTCGTATCGGCCGCCTGTTCCGCCGTCCACCACTTTCCAAGAACGATTTTGTCGCCCGGCGGCGGAGTCGCCGCATCCGGGGGCCACGTCAACTGAATCGTGTTCGCCGCGCGTCGTGACATGTGCCTCACCTGGCGCTCCGCCATCGGCGTCCCATTAATTGCAACTAATCGTGCCGAAACTGCTGGCGCAATCTCCGGCGTTCCTTCGACCGCCGGCTGCGATGCCAGCAGCCCCCGCACGCCCGCAACCTCATCCGACGAAATATCGATGAGAAAAAGATTCGGCAGCTTCGCCGCTGTCGTCGTCTTCATCTCGCCCACAATCGAGCGTTGCACCATGGAGATCGCCGCAATCTGCATCACGCCCAGCCCCAGCGCCGCCAACAGCGCCGCCGAAGGATTCCCCGGCCGATACAAGTTCGCAAGCCCATGCCGCAGCGTCGAAGGCAACTGCCGCCGCGTCGTATTCAAAAACACCTTCAGCAGATAAAGGGTCAGCGCGCACGCCCCCAGCAGCACCAGCAGCGAAACCAGCAGCACGATCGCAAAGATGATCCCCACTTGCCGCGAGTCGGCCACGGTCGCCGCGAGCAACGCCAGCCCGGCAAGAATCAGCACCGTCGCCCCAAGCTGCACACCCGATCCGCGAACGTGCTCGGCCCACCGCGCAAACAACGGCGAATCCTCGTTCTCAACCGCTCTCCTCAAAATCAGAATCGGCCGCACACCGCGGATATCGAGCAACGGCGGCAGCGTAAACAGCAGCGTCGTCAGCACTCCCGCCGCCAGTCCCAGCAGCGCCGCATGCGCATCCAATCGAAATCCCGGCGTCAGATGCAGCAGCTTTGCTAGAAAAAGCGGCAGTGTCAGTTGCACTCCAAGCCCCAGCACCAGACCGATCAGCGCTCCGCCCACACCCAGCAACAACGTCTGCAGCAGATAAATCCGAATCACCTGCGACGAACCCGCGCCCAGCGATTTCATGATCGCAATCGAATCCAGCCGCTGCTGCAGGTGTGCGCGCATCGCCATCGCCACACCCACCGCACCCAGCACCAGTGCCACCAGCGACATCAGTGACAGCAATCCTGTCGCTCCATCCAGCGCACGCGTTATGGAAGGATTCGCCTCGCGGTAGTCATTGATCTGCGCCTGCGGCAGAATCGCCTCCAGCTGATTGCGCAGATCCGCAACGTGCGCATCGCTCGCCGGCTGCCCGGAAGCGCTGGATTGCAGCTTGAACAGCAACCGCCGCGTCGCCCGCGTTCCCAGTCCCATCAATCCCGTTCCGGCCAGTGCATGCTGCGAGATCAGCACTCGCGGTCCTGCTGCAAACGTTCCCGTCAACCGGTCCGGCTCATCCGTTACTACCGTCGCAATCCGAAACATACTGTTGCCCAGCTTGATCGAATCGCCAACCTTCAGATGAAGCCGCAGCAGCAGGTCATCGCCCACCGCCACCGTCGAATCCGTCAGCGCCTGCGCAATCGGCATGGCCGGCGCGAACACCACATCGCCATAGAACGGATACTTCGCTGGGTCCACAGCCTTCACCGCCACCAGCAGCGGATCCATCGACGTCGAGGACGACGCCATCGACAGCAGCTCCGTCACCGTCGTCGTATCCAATCCGTGAATCTGATCCAGCTTCTCCTGCTCGCCCGGCGTCGGCGCCTCTGTCATGCGCGCCGAAAGATCCGCCGCCATAATGCTGCGCGCCCGCAGCAGCAGCATCGACCGGAACGCCGCCGAAAACCCGCGCACTCCCGTCAGCGCGGCCACGCCAATTGCCACCGACAGCAGAACAAACGCAAACTTCCCAGGCGAGCTTCTTAGTTCCCGCGTCGCAATCCTCGCAGCAGTCGAGTACGAAATCCCCGCCATCCGCTACGCCTCACCCGCCTGCGCCCGCTCTTCGGCCACAATCGCTCCATCGCGCAGAACAATCCGCCGCGACGCATGCGCCGCCAGCGCAGAATCATGCGTTACCAGCACCAGCGTTGTGCCTTCCTTGCGATTCAGATCCAGCAGCAACCTCAGCACATGCTCTCCATTCGTCGAATCCAGATTGCCTGTCGGCTCATCCGCCAGCACAATCGGCGGCCGCAGCATGAACGCTCTCGCCAGCGCGACCCTCTGCTGCTCTCCACCCGAAAGCTGCACCGGATAATGATCCAGCCGTTCCGCCAGTCCCACCGACGTGAGCAGTTGCCGCGCCCGCTCCAATCCCGCCTTGCGCCCGCCCACATCCGCATTCAGCTCATACGGCAGCAGCACATTCTCGATCGCCGTCAGCGTCGGAATCAGCTGATAGCTCTGAAACACAAATCCAATCGTCTTCCCGCGCAACTGCGCCAGCTCATTCTCCGGCAGATAGCTGATCGCCCTTCCCTGCCATCGCACGTCGCCCGAGCTCGGATTATCCAGCCCCGCCAGCAGGCCCAGCAGCGTCGACTTCCCCGACCCCGACGCTCCCATAATCGCCACAAACTCGCCGCGTTCCACCGCGAAGTCCAACCCGCGCAGTATGTCCACCGTCGTTGATCCCGTGCGAAGACTCTTTCGCAATGCTTCAACAACAATCATCGAGCTCGAAGCTGTTTCGTTCTTTTGCCCTGCGGATGACGGAACCAAAAGCGGACCTCTGCGTAAAATTAGTCTGTGCACATACGATACGGGTGGCGGGCCAACTTAGTTCTCGCCTTCGCTGCATTTTCTACGTTCTTCACCTGCCGCGCCTCCGCGCAGCATGGCCCAGCCACTCATCCCGCGCGCACCGAATCCTCACTCGACATCGCCGCCGACCCTCCCGTGATCGCCTGCTTCGGCGACAGCCTCACCGCCGGCTACGGCATCGCCGACCGCAGCTCCAGCTACCCCGCCGACCTCCAACGCCTCCTCGACGCCGCCGGCTATCACTACCGCGTCGTCAACGAAGGCGTCAGCGGCGACACCACCAAAGACGGCCTCGAGCGCCTCCACCGCGTTCTCGCGCAGAAACCGCAGATCGTCGTCCTCGAGTTCGGTGGCAACGACGGTCTTCGCGGCATTCCCGTCGAAGCGGCGCAGCGCAATCTCGCCACCATGATCGAGGACATCCAACGCAGCGGCGCGAAGGTCGCCCTCGCCGGCATCTCGCTTCCCGCGCAATACGGCAGCGACTACATCGCCCGGTTCAACAGGATGTATCCCGAGCTTGCGCACCAGTTCCACGTGCCGCTCCTGCCGTTCATTCTCCAGGACGTCTACGGCGTCCAGGGCGACATCCAGCCCGACGGTGTGCATCCCACCGCGCAAGGCGCAAAACAAGTCGCCGCCAACGTCGAAAAACTCATCCGCCCCATGCTGAAAAAGTAACGAACACAAGAATCAATCGCTGAAGCGTTCGTGTATCTGCAGAACAAGTGCGGCTCTCAATGATCGTCATCACTACCCCAGCACAACCATCGGCTGCACCAGCGTCCCCGCCAAGCGCCTCGCGATGCACAGCAATTCGCGCGGCCCGCTGAACACCTTGATCAGCGGAGCCCCTGACAGCTCCTGCACATTCACCTGCATCCCATTCCGAATCCGCCCCGCCGTCGCCTCATCCACAATCACCGATGGCATCTCCGGCAGAATCGTCCGCGGATGCGGCAGCCTCCCCGCGATCTCCTCCGGCGTCATCGCCTTCAACTCATCCACGGTGATCGCCTGCGCCAGCGTGAACGCTCCCGCCTGCGTCCTCCGCAACGAAGCCAGGTGCGCCCCGCAACCTGCAAGCTGTCCCAGCTCGTGCGCCACCGAACGCACATAGCCGCCCGCCGAAACTTGCATCGAAAACGCCGCCGTCTCATCCTCCAGCGACTCAATCGCCAAACTGTGAATCGTAATCCGCGCCGGCTTCACCCGAACCTCTTTGCCCGCGCGCGCCAGCTTGTGCGCCGGCACTCCACCAATCTTCTTCGCCGAATACACCGGCGGCATCTGGTCCATCGTTCCGCGAAACGGCGCGGCCATCAACTGCAACTGCGCCAGCGTGAGGGTCAGCGCCAGCGGCTGCGTCGTCGGCGTTCCCTCCGCGTCAAACGTATCCGTCGCAAACCCGAAACGAATCGTCCCTGTGTAATGCTTCTCTGAATCCGAAAAGAACTGCGCCAGCCGCGTGTACTTTCCCAGCAGCAGCGGAAGCACTCCCGTCGCCATCGGGTCCAGCGTTCCCAGGTGCCCCACGCTGTGCTCGCCCGTAGCGCGCCGCACAATCGAAACCACATCGTGCGATGTCATCCCGGCTGGCTTGTCGATAATAATCAGCCCATTCATAACAACGAAGTCAAGGAGTTAGATAGTTAGTCAGGAATTGCGCACTTAGAAAAATACGTGCAATTTTCGATAACTCCCTAACGTCTCACTCACGAACTCCCTAACTTCTCGCTCCTACCAGCGACAAAAACTCATTCCGTGTCTGCTGCTGCGACCGGAACACTCCCAGCATTGAGCTTGTCACCGTGCGCGAATCCTGCTTCTCCACGCCGCGCATCATCATGCAAAGGTGCTGTCCCTCCAGCACCACACCCACGCCTTGCGGATGCACCGCATCCTCAATCGCCTCTGCAATCTGCTGCGTCAGCCGTTCCTGCACCTGCAGTCGCCGCGCATACAGATCCACAATCCGCGCCACCTTGCTCAACCCAACCACCTTCTTGTCGGGCAGATACGCCACGTGCGCCTTGCCAAAAAACGGCAGCAGATGATGCTCACACAGCGAGTAAAACTCAATGTCTTTCACGATCACCATCTCGTCATAGTCCACATCGAACAGCGCCTCGTGCAGCACACCCTCTACCGTCTGCGAATAACCGCGCGTCAAAAACGCCATCGCCTTTTCCATCCGCTCCGGCGTCCGCAATAATCCATCGCGCGCCGGATCCTCGCCGATCCGGCTCAACAACTCCGCATAGATCTGCGGCAGCGTCGCCTTCCCGAGCTCCACGTGCGCTGCCTCGCGGGCAACCTCCGCCGGCACTTCGCCCGATCGTCCCCCGTTTGGTTTTTCAACTGGTGGTTTCGTTGTCATAGTCGTCTTATCAATCATTCTTCAACCGGCTTCACGCCCGCGCCAAAATAGTCGAACGAATTATTACTTGTCTCTTCAATCCGCACGCGTTCGAGATTCGCATGCGGATAGCCCGCAAAAATTCGCCACACCTCCGCACATAGGTTCTCCGTCGAGGGCACCTCATCGCGAAAGCACTCCAGCGTATTCAAATTCGCGTGGTCGAACTGCTGCAGAAAATTATGTGCCGCAAACGCATCCAGGTCGGCCAGGTTCGTCACCATTCCGGTCACCGGGTCTACCGGCCCTGAAAACGTCAACTGCAGCGTGTAGTTATGTCCATGGCCATACGGATTATTGCACTTCCCAAACGTCGCGCGATTCTCCTCCGCCGTCAGCGCATCCACATGCAGCCGATGCGCAGCCGAGAATCGATAGCGGCGTGAAAGATGGGCGCGCGGTCGCAGACTCATGCGCCCTCTCCATAAAAATCCGCAAACAGGTCCGGCATCTCAT
This sequence comes from Candidatus Aquilonibacter sp., assembly GCA_035504135.1. Classification (GTDB taxonomy): domain Bacteria; phylum Acidobacteriota; class Terriglobia; order Terriglobales; family Acidobacteriaceae; genus Granulicella. Next base: position 272,673 of record DATJSM010000012.1, on the reverse strand, counting down.
ACACGCGCACGCGATGCAGCTTCGCGTTCGGAATCTTCCCGTCCAGCCGCCGCCAGATCGCAATCGCGATGTTCTCCGTCGTCGGCACCGCGCTCTTGAACTCCGGCACCTCAAAGTTCAAATGCCGATGGTCGTACACCGACACCACTTCCTTCTCCAGAATGTCCTTCAACTGCTTCAGGTCCACCACAAACCCCGACACCGGATCCGGCTCGCCCGCCACCGTCACCTCCAGTGTGTAGTTATGCCCATGCCCCTGCCGGTTTGCGCACTTGCCAAACACGCGTTGGTTCTCTTCCTCACTCCACGCAGGGTTGTAGTAGAAGTGGGCGGCGGAAAAATTGGCTTTGCGTGTCAGCAGAATCATAAAAAGTTCGCAGCGAAATCAAATCATTGCCACTTCGTTAGATGCGCCAGTTCCATTCCTGCTTCAGAAACACCTATCGGTTCGTGCGATACTCGCGTCCCTTCCACGCAACCTTGTGAAACACGCGATGCTGCATCCAGCTCCGCACCAGCAGCGCAATAAACAGCGGAAGCCCCACCACCGAAATCGCGCAGTTCACAAATCCAAAGTGCGACCGCGCTACGCGAGTATAGAAGCGGATCACCGTCCGCAGCCACAGCAGCACAATCGCCGCCTTCTGCCACAGCACAAGATACGGCAGCATCCACAACAGCAATGGCAGCAACAACAGCACAATATCAAGGGCCCGCCACGCCGCCAGCCGCAGCGCATGCGGAAACAGCAGCGCCAGATTCTTCGTCCATCCCTCTACCATGTCGCCCACGGCGCGATACATCCGCGTGCTCAGCGCATCCGGCCCATAGCGAAACCGTATCGGCTTCTTCGCCCGCTTCATGTTCCACGCCAGGTCCACATCCTCCAGCACCGATCCGCCCACCGCCCGGTGCCCTCCAATCGCGAAGTACGCCGCCCGCTCCACCAGCAGAAACTGCCCATTGGCCGCCGCAGTCTTTTTGCTCGGATCGTTCACCTCCGCCGGCGGATACACACTCGCCAGCTCCGAAAACACCAGCGGCATCAACGCCCGCTGCAACAACCCCGACACAATCTGCCGCGGCGAATACGAAAGCATCACCACCTTGTACTTTTCCGTCTCATGCATCGCATGGCGCAGATCGTTCGGTTCGTGCACCGTGTCGGCATCGGTAAACAGTAGCCACTTGCCGCGCGCATGCTGCGCCCCAAACCAGCACGCGTTCGTCTTGCCCGTAAACCCACCCTGCGTCTCTGCCAGTGACGGCGCCTCCAGAACGCGAACTCCCTTATGCTCCGCCGCCGCCTCTTCCGCAATCGCACGCGTCCTGTCGGTCGAGTGATCGTCGACAACGATCAGCTCCCACTCCTCGCCCAACGGAAACAAGCTCGAGTCCTCCACCAGCAGACTTCCCAGGCACGCCGGCAGATTCCGCTCCTCATTCCGCGCCGGAATGATCACGCTCAGTTCATAAACGATCGTCTCGCCCTTTGGCGTCAGTTTCGGCTCTGCGGCATCATCCGGAGTCGTCGAGCGCATCGCCGGCGCATCGTCCACCGGCAAGCCCAAAATCGGGCTCAGCTTCGGGTTCAGCTTGGGCTGCTCGGAGTTGGGCCTGTCGGACACTGGTTCGTATTATAGGAAGGATGTCTGTTTCAACCCGCCCGCGCCGGATCCGCCGCACAATCGCCGCTCTCACCCTGCTCACCGCCGCCCTCTTTGCCGGCTGCGACCGCGGCAATCACCCGGAGCAGCTCGGCCGCCGCGCACCCGAGTTCACCATCACCGACGGCCACCACACCGTCGACCTCAGCCACTATCGCGGCCGTGTCGTCGTCCTCAACTTCTGGGCCAGCTGGTGCGCTCCCTGCCTCGAAGAGCTTCCCAGCCTCGAAGCCCTTCAGCAGCAGCTTCCTTCCGTCCAAATCGTCGCCATCTCCACCGACGACGACCCCGCCGCCTACCAGCGTTTCCTCGTCGACCACGGCGTCACCCTCCTCACCATCCGCGACGCCACCCAGCACTCCAACTCCCTCTACGGCACCTTCCGCTATCCCGAAACCTACGTCATCGACAAGTCCGGCATCATCCGCCGCAAATTCATTGGCCCCCAGGACTGGACCAGCCCCGAGATCGTCAGCTATCTCAAGAAACTCTCTTCACAGTCCACCACCGCTCGCCTCGCCCACGCTCGCGATACCATAGACGCATGACGCAGTTGGACGTGATGTACCGCTACGGCGCGCCGCCCACCGAAGCCGCCATGATGGCCCTCGGCCGCATCCGCGAAGTCTACGGAATCCGCTCCCTCACCTTCGACGAAGCCGCCCGCACCGTGCGCATCGAGTACGACGCCACCCGCCTCACCGAACCCATCGTCCACGGGCTGCTCCGCCGCTCGGGCCTCGACGTCGTCGAGCGCATCTCCCTCATCCCTCCGCAACCCGAGCCCACACCCGCTCCCGCCGCCGCCAGCTAACCCGATTCCCTTCACCGGAATCGCGTCGCAAGATTTGCGACAGCCTCGCGTCATGCGCTATCCTGTCTAAGTTGCATGCCTCGCAATGTGCGCCCGTAGCTCAGTGGATAGAGCAACTGGCTACGAACCAGTAGGTCGGGCGTTCGACTCGCTCCGGGCGCACCACTTCCCCAAAATCCCACACCATCTTGGCCAATCGCCGCGAACCCGCGCCTATCGTTCGCCCCAGCTCAGCGCTCTAGCGCTCGCCCCAGCTCAATTTCGACCGCAGCACATTGAAAATCCCATTCGGATGCAGCCTTAGCAGCCGCACGCAGCGCTCTGACCGTCTGCACCGCACGCGATCGTTCAGCAGCAGTTCCACCGCCTCCTGCCCATCCACCGTCAGGTACGTCTCATGCGGCACGACGTCCACCGTCACCGTAATCTCTGACGATCCCGGCACCACAATCGGCCGGATCGTCAGCAGGTGCGGACAGATCGCCGTCATCACCATCGCATCCATCGACGGAATCAGAATCGGCCCATCCGCCGCCAGCGTATACGCCGTCGACCCCGTCGGCGTCGCCACAATCACGCCGTCCGCCCGGAACCGCGCCACAAACTGCCCGTCGAGCTCCACCATGAACTCGCCCATCCGCGCAATCGCGCCCTTCGCCAGCACCACATCGTTCAGCGCCAGCCACTCCCTCGGCGCCTGGCCCTCGCGCAACAGCTCCGCATGCATCAGGTGCCGCATATCGACGAACGCCGCGCCGTCCTTCCACGCCTCCAGCGTCGCGTACAGTTCGCTCAGCGGAACCTCGGTCAGAAATCCCAGCGACCCCAAATTGCACCCCAGGATCGGCGTGTCCGTCAGCGCAAATGCCCGCGCCGCCGACAGCAGCGTTCCATCGCCGCCCAGCACCACGCAGATCTGCGGCCCACGCGCCGCCATCTCTCCGCGCTCCACCGCCTCCTCGCGACGCTCCAGGTACGACGCGCTCTCCGCATCCAGCAAATACGTGTATCCGCGCGCGGCAAACCACTCCGTCAGCTCGGCCAGCACCTCGCATAGCTCCGGCTTCTGCGGCTTCGAAATAATTGCGGCGACGGGCATCGCTTGTAGTGTACCTTCGCCCTCAAAGACGACGGAGTGGCCCACTCTTTCACAACTTCATCGTGAAAGAGTGGGGTGTCGTTCGCGGCAGCGAACCAGAACCATCCGAGGACCCGCGCCGCCTGCCCCACGCTTCGATTCAAGGACAGAAGTTCGCCGCATCCCCCTCAACTCCACCTGGCCCACATCAGAAACTCGCGATTCCCTTCCATCCCCAGAATCGGCGACTCCATCACCGCCACCACCTCACCCTTCAACTCCCGCACCGCCTCCGACACGCGCTTCACCGCCAGCTCCCACCCGGCCGCATCGCGCACAATCCCTCCCTTGCCCACGTACTCGCGCCCCGCCTCAAACTGCGGCTTCACCAGCACCACCGCCTCGCCGCGCCACCGCTCACCCTCATCCGCCAGCGCCCTCACCACCGCCGGCAGCGCCAGCGCCGCCGAGATAAAACTCACATCCATCGCAAAAAATCCAATCCTCTCGCCGCTCATGCGCAGCAGCTCGCCCGGCTCCAGCAGCCGCGCATTCTTCCGCTCCATCAGCTTCACGCGGCTGTCGACGCGCAGCTTGTGCGCCATCTGCCCAAACCCCGTATCCACCGCCACAACCGACACCGCGCCGTGCTGCAACATGCAATCCGTGAACCCTCCCGTCGAAGCCCCAATATCCGCGCACACCATCCCGTTCACATCGATCGCCCACCTCTCGGCCGGGGCCCCCGGCGAGTGTCCTTCGCTGGCTGGGGTGGCCAGTGCACGCTCTAGCTTCAACCCGCCGCGGCTCACATAGCGCAGGTCCTCGCCCAGCAGACGAATCTCCGCATCCTCGGCCACCTGCGCTCCCGGCTTGTCCACCTTCTGCTCGCTCACCAGCACGCGCCCTGCGAGGATCAGCGCCTGCGCGCGCTCCCGCGACGCCGCCAGTCCGCGCTCCACCAGCACCTTGTCCAGCCGAATCTTCACAGCAATAGTCTCTCAAGCCAATGAACCAGGTGGCCCGCCTTTTGACAGCCTTATCGTGAAAGGCTGGGGTGTTCGCGTCGCACACGCATGGGCCTTCGTAGGAGCCTTCCTCATGCGTTTCTTTGTCCCGATGACGTACACTGGCTCGGAACAACCAGCGCAGAGCTTTCTCATCTCCCACGGTTGATTGCCCGCCGTGCCTGGCAATCCGGCATCGCCTCAGGAACGTACCTATGAAGAGCAACCTCGAAGGGCTGGCAGCGGGCATGCACGGAGCTCCGAATCAGGATCTTCAACTGCTTGATCGGGTCCGGCGCGGGGACGAACAGGCTATGGCGGCGCTCTACGACCGGTACTCCAAAGTGGTTTATTCCATCTCTCTGCGCGTGCTTCGCGACCCCGCCGCCGCCGAGGACATCCTTCAGGACGTCTTCATGACCATCTGGCGCAATCCCAACAGCTTCGTCGCGGCGCGCGGCTCGCTCGGCGGCTGGCTCACCGTCGTCGCCCGCAATCGCTCCATCGACCTTCTTCGCCGCAAACGCCCCAGCGAACAGGTCGAAGAGATCTATCTTGCCTCACCCTTCGACCTCGCCAGTGAGGCCGAACGCAACAGCATCATGGAGCGCGCTCGCGCCGTCATCATGCGTCTCCCGCTCGAGCAGCGCAAAACGCTCGAGATGGCCTACTTCGACGGACTCACTCACTCCGAGATCGCCGAAATTACCGGCGATCCGCTCGGCACCGTAAAGACCCGCATCCGCAGCGCTCTCATGACGCTGAGAAGGGAGTTGGAAGCGTGACCCAGGAAAACAACACCGCCAATCACCTCCCCGACGACGATCTTGTCCTCTTCGCCCTCCAGCTCCTCCCCGAAGAGCGCATGCGCGCCGCCATGGCTCATCTGGAGGAATGCCCGCAGTGCCGCCGTGAGGTCGCCAAAATCCAGGGCGATCTCGCCGCCTATTCCATGACCGCCGAGCCCAAAGCTCCGCCGCCCTCCGCGCGCGACCGCTTCACACGCCAGCTCGCCCGTGAGCCGCGGCTGGAAGAGATTCGCGCGCCTGAACCCCGCCCGGTCGAACCGCTCCCGCAAGAACAACCCGCGCCAAAGCCCGAGCCGCCACTCTCGCTCATGGGCGATCCACGGCTGATGGGCGACTCCGACCTCGCGCGCGATTCGGACCTTGCGCGCCCGTTGAATCGCTCCCTCACCGGAGAGCCTCCTCCCGGCGCCCCCATGAACCGCGTTCCAGAGCGCACCCCGGAACGAATCCCCGAGCGCATGCCCGAGCGCGAAATCGATCGCATGCCCGAGCACTTTGCGGATCTCATGGGCGATCGCCCGCACGACCGGCTCCCGGACCGCAGACAGGACCGTCTCACCGAACGCGCGGCAGACCGTGTGCCAGAGCGTATCCCGGATCGCGTTCCGGAGCGTACGCCAGACCGCTCCTCCAGCGAGCCCGTCTTCCACGCCCGCCAAAGCCGCGGTCTCCGTAACGATGACATTGAAGACGAGGACGACACGCTGGCTGAAGATCGCCGCCGTCCCCGCCGCGCTCCCTGGGTCCTTGCCTGGACTGGATGGGCCTTGGCTGCCGGCTGTTCCTTCGTCGCCGGACTCCAGCTTCACCAGCGTCAGCAGATGCAAAGCACGTTGGCGTCACAACAAGCGCAGTTGGACGACATGCACAAGCAGACCGCCCGCGCTCTAAACGCCCAGGAAGCCATCTCCGCGCTCACCTCCGCCAACGCCATCCAGGTCGCGCTTCACACTACGGCGGCCATTAAGCCTCCCGCCGTCAAAGGAGCTCCAGCCCCGGTGCCGCCCGAGGCCATGGCCGCCTACCTCGCCAACAAGGGAGCCCTTGTCTTCGTCGCCACGCACATGGAGCCTGCTCCTGCCGGCAAGACCTACGAGCTCTGGCTCATTCCCGCCAACGGCCAGAACGCCATCCCTGCCGGCACCTTCAAACCCGACGCCCAGGGCAGCGCCAGTGTCGTTATGCCGCGCATCCCCGCCGGTGTCCCCGCCAAGGGCTTTGGCGTGACCATCGAAAACGATGGCGGCTCCCAGACCCCGACCCTGCCCATCGTCATGTCCTGAGCCCGGCGATCGCCGAAACGCCGAATCAAGCGACGCGCTGCGGCCCAACTCGTTCCACACCCCGTGATAGGTCCCCAATCCTTTAGAATCAAGACTTTGCACATCGAAGTCCAAGCCTAAAGTATCTGGAATCAAGACTTTGCACAGAGTTGCGGGGGGTCGGGGTGTCTACCCATCGCCCAAAAGAAAGAGCCGCCCCTTCGGGCGGCTCCATGACTCTCAAGTCCTTTGAATTCAACCACTACTGGCTTGTCACAAGCACCTTCACGCCGGCGCCCTGCAGGTTCACATGGGTCTCAACCGTGTCCGTGTCTGTCTCGATGACGGTCATAAAGTTGCTGTCCCCTGAGGTCACATAAACCTTGCCTGTCGGAGTTCCGGTCGTCGCCGCAATCGTATTCGGATGTCCGTAGACCATCGTCGGAGACGTGTTGGTATCGCTCGTCGCCGCAGCCGACGAAATCCCCTGAATCGTCGCCGTCACAGTGCCGCTCGCCAGGTTCACGACGCTCACCGAGCCTTCAATCCCAGCCGACGCATTGCCCTGGTTCGCCACATACGCCTTCGACCCGTCCGCGAGCACCGAAACCATCACCGGGTTCACCCCCACCGGCACCGTCGCCACGACAGTCCCAAACCCAACCGCATCTATGGGATTGCTGGTATTGCAGTTCGGGTTCGTCGACGGCGAAGCCGAGTTGCAGAGCGGGATGCTGATGATGCTCAACGAGCCCGGATGAGTTCCGTCCCCCTCATTCAACACGACCAGCTCCGACGTAGCCGGTGAAAGATCGGCCCAGATCGGATTGGAACCCACCGCAATGGTGCTGTTCGGTCCGAGGTTCGAGTTCACGTCCGGGCCGTTGTTGATGACGTTGATCACGTTCACCGTGCCCGAGCCCTTGTTCAGGATGAACGCCCGAGTTCCATCCGAGGTCATCACGCCGTAGTCAGGATTCACGCCCACCGTAATCGGAGTCGAGGTCGCGAGATTGCCGCTCTCGATCGGCGTCACCGAGCCCGGTGTGACTCCATCGCCCGCGCTGATCGCATACGCCCGTGTGGCGCCATTCGCGCCCACAACATAAATCGGATTGGCGGGCACCGAGATGTTCTGCAGCAGCGATCCGGTCCCGTTCAACGCCGCGACCTGTGAGAGAGGCGGCTCGGGAACGAACACCGATGCGCTTGTATTCTGCAGCGTCAGGGCCGTGATGCTGATCGGAGACGCGCCCGCGCTCAGAGTGCTCTGATTGATGTCGCTGTTGATCAATTGCGACGGATTGCTGGTCTGAAACTCATTGAGCGACCCTGCGCTGTTGATGACGTATCCTTGACCGCCGCTCGATCCCAGCGCCAGGTAGTTCGGATTCGAGAGGATATTCGGCGTCGTCAGAATAGTGTCGCCGGCGAAGTCGACCATCGTCAGCAGCCCTGGACCGGACGAACCCGGATTCGAGATGGCCACCGCGTATTTCGCTGGCTGCGACGCCGGTCCCACCGGATTGATGGCAGCGACGACGGGGCGATACTGATTGCCGCAGCCCAGTGCCAGAAGGCTGAGAACGGCGGCGGAACCGAGGACTGCGGCCCGAACTGAATTCCCGACAAGCGGCCTGCGCGAATTCCAGCCTGCGCGCACGGCCTTCAGGTGCGATCGTCTTCCGTACAAAAGCTACTCCAAAGAGAGGGCGCGCTACTCGGCCGCCCGCCAGGGTCTATTGTAGACGAGGAGCCTGCGCCCGAAGCTCTGTGCATTCCCGACGACCGGAGGGAGGTTGTTATGAACGAACCCGACGTCATCCTGAACATGCTGGGCGGCCCCGAACGCCAGCCGCGCACGCTTGCGGTCGTCGGCCTCTCCGACGATCCCACGCGCCCCAGCCACTCCGTCTCCGCTTACATGCAGAGCAACGGCTACCGCATCATTCCCGTGAATCCCAGTGCTGTTCAAGTGCTGGGAGAGCGAGCCTATCCAACGTTATCCGATCTGCCGGAACGTCCGGACGTCGTTAACGTCTTCCGCCTGCCGCGGTACATTCCCGGCATCGTGGACGAGATGATCGAGCTGGGCTTCGAAAATCTCTGGGTACAACTCGGAATCGTGAACGAACCCGCCGCCATCAAGGCGCAACAAGCAGGGATTTGCGTGGTTATGGACCGTTGCGTCCTGATCGAGCATCACCGGCTGTTTGGCCGGTCTGTACGCGTGGCGTGAGATCGCGGCCTCTACAATATCTGACATGAGGCTTGGACCGGGTAACTGGGGCATGAAAGCGCTCGCATGGATGCTGATGTTGATCCCGGCGCTATGCGCCTCCGCACAAATTGCCGAAGTCGGCGACGGCGGTCCGGGACCGGTGAAGGCCCAGCATCTCACCGCAGAGCTCACGTCGCTTTCGTCGCAGATTACACCCGGCGGAAAGCAGACGATTGGCCTCGTCCTCACCATCGAGGAGCACTGGCACGTCTACTGGATCAACGCGGGTGACTCCGGCGAGCCTCCAGCCATCAAGTGGACGCTGCCCAAAGGCTTCGCCGCGGGTCCGCTCCAGTTCCCTCCGCCGCAGCGCTTGCCGCTGGGACCGCTGATGGACTACGGGTACGAGGACCAAGTCGCGTTCCCGATTACGCTGACCGCACCGGCGAATGCGAAGCTGGGTAAGGCTCATCTGGACGCGCACGTGACGTGGCTGGTCTGCGCGCAGGTCTGTCTTCCCGGCAAGGCGCACCTGGGCATGGACATGAATGTTGTGCGCGGTCCGCTGAAGCCGCCGCCGGTTGTGGGCGCGCTGGGTGAGGCGTTGAACTCGCTTCCCAAACCGCTGCCCGACACCATGTCTGCAAGCGCCGCCGGCGACGCAAAGCACATTGCGTTGACCGTGCGCACCGGATCACGCGAACAGGACGCCGAGTTCTATCCGTTTGATCCCGAAGTCATCGAGAACGCCGCGGACCAGGAGGTGCAGTCGCTTCCTGACGGCGTGCGCCTCACGATGCAACGCGCTTCGGACTCGATGGCACTGCCGAAGACCTTGCACGGCCTCGTCGAATTGAGCGCAAGCGAAAATTACGACGTGACGGCGCAGGTCACACCGGGCGTCGTGAAGGACAACCTGACGCCGGCAGCGAAAGCGGCCAAGCAGGTCACGCCATCCGATGTCACCGCGTTCGGGGCCATTGGGCTCGCGTTTCTCGGCGGCCTGCTCCTCAATCTGATGCCGTGCGTCTTCCCGGTCCTGTTTCTCAAAGGCCTGGCTCTAGTGAACTCGTCGAACGAGGAGCGACACCGGCAACGGTTGCACGGTCTCGTTTACACGCTGGGCATCGTCGTTTCGTTCTGGGTGATTGTTGCGGCGTTATTGATCCTGCGGGCCGGCGGCCGCGAACTCGGGTGGGGATTCCAGTTGCAGTCGCCGGGCTTTGTCGCGATTCTGGCGTCATTGATGTTCTTCCTCGCGCTATCGCTTGCCGGGCAGTTTGAGCTCGGACTCTCGCTGACGAGCGCGGGAGGCGAACTGGCGCAGAAGCAAGGCTTCGCCGGGAGCTTCTTTACTGGCGTGCTGGCTACAGTTGTGGCGACGCCGTGCATGGCGCCGCTGATGGGCGCGGCGGTCGGCTTCGCGCTGGCGCATTCCGCGTGGATGACCTTCGTCGTGTTCACGGCGCTGGCGCTTGGCCTGGCGTTGCCGTATCTGGTGCTGAGCATGCAGCCGCAGTGGACGCGTGCGCTGCCCAAGCCGGGCGCGTGGATGGAGACCTTGAAGCAGCTGACGTCCGTCCCGCTGTTTATTTCAGCGCTGTGGCTAGCGTGGGTCTACGCGCATCTGTATCCGAGCGAAGGTGTAGACCGCATGACACGGCTGCTGGCCTGCTTCCTGATCCTGGCGATTGCCGGTTGGGTGCTGCACAAGTGGCCGGCGCGGTGGGGCGCAGCAATTGCGGCCGCTGTGATCATCGCGTGCGCGCTGGTGCTGCCGCTGCGAAAGCCCGCCGCCGAGACAATGGCGTGGCAGTCGTACACCGACGCAAACTTCCAGGCGGCGCGTGCCTCCGGCAAACCGGTCTTCGTTGACTTCACGGCCGACTGGTGCCTAAGCTGCAAGTTCAACGAGGCCACGGTGCTGCGCTCCGCCGAGGTGGAACGCAAGCTGCGCGAAGATCACGTTCAACTGCTGAAGGCCGATTGGACCAAGTACGATCCGGAGATCACGAAACAGCTGACCGCAGTGGAGCGAAGCGGCGTCCCGACGTATGTCATCTATCCGGCGGGAGCCAACAGCAATGCGGATGTTCTGCCCGAATTGCTGACCAAGGACATTGTTCTTAAAGCATTGGACAAGGATGCGCACTCATGAATGCCGATCAAAAAGACGACGAGCAGGAGATCCGTGAGCTTGTAGCGACGTGGGCACGCGCGTCGGGAGCGGGCGACCTCGCGGCGATCGAGACACTGATGGATGACGACATTCTTTTCATGACGGCCGGCAATGAGCCTTTCGGCCGCGATGCCTTCCACCAACACTTCGAAAACAACGTCAAACAGATGCAGATCCACGTTCGCGCCGAGGTGCGCGAGGTGGAGGTTCGAGAGGATCTTGCTTTTGCGCGCACATGGCTCGAGGTCCGCATCACTCCGCCGAAGGGCGAGCCGATGACGCGCACGGGCTACACCCTTTCGATCTACCGGCGGCGTCCCGGTGGACGATGGAAGTTGTGGCGGGACGCCAATCTCGTTTGAACGTTCGCGGCGCTCTCCGCGAACGGAAGGAGCCGACATGAATCGCTTTGCCACGCTGATCAAGTCTGGTGTTCTCACGACGTGCCTCATCGCCTCAACTGCTTATGCCGTGAAGCCCGGCGACCAGGCGCCCGACTTCAAAGGCACAGAGTCCAACGGCAAGACCCAAACGCTTTCGCAGTATCGCGGGAAGTGGGTGGTGCTGGAGTGGACCAATCGCGACTGCCCGTACACCATCAAGCATTACAAGAGCGGCAACATGGAGGCGTTGCAGAAAGAGTGGACCGCGAAAGGCGTGGTGTGGCTGAGCATTCTCTCCTCCGCGCCCGGCCAGCAGGGATACATGACGCCTCCGGAAGAGAACGAGTATCTGCGCACGATGCACGCTGCGCCGACGGCCGCGATCCTCGATCCGACGGGAGCGATCGGCCACCTGTACGACGCGAAGACGACGCCGGATATGTTTGTCATCGATCCGAGTGGCAGGCTGATCTACGAAGGCGCGATTGATGACAGGCCGTCCCCGGATCCGGAGTCGCTGAAGGGCGCGCACAACTATGTGAGCGAGGCGCTGGAAGACGGGATGGGAGGCAGGCAGATACCGGCGCCGGTGACGCGCAGCTACGGCTGCAGTGTGAAGTACGCGGAGTGAGACGATCAGGCTGAGGCCGAACGTCGAGTAGACCTCTCGTCGCACGCGGCCGGAGACCAGGCCGCGAAGATCGATCCGGCATCACTGACGTCATCGAAGCGCAACCGCCAGCCATGTTGGACAAAGAGGCGCTCCATCTCGGCGTGGTGCTGTTTGTGCCCGTGCAACTCGCCGACGATGTATACGCTGCGATGCTCGCCTGGAAGATAGCTCTCGAGCGCTTCCCTCTCCATGCCTTCGATGTCGAGCTTGATCAAGATTCGCTGCGCTTCGCCCTTCGTGATCTCCGCCAACGTCACTACGGGCACTTCTATCGTGCTGGTGTAGGGCTTGCCTGGATCGAAGCTGCTTTGGTTCGCTTCGCGGCAGTAGAACGGGATGCGGCGAGGATAGCCGCCAATGCACACCTCAAGCAGATCTGTTGTCACGTCATTCTGTGCAAGGTGCGTACGTATCTGAGCGACGTTCCAAGGCACCGGCTCGCAGGTACGTATCTGCGCGCCCGGGTAGAGTGCAGCAGCGCATAGCGTGAAAACCCCGATATTTCCGCCGCCATCGATCACCAGAGTCGGAGCAAATGCGGGGTCGAGATTGTAGATATGACGCACACCGATTTCCATCAGGCTGTAGAAGTCGCTCGCCTGATCGGACTTGCGGATATCCACGGTGAATCGTCGCCCACCGCTGTCAAAGTGAACAGATAGTTTGCCGGCTCTATAGAACGGTCGCAACAAAGCCGAGGCAAGCTTGCTATAGCGAGGACGGCTGTAGATCGACTGCAGCAAAAGAAGTTTGACAGCATCGAGTCCGGAGGTACCGCGCAAAATACTTTTGAAGTTAGTCAAACCCATAGGTAAGTCCGTGCCGCGCCAGTGACGCGCAGCTACGGCTGCTCCGTCAAGTCCGCAGAATACCCGAAACTAGTCGTCGATTGCGTGATCGGTTGAAATGTCGACGCCGCTCCATGCTTTCTTTGCAGTCCATGTTGCATCGGGCGCGGCCCAGAAGCGATCGGTGGGGCTGAGCCCCAGCGGAAGAAATGCTGCGGTGCAGAGATAGAGACTGCCGGTGGAGATGTAGGTCTCGCCGATGGAGGGCTGGTAGCCGCAGAGGCCGATGCGAAGCCAGCCGCGCTCGTCGAAGGTGTTCGCGGCGTCGAGAGTGCGCTGGATCGTCGCGCTCAACGCACAACGGACCTGCTCGGGCGAGAGCTGCGGCGGAAGCATCTGGCGATAGGCTGCGTCGGCGAGCAGATGAAAGGCGCCGCAGCGATAGGCGAGTGAGCGGCCGATGGGAGGGTAACTTCCGTCAGGCGCAATCGTTCGCTCCTGGATCGCGGCGTAACGCTGGGCGCGCTCGAGTGCGGGTTGCAGCATCGCTCGCCATGCGGGCTGCTGCGCGCCGAGCGCGTCGAGAACAGCGAGCAGGAATGGATGAATGACGAAGGAATTGTAGTAGTCGTCGTGGAAGTGCGGACCATCGCCGTAGACGCCGTCGCCCAGATACCAGGCTGCGATCTCACGGAGTGCGTAGTCGACGCGTTCGCTGTCCCAGTCCTCGCCGAGCTGATGGAGCGCAGCTTCATTCATTGCGGCAAACAACAGCCAGTTGTTGAACGGCGGGAGTTGGTGGCGCGTTGCGCGCAGTGCGCTCGCAAGTTGCTTCCTGGTGCCGGTGGAAAGCGATGCGCAGAGTGTCTGCGGCGCGCGTGCAAGTGCCAGCGAGAGAAATGCGGCGTCGACGATGGTCTGGCGCTCCTCGCCGAAGCGCAGCCATGCCGGGGAAGCCGGGTCCACACCGTGAGCAATGGCTGCACGCGCCCAGTCCGCGTACGTTTTGCGAAGCTCTGCTTCTTCGCCGGCGACGGCGTTGTTTTCCAGCCATGGGGAGAGTCCTGACAATGTCCGGCCGACGGCCTCGAGGTACGTGACCTTGCGGCGCTCCTCGACGTGCCCGGGTGCGGCTTCGACGGGCATCTGCTGCTGAAGCTGCCCGGCGGCCGCTGCGCGCAGTACAGGCGCGGCGACTCGTTGCATGATCCTCAACCAGTCCGCGCGGTGGAAGGATGCAGTGGGACCGGAGATCTGGCTGGATGCGGCGGGAACTGTTTGCAGTACGAGACCCGCACTGCCAGCAACGGTCTTGCGAAGAAAGTGGCGACGATGCAACGGCGATTCCTTTAGCGAGCCTTTTACTTTGCCCACGCGAGGCCATCGGCCCCCGGACCTGCCGGGAATGTGCGGGCGACCGTCCAGTTGGCGAGATCGATGGCCGCGACCTTGCCACTTGCGTTACAGGATACGTATGCAACAGCGCCGTCCGGTTGAATGAGTATCTCCTGCGGAGTTCTGGGTACTTTGAGGGTTCGCGCAACCTTCATCGTCTTCAGATCGACGACGGCAACGGCGCTCGCCGAGGGGACGCACACAAGAAGCCAGCGGCCATCCGGCGTCGGGGCTGTGCCGTATCCCTTCCCCGGAAGATCGACCCAGCGCATTACTTTGTTGGTCGCTGTATCGATGACGGCGAGCCGCGGCGCCGTCTGATCGGAGGTGAAGACGTACCGGTCGTCGTTGGAGATCGAGATGCGCTGCACTTCATGTGAGACGGGGATGATGGCAATGGTCTTCCGGCCGACGAGGTCGAGCGCGGAGACGGTTCCCGGACCGACGTTTGCTGTGTAGCCACGCCTGCCGTCGTGCGAGAGAACGAACATGTGCGACTCGGGCTGTCCGGTCGGGACTTTGCCAATGATCTTATCGGTGCGCGGATCGACGATGGTCACGGCATTGTCGAGCTCAGTCGTCACATACAGAAGATTGTGCGCGGCGTCGAGCACCGGTTGATGCGGCCGCACGCCATGATCAAAGTCGACGTGGCCGGTGATCTTGTGCGACGGCACATCGATGATGAGCATCTCGTGGCCGTCGATGCCCGGCCGGCCGACGCCGGTGCTCCCATAAATCGGCAGGAAAGCGGTGCGGCCATCTCGGCTGGCTACGATCTCGTGCCCGTGAACGCCGGGCGTATTTTCTTCGACGACCGCGATCTGCGAGCCGGTATTCGGATCCAGAATACTGACGGTCGCATTGCCCTGGTTGGCGACAAGAAGTGCCTGAGCCTGCACACCGGCGCAGAGGGCTGCCAGGCAGAGCGCAGTAGCGATTTGCGTTTTCATGGTGTGCCGCAGTATACGCTCGCTCAGCGCTTCGATGCGCGAATGCGACGAATCTCTTCGATGCGCTGTGCAAGAAGCTTTTCGCGGCCTTCATTGGTGGGTTGGTAGTAGCGATGGCCGGCCAGAGACGGCGGAAGGCACTCCATGTCTGCGACCTTGCCTTCAACATCGTGGGCGTACTGGTAGTCTCTGCCGTAATCGAGCTCTTTCATCAGCTTCGTCGGCGCATTGCGCAGATGCAGGGGCACAGGCTCTGCCGGCTTCGCTTCAATGTCGGCGAGGACCTCGTTGTACGCCGTGTACAGCGCGTTCGACTTTGGCGCCAGTGCGAGATAGACGACGGCCTGAGCCAAGGCGAGATCGCCTTCGGGTGAGCCCAGAAAATGCATGGCATCGCGCGCGGAGAGGCAGAGGTTCAACGCTTCCGGCGCAGCCAGGCCAATGTCTTCGACAGCCATGCGCACCACGCGGCGCGCGACGTACATCGGATCTTCACCGGCCGCCAGCATGCGGCCGAGCCAGTAGAGCGAGGCATCCGCATCAGAGTTGCGAACGCTCTTGTGCAGCGCGGAGATCAGGTCGTAGTGCTGCTCGCCTTTCTTGTCGTACAGCAGCACGCGCTGCTGGACGGCCTCGGCGGCGAGTGCGGCGGTAATGTCTCTTTCCCCCCGGCTCTGGGCGAGCTTCGCCGCTACCTCAATGGCGTTCAACGCATTGCGAGCATCGCCACTGGAGTAGGAGGCGATCGCTTCAAGCGCGCTGTCTTCTGCCGTCAGATTCAATGCGCCGAGTCCGCGTTCGCTGTCGGCGAGCGCGCGCCGCAGCAGAGCGAGAATGTCATCCTGCGAGAGAGCCTGCAGCGTGTAAACACGGCAGCGGCTGAGCAGCGCAGCATTGATCTCGAAGGAAGGATTTTCCGTTGTGGCGCCGATGAGACGAATGGAACCACGCTCTACATAGGGCAAAAACGCATCCTGCTGGGCTTTGTTGAAGCGGTGAATCTCATCGATGAAGAGAATCGTGCGCGAGCCGAACTGCGCAGCCTTCTCGGCGTCGGCCATCACTTGTTTGATCTCTTTGATTCCCGAGAGAACAGCGGAGAATTCTATAAAGCTTGCGCTAGTAGCGTGCGCGATGATCTTGGCGAGTGTGGTCTTGCCGACGCCCGGGGGGCCCCAGAAGATCAGCGACGCGGCATCGTCGCGCTCGATCTGGAGCCGCAACGGTTTGCCAGGGCCGAGAAGGTGCTGCTGCCCGACAAACTCATCCAGCGTGCGAGGGCGCATGCGTTCCGCCAAGGGCGCTGTCGCTCGAGGACCGCCGCCGCGAATTGGCGAAGTATCGAAGAGACTCATCGCGATTCCTCCGCCGGGATGGTAAGCGCGAGGCGCTGCCGCATGGCTTCGTAGAGCAGAGTCGCCGCAGCGGCGGCCGCATTGAGCGATTCGGTGATGCAGGGAATGTGAAGGCGCTGGCCGGCGATGGAGAGCGCGGCGTCAGAAAGACCGGCACCTTCATTGCCGATCATAATGGCGCAAGGCCGCGCAAGATCGGCATCAATGCATGCGACAGCGCCGCGGGCCTGTGCGACGGCAGCATAGAGGGAAATCTTATGTTGAGCAGCCCATGTCGCAATCTCGTTGAGGGGCGCGCGCCGGACCGGCGTGCGAAACACAGAGCCCGCGGAGGCCCGGATCGCTTTCGGGCTCCACGGGTTCACGGTGTCACCGGTCAGTAGAACTTCATCGGCTCCGAAGGCCTCAGCCGCCCGCAGCATCGTGCCGATGTTTCCGGGATCCTGAATCGACTCAAGTATCAGTCTGCTTCCTTTGCCGTGACGGTCGGGCCTGCGCTGCATCTGGGGAATAGCGAACGTCGCCGCCGCACCCTGGGGCGAGGCGGTGTCGACGGCGGACTCAAAGACGTCGCGGCTCAGCACAGTTACCGGAACGCCGCGAAGCGGTTGGAGCTCGGTCCGCCGCAACAGATTCTCGCTCCCGTGACGCAGAAATATCGTCTCCAATTGGATGCCGGAGCGGATTGCTTCCAGCAGCAGGGTCTCGCCTTCGATCGCGACGAGCTCGCCCGGCTGCGATGCCTTGCCGGCGAAGGCCGCACGCAGTGCTTTCACCTTCGCGTTGGTGCGGCTGGTAATGGCGGGCGGCAGGCTCATCGCCCCTCAGTGTACCCGGGTGTGATGTTCCTCATCGTCATGCGGTAAAGTCATCTCGAGGAGAATTCCCCGCCCTTGATTGCAGAGATGCTCCGTATTGACCCGGACGAGCCGGAGCCGCAGCTGGTCGCGCGCGTCGCGATGGCGCTTCGTGGCGGCGATGTTGTGGCGCTGCCGACCGACACCTTCTACGGCCTCGCCGTGGATCCGGTGAATCTGCGCGCCGTGGACCGGATCTACGATCTCAAGACACGCGCGCGTCATAAACCGCTCTCGTTGCTGATCGAAGATGTCGCGCAGGCGTACGAACTGGCGCGTTCGCTCGATGGGACGTTCGATCGGCTTGCCGAGCGCTTCTGGCCTGGGCCGCTGACCCTGGTGGTCAAAGCCGGCGGCAAACTTCCGCTGCGCGTCACGGCGAACACGGGCAACGTTGCGCTGCGCGTTCCGGAGGCGCCGATATGCCGCAGCCTTGTGCGCGAGCTGGGGCTTCCGATCACAGCGACGTCAGCCAATCTGCGCGGATTGCCGGAGTGCACCTACGCAGCATGCGTACGCGAGCAGTTCGGCGACAAGATTCCGCTGATCGTGGATGGAGGGCCGACCTCGCGCTCGGTTGCAACGACGATTGTTGATCTTAGCGGCGGAGGCAACTCCTGGATGATTCTGCGCGAGGGAGCCATCCCCACACACGAGATTGCGCTGGCGCTCCATAGGTGATCACGGCGGTAGCGGACTTGATGCTAGCCGCCGCCCGCCGGATAGCCGATACTGGTTGCTGAAGCTTCCTATACGATGACTGCCCGGTTCCGCAAAGCGACGAGGTCGCGCCGCAGCTTCGGTGCTCGCCTGCTTGGGTGGCTGCTTCTGCTGGTGCTCATTGTTGCAGCCGTGTGGTTCACGTGGGTCTACCGGCAAATTGAATGGACCGCGCACATTGACAACGCGGAGCGGGCCGACGCCATCGCTGTCTTCGGGGCAGCAGAGTATGCGGGACGACCTTCGCCGGTGCTTCATGCGCGGCTTGACAAGGCGGTTGCGCTGTACGATCGCGGCATTGCGCCCGTCGTTATCACGCTGGGCGGCGGATCAACGAAAGACTCTGGACGCACCGAAGGCGGCGTGGGACGCGATTATCTGCTTGCCAACGGCATACCCTACGACCAAATCATCGCCGAGACACATTCCTTCGACACCGAGCAGCAGGTGCAGCGGCTCGCGGATATCGCTGCGGTCCACCATTTTCACACCATCGTGGTGGTGAGCGATGGGACGCATCTGTTTCGGATTGCGTTGCTGTGCCGTCGCGCAGGCCTCACCGTGTACACATCACCGCGCGCGCCGCTGGGGCACATTGACGATGTTGATGCGGCGGAGCGTGTACTGCACGAGATGCTGAGTTACACCGCAATCCGAATGAACCTGCACGTGGGCTGGCTGTACCGCGAGCTCGAGGGCAAGAGCGATTAGTTGCGACGGCAAGTTTTGTGCAAGCGGCGGTGCTTTGTAACGAGAAACGTCTACTCAGGTTCGTCAGCCAGAACGGCAGCGGGAACGCCGCCCTCGCGACGCATCTTCAGATAGCCGCGAATGAAGGGCTCCAGGTCGCCATCGAGGACGCGATCGACATCGCCAACTTCAACGCGTGTGCGCAGGTCTTTGGCCATCCTGTAGGGCTGGAGCACGTAGCTTCGAATCTGTGAACCGAAGTTGATCTCCAGCTTCGAGTCCTCCAGCTTTTTGCTGGCCGCCCGCTTCTTTTCGAGCTCGTGCTCGTAGAGGCGCGAGCGCAGCATCTTCATCGCCTTCTCGCGATTCTTGTGCTGCGAGCGCTCATTCTGGCAGGCTGCGACGATTCCGGTTGGGATGTGCGTGATGCGTACGGCGGAGTCGGTAGTGTTCACGTGTTGACCGCCTTTGCCTCCAGACCGATAGGTGTCGGTGCGAATCTCGTCCGGCTTGATGTCGATCTGGATCGAATCGTCGATCTCGGGCGAAACGAAGACGCTGGCGAAGCTGGTATGGCGGCGTTTGGCTTGATCGAATGGAGAGATGCGCACCAGTCGATGAACTCCGGTCTCTCCGGAGAGCAGACCGAACGCGTACTCCCCGGTAACCGTGAAGGTCGCGGACTTAATGCCTGCCTCGTCGCCGTCCTGCAGTTCGTTGATCTCTGTCTTGAAGCCCTGACGCTCGGCCCAGCGCAGATACATGCGCATCAGCATCTCCGCCCAATCCTGGCTTTCGGTTCCGCCGGCGCCCGGGTGAACAGTAACGATGGCGTTCAGCGCGTCGTTCTCCTCGGAAAGCATGGTGCGCGACTCGAGCTGCTCGACGTATTCGCTGAGCGAATCGATCTCGCGCTTCAGGTCGGGTTCGACGGAACTCTCGCCCTCGCGAAACAGTTCGAAATAGGCGTCGATGTCTTCGCTGCGGCGCTGCAGCTCCGCGTCGTAGCCGATCTGCTCTTCGATGCGGCGGCGCTCGCGCATAAGCGGCTGCGATTTTGCCGCATCAGCCCACACGGACGGATCGGCAATTTTCGTTTCGATGGAGGCTAACTCAGCATTCAGGCGGGAAGAGTCAAAGATACTCCCGCAGATCGCGCACCTTCTCGCGGACCGGGGAGTAAGCAAATTCGAGATCGTTCAGCATACGAGTAGTTTACTGTGCCGCGGTCTGTCGGCGCGAACGCGCGAAGCCGGCGGCGAATAGAAGGGTGGAAAGGATTGCGCAGATCCAGGCGATCCAGTCGCCGTGGCGCGTATAAAACGTCTCGTCGCTAATGAAATTGAAATGCGCTAGAAGCGCGCCGCGCACGTGACGGGGCATCTGCTCGACGACGCGACCTGACGGATCAATGGCCGCAGTTACGCCGGTGTTTGTCGCGCGAAGCAGCCAGCGGTCGTTTTCAATGGCTCGCATCCGCGCCATGTCGAGATGCTCCCAGGGAGCGCTGCTGTCACCGTACCATCCGTCGTCACTCAGGTTGACAAGGACCTGCGCTCCTTCGATCACGAATTGACGAATTTCGTCGCCAAAGATGGACTCGTAACAGATAAATGTGCCGTAGTGATGACCGGCTTGATCGAAGATGACCCTGCGGCTGCCGGATACAAATGGAAGGCCGTCGAGTAAGTGTCCCGCGAAGAAAAAGAGCGGCTTGTACGGAACATATTCGCCAAAGGGAACAAGGTGGATTTTGTCATAGCGTCCGCCGTAAGTTCCGTCCGGTTTGAAGAAGGTTGCGGAGTTATAGAGGCTATAAGTACCGTCTGCGTTGCGCGGTCCCAGACTGATGTCATCGGCAATGATGGGAGCGGCCGTAGAGCTTGCTAACTGCTCCATATAGGCTCGATAGGCGGGATCGGAATCCAGAAAAGATGCGGGTGATTCCGGCCAAGCTATAAGTTGTGGAGGGCCAGCGGAAGCGGCTCCGGGAGGATAGTTGGGATACCGGCTAAGATTCGCAAACTGCGTCAGCATCTCATCTTTCGTTTCTGTGCCTTGTTCCGAGCCGGCGCCGATGGAAAGATTCTCCTGCACAAGCACTGCCGTCGCTGTAGTTTCAGCCGCAGGCGGCGCTGGGAACCTGAAGGCCAGCCAGATGATGGAAAGCGAGGAGAGCGCCGCGACGGTAAGTCCTCCGATGCGCAGCGAGTTACGTCCACGAAGTGCAGACGTGGCCCATAACATATTGACGATGGCGATCAGCAGCGACAGTCCGAAGACACCGGTCCAGGGAACGATGCGGTCGAGCGCAAGATTATCAACCTGTGTGTAGCCCAACAGGTCCCATGGAAAGCCAGTGATTCGATCGCGGGCAAACTCAATGGCTACCCAAAGAAGCGGCGAAGTTAATAAGGCAACGATTGCGCCCGAGCGAACGCGAATAAAACCAAAAACGAATCCGAAAAGAGCCAGATATAAGCCCAGATAGAGGGAAAACAGTATCAGGACACCGAGCGATGCAGGCTCGGACAAGTTTCCGTATAGATGCATCGTTGAATAAATCCAATAGCAGTTTCCGAGATACCAGGCTATTCCGCATACATAACCCAATATTGCAGTTTGAAATGGCCGCAAGGGCTTGTTGGAGCGTTGCGAGCCGAGCAATGCGATTAGAAGCGGAACAAGACAGACCAGCGAGACAAGCCTTCTCCATGGCGTAACGGGGCCTGCTAGAGGAAATGGCAATATCCGCAATCCGGCGGATAGCAGTGAAAGCAGGTAGAGGTGCAGTGGAATCTTGCGCACGCAGCGAGTCTACCATTCGGGATCTTCGTTGCTGATTTGCGCAGGCAAAGGAGTTAGCCGTAGAGTGAGTTAGCACCACGTAGCAGGCGGGACCGAGTCGTTCTTAGACCGGACTAAAACAATAGAGGATAAGTGTATGGACGTAAGTCGAATTGTTTCGGAGATTGATGCCGAAATCGCACGCCTGCAGCAGGCGCGCAGTGCTTTGGTTGGAATCGCCTCGAGTGGGACGGTAGCTCCGCGCCGTGGGCGCCCGAAGGGAAGCGTCAATAAGAGCACCACGAAGACGCGCCGTAAGCGCAATCTTAGCCCGGAAGGCCGGAAGCGGATTGCGGACGCGATGAAGCGCCGGTGGGCAGAGCGACGCGCCGCCGCTTCAAAGGGCGCTGCCAAGAAGCAGGCTTCGAAGTAACGGACTGTCCCGACAGGTGTCTCCGTCGATTCTGAGTCGCAAGTTTGAGAGTTTCGAACTCAGTGCCCCCAACTGGGTCTTTTGGAACAAAAGAGAAGGGAGCCTCGATCGGCTCCCTTCTCTTTTGTCGTGAACAGTATCGGATCAGCGAACCGCAATGACCTCGCGGGCGTTATCCTTGCCGAGAAAGAATCGAGTGCTCGAGAACTTATCAAGCAATTTCTCAATCTGGCGCATTTGATAGACCTGCTTTACGGGATAGTCGCCGGCGTGATGGACGTGAAGCTGATCGGAGTCGGTCAGCTGATATCGCGAGAAGGCAGTTTCGGGACCCTCCATGTTGCCGTGGAAGAGAGCCAGCATGCGGCCCTGCGGCCGCAGCACTGCGTAAAGGCGATCGAACATTGGTGGAACCAGCGGGCCAGGAAGGTAGTTCGCGGTGTCCCACAGCAAAATCACGTCGAAGTCGCGGCCGGAGAAGTCGAGGCCGGAACTTACGAACTCCTTGATGTTGTAGGTTTCCCCGGAAGGGTCATCGGCGGGCAGTTTAAGCTCCGGCTTATTGGCGTCCTGTACGACGTTCGCCATGTACACGCTGTGGCCAAGCGAAGTGAGGAAGTTAATGTTCGCGGGCGAGGTGGTTCCGAAATCCAACACGCGCAGGCTCTCGTTCGCCTTGAGATAGGCGAGCACATCGGCCCACCCGCGCGAAGGACGCGTCCGCTCTCCGCCGTGGCCGCTCCCGCCCGGGGAGCGATCCTTGCCAAATCTGCTGAACATCCCGTGAGCCTCACTAGCAGGCCTGAACCGATGCTGGGTCCCTGCCTCACTGGACTGTACCCCAAGAATATCAACGGAGTCCCGTGTGGTCCTTTGACGGGGCTGAAACGTCTAACCGCTGAGTGACGGAACCTCATTCCAAGATACATTGCATAGCTCTGGCGGGCGCGGTCGCGCTCGCATGGGGACTACTTGGTGTAACTGCCCCGAAAGCGGTACCGGCACAGGAGCCATCGAACATGCAGCAGGCGCTGCCGCCGGGCACGCCCAGATCGTGGATCGACGCTGCGGCAAAGAATGGGATCGCCATCATTCAGGATGATAGTCATCCCATGCGCTATCGCATGCGAAAGATCGATCGCAAGGGCGATACGACGCGCGAGGTCATCGAAAGCGCGCAGGGGAATGTTGCGCGCTTGGTGGCGCGTGATGGTAAGCCTTTGACGGCGGAGGAAGATGACGCCGAGCGTCAGCGGCTGAACGACATTTTGAAATCGCCGCAGGACTATCTGAAGCATGAAGAACGCGGCAGCGGCGCAAGAAACTATGCAGTCCAGTTAGTGAAGCTGATGCCATCCGCGATGATCTATACGTACGCTCCAGACCAGCCGCAACCGCCCGGCAGCAAGTCGCGACAGATTGTCATTGACTTTCGACCTGATCCGAAGTTCCATCCGCCGACGATGATCTCCGAGGTGCTGACGGGGCTTGCAGGGCGTGTCTGGATCGATTCACGGACACAAACGATGACACGTATTGAAGGCCACGTGCTGCACGCGGTCAACTTCGGCTGGGGTTTCGTGGCAAGGATCTACCCGGGCGGCACGATTGAGCTTGAGCAGACCCTCGTCGATGGCAAGCGATGGGCATACTCGCGACTGGATGAAGATCTCACCATCCGGGAAGTAATGTTGCACACCGTTTCGGACAGGACAAAGATGACCGCGTGGGATTTTCATCTGCTGCCGCAGCCGATGTCGTTCCAGGACGCGGTGCATGCGTTGCTGGCGATGCCTGTACGTCCGCAATAATGTCAGGCCCGGATCCGCAGACGGCGTACGGTCTCTGCTTCAAGGCGCTCCCGATCCAGCTCGTAGCCCCGGCCCGGCTTGTGCCACGGCACATCGATTTCACCGCTTGATGACACGGTCACCGGCGGCTCGATGATGTCTTCGCTCCAGTAACGGCTGGAGGCGGAGACGTCGCCGGGCAGCGAGAAGTTCGGGAGGCTCGACAGCGCGATGTTCTGCGCGCGGCCGATGCCGGTCTCGAGCATTCCGCCGCACCATACCGGGATGCCGTGTGCCTGTGCAACGTCATGAATGGCCAGCGCTTCGGTGAAGCCGCCAACGCGTCCGACCTTAATGTTGATGATGCGTCCGCTGCCGAGCTCCAGCGCGGCTTGCGCGTCGCGGCGATTGCGAATGCATTCGTCCAGGCAGATTGCGGTCTTGATCTTCTTCTGCAGCTCGCGGTGGAAGTAGAAGTCGTCGTACCAGAGCGGCTGCTCGATCATCAGCAGGCGGAAGCGGTCCCATGTCGCGATGCGCTCAGCGTCCTCCAGGCGGTACGCGGAGTTGGCGTCGCAACTGAGTAGAATGTCGGGCCAGCGCTCGCGCACTTGCTCGAACACCTGCTCGTCCCAGCCTGGCTTGCATTTCAGCTTGATGCGGCGGTAGCCGGCGGCGAGCTCGGTTTCAATCTTCTCCATCTGCTGCTGGATGGAGGGCTGAATACCGATGGATACCCCGCACGGAATTGTTTTGCGTGTGCCACCCAGAAGCTTCGCGAGCGGAATGCCCTGGCGCAAGGAATCGAGCTCCCACACCGCGTTTTCAAGGGCGGCCTTCGCCATCCTGTGACCGCGCACCTGCTCGAAGATCGAGGGGCATTCGCGGCCGCTGGAGATCTCTGCCTTTAGCAAACGCGGCGCGAGTTCGGTCTCGACGATATGCCAGGCCGTGTCGATCATCTCGTCGGAGAAGTACGGGTGCTCGCCGGCGACGCACTCGCCCCACGCGCTGAGCTCCTCCGCTTCGATCTCCACGAGCAGAATGCGGCGTCCCGTGGTCACCCCGAAGCTGGTCTCAAAAGGATGCGCGAGCGGCATATTGATCTCGCGCAACGTGATGGCATCAATCTTCATTCAGTTCCCTTCTGTATTCGCGAGCCTTCAGAACCGGATTTCAGTAGCCCAGTGATTCGTCCCAAACACCCAGCAGAAAGCTACCATCGCCGGCGGGATTTCGACGATAGCCGAGCACGGAATGCCCACGCGAGAACGCATCTTCCAAGGCCGCAGCATTGTTGGACTGGATCTCCCGCGCGGTTTCGCGGTGATCGTCGGATGCCTTCCATTCGTAGATTCTTGCGGGCACGTCCACCTGCTCCAGGACATCGAATTCCGGCTGCTCCCCTGCAAGGACGCGGCGAACGCGCATTGAATCGAGCCACCATTCGGCATAGACCCGATCCGTGGGCAGGCCGCCCTGCAGAGGAGAGCTCGACGGGCCATAAAAATTACGCTTGTACCGGCGGACGATTGCACCCAGCCGCGCGATGTTCAGATGCGCGTTCTTGATCTCCAGCGGATCGAAGGTCCATTCCATGAGCTTGAACCCGCGCTTCAACGCGTCGTCGCGTTGGGCGAGCTTGAGAGTGCGGCCGAGGCCCAGATTGCGATACTCCGGCAGCACGCCGACCATGTGCGAATGCAGATAGGGATGGCCGTTGCGATAGCCCGGCAGCGCCATCGCGAACCCCGCCATGACCTCGCCAACGTAGGCTCCCAGCACCTGGCCGCCGATGCGCTGAGCCAGAAGAAACATTCTGCGCGGGATGATGTCGGCGGGATCGTAGCCCCATACGGCCGTCTCGATCTCAACGCAGAGATCGAATTCAGGCAGCTCCGTAAGCGTGCGAATCTGTACCTCGGTCTTCGGTTGCAGTTGTGTATCGATACTCGTCAAAACTTTCCCTCACCTGAAGTCTTTTCGCTTTCTTTGGCTCGAGCCCACAAGCTTTCCAACTCTTCCGCCGTGCGATCTTCGAGACGAGCCCGGCCACCGGCCACCAGCTCCATCGTGGCGAACCGACGCCGGAACTTCGCATTTGTTCCGCGCAGTGCGAACTCCGCGTCCACGTTTACGTGCCGGGCAAGATTGACGGCGGTAAAGAGCAGATCCCCCATCTCGTGCTGGACGCGCTCGCTGCCGGGATTCCGTGCGAGCTCCTCGCGCAGCTCTGCGGTCTCCTCAGCAAGCTTATCGAACAGGCCATCCACACTCGTCCAATCAAAGCCGACCTTGGCCGCTCTCGACCCCAGCTTCGCCGCCTCGAGTGTCGCGGGCATCGACCGCGGCACATCATCGAGCATCGACTGCGGGCCGCCCGCCTCGGCGCTCGCCCGCCTTTCCTCAACCTTGATCTGGTCCCAATTGCGCAGCACCGCTTCCGCGTCCGGCGCATTGACCTCGCCAAAGACGTGCGGATGCCGCCGGACCAGCTTTTCGCTCAAATTGTTGGCTACATCCTGGAGCGTGAAATAGCCGGCCTCAGCGGCCATTTCGGCATAGAACAGTACCTGCAGCAGCAGGTCGCCGAGCTCGTCCTTTAGCGCCGGCCAGTCTCTGCGCTCAATGGCGTCAAACACCTCGTAGGTCTCTTCCAGCGTGTGCCGCTTGATAGTGTCGAAGGTTTGCTCCCGGTCCCAGGGACAGCCTCCCGGCGCACGAAGCTTCGCCATGATCGCAGCAGCCCGCCCCAGCGCCGCGGCGGCCTCGGACTGCCCCTCCATATCGATCTGATTGTCTGAAGTCACATCCTTCAGCTTACTTGAGGGGCGGCCTGCAGACCGAATCCGTCCCGCTCAACCAGCGTCTAATCTCCGGCTCCATCGGCAAGAACGCGCGACAGCAGCCAGACGCCGCTCTAGACTTAAGAATTGCGCAGTATCGCTCCGCACCCTTAACCATGGATCTCCTGCAGAAAATCCGAACTTTGCCCACGGGCCCCGGCTGTTACCTCTACAAGAACGCCGAGGGAGAGGTCATTTATGTGGGCAAGGCGAAGAACCTGCGCGCGCGGGTGCGAAGCTACTTCCTCGCGGCGTCACAGGCCAATGCCAAAACAGGCTCGCTGATGCGCGAGGCCGTGGACCTCGAATACATCACCGTTGCGAACGAGCATGAGGCCCTGGCGCTTGAAAACAACCTCATCAAGCAACGCAAGCCGCGGTTCAACATCCTGCTGCGCGACGACAAGACCTACCCCTACATCAAGCTCACGCTGACCGACCGGCACCCGAAGGTTTTCGTTACGCGGCGGTTGCGCAAAGATGGCTCAGCGTACTTCGGCCCATATTTCCCGGGCAATCTCGCGCACCGCCTCGTCGACGTCATCCACCGCAGCTTCCTCATCCCCTCCTGCAAGGTCGACCTCAACCGCTATCACCCGCGGCCATGCCTGCAGTACTACATCAAGCGCTGCCTCGGCCCCTGCGTCGATGGCCTCATCTCCATCGAGGACTATCGTCAGGTCATCCGGGATGTGCAGCTCTTCCTCGACGGCAAATCCGACGAGCTCGAGAAGCGCCTCACCAAACGCATGGACGCTGCGGCTGAGAACATGCAGTTTGAGCTTGCCGCGCGGCTCCGCGATCAGCTTGTCACTGTGCATCAGGCCGGGGAACGTCAGCGCATCGCTTCCGCTGACTCCTCCGACGACGCCGACGTCTTCGGCTTCCACTTCGAGAACGACATGCTCGCCGTCAATCTCTTCCACATGCGTGCCGGCAAGATCGTCGACCGTCGCGATATGTTCTGGGAGGATCTGCCGGAATTCGAGGACGAAACATCTGCGTCGCTCGCCGAAGAAAACGCAGACGCAAGCGACCTGGTCAACGAACCGCATCTTGAGCCCAACCCCACCTATCCAGCGCCTGAGGTCATCGCTGACAGCGAAGAGTCCGATCAACACTCCGTTCTCGCCTCACCCTTCGAAACCGATTTGCCCAGGAGCGACGTCATCTCCGCCAGCTGCGCCATACCCAAACCGGAAACTGGCACGGGCAACATCGAAACTGAAGGCAAGAACCCGCCTGCCACAACCTTTTCGCCCTCGGCCTTCTTCTCGGCGCTGCTCAAGCAGATATACCTCGATCAGGCCTATGTCCCGCGCCACATCTACGTGCCGGTCGACTTCCCCGACCGGCAGCTCCTCGCCGACGCTCTCCGCGAGCGCTCCGGCCACAAGATCGAGATCGCCGTCCCGCAGCGCGGCGACAAGCGCTCGCTCGTCGACCTCGTCTGCCAGAACGCCAAGCAGTCCTTCGACCAGCGCTTCCGCGTGCTCCAGCCGAGCATCAAGGCCATGCAAGAGGCCCTTCAGGACGCCTTGACGTTGCCGGAGCCGCCCACGCGCATCGAGTGCTTCGACATCTCGCACATTCAAGGCGCCGAGACCGTCGCCTCCTTGGTCGTCTGGGAAAAGGGCGCGATGAAGAAGTCCGATTACCGCAAGTTCAAGGTCAACTCCGTCACCGGCGTGGACGACTTCGCCTCGATGCGCGAGGTCGTCTCACGCCGTTATTCCAAATTCGCCAATGGCGCTACACCGGCTGGCAAGGACTCCACGCTGCCGAGCCTCATCCTCATCGATGGCGGCCTCGGCCAGCTCCACGCCGCGGCATCCGCGCTCGAAGAGCTCGGACTGACCACGCAGTCGCTCGCCTCCATCGCCAAACGCGAAGAGGTCATCTACGTCCACGGCCAGGAAGACGAGCCCATCGTCCTCGATCGCCGCAGCCCCGTACTGCACGTCATCCAGAAGATCCGCGACGAGTCGCACCGCTTCGCCATCACCTATCACCGCAAGCGACGCGAGATGCGCGACCGAACCAGCGAGCTCGATCAGATTCCCGGCGTCGGTCCCACCACCCGCCAGCGGCTGCTCACCCACTTCGGCAGCATCCGGGCCCTGAAGCAAGCGGCTGAAAAGAATCCCGACGCACTGCTGTCGGTGGCAAATAAAGCAACTGCGGAGAAGATCAAGCGCTGGTTTAATCGCGAAAACGATACCGCGGAAGCTGACCGGATCGCTTTCGAATAGGTCAAAGCACATCGCTGTTGAAATTCACAATGAACTTAATACCCGGGACCTGGAGCTTCACAAGGTCCTTATCATTCGTGAGAAAGAGATCCACGCCAGCAGCAGCGGCGCAGGCAAGGTGGATGGTATCGGCCGCCGACGTCCTGTGCTTTGCCCTCAGCCGACCGAACAAATCCATCGCATCGGCCGTGAACGGAAACACTGTAACCGTACTCTGAATGCCCTTCAATACAATTGCCGCGTCCTCTTCCGTTTTGTCTCTGTAGACACCGGCAAGTACCTCTCCAACGGCCAGCGCGCTGGTACAGAGCTCGTCACCTCGCTCCAGCGAACGTCGCCTTAGATACTCGACTCGTTTGCCGTGTTCAGGGTGCGACTGTAGAAGATAAATGAAGAGATTGGTGTCCCAGAACACGCGCGTCATCGTGAAGCTGCCCTGTCGCGACGCAACTCACGAACAAATGCGTCCGCACCCTCTCGAATGGCCCCTTTGAGAATTCCCGCGAGTTCCAGCAGGGGATCAGTCCCGGTCTTGCCAAACCGTTCAACATTTTCCTTGAAATGGAACACTAGAACCGTCTCATGCCGCCGCGGTTGACCCGGCGGCGTATCCATTTCCAAACCTCTATCCGCCCAGAACTTATCGGATTCCAGTGAAGTAAGAATTTGGTTGGTATATCCCGGAGGAAATCCCTGGGCCTTGAGCTTCCTCTGCATGTCGCCGACTCGGATACGAATATTGCTGCCCTGCTTCCTCGCAGGATTCACATATTCCCGATCAGCCAGTTCCCGGATACGGTCGCTCCAGCCAGTTCTCATAAGCGCTCCTTTGCTCCTAAAAGTAGCAAAGGAGAGACATCATGTCAACCCCCCCCCCCATAGAACCGGCGTCCATTCTTCACCGGCTGCTCAATACAAACTTATTCCCCTCCGGATCTTCAAAGATCGCGCTTGTCCCCCAGCTCTCTTTCTTCGGCGGCTGCGCAAATTTAACGCCTTTTTCCTTCATCGTCTCCGCCGTTTGAAAGACGTCGTCGCACCACAAGGACATGGGCTGCGCCGTTCCGATACGCGCCTCATCGCCTGGCATCGTAAACAGAACCAGCCCCGTCTCGGCGCCGGGAATCAGCAACTCGATCCATCGCTGCGGGCCGAAGACCTGGTCGGTCGCCACCTTGAAACCGCACTTCTCCGTCCAGAACCTGAGCGCCGCATCCTGATCCCGCACAGGCACGCTCACAAACTTGATCCCACGAATCATCACATCACCTCCGTGCAGCAAAGGATATGACCACACATCGGCTCACACAATTGCCTATTCATCGCTATACTCTTTATCGGTACAGCGCAAATGCGGCGGATCCCCATCGACGATTACATCCTGGACACTTTGCTTCGCGATCTCACCGGGCATGATCGCAAGCCTGCGGCCTTTCTGGTCTATCTATGGCTCACCGGCGAGCAGTCTCGCCGCAAAGCGCCGGTAGCCATCAGCTACATCGAGCTCGCACAGAACACGGGCCTCTCCCGCAGCTCGGCGCAATCTGCGGTGCGCTGGCTGCTGCGCCGGAAGCTCCTCACCACGGCAAAGGCAAGCCCGACCGCCGTTCCGGTTTATGCCGTCCAATTCCCCTGGCGGAAGCGCGCCTGAGCGCCGTCCAGGTGTTCTAGTCGGGCAGCGAGCCGCCGAACGTGTTGCACGCGCTCGGATCCCCACTCGCAAGCCCGCGTTTGAACCAGTACTCTCTCTGCGCAGACGACCCATGCGTCCAGGTCTCCGGGCTAACCGCCCTGCCTGCCATCTTCTGCAGATGGTCGTCACCGACCGCCGCCGCCGCGCTCAGCGCTGCATCCACATCGCCCGGCTGCACAATCCCGCGCTCCTGCGCCGAGTGCGCCCACACGCCTGCATAACAGTCCGCTTGCAGCTCCGTGTCGACCGAAAGATGCAGCCGCTGCGAAGGCTCCTCCTGAT
This sequence comes from Candidatus Aquilonibacter sp., assembly GCA_035504135.1. Taxonomy (GTDB): domain Bacteria; phylum Acidobacteriota; class Terriglobia; order Terriglobales; family Acidobacteriaceae; genus Granulicella. The sequence goes on along the minus strand of DATJSM010000012.1, from coordinate 241,739 downwards.
CCAGCTGCTGAACCTTCTGCTCCGTGCCGATCAAATTCTGCACATGATGGCCGAGCTCATGGGCGATCACATAGGCCTGCGCGAAGTCCGCCGTGCTGCCGCCGAACTTCTTCAGCTCGTCCCAGAAATCCAGATCTATGTAGACCTTCTGGTCGGCCGGGCAGTAGAACGGCCCCGTCGCCGCCTCCGCCGTCCCGCAACCCGAGTACGTAGCACCGCGGAACAGGACCAGCTTGGCATGACGGTACGGAGGCCATCCCTTCTCCTGAAAGATCTGCGTCCACGTCTTCTGTACATCGTCCAGCGTGAAGGAGATCAGGTGTACATCGCGGTCCTCGGCTGCGCTCTGTTCGACCGGAGCGCCGGGCATCTGCTGCTGGACCTGCTGCGTCGGCGCTCCACCACCGAGAAATGCGCCCAGAAAGTTGTGGCCAGTGACGAGACTGATCACCAGCAGGACAAGGAAGCCTACGATGCCAATCCCACCGCCGCCGAATCCAAAGCCGCCGCCAGGATCGCCTCTGCGATCCTCGATGTCACTGCTGATCCCACCTGATTGCCAATCCATACACGCGGGCCTCCCTGTCTAGAATGCACCCCAACAAGGGGCCCGCAGGGGTCTGCGCCCAGTAACAAAGCGTCGCTCTAAGCGTTCACACTAGGTAAGAGCCACGCTTCCCACAGCCGCGATGATGATGGCAACCACCATCAGCACGAACCAACCGATTCTGCTACGCGAAATCACGAAGAGACTCCAGCCGAGAAATCCACAACAAGTGCCTCTTCGTTGTATTTCCTACACCAAGGTCACGGTACTCCCCGTTCGGTTCATAAGGAGCCCCACCCGCGTCACGTCCTCTGTGCTTGACTAACGGCTTCTCCTGAAGGCGTACACCGACGTGAGCCCTTCGCGCCCTCTTTCCGGCGCAGAACTCGGCACTCGTACGCTTTATCGCCAGCGAAGTGCCCGGAGAAATTCGCTAATGAACAACCCCTGCCTGGTCCACCGGCCAGTAGACAAACGCCGCGCGGCCATAGATCAGGTCGCGCGGGACCGGGCCGAAGTCGCGGCTGTCGCTCGAGATGGACCGATGGTCTCCCATCACAAAGTACTCATCGTCCGGTACCACCATCTCGGGCTGGGATCGGTCGTCCCTGTACCAGGCCGGCACATATGGCTCTTTGATCTGCTTACCGTTGACAAAGACCGTCCCATGGTCGATCCGCAGGTCGTCGCCCGGTAGGGCGATCACGCGCTTGATGTAGCTCTTGGTCTCGTCGCGCGGATAGCGAAAAACGACCACGTCCCCACGATGAATCTCGCCGATGTGGTAAGCGAACTTATTGATGAACAGGCGGTCCTGGTCCTGGAGTTGCGGCAGCATGCTTGTGCCTTCGACGCGCACAGGCTGGTACAGGAACAGGATGATGAAGACGGACACCATGGCAGAGATGATGAGGTCGCGCGTCCAGGAGCGCCAGCCGTTCTCCGGCCGGCGATGCCTGTCGGCGCGCACACACTGCTTCGGCAGCGGCACCTCCTCGGGCGCCGCGGCCTTTTCACTGACTTGATCAGTGACGTCCTCTTGCATTCCTCAATGACTTTCCGGCCGGTCGATGACATGCCACCCGGCCACCCCTTAGTTTAGACGAGCGATGCTTCACTTTGGCGCCTACGCCAGGCCCAAGCCGGGCACCAGCTCTTTGGGATCAAGTCCTTCCGGAGACCAGGAATCGACGATCGCCTTTGCCATCTTTGCGATCAGCATCTCGGCGGAGTTATCCACCGTCCAGCTCTGGTCCTGGTTGTCATAGGTGAAGATCGAGATAACCATGGGTCCGGTTTTGCCGGCGACCAGTGCCACGTCGTTCCGCACGGCGTTCAGTGATCCCGTCTTGCTGGCCACCGTCTGATCGCCGCCGTTCGGCAGATAGCGCGGGATCGTCTCGCGGTAGAACTGGTCCTTCAGCATCGTCAGCGCGACGTCACAGACGGCCTTGTCTTTGTCGTCCATCGGCGCCCAGCCGGTGAGGCCGGTCGTCACGCCTGGTGCGCGCCTCAGATGGCATTCGCCGATCTGCTCCATGATCTCCGCCATCTCGCGCGGCGTCGTCTTACCCAGTCCGAACTTCGCATAATCGGCTGGCAGCGGCCCCGTCGCCGGCTTCATCACCTTCTTGTACAGGTGAGTGTTCTTAAGGCCCAGCGATTCGACCCGGGCATTCACCGCCTCCACACCGAAGCGGTCGATCGCCATGTTGGTCGCCGTGTTGTCGCTCACAATGACCATCATCGTAAGCACGTCCTTCAGGGTGACGGTCAGCGGCGTATCGAAGAAGTGCAGCATCCCCGACCCGCCCACCGGCTCGCCCGGTTTAAGGGTCAGCTTCTCGTCCCAGCTCGCCTTGCCCTCGCGGATGTCCACCATCGCGTTGTAAAGGATCGCCAGCTTGATCACGCTGGCCGTCTGTACCGGCTCATCGGCGTTGATGGCGATCTCATGGCTGGAGTTGAGTTGCCTGGCATACAGAGCCACCTTGCCCTGGTGTTGCTTGATCATCTCGCCAAGCTGCACGTACAGCCCGTCGTCCGTGCTGTGCTGCGCGCGAGCCCCGGCAACTCCGGCAAAAACCATTGCAACTACAGCCGCCAGCCCAATCAACCTCCGCTGCATCCTCTTCGCCTCCTGTCTTACATCTCCCGAGCAGAGTACATCCTGTGCGGTCTTTCCCCGTCCAAAGACTTTGCGTTCCCCCGGTTTGGTTTGATTTAGAATGAGGAGTAACGGAATCCTATGGCCACACTCACCATGCCGTCCCCGACTTCCACTGAGAAGTCGATGCCTTACCCCCTGAGCGATCTCCAAAGCCTCACCACTGAGCTCCCCAACGAGGCATCTGCAGGACTCGACACCAAGTCCGCCATCGAGATCGCCCGCATCATCTCTCACGAAGACGCCAAGGTCGCCGCAGCCGTCAAGAAGGCGCTGCCCGAGATCGCCATGGTCATCGACGTCGTCGCCCGCTCCCTGCGCGACGGCGGTCGCCTGATCTACGTCGGCGCCGGCTCCTCCGGCCGCATCGCCGCCCTGGACGCCTCCGAATGCCCTCCCACCTTCTCGACCGCTCCGCAGCAGGTGCAGTACATCATGGCCGGCGGTCCTAAAGCTCTCGCCTCCGCGTCCGACGTCAACGAAGATTCGCCCGAGCTCGGGCAGCGTGACATCGCCCGCCGTCGGCCCACGCGCAAAGACATCGTCATTGGCATCTCGGCCTCGGGCCGCACGCCCTACGTCGTCGGCGCCGTCGATTACGCCCGAGCCCGGGGCGCCAAAACCGCCGCCGTCACCTGCAACCCCAACTCCGAGCTCTCCCAGGTCGCCGATATCACCATCTGCGCCGAGGTCGGCCCCGAGGTCATCTCGGGCTCCACGCGCATGAAGGCCTCCACCGCGCAGAAGATGATCCTTAACATGGTCACCACCGGCGCCATGACGCGGCTCGGCTACGTCTACGACAACCTGATGGTGAACGTACACATGAAGAACGCCAAGCTTGTCGAGCGCGGCATCGGCGTCCTCATGAAGCTCTGCAACATCGACCGCGAAACCGCGATCCGCACCATCAAGGCCGCCGGCAAATCCATCCCTATCGCGGTCGTCATGCTGAAGGCCAACGTCGACAAGATGGAAGCCGTCCGCCGCCTCCAGAAATCCGACGGCAACGTCCGTCTCGCCATCGACGACTCCCGCCTCGAACTATAAAGCCGTCTACATACGGCGACATTGCCCCGAGTCATTGAAAGTTGTTCTCCAGCGGCTCCGCCCATCGCGGGGCTTCGCTGCTCTTGGGGCCGTCCCAACTTGCAAGTTGCTTCCCGGTTCGCGCGTCGTACAGCTCGCACACCGGCGCGTAGTCGCCGTGAGACGTATCGCTGAAAAGCGCCACCAACCGATCTCCCTGCTCGAATCTCCAGTCGAACACCGGCCGTCCAGGTTGAATGCGTTGAACCACCCGCCCATTGCGCGCGATCAGCAGCACAAGCGGCAGCGGATAGCTCTGGCAGCAAGCGTTGTATTCAGCAACCCAGCCGACGCTGAGCCGATCACCTGAAATCTGCAGCTGGTTTGCGCCCACATCCTCGCAATGAGGCGTCTCATCGGCGCTTGCCTCACAATAGCCGTCCTTGTCGCGCGGTACAACTTGCTCGGCCACTCCGCTCCAGCGAAGATGAACGCGCCCTTCTTTGTCGACCATCGCACTCTCCACGGTTAGCGGCCGGTGCTTTTGGGCTCGAAGAAGGGGCGCTCCACAACTCGCAGCCACCACGGCGGCGACAATTAGGGGCATCACCTTGCAAATCATGAGCCGCAGCATAGCGTATATCTGGTCAAACACAATATGTCTGCATCTTCCACTTCACCCGAAGCCGCCTGCCTCCTCCGGCGCTCCATCCGTATCTGGCTTGCGTTCGTCATTCTTGGACTCTTCGCCAGCGGCGTCACGGCCTTCCCGCTCCAGCACGAGCTCGACCTAGTCATCGGAATCTCTGCCCATCTCGGCCTCGCCGGCCACGCACCAGCCCTCGACGCATGGTTTCTCCGCGTCGGCGACGCTCTCGCCGACACCAACGCCCGCTATCCCTTCCTCGCCTACGGCACCGACTGACTCGCTTTCGCCCACATCGTCATTGCCATCCTCTTCGTCGGCCCATGGCTTGATCCCGTCCGCAACAGGTGGATCATCACATGGGGACTCATTGCATCCGTGGGCGTTTTCTTTCTCGCCCTGATCGCCGGGCCCATCCGTGGCATCCCGTTATATTGGCGCCTTATCGACTGCAGCTTTGGCCTGGTCTGCGGAGCCATCCTGCTGCATGTCCGCAGCCTCACAACTCATCTCGCCTCCGGATTGACATCAGGAGTAGACTCAAGAACCTAAAACACACGAGGAACGACGGGCTCCTCGGGACAAAACCACATCCGGCAGGAGGGTGCGTCCATGCTTCCAAATCCCAGCCCATTCGCCCCAGCGAAACTCGGGCTCGCATCCCTCGGGCTCCTCGCCTGCCTTGCCTGCCATGCTCCGGTCTCCGGCACCGCCAGCGCCGCGGTGAGCAGCCCCGAAGCGCCCGCTCCGCAATGGACACAGTTCGCCGACCCCAACGAACACGCCTTCACCGTGGACGTGCCGCGCGGATGGACCGTCAAAGGCGGCCTCTTCCGGTTCGGGTACTCCGACGAGCGTGTCATGGTCGACATGCGCTCTCCGGATGGCAAGATCAACATCCGGCTCGGAGACGTCTCGATCCCCATCTACGTTCTCCCGACGCCTCCCTACCATACGCGCGAAGGTGAGGTCTACGATCTCGGTGCGCAGGCCCACATGGTCGTCGCACGCTATCGCACCGGCCCCGAGTATGCCGTCCTCTACGCTCCGTCACGCTTCAGCGAAGTCTGTCACGACCCGCGGTCGGATACATCCTTCCCGGCCATTTCGATCCCCGATGCCGTCCCCGTACCGGCAAATGCGTCGCAATCCTCCAGCGGCCAGATCGCTTATCGCTGCCAGGGCGCGAACGGTCCCCTCATCGCCTTCGCGTACACGAAGACGGTGCTCACCGGCTCCATATGGCAGGCTTCGTCAATCGTCAGCTTCTCCGCGCCGCCAGACAAGCTTGACGAAGCCCGCTCGTTGCTCGCGCACTCCGCGGAGTCATTCCACCTCAGTCCTCAGTGGATCCAGTATCAACAACAGATGGATGCGGAAGGATTGCAGTATCAGCGCCAGCGCCAGCAGGGCCGCATGGTGGCGCTCCAACAGCAGCAGCAGCAATTCGAAGCCAAAATGCGCGCTATGCAGAACCAGGTGAACGCCTTCGAGGCTCACCAGGCGGCCTTTGCCAAACAGCAAGAGGGTTTCAGCGATATCCTCAACGGCGTCACTCCCACCACAAACCCACTCACCGGCGAAACCAGGAAGGTTTGGACCGGGACCCAGGACAACTATTGGGAGAACGGAGTCGGCCAGGTCGTCAACTCACATGACGCGCCGGCCGCCGGCTGGACACAGCTCCAGACTCCCCACTAAGGCGAAGAGCCCGGCAACAGTCCGTTCCTAGCAGCCCCCGCGAATGGATTGACTGGCAAAACACGTATCTTAGATTTGAGCAGTCAAATCTCAAGAACCTTATGCCAGCAGAAGCGAACTCAATCCATACGATCGACGGGCATCATCATCTGTGGCGATACTCCGCCGCTGAATATGGTTGGATCGACGGACCGCTGATCGATCTTCGCCGCGACTTTCTCGTGCCGGATCTGAAGGGCGAGCTGGCAAGCGCGCATGTAAGCGCGACAGTTGTCGTCCAGGCACGCCAGAGCGAAGAGGAGACCCAGTGGCTTCTCTCACTCGCATCGGATACACCAGAGATCTCGGGCGTTGTCGGCTGGGCCGACATCGCCGCCGTCGACTTTACCGACCGGCTCGAACAGCTCGCGCAACGGCCCGGTCTCGTCGGCCTCCGGCATGTCGTACAAGCCGAGCCTCCCGGATTTCTGGACTATCCGGCGTTCAATCGAGGGATCGGCGCGCTGCATGGCGTCGGCCTCGCCTATGACATCCTCATCTACGAGCGACAGCTGCACGAGGCCGCACGCTTTGTCGACCGCCATCCCCAGCAGCAGTTCGTGCTCGACCACATTGCAAAGCCACGCATCGCTGCCCACGAATTAGAGCCGTGGAAGCAGCAGATCACCGAACTCGCGCGACGCCCAAACGTCTGCTGCAAGATCTCCGGAATGGTCACCGAGGCGGACCCCAAGGCATGGACAGCCGAACAGCTGTTTCCGTATCTTGATACAGTCGTATCAGCATTTGAACCGGAGCGTTTGATGGCCGGATCGGACTGGCCAGTCTGTCTTGCCGGAGCCTCCTACAAAGCGTGGTGGGACCTTCTCCGCAATTACTTTGCAGACTTCAGCGAGGACGAACGACGATCGATCTTCAGCGGATGCGCCAGGCGGGCCTACCACCTTGACTCCGCTTAGTTGTCGAGGAGCCGAATGAAAGCCGTCGTAGTAGATGCGCCAGGTCGCGCGCGCGTCATCGAGATTCCGGAGCCGCCAGGAGCCGCACAAGGCGAATCCCTCCTGCAGGTGCGCCGCATCGGCCTCTGCGGCACCGACCTCAACACCTTCCGCGGCAAAAATCCAATGGTCACCTACCCGCGCATTCTCGGGCATGAGGTCGCAGCGACAGTGATTGGCGGGCCACCGGACGAATCGGCAACCGCTGCGCGAAACGTAACGCTTTCGCCCTACACCGCTTGTGGCAAGTGCCCGAGCTGCCGCCGCGGCCGCGTCAATGCCTGCCAGTTCAATCAGACCCTTGGCGTGCAACGCGATGGTGCGGCGACGGAGCGCATGACCTACGCTTCGGATAAGCTCTACAGCGGCAATCTTAGCCTCGAAGAGCTTTGCCTGGTCGAGCCGTTGACCGTTGGCGTTCACGCTTCGGCGCGCGGCGAAGTCGGCGGGGATGACACGGTGGCAATCTTCGGCTGCGGAGGCGTCGGACTCGGTGCCGTCGCCGGTGCAGCGTTTCGCGGCGCGCGCGTCATCGCAATCGACGTGGACGACAAAAAGCTTGAGCTTGCACGCGCTGCCGGCGCGACCGATGTTATTCACAGCAGCCGCGAGGATCTGCACGAACGACTCAGCAGGCTCACATCCGGCGAAGGCCCGTCATGCGTCATTGAAGCCATCGGTCTGCCGCAGACATTCCGCGCCGCCGTTGAAGAGGTCGCGTTCAGCGGGCGGGTCGTCTATATCGGCTACGCGAAGGAGCCGGTCTGCTACGAAACCCGGCTGTTCGTGCAAAAGGAGCTTCAGATTCTTGGCTCACGAAACGCGCTGCCGGAAGACTTCCTCGAGGTCATTCGCATGCTCGAGGCCAAACGCTTCCCCGTTCAGCAGTCGATCTCCGCGATCGTGCCGATCGAAGAGGCGCCCGACATGCTGCGCCGCTGGAGCGAAGATCCTTCCAGTTTCGCGAAGATCATGGTGAAAATCAGCTAGCATTCCCGGGATACCGTGCAAGTCACTCAATCCAATCCGCAAACCGTTGAAACGAGATCGAACGGCGGCGAACACGCGTCTGTCTTCCCGCATGGCCAGATGCTCGCCTTCGTTCTTGTCGTGGTGCTGTTCTTCATCTGGGGAATGTCCAACAACCTGACGGACATCCTCGTGCAGCAGTTCCGCAAGGGCTTCAACCTGTCGCAGCTGCAGGCCCAGATGGTGCAGTCAGCGGTGTTCACAGGCTACTTCTGCATGGCCCTGCCTGCCGCTTTTCTGATGCGCCGCTGGGGATACAAAGCCGGCATTCTCACTGGCCTGTGCGTCTTCGGCACCGGCACGTTGCTCTTCTGGCCCGCCGCCGTCGTCGGTCACTACGCTCCATTTCTACTGGCGCTGTTCGTCGTGGGTTGCGGGTCGGCAACGCTGGAGACTGCCGCCAATCCGTTCATCGCGCAGTTCGGTCCTGCAGAGACCTCGGAACGGCGCCTGAACTTCGCGCAGGCGTTCAACCCTCCCGGCACCATCGCCGGCGTGCTCGTCGGAACCTATTTCATCTTCTCCGGCGTCGAGCTTCCACCGTTGAAGGTCGCGCAGATGAAAGCAGCCGGTACGTACGCCGCTTATCTGCACACCGAGATCATGCGCGTCGTGCCAACATACGTCGCGCTCGGCTGCGTTGTTTTATTCTGGGCGCTGCTCATCGGGATCACAAAGTTCCCCGCCATTGCGACGGCTTCCGCGGACAGCCAAGATCCCGGCCACATCCGGGAACTGCTGCATTACCCTCACCTCTGGTTCGCTGTGCTCGCCCAGTTTTTCTACGTCGGCGCACAGGTGACGACCTGGTCTGCGTTCATCCCGTACGTGAAGCAATACACGACCATCACCGAGCGCCACGCAGGATTGTTCCTTACCGGAAACTTGGTTCTCATCGCTGTCGGGCGCTTCGTCTCAACGGGTCTCATGCGATGGTTTCGTCCTTCGCGGATGATGGCCGTCTATGCCATCGCAAACATCGTGTTGATTGGGTTTGGCGTGGTACATCCGGGCTTCGCCGGAGCGGTCGCGATCATGGTGACCAGCTTCTTCATGTCGATCATGTTTCCGACCATCTTCGCGCTGGGCGTCAAAGGGCTGGGACCAAACACAAAGCTTGGCGGCGCGCTGATCGTGATGTCGATTGTGGGCGGAGCAGCAATTCCGCTGTTGCTCGGTGCCATTGCACACGCCACCAACAGCTATGCGCGCGGATACATCGTGGTTGCGATCGCTTATGTCGCCGTAGTCATCTATGGCTTCGCGCAGGGCCGGGACGTTAGTCTAGCCAGCGTGGACCGCGTCCCCGAAGCTTTCTAGATGACGTGCGGGAGTCGATGAAATTTGGTGCCGGGAGGGGGGGTCGAACCCCCACGATCGCAAGGATCGGCGGATTTTGAGTCCGCTGCGTCTGTAGATAAGTTAGTTTTTTTTATGCGGTTAGGAGATGTAAACGGAATAATGTGTAAGAAAATGTGTAAATTTCAACCATTTTCAACAATAATCTCGCCTCGGCCAGAGAAATCATTTCTGCGAATTTGTGCTGTGTTTTGGGGGATGACGATGATGGTGGCGGGTATCGGAATCGAACCGATATGAGATTGCTCTCGGGGGTTTTTGAGACCCCTGCGTCTGCCAGTTCCGCCAACCCGCCGATATCTCTATTAGACCATAAAGAGCGTTTGTGTTAGTTTACCCAACCTGGCCCGGAATAACCTGGCTGTTTGCCCAACCGTCATCCGCGTGTCAAGGCTGCCGAAGACACCGCGTAGCGGCTGCGGCCTTGACACACGGCCAGGTTGGGCTACGCTCCCACTATCCGGGGCAGGTAGGTTAGAGACTATGCCCCATACCGATACCCATGCCGTGTTCGATGACCGGCGCAATTTCCGGCTGCGTCGGCGCGATGGCTTGCTCCAGCTTGATCGTCGGTGTGTGGGCGCTCTCGTGGGACACGTCATGCCCTAATGCCTCCGGCAGCTTCGCGAGGTCGTTGGTGTAGAGATGCGCGTCTTCGGCTCCGCGTGAGACGGCAACGTAAGCCATGCGGCTGTTGAGCAGGTCTTTCGCGGCCAGCTCGGTATCAACGTGAATCAATACCCGCTCGGCGGTTTGTCCCTGGCTGGAATGGCTCGTCAACGCGTAGCCGTGATCGAGATGCGGATGCTCGCGCGGATCAAGCTGCACGTCGCGGCCTCCGTCCATCTTCAAGCGCAGCTGCCCATCCTGGCCGATGGCTTCCACCGTCCCTAGTTCGCGGTTGGCAACCTTCAAGTCATTGGCTGGCGCGGTGAATTGTATGCGGTCGCCCACGGCGAAGCTGCGCGGTTCCTCGCGGTAAACAGAGACGCCCTGCTGCCTGCGAGGATCGTAGGTCAGCTCCGAGCCATCGGCCCGCACTACCGTTAACAGGTTCTTCTCCGCATCAACACTCTTGACTCGCGCGTATTCGCCGCGCTCCATGCCCGTCTCTTTCGATGCGCGGGCATAGCGTACTACGTCGTTGAACTCGTACCGCGCGGCCCATGTACGCTCCGGCCCGGTGAGGTCCTGGCGCGGCACAAGCGCCGCAATGGGATGTTCTTCTTTACTGACTAAACCGCGCTCCTGCATCTCGGAACGAATTGCCAGATTGATCTCCACGCGAGAGCGGTTGTCGGGCGAGACAACCAGCGTACCCTCCGGCGATTTCGCATATTCCTTCGCTATGGTGGCGATGCGTTCCTCATGCCCTGCAATCTCATGGACGCGGCCTTGCTGCTCCAAGCCCTGCACGGCTTCGCGTACCTCGCCACGCGCAAGCTGCTCGACCACCTGTTTCAGCTCCGGGTTTTTCTGGCGGACGATCTCTTCAAGTTTGACTGTCTTCATGCCCGCGTCCTGAAGTTGTGCGAAAGGACGCCCGGCCTCGACCGCCTCGTGCTGTCTCCGGTCGCCTACCAGCAACACGCGGTCGTTCGGATGCAGGCGATTCAAGAACTCGTGCATCTGCCTGGTGGATGCAAGCGAGGACTCATCGAGCACATACAGGCGGCGCTCGCCAGCATCGGGCTTTTCTCCACGCGCAAGATGCTTTTGCAGCGTCGATGTTTCCATGCCCGCATCGGCCAGCTTTTGCGCCGCGCGAGACGTGGGCGCGAAACCTTCAACCTTATACCCCTGTGCCTCCGCGCCTTCACGGATGACGGCCAGCGCCGTGGTCTTGCCAGCCCCGGCGACACCATCTAACCCCACCATCTTTTCGCGGGAGAGAAACACCTGGTCAACGGCTTGGCGCTGCGAGCTATTCAGCTCCGGGTGCCGGTCTCCCGTCGCAATCCGCACTTGGGGAGAAACCAGCATCGGGTCACTCATCCCACGCTGATTGCCTTCCTGCATTCGCGTGACGACCTCGCGTTCCATGCGCAGCATTGCGGCGGTGGTGTACTGCTGGCCTGTTCCCGCATGATTAACCGTGCGGAACTCGCCTCGCGCAGCCCTCTGCGCGAACTCCTGCCGGATCTGGGCATAGGTTGTTTCCCCCATGCCACGATTGAGCGCGGCTTCCAGAAGCTCGCGCCGATCCAGAACCGCGGAACGCTCAAAGAGATGATCGCGGGCATAAGTCACCGCTTGCTGCGCGATGCGGTCCGGTTCGTATACGTGGCGCTGTTCATGCGCCCTCGCCTCGGCCACAACTTTGTCAGCCTGATATCCATACTGCGCGGCCAGCTCGCGGTGTCGCTCCAATACCTCTCCGGGCGATAGCAGCTCCTTACTGTCCCGCGTTCTGTGCGCGGCAAGCTGCGCGGCCCCAGCCCCGTCAATTCCCATCTCGCGAAGATGGTCTTTGATCTGCTCCCGGCGCGGGCTGCTGGCCTCCAGATACTCTTTCGTATAACCCTTGATCTCCGGCTGCCCATGCTTGCCGCGCTCCAGCTCGTAACCCAGTCCCTTCAACCGCACCGCCAACTCGGAACGGTACACGCTCGTCGCATAGCGTTGCGAAGCGAATAGCTCCTGCGGCTGTAAGGCGCGTGTTTGTCCATTGGCGCGTCCGGTGACGTTGAAGATCACAGCATGGGTGTGGAGCTGCGGCGCGGCGTACCCATCTACAGGCCGCGCAGTGTCGTGCTCAAACGTGGCTGCGACGAATTTGCCGGTTGTCTCCGGCGCATGGACGTTGCCAATGCGGGCCTGCGTGTACTTCTCCAACTCGTCGAGCGCCACGCGCACGCTCTCTCGATGCGCCTCTCTTACACGCTCATCGCCGCCGACTAGGGCGGTCAGTGAGACTGACTTGGGCGCGGAGAACGTAGCATCCCAGCCAGCGCGGTGCTCCACGCTGGTTACTTCCTTGCCGAACTTGCCCTCATAGGTCCTGGAAACTTGATGCCGAACGAGCTGCGCTTCCGTATGCGGGTGCTGGCCTTCGGTCAGCCGTGCAAAGTGGTCACTGCCAACTGGACCCGATAAATCCCACTGCTCGGCTAGCTTGCCTTGCCATTCGCTATGTCCGTGCTGGTCGCGGCTCCAATAGTTCTGCCGCTCCGACGCAAACTCCCGCTCATGGTACGTCCGCACCTGAGAAGCTGACAGCGGCTTGGAGATCGTCAGCACAGGGAAATTCTAGTCTCTTCCTCGTTACAACCGCATTGTAGAAATGAAGTCCGTCGCGAGCCGTTAGAATTGACGGAATCTCCGGATGCGCCGTGAGACCAGCAGCACAGGTAAATGCAGATGAATCCAGAACAAGAGGTTTTGGCAGAAATAATTGCAACGAATCCCGTACTTCGTTTGGTCACGCACCTGATAGCGAAACATCCGAATCATCAAGCGAGTGACCTTTCAAAGATTGTTTCTAGGGAAACGACGGGGCTCTCCGCGGCGCAATCGCAGAAGGTGCTCGATTGGCTAATCCGCAAAGATTTTTTGAGCCAGATTACGGCAGAACAATATCCCCGTATCAAAGCGCGATACTCCCTCAACGTTGAGTTGAAAGAGAAAGCCCTCGAATGGAACTGCGCCCCGTTCGGATCTGTTGGCACGCGGATGCTCCAGGCGACAGCAGAGACGTTCAATTTGCCATATTCTTCCGGCGGCAATGTTGTCTTGTGGACGCGGCCGAATGGAGACGTTCTCGACTACGATGGTGGCCTAATACGACGGCAACAGTCTGCGGCGGTAAGGCAGGCATTAGATGAATACTTGAAGAAGTACGAAGCGATGACCGAAGATGAGTTTGAGAACCATAGAAAGAGTCACGAACAATTTCTATGGTGGGGTAGCCTTCTTAACCCTTATGGTCCGGGCATGTATGGCGGGTATATCCGAGAGTTGAGATATACCGGCACTGTCAAACGCTATCTCAAGGCTCCGGTTTGCAGCTGCGATCAGTGCAGGGCATTTCACAAACTTGCCTTTACGACATTGACGAACTACTTCAACTATGAAAAGCAGGAGAAGAAAGAAATTCGGGCGGCCTTGAAAGCTCTCGCTTAACTCAGGTGGTGCTTCGATACCCGAGAAGCGCCCCGCTTCATTCAATTCCCTTGGACTCGTCCCACACAAATGCCTCTTTGGGATTGTCCGTAGGCTCGTCGGCGGGCATATCGCAAAATGAGAGCGCAGCCTGGGTCACTGCGGGCGTATTAGTTTGCTCCGTGCGAGCTATCGGCGCTGGTGGTGACAGCCTGGGCGCAGTCTCCGGGAGTTTGCGCTCGATGAACTCCGGCTGCCCACCGCGCTTCCTTGCGAACTGGAAGTGAACCGGCACAACGCGATTCTCCTGCTTGATGAAGCCGTGCAGCGGCTCCAGACCGGAGATTTCCGAGGCCATGACCAGCGGCTTAGTCGCAATCTCCATCGCATACGATTTCTTACTGCGTAGCAGTCCCATGCTGCGCGACTCTTTCAAGCGTTCCACCTCAATTTCACCGATGGCCTCGGAGATCCACTTGGCGGCGCGCGGCTCGGTGGTCTTGAAAAACAGCTTGGTTGCGGGCTGAGAAAGCATTGCCTCGGCGTCCTGGCCGTAGCGTTTCTCAAGCTGGCTGCGGCCCTGAAATCCCACCACAACAGGATTGCCGTACTTGCGATTTTCCGTGACAGCGGTGTGGAGCTGCGGCAGCCTGTTGAGGCTCGCCAGTTCGTCCAGCACAAACCAGACCGGTTTCGCCTTATGGTCTGCGCAGTAGCCCATCATGCGGAGGATGAATAGATCGAGCCACACGGAATGCAGCGGCAAAATCTTCGCGCGATAGGCAGGAGTCGAAGTGAGAAACACCCACCGGTTCCGGCTGGTGTACCACTCCGTTGTCGCAAAGGTCGGCCTCGTATGCTCCCATTCCGGCAACAGTTCTAAGCTGTCGGCAACCATATTCAAGCTCGCCAGGACACCCGCCCGCTGCGCGGGCGCTCCCGGATCGAGCAACGCGGCCAGCGGCGTTCCTTTCACCGCCGCCTCGATCCATGACGGGTCGGCCATCATCTTGAGAATGTCCCTCGGCTGCGGTTTGCGTTTGAGCAAATGCGCCAGTATCCGCCGCGGCCCATCCGTGAAGAACTCCTTCTCGTATTCCTTCTCCGGCAGGAACGCGGCGGCAATGGTCGCCGCTGTTTCGTCGCGGTCGATCTCCTGGCCTAATCCCCAATACGGGCAACGCTGGTCGAGCGGATTGAGAATCAAATCCCCGCGCGCGGGCAAGTAGAATTCGCTCACAAAGTCCATCGCCGGGTCGTAGACAATGGCTGTCTCTCCACGATCCCGCACCTGCCGAAGTAGCTGCCGGATGGCGTTCGACTTCCCACTGCCAGTGTCACCCATCATCAGAATATGACTGGCTTCAAGGCGCTTCGGGATGCGGTAGCTTGGGCCAAAGGGCACCCACTGCAAGAGGCGATTCTCGAAGCGCAGACGGAACCGGATGCCCTCGGTCTTTGCGCCTCTCCACCGGAAAGCCGATGCCCATTCCGGGCCTTTGGTCCGGCGTCCGTGTCGTTCCTCCTGCGCTCGATTTCGGTTAAAACGCTCCTTCATCCAGACTCGGAGGACATAGAGCAGCATCAGCACGGCAAGACTGTTGAGCAGGGGCCGGCCAAACAGCCACCACACGCTCACCCCGTCATAAACGTAGTCCTGCAATCCCTTTGCAAGACTGTCTGCGGACACCTTCTCCGGCGCGCTGTAAGCCACTCCGCGCCATCCGTTGACGATGGCTTTGGGAGAAAGATGGACGGGCAGTTTCCGGTCCGGCCCGGTGACTACATCGTCGGCTGAAGCAGGTACCGGCTTCCTTCCGGGAGCGGTCTTCATCACCCAGCGGAAGGTCATTTCGCTGTGCGAAAACCCGGCCGCAACGGAACTGGCTACATAGGTCGTCAGGTAAACCTTTTGCAGCGGTTCCAGTGTCCAGTAGAGCCATGCCGATGCTGGGAAGATGAGCAGCAACGGGCCAACTGCAAGCCAGAAAAGAAACCAGAACAAGCGCCCGGAGCGGTTGGGAAAACGCATGGGGCGGCTCACTGCTTGCCCCCGTCCGGTCCCTCCTGAGACAGAAACTCGGCGAGCAATTTGCGGGCGTCGGCCAGCTTCCGTGCGTTGGCCTGGTCCCGGATTTTGATCACGGAATCGGGCAGCAGATACTTCCCCTCGGCGTTCGCCTGGGCCGTCGCATGAAAGAGATTCAGGAACATGTATCGCAGCGCCGAGACCTCCGCGAGCAGGAGTTCCGTGGGGTCTGCCGGACGTTCCCGCGCAGCTTTCAGCGCCAGCTCGCGCAGCCATTCGGCTAAGGTTTTTCCGGCGGCTTCAGCGGCGGTTTCGACCTCCGCCAGCTCTTCCGGCGTGACCCTGGTTGCGATGGTTTTGGCACGGAGAACCGAACGGGCTTCGTCCTTCGTTGAGGCCGGAGACGGCAACGGAGCCGGGATACGGGGAGCACTCATGGGAGCCCGCTTCGAAAAACAACCTGCAATGTTGAGATTCACTCGCCGAACGGCGGGATTGCTGGAACCCTTTGCTTTCAGCGTGTTTACGCGCCGCAGGTGTGGGCTTCTATGCGCGTTTACTCACGTAAACGCATTATCGCCCTCTCGGCACCCCGAAATTTGCAAAGTGCTGATTCAGAGTACGTTGACATTCGGCAACGGAACCAAAGGGCCGGTTTACCGGCACTATCCCGGTTGGGGGTGACGTGTCGACCCTCATCCCCATGCGAAGCATGGCATCTCTGCCACACGCAGCAAGGCCGCCCCGAAGGACGGCCCGCTGGCTAGGATTCTCAGAACGACTACTGCTTCATCTTCTCCATGAAGTGAGCAGGGCGGGCATAGATCACGAAGTGACCGGGGCTAGGCTGCTGGACTTGGGCGCTACAGTCGTTCGGCGTGACCAGTCCTTTGGCCATGATCTCGCTGACGCTGAAGCTGGCTTGATTAGGGTTGGGGAAGCAAGGCACGCGACCGTCCGTGAAGACCTGGAGCCACTGTGTCTCCGTCGGGTAGATCGTCAGCGTCCCTATCCCGCTCGTGTCGGTCGTCACGCCGGTGTGCTGAGCATGAGTCTTGACCGCATCAGCGGACAGGCCGGTAAATACCAGAACATGCTGGTCCGCCATCGGCTTTTCGTTCCGCCCATCGAGAACCTGCACCGTGATGTCCAACGTCTTCTGCATTCCCGCATTCTGCGCCTTCGCCATTGCACCGAACAAGAGCACTCCTGCCAGCGCACACATGCCTACACGATTCACGCTTGCCTCCATCCACTTTTGACGTTGCTGGCCTCTCATTAGCATGGCCCCCGATGAGCGCCTTTGTCTCTCACATCTGTGAAGAAATGGATTAGAGCGCCGATGGGTGTATGCCATGTCGAATAAGCTGAATCGATGTGAGTTGTAAAGGTAAAGTTCCCATTGCTATCCACCCCATAAGTTGAAGGATCGGGGCCTCCGGGACCTGGAACATGCAAGCTATGGCCGATTCCCAAAATACGATCCAGAAGCGAAGATGGATAGCGTCCAGCAGGCAACTGCGACGGCGAAGCGCCAGGAACAGAGAAGTTCACATCCAATCCGCCGTTGTAAATGAATGGCTGTCCCACAACGTTGTTCATATTCACGTTGAGGTTTGACACCGGATTCACAGCCGCAATATTGGCAGCTAAACAGGTCGATGGAGGCTCACCGTTATTTGGGGCAATAAATTGACACCATGCCTCAGTGCTTGCTTAGTTCCCTTTGAGCAATAGATCTGATTTGTCCCATCCAGTGAATCAATTGGCTATTCGATTCGTCGGCGCGCTGCGGTCCCTGCAGGGTTAGATTTAAATTTTCCGAAACCGACCGAACAGCAATGCCATATGCCATACCGTCTAACACTATTGCGTTTTGATTTAAGACGGGAATCGAGAGGCGGTCCGCCTCACCGAGAAGGTTGGTCAAATCCGGTGAGGCACGAGTGTCTAATGTCTCATGACTGATCTTTATCAGTTTAGCGGCAGTTTCGGCATTCAATGTTGGTCTTGACTGAGCGATCTCGGCCAGCTGTTTCCAAACATTCGGACTGCTCGATGGAACATACCAAATGTCAAGCCGAAAACGAGAGTCGGCCAGTTTGTGAATGACGATCTGCATCTCACCAACGTCACAATAGGTGTAACGGAGCTGAACTTCAGGAACCCCGCGAACCGTCTCATGCTGAAACAAAATGTCCAGTACCGCATCGTATAGTCTTGTGTCCGCAAATGCCTGTGAGACCTGCCCCCGCGCATGAGCGAAAGAGAACAACAGCAAGCACATTCCAATCAAACGTAACCCCTGTTTCATGATCTGCTCCTGCTTAACAAGGCTTCTGCCAACTTGTGCCCGGGCGTACCACCGTTGAGGTTGGCATACCTGGGTTATGCAGCCAAAGACCTTGGCTGCTGAGAACATAAAACGGCAAACCGGAGTTGTTCGAATTCGTGATGTCTCCAGGTGATGGCTGGGGCATTCCAGCATTAGGGTGTGTATGCACCAGAGCCAAGGCATTTTGAGGAATCTTTAGATTCGTGATCGTCATGCTCTGGTTTGTAAAAGGCAATGCCGTAAATGTAGGAGAGCTAGGATCACCAGTAACCCAGAAACCGGCCTCTGTATTAGAGAGACCATCGCCCGCTCTAATCCACGCCGCATTTGATGCTTTTATAAAGCCAGCGTTGCAAGGGAGCGGGTTTGGATTATTTGGGGCATTTGCGGTGTTATTTGTGCCGGTATCACCACCACCCCCTCCTCCTTCAAGACCAGATGGGAGATCAGGCAAATAGCAAGGACTATCATCGCCCGGATCTTCATATTCAGTGTAGTTTCCATCGCTGTCCTGACTGGAATAGGCACCATTATTCCAACAAAGTCCGAGCGCGTCGATACCAACTGTAGGCCTATTCATAACGTATGTGTAGCGATTGAAGCTCTGCGGGTTGGACGGAACGTAGCTGCCCTGATACGGATCGGGGCTCATCCACCGCCCTGCGGTCTCATTATACTGTCGGAACTGAGCGTGATAGGTATCTGACTCCCCGTTGAGATCCATGTCGCCAAACCGGTCGAAATCGTTCGTGGCATATCCATTAGTATACGAGCGCGATCCTCCATCCCCGAAGGGAAGAGAGGTCCATGTCGCAGCCGCATTGCCGCTGGGATCAGTGTGAAGACGATCGGTGTTTACCCAGTCCTTATGGATGAAGTAGGTGTGACCGTCACTGCTCCGGAACGCAATCTGATCATTGTCTGCAAAGATATGGCTCTCGTTAGCGGATTGTGACGACCAGTTCGATAGGACACGCCCATAGGAGTCAAACACATATTCGGTCGTTTGGCCGTAATCGTACGCGCTGACCTTTTGATTCAACGCATCGTAAAGGTATTGACCCGTGCTCCCGCCGTCCACCGCCGTAAGGTTTCCGTCGGCGTCGTACGTGTAAGAATGCACGCCATCATTGGTCATGTTCCCGGCAGCATCATAACCGAAACCGCTGATTTGGTTGGTTGATGAGTTGACCTGATCGTTGGGTGCGGGACCACTGCCGCTCGTCACGGTTTGTTCGATCCGATTGCCATACCGATCGTAGGTATAACTGAAACTGCCAGGGTTGCCGGTAGTAACATTGTATGCGCTCAACCTGCCAAGCGGGTCATAGGTTAAACTCGCCTGTTGGCCGAGCACGCTATCTGTCATTCCGATTAGATATGACCCTTTCCAACTGGTCGCAAATTCATATTGGTTCGTTCCGCCTGCGCAATTTACTTGCGTAGAGCCGTTGCACACCCACTGCGAACTGATCCTTCCCGCTCCATCATAGTAGCGGGCGCCATAGAGCCCGTTGCCATACTGCCAGGTTATCGCACCGAACGGTCCGTTCTGCATGTTCGAGATCAATGTGGCTGAACCGCTTCCCCCCGTGAGATTGTAAGTCTGGTTGGTAATCGAAGTGAGTTCACCTGCCGGAGAGCGCGAGTACGTGATGGTTCCATTCGCATCATCAGCTTCCGACGTCACGTTTCCGGTCCAATCATACGAATAAAAAATGTGCTTGTCATAAGCGCCATTCCCGCAGCCCGAAGGCAAGCACTCGGCCATCTCATTGATGCGACCCATTGGATCGTAGCTGTAGGTCGTCGCTGCAGGGGCGCTCGAATTGTAGGCCAGGTACATCCGCCCTTTCAGGTTTGTGGGCGAGAAGTTCGACCAAGGCCACGCCGCGTTCGTGTCGTACTGATAGGTCTTGGCGGCGGTGCCGTCGCTGTAGCTTGTACTCACAATCCTGCCGACTGAATCATACTGGTATGTAGTGGTCGTCGTGGTTGCTACATTTGTCTGATTGGCCTGCGGTTTTGTACGAGTGACGATTAGACCAGTGCTGTTGTATGCGTAGCTGTATGTTGTGAGTCCTACCTCGGGCTCGCTTGTGGAGACAGTACGCCCAACCGAGTCGGTTTCGAAGATGCGGGTCTGCGCTCCTTGAGTGATCGTTGTCCTCTGGTTGTAGGGAGGATTGGGATCTCGATCGTATTGATAGGAGGTAACGAATCCCTGCGCCGAAATATCTGTTCCGCAGCTCGTTGCTTGCTCGCCATCGGGGAGGTTTCCGGATACTTCGCAGACGCTGGTGGGCCGACCGAAAACATCGTTCTGTACAACTCGCTCCACACCAATCGGATTAGTGGTCTCGACCGAACTGCCCGCATACACCTTTGTGGTAGTTCCGTCAGGTTCGGAGATCTGAGTGGGCCGATTTAACGGGTCATACGTATATGCGGCGCCGGAGCTCGAACAGACGTTGGAGCCGCCGCTGTTGACGTAAGGCAATGAGATGAACGCGATTCGCCCGTTTGTGTCATAACAGGTGTCTGCTCGATACTGCTGCGAACCATCAAACGTTACGACAGATGATGTACGACCATACCCATCAAGATTTGTCTGTGTCTCGGCTTGAGTGCCTTGGCTGTTAACCTTTTTGATATCGGTGATCTGGTTCTGTGTATATGAAAGAGTCTCAATTCCACCATCGGGATACGTAATCTGCTGAGGGCGGTCAAACCCATCGAAGTTCTGGTAGGAGGTCGTTTGCCCGTTCGGATCAGTTGTCGATAGCAACACTCCGCTGCTCGCATCGAAGCTCTGATTCGTTGTCAGCACGACTCCGCTCGAAGGCGTAGGAGGAGTTGTGCTTGTCACGAAGGTATCGTTTGAGTCGTGACCGTAGGTTGTAGTGCCAAGCGGGGTCGTTGATGTCAGCATCGTGCCAGCGTCGTCGTAGGTGGCGGTCGACTGGATCGTGCTAGATGTTGTGTTGAGCCATTGATAGACGCTGGTCACGTTGCCACGACTGCCAGATACAGCAGCGTGATTCGGTAATCCGTTTGTGGTCGTTAGCGAACTGCCGTCGTAACCATATGTAGTTTGGGAAACTTGGTTACCTGAACCGTCAGTGACCGTCACTTGCGTTGGCAAGAACGCACCATTTACGACATCGCTATAGGATGTAGTTGTTGTCTGCGTGGGATTCGTCGGCTGAGTACCAGTGTAGTAATCCCATACGGACACACTT
The DNA here is from genome assembly GCA_035504135.1 of Candidatus Aquilonibacter sp. Taxonomy (GTDB): domain Bacteria; phylum Acidobacteriota; class Terriglobia; order Terriglobales; family Acidobacteriaceae; genus Granulicella. Next base: position 220,556 of record DATJSM010000012.1, on the reverse strand, counting down.
GTGGGTAGATATCCATACTGCAGAGCTGTCAATGTTTCTGTGTTCTTTCCTACTGGGTAATGGGAGACTTGTGAGATTTGGGTCGGAACCTGATAGAAATGAATTCCATCACTACTCGCGGTTTGCTGCCATGTGTATGTTGTCGAACTATTGACGAGCTGGACGTCTTGGCTCTGGCTTCCTTGGAATTGAAAGAACATTTCCTGCTGCGAAGAATTGTTCGCTGTATCGCCGCTCGAAATTATGATCTCGTACACGCGATCATTCCCGTCGGGAGCTGTAACCGTGACATCCTCTTGGCAGGGTACAGTGTCAGAGCAATCACTCTCCACGAGCGGTGCGATAGCAGTAGTCCCTCCGTCTTTCACGCGCGATGTAACCCATCGATTCCGGTTGCCGTAAGCGTCGCTGATCGTGCTATACCCAAAAGACTCCGTGCCGCCTGTCGGCAAAGTGACACTTGTTACCTCGCCATATGAATCGTAATTGAATGTGTAAGAACTTCCATCCGGCAATTGCAGCTGGGTGAGCGCAGAAAATGACCCGCTTGCCTCAGCAACTCCGCTTTGACCAAAGCTTGTGCTAAACGAGATGGTCCCCCATGTCGCCGTATATCGATTCCGAGTTCCTCCGGTGCCGAGGACATCATAGTAGGTTTGATTCCCTGACGTGCTGACGAGTATCGGGGTGTTTCCCTGAGTATCGATGAGATTCCCGTTCCCATCGGCGGAGAAGTAATTGCCGTTCGTATCTTGAATCTGCGGGTAGACCTCGTTGCCATTCGAGTCGTAGATCGTCATGTTTGTGTATTGCGACACGACGAGATAGTATCCGCTGGAATCAAGGGCGTACCCGCTTCCGCTCGCCTTTGTGTGACTGTTGTCGCCATTGCAGACTACGCCAGGCATCGACGTCTCGACCGGAAACATGTGTGATGTTCCTTGAGAATCTGTCCACTGAAATTGAGTGAAGATGCTCCAAGTTTCGATGACATCATATTCATAGCGATGGCCAATTTCGCATGCATTACCTGTATCGTCGCTTTCGTCATCCTCTCCGTACGAAGTCGTGCCCGTCTCAAGGCCAGTTGTGAACCTCCAGCCACCCGACGAATTTGGCACATTGGTCGGCTGCCATGATTGACTGCCGTTGTTGACAATTTGCCAAATACGGCTGTCGTAAACCAGCCTTTCATTTAACTGAAGAGCGCCGCGTTGCGGATGCGACACAAGTGAAAGTTCAATGTGTAAGTTTCCGTTATTCAGGTCGATAAAACCATTTTGCACAGGAATTTGACTGCTGAACGATGGGCTTCCAGTCGCATATAAGTAGCTCTGTGCAATAGCGCCATTAGGCACAAGGCTCATGCCACTAACTATGAATGCAAATACCACGTTGGCTCTCATTGTTCAGTCCTCAGAAACTGAAGTATGAAGCAGTAAGCGATGGATTGAGCGAGATGCTATCGAGCTGCAGTGTCCACTGCGGTTGACCATTTAGGGTAACGGCATAACTGAATGGCAGCAGCGAACCATCCTGCGATTTGTAGCTACCAAACGTAACAACCTGGAAATACGAGGCTCGGTCACGTGTGTCCAAGCGGATTGAAGAAGCAGTTTTTGTCACGAGACCCGTGGAAGGGTTGAGATACACGTCTACGACGGTAGTTGTTTGCGCCGGTGAACTCGGTGTTAGCGCTGGAAACTCCAACGTAACTCTGTGCAATGCGCCGATGTCGGTGTTTACGATGCCCTGATCGATGACAGTTGTCTGTGCATCGTTGTACTTGAGGAGGAGTAGGAGCGGAGAGGGAAGCCATTCGCCACTTGCGGTCTCGGGAGTCAGTGTGTGTGTATTCCCGGTGACCCCACGGATGGCTCCGTAACCATCGTGCATTCTTACGCTAATTTGGCCTTTGGTGGTTGAGACATCGAGACGCAAGCTTCCCTGGTTGTCGTACGTCAAAGTTGCTGGGTTTGAAGCAAACTGGTCCGTGAATGTCCCAGTACCTTGTATTTCATTAACCGAGGTGAGTGACATCCGAGATACACATTGACCTAACAGCGCCAGGGCAATAGAGTCTTTGCGGCCTGCGACTACAGAGGTCGGCGGCAACGGTAACTCGGAATCCTGCTTTCCTAAGACTCTCGTGTTTCTAGTGATGTGGCTCGATTGTGGCTGTGCCCCGCATGCCAGCACAGGCGCGTAGCAAGTAAATGTGATAACCAGGAGGATGCGACCGGTAAAAGTCCATATCGGTTCGCGCGTCAATTTCGGTCGATTCATGTGATCTTCGTCCTTCCAAGGGCAGGTAAAATGCAATGAAGCTATTAGCAGCTAACGCTGAAACTTGCTCCTTTCATTGGCAGGAAGAAAGCTAATCATCGCCGAATCCGTCAAGTGGACTCGTTGCTTCACCAAATGGCTGGATGCTCATGGCCAGCACAAGGCACAGGAAGAGTTTGGCCTAGAGTTACTGCCGTTATTTTGGCTTGAGCGAACCAGGATACGGGTAATAAGATGAGCGCAGCTGAAAGCGCCGAAGCCGAGACGCATGCTTCCTCCAACGGAAACAAAGGTCGGCGATAAACGCTGTGGGCGTGAACCCAAGGGGACAGCGTGAAAACGGACGTGACTCAGCGTAGGATCGTCGTGCCGCCCACTAAAACACAGGCACCCAAATCTGTCAAGATTATCTTCGGATGATAGACCTGAGCCGGAACAAATGATCAGATGCTTTTATAAATAATCGGCGACGCATTGCATTGCACGATTTGCTCCGACCTCGCATCCTCACGGTCTTAGCAGGCACGATGTCGCACCAACGTAGATTCTTCGCCGTTCCTGGCCTCGTACCGGTATCGCAAGCACTTGGACACCCGACTTTCAGATCTGCAGCGTCGATCACCGAACTCCGCTGCACATCATTCCTGTGAAATCCAATGCCAATCGAGGGCAGAGTTCACGAAGGTGCTCCACACTTTGGGATATGGTGGAATCAAGGATTCAACTTTCGTTCGAATCGGAACCTTCCGAATTTTCCGGCATTTCAATTCATCAGTTCGGTGAGATCGGCGATGTCAAGCATCGACAAGGAGCGCTGCATACGTTCGTATGCAAACGCGCTCTCTTGGGCCGGACGAAACGGGGCCAGCGGGCCCAGTCCGGCTGTGACAGCAAGCCAGGATGGTTCCATCCTGGCCAGAATTGAGAAGTGCTCTTTTGGTGTGCGGGCGGGGGGACTTGAACCCCCACGACCCTTTCAGGTCTGCGGATTTTCATACCACTTCGGCTTTCGCCGCCCCGCCAGCGGCGGGTTCGTGGTCTGGACTATCCCTTCACCATCCCGCAAGGGTCAGGTGCTGCCCGTCTAGTCTCTACACCTTCCCGGAATTCTTTCCAGGCTTGGCTCGGGATTGCTATTACAGGTTTCCCCGACTTTGAGCAGTTCTACTCCACCAGTTTCCCGGCGGGCACTTAATTTCCTTAAGTCCGCTGTGTCTGCCGATTTCACCACGCCCGCATGAATCGCCAGAACTCATAATATGCCACTACACTGCATCGGCCAATGGCGAAGCCTCAACTCTGCGCGGCCCCTTCTTGGACACAGCTTTCTTCGGACGTGGCCTCATCACATTGATGGCCGAAGCATTGAGTTGTGTCTTCAGATGAGACGCGTAGTATTTTTCGATCATCTCCACGCTTGTCCGGCAGTTCTTGGCGATCTGATAGATGTCCGCCCCTTCCAGGAGTCGCAAACATATGTACGTGTGACGAAGGCTATACGCCGTTCGCGGGTTGCCCTCGCGGTCAACCTGCAACTTCTCTTCCTCAAGAATGGCTTTGAACAAATCGCGTGACCATTTTGGAAACAGAAGGTCAGTTGCTCCAGGCTGCTGCCAGTCACCCATGTCTTTGCGGCTTCCTTTACGCCCCGGGCCGCCAGTGGGGCGAGGGCGGGCCTTCAGGCGCTCGAAGGGACGCACTGCCCCTGTCGTACTCTTGCAATAACCAACTCCTCGCTTTCCTCGAACTTCGATCTCCAGAATGGTTTGTCCGCTGTCCTCGTCTTCGACTACTTTTACGTCGCGGAACTGGAGACGCATCGCCTCGTCGGGGCGAAGGCCAGTGTTGGCGGAAAACAGAACGTAATCGTGAAGCTGTTCCGCTTCCCACTGGAAGCGGGGTTGCTTAGGATGCTGCACACGCTTGCGCGTGGCTTCGTAAAGTTGCTTGTATTCTTCAGGGGAGAACCATGCACGATGAGAGATTTTCGGAGACGAACGATATGGCTCTGACAAATCGGGCAGATGGTCAATCCATCCATGTCGCAATGCCGTCTTGAAAATCTGGCGGAGGGTGACAATCTCCTGGTGCATGGTGTTATGCGCCGGAGGCTTGCCCCGGAGAGCCTTGCACATTTCGAGTCGCTGGATTCGGTACTCACTCACTTTGCCCGCTGTGATCTCGGGAAGCACCATGTTTCCAAAAAACGGGACTAAGTAATTGTTGGTACGCGCGTGCTGTCCACGCGCATACGTGGCGCTGCGTTGCCCCTGCGTGATGATGTCGAACTCGCGAAGGTAAAGCTTCGCGGCGTCGCGAAACGGCTTGCCACTCTTCAGTTCGCCATCGCGGAGTTTGCCGCGTAGTTGCAAGTACCAGTCCTCGGCAACTTCTTTCGCCTTCGACAGACTCTCTTCTTTGGTAGTTGTGCGTCGATTCTTTCCCGCCAGAAAACTCGCGCACTGCCAGCTTGAGCTATTGGGACGCCGGTAGATGTGTACCTTCCCGCCGAGGATCGTGAACCGTTCGGACATGAACATTCACCTCCACACACTTCATGAATACCACAAAAATGTGTAAGGGTTGCGTCAGCCTTGAGCGTGCTGGCTGCTTCAAATAAGCATTTATTTATCTTATAAGATATTGGCAACAAATGGATAGACTTTTACGATTTTGAGTCCGCTGCGTCTGCCAGTTCCGCCATCCCGGCGCACCTCTTCGAGTGTACCTTAGCCATCCTGTTCTACTGCACCTTCGCGGGCGGCGCCGATTGCGCAGAGCTCCTCTGCGCAGGCGACCGCATGACGCGCTGCTAACTTCAAATTGTCTGCCGCCATCCACAACCAGTATCCGCGACCGCCATCGCGCCATGCGGCATCTTCTCGGACCGCAAGACCGATGTCGGTCTCCTGCGCGACGCTTTGATTGCTGGGTTGGCCTTCTCCAGAAGGCGCGAATTTGATGTGATCGCTCAGCAGTGCGTCACGCACGGTGGCCGTTTCTGCGTTCTCGGGCAGCTGCGCGAAAACCGACATCGTATAGCCGTGAAACACGGGCGCCTGTACAAGCTGCATCGCGATGGCGGACGCAACCGTTTCGCCTGCGATGGCTCTCAAATCGTGTCCGATCATTTCTGCGATTTTGTCGAGACCAGGTTTTGCCGCCTCACCCAATGCAATTTGCAGATTGAACGCCACCTGCGCGTCGTAAACTTCCTGCGGCAGAGAGTGAAATGCCAGCAGATTGACCGTCTGCTGGTGCAGTTCATCCATACCACGAGCTCCCAGTTGGGACGCCGGCTCCAGCACCGTTGCGGCAAGCGTCGCCGCCCCGAATACGCTCGTCAGACGCGAGCCGACCAGAGCCAGCATCACCGCGGCCGGATGTGCCGGAATGACGATCGTAGTTTGAGCATCCGGCGCATTGCCACCGTCGATCCATGGCGATCGCACAATCGCTCGCGGCTCGGCGACGAGCGCTGATGTGAGGTCCACAACGGCCGCCTTCGCCGCCTGTGCTTCCCGCCAGTGGGCACGCGTGCTGGATGCGCTCTCCGCGAAGAAAGCGACATCCTGCCCGTCAAAGACATCGGGAGTTAGGGGCTGAACGATCATGGCCTCATCGCCGCCGGCAATCAGCTGTCCGCCCGCGTCCGCCGCTTCCGCAACGCGGAGGTCCCATCCCGTTGATGAGTTATTCAGTTCTTCAATGAGCTCTTTGCCAAGAAGCGTGGAGGCGCCGATGATTACGGCGCGCAAGTTGTTCGCCATCACGTCCCCTTTCCGCACGAATGCTTAGGACGCACGCCCGAAGCGCCGGCTCCAGGAGTAGGCTAGCCGCGCCGCTACACCAGAGACAAGGTAGACCATGGCCATCACGAGCAGCGCATACTGATGCCACTCAAAGATCACGGCCAGCAAAACAATGAGCAGGACCAGCACTCGACCGGGACGCCGCGAGCTGAAATCAATCTCCTTGCCGCTCCAAAATCGCCAGCTGCTCACCATCAGAAATCCGGTAAATGCCACCAAAGCAATCCAAACAACCGACAGCCAAAGATCATGCACCGGCGATCCGCCTTCAAAGTGCACCACCGCGGCAATGACTCCGGCGCCCGCGGGAATTGGCATGCCAACAAAATACTTGCGGCCGGGACGGCCCGGATTACGCGGCTTTGGATCGACGCTGATATTAAAGCGCGCGAGCCGGCACGCCCCGCAGATCAGAAATAGAAAGCATATGACCGCGCCGAAGTGCAGCACTCGCCCTTCGATAATTGGGTAGCCGCGTGGCGTGACCTGCCGCACTCCCCAGAGATATGCGAGCAGGCTCGGCGCCAGACCGAATGTAATCACGTCAGCAAGCGAATCGAGCTCGCGGCCAAATGCGCTCGATGTATTGGTCAAGCGAGCGATTCGCCCATCGAGGCCATCAAAGACCACTGCCAGGATAATGGCCACCGACGCATGATCAAAGGCAGCCGCGCTGCTCATCACCAGTCCGCGAATGCTCTGCAGGATGGCGTAAAAGCCCATCGCAATGTTGCCTGCCGTGAACAGCGACGGCAGAACATACATGCCGTGCCGGACCGGATGCAGCCTTCCCTGCTCCGCCATCATTCGCGTCCGTTCGCCAGGCCGGCCGCCGTCACTATCCCCAGCACGGAGCTGCCGCCTTTCACACGGTCACCCGCCTTCACGCGCAGTTCAACTGACGCAGGTAGAAGCACGTCACAGCGGGAACCAAACTTAATCATGCCCATCCGCTGTCCGCGCTCTACACGCTGGCCAGTTTGCAGATTACAAACGATGCGGCGCGCCAGCAGGCCCGCGATCTGCTTGAAGCTGACGCTGTAGCTCTCGTTCTCGATGGTGATCATCGTCTGCTCGTTGTGCACTGCAGATTCCGGCTTCAGCGCGTTCATAAAATGGCCTTCGCGATACTCCACCAGGCTCACAACGCCCTCAGCAGGCACGCGATTTACATGCACATCGAACACGTTCAGAAAAATCGTTACGCGGACCCGGCTGCCGGCTGTCGTCTCGATCCAGTCGGCCTCCTCGACCTTTCCATCCGCCGGCGAAACGATGATCCCCCGGCCATCAGGGATGCGGCGCGCAGGATCCCGAAAGAACCATAAGAAGAAAGCCGCGAGCAGCACAGGGATGAGCGTCAGCGCAACGATGTGCGTTGATACCCACACAATGACCGCGACCACAATCAGGGCAAGCCCATAAAAAAGCCCATCACGCACCATAGCCACACGATTATACCCGTCGGCCAGAGTCATTTAGCCATACCAGCGAAAGCTGCCTTAGAGCTCGCGCGCCATCACCACGCCATCCTCTTCGGGCTCGCGATAGTAGCTCTTTCGCGCAGCAATCTCGCGGAAGCCGAGCGATTGATAGAGGGAGCGTGCCGCATCATTCGACATTCTTGCTTCCAGCAGCACCTTGCTTGCTCTGCGCTCCCTCGCCCAATGCATCAGCGACTCACACAGGCTCCGCCCAATGCCCTTTCGGCGCACATCAGATTTCACCGCGAGGCTTTCAATCTCGGCCTCGTCCCCGCCAATACCTACCACGCCGAACGCGATGAGCCTGCCCTCGGACTCCGCCACCAGAACGCTCCTTTGTTGCCCTCCAACCGCCGAATCCAGCACCTGTCGCCATGTCGTCAACGTCCAGCGCGGCGCTCCGGGACAATCTTCCGCCAGTGCAACCAGTCGATCCATGTCTGACGCTTCGGCAGATCGAACAGCGATCTCATGCATATCGATCAACCTGCGACATTCTTCGGCTGCTTTGCACGCGCATAGATTTCGCTCGCCGCCAGCACGTAGTTCGCATCCGCCCAGGCAACATCTGTTCCACCCGCTTGAAGACAACGGTGCACCGGTTTCAACAAATCCAGCGGCGTGAGCGTATGCACCCGAGGCGCAAGCGCATCCAGAAGCTTCGCTGTCTTCTGCTCTGCAACGACAATCGGAGCTCCCGCTGCCATGCTCTCAAACTCCGGCACCGTAGCCAGCCACTCGCGCGGGGCCTCCGTTCGCCGTTCCTCGCGGACATACAGCTCACCTCGCCCGGCGTCGAGCACCGCAAATCCCTCCTGCAGTTCCGCAGCCTCTGCCAGCACAGCAAGCCGAGATACGCCCGCCAGCGGCACTCCCGCCACCTCGCACAATCCCTTCGCCATCGCGAGCCCCGTCCGCACGCCTGTAAACGAGCCCGGCCCTGACACAACGCCAACGCCGCTCAGTTGCCGCAATCCGAAGCCGGCCTCAGCAAGCATTCGCCTCACTTCGCCGATCAGCGCAGCCGAGGCCCATCGCAGCGGAAACTGTGCGGCCGCAACTTCGCGACCATGCTCTGTCAGCACCGCGCCGGGTGCTGCCCCGACCGTATCCAACAGCAACAGTCTCTCGCGTTCTGACATCCTCATGCTCCGTCTCAGCATACCGTCAACATTGCAGAAATCAGCGTGCATACAGAGCAGCCGAGGCAGGTTCGCCCCGGCTGTTCAAGACTCCGCGATCGCAAACTCCTCAGTTCACCGTCGCGAGCACCTCTTCACGAACCTCTTCATCCTGCACCGACTCCTGCGTCGTGCGCGGCAGAGCTACGGCCAGCACATCCTCGATGCGCGAGGCGTAGTGGATCGTGACGCCGTCAATCTGATCGGCGGCGAGATCCTCCTCCACATTCGTCTTCACATCGATCGGCAGGATCACGTCGCGAACTCCGGCCCGCTTCGCGGCAAGGAACTTCTCCTTGATGCCACCTACAGGCAGCACATTGCCGCTCAGCGTTATCTCGCCGGTCATTGCAAGGAGCGGACGGACCGGTTTGTCCGTCAGCAGGCTGACCAGCGCGGTCGCCATCGTTACTCCCGCGCTCGGACCGTCCTTCGGAATCGCTCCAGCCGGCACGTGCACGTGGATATCCAGCTCCTTCAGCACATCCTCGTCGAGCCCGAGCGAGGCTGCATTGGAGCGAATCCACGTATGCGCGGCCTGCACGCTCTCCTTCATCACGTCGCCCAGCTGTCCGGTCATTGAAAAGTGGCCTTTGCCCTTCATCTTGTTGGCCTCGATGAACAGCACATCGCCGCCAGCCGGCGTCCATGCCAGGCCCACTGCCACACCGGGACGCTTGGTGCGCTCGGCGATCTCCGTATCCACGCGCACCTTGATGCCGCCAAGGAACTCGTGCACAATCTCCGGCGTCACGATCAGCTTCTCGCCGGCATCCACATTAAGCGCTCCTTCCGCCACGCGCCGCGCCGTCTTACGGCAGATGGTCCCGATCAACTGCTCCAATCTCCGGACACCAGCCTCGCGCGTGTAATGCCGCGCAATCAGGCCCACAGAGTCGCGCGGAAACTCAATCTCCGCCTCCGTGATTCCGTTCTCCTTGATCTGGCGCGGGATCAAGTACTTCTCCGCGATATTAACCTTCTCCTCTTCGGTGTAACCCGTAAGCTCGATGATCTCCATGCGGTCGAGCAGCGGCGCCGGTATCGTGTCCAGCTGGTTGGCTGTGCAGATAAACAGCACGTGGCTCAGATCGAACGGCTGATCGAGGTAGTTATCGCGGAAGGTGTTGTTCTGCTCCGGATCAAGCGTCTCGAGCAACGCGCTCGCCGGATCGCCGCGGAAGTCGCGGCCCAGCTTGTCAATCTCATCCAGCATGAAGACGGGATCGTTCACCTCAACCCGCTTCAGGTGCTGAATGATTTGCCCCGGCAACGCGCCGATGTAGGTGCGTCGATGTCCGCGAATCTCCGCCTCGTCATGCATGCCGCCGAGCGAAATCCGCGAGAACTTGCGTCCCAGAGCTCTCGCAATCGAACGTCCCAGCGAGGTCTTGCCGACTCCTGGAGGCCCAACGAAGCACAGAATCGGTCCCTTCATGTCCGGCTTCAGCCGCCGTACGCTCAGGTAATCGAGGATGCGGTCCTTCACCTTCTTCAGGCCGTAGTGGTCGGCGTCGAGCACCTCCTGCGCCTTCTTGATGTCCACCTCGCCTGCCGAGTGCTTCGACCACGGCAGCACCGCCAGCCACTCCACATAGTTGCGGGTCAGGCTGTAGTCCGCCGCCGCAGGATTCATCCGGCTCAACCGGCCGAGCTCCTTCAGCGCGTCCTTCTTCACATCCTCCGGCATCCCGGCCGCTTCAATCTTCTCTTTCAGCTCCTGGACGTCCTTCTGCGTCTCATCCTGATCGCCCAGCTCCTTCTGAATGGCCTTCATCTGCTCGCGCAGGTAGTAATCGCGCTGCGACTGCTGCACCGAGTCCTGCACCTCGCTCTGAATCTTATTGCGAAGCTGCTGGACCTCGATCTCCTTCGCGAGATGGCTGTTCAGTTTCTCCAGCCGCGCCTTCACATCGGCGGTCTCGAGTAGTTCCTGCCGCTCGGCCGTGGTGAGGAACGGCAAACTCGACGCAATAAAGTCCGACAGGCGCGACGGCTCTTCGATGTTGATCGCGATCGTCTGCAGATCGTCCGACAGCGTCGGCGATGAGCTGACAATCTCGCGGAACTGGCCCACTACATTCCGTTGCAGGGCCTCAATCTCCGGCGAAGTCTCCGGGGTTCTCTCCTCGACTGGCTCATACTCGGCGGTCAAAAACGGCTGCACCTGCGTGAAGTTCGTCAGCTTCACGCGCTCTGTACCTTCGGTAAAGACAAAGAGGCTCTGGTTCGGCATCTTGACGACTTTATGGACCGTCGCCTTGGTCCCAATCGCGTGCAAATCGCTTCCCAACGGAACGTCCTGACGTGCGTCACGCTGGGCGACCACCAGGATTGTCTTCTCCTCGCCGAGCGACTGGATCAGCTGGATAGAGCTCTCCCGGCCGACCGTCAGGGGCAGCACGGCGTGCGGAAACAAAACCGTATCCCTAACAGGGAGAACGGGATAGGAGCGCCCATCGACTGTTTCCGGATCGCCCTCGGTCCCGCTCTTCGGTCGGATCACGCTTACAAATTCATTTGGCATCTTTAGTGTTCCCTTATCAACTTTCATGCATAGGATGCACTAGACCCTGTCCCGGTCGCAATAGCCTCTCTTGAGCTGCAACCCATTATCTTCCGCCCCAAAGGCGGATGTTCCCTTAGACGGCGACGGCGCACCTCGCGTGGACCGATCCGGCCGTGAGCCGCCAAAAGACAAGGCCTCCCACACAGGAGAGGCCTTGAGATACTCAAAATAAAGCGGTTAGTGGTTCATCGTCACGGAGACCGTCGTCTTCGTCGTGAGCGATCCCGCAGTGGCCGTGACCGTGACCGTGGATGTGGAAGCTCCCGGGCTCGAGGATCCGCATCCGGAGATTATGCTGACGCCCAGTACGCTAATCACCGCCAGCAGAACAATCTGGATACCGCGGCGCTTCCGGAATCCGAAGAAGCATAGAACCAGCGCCAGCGTAGCCTCCGGCGCCCACGGATTCCCGTGGCGTTGCAGCATGGCCGTCTGGCCGGTGCTGATGGTCACCGTGACAACTTGCGGCTGGTTATAGTTCGTCAGGTTCACCGGCGAGCTGCTGAACCCGCACGATGCGCCGGATGGCAGGCCCGAGCAGGCCAGCGCGACCGCACCCGTGAATCCGCCCTGTGGCTGCACCGTAAGCTGGATCGTCCCGAAGGTCGCAGTCGACGGGATCGTCAGCGAGGACGGGTTGACCGAAAGCGCAAACCCTGGAGGCATCAGGTTTACGGTATAGGCGGCCGTCGCAACGGCGCTTGGGCTGTAGCCCACCGCGACGGCGATGGCGTTCAGTGTTTCCGTCGCCGACAGGGTGATCGGTCCGGTGTACATCGTCGAGGCCGCGGTCGGCGTCGAGCCGTTCGTTGTGTAGTAGATGACAGCGCCGGTCGTTGTGTCGGAGATCGTCACCGGTTGCGAGACCGTGTAGGTCCCGGTGCCCAGCGAGATCGTCGGCGTCGCCGTCGGCGGCAGGTTCAGGGTGTAGACCGCCCTCGCGACCGGGCTGTTGGCATAGCCGGTCAAGACGCCGATGGCGTTGATCGTCTCCGAGCTGTTCACCGCAATCGGTGCGCTGTACAGCGTCGAGTTGGCTGTCGGTGTCGATCCATCCGTTGTGTAGTAGATGGCCGCCCCTGCGGTCGTATCGGCCAGCGTCACCTTCTGGATCGTCGTGAACGTGCCGGCCGCCGGTGAGAACGTCGGCGGATCGACGGTCAGATTGATCGTGTAGGTCGCGCTCGCCACGGTGCTGGGGGCGTAGCCGGTTGCGTAGGCGATCGCATTCAGCGTCTCCGACGCGGAAACCGACAACGGCGTCTTGTACTGCGTTGAAGCCGTGGTAGGCGTGCTGCCATCGGTGGTGTAGTAAATCTTCGAACCCACCGTGCCGTCGGTGATCTTCACCGTCTGGACCGAGGTGTACGTTCCAGCCGCCACCGAGATCACCGGAGTCTGCGTCAGCGGGAGATTTAAAGTGTATGTGGACGTGGCAACGGCGCTGTTACTTAGCCCGCTGACGACTGCAATCGCATTAATCGCCTCCGACTGCGTTACCGAGATTGCGCCGGTGTACTTCGTCGAGCTCGGTGACGGCGTCGATCCGTCGGTCGTGTAGTAGATCGTGGCTCCCGGCGTGGTATCCGAGATCGTCACGCTCTGCACTGAGGTGTACGTTCCAGCCGCCGGAGAGAACGTCGGCGTCGCCGCTGCACTGCCCGCAGTCACGCCAAATACAGTTGCGGTCCCGATCCCTCCGTTCACCGTATCTTCCGCCGTCAGAATTCCCGTGTGAGTTCCGGCCACCGTAGGAGCGAAGTTGACGGTCGTCGCGAACGAAGCGCCGCCTGTCGACGTCGACGCGCAGGTCCCGGTGGTGTTCGCCGTGAACTCCGTCGATGCCGCTCCATTTTCCGTCGCCGAGAACGAGACCACGGGATTCGTCGAGCAGGCGCCATCGTTCAGGATCGTCGTGACATTGCTCACCGAGGACGAACCGGGCACAGCCGCGTTAGGAAGCGAGATGTTATCGATCGCGATCTCAATCGCCACATCGCCGCCCGCGGTGCTCGAGTAGGTCGAGACATAGGCGTTGCCCTTTGAATCCAGGGTGAGCATCTTCGCGCCCTGCGTCGACACTGTGTATTCGGTCGTCGTATTCACCGCTCCCTTGTTGCTCGGGTAGGCGAAGACGCCGTCGTACTGCGTTCCGAAGTAAACCGTGCCGTTCCCGTCCACAGCGACCGCATCCAACTGGTCGTCATAGTTCCCAGGCGAACCAGGGGTCAATGTGTAGAGCGACGTCGGCGTCGTGCTGTACGCTCCGCCGCTGTAGGTCAGCTCCCTCACCGCGGACTGATAGCTGAATCCGCTGCCCGCGCCGCCGGAGTCCATCAGCGAATCCGTGAAGAACACGTCGCCCCACGGATCGACTGCGATGCCGCCCATGAACCACAGTGCCGTGGAGGCGCCCTCGGTCGTTGCGGTCGTCGACTCTGCATAGAGCACCGCCGGTGTAGGCGATCCCGTCTTTACGCAAGCCGCAGTGCACTCCAGCACGGAGTTCGGATTCGGTGTCCCGTTCGTTGACGTGAAGAATAAATCTCCTGCCGCATCGAAGGTCATCGCCACGATGCCGTTCACGGGCGCCGAGAACGGCAACACACACTCTGCCGTGTCGGTTCCAGTGCAGGTCGGTGTTCCGGTGCCGGGCGTGCTGATCGCGGCATAGAGACCGCCGCTGAATGGCACCTTGGTAATTGTTCCGCCGTAGGTGCTGGCGATATACAGGTTGCCGGAGGGATCGATCGCTACCGGTCCCGGATTGCTGTACGACCCGAGCACGGTGTAGGTCGTCGCTTCCGGACCAAACTCCAGGATCTTTCCACCGTAGCTGTTGCCGGTAATCAGGTTCCCATTTGAATCCACCGCGAAGCTGTTGCCGGATGGGCTTCCGCCCGGCAGAGCGCCGCCGCTATCGAAGGTTCCGAGCTGCGAATTTTGCGTCATGAGCACGCTCAACGCCGCTCCATACGTCGCGGTGTTGATTTCGTATGTCGACGATCCGACCGCGCTGTTCGGCAATCCGCTCGCCGCCGCAATCGCCTTCACAACGGTGCTCGACGCGACCGTAATCGGAGCGGTATACGCAGCGGAGCTCGTCGTCGGAGTCGAGCCATCCGTCGTGTAGTAGATCGTTGCACCGGAGGTCGCGTCCGAGATCGTCACCGTCTGCGTCGCCGCATACGATCCGCCGGCCGGCGAGAACGTCGGCGTCGCCGCAGGCAGAAGGATCGTGAACGTACCCGTGCTCACGTTGCTGGCAGTTACCCCGCTTGCGCTCGAGGTTGCAATCGCGTTGATCGTCTCCGTCGCCGAAACAGTCAGCGGTCCGGCGTAAAGCGTGGAACTCGTCGTCGGAGTCGAGCCATCCGTTGTGTAGTAGATCGACACACCCGGCGACTGATCGTAGATATTGACCGTCTCCACCGCGTTGTACGTTCCCGCGACCGGCGAGAACGTCGGCGGAGCGAGTTGTCCCGTAGCAAAGCCGGTCACCGTCGCCGAGCCGCTGCTTCCCGGGCCGCTGGCCTCGGTGGCGTTGATCGTCGCCGTCCGCGTCCCGCCGTAGGCAGGCGTGAATGTCAGCGTCGTCTTATAGCTCGCCGCGCTGCCGTTCAGCGTGCTGCACGAGCCGGTCGTGGCCGCCGTGAACTCCGTCGTCGATGTCGTTCCCTCCAGCGTCGAGAAGTTCACCACCGGCGATGACGAGCATCCCTCATCGTTCAGGATCGTCGTCGCGCTGGAGGTCGAACTGCTCCCTACCGAGGAAGCCGGAACCGTCAGCACCCCGACACCCACCTGGATCGCCGTATCCGAACTCACATACGAGACGACATAGAAGTTGCCGTGGCCGTCTGTCGCCAGGATCTTCGCGCCTTGGCTCGACATCACGTACGGCGTTGTCGTTGTCACTGTCCCCTTGTTATTGGGGAAAGCGAAGATGCCATCGTATTGTGTCGCGTAATAGACCGTTCCGTTGCTGTCGGTCGCAATCCCATCCAGCTGGTCGTCATAGTTGCCCGGCGAGCTAGGAGTCAGCGTGTAAAGTGTCGTCGGTGTTGAGCTATAAGCCCCACCGCTGTAGACCAGTTCCTTGGCCGATGACTGATAGCTGTAACCGTTGCTGGCGTTCGTCACATCCATCAGCGAATCCGTAAAGAACACATCGCCCCATGGATCAACCGCAATCCCTCCCAGATTCTCTAGAGCGCTCGACGTACCCTCGGTTGTTGCAGTAGCCGACTCAGAGAACAGCACCGCCGGCGCCGGTGTTCCTGTCGTCAGGCACGCCGCCGTGCACTCGAAGATCGTGTTCGGATCGGTTCCCCCGTTTTCCGAGGCGAAGAAGAGGTCCCCTGCGGCATCGAAGACCATCGAGACCACACCCGATATCGGCGGAGAGATCGGAAGCGCACACTCCGCCGTGTCACTTCCCGTGCATGTCGGCGTGCTGCTGCTCGGAGTGCTGATCGCCGCAAAACTCCCGCTCACCAGCGGAACTTTGATAATCGTCGCGCTATAGGCCTGGCCGATGTAGAGATTTCCGGCTGGATCGATCGCAATGCCGCCCGGATTGGAAAACTTGCCCAGCGTCGAAGCCGTGGTCGATCCGGGAGAAAACTCAACGATGCTTCCTCCGTAGGTCGTGCTGACATAGAGATTGCCGGCCGAATCGACCGCCATGCTGCTTCCCGCCGGATTTGTTCCGGCCAGAGCTCCGCCCGTGCCCAAAGGAGCCAACGTCGTGGTTTGGCTGATCACCACATTCGGCACAGTCTGCGCGCCGGCAATCGCCGCACAAAGACACAGCGTCAGGACAGCGAGCATCATCACCCACGCTCCCACATCTCTTCGCTGCATGAGCTGATCGGTACGTTCCATGGCGGCGTTCCCATCCACTGCGTCGCAAAGCAAGCTGCCCTTCATGCGGTGCCTCCAGAAAAACTTCCTGTGTTTCCGTCAAACTTCTGATCCGGCCAACCAACGCTCCTGCTCGGCCATTCCATCCGGCTGCCATGTCCCTGATCCAAACGCAACGATGCGCCGTCAGTCGGTCAACGACCGGCGCGGCAATGGTTCGACCACTCTCTCTCAGCCCTTTTCACAGCCACAATGAATGAAGGTATTTTTGCGAAGGGCAAAATACACAGGTGTCCATATTTGAGTCAAGAAAAAACTTCCACCGCATTATCGAGCGGAGTCGTAAGAATTCAGAGCAATAAACCGTTTTAGGCCCTCCCAACCCGGAATCATGATAACCATCCCAACTGAGGAGTAAATCGAAACAACCCCGCACCGGCATTCGCCCCGCCGCGCTTCGAACCGTCCCTTTGAATCCCTTGGCAATACGCACGCCGGCGGATGCACTCGTCCGCCTCCAGACTGGCGGCAAGCGCATCGGCTCCACGGGTAGGCTCGATTATTATCTGTCGCGAAATAAATTGGGGTCTGAATAACGGACATCGCTGGTCATTGCCGCCTTCATCCTTTGCCGCTACGCTGTGGTGAGGCAATTTGCGCGGGAATGGTGGAATGGCAGACACGCAGGTCTTAGAAGCCTGTGCCGCAAGGCGTGAGGGTTCAAGTCCCTCTTCCCGCACCAATATTTGCCACAGGACTCTCCCATGAACCAGACGAATTCCCCCGATAATCCCCGCATCGTCCTCCGGCGCACCGCCGACTACCGTGATTCCTATGCAAACAGCGTCCAGATCCGGCTCTCCGTCTGGGACTTCCTGCTTGTCTTCGGCACGCTTGCCCCGCAAACGCCGGATCAGGTGGAGATCGAGAACTTTCAGGGTGTCTACCTCAGCCCGCAGCAGGCCAAAGCACTCCACAATATCCTCGGTATCAACCTCGCCCAATATGAGCAGACCTTCGGCCCTATTGCCCTGGAACCAACGCACGCGGCCGGTCAGCACTTCGTTCCACCCAACGGGCCGGTCCATTAACCAGTGCGATCCACCGTCTTAGCCGCCGAATCGGGCAGCCTCCGCGAGAGCCGCTGGGCGCGCATTCCGGCGCGCGTAGCCGCTATGCCGTCGTGGCAGCTCTGGCTGCTTCTCTTTGTGGTAGTGGCGCTCAGTCACCTCACGCTGCTTCGTCTCCCCTACTACTGGGACGAAGGCGGCTACTACATCCCCGCCGCGCTCGACTTCTACCATCATGGCTGGTTGATACCGCAGTTCACCAACGCTCACCCTCCGCTACCCAACATTTTGCTGGGCACCCTTTGGCACATCGTTGGTTTTCACATTCTGGCGACGCGCCTCTGCGTCTGTGCCATCGCCGCCGCGGCCCTGACCGCAGTCTTCCGATTGGCCGAGCGTCTCGTCGACGCGCTCTGCGCCGTCTGCCTGACGCTGCTCGTCCTCGTCTATCCCATCTGGTTCGCCCAAAGCACGCTCGCTCACGCTGACATCTTCGCCGCGGCCTTCACCCTGTGGGCCTTCGCGGTGTACTTGCCCGCGATCAGCGATCAAGCAACGCCCCAATCCTCCGTTGACTTCCATCGAAGCCGGATCGCCGTCGCCACACTCTTCTCGCTGGCTGCTCTCTCCAAAGAGACGGCCATCGTGGAGCCTGCGATTCTCCTTGCTCTCGAGTTCGCCCGGCTCTTACGCCACCGGAAATCGCACCTACGCCGCGAGCACGCCCGCTGGATCGGCGCTCTCGCCGTGCCGTTCTTCCCGCTCATCGCGTGGTACGCCTATCACCGCGCGCGTACCGGCTTCACCTTCGGAAATCCGACCTATCTGCGCTACAACGCAACAGCGAACTTCACCGCCACCCACATCCTCACAGCGCTGCGTTATCGCTTCGTACATCTCTTCTGGCAGCGCAACATCTGGCTGCCGATACTTCTTGCGGTCGCCTGCCTGCTTCTGCCCAGCCGCCCTCGCGAGGACGTGAAGCCGCTCACCATACCAACACGCCTCACCATCGCGCTCCTCATCGTGGGTAACTGGATTGCATTCTCCGTCCTGGGCGGAGCGTTGCTGACCCGTTACCTCCTGCCGATTTATCCACTCATCCTTCTCGTCTGCGTTGACATCTGGCACGAGCGCACGCAATTTGTCGCTTTGCTTACCGCAGTATCGGCAGCTGTTCTGCTCAGTGGGCTCTGGATCAATCCTCCCACTGCATTCGCACCGGAAGACACGCTTGTCTACCGCGACATGATTCTTGTGCACCAGCAGGCCATCCGCTTCGTCAATCAGCACTACCCTGACGCCACAGTGCTCACTGCATGGCCCGTCTCCGCGGATCTCTACAACCCAGAGCTTGGCTACACCGCGCATCGCACGCCCGTCATTCAGATTGAAGATTTTTCGTACGCCGAAGTCCAGAAAGCCGCCCAGCATCCCGAGAACTTCGACACCGCAATCGTCTTCACAACGCACTACGTCGCGCCCAGTCTGCAACGTTATCTGCTCTCGCACCCGGCCAGCCGTTTCAGCGGCTCACTCGCCGACCCCGATCTCTCCCCGGCAGCGATAGCAGCGATGCTGCACGGCGCAATCGTATGGCGCTCTCCGGACATCGACGGCGAATGGGCTGTCGTTATCCGCTTCAATCGCAGCTATGAGGCCGGGCTCAAGCACTTTCCCTGAAGACTCTATCCAAAGCAAAGGCTCCGTACGCCGTTTTCCTTCAAAGAAAACGGCGCCCGCAGATCCATAACGGAGCGCAGTCTCGGGCGAAATGTTTTACTTCCCGCCCGTCTCATTCCACAAGAAGGTCAGTTGGTCCGCCGTGTCGCGGATTCCCTCCTCCACGCTCACGCCCGCGCTATGCCCGGCGCGCGTGTCGTAGTGCAGCAGTACCGGCCGGCGCTCGGCTTCCGGTTCCGCCATCACCGTCGCCTGCATCGCCGCAGTCATCTTGCGCGCGTGCAGCGGCGCAACGCGCGTGTCGCTGTCGCCGGAAAGAAACATGATCGCCGGATACTTCACACCCGGCTTAATGTTCTGATATGGCGAATACTTGAGAATGTACGCCGCCTGATCCGGTTTCTCCGGCGAACCGTACTCGGTCGTCCACCATCTTCCGATAAAGAATTTCTCGTAGCGGCTCATATCCAGCAAAGGATAGCCGCACAGAATCGCACCATAGAGATCCGGGCGCTGCGTCATCGACGCACCCATCAGCAGCCCTCCATTCGATCGCCCGGTGATCGCCAGCCGTTTCCGCGTGGTGTAGTGGTTCTTCAACAGATACTCTGCCGCCGCATACCAATCGTCGAAGACGTTCTGCTTGTGCTCGAACATCCCCGCCTCGTGCCACTTCTCGCCGTACTCACCGCCGCCGCGCAGGTTCGGCAAAGCAAAAAATCCTCCCTGCTCCATCCACCATGCATACTCCGCGCTGAATGCCGGCGTCTCCGAGATGTTGAAGCCGCCGTACCCCGTCATCAGCAGCGGGGCCTTGCCGTCCATCGCCAGGCCTTTACGCCCGGCAATGAACATCGGCACTCGCGTTCCGTCCTTTGAGGTGTAGAAGACCTGGTGCACCTCATATTGGCTCGAATCGAACGGCACCTTCGGTTCCGACCACACCGTACTCTCGCCCGTCGGCACCTTGTACTCATAGATCGTCGGTGGCACGGTGAACGACGAGAACATGTAGTACCCCGTGTCCGACTTCTCGCGCCCCTCGACGATGCCGCCCGTGCCTATCGTCGGATAAGTGATCTCGCCGATCTCTTTTCCTTTTCGCGTATAAATCTTTGTCTCGGTCTTCACATCATGAAGACGCCCCACAAAAAATACGCCGTCCACAATCGACACCGCACGAATCGGATCCTTGCTCTCCGCAATCACCACCGGCCAGTCATTGGTCGTCGGATCGCCCATCTTCGCCCGCAGCACTCGCCCATTGGGCGCGTTGTAGTCCGTGCTCACGAACATCTCATCGCCGTACATGTGCAGTTGAAAGCGCGAATTCACGCCATACACCAGGGGCTCAAACTGCGCGTCCGGCTTGCGCAGATCCTTCAGCAGAATGTCTTCGCGCGTCGCTGGCACGCCATGGCTGACCGTCACAATCAGCCAGTGTCCGTTCTCGCTTACGCGGCAACCCAGTAGATCCAGCGCACCCAGCGTCTCGCCCCGATACGTCCCTCCAAAGATTTCCGTATCCTTGGCCGCGCCCTCACCGACGGTATGCTGAAACACGGCTCCAGTGCCATCGCTCAGCGTCTTCGAATAAAACAACGTCTTTCCGTCCGGTGTAAGCCCAAAGCCTCCATAGCGCGCAAGCGGCAGCTCGTCGTTGATCTCGCCGCGCTTGGGCACGTCGTAGAAATGAATGGTCTCTTCATCCGCTCCGCCGTGACGTTCCCCATACACCAGCAGATCGCCCTTCTCGGAAATCGCAGCGATGGTCACCGACGCATTCGCGTCCTTGCTCAGCGTGCGCGCGTCGATCAATCGCACATCGCCCGGCTGCAGCCATGCGCCGCCCTCCACCTCGTGCCGCGGAGGCCGCATATAGATCGAAGCCTGATTCTCGTCCGCCAGCCGCCTCGTGAAAAACAGTGAGCCTTCGCGTTCCTGCGGCATCCCTGTCTGGTCCACTCGGCTCAGCTCCGTCAGGCGCTTCACAATGCGATCGCGCAGTCCCGTCAGCTGATCAAAATAACTGTCGGTATACTGCATCTCCGCTTTGATAAAAGCTCTCGTCTCCGGAGAGTTCTGATCTTCAAGCCACCTGTAGTTGTCCGTGATCCTGCGGCCGCCCACCATATCCGTAACCGGCAGCACCGCCGCCGCTGGCGGAGGTCCCAGCTCAACACCGTTTCGCCCGTGAATCGCCACTGCTCCCGTAACTCCGAGCAGCACCGCACTGCCTGCAACCCACACAGCGCGAACGATCATCGTCCCTCCTCGCTACATACATCTAAGTTAGTTCGACTTCTGCACTTCTTGGACGTTTTTTCGCGAGAAAGCTTCTCCACTTCGGATGCTCAAATTTCCCGTCCGGGCGCTCCGAATAACGCGCACGATCTTTGTCACTCAGAAAACGAACGCGTAGACTGAGCGTGTCCATTGATGTTGAAGCGTCTGCTCAGCCTCGTCCTGCTCGCCGCGGTCGGTCTTCCGACGGTCGCGCCTGCGCTGGCCCTCGCGCAGGATCAGGACGCGAATCTGCCCATATGCTGCCGTCGTCATGGCAAGCATCATTGCGCCATGATGATGCAGCTGATGGCGCGGATGGCCGAACAGAGCTCTCAGCCACAGGCTGGGGCCGTCTGCCCGTTCTATCCACGACATGAAATGGCTCCGGTGGCCGGAGCGCACCTCCTCGCCATCCATATCCCGCAGCGCTCCGCCGTATCCTTCGCTGCGGTGGCGCCCGCAGCGCCTGCCGAAACAAGCCGCCGCATCTCCCGCGAGCGGTCCCGTTACAAGCGCGGCCCTCCCTCCTTTTTCTTCGATCTCGCTTAGCAGCATTTATTTGCACCGCATTCGCGCGGCGAATCCTTTCGCCCGCCTGCAGCCGCGCCACTACGGCGCCGAGGTCTCATGCGCAAGATATCGATTCTCTTTCTGCTTCTCCTTGTGTTGGGGGTTCCCCACGCGCACGCCACTGTCTTCGGCACTCTGCACGGCATCGTCCATGATCCCCAGCATCGGCCCATTGCCGGAGCGGCCATTCTCGTCTCCGCATCCCACTCGGAGCTCACCTTCTCCGCCACCTCGAACCGGAACGGCGAGTTCACAGTTCCCGCTGTCCCGCTCGGCGACTACAGCGTCACCATCGACAAAGCCGGCTTCGCCACACTGCACCAAACGGTCACTGTCAGCGGCGACACAAACACCATCCTTCACTACATGCTCTCCGTCGCCTCGGTAACGCAGTCGGTCAATGTCACGGCCATTCAAGACGCCGCCAACGTCGACTCCGTCACGCCGCAAACTCAAATTGATCGCATTGAAATCGCCCACACGCCGGGAGCCGACCGCACAAACTCCCTCGCAATGATTACCGACTTCGTCCCCGGCGCGTATATCACTCACGACATGCTGCACATGCGCGGCGGCCATCAGCTCTCCTGGCTGATCGATGGTGTCCAGATTCCCAACACCAACATTGCCTCCAACATCGCCCCGCAGATCGATCCGAAAGACGTGGACACGATCGAAGTCGACCGCGGCAGCTACAACGCCTCACTCGGCGACCGCACCTACGGCATCTTCGATGTCGTCCCCCGCACCGGCTTCGAACGCAATCGCGACGCCGAACTCGTCCTCTCCGCCGGCAACTTCTACCAGACGAACGCCCAGCTCTCGCTGGGCAACCACACCGATCGCTTCGCCTGGTACGCCAGCCTCAACGGAAACCGCAGCAACGACGGCCTGCAACCCGCCGTATCCGCTCCCATCCACGACGCCGAGAATGGCTACGGCGGCTTCGGCTCGCTCATCTTCAATCACGATCCATCCAACCAGATTCGCTACGTCAGCCAGCTCCGCACCGACTACTATCAGATTCCCTACGATCCCAACCCCAGCGACTGGGAGAACCAGCTCTACGACTCCAGCTCCCTGCGCGACGGCCAGCACGAGACCGACAGCTACGGCGCACTGACCTGGCTGCACACCTTCAGCTCGAATACCGTTGCACAGCTCTCGCCCTTCTACCACTACAACCGCAGCAACTATCAGTCCAACCCCGACGACCAGCCCAACGCCACCACTGCGATCCAATCCGGCTTCTACTCTGGCGCTCAGGCGAGTGTGTCAACTCTGGTAGCCCACAACACCATCCGCGCCGGCATCTACGGCTACGCCCAGCACGAGAACGATCTCTTCTCTGTCATCTTCAACGACGGCAGCGCCAACAACTTCACCGTCAATCCGGTCGTCCTCGCCGGCGTCGAAGAGACCTACATCGAAGACAACTTCCGTCCCACCGACTGGCTCACGCTCATCGGCGGCATTCGCCAGTCGCACTTCTCCGGTGCCGTCACTGAAAACGCCTTCTATCCACGCATCGGCCTCGCGCTGCAGATTCCAAAGCTCAACTGGGTCTTCCGCGCGTTCTACGGTCACTTCTATCAACCGCCGCCACTGACCAGCGTCACCGGCCCCGCTCTCACCTATGCGCAGACCAACAACGACAGCTACGTTCCACTGCGCGGCGAACGCGACGAAGAGCACCAGTTCGGCGTGCAAATTCCCTTCAAGGGCTGGCTGCTCGACGCCGACACCTTCCAGACGCGTGCCCAGAATTTCCTCGATCACAACAACATCGGCGAGTCCAGCGTCTTCATCCCCATCACCGTGCAGGGCGCACTCATTCAAGCCTGGGAGCTCACCTTACGCTCGCCGCACCTCTGGCACTTCGGCCAGGCACATCTCTCCTACTCCAACCAGATCGCGCAGCAGATCGGCGGTATCACCGGCGGCCTTGTCTGCTACGATCCCTCCGACTCCGGCGTCTGCGCTGTCGCGCCCGGTTACTCTGCGCTCGACCACGATCAGCGCAACACGCTGAACCTCGGCATGAACGCGAATCTTCCCTTCCACCTCTTTGGTGCCTTCAACGTCTACTACGGCTCCGGCTTCTCGAACGGATATACCGATCCACCATCGCCTTACACCGGCGACTATCTTCCTTCGCACACGACCGCAGACCTCTCGCTCGGCCGCAACTTCGGCGAGCGCCTCACCGCGTCCGTCAGCGCACTCAACGTGGGCAACACGCGCGTGCTGCTCGATAACAGCCTCACCTTCGGAGGATTCCACTACAACGACCCGCGCCAGCTCTACGCCGAGCTTCGCTACCGCTTCAAGTTCTAAAAACCGTAACCTTCACCGCGCGGCCGGTCTGTCTCGCGGCAGATCGGCCGCACCCATGCCACCGGTTCATCTACGATCCACCAGATTCTTCATCCGCATCGCTTTGATCTTCTAACGGCTTCGAGTAGACATACGCATCCCGTCCCGGCCCATAGAATCCTTTCGCCATCTGCCGGCGCACGTATCGTCTGCGTTCGTAGAACTCAATCGCGCCCTCGTTCTCAACCGATACATGCAGTACCATCGCGCGGCATCCCGCCTCGCAAGCGCGCTGCTCCATCCGCTGCATCGTCTCACTTGCGAGACCGCGCCGCCGCTGCCCGGGCTCTACATCCAGCGTCACCACATAAGCAGACGACATCGCCCATGAGCGCTCCACATGCGCGATGCCGAAAGCCGAAATCATTCCGCTCTCAGACTCCGCCACAACCGTCAGCGCATTGCGCGCCTCTGCGAAGCGCCGCATCATGTTCTTTGAAAAACGGAATGGCGGCTCGAAGCAGATTTGATCCAGCGCAAAGATCGCGCCGAGATCCTCGCTCCTATATTCCCGCCATTTCATCCCGGCCCGTCAAACCTGGTTGCGCCGCTGCGAGACCGCGCCATTCCCCGCGCTCCGCGTTGTCTTTCTGGACGCAGGCGGCTTCACCGTCTTCTCTTTCGCCGCCTCCGGTTCGTCCGTGTCGCTGGTCAGATGTTCTTCCACGTGCTGCAGATGTCGCCGCATCGCGCGCCTGGCTTCATTGGGATCGCGCGCCACAATCGCCTTGAAGATCGCCTCGTGGTCTTCGAGCGCCGCCGCCTGATGCTGCTCCAGTCCCGCCCGCACACTCAGCCGGTGATACATCGGCGCAAACATTCCTGCCCAAAGGCCGTTGATGATGCTCGCCAAAACGCTGTTCTTCGCCGCCTCACCGACGGCCACATGAAACTGCCGGTCCGACACCTGCGCATTAATCTTGCCGTCCACCATGCGGCGCATCTGTTCCAGCGTCTTTTCAATCTTGTTCAAATCGCTCGTCGACGCATACAGCGCCGCATCCGCCGCCGTTTCGCCTTCGATCATCAGCCGCGCGCGCAGCAACTCGAACGGTCCGGGACCCGAGTCCAGCACCAGCGACATCGGATTCACCGCCTCGCGAACATACGCTCCCGATCCGCTGCGAATCTCCAGCTCACCCGCAATCTCCAGCGCGATCATCGCCTCGCGAATCGTCGGCCGGCTTACGCCGCAGACCTTCGCAAGATCAATCTCTCCGGGCAGTCGCGCGCCCGGCTGCAGGCCGTTCTCGGCGATATAGCGCGAGATACGCCCGGCAATCTCCTGGTACCTGCGGTGGGTCTTCACCATCAACGGTCGTCCACTCCTGTTACTTGGGTCTCCGCAACATGGTACAGCCCGCCACGCCACCCGAAAAGTCGCCGGCTTGCTGGCTCGCTAGATTTGCTGACTTGCTGGCTCGCTAACCTGGCTGACTCGCTGCTTCAGAAGTTGAACGCCACGCCACCCTGAATCGCGCGCGGCACCTGGGCCAGGAATAACGTGTGTCCGTCCGGCGCTAGTACCGGCTCATACCCCTGCTCCAGGAGATTCGTCGCTTCCACCACCGCGTCCACCCCGTGCGGAAGGAATCGCGCGCATCCCAGCCGCTGCCGCAAATAGAAGCTCAGATACGCTTCCGTCGGGTCCGTGTTGTACGCGTTCACCTGCGTTAGCGTGTTCTCCGGCTGCCACCGGTACTCCGCTCTCACAGACGTCCCGGAGCGCAGCAGCTTGCCGTGCAGCACAAATGTCACCGCCTGCGCCCTCTGCGCGTGCAGTTCGGCCGCGGCCTCAGCCAGCGATTCCAATCGCTGCGCCCGCTCCAGCGCCGTTCCCAGGTCGTATTGGATTGAGGCCGCCAGCATCGGCGTCAGCGTCTGCTCCAGGCTCACGCTCATCCCTCGTCCGGCATACTCGCCCGTAGCCAGCTCAAAGGTTCCCGTCACCGGGTCGGCCACCAGCATCATCCCCTGCTCGGCCTTCATGTCTAGTATGCCGCTGCCGCCCACCGACTCCTCGTTCACGCGGTCCACATACGCCGCTCCCGTCAGCACGCTGTTGCCCAGCTTCCGGCTCACACTCAGTTCGTTGTGCATCCCGCGCGTGCTCAGCGGCCGTCCTTGCGCATCCGCAATCAGCGGAGTCACCGGCTTCAATCTGTCCAGATCATCCGAGCTCTGCAGCTCCCGCCCGCTCGCATAGCGGTACACCACCAGCAGATCGTCGTCCGGCCGCACCGACACCCGCAGATACGGCTGCGCTTCGATCTCCGTCGCCGCCAGCCGTTCCGCCGCGAGCAGCGTCCCGGCGTCGACCACCACCGCGTCGCCCATCGACATCTGCTGCGTGCTCGCCATCTGCAGTACGGCGTAGCCCGTATTGCCGCCGGCTGCCGTCAGCTCCGGATGGGTCTGCATACCGGCCACCAGCCGCGTGCTTCCAAACTGCGAACGCCGTTCGTACCCCGCATTCACATCTGCGGAAAACCTCGGACTGGCCGACGATCCCAGGTCCGCAATGTCCGCGCGCAGGATCGCCCCATCGCCATCCTCGAACGTGCGGTCGATCATCAGCACTTGATGCATCCCGCCCTGCGCAAACGCGCCGCCGTTCGTGACCTCCACTCGGCCCTGCGACACAGTACGCCTGCCCTCGGGGCCGCTCGACGAAACCTCCTCGCCGTTCTCATCCGTCAGCCGCAGCAATGGCCGGCTCGCCGTCGACCGCAGCGTCCACTTCCAGTCGTCGGCCGGTTCGTCCGCGCGACGTCCCTGCGTGGGAAGCCAGTTGGCCATCTCATACAGCGTGCTCATCGTCAGGTTGATCACCGCCTGAGCGCCTGCGGTTAATCGCAAATTTCCCCGCGTCAGCGGTACCAGGAACGCCGCCGTCGCACGCAACTGATATCTGCCGGGCAACACCGAAGGAATGATGTACCGGCCATGATCGTCTGTCAGGGTTGACGCAACCGTAGTCGCATCCGCGGTCAGCAGCTCGATCAGCGCGCCCATCTGCGGTGTGCCGTGGCTGTCGCGCACCACACCCGAGATCGCGGCATCGGTAGACGCAGCTCGACCGAGCTCTGTCCAACCGAGCACCAGCACCGTCAGTATCAGACCTGCTACAGCTCGTCTCACCGCGCTCTGAGACTCCTTACGCGCGTCGAAGGCTTCTCCGCAAATCCCAAGCTGTTGATCATCCTGGGAATATCTACGCCAGGCGAGTCATCGCTGTCCAGTCCTGCGCGACCCTGCCCCTGCTTCCTGAAACGAAACCGGTCCCCAAAAATCGGCCGGTTTACTGCACAACGTTGAACGGCGCGCTCTCCGCAATCTGCTGCTTCAAGATCCCGTCATTCACCTTAATCACAACCTGATACTTGCCTGGGGCGAGACTCGCCAGCGGCATCGTCTTCTCCAGGGTCAGCTGGTCCGCGTTCGGATTCAGCTTCGAGGCTGACTCCTGCGCGTCCAGAATCTGCTTGTTCGTCGCCAGATCCAGAATCTGGTACTCGATCGTCGCGTCATTCTTCTTGTCGTCGCCGATCCCCAGATTGTAGACCTGCATCCAGAAGTTCAAATTCTGCCCCTGATGAAAAGTCACAGGCGTCGAAACCGTCGGCGGCACTCGCGGCACAACATGCGTGTTGCCGATCACGAAATTCCCCGCGCCCACATCCTTCGTCGGCACCCGGTTCATCTCGCTGGCCAGGATCAGCGACGAGCTCGCCAGCTTGTCGTCGTCATACCGCGGCACATCCACGCTGCGCTTCCATGTGCCCACGTGGTCCTTGTTGTTGCCGTCCTTGATCGCGATCTCAACCTTGTAGCGCCCAGGCGGCAGCGGCAGTGCCTTCCAGTACACCTTGACGTTGTTCTTCTCCTGCGCCAGCAACTCGCTCGGCGTCTCCACCGCCACCGTGTCTTCGAAGGTCTGCACGATATGACCGGTGATGTTGCTCACCCGGCCCATGATCTGCACCGTGCCCTTCGAGTCCCCATCCTGCGTCTTGTACGTGATATCGCCTTCGCGAATCTGCAGCGTAATCGGCACCATGACCATGTCGTTGGTCAGCTTCACGTAGTCCGTGCGCACATCAAAGATGAACGGAGGCCCGTTCAGCACCTTCGCATCGGCAAGGAAGTTGTCCAGGTCCGCGTACTTGATCGGGGGCGGCGCAAACAGCTTCGAAAACGTATCCAGCCGGTCGAACTCCTTCGACTGGTTCTGGCTGGACATCGGCCCCGTTCCCAGCTGTTCCAGCCCACCGTTGAACCGGTCCTTCTTCTGCGCCATACCCATCTCTTCGTACTCGGTCAGGCCGGCGCCCGGCGTGTGCTTCAGCGCGTCCTTCTCCGACCGGTCGAGCGTCGCATGGTAGTCGCCGCACATGCACGTGTCCACGAACTCGATGTCAATGTTGTCGCCGATGCCCGGGATATAGCGGTAGTGCCAAACTTCGAACGGGAAGGTCGACGTCTCGCCGCCGCCTTCGTCCATCGGCCGCTCATACTCTCCGCCCGAGGGATGCGAATCGATCGAGTCCGGCTTGCCATACGCGATATAGATATGACCGCGATCGGTCATCCAGCCCGGCTTACCCGCCGCAAAGTGCTCGTTCGCGTACGCGATGCGCGCGTAGTGCTCATCCCGATACTCGTTGTCCGGCGAATCCGGATTCGGGTTGCGGCGCTGCCAGAACTGCTCGATGAACTGGTCGCGCTCCTCATCGTTGGTCAGCGCCTTGAACGCTTTCTCTTCCTCCGGCGTGATGATCCAGCGCACATCCTGCTCGAGCCAGGTCTTGTACTGCCCCTTCAATTCGTTCTTGACCGCCTTCTCGCGGTCCCGCTCCTGCCGGTCGCTCAACCGCCGCTTCAGCGGGTCCGGTTTCTCCTCCTGCGGCTTAACTTGCACCACCCCGCCGTTGTCCTGGGCGGCCGGAGTTGTGGCGCTGTCCGTCGCCTGTGCGCGGGCTCCCATCCCCCATCCAGCCAGGGTGAGAACAGTCGATCCGATAAGCAAAACGCGCAGTTGCATGGGGGCCTGACTCCTGAGGGTACAGCGTCCCCATTTTACGTGCGTTTCCCCTCGCCAGACAAGGTATTCGGTGCGCTGGCCTGTTAGAATCTTCCGCAGGAATCCTGGTCCTCGAAGCTGCCTCCACCCCGGCCCGGAACCTCCGGCCTTTGTCCTGCGTACCTTCGATTACATCCTGGAGTCCATACATCACGCCGGGAACTCAAATCCGCACCCCGGACACCCGGGCATTTGCTCCCCGGGAGAAAGCCGTATGAGCCTGAAAAAGATCCTGCTGGCCGTTCTGATCGTTGTCGTTGTGGCCGGCGTCGTCATCGCCTCTGTCGTCTACAGCAGCCATAACGTCACCCCTGTTGCCACCGGCAAGGCCGTCAAGCAGGACCTCATCTCGACCGTCAGCGGCACTGGTCAGATCAAGCCCCTCACCTACGTCAACGTGGGCGCCACTGCCTTCGGCCGCATCACCCACCTCTACGTCAAAGAGGGCGACCACGTGAAGAAGGGCCAGCTCATCGCCACTGTCGAAAGCCAGCAGCCCGAGTCCCAGGTCAACGCCCAGCAGGCCACGATCGCCGCTGATAAGACCACCGTCGACTCCTACATCGCCGCCGAAAAGACCGCCGCCGCCGCCGTTCAGGAAGCCCAGGCCGACCTCGAGCAGAAGCGCTACGACATCCAGCGCTACACCCAGCTCTACAAGGACCAGCTCGTCGCCAAGCAGGACTACGACGCCAAGAAGGCCGCCTATGACATCGACGTAGCCACGCTCGCTCAGCGTCAGGCCGCGCTCGCCCAGGCCAGGGCTCAGACCGCTGCCGCCCGCAGCCAGGTCGCGCAGGCGCAGGCCACGCTCAGTGGCAACAACTATCAGCTTGGCCTCACCGAAAGCCGCGCTCCTTTTGACGCCCTGGTCACCAACGTCCCCGTCCGCGAAGGCGAGACTGTCGTGGTCGGCATCCAGAACGCCGAGGGCTCGACCCTCATGACGCTGGCCAACATGAGCGTCATCACCGCCGAGGTCAAGGTCGACGAAACGGACATCGTCAACATCAAGATGGGCCAGCCCGCCGCCGTCACCGTCGACGCCTTCCCCGGCCGCGTCCTCCACGGCCACGTCACCGAGGTCGGCGATCAGGCCCTCCTGCGCACCACCGGCCTGGCCACCTCGCAGTCCACCACGGGCACCGAAGAGGCCAAGGACTTCAAAGTGGTCGTGACGCTCGACAATCCTCCCGACGACCTCCGCCCCGGCCTCTCCTGCAACGCCAAGATCACCACCGCCAACAAGCCCAACGTCCTGACCATTCCCATTCAGGCCCTCGTCGAGCGCGATCTCCCGACCGAGGAGACGCTCTACAAGAACCACGGCAAAGAGTCCGACAACACCGCCGCCGCCGCCACCCGCACCGTCGACACCCAGGGCGTCTACCTGCTCGTGCACGACGGCAGCCACCTCCGCGTCCGCTTCGTTCCGGTCACCACCGGCGTCATCGGCTCCACCGACATCGAAGTACTCAGCGGCCTCAAACCCGGCGACGAGATCGTTACCGGCCGCTACAAAGTTCTGCGCACCCTCAAGAGCGGTACCGCAGTCAAACGAGACAACTCGGCAGTCACCATCGCCACCGACGATTCCAGCAGCTAACGCTCTCGGTCCTCTACCCTCTGCCTCACCGGAGACCTCAATGGCCACCACCACCTATCCCGCCGAGCCCGCCACCACCACGGCCTTCGAACCGCCACACTCCGGCGAGGTCATCGTCACCCACAATCTCTGGAAGACCTATGAGATGGGCGACCAGGAGGTGCACGCACTCCGCGGCGTCGATATCCGCATCCGCCACAACGAGTACGTCGCCATCATGGGACCGTCCGGCTCCGGCAAGTCCACGCTGATGAACCTCATCGGCTGCCTCGACACGCCCACCCAGGGCCAGTACTGGCTCAACGGCCACGACGTCTCGTCGCTCAACGATGACGAGCTCGCCCGCATCCGCAACAAAGAGATTGGCTTTGTCTTCCAGACCTTCAACCTGCTCGCCCGCGCCACGTCACTCCACAACGTCGAGCTCCCGCTGATCTACAACGGCACACCCGCCACCGAGCGCATCGCCCGCGCCAAAGAGGTCCTCGAACAGGTCGGTCTCGGCACCCGCATGAGCCACAAGCCCAACGAGCTCTCCGGCGGCCAGCGTCAGCGCGTCGCCATCGCCCGCGCCCTCGTCAACCATCCCTCCATCATCCTGGCCGACGAGCCCACCGGAAACCTCGACTCCAAGACCTCCATCGAGATCATGGCCCTCTTCGACGACCTTCACGCCAACGGCAACACCATCGTCCTCGTCACCCACGAGCCTGACATCGCCGACTTCGCCCATCGCATCATCTCCATCCGCGACGGCTCCGTCTTCTCCGACGCCCCCAGCGCCCGCCGCTCTCGCGGCTAAATACCCGCAGCTGTCGGATAAGCGCCTGCGGCTGTCGAATAAGCGCCCGCGGCATTTAGCGAATGACCGCTCCTGCAATCTCAAGAGCAGATTGTCGCGCGCGTACGAAGAAAACATCGGCAACTGCCTCAACGACATGGCTCAAAGCAGTCATCCTCCCCGCTAACCGCCTTTCCCACTTCGCATCTAAACTTAAAGCATGGCCCGTAGCGCGCGACGGCTCGTCCGTCTGATCGCCCCAGTCATTCTTCTACTCACCTTCGCTCGGCCAGGAGCCGCGGTCGACGCGCGCTTTGACCTCGTTGGTCCGCGGATCAATGTCCGCGTCACCCGCAACGGCGTCACGCTTCCCATCGCCGAGGTCCCCAATCTCCAGCCCGGCGACCGCATCTGGCTGCACCCCGACCTTCCGCCCACGCAGTCTGTCCGCTACCTGCTCATCTGCGCCTTCCTCCGCGGCACCACCAATCCGCCGCCCGACGACTGGTTCACCCGCATCGAGACCTGGGACAAGCACGTCCGCGAAGAAGGCGTCTTCGTCACCGTCCCCAAGGAGGCCCAGCAGGCCGTCCTGTTCCTCGCTCCTGAGACCGGCGGCGATTTTTCGACCCTCAAATCTGCCGTCCGGGGACGTCCCGGCATCTTCGTCCGCGCCTCGCAGGATCTCGCCGAAGCCGGCTTCGAGCAGTCCCGCATCGAGAAGTACCTCGCCGACATCCGCCGCGTTCCGCCCGGCGACCCCGCCGCGCTTCAGAAGCACTCCGACTTCCTCGCCCGCACCCTTGCGCTCAAGCCCAACGACACCTGCTTCAAGCAGCCGGTCGACACTCAGTTCACCTGCCTCACTCAGACCGGCTCCCAGACCTTGCTCGATGACGGCCACGGCCAGTCCATCGCCGCCGCACTCTCCAACGGCCCCAACTCTGACTTCATCGCCGCGGCCAGCTATACCGCGGTCGCCGGAGGCGGCCTCTATTCCGCCTACGTCGGCGCGGTCGTCGACCTCGTCCGCATCATGGCCAACCTGCACACGGCACAGTACCAGTACATTCCCGCCATCGCCTTCCCGCAGAACGACGCCATGAACTTGCGGCTCAACACGCCGCCCTCTTTCCACAATCCGAAATCCGTTCTCGTCATCGGCCTTCCCGCGGTGCAGAACTCGCCCTCGCCGCCGCTGCGCCCCACCGACCCCAACAACGTCGCCTGCCTGATCAAGCCCACGGTCACCCTTCCCATCGAAGGCGCTCCGCTGGTCTTCTCCACCGCGCTCGCACACGATCTCGTCCTGCACTTCAACACGCCGCCCGGCGCTCCCGCCGAGCCCGACATTCCCCTCATCGCCGACGCCTACCAGGGCGGCCTCGTCCTCCAGCGGCACCCCGAGCATCACGTCCCGCTCCACGACGTCCTTCGCGCCGACGCCTCCAGTTCCGACAATTCATCCGACAACCACAACGGCAAGCCCGTTAAGCCGCAACCCGAGCCCATCCGCCTCACCGGCACCATCGAAGGAGAGTGGGGCTTCGACTCCTTCACCGGCCCCACCGTGCAGATCCAGCAGCTTCCCGGCGGCGACTGGCAGATTGTCAACGGCGACGACAACGCCGACGCTCCGCTCATCGCCGGCAAATCGTCCCAGCTGCTCATCACCTCCACCGGCTCCGGCTGCGTTCACACCATCACCGCGCAGCCGCGCGGAGACGACCACCCCCTTAACATCTCCTTCAAGCCCGCGCCCACGCCCGACCACCCCAACCTCCTCGCTCTGACCCTGCCGCTCGAGAAGGCCCTGACGCCCGGCGACCTGCACATCTCCATCCAGCAGTACGACCAGCCCAAGGCCGAC
This sequence comes from Candidatus Aquilonibacter sp., assembly GCA_035504135.1. Taxonomy (GTDB): domain Bacteria; phylum Acidobacteriota; class Terriglobia; order Terriglobales; family Acidobacteriaceae; genus Granulicella. The sequence continues at coordinate 187,033 of DATJSM010000012.1, read as the reverse complement.
GTGCTCTCCGCCCGCACCTTCGCCGAGCCCGCCCACATCGACTCCATCGAGATCCACGCCGCCGACCGCTCCCTCGTCCTCACCGGTCTTCGTCTCAATGAGATCGACCGCGTCAAGATCGGCGATCTGACCTTCAAGCCCGCGCCAGCTACCGCCGCAGACACCGCCGACGCCGCCGAGACCTCGAACTCCATCCGGCTCTCGCTACCCTCCGACGCCCCCGCGCCGCCCACCAAGGTCGGCGAAAAGCTCACCGCCAACGTCACGCTCGACGACGGCCGCACGCTCACCGTTCCGGTGACGGTGTCCGCGGCACGCCCGTCGCTCACGCTGCTCAGCAAAAGCTCGCAGGTGCCGGGCGGATCGATCATTTCGCTCTCCAGCGCGGACGATCTCCCGCTCTCTGTCCCACTGACCTTCACGCTCAAGACGGCGCAGCCCTTCCCGCGCGCCGGCCAGGTTGAAGTGGCGACCCTGGACGGCACGCTCCGCGCCGTGCTCACGCTCGCGCCCTCCGGCGGTCTCGTCCTCCAGGACCCGCACACCGTCGTCGCCACGCTGGACCCGCTGCGCGCCTTTGGCCCCAGCGCCTTTGGAGCGCTGCACGTGCGCGCCATCTTCCCACCCTCGAAGAAGCACGCCGATGAGGCCGAGGACAATCCCTCCAGCGCCGTCGCCGAAGATGAATCCTCCAGCGATTGGCTTCCCCTTGGCACGCTCGTCCGGTTGCCGCAGCTCACCACGCTGCAATGCCCCGCCGACTCGACCGCGGCCTGCACGCTCTCCGGCTCCGGCCTCTATCTCATCGACGCCATCGCACCCACGCCGGCCTTTGACAGCCCGTCGCCCGTCCCCGACGGCTACACCGGCAACTCGCTCACCGTTCCGCATCCGGCGAGTCCGGGCACGCTCTTCCTCAAGCTGCGCGACGACCCCAATCCGATCGACGCCGCCAACCTTCCCGTGCCTGCGCCGCCGGCTCCGGTTCACATCGCGCGCAGCCATCACTCCTCAACGGCTTCGAGCACGCACATCGCGCCTGCGCCGAAATCGCAGACCGGCCCCGTCGACGAACCAGCCTCAGCCACTTCCGAAACCCCAACCCACAAAGAAGCTCCTCAGGACACCACCGACCCGACGCCGGCATCCTCTCCGAAAGACTGACGCCGCGTGTTACCCCCTCCCCCGTGTTTGTGCGCAAAGTCTTCAGGCCATTTGACTTAGCTCCGGACCTCCGCGGGTAAAGTCCTGATTCCACGGGGTCGGGTTCTCTGCAGGGTATGCACTCTGTTTTCGAGGTAAGAACCAGCAGAGGCCGGCAGGATTGCCGGCCTCTCGTCTGAATTTGCGTCTGGCTGTAAGTCTCGCTCGCGCTAATCCGCGGCGGCCGTCTTGCGCTGCGCGTGCTGTACCTTGCTGTGTCGCGTCGAGTACCCGAAGTAAATCACCAGACCAATGATGAGCCAGCTGAAGAAGCCGATCTTTGCGGGCGTGTCGGACGAGACCATCAGCGACAGCGAGATAAGGATGCCCAAAATCGGCACCAGCGGCACCCACGGCGTGCGGAACGGACGATGCGCGTCGGGTTGCTTGCGGCGCATGACCCAAACCCCCACGCAAACGATGGTGAAGGCCAGCAACGTTCCCAGACTGACCAGTTCGCCGAGGAAAGAGATGTTGAAGAACGCCGCCAGGAACGCTACCAGCACGCCAACGGCGATGGTCACCTTCCAGGGAGTGCGGAAGCGCGGATGGATCTGGCCAACCCACTTCGGCAACAGGCCGTCGCGCGACATCGTGTAAAGCACGCGGGTCTGGCCGAGGATCATCACCAGCATCACCGAAGCCAGGCCGGCGATCGCCCCCAGATCGATCAGGCAAACGCCCCACGTAGCGCCGATCGCTGCGGCGCCGTCAGCGACCGGAGCCGGCGTGTTCAATGTTGCGTACGGCTTCAGCCCGGTCAGCAGCCCGGCCACGATGATGTAGAGAATCGTGCAAATGATCAGCGAACCAAGGATGCCGAACGGCATGTCCTTCTGCGGGTTCTTCGCCTCCTGTGCTGCCGTCGACACGGCGTCGAAGCCGATGTAGGCAAAGAAGACGACGCTGGCCCCGCGCATGATGCCGGACCACCCGTATTCCCCGAAGTGCCCCAGGTTCTTCGGAATGAAGGGATGCCAGTTCGCCATCATGTGGGCGCGATGCCCGAACGCATAGACGGTGGCGATGCCAATGAAGAAGAGCACCACGGAGACCTTGATCATGACCGCGGCGCTGTTGAAGTTCGCCGACTCGCGCACGCCGACCACCAGCACCGTTGTGACCACGATGATCGCGCAAAACGCGAAGATGTCTATCCTGGCCGCAAACGGGTGCCCGAAGAGGTTCAGTGCCACTGAAGGCGTGGGATTGAACGGCATGCGAACGCCGAAGTATCCCAGCAGGCTGCTCACGTAGCCGCTCCACCCGACGGCGACTGTGGCCGCGCCAAAGGCGTATTCCAGGCACAGCGCCCATCCGATGATCCACGCCACCAGCTCGCCCAGCGTGGCGTAGCCGTAGGTGTAGGCCGAGCCGGCGATGGGGATCATCGCGGCAAACTCCGCATAGCAGAGGCCGGCGAAGACGCAGCCGATGCCCGCAACCACGAAGGAGAGCACGATGGCCGGTCCGGCAAACTGCGCGGCCGCCGTTCCCGTCAGCACGAAGATGCCCGCGCCGATGATGGCGCCAATTCCTAGGGTGATCAGGTTGACGGGTCCCAGCGCGCGCTTCAGCCCGCCGCCGCTTTCGCCCTCGGCCTCATGCATCAACTGCTTCAACGGCTTAATTGCAAACAGCTTCGACATGCGTTGCGTTTCTCCTCGTCCTTACCGGGATTTCCGGTGAGCTTACTCGCTGGGTTGCTGATTCCCTGATCGCTGACTCCGGCTGTCAACCCATCTCCACACCATATAGACGGGCACGCCGAGTAACACGAGAATCAAACCCGGCCATGTGTACTGTGGCTTGTATCGCAACAGTACACCACAAATCCACACCGCCATGACGATATAGAGCGCGGGCAACACCGGATAGCCGATGGCACGGTACGGACGCGGTGCGTCCGGCCGCTTCCAGCGCAGCACAAACAAGCCCGCAATCGTCAGAATGTAGAACACCAGCGCCGCAAGAATCACGTAATCCAATAGGTTGCCGTACTGCCCGCTCAGGCAGAGCAGGCAGGTCCACACGCACTGCATCCACAGCGAGTTCTTGGGCACGCCCTGGCGATCGAGCTTTCCGGTGCTCTTGAAGAACAGACCGTCGTGGCTCATCGCGTAGTACACGCGCGCGCCGGCCAGCACCAGGCCGTTCACGCAGCCGAAGGTCGAGACCAGAATCGCGATGGCCATCAGCTTCGCGCCCACCGGGCCGAACGCCGCCTGCATCACCGCGGTGGCGACTCGATCCTGCGGCGCATTCGCAATCGCATGCATGGGCAGCACGCTCAGATACACAAAATTGCAGGAGATGTAGAGCAGACTCACCGCGCCGGTGCCGATCGCGAGACTCAGCGGAATATTTCGTTTCGGATTGCGTACCTCGCCCGCGGTAAAGGTGATGTTGTTCCACGCATCGCTTGAAAACAGCGAGCCGACCTGGACAACGGCCACCACCGCCAGTAGCCCCACCACCGCCGTTCCGCCGCCCATGCCAAGGAACGAGCCGACGTCGATGGTGTGTGGCGTTCCCCAGTGCGCCCCGGCCCAGAAGTTATGCCAGGCCGGTCCAAAGTTCGAGGCGCGCGCGATCGCGTTTTTGGCAACCAGGCCCACTGCGATCACGCCCAGCAGCGCCAGCACCTTGGTCGTGGTGAAAACGTTCTGCACTGCTGCGCCGGTCTTCAGGCCGCGCGTGTTGGTGAACGTCAGCAGCACGATCACTGCAATCGCAACCAGGCTGGCCGTGCTCAGCCCGACGTTGCCCGACCCCACATGCAGGATCCAGTTCGTCTGGCTGATGGATGGAAAGAACACGCCGAGAAACTTGCCGAACGCCACGCCCACCGCGGCAATCGTCCCCGTCTGGATGACGGTAAACAGCGTCCAGCCGTAGAGAAATCCCCAGATCGGCCCCAGGCTCTCGCGCAGATACACATACTGCCCGCCGGCCTTCGGCATCATCGCTGCCAGCTCGCCATAGCTGAGCGCGCCGATCATAGTCAGCACCGCCGTCACGATCCACGCGGCGATAAGTAATGCGGGTGAACCCAGCGTCCGGCTCATCTCCGCCGGCACGATGAAGATGCCCGACCCGATCATCGAGCCCATCACAATCGCGGTCGACGAAAACAGCCCCAGCCCCTGCACAAAGTGCGGAGATGAAGCCGACGTACCTGCTTCCTGCCCAGCCACCATTGATGTCTGCGGAGTCACTTTCCGAAACACTATCCCAAAACTTCGAGAAAGTCCCGCGCAACCTCGCGCACCGGTCTGCCCTCCACCAGCAGGCCGCCGATCACCGCAACCGCATCCGCGCCCGCATCGATCACGTCGCGAGCATTCGCCAGCGTGATCCCGCCGATTGCAACGATGGGCAACTCCGTCATCGCCCTCGCCTTGCGCAGCAGATCGAGCCCCACCACCGGATCCGGATTCGACTTCGACGCCGTCCGATACACCGGCCCGACAGCCACGTAGTCCGGAGCGGATGTAATCGCAGCCCGAACCTGCTGCTCATTGTGCGTTGAGACTCCGACCAGAGCTTTGCACAGACCATTGCCTAAGACGCGCCGCGCCGCTTCAACGCCCAAATCTTCCTGCCCCACATGCACGCCTTCCCATCCGGCGAGCACCGCCAGGTCCGCACGATCGTTCATCAGGCGGATGACAGGCGCGCCATCGAACGCCTCATCGATCTCCCGCGCCGCGCGCAGAATCTCCTGCGGTCCGTTGGCCTTGTCGCGATACTGCAGCAACCGCACGCCGGCCTCGCGCAGCTCTCGCGCAAATTCGCGCACGGCAATGCCGCGCGCATCCAGCGAGGCGCGATCCACAATCGCATACAGCTTCGGCAACGCACTCATCTCCTCAAGGCTACCGTGCGCCGGTCACACGTCACACGCAAGGACTAGAATCTCCGCATGAGACTTCGCCCGCGCACCTCCACCCTTGTCAAATTCGGCGCCGCTGCCGGCGGATCGCTCGCTCTCGCCGCTGTCGCCTTCGGAGCCACGGCCATCGGCGCGCTCGCCGTCGGCAGGATCGCCATCGGCAAATTCAAGCTGAAGCTCGGGCAGTTTGAGAAGCTTCACGTCGACGAGCTCACCGTCGACCACCTCGTTGTCCGCGACCGCACCGACGCCTAAGCCCACGCCAACCGCACGCCAAAAGGAAAAGCCCGGTTCGCACCGGGCTGTTATTGCTGTTGCCTGATCTGCGATCTCTACTTCTTCCCCTTCTGCTGCTCCAGAAACCGCTCCATAAACTTCGTATCAAACTTGCCCGCGCGGAAATCCTCATCCGCGAAGATCTTCTCGTGCAGCGGAATCGACGTATGAATTCCCTGGATGACAAACTGCGACAGCGCGCGCTGCATCTTGTTCATCGCCTCTTCGCGGTTCACGCCATGGCAGATCAGCTTGGCGATCATCGAGTCGTAGTACTGCGGCACAACTCCCTCGGCGTACTGCGCCGTGTCGACGCGCACCCCGTTGCCGCCCGGAAGATTGAAGACCGTGATCTTGCCCGGGCTGGGCGTGAACTTCTCCGGATGCTCGGCGTTGATGCGGCACTCGATGGCGTGGCCGCGAATCTCCGGAACCTCCGGCACGATGTCCTTCAAGCGCTCGCCCGCCGCGATCCGCAGTTGCGCTTTGACGAGATCGACGCCGGTAACCATCTCCGTGACGCAGTGCTCCACCTGGATGCGGGTGTTCATCTCGATGAAGTAGATCTCTCCGTCTTCGTCCATCAGGAACTCGATCGTGCCCGCGTTCCAGTAGTCGATTTCCTTGAGCGACCGCTCTATCGTCTTGCCCAGCTTCTCGCGCAGCTTCGGCGAAACCTGCAGGCTGGGCGCCTCTTCAATCAGCTTCTGGTGACGGCGCTGGATTGAGCACTCGCGCTCGCCGAGCGACATCACGTTGCCGTGCTCGTCGGCCAGCACCTGGAACTCGATGTGGCGCGGCCGCTCGATAAACTTCTCCATGTAGAGCTGGCCGTTGCCGAAGGCGTTTTGCGCTTCGGTCGAGGCCTGATGATAGAGCCCCGGCAGTTCTTCCTTGTTCCGCACGATGCGCATGCCGCGGCCACCGCCGCCCGCCACCGCTTTCAGGATCACCGGATAGCGAATCTTCTCCGCGCAGGCCAGCGCCACCTCTTCGCTTTCGAGCACGCCGTCGGAGCCGGGCAGGATCGGAACCTTCGCCTGCTTCATCGTCTGCCGCGCCGTGGACTTCTCGCCCATCATGCGCGTCACCTCGGGCTTCGGGCCGATGAACTTGATGTTCGACGCGCGGCACACCTCGGCGAAGTTGGCATTCTCGCTCAGCAGGCCGTAGCCGGGATGCACTGCGTCCGCGCCCGCAATCTCCGCCGCCGAGATCACCGCCGGCACGTTCAGATAGCTGTCCTTCGAGGGCGGCGGCCCGATGCAGATCGCCTCGTCCGCAAACTTCACGTGCAGGCTGTTGCGGTCCGCCTCGGAGTACACCGCAACCGTGCGAATCCCCATCTCCTTGCACGCGTTGATCACGCGCAGCGCAATCTCACCTCGATTGGCAATCAGAACCTTACGAAACATGCAGCGCCTTTTGCTCTTGCTTTTCTTTCTGTCATCCCCGCAGGGGATCTGCTTTGAGCTTCGGCAACACCACATCGCCGTTGCCTTACTCACTCTTCACTACTCACTGTCTTATCGCAAACAGCGCCTGCCCATACTCCACCGGCTGCCCGGTCTTCACATAGATCTTCACAATCTCGCCGGCCGCATCCGCCTCGATCTCGTTCATCAGCTTCATCGCCTCGACGATGCACAGCACCTGGCCGCTCGAGACACGATCGCCCTCCTTCACAAACGCGTCTGCATCGGGCGAGGGCGAAGCATAGAACGTGCCGACGATCGGCGACTTGACGATGTGCGCTCCGGCCTCGGGGCCAGCCTCGGTCTGGGGTGTGGCCGCCGCAGCCTGCGGAACGGGCGTCGCTCCGGGCAAGGTTGCTGGAATCGACGCCGGTGCGGGCGCGGCCGCCGGGACCGCACTCTGCGCCGCAATCGCGCTCGCCAGCTGCGACAGGTCCATGGTCTGCGGAGCCGGAGCCTGCAATCCGGCAAACTTCAGCCGGACCTTCAGGTCGGTGCGCTCCATGTCGAACTCGGCGATGCCGTTCGCCTTCAAAAACTCAACCAGCTCCCTCAGCTGTTGCAGATCGTCTGCTGCCATCAATGACTCCTGACTTCAAATACAAACTGCGTTTGTCTGTCTTTCTACAACTCAATCCACACCTTGGGGCTCGCCTTGGTCAGCACCTCGTGACCGCGCCCGGTCACCAGCACCATATCTTCGATGCGAACTCCAAATGCCCCCGGCAGATAAACTCCCGGTTCAATCGTGACGATCATCCCCGGTTCCAGCACCTGCTCCTGCTTCGCCGCGATACGCGGACCTTCATGAATCTCCAACCCGACGCCGTGCCCGGTGGAGTGCGTGAACCACCGCTCCAGCTTTGCCTTGCGCAGCACCGAACGCGCGGCCTCATCCACGTCGCCGCAACGGGCGCCCGGCCGCACTGCCATAACCCCGGCCTGTTGCGCTTCCAGCACCGAATGATACACGTCCCACTCCCGCTGCGTGGCCCTTCCCAGGTGCACGGTGCGGGTCATGTCGGAGCAGTAACCCTCCAGCAACACGCCGAAGTCCAGCGTCACAAAGCCGCGATGCGGCAGCTTCGTCCTGCCGGCCCGCCCATGCGGCAGCGCGCTCCGCTTTCCGCTGGCGACGATGGTCTCAAAGCTCATCGCCTCCGCGCCGGCGCGCCTCGCCTCGAACTCCATCGCCAGCGCAATCTCCGCCTCGGTCTCACCCGCGCTCAGGTTGGTCAGCACGCCCTCAAACAATTTGCAGCCCAGCGCGGCGGCGCGGCGCATCTTCGCAATCTCGCCGGCGTCCTTGATCTGGCGCAGCCGGGCCACCAGGCCTTGCGTCGCCACAAAAAAGCTCCGCCGCTGCCCCGCGGGAAGCGCCTTGCGCATGGCGTCGAGCGCGGCCACCGTCGTGTTCGCGGCGTCGAAGGCGCAGCGCTTGCCGCCGGTTCGGCCCTTCGACTCCGCCAGCCATGCCGCGGCCTGCGCGCCGGGAGAGCTCTTGCCGATGACGACCTTCAGTCCGGCCGCTTCCGCCTTGGCCTGGGTCGTATAGCGGCCGTCCGTGAACAAGGCGCTGCCCTTGCGCCCCAGCGCAATCGCCGCGCTGGAGCCCGTGAACCCACTCAGCCAGCGCACATCCGCCAGATGGGTCACCACCATGGAATCGGCCCCTGCCTCTTGCGCCGCCGCCAGCGCTGCCTTGCGTCTCTCGCGATGCTGCATCTCACTGATTCTACCCGCGGTCTCCGGCGCGCCTGTCATTCAGCTCGAAGCTTGTAGACGGGGTAGCGCGCATGGCACCGCGCGTTCGCTTCGTGCCCGCAACAGCCGGTATCATGAAATATGCCCGTCCGTTCTCCGGGAAGGTCCCCCCGCGCTCGCACCATCACACGCCGCAGTTTTCTCGCCGGGGCCTCCGCCGCAGGGCTTTCGCTCGCCGCTTACTCCGGGACCCACGCGCGCCATGAACTCCAGGTGACGCACCGCAGTCTGGCGATCCGCAACCTTCCGGACGCCTTCCTCGGCTTTCACATCGTCCAGATCAGCGACATCCACCTCGAGGAGTACACCGAGCCCTCGTTCCTGGAGCACACCGTTCGGGTGGTCAACAGCCTCGATCCCGACCTGGTCCTGTTCACCGGCGACCTGGTCTCCCGCGGGCCGCTTTCGGACAAGTACGCCTGGCGCGCGGCGGGTGTCGGCGCGGAGATCCTCGAAGGACTGAATGCGCCGCAGCGCTTTGCCTGTCTCGGCAACCACGACGTGGCGGTGGGCGCGGGGCATGTCATCGCTCCACTGCGCGCTCACGGCACGCCGGTGCTGGTGGACAGCTACATTCCCATCCAGCGCAATGCCGATTACTTCTGGCTGTGCGGCTCCGACGACGCAGGAACCCGCACGCCGGACCTGAATCTCGCCATCCCGGCCAAGCCGACAGCGCCCGTCATCCTGATGTGCCATGAGCCGGATTACGTGGACCACGTCGTCCGGCACCCGCGCTTCCCTTTTATCGACGCGATGCTGTCCGGGCACACGCACGGCGGCCAGGTGCGGCTTCCCGTCCTCGGTCCGCTCATCCTGCCACCGATGGGCAAGAAGTACGTCGAAGGCCGCTTCCAGTTCGAGCACATGGAGCTGTACGTCAACCGCGGCATTGGAACGGTAGGACTGCCGGTCCGCCTGAACTGCCCCGCAGAGATTACGCACTTCACCCTACAGCGGGCGTAGTCGTGCGCATATTCGCGAAGATCAAGTCTTCGTAGTCGAGATAAGGTCTTGTCTACGCGTGGTTTAGCGAGCTTTGCCTGCGGGCTTCTTCTTCGTCACATCGACGGGCGCTGCGGGAATTTTTACGCCACTCTTCTCGTCCATCCAGTTGTCGAGCAGGGTCTTCTTAAAGCGCCAGCGGTTGCCGAGCTTGAACGCCGGGACGAAGCCTTCGGAGGCGTAGCGGTAGAGCGTGTCGCCGCTGATCCCCAGGTACTCCGCCGCCTGGCGGATATCCATCACTTCGCGCAACGCGGGTTGTGCTTGTGCAGCCATTGCTTTCTCCGTGTCCAATGAATTCCGGGGGTCGTTTTGAGTGCGTTTTCTCTTGTACGCGGTTTCGTTCCGGCGCACAAGCCGAAACCGTCGGGCGGCTCCTGTATTCCTTGGCTCTTGGCAAGTTTCTAACCTGCCGCAGCGCGGTTTCAGGTATTTTTTTCGACTCCTGCGCGTTAAAAATGATGTCGTTTTGGCACGAAAAAACGCGGTTTTTGTGCAAAAAGGAGCGGTTTTAAAACGGCTTAAACGGCCTGTTCCCACCAGCGGGAGCGTCCGCTGCCCTCGACGAACTCGGTCGGGACGCCGGGCTCGGGCGTCCAGAGGCGCAGGCCGTCGCGGGCGGCGAGCTCCTGGAGGCGGTCGATGGGCTCACGCCAGCCGTGCAGCGCAAGGTTGAACATTCCCCAATGGATGGGCATCAGCGGGCCGGCCTTCGCGGGGCCGCCCATGGCCTGGTAGGCGCGGGCGGCGCCGTCCGGCCCAAGGTGGATGTCAGCCCAGAGCGGGTGGAAGGCGCCAATCTCCAGCATGGTGAGGTCGAAGCGGGAGCCGTCGGCGCGTTCGGGATACTGGGCGGCGATCTCGGCAAAGCCTTCCCACCAGCCGGAGTCGGCTCCGAAGAAGACGCGGTGCTCGGGGCCTTGGAGGACGAACGACGCCCAGAGGGTGGAGAAGCGGTCCCACGGCGTGCGGCCGGAGAAGTGGCGAGCGGGCCAGGCCTTGATCCGCAGGCTCCTGCCGGGCTCCGAACCGGCGACTTCCGTGCTCTCTGTCCAGTCAAGCTCCGTGATCCAGCCTTCGGGAACGCCGAAGGAACGAAGACGCCTGCCGACGCCGGAAGACGTCACCCACTGAGCGCGGGCGGTCGAACTCATTTTGGCGAGACGGCCGACGGTGTTGGCGCCGAGATGATCGTAGTGGTCGTGCGAGAGGAGCACGGCATCGAGCTCGGGCATCTGCTCGAGCGGCATGGTGGGCGAAAAGAAGCGCTGCGGGCCGAACCACTGAAACGGGCTGGCGCGCTCCTCCCAGATGGGGTCGATGAGAATGCGGACGCCATCGATCTCCAGGAGCATGGAAGAGTGGCCGAACCAGGTGATGCGCAGGCCGCTTGCGGGCGGCCGGCGGAAGACGCGAACGTCGGTGCGGAAGGGACCCAGCGGGATCTTCGGTTCGGCCTCGGCCCTGTTGCTGAAGTAGAGCGGAAGCACTTTGAAGATCATCCCGAAGCCGCCAACGGTGGTTGGCACGGGATTTTGATAGCGGCTGCCCTGTTTTCTGGCGCGGTGCAAGAGCCCCATAGAGTCTTTCGATACTCTCACAGGGGGTGGGGATTCGTCGCGGAGCGGGGTGAGCAAGTTAGGGAATGAAGTAGAAGGGATTGGGGAGCTTGACGCTCACGTCGGCCTGCGGATCGCCGAGCAAGTCGCTCCACTGATCGCCCACGCTGAGCAGGATGCGATAGCCGTCGGCGGCGATGAGGCGGCGTTCCCTGGTCTTGAACGGAATGGTGGGCATGTGGTTCTCATCGCCGGTGCGAAGGCGAAGCCCGGCCCAGCCGTGAAAGCCGGCGGCCTCCAGGTTGCGGGCCGTGGCGGCGGTTTCGTCCTTGTTGGAGGGCGGCTGGCGCGGATCCTGTTTGCCCGGCCTGCCGGTGATGAAGAAGACGGCGACACCGGCCTCGCGCGCTTCGTTGAACAGACGAAGCGCGCCGGGGATCGCAACGGCTGTTCCACTCAGCTCGTAGGGGCGGTAGATGGACCAGATATAGCCGAAGTCTTCGCGCTTCATCTCGCAGTAGTTGCTCAGCGTGGTCTCGTCGATGTCCATGACGATGGCCAGCTTGTCGCCTTGTTTCCTTGTAGCGATCTCGTTGCGCAGCTCGGCTTCGGCGCGCTTGTACTGCGCGTCGAGATCGGCCCAATAGCATCCGCTGTCGCCGGTGCAGTCGCCGTACTCGGTCAGCTTGTAGCGATCGACGCCGAAGTTGGGCAGCGGCTCGGCGGAAGGAAGGATGTGCGAATCGTCGAGCGCCTGGTTGCGCTCGTTGCGCGCGCGATCCGTTGCATCGGAGTGCGTGGGCGGTTTTGCCCCTACCGAGCACGCGGGCGGACCGTAATGATCGGTGGGCACCGGGCCGGGCTGCTGTGCGGATGCGAGAGTTGCCGCGCTCAGTGCGATGACAACGACCCAGCGCAGCGCGTTCGCCCTACTCGCCCTCGCCCGACTTATACAACGCATCGATTTTTTCCTTGTACTTTTCGTTGATCACGCGCCGCTTCAGCTTCATGCTGGGGGTGAGCTCGCCGCTTTCCGGCGTCCACTCTTCGGCAACGATGGCGATCTTCTTGATCGTCTCATAGTGCGCCGCGCCCTGATTGGCCTTGTTCACGATGCCTTTGTAAGCCTGCTGCACCTTGGCGTCTTCGACGAGTCTGGCGCGGTCGGCGGTGGCGACTCCGTTCTGCTTCGCCCATTTTTCGAGGGCGTCGAAGTTCGGAGAGATCAGCACGCTCACAAACTTTTTCTGATCCCCGATGACGGCGGCCTGGCCGACGAGCGCATCGACCTTGAGCTTGCTTTCGAGCGGCTGCGGCGCGATGTACTTGCCGCCCGAGGTCTTCATCAGCTCCTTCTTGCGGTCGGTGATGGAGAGGAAGCCGTCTTCGAGTTTGGCGATATCGCCGGTTTTGAACCAGCCGTCGGGCGTGAACTCTTTCTTCGTGGCTTCCTCGTTCTTCCAGTAGCCGGCGAAGACGCTGGTGCCGCGCACCTCGAGCTCGCCGTCTTCGGCGAGGCGAACTTCGAGATTGGGAATGACGGTGCCGACGGTGTTGGGACGGTAGGCGGCAAAAGTGTTGCGCGCGATGACGGGCGAGGTCTCCGTCATGCCGTAGCCCTCAAAGACGCGGATGCCGACGGAGAGAAACCAGTCCGTGGTTTCTTTGCCAAGTGGAGCGCCGCCGGAGACGAAGAGCTTGGTTTGTCCTCCAAACGCCTCGCGAATCTTGGAAAACACAAGCTTGTTCGCGATCTTCCATCCCAGCGTTCCCGGCGCTTTGCCGGCGGCGATCTCTTCCTTGTGCTTCGCGCCCTGCTTCAACGACCAGTTCAGGATGCGTTTCTTCATTCCGTGCGCCTTGCCTTCAACGCCCTGGCGAACCTTTTCGAAGACGCGCGGCACGGCGAGGAAAATGGTCGGCTTGACCTCTTTCATCGCGTTGGGCAGGCGATCGAAGCCGGGCAGATAGGCGAGCATGCCGCCGTGCGCATAGATGGCGTAGTCGAGATGCCGCGCGAGCGCGTGACTCAAGGGAAGGAACGAGATGACCGAATCGCCCTTGGCGACGTTGAGGTCGTCGGTGGAGTGACGAAGGTTGTCGCAGAGATTTTTGTGCGTCAGCATGACGCCCTTGGGATCGCCGGTGGTGCCGGAGGTGTAGATGATGGTGGCCAGCTCTTCCGGCCTGGTTTCGCCGAGCTTCGCGTCGAAGGCGGCGTCGCGTGCCTCGAGTTGCGGCGCGTCGGCGAGGACCCTTTCGAAGCTGGTTGCGTTGGGACACTCGCCGCGATCGAAGACCACGACGCGCTCGAGCGCAGGCAGATCGCCGGCGTGGGCGATCTTGTCGTACTGCTCGCGGGTGGAGACAAACGCGACGCGCGCGCCTGAATCCCGCAGCATAAAGCCGACCTGCTCGGGCGTCAGCGTCTGATAGAGCGGAACGTCGACGGCGCCGATGGCCATGGAGGCGAAGTCGACCACGGGCCACTCCCAGCGGTTTTCACTGATGATGGCGACGCGATCGCCGCGTCGGATGCCCCAGCTTTCCATGGCGGCAGCCACCGCGCGGACGCGGCCGTACATGGACCGCGCCATGATGGGCTTCCAGCCTTCGGCGGTCTTCCACATGGCGACGGTGTCGCCGTCGCGCCGGGCGATGCCCGCCAGGATGTCATTGATCGTGCTCAATTCCAGCATCTCGTCTCCCAAAGGCCAATTGGTACAGATTCTCTGATGCAACAGACTACACAGCCGCGGTGAAGGATGCCGCGTTGGCGGAGGCGGGGATGGGTAAAGTAGGCTCAGTCTGGATGCGAATGAGTTCCGTGCCGGAGCCTGAGAAGCCATTGAGCGATGACGCGCTGATGCAGCTCGCGATGGAGCAGGCGCGCGCCGCCGAGGCCGCGGGCGAGGTGCCGGTGGGCGCGATTGTGGTCGCGGCCGACGGCGTGACGGTACTGGGACGGGGACGAAATCGCGTAATTGCCGACAGCGACCCGACGGCGCATTGCGAGATCGTAGCGATGCGCGAGGCAGGCCGGGCGCTGGGCAACTACAGGCTGACAGGATGCACGCTGGTGTGCACGCTGGAGCCGTGCGCGATGTGCGCGGGAGCGATTCTGCATGCGCGGCTTGCGCGGCTGGTGTACGCGGCGCGCGATCCCAAGGCGGGAGCGTGCGGCAGCGTATTGAGCGTGATGAATTTTCCAGCGCTGAATCATCGCGTGGAAGTTGTTGAGGGCGTGAGGAGCGAGGAGTGCGGCACGATGCTGACGGAGTTCTTCCGCCGCCGCCGAGCCAACGCAGGTGCACCCTGATGCGCATCGAAGCAGAGATGGAGGCACGCGCTATGGCAACCCGCAGTGCAAGCAGGTCACACTCGAAGTCTTCCAGTTCGCACTCGAAAGGGTCTTCGAAAGGGAGCAAGGCAAAGAAGACGTACGCAACCAAATCAGGCAAGCGATCGACGACGCCACCGTCGCGGCGGTGGTCGGCGAAGGTGAAGACGGATTCGACGAAGCCCGCGCCGGGACTGTTCAAGAAGTCGGCGAAGAAGATTGCGGAGGGACTGGCGAAGAAGTCGGTTTCGCCGGAAGGTCCGGGACAGGGGATGCGGATGCTGAGCTTCTATGAGAATCGCGCGGGGAAGAATCTCTCCGCGGAGCGCAAGCGCACGCTGGAACATGCGAAGGACCTGCTGCGCGAGAAAGAGGACAAGCCGTCCTCGAAGGGATCGGGAAAGACATCAGGAAAGTCCTCGGGTTCCTCACGATCGAAGAGCGGGCGGACGTCGGGGAGAGCGAGCAGCAAATCGCACACGAGACGATCGTCGAGAAAGGCAAGTTAGATGGCAGGACGATTCGACGGCAAAGTTGCAGTGGTGACGGGATCTTCGTCGGGGATTGGGCAGGCGATCGCTGTGCGGCTGGCGAGCGAAGGGGCTGCGGTGGTGATTGACTACCGCAGCCGCGACGAGGGCGCGGCGGACACCGAGAAGATGATCAAGTCGGCCGACCCGCAGGCGAAGTTCATCACCGTGATGGCCGATGTGACGAAGATTGCAGACACGAATAACCTGATCGAGCAGGCGTGGACGCAGTTGGGAGGATGCGACATCCTGGTCAATAACGCAGGTGTGGAGAAGGGCGCGGACTTCTGGGACGTGGCGGAGCAGGACTACGACGTGGTCCTGGACGTGAACCTGAAAGGCGTGTTCTTTCTGACCCAGGCGTTCGTCCGCAAACTGCGCGACGCGAAGAAGCCGGGACGTGTCATCAACATTTCTTCAGTGCACGAGGACATGGTCTTTCCGCACTTTGCGAGCTATGCGGCGTCCAAGGGCGGCCTGCGGATGCTGATGCGGAATCTTGCGGTCGAGCTGGGACCGCTGGGGATTACGGTCAACAATGTGGCTCCGGGAGCGATCATCACGCCGATCAACAAGGCGCTGCTGGAGAACAAGGCCGAGCTGGAGCCGCTGCTGAGAAACATCCCGCTGGGACGGATGGGGAAATCGGACGAGGTTGCCGGCCTGGTGGCGTGGCTGGCGTCGGATGAGGCGTCGTATGTGACGGGATCTACGTATGTGATCGACGGCGGTCTGATGCGGAACTATCACGAGCAGTGAACGGGAGCAGGGAGCAGACGACAGGGGTCGGCGAATGCTGATCTCTGAGCTTGCGTTTGAGAGAATAGAGACATGGCTCTTCTCGTTTACTCGGCCGACTGGTGCCGCGACTGCCGCGAGGCGAAACGATTTTTGATGAAGCACTCGATCGCCTTCGAAGAGATCGACATTGAGCGCACGCCGGGAGCGGCGGAAGAGGTGATCCGCCACACGGGCAAGCGTGCGATTCCGCAGTTTGTGCTGGATGGCAAGTGGGTTCAGCCGTACAGACCGGGGCGCGGATTTTTGTATGCCGAGATGGCGCAGCTATTCGGCGTCAGGGAAGGCTAGGACATCTCCCCTGACGCTGTTGTGGTGAGTGGAACGGGTGAAGGTCGTTTTGCTCCGCTTACACGCTCGCAGCGTTGTCGGCTACGGACGCCGACTGGGAGGCAGGCGCGGGATGCGTGACGGCGCGCAGCGAAGCGATGATGCGGTCGCTGAGGCGCTCGAGCTCCTGGATATGCTCGGCGACCATCGCACGGAGCAGATGCTCGCCTGTGGGGGTGATCCGGATCAGTGAACGGCGCAGGTCGCGCTCGTCGGTGTGACGGCGGACAAGGCCGGCGCGTTCGGCGCGGTCGACGAGCTCGACCGTACTGTTGTGGCGCAGGACCATGCGGTCGGCGAGATAGCTGACCGAAGCGGGCTGGCTGGCGGGTGCGGCTGCGATGACCTGCAGAAGCTGATACTGCTGGGCCTGGATGCCGTGGCGCTCCGATGAGATCTCGCTGAAAGCAAGGAACTGCCGAAGCTGGAAGCGGAACTCCGCAAGCTCCTTCAAACGTGGTATCTCTGCGACTCCGTTGCTGTGATCTTCCATGAGCGCACTCTCCATTTCTATCGCGCAGACCGTCTGCGATTTCAGCCTCTCCATGCAGGTACGGCTACACTGAAGAGGACGTTCCGACTTTGCAGGGCTTTGAGGCTACGATGCGTTCCGGAGAGCTCGGAGTTGGCGACGCTTCAGCTTTTCATAACCCGATTCCCTGACCCGTTGGAGACCCGATGATTGCCCGATATACCCGTTCGCAGATGGCCTCGGTCTGGTCCGAGCGCAGCCGTTATGAAAACTGGCTGCGGGTCGAACTTGCGGCGACCGAGACGCTCGCAGGAGCGGGCATCGTTCCTTCTGAAGCCGCTGAGGCGCTTCGCGCACGCGCCCGTTTCACCGTGGAACGCATTCATGAGCTTGAGGCAGAGCTGCGACACGACGTATTGGCGTTTACGACAGCTGTCGCTGAGTCAGTTGGCCCTGAGGCTCGCTGGCTGCACTACGGTTTGACCTCCACCGATGTCGTCGACACGGCACAGGCCCTTGCTTCGCTTCAAGCTTCCACGTTGATTCGTGAAGGAATTGTCCGACTTCGGAGCGTTTTGCGCAAGCGCGCAATTGAGTTTCAGCACACCCCGACAATCGGACGGACGCACGGAGTTCACGCCGAACCTACGACTTTCGGGCTGAAGTTACTGCTTTGGTACTCGGAAATGAGCCGAAACCTGCGCCGGTTCGACGCCGCGGCTGAAGACCTCCGTGTAGGCAAGCTCTCCGGAGCGGTGGGGACGTTCGGGCATTTGGAGCCGGAACACGAGGCCGCCATCCTGAAGGAGCTGGGGCTGCGTCCGGCGGCGATCGCGACGCAGGTGCTGCAGCGCGACCGTCACGCGGCCTACTTATGCGTGCTGGCAGTCGTCTGTTCCACGCTGGACAAGATCGCGACGGAACTGCGGCACCTGCAGCGCACGGAGGTGCGCGAAGCGGAAGAGTTCTTCTCGGCCAAGCAGAAGGGGTCGAGCGCCATGCCGCATAAGCGCAACCCGATTACGGCAGAGCAGATCTCCGGGCTTTCGCGGGTGGTGCGGGCCAACGCGCAGGTGGGCCTGGAGAACGTGGCGCTGTGGCACGAGCGCGACATCTCGCATTCTTCGGCGGAGCGCGTGGTGCTGCCGGATTCGACGACGCTGACCGACTACCTGCTGGACAAGACGGCGACGATGGTGGAGCGGATGCTGGTCTATCCGGAACGCATGCTGCGCAACCTGGAGTCGACCAACGGGCTGGTGTATTCAGGGCAGCTGCTGCTGGAGCTGGCCGGCGCAGGGCTGAGCCGGGAGGACGCGTACCGGCTGGTGCAGAGTCACGCAATGGACGCCTGGACCAACGACAAAAATTTTCGCGAACTGGTCGCGGCAGATCCGGAGATTGCAGCGCGGCTTTCGAAGGAGCAGCTTGCTGGAGTGTTTGACTACAGGCGGCAGCTGAGAAACGTGGATGCCATCTTCGCGCGAGTGCTGGCGGAGGACGCCGACCTGTAGGGAGATTTCAGCGGGTTGAGGACGGCTTTACTTCATCCACCGCTGATGCGGCGAAATAACCGTCTGTCTCTTCTTCGATCTCGTCGTCGGCGCTGTAGAGCAGCACGGCGGCGCCGGCAACCTCGACGTACAGGCAGGATTCGCACAGCCGCCGCGCGGTCTCGGCGAGGAAGCGCTTCAGCTCGGGGAGTCCGCGGTCGTGGGGCAGTGCGACGGTGAACTCGCGATGCTCGCCGTAGGAATGGCTGCCGTCTTCTTCGCGCCAGTAGCCGGAGACCGTCGCGGAAGAGGCGGTGTAGCCGCCGAAGTGCTCCACCAGAAAGGCGTGCACGGACTGCTCGATCGTCCCGCCACCGGGGACGGGTTCCTTCAACTTAAGAGAAGGAAGGAGAAATCGCACGTTTCTGCCGAGGGGCTGCTCGCGGAAATCCATGGTCGCCATAATCTCATCCCTAGGATGACAGATTCGAAGGCGGCGACGCTATTGAATTGAAGAACCGGGCTGTGCGTCGGGTGAAGCCGGCGCGGGCGCAGCCAGCGGAGCATCAACGACCGGCGACGGATCGGACGGTACGGTCAGCGACGGCGGAAGCTCCGAGCGCAGCATCAATCCGGAAGGCAGCGGGGCCGCGGCCGATGGCAGAGGGATCGGCACCGTTACGGGCGGAGCGTTCGCGGTTTCATCGGCCGTCAACGTCTCACTCGCGCTAACGACCGGCGGACGCAGGTCGAGCACCGGCGCCTTGCGCGGCATATCGAAGCGCCCATGCCCGAGGTAGGCGACGAAAACAATGCTCGTGGCCAGCGGAGACAGCACGACGAGAGGGACGCCGTAGCGCTTGAGCAGGCTTTCGGTGACGTCCTCCACGCCATAGGAGCGCGGAATGGTGCCGGGAACCTGCGGAATGACGAAGAAGTGAAGCTCGACGCCGGGATGCTTGGAGGCGTAGCGCGAGAGCCCGCGGGCCACCGACTTCGGTGTCGTGAAGCCGAAATCCGCGATGAAGTTGCGGCGGATGGCGTGCGGGTAGATGTGGTTGATCGTCGTGCGCGCGAAATCGGCGCAGTTGCGGAAGGCGCCGTTGTAACGCTCGACGTTGCGCCGGTCATTAAACATCGCGATGAGGCTGGCGTCCTGGTCGGGCGTGGTGCTGATGCTGAAGCCGTAGATCTTGCGGTCGAAGGCAGATCCAACTAGCTCGTACCAGTTTCCCGGCGGCGTCGATCCGTCCGGCATGTCAGGAGCCACCGACTCCAGAGCGTGGCGGCGATAGAGGTCGCGGAGCTGGTCCTCCTGCTTGCGGTCGATGGTGTTGGGGATGTCGGCGGGATTCTCCACAGCGTAGAGATAGGGCACCAGCGGGATGGCGATCCAGTCGAGGTCGCTGATGCCGTCGTAGCGGGCGATGACGACCCCCAGTTCGCCGGGGCGGCAGGGGCGAAGCTCGGTTGGAGTGGCCGCACAGACATGGTTCAGGTAGATGGCAGCGTGGCCGGTCGGATTGACCATCCCGAGGCCGCCGTAGGGCTCTTCGAGCAGCAGGGAGATCTCCGCGCGCGCCGGCAGAGTCGCGGCCGCAAAGAGAAGCGCGACCAGCCCGAGCGCCACGGCAAGTTTCCCTTCGGCCCTCGACAGGAAACCTGAGCGCACTCCGGGGGTTGCGGCGAAATTACGCCGCAGGGGTGTGCAGAAGATACCCATATGAACAGTAGACCGTAATTGCCGTCAATTGTCGCCCCGTGTCATGCAAAATGTGCCGTGCAAAATCTGGCAGGAAGGTGGCCCGGAATAGATAATGGCCGAGAGTGACTCGCTTTGAAACGAATCCGCCGCGCGTGCTGACGCTGGCCGTCACCGGCGCCAGTGGATCGGCGCTAGGTGTTGAGATGGTGCGGGCGCTGGCTGCGGATTCCCGGGTTCACCGGGTTCACCTGGTCATTTCACCAAGCGCGTTGCGCGTGATGGCCGAGGAGATCGGGCCGATCAGCCGTAATTCTCTGATAGATAAGCTGGTTAGCGAAGGAAGCAAGAAGGTTGTCCAGCACGCGCATGAAGATATCGGCGCGCCGATTGCCAGCGGGTCGTACCCGGTGGACGCGATGGTCGTGCTCCCCTGCTCGATGGGAACGCTGGCCGGCATCGCGCATGGCATGGCGGGCAACCTCGTGGAGCGGGCCGCCGACGTCTGCCTGAAGGAGCGGCGACGGCTGGTTCTGTGCGTCCGCGAGACGCCGCTGAACCTGATTCACATACGCAACATGGCCGCTGTCACGGAAGCCGGCGCGACTGTCTTCCCGGTCATCCCGACCTTTTACAACCAGCCGAAGACCATGGAAGACATGGCGCGGAGCTTTGTGCACCGCGTGCTGCAACACATCGGTTTGCCGCAGCCGGACGCCTTCGTCTGGGGCGGCGAGCCGAAACCTTAGTGCATCGACTGCAGAGTGCGCACGCTGCCTTGAGGCACGGGGTTGGCCTTGAGGAAGTCGGCTGTCGCCTGCGCCGCGCGCACGGAGCAGAAGTGAGGCGCAAGGTGACCGCAGCCGGCAAGAATATCGAGCTCGGATTTCGGATCCAGCTGGTGCATCTGCTCGCCGGCGGAGAGTGGAATCAGCTGATCGTCCGCGCCCCACACAATCAGCAGCGGCTCGGGGAGTGAAGGCAGGCTTTGATCGAGCAGATCGCTGCTCTTGATCGAAGAGAGCGTGCGGTCGACCGTCCAGCGGTCCTGCTCCATGGCACGCAGCAGGCCGCGGCGGATGTACATCGGCAGCGGCTTTGCCTCGGGCTCGAGCGCGGAGAAGAGACGCTGGACGTCATCGGTGGTGGCGGGCTCGAGCAGATTGCGCGGCGGTGTGGGTTCGAAGCTGAAGCCGGCCGAGTCATAGACGACGACGCGGTCGATCATCTCGGGGTGGTCGAGGGCCAGCTTCAGCGTGATCCAACCGCCGAGCGACCAGCCGCCGATGTCGGTCTTCTGCAGCCCGAGCGACTGAATGAAGTCGTAGACGAACTTCTCCTGACCGCTGATGGAATAGTCGCCGCCGGCAGGCTTGGGTGAGCGGCCGTAGCCGAGCAGATCGGGAGCGTACACGTGGAAGCCGGCACGCTTCAGGCGCTTGAGCATCGGAGCCCAGGATTCGTCGCGGTCACCGAGACCGTGTACGAGAACCAGAGGAATACCGCCGCCGGGAATACGCGGCTCGGCCTCGTAGTAGTGCACGCGGCCTTCCGGCGTGAGCACGTAGTTGCTTTGCACGCGCGACAGAAACAGGCCGAAGTGGGTGAACTGCCGCATCACCCAGATGGGGCGAACAACGTAGGCGACCGCCACGATCAACACCAGCACGGCGCATAGAACCACAAGACGGCCCAGCGTTTTCATTTGGAAACGCGACTCCTCTTCAACTATTTCAATGTACTAGGGAGAGCATTCCATGCGCGAATCAAACAAGGCGCGAAGCAAAGCAGCCGGAAATTAAAGCAGCGATCGGAAGAACTAGCGGTATGGCTTGCCGAACTCCTCGGCGAAGACGGTGTGGGAGATGTCGAAGCGTCCGCCGTTGAACTTGTCGGCGCCTTTCAAGTGTCCGATTCCCAGCAGGGCGACGACCCAATAGCTCATCGGCAGGCGCAGCGTCTCGCAGACCTTGGCCTGCTCGAAGCCCTCCATGGGCGCGGTGTCGTAGCCGAGCACCTCGGCCATGAGCATCATCGACGTGAACGCAAGCATCACCTGCTTGTTGAGCCACGCGGTCATCTGGTCGTGGGTGAAGTTGGAGAGATAGGCCGGGACGCTGGTTGCGGCCTGCGCGGCGTAGCTCTCCGGCATGCCGCCGGCGCGGCCCATGCGCAACATCTCGTCGAGATCGCGCCGCCAGCCGTCGCGGTCGCCGCAGGCCACGATCACCGCGGAGGCCTCTTCCACCTTGGCCTGGTTGTAGGCGGCGGCGCGCAGACGCTTGCGCTGCTCGGGATGCTGCACCACGATGAAGCGCCAGGGCTGCATGTTGTAGCCACTGGGCGCGTTGAGGCCGGCTTCGAGGATCTGGCGGAGGTCGCCGGGAGGAATCGGCTCTCCATCGAAGCTCGGCGTCGCTCGCCTCTGCTTGATTGCGTCGGCGAGCGACTTGGTGGAGCTGGGCATTCTTTCAATCCTCCGTTGTAATTGCGTCATCCAGCATACTAGCTGGATTTCGTTGCACCAGCGTTCTCACTAGTGAAGGGTGATGTTTCTCCTAATGAATGTCGCTGAGATTCTGTTCGGTGGCGAAGGCATTCTGGCCGGAAACCTCGGCGAACATTCTGACCCCGGTAAATCCTTCGCGCAGCTCCGGATGGGCATTGAGCAAAGCGGCGGCTGCCGCGGTGTTTCGGGCCCGTGCGGCACCGGCGTCTGCGATGGAATCGGTAGTGTATCGTAACACGAGATCAAGCCCCTTTCCGTCATCGGTGCCGGCGCTGCTCAGGGCCGTGAGATGAAACTCCTGGCCGTTGGCTCCCTTGATGACCAGCGGATTCTCTGCGGAGATGCCTTCACTGAGCTCTCCGGGCGCGTTGGTGCGGCGCTCGTTGCGGAGCTTGTCGAGGTGGGTGCTGGTGACAAAGTTGGCGGGCCGAAGAAGCTCGTCGGCCTCTCCATAGAGAACCCACGCCAGCCACTTTTTGCCAGCCTTGGCGTCGGCGCGCGCCGTCGTCCAGTACCAGAGGCCGTCATGGCCGGCGGCGGTGCGGGCGTGCGGGTAAAAGCCGGCCATCTTCCAGGCGCTTCCCTGCTGCTCGAGGAGGAGGGAGAGCAGCCAGGGCCGCGGACCCTCCGCTTCGACCATGGCGAACGCGTAGACTCCGGGGGGCAGACCGGGGATGGCGAAGTCGACCTCGTCGGTAGAACCGGAGAGCGGGCAGCCGAAGTCGGCTTCGCTGGTGTCGCCGGCTTTGCGGCCGCCGGCATCGAGCCGATAGAGCTGCGTGACGTGCAGCGTGTCGCCCTCGATGAAGCTGGCCGTGGAATGGACGAGGAAGGACGTGGCGTCGAAGCTGGACGCGATGTCGGGGGCGCTCATGGCCTGCACACGCGCGGCGTCTCCGGCCTTGATCGCGCTGGCGACGCCGAGCGCGGCATCGGCGAGCGCCTGCCGCATGTCGCCGGTCATCTGCGACTGGGTGGTGCACAACGCTGGTACATTCTGGGCGCAGCAGGGAGCGGCGAGAGCCACTGCGGCCGAGAGCAAAGCGAGCAGACGCACGGGTCGCGACGAAGGTTCGCGGAACGCAACGTGAGTGCTTAGCCCGGAACGCAGTGGAGCTCTCCTGCCGGGATGTCTCCCGGCTGCCTCAGCATACGAGGCACCGCAGCGGCGCGTCCAGCGACGGAGCGTATCCTGATGCGATGCTGCTGGCGATGGTGCGTTCGAGGCTACCCGCGACGCGACTGGAACGTCCCACATACACGATGAGACGGGAACGGAAGCTGTTGCGGATTCGCGGACTGCGGAGGTTCTCGATGGCAGCCGGTGTTTTGGCTGCGGCTTCAACGCTCTGCGCGCAGCGTCTGCCGCCAACGCCGCCAACGTCGCTGGGGAGTTCGGGGCCGATGTCGGCACCGATTCCGGCGGCAACGCCGTACGGCAACATGGGCCAGCATCATCGCGCGCGGGTGAGCTACGCGGACGGGATGCTCGAAGTGCGCGCGGATAACTCGAGTTTGAATCAGATTCTGCGCGATATCTCGCGGCAGACGGGCATGACCGTTGTGGGGGGCGTGGCCGACCAGCGCGTCTACGGCGTGTACGGACCGGCGCCCGCGGCGACGGTTCTGCAAACGCTGCTGGATGGCACAAACACGAATGTTCTGCTGAAAGAGACGCCGGAGCACGCGCCGCTGCAACTGGTGCTGAGCCCGCAAACTGGAGGCGTGACGCCGCCGGGGCCGAGCTCGCCGACGTATGACGCAACCGAGACGGAACCGGAACTGCCGATGCAAGGCGGGCAACCTGCTGCGGTGCGAAATGTAAGCGCGACGTCCGGGACTGCCGGGACTGCCGGGGCTGGGGCCGCCGGGGCGACGACGGCGGCCGCTCCTTCCACGCCGCCGAGCATGCCACAGCCGGCGAACAATGTTCTGGGGAATCCGAACAATGTTTCGCCGACGGTTTCGACCGTTCCGGTCACGAACTCGGTTCCGCTGAATTCGCTGCCGACGCCTTCGACGGCAACGCCGGTAAATGGGATCGTGGACGCGCCGAATCCGCCGCCGGCGGGAAGCACGACTGCGGGCTTCACCAGCCAGACGCCGGCGAACACCAACCCGAATACGGCTCCGATGGCGACGCAGACCACGACGCAGGCTTCACCGAACGGGGTGAAGACGCCGCAGCAGATTTACCAGGAACTGCTGCAGATGCAGCAACAGAAGACGAATTCGCAGGCCAACCCGCAGGGATCGTCAGCGCCGCAATAGACGCAGACTCTCGCCCAAGAAGACGAATGGGCGCAGGAGATCTACGCGAGACGTGCTGGGGATGGGTGGTTAGACTTCGGCTTTGGCGGGGGCGGAGTTCGATGTGACGGCGACGCCGCTGCGGCCGGCCATGAGCCGGAAGAAGCCGAGGCAGATTGCGTAGGCTGTAAGAACGCCAAAAGCCAGAGATGCAAATACTGCGCAGACCAACATCAACGTGATCAACATCTTTCGTCCTTCCAGCCCGATCGCAGCCTGAATTCCTGCGTTTTGAAGGCGGCCCGTTGAAGCGTCACACCCTTTTGACGAGGCAGCCGTAGACAAGTCTGAAGCATGCTGCTCGCCGTGTCTCTGGAAAACTAGCACTCCCCTGTTGGCGTCTGCGATTCCCCGAGGGCGTTAGTACGTGCGTGTGCGACCGGGTTCGACCAAAGGCATGCGCGGCGATGCTGCCAGGGCGCGGTTCAGGGATCAAAACCCGGGAAACGCGCCGGGGGCAAAATGCAGATTCCGTGCGGAATGACAGAGAGAAGCGAATGCGATGCCGGTTTGGTCCGGGGCGGTTGAAAGCCGATTGGCAAGGAGGCTGTATCCTAAGAAGATGGCCGGAAACGGCCAACGCACGCCTATGAGTCTCACCCATATCCATGTGCGCGGCGCCCGGCAGCACAACCTGCGGGACGTCTCGGTGTCCATCCCGCGGAACACGCTGACGGTCGTGACGGGGTTGTCCGGTTCGGGCAAGAGCTCGCTCGCCTTCGACACGATCTATGCCGAGGGACAGCGGCGGTATGTGGAGACGCTTTCGGCCTATGCGCGGCAGTTTCTAGACCAGATGGAACGGCCGGATGTGGACTCGATCGAGGGCCTGAGCCCGGCGATCTCGATTGAGCAGAAGACGACGTCGCGCAGCCCGCGATCGACGGTCGGGACGATTACGGAGATTTATGACTATCTCCGGCTGCTGTGGGCGAGCGTAGGACAGCCGCACTGCCCGAACTGCCACCGGCCGATCTCGCGGCAGAGCGCGGACCAGATTGTGGCGCAGATTGTGGAGCGCAACCAGAGCGAGTCGCCGGGCGAGCGGATTACGGTGCTGGCGCCGGTGGTGCGCGGGCGTAAGGGCGAGTTCCGCGAAGAGCTGGAGGCGCTGGACAAGAAGGGCTACCGCGTCCGCATCGATGGCGAGATTACCGAGATCGAAGAGGGGATGCGGCTGGAAAAGCGCAAGAACCACGCGGTCGAGGCGATTGTCGACCGGATCATCTTGAAGCCAGTGGCAGGCGAGCCGGGTGCGAACGGACGGGCGGCGAGCGCCCGCGGCCCAATGGAGTTCGACACGAGACGGCTGCAAGCGGCGGTGACGACGGCGCTGCAGTTGGCGAATGGGCTGGTGCTGATTGGTCTGCAGGCGCCGGGCGGCGAGTATCACGAGACGCTGTACAGCTCTTCGATGGCGTGCCCGGACTGCGGGATCAATGTGCCGAAGCTGGAGCCGAGGAGTTTCAGCTTCAACTCGGCGTATGGAGCGTGCCCGGAGTGCCATGGGCTGGGGTCGATCTACGACTTCGATCCGGCGAAGACGATTGCGGATTGGTCGAAGCCGCTGCTCGATGGCGCGATGGGGCCGGGGTCGGCGTCGCAGTATCTGCTGCGGCTGATCAAGCTGGCGGCGGAGAAGTACAAGATCAATCTGAAGCGACCGTTCGAAGAGCTGGCGAAGGCGGACCAGGAATTGTTGCTGTATGGTCCGCCGCGACCGGAGGCGGCGCGGACGGGATTTCACGGCATCATTCCGTGGCTGCGCGACACGCTGGAAGAGACGAAGTCGGAAGGCTATCGCGAGTACATGATGCAGTTCATGTCGGCGACGGAGTGCCCGCGCTGCCATGGGCGCCGGCTGCGGCCAGAGTCGCTGGCGGTGACGATCCCGATTGCGGATGCGGCGGAGCATCCGCCGGTGAACCGGCCGGATAAGGACGTAGAGCCCATCGGTGCGCCGGGCGCACGGCGGCCGGTGTCGATTGCAGAGTTTACGGCGCTGTCGCTGGAGCGAGCGATGATGGGCGCGCGGTCGATGCAGTTTGCGGGGCGCGACCGGCTGATCGCCGACCGGCTGCAGAAGGAGATCATCGAGCGGCTGGAGTTTTTGAACGCGGTGGGACTGGGCTATCTGTCGCTGGACCGCAGCGCGGCGACGCTGAGCGGCGGAGAGGGCCAGCGGATCCGGCTGGCGACGCAGATTGGGTCGCGGCTGCGGGGCGTGCTGTATGTGCTGGATGAGCCGTCGATTGGATTGCATCAGCGCGATAATCAGCGGCTGATTGCAGCGCTCGAAAACCTGCGCAACCTCGGCAACACGGTGCTCGTCGTTGAGCACGATGAAGACACGATTCGTCATGCGGACTATGTGCTGGACCTCGGGCCGGGGGCGGGCAAAAACGGCGGTGAGCTGATTGCCGCGGGAACGCCGAAGGAGATTATGGCGAATCCCGCGTCGGTTACGGGCAAGTATCTGTCGGGCGAGATCGACATTGTGACGCGGCCGAGCGAGGCTCCGCGGGCTGTGAGCGGGCGATGGCTTTCGGTGGAGGACGCGCGCTCGCACAACCTGCGCAATATCACGGCCCACTTTCCGCTCGGTGTGATGACGGTGGTGACGGGTGTGAGCGGCTCGGGCAAGTCGACGCTGGTGAATGACATTTTGTACCGCGCGCTGGCGAAGGAGCTCTATGGCTCGCGCGAGGAGCCGGGCGAGCACAAGGCGATTCATGGCGCGGAGCAGCTGGATAAGGTGATCCAGATCGACCAGTCGCCGATTGGGCGCACGCCGAGGTCGAATCCGGCGACCTATACCGGCGTGTTCACGGCGATTCGCGATCTGTTTGCGATGCTGCCGGAGTCGCGCGAGCGGGGCTACAAGCCGGGGCGGTTCAGCTTCAATGTGCAGGGCGGCCGCTGCGAGGCGTGCCAGGGCGAGGGGCAACGGCGGATCGAGATGAACTTTCTGCCGGATGTCTATGTTCTGTGCGAGGTGTGCAACGGGCGGCGCTACAACCAGGAGACGCTGAGCGTTAAGTTCAACGGCTATTCGATTGCGGACATTCTGGATCTGCCGATTGAAGACGCGCTGCCGATCCTGAAAGACATTCCGGCGGTGAATCAGAAGCTGCAGACGCTGGTGGATGTCGGGCTGGGGTATGTGCACCTGGGGCAGTCGGCGACGACGTTGTCGGGCGGTGAAGCGCAGCGCATGAAGCTGGCGAAGGAGCTGAGCAAACGGCAGACGGGCAAGACGCTGTATCTGCTGGATGAGCCGACGACGGGGTTGCACTTCGACGACGTGCGGCGGCTTCTGGAGGTGCTGCACCGGCTGACGGACCTGGGCAATACGGTCATAATCATCGAGCACAACCTGGACATCATTCGCAATGCGGATTACCTGATCGACCTTGGGCCGGAGGGCGGCGAAGGCGGCGGGCGGATTGTGGCGCAGGGGCCGCCGGAGCTGGTGGCGCGGTCGAAGGAGTCCCATACGGGACGGTTCCTGGCGCGCTACTATGAGGGCGCGGAGAATGGTTCTGGAGCGGCGCGGCCGGCTCAGCTGCCGGGCTTACCGGATTTGGCCAAGAAAGCGCCGAAGATGAAGCGGCCGGCGCCGGAGAAGAAGACCGGCGTGCCGACGCCCTCCAAGAAGAAGCCGCAACCGGAAACGAGAGCGAAAGGGGTCGCAAAGAAAAGAGCTGCCAAGGCAAGCGACGCTGAGCGGGAGCTGGCTTCCGCGCGTTAGTGGCGAACCGATACTATGAGCCCTTTGACCACATCCGAGGTCCGCACGCCGAAGGCGCTGGACATTCAGCACGATACTGATCCGGCGAAGGACCATGGGCCTGCCAAACATATCCCGCACATTGGGCATGCGCTGCTGTTCTTCGTGATTGCGTGGCTGTGCTGGAGCCTGTGCATCATTACAGTCTTCGCGGCAGCGCATCTGCATACCGAGGAGCAGATCAAGGCGCATGAGACGCTGGCCATGCTGTGCCAGGCGGTCTCCTACGTGATGACGCTCGGCCTGTCGTACTGGCTGTTTCCGAATCTATGGGAGCGGAGGTTCGGCGCAGGCATCGAGTGGAATGGGCTGGCGCCAAGGCGATGGTGGTACTGGATCGTCCTGGGCGGCGCGGCGATGAGCGGGCTGTCGCAGTTTGCGCAACAGTTTGTGTCGCAACCGAAGTCGTCGCCGATCGAAGATATTCTGCGCACCACGCATGGGGCGTGGCTAATGACGGCTTTCGGCGTGCTGATGGCGCCGCTGGTCGAGGAGATTGCCTTTCGCGGATTTCTTCTGCCGGCGCTGGCGATTGCCTACGACTGGCTGGCGATGGAACGCACGCCGGCGGGACTGCAAAAGTGGCAGGACTCGTCGCTGCACAGCCGCGCGGCACTGATCTTCGCCGCGATCTTCTCGAGCGTTCCGTTTGCGCTGATGCACGTGGGACAGCTGGAGCACGCCTGGGGAGCGCTGGGCATTCTGTACTGCGTGAGCCTGGTGCTGTCGTTTGTGCGGATTCGCACGAACTCGGTTGCGGCGTCCGTGCTGATGCATGCAACGTATAACCTCACCGTCTTTGTTGTGATGTTTATCGGGACCGATGGCTACCGGCACATGGAGAAGCTGCTGCACTAGCGAGCGTGCGGGCGGCGTGCGCGGCACGAGTTTTCGATAAACTGGAAGGACGATGATTCCTACGCTTGCGTGGACGCCGGAAGGCGTCAGTTTTCTGGACCAGACAAAGCTTCCCCACGAAGAGACGTACGTGCTCGCGCGGGATTATAAAGAGGTCGCGCGGGCCATCAAGGACATGATTGTGCGCGGCGCGATGGCGATTGGCGTGTCCGCGGCGATGGGCGTGGCACTGGGGATTGAGCGCTCCAACGCGACAACGATCGAGCAGTTGAATCAAGAGGTTGAGGTTATCTGCGAGACGCTGGCGAAGACGCGGCCGACAGCGGTGAATCTGTTCTGGGGCATCGCGCAGGTGCGCGATCTGTATAACGAGCTGGCGGCGAAGAAGACGCCGATCGCGGAGATCAAGCGACAGGTTGTGGCGCTGGCGAATCGGCTGTACGACGAGGACATTGCGAACCTGCGCCGGCTGGGCGCGTTCGGCGCGGAGCTGCTGCCCGATGAAGGCACCGTGCTGACCCATTGCAATGCGGGGGCGCTGGCGGCGTGCGGGTTCGGCTCGGCGCTGGGGGTCATTCGCGCGGCGGTGGAGGCCGGCAAGAAGATTGATGTGTTCGCGGACGAGACGCGGCCGTTCAACCAGGGAACGCGGCTGACGGCATGGGAGCTGCTGAAGGACAACATTCCGACGACGCTGATCTGCGACAACATGGCCGGATATTTTATGGGCCAGGGGCGGATCCAGGCGGTGATCGTGGGCGCGGACCGCATCGCGGCGAACGGCGATACGGCGAACAAAATTGGGACCTACGGCGTGGCGATTCTAGCCAAGGAGCATGGCATTCCGTTTTATGTGGCCGCGCCGTTCAACACGATCGATCCTGAGACTGCGACGGGCAAAGACATTCCGATTGAGCAGCGGGATGCGCGCGAAGTGACACACATGCATGGGAGGCGGGTGACGCCGGAGGGCGTCGGCATTGAGAATCCGGCGTTTGATGTGACGCCAGCGAAGTATATTGCGGCGATTATCACGGAGCGCGGCGTACTTCGAGCGCCGTTCCGTGAATCTATTGCAGCGGCGGCCACGTCTTCTGAGTTCGAGCCCCAGGCAGTGTAGTATTCGGCGAAGCCTTCGGTAGGAAATTTCGGCTCTCGAGGCGTTCCATGGGATCGTTTGCGCGCTGTCTGCTTTTGCTTTCAGTTACCGGCCTCAGTCTTCGCTTCTGCTGCGCGCAGGCGGCACCGGCTTCGCCGCAGGCCGGAAGTTCGCCGCAAAACCCTCCGGGACCCGTCGCGACGCTGCACACCGGTACGAAACTGGTGGTCGTCGACGTGGTGGTTCGCGACCGGAACGGGCATCCGATCCACGGGTTGACGCGCAGCGATTTCGTGCTCTCGGAGAGTGGCAGGCCGCAGACCATCAACAGCTTCGATGAGTACGCCGCTCCAGCGACTCCTCCGGCGCCGCCGCAGATGCCGGTGTTGCCGCCGGGGCAGTTCACCGATTTCACGCCGATTGTGACCAAAGGACCACTCAACGTCCTGCTGATCGATGGCCTGAACACACCGCTGGCAGATCAGAGCTATCTGCAACAGCAGTTGGTGGATTACGTCCAGCATATTCCGGCCGGGACACGGATTGCGATCTTCGGCCTCTCGAATCATCTGTACATGCTGCAGGGCTT
Source organism: Candidatus Aquilonibacter sp. (assembly GCA_035504135.1). Lineage (GTDB taxonomy): Bacteria > Acidobacteriota > Terriglobia > Terriglobales > Acidobacteriaceae > Granulicella. The sequence continues at coordinate 156,036 of DATJSM010000012.1, read as the reverse complement.
TACGTCCGATCCGCGTCAGTTGCTGGCAGTTCTCAGAAGCGGAAAGGGCGTGCGCAGCTCGCCGCTGCAGAACAATAGCAGCACGAATGGCGATGCGCTTCTGGATTCTGCTACCGATCCCTTTAAGGGAGCGGCCAGCGAAAGCAACAGCAGCGCAATGATGAGCAATGATGTCGCGACCTTCATTGAGTCGATCGGCGTGATGCAGACCAGCCTGAGGATTGGCCAGACGATCGAAGCGTTTAATTCGCTGGGTCGCTGGCTGCTGAATTTCCCGGGGCGAAAGAACGTCATCTGGTTTTCGGGCAGCTTTCCGCTCGGCGTCGACCCGGCCGCTTCAATTCAGAACAACACGGATATTCCTGGCGAGGGCGACGACGTGTTTCGCGCGATGATCAATCTTCTCACCCGCGCGCAGGTGTCTGTTTACCCGGTCGATCCGCGCGGCCTGCAAACGAATCCCGCGTTCACGCCCGGTGCGAATATGAACCCCAACCAGGGAACGGCGTACCAGCAGGGCGCGACGAACTTCTATGCGATGCAGGCGGCGGAGCACGGCACGATGCAGGCGTTTGCCTCCGATACCGGGGGGATTCCGTTCTATAACCGCAACAACCTCACCCAGGCCGTCGCGGATGCCATTGAAGACGGATCAAACTATTACACGCTGTCGTATTCGCCCAGCGAGAAGAAGACCGGAGGCGAGTGGCGCAGCATTCATGTCGAGCTGGCGAACCCGGCGAATTACAAAGGGGTGCAGATCTCCTATCGGCGTGGGTACTTTGCCGATGATCTTAAAGTGCCGGGCTATCACACGGGCACGGCATCGGTGAGCGAGGATCCGAACGCGCCTTCCGCCGAAGCCCTGCGCTCTTCGAAGGCGGCGATGCTGCATGGCGCGCCCTTGCTGCAGGACATTCCCTTTACGACGCGCGTTCTTCCTGCGTCGGCCGCCCTGGAGACCACGCCTGCTCCAGGAAACGAACTGAACCCCAAGGACCCGATGAAGCCGCCCTACCGCCGGTACGATATCGACTGCGCCGCGGTGTCACGCTACTTCAATCTGACGGAGCAGCCGAACGGGCATCGCGTGGGAGCCATTCAGACAGCGATCATTGTCTATGACGAACATGGCAAGATGCTGAACGCAGTCTCACGAACCCTGCACCTCGATTTCACGCCGGAGGAGTACGCGCAGTTTCAGCATCTCGGGTACCGCGAGCATATGGAAGTAAGCGCGCCGGCAATGGGTGAAAGCTTCTTCCGGATCGGCGTGGAGGAAAGGACCACGGGACGGATCGGAACGGTCGAGGTCGCGAGCTCTGCCGTGCGCAACCTTCCTCCTATGGAGTATGCGCCGACGCAGCCGCAGGAACGAAAGTCTCCCTAAATTTTTCGCATGCAGCGGGCTCGGCGACTAAACTTCCCGTCTGGTGTTCAAGACGCCATTACCCTGCTTTCGCGAGACTTTGTGAACCTTCGGAACGTCAGTTCAAGAAACCCGGCCTTTTCTCTATGACCGCAGCCCATCGCTTGCTTTCGATAGGATCGATCGCTTCTCTCCTGCTGACATTGACGTCCGTATGCGCTGCGCAGAACTCTCAGCCCGTCCGCAGCGGAGAGCCAGCACAGACACCCGCGGAAACGCTGCATACAAGCACGGAACTGGTTGTTCTGGATGTGGTGGTGGAGGACCGCGACGGCAATCCATACCACGGTTTGACGAAGGACGACTTCGTTGTGACGGAGCAGAAGAAGCCGCAGACGGTGCTGAACTTTGAAGAGCACCGTGCGGCCAGTACGCAGAGGCCCGGTGTGGAATTTCCGAAGCTTCCTCCGGGCATCTTCACCGACTACTCGCCCGTGGCACCCGACAGCACGCTGAATGTGCTGCTGATCGATACGCTAAACACGCCGATGAAGGACCAGGTCTTCGTTCGGCAGCAGCTGCTGGACTACGTAAAGCATGAGAAGCCGGGAACGCAGGTGGCGGTCTTCGGCCTGGCTTCACGGATCTATATGCTGCAGGGTTTCACGTCGGACCCGGCGATTCTGCAGGCCGCGGTGGAACACAAGCTGAATGCGCGCGGCTCTCCACTGCTGGATGACCCCGTAGGCGGAGGCGGCGGCCCGGAGAGCATGTCTGACATGATGGAGGACTCGGGATCCAGTGATCCGAACTTCGCAGAGACCTTGGCCAACGTGCAGCAGTTCGAGGCGGAGACGGAGTCGTTTCAAACAAGGCTGCGTACGCAATATACGCTCGACGCCTTCAACGCGCTGGCCCATTATCTGTCCAACTTCCCGGGACGCAAGAACTTGATCTGGTTTTCAGGATCATTTCCGCTGAATGTTGAGCCGGATCCGACACTGAACGATCCGTTCGCGGTGATGGAAGACAGCAACGAAGAGTTCCGGGAGACGACGAACCTGCTCACGCGCTCGGAGATCGCGGTGTATCCCGTGGACGCGCGAGGGCTGATGACCGCGCCAATGTTCGATGCTGCCAACGCTGGCAATAGCTATGTTCGCAATCCCAAGGCGTTTGGGCGCGACATGATGAAGTTCGATCAGAGCCAGGCGCAGGAACACATGACGATGGAACAGATGGCCAGCGACACCGGCGGACAGGCCTACTACAACACCAATGGGCTTTCGTCAGCAGTCAGCAAGGCCATCAACGCCGGCTCCAACTACTACACCTTGTCCTATGAACCCAGCGACCATCGTTGGAACGGCGCCTACCGCAACATTCATGTGGCGCTGGCGGGAACGCCGGCGACCTATGGCCTTCGGCTTTCCTATCGCCACGGCTATTACGCCGACAATCCGGACCAGCCTGCCAAGCATGGCGAACTTCCGACGCACGTGCCACCAACCGCTCAGGCGCTCGCCGACCACGCCAGCGAGGCATACTCACGTGCGGCGATCAGCCATGGAGCGCCCGCGCCTTCCGACATTCTGTTCAAGGTTCGAGCCATCCCCCTGGATGGCAAGGATCAAGAAACTCTAGCCGAGGGCAACCGAGCCGATCCTGCGGGCAAAATGAAGCCCCCGTACCTCACCTATGCGATCGACTACGTTGCGCTGCCCAACGAGTTTGGGCTAACACCCCAAACCGACGGCCGCCATAAGGGAGAGATTGAATTCACAGCCTTCGTCTTCGATGCGGATGGAAACGTGCTGAATATCGCCGACAAAGAGGTCACCCTCAACCTTCCGCCGGATGTGTACAAGCGATTCATGTCGTCGCCGGTGCGCTTTCAGTTGCAGGTGAGCGCGCCGGTGAAGCAGGAGAGCTACATGCGGTTGATGATTCGCGATGTGCCGAACAACCGCTACGGCGTGGTGGAAATACCTACGGCGGAGGTCCGCCATCTGCCCGCGCTGGAGGCCGAAACGGCTCCCGCTCGCGGCGCGAAAACGGGCGCTGCGGCCGGGGCTGCACAACCGGCGACAAAGCAGTAGACTTGTGGACGATTCGGCGGCGTGGAATCCGACTGCGCGGCTGCATGGCGGGCCTGTGACACCAGCGATCTTCAATCCGCGGCTGCATTCTCTGGTGCGCGCGAGCACCCTGGTGCTGGGCAGCCTGGTGATCGCCGTCCCGCTCTCGCATTATCCCCACATTCAGCGCGCGCCGCTGCTGGCGGTTCCCGTTCTCATCGCGTTGCTGGGCATGGCTGATACGGTGCGCTGCATTCAGCGGCGATGGAGTTTCTACCACGCCGGCGTGATCCTCTGCGTGTACATGGACATGATGACGATCATGCTGATGCTGTTTTTCCTTGTCTATCCGTACACCTTCTAAGGCTTCGCGCCCCACACTTTCTAGGGCTTCGCGTTGCCTCGCGACACGCCAACGGGCTATTCTCAGGACGACGTTTGGACCGGACCAGAGCAGGTTCGATCGGCATGACACCGACCGGGACTGCTTCAGCGGGCCTGCGCACGCGCGACTCGCGCAATCTCCGGGAGCTAGAAACGAATGCCAGCTTCGCGCCTCGACTCTGACGCAGAGTTCACCGCCAACGCGCCGGACAAATCGAATGTGCGCTGGTTCGTCTGCTTCCTTCTGTTCCTCGCGACGACGATCAACTACATGGACCGCTCGGTGCTCTCGCTCATCGAGCCGCTGCTGCACCTGCCGTTCATGGGATGGATCCCGGGCGTCAACTTCAAATACCAGACGGCGTACAACCTCAACTACGGGCACATCGTCGAGTGTTTTCAGTACGCCTACGCGGTGGGTTTTCTGGTCGCCGCGCCGTTCATCGATCGGCTGGGTACCAAGGTCGGTTATGCCATCGCGATCGGCGTCTGGGCGCTCGCTTCGCTGAGTCACGCTCTGGTCGGCTCGGTGCTCGGCTTCTGCATTGCGCGCATCTTTCTCGGCCTGGGTGAGAGCGGCAACTTTCCCGCGGCCATCAAGGCCACCAGCGAGTGGTTCCCGAGCGAAGAACGCGCGCTTTCCGTCGGCCTGTTTAACTCCGGCGCGAACGCGGCCTTCTTCATCGTCCCCGCGCTCGTTCCGCTGGTGACGTTGCGCTTTGGATGGCGCTCGGCCTTCGTCTGCACAAGCTCCATGGGCCTTCTGTGGCTCATCATCTGGCTTCTATTTCCGTACAACCGGCTGCGGCGCCGCCTGACCACAACCCAGGCCAACCTGCGGCGCGTCGTTCCCGACGTGCGCGGATGGGCGCTCTATAAGATCCTTCTGCGCACGCGGGGTCTCTATGCGTTCTCGATCGCCAAGGGCCTTACCGACCCCATCTGGTGGTTCTATCTCTTCTATCTGCCCAAATTTTTGAATGACAACTACGGCCTCGGCGTCGCGCAGGTCTACTGGCCCATCGTGGTGGTCTATGCCGTCTCGTCCGTCGGCTCGTTCCTCGGCGGCGGACTGTCCGGCTGGCGGATCAAGCGTGGCCACAGCGTCAACAGCGGGCGCAAGTTTGCCCTCCTTGTCATGGCGGTATGCGTGGTTCCGCTGCTCGCTGTGCCGCACATGCACACGATCTTCCCGCACAACGCGTGGCCAGCCATTGGGCTTTTCGCGCTGGCCGCTGCGGCCCACCAGGGCTTCTCGGCGAACCTCTTCACGACGCCGACGGACATGTTTCCTTCGACCTCGGTCTCGACGGTCGTGGGTATCGGGGGCGCGGTTGGATCGCTTGGCGGCGCGCTCTTTACCATCCTCGTCTCGCACTTCCTCACGATCCATCCGCTTTTGATCTTCGCCCTGGCAGCCTTTGCGTACCTGCTGGCGCTGGGGATCTTCCAGGTCCTCGTGCCGCGTCTCGGTCCGCCGAGCGAGCCCGACATTCCCGTGAGTGTGACGTAGCCTGCGAGCAATTAATTCAGCGGCGAGCAGGTAAACTGGCTGTAGCCTGATGTCCGCAGACAAGAAGAAGTTCTACCTCACCACACCGATTTACTACGTCAACGCGCGCCCGCACATTGGCCATGCGTACACGACGATCGTCGCGGACGTGCTCGCGCGCCGTCATCGCCTGCTCGGCGACGACACATTTTTCCTGACCGGCACCGACGAGCACGGCCAGAAGATCGAGCGCTCGGCTGCAGCGGCGGGCGTTCCGCCGCAGCAGTTTGCCGACAAGGTCTCGGCAGAGTTCAAGGCGCTGTGGGACCGCATGGGCCTCACGTATGACGATTACATTCGCACTACCGAACCGCGTCACAAGCTTGGTGTGCAGAAGCTCTTTACGACGCTATTTGAGCGCGGCTACATCTACCTCGATTCGTACACCGGCTCGTACTGCGTGAGCGATGAAGCGTTTGTCGACGCGCCCGCGGGAACTCCGTGTCCTGACTGCGGTCGCCTGCTCGAGACCGTCACTGAAGAGAACTTTTTCTTCAAGCTGAGCGAGTTTCAACAGCCGTTGATCGAGTTGATTGAGAGCGACAAGCTCGCCATTACTCCAGAGAGCCGCAAGAATGAGGTGCTGAGTTTTTTGCGCGGCGGTTTGAAGGATCTTTCGATTTCCCGCTCCAGCTTCACGTGGGGAATCCCTGTGCCTAAGCCCGCGGCTTCGCTCGCGAAGCAGAAGCATGTCATTTATGTCTGGCTCGATGCGCTGGCGAACTACATGACGGCGATCGGCTACGGCTCCGACGAAGCGAAGGATATCGCCGAGTTTGAGCGCTACTGGCCTGCCGATCTGCACCTCGTCGGCAAGGAGATCATCCGCTTTCACTGCGTGTACTGGCCGGCGTTCCTGCTGGCTGCGGGCCTGCCGCTACCGAAAGCCATCACCGCACATGGCTGGCTGCTGTTCGACAACGCGAAGATGTCGAAGAGCAAAGGCAACATCGTCCGCACGGAGACAATTCTCGAAGCCTTTGGCGAGCACGTCTACGGCAAGCAGTTCCCCGAGAGCACAAAGCGCGAGCGCGACTTGTTCGCGGCGGATGTGCTGCGCTATTTCCTGCTCCGCGAGATTCCCTTCGGGCAGGATGGAAGCTTCAGCTTCGACGCACTGGTCACACGCTATAACGCCGACTTAGCGAATGGATATGGCAACCTTGTAAGCAGAACATTGGCGATGATTCAGCGATACTTCGACGGAATGATTCCGGTCGGCCAAATGGAGCAGTTCGTAGGACTCGACGTCCGACTCAATCTCTCCGCGACAACAAATAACTATGCCGAAAACGATTTCTCGTCATTGCTGCACAACCTCATGAACATCGTTGCCGCGGCCGACGGACATATCACTTCGACCGCCCCTTGGAAGCTCGCATCTGATTCAACCAAAACTGCAGAGCTACGAAATGTCCTTTACACTTGCGCCGAAGCAATCCGCGTTGTGAACACGGTGATCTCATCAGTGCTCCCGTTTTCAAGTGAGAGGGTGTTCTCGCAACTCGGCATTCCCGTTCCAGTAACTCCGGGCGTTGAGCCGCGATGGTCCAACACGAAGCTCGGCGCGCTCGCCCCCATCTTTCCACGCGCACCCAAGGAACTCGCAGACATTATGGCTGACATCGAAGAGAAGAACGCGACCGCATCCGCGCCGGCAGCAAGTTCACAGCCTGCAACAGAACAACAGGCTCAACCACCGCTCGAGCCCAACCCTCCCGGGGGTGCGCCTGCGCTGGTTCCTCCGAGTGAAGAGACCGCGAAACCAGCCCCGATAAACATCGACGACTTCGCGAAGATCGAGCTGCGCGTCGCGCAGATCGTTGTGGCCGAGCGCATTCCCAAAGCCGACAAGCTGCTGCGGCTGGAGGTCGATCTGGGCTACGAGAAGCGGCAGATCCTTTCCGGCATCGCCGAATGGTATACGCCCGAAGAACTGATCGGCCGCCGCATCATCGTCATCACGAACCTCGCGCCGCGGAAGATGCGTGGCCTCGAATCGCACGGCATGCTGCTTGCCGCCTCCGAGAGCGAAGGCTCAAAGCCGATCCTCGCGACGATGGCCGGGGACATTGCTCTCGGCTCACGTCTGAAGTAACGCCGGCCGCAGCTACAACTGGCCGTGGCTGATCGAGACGACAAAGTACGTCGCCATCGTGCTTCCCGTGTTCTTCATGCCGTGCATCTGTTCGGACGCGCTGTACGCGATATCGCCGGGGCCCATCGGGATACGCTGGCCGTCCGAATCCAGATACTCCACATGGCCTTCACGAATCAGTACGAACTCCGTGTTGCGGTGTTTATGCGGAGGATGCGGCATCTGTCCGGGCGGCAGGCCGGTCTCATGCACCTCAACGAACTCGCCGGTGGGCAGCGTGCCATGCATCACCTGCCGCCCCCAGCCGCCGTTCGCATGCTGGTCGACCTTCATCTGGTCGAAGTGGAAGACGCGCGACTTCGTCATCTCGATCGTGTCGCCCGCGTTCGGGCCGTGCGTCCTTGGATCCTGCGCCTCCGCCAACAGGCCGCCCAGCGCAGCAAACGCTCCCGCCGCAAGAAAAAGATCTCTGCGATTCATTTCAGCCATTCGTCTCTCCTTTTACGTTGTCTGATTTACGTCTCCGCCAATGGCGAGCACAAAATACTCTGCCGCTTCCGCTCCAACATTGCGCACGCCGTGCATCGTTCCCTTTGCAACAAACAGCACATCGCCTGCCGCGGCATGTTCCGTCGACCCATCGTGCATGAAGTCGAGCGCGCCCTCGCGTAGACAGATGATCTCGGTATGGTCGATGCGATGCGCGGGGTTGGGCGGCGTCCCCGCGGGCTGCATCGACACATGCAATGCGACCTCTTCGCCGGTGGGAAGACGGCCATGCAGAATGTTCCAGCTTTCACTGCCGTTGGGATTCTTATGTGCGGTTAGCTCCGCGAGCCGGAAGACATGCGATCGGCTCAGATCGATACTCTGTTCACTCATAGCGCTGGACGAAATCGTACGCTGTGTCCCGGCAGGCGCGTCAAATCGGGCATTCGTTTGAAGTCCAATGCGAATTGCCGCATCCTATGAAGACGATGTGGGTGGATTCGCACTGTCATCTGGATAGCTACGACGACCTCGAGCAGATGCTCGCCAATGCGCAGGCCGCGCAGGTGACCACGCTGCTGGCGATTGGTATAGGCGAAGGACCGGAGGAGATGCACCGTGCGCTGGACCTCGCACACGAGCATCCGCAGATCTTTGCCACTGCCGGCATTCATCCGCAAGAGGCGCACCGTGCCGATGCGGCTGCGCTGGCGAAGCTCGCGGAGCTTGCCGCCGACCCACAGTGCATTGCCATCGGAGAGATCGGCCTCGATTATTACCATGTTGAAAACCCCGAAATCCCAATCCAGCAAGCTGCCTTCATCGCGCAGATGGAGATTGCCGTGGCGTTGCGCAAGCCGATCACGATTCACTGCCGGACATCGGAGCTCGCGACGCCGGATGCGAAGGCCAAATTCGGATCGGCCGACGCGTGGGAGGACCTGCTGGCTCTGATTGCGAAGCACTGGACGCCGACCGGACTGCCGGGCATCATGCATTGCTTCTCGGGCAACCGGGAGCAGGCGGAGCGCTCGCTGGATGCGGGGTTTTATCTTTCGTTCGCGGGCAACGTCACGTATACGAAATCGACGACGATTCAGGAGCTGGCGCGCACCGCGCCGGCAGACCGCATCCTGGTCGAAACAGACGCGCCGTTTCTTGCGCCGGGGAACCTGCGCGGGCAGCGCAATGAGCCGGCCAACACCGCGCTTACCGGCGAATTTGTAGCCGGGCTGCGTGGCGTAGCGCCCGCAGATTTCGCGGCGCAAACCACATCCAACTTCTTCAGGCTTTTCCCTTCCGCCCGTGCGGTGTGATACTACGGTTCGCGGAAGAGATAGAAAATTGTGAGGGCAGAATCATGGCAGCCGATCAGAGCTTCGACATCGTGAGCAAGGTAGACATCCAGGAGGTCAAGAACGCAATTGACCAGGCAAGCAAAGAGGTCCACGCGCGGTTCGATCTCAAGAATTCGAAATCAACCATAACGCTTGAGGGCAACGATGCCATTCAACTCGCCAGCCAGGACGAATACACGCTGAAGGCAGTTATTGACATCCTGCAGCAGAAGCTGGTGAAGCGCGGCGTTCCGCTTAAGAATCTCGAGTACGAAAAGGTGGAGCCCGCCGCCGGTTCCACGGTGCGGCAGAAGATCAAGCTGAAGCAAGGCATTGCATCTGAGGTGGCGAAGAAGATCGTCGCATCGATTAAAGACTCGAAGAAAAAGGCGCAGGCCAGCATTCAGGGCGATACGGTGCGCGTCAGCTCCAAGGACCGCGACACGCTACAGGAAATTATTGCCAGCCTGCGCGGCAAAGATATGGGCGTCGATATTCAGTTCACAAACTTCCGCTCCAACTGAGTGTTCTGAGGATTGAAGGCGGGCGCCCGCGTTAGTGAGCGCCGCGGCGTTCCTAGTTCGCGGTAATCTGTGCGTCCGCGATTGACAGGTGTCTGTCGAGCACGGCGATGCCTTCCTCCAGCTGCTCACGCGTAACGATCAGAGGCGGCGCGATGACGAAGTGGCTGACCCATGCCTGAATCGTGACGCCATCGGCCATCATCTTCGCCGCGATTTGATCCACCAGCAGCGGCTTTCCACCGATCTTGTCCGAGTACGTGTTGAACGGCTCCTTCGTCTTCTGATCCTTGACCAGATCAACGGCCCAGAACAACCCCTTGCCGCGCACATCTCCGACGCTGGGATGCTTCGCCTTCAGGGCCTTCAGTTTCTCAGCAACGAACGGCTCCAGCTCTTTTGCCCGTTCGACGAGTTTGAGGCGCTTCATCTCGTTGATCGTAGCGACGGCGGGCAACAGGGTCATGGGATGTGCTTCATAGGTGTGGCCGTGCGCGAAGTAGTGGTCTTGAAAGTAATCGCCGATCTTCTCGCTCGTCGCACAGAGGCCGAGCGGAACATATGCGGACGTAATGCCCTTGGCTGTGGTCAGGATGTCCGGCGTCACGCCCCAGAGGTCCATCGCGAACCACGCACCAGAGCGTCCCCAACCGCTCATCACCTCGTCGGCGATCAGCAGGACACCGTACTCGTCACAGATTTTGCGAAGCTTCGGCATATACTCCTGCGGTGGAACGATCACGCCATTGGTGCCGACGATCGGTTCAACCAGCACAGCGGCTACATCGCTCTCGTTGCGGATCATATGTTCGATGTAGTCCGCACAGGCGATGCCACACTCCGGATACGTATGCTTGATCGGGCACTTGTAGCAATGCACCTCTGGGCCAAAGATCACGCCTTGTCCCTTGCCTCGCGGCTCCATCGCCCACCGCCGCGGATCACCGGTAGCGGCGATGCTTGAAGAGGTCGAGCCGTGGTACGAACGATAGCGCGCGATGATCTTGGTCTTGCCGGTGTACATGCGAGCGATCTTGAAAGCCGCTTCGTTCGCGTCGGTTCCGCTGGTGGTGAAGAAGAACTTGTTGAGGCCCTTGGGAAGAACTTCGAGCAGGAGTTGCGAGAGTTCAGCGCGCGCGGTGGTGGCGTAGCCAGGCATCGCGTAGGCCAATTCCTGGGCTTGCTGAGCGATCGAATCGATCACGGCCTGGTTCTTGTGGCCGAGGTTCATACACATCAGTTGCGAGCTGAAGTCGAGATACCGCTTTCCGTTCGCGTCGGTGATGTAGCAGCCTTCTGCGTCGACGATGTGCAGAGGGTTCCAGCCTTTCTGGAACCGCCATGTGCCATAGTTCGTCTCGCGCGTAATCTGCACGACCTCCGCGCTGCTCATCGTTGAAGTTAACTCGTTCATCGTCTCAGTGGAGCTCATCTTCTGCCTTTCTAGTTCGCCGAAACCGGCTCAAATTCCGGTCGCGGCTTATGTCCCAACATCATCACGTAGTAAAGGCCGCCGGAAAGGAGGAATCCGACGAACCAGGCCATTTTGAACAGAAACTCAAGCTGCGGCACGAAGCGCCCTACCAAAGCGACTGCAATTCCAATCACAAGCGCGAATAACGCGACGAGATTGAAGCCATTACGGTATTCGTACAGTCCACCGCGGCGATAGAGCGAATATGTATCGAGCTGTTTCCTTCGCACAAGGAAGTAGTCGGCGACCATGATGCCTGCGACGGGTCCCAGCAGACCGGAGTAGTCCACCAGCCAGCCGAGATAGTTGTGCGAACTGGAGACCAAACGCCACGGCATGATCGCGAGCCCCAACACGCCCGTGATGAGGCCACCGGTTCGAAAGCTGATGAGCCGTGGTGCCAGGTTAGAGAAGTCATTCGAAGGACTGACGACGTTCGCGCCAATGTTGACGTTCAATGTGGCGACGAGGAGAGCGACTAAGCCGAGGAACGCGACGAGCGGCTGATGGAACTTGCCGAGAAGCTCGACGGGATTCCAGATCGGCTTGCCGAAGACGACGGCTGAAGCAGAGGTCACGGCGATGCCCAGGAACGAGTAGAGCACCATCGCGACCGGCAAACCGAAACCCTGTCCGACAATCTGCGCCTCCTGGTTCTTCGCAAAGCGTGTGAAGTCCGGAATGTTGAGCGAAAGCGTTGCCCAATACCCAACCATGGCTGTGAGCGACGGGAAGAAGAAGCGCAGGAAGTCATGCGTTGAATGGAAGCTGCTGGGAGCCGAAAGCATGGGGCCGAAACCGCCAGCCTTGTGCAGCATGAAGATCAGCAGAATCGACGACATGATAATCATGAACGGTGCGGAGTAGCTTTGAAGAAAGCGGATCGACTCCACGCCGCGCCACACGACGAACATGTTCAACATCCAGAAGCCAACGAAGCAGGCGGCGACGACCCACGGCATATTCACTGTCGAGGGCGCGAGCACGTTGATCATCTGCGCGATTGCGGTTCCTCCAATCCAGGACTGAATGCCAAACCATCCACACGCAACAACAGCGCGCAGAAGCGCGGGGATGTTTGCGCCGACAGGGCCAAACGGTGCGCGAACGAAGACCGGGAATGGGATACCGTACTTGGCACCTGCGTGTGCGTTCAACAACATCGGAATGAGCACGATGAGGTTGCCGAGGAGGATGGTAAGAATTGCCTGCTTCCAATTCATGCCGCCGGCAATAAGCGACGCCGCCAGCATGTAGGTCGTCACCTCCATCGACATCGAAAACCACAGCGCGATGTAGTTGTAGGTCGTCCAGGTACGGCGGATCGGTTCTGTGGGCGCGAGATCAGAGTTGTAAAGACGTGGATCCGGTGCGAACTCGTGGCCGAGCTCCTTTTGTGGAGTTCCGGGATCGAGCGAGTTGGCGGAGGTGATCAGGCGAGTCCTCCTGCGTTCGCTTCGCGTTTGACGAAGCGTCCTCGTCCTGTCTTGCCGAGGAACTTGCCGGGCTGCGTGGTGTTGTCGACGACGAGCTCACCGCGCGAGAAGACTTTCGCAGCATTGCCTTTCACCTTCCAGCCTTCAAACATGTTGTAGTCGGTGGCCATGCACTGCGTCGCGGCGGTGATGGTGTAATCGGCGTTCGGATCCCAGAGCAGTATGTCGGCGTCCAGGCCGGCCGCGATGCTTCCCTTCTGGTTGCCCATGCCGAAGATCTTCGCAGGGTTGGTGCACGAGAGTTCGACAAACTTCTCCGGCGTGATGCGGCCCTGATTGACACCGAAGTGCCAGAGAATCTGCAGGCGGTTCTCGACGCCGGGACCGCCGTTAGGAATCTTGGTGAAGTCGTTGCGGCCGAGTTCCTTTTGGTCCTTGAAGCGGAAAGGGCAGTGATCGGTGGAGACGACGGAGAGCGAGCCGTCGTTGAGCGCCTGCCAGAGCGGCGCCTGGTGGCGCTTTTCGCGGAGTGGAGGCGTGAAGACGAATTTCGCTTCTTCCCAGCTCTTGCCGGGCATCTGGTCTTCGATGGAGAGCACAAGATACTGCGTGCACGTCTCGGCGAGCGCGCGCGCGCCGCGTTGCTGCATGAACTTGAGGTCGTCGAGCGCGTACTCGTTGGAGAGATGCACGATGTAAACGGCGGCTCCGGCCATGTCGGCGAGTGCGATGCTGCGGTGAGTGGCTTCGGCTTCGGCCTTCGGCGAGCGCGAGAGTGCGTGGAAGTGCGGCGCAGTCTTACCCTCGGCAAGCATCTGTGCGACGACCACGTCGATGGCGCTGCCGTTTTCGGCGTGGATGAGGCAAAGTCCGTTCAGCTTCGCGGCCTTCTGCATCACGCGGAACATGAGCTCATCGTTGATCATGAGAACGTTCGGGTAGGCCATGAAGAGTTTGAAGCTGGAGATGCCGAACTTCACCATCTCTTCCATCTCGTGCAACGTCTCTTCCCCATTCTTGCCATGCAGATTCGTCACGGCCATGTGCAGCGAGAAGTCCACGCAGGCTTTGTTATCGGATTTCTTCAGCCAGGTTTCCAACGCATTCTGCAGTGTGCTCTGCTGATTCTGCAGCGCGAAGTCGATCACCATGGTCGTGCCGCCGACGGCTGCGGCCTGCGTTCCGGTGGTGTAGTCGTCGGCTGAGGTCGTGCCGCCGAAAGGCATGTCGAGGTGGGTGTGCACATCGATGCCGCCGGGCATGACGAGAAGGTTTGTCGCGTCGACGATCTGGTGACTATCGTTGCTTATGTTCGCCGCAACCTGCGCGATCTTCTCCCCTTCGATGAGGACATCGGCGCGCTGCGAGCCCGTTGCGTTGACGACTGTCCCGTTCTTGATCAGTGTTCCCATTGTTCTCTACCTCGTCGGCATCAACAATCATGCATTGGGGTTCGGCAGCGAGTGCTCGACGCCTTTGGGCACGATGCCCGCCGCGACGCGCTCATCCCAGCTCTGCGGCGCAAGGCCGTTGTCGACCTGCTCCATTGTGATGCAGCCGGGCACGGGGCAGACGAGCGAGCAGAGGTTGCAGCCGACGCATTCGTGCTCGTCGACGCGCGGTATGCGTGAGAGCGGCGTGAGATAAGGGCCGTCTGCGCCGGCGCCATCGAGGTCGAGTTTCGGAATCGGCGTTGTGGTGATTCGCTGCGGAGCTTCGGCGGCGATACCTTGCGGCGTGCGTGTGGTGTCGGGGTGGGGCAGCGCGCGGTCGAGATGGATGCACTGGTGCGCGCCGTCCCAGCAGGCGGTGTAGCACAGCTCGCAGCCGATGCACTTGTCTTCGTGGATATGCGCGACGATCTTGTAGTTGAGGTTGAGATGCTTCCAGTCAGTGACATTAGGAAGGGAGCGGCCGCGGAAATCGTCGAGCGTGGCGAAATTTTTGCGGCGCATCCACGCAAGCAGACCGTCAGCCATGTCTTCGACGATGCGGTAGCCGTAGTGCATCGCTGCCGTGCAGACCTGCACGGTGCCTGCGCCCAGAAGGATGAACTCGGCGGCGTCCGCCCATGTGCCGATGCCGCCGATGGCGCTCATGGGCAGCGCGGCTTCCGGATCGCCCATTACCTGCTGCACCATATTGAGCGCGATGGGCTTCACCGCAGGACCGCAGTAGCCGCCGTGCGAGGACTTGCCGTCGACGTTGGGGCGCGGCTCGAAGGTGTCGAGATCGATGCCGGTGATGGAGTTGATGGTGTTGATGGCGGAGAGTGCGTCGGCGCCGGCGCGCTTGGCGGCGCGCGCGGGCATGCGGATGTCGGAGATGTTCGGCGTTAGCTTGACGATGACGGGAGTGCGCGCAGCTTCCTTCACCCACTCGGTGATCCGCTGGCAATACTCGGGGACTTGTCCGACGGCAGAGCCCATGCCGCGCTCGCTCATGCCGTGCGGGCAGCCAAAATTCAGTTCCAGCCCGTCGGCGCCTGCGCCTTCGGCACGCTTGACGATGTCGTGCCATACTTCGCGTTTGGATTCGACCATGAGCGAGGCGATGACGACATTCTTCGGATAGCGGCGCTTGACCTCTTCGATCTCACGGAGATTGACTTCGATGGGGCGATCGCTGATGAGCTCGATGTTATTCAGGCCCATCATCTTGGTGCCGTTGTAGTCGATCGACGAGTAGCGGGAGCTGACGTTGGTGATGGGCTCGCCGATGGTCTTCCAAACGGCGCCGCCCCAGCCCGCGTCGAAGGCACGCATGATCTGCTCGCCGCAGTTGGTCGGCGGAGCCGAAGCCAGCCAGAAGGGATTGGGACACTTGATGCCGGCGAAGATGGTTTCGAGGGTTGGGTTAGGCATTCTGTCCTCCGTCCCGGGTTGCCGGCGAATTTGTTTGTTGGCTCAGGATCCACGCGGCCATTGCGATGCCGGCGCGCTTGCCGTCGGCGACGGCGTCGACGACCTCGCGGCCGCCATTCGTGCAATCGCCGCCAGCGAAGTATTTCGGGTTGGATGTCTGGCCTGTACCGCGGTCGATGACGATGCGTCCGCGTTCGAGCTTCAGCTTGGCGGGCTTCGTTTCGTTGCCACTGAGCAACTCCGTGTGTGTCGCTTGACCGATAGCTAGCACAATGCGATCAACCGGGAACTCGAAGCGTGAATTGGCGATGGGGACGAGGCTTCCGTCGGTTGTCGTTTCGAGGTGTTCGAGCTCGAGAGCCTCGAGTTTGCCGTTGCCCTTGAGCGCAACAGGCTGCACGTGCCAAAGGAAGCGAACGCCCTCCTGCTTGGCATGCTCGTACTCGAAGTCGAAGGCTGACATCTGTTCCGGGCCGCGACGATAGACCATCGTGACCTCGCCGGCACCGAGCCGCATCGCTGCGTTGGCGGCGTCGATCGCAGTATTGCCCGCGCCAACAATAGCGAAGCGGCCGGAGACCTGCGTGATGGCTCCGCTCTTGTAGCCGGCGATGAAGTCGAGCGCGTTGGTGATGCCTTGCATCTCCTCGCCTGCAATACCAAGCCGATGAATCGCGCCGAGACCCAGGCCGAGGAAGATCGCATCGCACTCGCCTTCGAGCTGGTCCAGCATTGCGGCATCGACCGTCGTGTTGAAGTGAAACTCAACGCCGAGTTGCGACAGGAGATCGATCTCGCGAAGGCTGGCGCCGAGCGTGAGCTTGTACTCCGCGATGCCATAGGTGTTCAAGCCGCCGGGCAGCGGACGCGCGTCGTAGATGACGGCGCGAATCCCACGGCGGCGAAGCTCGGCAGCGCATGCCAGGGAGGCGGGACCGCCGCCGACCAGCGCGACGGACTTCCCAGTGTCGGCGCCGGCAGTGAACGGTAACGGCGCACCGCTCTCGTGCAACCAGTCCATCGCAAACCGCTGCAGGCGACCGATCGCGATCGGCTGCTTGTTATACCGGTGAAGCACGCACGCGCCCTCGCACAGAACGTTCACCGGGCAGGCACGCGAGCAGCTTTCGCCAAGGATGTTCGAATCAAGGATGGTCTTCGCAGATCCTTCCAGATTTTCGTGTGCGATCTTCTTGATGAAACGCGGAACATCGATGTGCGTGGGGCAGGCAGTCGTGCAGGGCGCGTCGAAGCAATACAGACAGCGGTTGGCCTCAGCAACTGCGGCCGTTTTGTCGAACGGCGGGTGCAGGTCGGGAAAACGCGCGGCGATCTCCTCTGATTGCGAAGACTGCGAATAAAAACTCGTCGGCTCATTCATCAATTGGCTTCGTTACTCCCCTTCCCGCGCTTTCAAACCGGGAATAGCTGCCGCCTGGCAGCTTTCGCTGCTTGGGGGCAGCACTTCCATGGCGGCGGATTGGAAGTCACGATTATGCAACATTTCTGTGCAACTCGTGAACCACCCGAGGTTCTCCTCTGATTTCAATGACGAAGAATCCAGTCCATCGTCAACTCGGCCAGGCGGTCCATGGCGACAACTGCCTGCTCCAGGTGTTCGCGCCGTGTGTCTTCGGCACGGTTGTGGCTTAGACCGTTCAGCGACTGCACAAACATCATGACGGTCGGAATTCCCAGGCGCGCCACCTCGGCAGCGTCATGCAGGGGGCCGGACGGAAGATGTTCGCTGACGCCTACTGTCTCGAGGATCGCCTTGTCGCAGAGCGCGATGAGCTCCGGATGAAATGGGATTGGATCGATGGACCAGATCTTCGACCACTCCACCGTGCAGCGCTCTTCGGCCGCAAAGCGCTCGCTGGCCTCGCCTGCCTCACGCAACATGCTGGCGAGCACCTGAGCATCAAGGTCACGCATATCGAGAGTGGCTTCGCAACGCCCGACGACCGACGTCACGATGCCGGGGAAGGTTTTTACGCTTCCCATGGTTGCGACGGAGTTCGGATGCTTGCGCGCGATGGGCCGAATCTCGAGCGCGAGCTTGGCGCAGGCGGCAAGGGCATCGCGGCGCACCTCCATCGGCGTTGAGCCGGAGTGAGCCTCCTGCCCGTGAAAGGTGATGGCCCAACGCTCCACGCCCTTCGTTCCCTGCACCACACCCAGCGGCTTGCCGAGACGCTCGAGAATCGGGCCCTGCTCGATATGCAGTTCGAGGTATGCGGCGAGGTTCTTCCGCTCGGCGGCTGCATCTCCAATCCGGTCGACTGCAACGCCGCAAGTCGCGAGCGCAGCTTCCAGAGTGGTCCCGTCGCGGTCGGCGCGCTTGCGGTCGGCTTCGATGGTTTGCGTCCCTGCAAACGCGGACGAGCCGAAAAGACTGCGCCCGAAGCGTGCACCTTCTTCATCCGCCCAATCGACCAGCTTAATCGTGCACGGCGGCCGCCCGTTATATTTCGTGGCCAGATGGCTGAGGACTTCGAGACTGGTGAGGACTCCGAGGCAGCCGTCCAGCCAGCCGCCGTTTGGCACGGAATCCAGGTGCCCACCGAGCACAAGAGCGCGTTCGGACTGACCGGGCAAAGTCACCCAATGGTTGGCAGCAGCGTCGTAGTGATGCTCCACGGGCAGGCCGGCCAGTTTGGTTTCAAACCACTTACGGGCCCGCAGCCAGACTGGCGACCATGCCACACGCTGGGCGCCAAACTCATCGGCGGTTAGGGAACGAAGCTCATCCAGATTTGCAAGCGCTGCAGCGGAGTTGACCATGGCAAATTAGGGTACCTCATGCTCCGTCACTTTTTCTTCGTGAAGCGGAGGCCAGCGGACAACCACAGCGAATCCGCAGTGCATCCGCATCATTACGTGCACCTGAGGCGAGGTGTAGGTGGGCCCGGTCCCCGACAGCCTGTGCGGGACGATCTCAATTGATTCTGTCTGCGGCGAAGGCAGGAGCCAATGCGAATTCTGCTGACAACGGAAACATTCGAGAGCGGTTGGGCGTTTGCTCGCGGCCTCTGCGACCAGCTGCTGCAGCGCGGACATGAACTCGCCCTGGTCGGCTTCGGAAGACGGCTCTCTCATGAACAGCAGGCTTGGGTTGCGGAGCGTAGCTCTACGTATCGGCGCTCCTTCCAGTTTGTCGCATCCAACGCACCGCTCGAATGGATGCAGGACAACGAATTCGTGCTCACGCAGGGAGCCGGGGTGCTGCATCATGTGGCTCGCAACTTCCAACCGGATTTGCTCCATTCCAGCCAGTTCTGCTTTGGGGCACTCGGGCTCGAAATTCCAAAGCTGATTACGGCGCATCATGACGCCTTCAGCTGGATTCAGGCATGCCGCGGCGGGAAACCGGAACACACGCGCTGGATGCGGCAGTACAGAACACTGGTGACGGATGGATTAAATGGGGCGGATGCCGTTGTATCGCCCACACGATGGATGGCTCTCTCGCTTAAGCAGCAATTCGCAACGCTGCCTGCATCCTATGTCATCCACGATGGACGCGCCATCACGGCAGCTCCTCCATCGCATCTGCGGATCCTGCAAGCCATCACGACCGGACGGCTATGGGATGAGACAAAAAATATCCGCATGCTCGAGAGTGTTCTTTCACCGGTCCCAATCTACGTCGTCGGCGAGCGAAAACACCATGAGACCGTCTCTCCGAAACAGCTCGGAAAGGCGATCCTGCTGGGCGGGCTGCCGGAATCCACGTTGCAGTCTCTCTACGCGCGCAGCAAACTCTATGTGGATGTTTCTGTCTACGCGCCGAGCGGATTGGACGCGCTCGAAGCAGCGCTGTGCGGATGTGCCGTCCTCGCGCATGACATCCCTTCCACGCGCGAAATATGGGGTGATGCCGCCTTCTACTTCCGCAATGCGCGAGAGCTGTCTTCCATCCTGCATCAGCTCAATCGCAACAGCGAACAGCTAAGCGAGATGCAACGCCGCTCCTATGAGCGCGCCAGCAAGCTGACACCGGATCGCATGGCGGATGGATACGAGGCGATCTATGAGATGCTCCTTGCTCCGAAGCTGAGCGAGACAAGCGTTCCGGCCGAGCAGCATCACATCGCAGCGCATGCCGCCTGAGAAGCGGTTTCCATACCCATCAGGCTAAGTTCCCAAAACCAAGGGCCAACCACTCTATTGAGAATATGGTATCATTAGTGACTGCTCCAGAGAGCCTTCGCTTGCCTGTCACTTTGCTCATCATTCCGGTGTTTTCCACCCTGCTGGGCGGACTGCTGGCGCTGCGCCTGCGCACTGCCCTGGGAATACTGATTGCCCTGAGCACCGGCCTGCTTTTGGGAGCGGCACTGCTCGATATCCTTCCCGAAGCCATCAACTTCCAGCGGCTCGCCGGGGGCAAGGAAGCCACCGTCTTCGCGCTCGCGCTGGTATCTTTTCTGGCCTTCCTGGTGCTGCAAAACCTGATCAACACATGGACCAGCGAATTGCGCAAGCGCTCGTCAACCCGTGCCTGGGGCCGCATCGGCGGCGGTCTGCTGATCGCGCACAGCTTTCGCGACGGCATGGCGATTGGATTGTCCTATGCGGCCTCGAGGCCCGCGGGATACATCATCGCGGCCGGCATCGCGGCGCATGATATCGGCGACGGCGTGAACACCGTTCTGCTGAGCACGCGCGGCCACAAACCGGAACGGATCGATTATCTGCTGCTGGCAGCTGACAGCCTTGCTCCGCTGGCCGGCGGGCTCCTGACCGCTTGGCTTCCTCTGTCGCTGCATGGCTCCGCGGTTTTGCTGGCTATTACGGCAGGCTTTTTCCTGCACATGATTGCAGACGAACTGCTCCCGCAGCTTTGGGTGGACAGTACGCCGCGGATTCCGCTGGCGCTGGCAGTCGCGGCTGGAGCCCTGCTGATCTTTATCGCGACGCGGTTGGCGCCCTAGAAGCGCGCTACACGCATTCCGCACAACGGCCAAAGAGGAAGAACTCATGGCCAGTCACGCGAAAGCCGCGCGGCAGCTTCGGGCGAAGGCTCAGATCGCAACCTTCCAGCTCAAAGACCTTGCCGCAGCCGTTGCAGCGGAAATGATGGTGGTGCGCCTTGCCGGCGACCTCATACCGAAGCGTTTCCCCGGGCATGGAGACGGTGGTGAGCCAGTCACTCTCCAATAACGACCCAATGTTCCGGTAGACGGTGGCGATGCTCAGGCCGCCGACCTCCGTCTGGGCCGCGCTCAATACCTCCTCCGGCGAGAGTGGCCGGTCGGCACGCTGAAAGGCTTCTCGGATCGCAGTTTTTTGACGCGTATTGCGTGATTGCGTAGGCAATGTCGTCCCTCGAACACAGGATAACCCTCGCCTGATGGGAAAGTTGCGAGGTTTTTTACTGGCCCAAGTACCATGGAACAACTACGCTTGGAGAACAGCATGAGCATTGCTACAAAACGCGGAGACTCCGGCGAGACGGGACTTGTAGGAGGTGAACGCGTCTCCAAGGCAGACCTCCGGGTGGAAGCTTACGGAACAGTAGACGAGTTAAATGCGACGCTGGGTTTAGCAAAAAGTCTTTGTCCGGATGAGTCCATCCGGACGGCAACCAATCGCATCCAGCGCACCCTCTTCGGGGTCGGTGGATCGCTGGCGACCCCGGCCGAGAGCCGCAAGGGCAAGCCCGCACTGACGATTGCCGACATCGACGAGCTCACCGATCAGGTGCATCGCATCGAGGCGATCGAAGGGATTCTCGCTGACTGGTCTCTTCCCGGAGCGCAAGTGCCGTCCTCGGCCTTCGAGGTCGCGCGGACAGTCTGCCGCCGGGCCGAACGTTGCGTGGTCCGGCTGGCCGAGAGTGGCGAAGACGTTCAGCCGGAGGTTCTCGCGTATTTGAACCGGTTGTCGGACCTGATCTGGCTCTTTGGACGGTTGCTGGAGCGCAATGCCGGAGACGATGCGCGGCTGCGAGAGGATACAGATGGCCGGCGCTGGTCGCGTGCCTGGTAAGCGGTGGATCACATTAGAAAATCCCGTGGAAAATAATTGCTAAATATTTCAAGGATTTGCATTTAGCAGCGCACTGTATATAGTGCAGCGAGATTTGCACATGGGCAGGCGAAAGGCGAATATATGGCGAAGATATGCCGAGCGCCGCTCTACTTCGCCGCCAGATTGAAGAAGCTCTTGCCGAGAGAATTCCGTCTGCGCTGACACCCGCCCCAAAAGCCCGGAACGCCGTGTCGGCGACGGGTATTCAGCCGCTGGACGCTCTGGTGCAAGGCGGAGTGCCGCTGGGGGCGCTCACGGAGCTGGTCGGACCGGAATGCTCAGGCCGCACTTCGACCGCTCTCTCCTTTCTTGCCCAGCTCACGCAGGCAGAGAAGGTCTGCGCGTGGGTTGATGTAACAAACGCTCTTGATCCTTTCTCGGCGGCGGCAGTCGGTATAGACCTGAAACGGCTGCTCTGGGTTCGTTGCGGAGCCGCCGGCAAACATGCACAGACCGCAAAATACGACTTCAAGCTGCCCGAAAAATATCTCATCCCGCCCACGATTAAAAAGGGGCTTCACGGCGGAGGGTTTGGCGGCCATCCGCGCCATGAAATTAAGGGCCTGTCCAATGCCGTGGGCGATCTGCTGCAGCCGCATTCGATAGCTCCGCGATGCGCAGAGCCACAACATCATGTGCGGCCTCAACAGCAGGGGGCTATCCCTGTAACGACACTTATATCGGACGTGCATCCTCAAGCTGTTCCGAAGAAGCCGTGGTCGCGTATGGAACAGGCGCTCCGCAGCACAGATCTTCTGCTGCAGGCCGGCGGTTTTGGCGCGATCGTGCTGGACATGGGCGGCCTTGCGCCTGAGTTTGTTTCGCGTGTGCCGCTCGCGACTTGGTTTCGTTATCGTGCTGCGGCGGAGCGAACGCAGACAAGCATTCTGCTTCTGGCGCAGTATGCATGCGCGAAGAGCAGCGCTGAGCTAATGCTGCGGCTGCACCCTGCCGAGGCGATCTGTGATGAAACAACTGTCTTCACCGGCGTTCGGCCGCGTGTGCAGCTGATTCGCCAGCGTTTCAATTCGCCAACCAATGTCATTCCAATGCGCAAGCCTCCGCAGCGCGTAAATGAAGCGCAGTGGGAGTGCCGCACTCTATGGGCAGGCGCACGATGACGTCCGCTGAGCTGTATGCGTGCCTTTATGTGCGGGAACTTCCAGCACAAGCGTTGTTGCGCCTGCGTCCGGAAGATCGGGCTCATGCCT
This sequence comes from Candidatus Aquilonibacter sp., assembly GCA_035504135.1. Taxonomy (GTDB): domain Bacteria; phylum Acidobacteriota; class Terriglobia; order Terriglobales; family Acidobacteriaceae; genus Granulicella. The sequence goes on along the minus strand of DATJSM010000012.1, from coordinate 133,187 downwards.
GCGTTGTGATGGACGGCGAGCCGCCGTTTGAGGCGATCTGCTCGCTGAACACGAAGGCCCGGCTGCGCGGCCTGCGGCACGGCATGACCCGCACAGAGGTTGAAAGCTTCCCGCAGGTGAAGGCGCTGCCACGTTCTCAGAAGATGGAATCCAGCGTAAAAGCAATGCTGCTCGAATGTGCAGCGGCCTACTCTCCTCGCGTGGAAGATCAAAGCAAGGACAACTACTTTCTTTGTGCGATCGATATCGCCGGCACAACAAATCTATTTGGTCCTCCAGAGGCTCTGGCGCAAAGAATATTGCAGCACGTGCAGTCGCTCGGATTATCTGCACGCATCACCGTCAGCAGCAACTTCTATACCGCAGCCTGCCTCGCAAAAGCATCTGCTGCGCGACGAATTCATGCCATCCAGTATGGAGAGGAAGCCGCAGCTCTCGCTTCCCTGCCGCTTGCCGTCTTGAATCTGACAGAGGAGCAGGCGGAGATCTTTTCGCTGTGGGGGATTCATTCGCTCGGCACGCTGGCTGCGTTGCCAACAAAAGAATTAATTGCGCGCCTTGGACAGGAAGGACATCGTCTTCAGCAACTGGCTCGTGGAGAGTTACCGCATCTCTTTCAGCCTGTCGAACCGCCCTTCCGGCTGGAAGAGCGACAGGAGTTGGACTTTCCGCTTGAATCGCTCGACTCCTTGATGTTCGGCATCGCGGTCATGCTGGACCAGATCATTCTCCGCGCAAAAGCTCGGCTCGTTGCCCTTGCTGCAGTGACCATCACGCTTGAGCTGGAAGGTGGCGGGACACACACGCGCAGAGTGCGGCCTGCTCAGCCAGGGAATGAAAAACAGTTCTGGGTCAGGCTGCTGCATCTCGATCTCCAGGCACATCCGCCGCAGGCTGCCATTACCGCAGTCTCTTTGTTCGCCGAACCTGGCAACACCAGCAAGGTCCAACTTGGGCTTTTCTCTCCTCCGTTGCCAGAGCCTTCACGTCTGGATGTGACGCTCGCACAACTGACATCTCTGCTGGGAGACAACAACGTCGGTTGCGCTGTGCTTCAGGATTCTCATGCGCCGGAGAGCTTCCGCGTGGAGCCGTTCAGCGTGCCGTCCCGCGGCGCAGACCTGTCGCCGACAACCGCAACACGCGTGGCTGTGCGGCAGCTTCGCCCGCCAGAGACTGCAGCCGTCACGTTGGAGCAGTCGCAGCCTTCAGCATTTTCTTTTCGAGCGCGGCGCTTTGATGTGGAACACGCGTATGGCCCGTGGCTCGCGGGCGGCGATTGGTGGAACAAGACATTGTGGGGCGCAGAGGAGTGGGATTTGGTCGCGCGAGCAGCCGATGGAATGCTGTTGTGCTGTTGCATGGTCCGCGACCTCCTCCGCGATGAATGGAGGGTAACGGCGCTCTATGACTGATCGCTATGTCGAGCTGCACGCCGCGAGCGCCTTCAGTTTCCTGGAAGGAGCTTCGCAGCCGGAGCGGCTGGTTGAACGCGCATTCGAGCTGGACATGCCGGCGATGGCGCTGCTGGATCGCAACGGCGTGTATGGCTCAGCACGCTTTCATACCAGCGCAAAACAAAACAGCATCCACGCCCACGTGGGCGCCGAGGTCTCCGTGTCCGATCTCGGCTTTCGCCTCACACCGCCCTCATGGCTTCCGCATCAACATACAGCGGAGCCGGTTCGCATTCCATTGCTCTGTGAATCACGGCGTGGCTACCAGAATCTATGCCAGGTCATCACCCACTTCAAGATGCGCGAAATCACGAAGCAGGAGGGTGCGGCTTCGCTTGACGATCTCAAACAACACGCCGAGGGTCTGGTATGTCTGACCGGTGGAGACGAGGGCCCGCTCGCTGCCGCCTTGATGCGCGGGGGAGAACGCGAAGGACGCAAGGCTGTCGAGCAGCTCGTTCGCATCTTCGGTCCGAGCAATGTCTATGTCGAACTGCAACGCCATCACGAGCGCGAAGAGGAATGGCGCAATCAGGCTGCACTTCGCATCGCCGCATCGCTGAATCTGCCGGTGCTCGCGACGAACGGTGTGCGCTACGCCACTACGTACGATCGCGAAATTCTGGACCTGTTTACTGCGATTCGGAATCACACCGAGCTGGACCGTGCCGGCAGATTGTTGGCCATCAACAGCCAGCGACACCTTCGTCCGGCAAAAGAGATGGCTTCATTATTCAGCGATGTGAAAGGAGCCATAGAGCACACCGTCGAACTTTCTTCCCGGTTGCGGTTTGAGCTCGCAGATCTTGGCTACGAGTTCCCGCTCTATCCCGTGCCCTCTGGCGAGACGATGGACAGTTTTCTTCGCAAGCGTGTGGAAGAAGGTGTCGTACGACGTTATGCATCGCAGAAAAATACAAGCTTGTTAGCAAAAGCAAAAAAGCAGATAGACCACGAACTCGCACTAATCGCAAAACTTGGCTTCGCCGGCTACTTCTTGATCGTCTGGGACATCGTCCGGTTCTGCAAAGAACATGACATTTTGATTCAGGGACGCGGGAGCGCAGCAAATTCCGCAGTCTGTTATGCGCTGGAGATAACAGCCGTCGATCCAGTGGGCATGGATCTTCTATTCGAGCGCTTCCTTAGCGAAAGTCGCGGCGAATGGCCCGATATCGATCTTGATCTCCCCTCTGAAGAAAAGCGCGAGCAGGCGATTCGGTACGTCTACAAGCGTTACGGCGAACTGGGCGCGGCGATGTGCGCGAATGTCATTACATATCGCGGAAAATCGGCCGCACGAGAGGTGGGCAAAGCCCTCGGCTTTGATCAGGACTCATTGCGACGTCTGGCTGGCCTCGTGAATCACTTCGAATGGCGCGGCCCTACCGACACCATGGCGCACTCGTTCAAGAACGCCGGCTTCGATCTCGCCCATCCTCGAATCGCGAAATATCTGGAGCTATGCATGCGCGTTCAGGACCTGCCGCGTCATCTCGGGCAGCATTCCGGCGGCATGGTGATCTGCCAGGGAATGCTGGCCTCTGTTGTCCCGCTGGAACGCGCCTCGATGCCGGGACGAACGGTCGTGCAATGGGACAAGGAAGACTGCGCCGATCTCGGCATCATCAAAGTCGATCTGCTTGGGCTCGGCATGATGGCAGTGATCAAAGACTGCCTCGATCTCATTCCAGCACATTACGGAGACGCGGTTGACATGGCGCATCTGCCCGAAGACGACGAGGTCTATAAGACGCTCCAGCAGGCCGATACCGTCGGCATGTTCCAGGTCGAGAGCCGCGCGCAGATGGCTTCCCTCCCTCGCAACTGCCCCAAGCGTTTCTATGACGTTGTGGTTCAGGTGGCCATCATCCGGCCGGGCCCAATCGTCGGCAAGATGATGCATCCCTACATGCGTCGCAGGCAGAACAAAGAGCCAGTTATATATCCGCACCCATCGCTTGAGCCGGTTCTGGCGCGCACTTTAGGCGTGCCGCTGTTCCAGGAGCAGCTGCTGCGCATCGCGATGACCGTCGCCAACTTCTCCGGCGCAGAAGCGGAAGAGTTGCGTCGAGCGGTAGGCATGCGGCGCTCCTGGGAGCGCATGAAGAACCTCGAAGGCAAGCTGCGCACCGGCATGACCGCTAACGGAATCGACACAAAGACGCAGGAAGAGATTATTCAGCAGATCAGTTCGTTCGCGCTGTATGGGTTTCCTGAGTCGCACGCAGCCAGCTTTGCTTTGATTGCGTATGCGTCTGCGTACTTCAAAGTTAAGTATCTCGCCGCATTTACCTGCGCGATTCTGAACAACCAGCCAATGGGCTTTTACATGCCTGCGGTTCTCGTCAAGGATGCGCAAAGGCATGGGCTGCGAGTAAAACCAATCGATATCCAGATCTCCGATTTTGCTTGCACAATCGAGCATGAGAGCGATGGAACTCTCTCATTGCGTCTTGGTCTTAACTATGCCAAAGGGCTTCGCCGACAGACAGCAGAAGAGATCGTGCAATCCCGCCAGATGTACGGAAGCTTTCAGTCGGTGGACGATCTCGTAAATCGAGTACCGTCGCTCAATCGGAAGGAGCTGACAACGCTGGCGCGAATCGGCGCACTGAATCCGCTCGATGGGGTCTCACATCGCCGCGATGCGCTGTGGCAGGTTCAGCGAGCCGGCAAACCCGAGGGACCACTGCTGCGCGCGAGCTACGAACATCTTCGCGAAGAGCGAAGCAGCTCGCCGCTGATCCAGATGACGACCAAAGAGCGTCTGATAGCGGACTACGCCGGAACCGGCCTGACAACTGGAAGACATCCAATGTCTTACCGCAGGGAAGAGCTGCGAACGAGTGGCGTTCTTTCCGCCATTGAGCTTCACAGCGTTCGCGATGGAGCTTATGTACGTACGGCAGGCTGTGTCATTGCAAGGCAACGCCCCGGAACAGCCATGGGATTCATCTTCATTTCCATGGAGGACGAAACAGGGATCGCAAACGTAATTGTGACGCCCGCGCTGTATGAGCAGCAAAGAAGCGTCGTAACTCGCAGCAAATTTATCCTTGCAGAAGGCCCATTGCAGAACCAGGACGGTGTGATCCATGTGAAAGCCGTGCGCCTTCATGAACTTTCAGAGCCCTTGCTGGAAGTTCGTTCGCATGACTTTCACTGATCACGAACTCAATCTGAGATCGGCCCTTTACGCTTTTTCCGAACACCCTCCACGGTAGTCAACAAAAAGTTACAGGATTGAGCAGCGCGCGATTAGGATCTAACTCTGAGGCTGAGCAGCTGCGCTGACAGGAGAGCTGCCGGGACGAGCATGCAAGCTGAACTTCCATCAATGCCGTCGCTCTATATACGGCGCGGTGATCGCTCCCGTGCCGTTCCACTGGACCGTTTTCCTTTCACGATCGGTCGAGCTCCGGACTCGCAACTGAGACTCACCGAAGATTTCATTTCCAGACACCATGCCGAGATTGTTTACGAACACAACAACTTGATCATCCGTGACGCAGGCAGTCGCCACGGCATTTATCTCAATGGTGAGCTCATTAGCTCTCATATTCTGCGGCCAGGCGACTTGATCAAATTAGGTTCGCTGGACGGACCTGAACTTCAGTTTGGCGAGGACTCTTCGCGCACTCGCCTCCATAGCTCTTCGAGCGATCTGCTCGGAAAGCTGCAGGAACTTCAATCCGACCAGTCCGATCTTCAAAAGCTGCACTGGTTTCTTGAAGCAGCCCGCGAGTTGAGTAATGCCGGCGCCGTAGACCGGATCATGACATCTCTGCTCGAGGCCACCATTCGGCTTGCAAGAGTGGAACGTGGCTTTGTGTTCCTTATGAACTCGGCCGGCACGCTTGAACTTGCTGCCGGCATGAATGCAGAAGGAGAGGAACTTCGGGATGGATCTACCCTCTCACACACTGTCATACGGCAGGCTATCGAGGGCGAAGATCAATTTCTGATCACAGATACGTTGACCGCCGAAGGCATGAGTGTTCCTGAAAGCATCATGAGCCAGCAGATACGCGCTGTTATCTGTATCCCCTTGCGTCAACATCGGCAGCGTGCGCGCCGCGACGAGAAGCCCTCTCTTCTCGGACTGCTTTATCTGGATAGCCGCTTTGAACCTGCGCAGTTCACGAACACCGATCACGAACTGCTGCGAACCATCGCGCGCGAGGCGGCGGCCCTCGTAGAAAATGCACAGCTTGCCATTGTTGAGGAAAACGCCAGAAAGCAAACTGAAGAATTGCAATTCGCCGCTCGAATTCAGCAGGCCATCATGGCATCGCAGATCCCGGAGCCCGGCTGGGCCCGGGTGCAAGCCCAGAGCGTAGCCTGCAGCGCCGTCGGTGGCGACTTCTTTGATGTGCTCCTGAGCCAGGACACGATCAGTGTTGTGCTTGTCGATGTTTCTGGAAAAGGAACGTCTGCGGCCATTTTGGCCTCTGTCCTGCAGGGCATGCTCTACGTCCAGCTTGAAACCGGCCGCCCTCTCGCCGAAATTGCCGCAACCGTGAATCAGTATCTTTGCAGAAAGGCGGTTGGAAAGTACGCGACCATGGTTTTGTCACGGCTGCACAGGAACGGCCACTTCGAATACATCAACTGCGGCCACGTGCGGCCACGCATCTCTCTTGAAGCGTCTGTCTGTGCTTTGGACGAAGCGAACACACCTGTGGGCTTGCTTCCTAATGCTGCGTTCGAATCGTCTGCGCTGCAACTGAAGCCGGGATCGTGCGTGTTGATCGTAAGCGATGGCGTAACGGAAGCGGCGGAGCCAAACGGCGAGTTCTTCGGCGACGAACGGCTCGATCAAGCCGCATGCTGTTCGGATCTACCGGCGATCCTCGATACGCTGGATCTCTTCTGCAAAGGCACGCCGGCAGATGACGATCGCACGATGGTACGACTCCAATACCTGGGATGAGCTTCGTTTCGCTCGAGTTCCGACGTCTCCGCACCATCAGCGAAAAGCAACTCGCAGTCTTCAAAGACAGCGCTAGTTGTTGACTCTCCCGAGATACTTATCAAGCCAATCAAGCACGTAATGAATAAGCTGGGGACGTTGCTCCGTAACGTCATGCGGTGTATCCAGCAAGACATGACTCTTGTTCGCGGATGGTGTCCCAAGCATGGCGAAGAGTGGATCCTGTGACTCTTGCACGGAGAAGACATAGTCTTCGCGTCCATTCACCATGAGCATTGGAATCTTGATCCTCGGAGCGAATTCTGCCTGATCCGCGCCGGGAGTGGGAGGATCGAGGAAGTATCCCCCGTCCAACAAGATCCCTGTCCTCAGCCGGTCCTGCGACAGCTCTACGTTGATGACTCCCTGCGCCGCGCCCATGCTCACACCGAGATAGGCCAGCCGCGAGTGGTCGATGTCAGGACGAGTATCCAGGTAGTCGATCGAGCGAGCCATGTCCTTGTACTGATCTGTGGTGAGCTGAATACTTTGCGAAGCGGCCGGAAAGTAATAGCGCACTTTGCGATCGTAAGTATCCTCGTAGATCGGATACATCACGGCACGTCCGCTCTGGAGGATGTAGTCGAAAAACTGAAGATCGCCGAGCTCACGACCATTTGAGCTGCTGCTATACACAAGCACGCGCGCACTGGGGAAGAACACAACCGTTTGGAACGGTGGCCGCACACGCTTCGGGAGAAAGAGGAAAGCCGACATACGTTCGCCCCGGTAGCCGGTGTTGTAGTCCACCTTTTCTTCTCGCCAATCATCGGTCTCGCGAACAACACCTTCGGAAACCGCATCGAGCGACGTGGAAGGGTAATCGTAAAGGACCTTGTAGGCGCTAAAGACGCTGTCAGGCGCGGGCTTAAAGTGCGTGAAATCGCGAAGCAGACGATGAACCACGGCCGTACTCGCTTCCGGCAACGGTTTCAGATTGCGGACGCAGCGGAAACCGTTCGTATCGGAGCGGTCCCACGGTGAGGCGGCCTCCGGGTCATAGTAGAGATAGTTTGGCGATCGCCACGACCCTCCAAGGATGAAACGGAGATTGCCGTCCACAACGTTCGCCGCCCACTCCCTCGCATTGCCCGCTGCATCGTACGTGCCCAGAGGACCGAGGCTGTTGAAGCGTTCGACCGGCGCCAGGGAATGGCCTGCGATATTACTTACCTGCACCACTGCAGCAGTTATGTCGGAGGGCGCAATCTGTTTCCATTGCGCCAGGACTGGAAGACTCTTCCCTGCCCACGCAGCGTAAGCACTGGCTTCAAACCAGCTCACCCCCGTAACCGGGAAATCGCCGGAACCGTCGGGGTAGTGACCCGCGGTCCACGTCGAAGGCCCGGGACGTCCCGTGGCGTCGCGAAATTGCGACATCCCCTCATCAAAGGAGATCGTTTTGCCATCCTTGAGGAACGCAGGCCAGAACTTCTGATCGCGATAGCCTCCCGCATCGACAAACGCCTGGTAATCGCGGTTCGTTACCTCATCGCGGTCCACATAATAGGGAGGCATCTGGAAAGGACCCTGCCAACCGACGAATCCGACGTAGTCGATCCATCTGCCGCCCGGTGCATAGACCATTCCGGCGGGTGCACTCTTTTGAGCGTCGAGATCGAAGCTCATCTCCTTGGTCGTCATAGGAGCGGAAAGCAATGATCCGATACCGGATTTCGAGACCTTCCAGCGAAAGTATCCGTCGGGAATCTGGACAGATTTCAGCGGTGTCGTGCCCAGGCTGTACCATTGGCCGCCGGGCATCGCGTAATCCTGGATGGCGACATCGGCGTGCGGTGGCGAGGAGTCGACGGAGACTGTGGTCACATTGTCGTCCGCAAGTTTCTTCAGCTGAGCATCGTCGGGAAGATAACGTCGCGCCTTTCGCAAAATCTGAAACGCGGCCAGCGGCTGTTTTTTGGAGAGCAACGCTTGGATCTGTGGAACGGCATCTTCGCTGGCCCACCGTTGCATAGTGGCGCGATGGTAGAACCACGTGCCCACACCGGCCAGCAACAGCAGCAGAGCGCATGCCGCCGCGATGAAACCGGCCCGCGACCGCGGAGGCGCTTGCACGATGAGGCTCGTGGCACTGAACGAAGCGAGCAGAACAGACAAGTCCTCGGCCATTTCCGCAGCCGTCTGATATCGCTTCGCAGGGTCCTTCTCGAGAGCACGCGCGACGATTCTTTCCGCTTCCGCGCCTGCATCCGGGCGCAGCGCGTGAAGGGGCGTCGGCGCATCGTGAACGATGCGGTTCAAGATGGCGATGGTGCCCGCGGCGCTAAAGGGGCTCTGTCCGGTGATCGCCTCAAAATAGAGAACGCCCAAGCTCCAGAGATCTGTGCGGGCATCGACGACGCGACCTTCAGCCTGCTCCGGCGACATATAAAGTGGCGTGCCGGCGAGCAGAGCCGTTTCCATCGACGCCGTCGCATCGCCGGATTGCTGTGCGAGCAGCTTGGCGATGCCGAAATCGAGAACCTTGACCTGCCGTTTCGGAGTGATGATCACGTTTGCCGGCTTAAGGTCGCGGTGAATGACGCCGCGCTCATGCGCTTCTTCGAGTGCCTGAGCGATCTGCAGCGCGACAGCGGTGGCGTCTTTGATCGAGAGCGGCCCTGATCGCAGCGCAGCGGCCAAGGTCTGGCCCGGCACGCACTCCATCACAATGAAGTCGATCCCGTCCTGTTCGCTGACGTCGTAGATCGCCGCGATGTGAGAGTGCGCAAGTTTTGCGAGCGCGAGGGCCTCGCGACGGAAGCGCCGCCTCATCTCCTCATTGCTCAGGACGCCGGGCGAAAGAATCTTGATGGCGACCTCGCGCTCCAGCTTCTCATCGCGGGCGCGATAGACCGTACCCATTCCGCCGGAGCCAAGTGGCTCAAGAATCGTGTAACGACCAAGCGAAGCCCCAACCGGAAGGCCAGTATTAATTGAGGGCGCTGTAGAAGAGCCATCCTCTGTCCCCGGCCCGCGGACAGCAACGCTATCCAGAAAGCTGCCCATGCGGCTGTAGTCGACGATCAGCTGCTCAATCAGCGTGCGCAGCTCAGGAGCCTCTCGGCATGCGCGCAGCAGGTAGGCGGAACGCTGCTCAGGAGGCAGTTCCAATGCGGCGCCGAATATCTGTTCTGCCGATTGCTCTTGTTCTGCCATTGTGGGTTACCGAAAAGGCTCACAAAAAGACTCGCTGGACGGAAGCCGGATGAGAACCCGAGCCGTTATTCTGCTGCGCGATTGGAGGCGACCGTTGATAATAGCACAACGCTTCTCGAGGCAGACCTATGGAAAGCCAGAAGGGCCAGGTGACGCAACTTCTCAAGGCCATGGCCCACGGCGATCAGCATGCGGCCGAAGATCTGCTTCCCCTCGTCTACACCGAACTCCACCGCCTGGCCCGTTCCTATATGCGGCGCGAGCGCCCCGATCACACCCTGCAGGCAACTGCTTTGATCAACGAGGCCTATCTGCGGCTTGCCCACGATGACACGGATTGGAACAGTCGCGATCATTTCATGGCAGTTGCCGCCACGACGATGCGAAACATCCTGGTGGATTATGCGCGCGCGCATAGAGCGCAGCAGCGCGGAGGGGGTTTGCAGAAGGTTGAGTTGAGAGAGGAGCTGGTCATCACCCCGGAGAAACTGGAGCAGATTGAACAGCTCGACGACGCATTGAATCGGCTGGAGAAGCACAACGCCCGGCAGGCCAGGATCGTTGAGTTGCGTTACTTTGGCGGCCTTTCCATCGAGCAGATTGCGTCGGTTATGAAAATCTCCTCACGCTCTGTGAAGCGGGACTGGTCACTTGCCCGCGTCTGGCTCTTCAGGCAATTGGAAGGCACACAGAAACCCCAACAAATTGAGGCCACTTAACCGTCAAGTCTCTTTGCAAGATGCGATTTCGCCCCTGCCTCGATACTTTATGTTGCTGAAGCCCTGAGAAGCGCATAGCCCTGAAGGAAGGAACTTCGCAACCGCAATAGAAAACCCCACTCCGCACAGCATTGCGGTTAAGTGGGGTATCTTGGGGGCGTTTTTGCTAACTAAATGGTTGCGGGGGCAGGATTTGAACCTGCGACCTTTGGGTTATGAGCCCAACGAGCTACCGGGCTGCTCCACCCCGCATCTCTATGATGCCACCCCGCGCAGAATGGGTCAAACGCTCCATCGCCGCTTGGAATCTCATAGGAAGGAAGAAGATTTGACGGGTTGCCGGATGCTGAAACCCGCGGAACTTTTTGCCGGAAACCGCGTCTTCACTGATGGATGATTGTCCGTGGCGCGAACCTGTATCTGAGCGCCCGCAACCACCCCGGATCAGGAGCAGAATCGACTATGAGCCGCAAGGGCTTTTCCAAAGTTGGTTACACAATATTAGGGTGCAGCCTGGCCTTCGCCACATCGGCCGTTGCCCAGAATCAGCCGGCGATGTCCGACGCACAGATTGAAGCGAACGTGCTTCGTGCGCTGGCCTCCGCGCCCGAGCTTTCCACCCAGAACATTCAGTCTGCAACGGTCTACGGCACCGTGACCCTCACCGGCAACGTGCAGGACGATGCCATGCGCACCAAGGCAGAAGATCTGGTCGCGCGCGCTGCCGGAGTCAAAAAGGTTGTGGATGAGTTGTCGCTCGGCGACACTCCCGCCCCGGCCGACCAGGCCTCCAACCAAAGTGCCCCGCCGCCCCCGAACGGCCAGCTGCAATCTGACGGCAGCTACGCGCCCGCACCCCCGCAGCAGGCTGATAACACGCAGCCTCCCGCGCCTGGTCAGGACCAGCAGCCCGGCCAATATCCGCCGGACAACGGCCAGCAGCCCGCGCCCCCGCCGGCCGACGCGAACCAGCAGTACCCGGGCGGCTACGGGCCGCCGCAAGAACAGGCTCCTCAACAACAGCCTTACGGTCCCCCTCAGACGGCTCAACCGAATCAACAGTATCCCGGCGGTTATGGTCCACCCCAGGGCCAATACCCCGAACAAGGCCAGTATCCCCAACAGGGGCAGTATCCCGCACAAGGCCAGTATCCCGATCAAACGCAGCCTCAGCCCTACGGTCCTCCGGCGCGGCGCCCTCTCTATAACGGACCGCAGCAGGCCTACAATCCTCCGGGCGGTCAGGTTGCCGGCGTTCAGGTCACCATTCCGGCGGGTGCCATGCTTCGCATCCGCATCAACCGCGGCCTTGACTCCAACCACCTCAAGCCCGGCACTCCGTTCGACGGCACAGTCCTCAACGACGTACCCGCCGACGGCCAGGTCGCCATCCCGCGCGGCGCCCAGATTCAGGGAACCGTGGTGGACGCCAAGAAGGCGAAAGCCCTTAGCGGTCATGGAGAGTTGAGCCTTGCCATCAACAGCGTCACGCTCGGCGGCATCACCTATCCGCTGAACACCGAACTCTGGCAGCGTGAGGGTCGCGACAAGTCCGCCACGACCGTAAACAGCGCGCTCGGCCTTGGCGCACTCGGCGCCATCTTCGGCGGAATCGCCGGCGGCGGAGCGGGAGCAGCCATCGGCGCTGCGGCGGGTGGTGCGGTCGGCGTCGCCGGATCGGCATCCTCGCCCGGAGGCCGCGTCATCATTCCGCCTGAAGCGGTCATCACCTTCCAGCTGGCCCAGCCCGCCGTGGTCAAGACCGTCTCCGAGCAGGAGATGGCCCGCCTCGCCTACGCTGCCGGTCCCAATCAGCCGCCCCAGCCCCGGATGCGCCGCTACTACAGCCCGTATTACGGCTACTACTACGCTCCTTACTAGAACGCGTAGCATCCCACCCCTCTGCAACACCAGAGGCTGCGAACGTCGCAGCCTCTTCTTTCTGCCCCGGACTCTGCCAAAGCTCGTGCTGTGCAGTGATTTATACTCGACTGAAGCCCCTGCAAGCAGGTGTGGTCCGTCTCCGCGCGAGACGCCTCAGGCCCTGCGCAAATCCCGGGCGATACGAGACCGGCCCACGGCTCGTTGTGAAGTGAAGGTCGTCAACCAGGCATGATCCGTCTCTTTCAGCAGGACAACAAAGCCACCAAGATCATCTTCGGTCTCATCATCGCTGCCGCCATCGTCACCATGGTCATCACTCTGGTGCCCGGCATCTTCAATGACGACAGCGCCGCGAACAACACTGCCCTGTTCGCCACCGTTCGCTCTCCCGGTCTGTGGGGAAAGATCTTCGGCAGCAACACCGAAATCTCCATGCAGGACGTCCAGCAGCTCACCGAGCGCCAGATGCAGCAGCAGCATCTGCCCGACTACGCGAAGCCCTTCCTCATCAGCCGCGTCGGTCAGCAGCAGGTGGAGCGCGCCGTACTGGTGCGCGTTGCCGACAGCCTCGGCCTCCAGGTCTCCGATGACGATCTGCGCCACGAGCTTCAAACCGGTCCGCTTTCGACCTATCTTTACCCCAACGGCCAGTACATCGGCGACGACCGATACATGGCCTTCGTCCAGCAGTTCTTCGGCCTCGGCATTGCGCAGTTTCAGGACGAGGTCAAGCAGGATCTCGAGCTGCAGCGCCTGCAGGCTCTCGTGACCGGTGGTGTCACCGTGTCCGACAGCGCCGTCCGCGCCGCGTACATGCAGCAGGGCGAGAAGATCAAGTTCAACTACGCCGTCATCTCCGCCGACGACATCGCCAAGACCATCAATCCGACCGACGCCCAGCTTCAGGCCTTCTTCAAACAGAACGCCGCTCGCTACGCCAACGCGATTCCCGAGACTCGCAAGATCCAGTTCATCGCCTTCGACGACGCCAGCCTTCCCGGCGGCCGTCCGCAGGTCACCGACGCTGAGATCCAGGCCTACTACAACGCCAATCAGGATCAGTTCAAGGTTCCCGAAGAGGTAAAGACGCGCCACATCCTCATCGCTGTCGCCAAAGGCGCCAACGCCGCTGCCGAAAACGCGGCGAAAGCCAAAGCCGAGGACATCCTCAAGCAGCTTCAGTCCGGCGCCAAGTTCGCCGACCTCGCCAAGAAGTACTCCGACGATCCCGGCTCTAAAGACCAGGGCGGCGAGCTTCCCATGATGCCCACCTCCAACCTTGATCCGGCCTACGCCAAGGCGGCGATGGCGCTCAACCCCGGACAGACCTCCGGCCTGGTGCGCTCGCAGTTCGGCTATCACATCATTCAGCTTGAAGCGAAGGAGACCGCGCACACTAAGCCGCTCTCCGAGGTTCATGACTCCATTGTTGCCGCGCTCGAAAGCCAGAAGGCCGCGTCAGCTGCGCAGAACTACGCCAATCAGCTCGTCGCCGAGGCAAAGAAGGACGGCCTCGAAAAGACCGCCCAGGCGCATAACCTGCACGTCGTCACCACCGATTACATCGGCCAGAACGGCGTCATCTCCACTCTGCCTGACTCCTCCGCCCTTCTGACCGCCGCCTTCAGCGCGCCCAAAGATGCAGCACCGCAGAGCGCCTCCACCGGCGAAGGCTATGCCATCTTCCAGGTGCTCGATATCAAGCCCGCTCACGCCCCCGACTTCGCTACCTGGAAGCCGCACGTGCTCGACGATTATCGCCAGCAGCAGGCGCCGGAGCTGCTCAACGCCCAGCTCATCAAGCTCTCTGACCGTGCCAAGGTGCTCAACGACCTCGCCAAGGCAGCCGCCGAGATGAAGATTCCGATGAAGACCAGCGACTTCGTCGGCCGCGATGCGCAGGTTCCCGATCTCGGCTCCATGAGCGGCGATGCCTCTGTGCTCTTTTCGCTGCCCAAGGGCGGTATCTCGGGTCCCATCAATGAAGGGCCCAACGGCTCGGTCGCGCAGATCGTGGACAAGCAGGAGCCCACCGCCCAGGACCTTGCTCAAAATCTTCCCGCGACGCGTGAAAAGCTTCTCGATCAGCAGCGCCAGGAGGCCTTCGGCGTCTTCGCCGGCTCCGTCATGCAGCGCTTCCTGCAGGAAGGCGCCGTTATCTACAGCCGCCAGAAGTCAGCCGGCCTTCCGTAAGCCACCGTGCACAGATCCTGCTTCGGCATCCCGCCCCGCGGCTCTCACCGTCCTACGCTTCAGGAGCAAAGGAGTGAGAGCACGCGATGATGTCTGAGCGGATCTCCGGCGTACTGCTGCACGTCACATCGCTCCCCTCCTACGGCGGCGTCGGCGACCTCGGGCCTGCCGCCTACGCCTTCGTCGACTTCCTCGCCGCCGGCAAGCAGCGCCTTTGGCAGGTGCTTCCGCTCAACCCTACCGGTTACGGAAGCTCCCCGTACTCCGCGCTGTCCGCCTTCGCCGGCAATCCTCTGCTCATCTCGCTCGAGCGCCTCGTCGACGCCGGCTGGCTGACACCGGAACGCATCCGCGGCCTTCCCGGCCACAACGGTGCGTGCAACTTCGAGCGCGCCTTTGAAGCCAAGCGCCCGATCGTCGAAGAAGCCGCTTCCAACTTCCTCGATCGCGCCACCGACGAAGAGCGCGCCCGCTTTCAGCGCTTCTCGCAGGAGAACATCTCCTGGCTCACCGACTGGGCCATCTTCGCCGTACTCCGCCGCCGCTTCAATTACTCCGGCTGGATCGACTGGCCCGTCGAATACGCCTTCCGCCACCCCGATGCCATGACCTCCGTCCTGAACGAATCTGGCCGGGATGTTGCCATCGAGCAGGTCATTCAATTCTTCTTCTCCGAGCAGTGGTCTTCGCTGCGCTCCTATTGCGCGGAACGCAAGATCAAAATCCTCGGCGACGTCGCCATCTTCGTCAGCTACGACTCCGCCGACGTCTGGACCCATCCCGAGATCTTCGAACTCGACGATCAGCGCAAACCCACACGCGTCTCCGGCGTTCCGCCCGACTACTTCTCCGCCACGGGACAGCGCTGGGGCAATCCGCTCTACAGGTGGTCGGTTCTGCAGGAAAGTGGCTTCGACTGGTGGATCGCGCGTATCCGCCGCTCCCTCGCGCTCTATGACATGATTCGCCTTGATCACTTCCGCGGCTTCGAAGCCTTCTGGTCCATTGCCGCCGACGAAGAGACCGCGATGAACGGCCACTGGGTGAAAGCGCCCGGCCACGCGCTGTTCAATCGCCTCAAGGAAATCTTCGGCGATCTTCCCTTCGTCGCCGAAGACCTCGGTCTCATCACTCCCGAAGTCGACGAGCTGCGCGAGTACTTCGGCATGCCCGGGATGCGCATTCTGCAGTTCGGTTTTGCCGAACGTGGCGGCCACACCTACCTTCCGCATCGTTACGTAACCAACACCGTCGTCTACACGGGCACACACGACAACAACACCACCCTTGGCTGGTGGCGCTCGGACACTCGCCCCGACGAACGCGCCAACATCGAAACCTATCTCGGCCCGGTCGACAAGAACAACGACCGCGAGATCGTCTGGGCCATGATCCGCGCCGCAGCCGACTCCGTCGCCAACATCGCCATCTATCCCTTGCAGGATGTCCTCGAGCTCGGCAGCGACGCCCGCATGAACCGTCCCGCCGCCGCCGACGGCAACTGGGCCTGGCGCTTCGGACTCGACGACCTCAAGCCCGGATTCTCCGCGCGCCTCTGCGCCATCACCGAGATGTCCGACCGCGACGGCTACGAAAAACCCATCGAAGGCGACTCCGCCGGCAGTCCGACCGACTCAGCCGCCCTTCGCATCCAGGAAGGCGCCACGCGCTAGCGCATCCACATCCCTCAAGCGCGTAAACTAACACCAGACCATTGAGGAGATCTTCGAGTGCCACTTTCCGGCGAAGCCATCCGCACCATGAACTACGTTGACGATATCTCGGTGACCCTGCGCCGCATCCTCTCTGTGCTGCCCGTGCTGTCGGAGGAAGAGCGCGCCCGCGTCCTGGATCACATCAGCCACGCCGAGCCCAGCTACGAATCCGTCGTCGCCGCTTTCTCCGCCAAGTAGTCCGCCCATGCACACACCCCGCGAGCTGCGCCGCGTCGCAGTCATCGGCGCCGGCAGCGCGGGGCTCGACTTCGCCGCACGCTGCGTGCGCTCCGGCTTTCAAGTCACCCTCGAAGACGTCATGCCCTCGCGCCTGCGCCACGCCAAGCAATGGATCACGAGTCCGGGTGACCCATCCGAGACGGCTTCATCGTCACGTATCGGATCGGACGACGGCCACGCCGGCACACTCCGCCTTGCCTCGACCGTCGAAGACGCCGTGCGCGACGCCGATCTCGCCATCGACTTCGTTCCCGACGAGCTCGAGTCCAAGCTCGAAATCTTCTCCATGCTCGATCGTATGGCGCCGCCCCACACCATCCTCTGCACGCCGACGACGCTCAGCATCGCCGATCTCGCCTCCTGCACCTACCGCCCTCAACTCTGCTTCGCGCTTCGCTTTGCCACGCCCGAGTCGGCGGATCTCATCCACACATCACGCTCCGCCGCCGACGTCCTCGCCGCCACCGAACGCTGGCTCCAGCAACTTGGCCTCGCCGTGACCGCCTCGCCTGACCCGGAGGAATGAGTGCCAGTTTCCCGGAGCCGCGCTACCTTGAATTTCAGCGTCCTATCGCCAGGTGATCCTTCTCCACGCAATCATCGCAGTGATCCACGCGATCCTCCAGGCCGCGGCCTCTGCTCTGATCGCCGGCTTCTCCCTGCTCATCGTCGTGCTCGTCGCGCTCGCGGTCGTCGGCGCGCTCATCATGACACTCGCCGGTGGTCTCGGCTTCGGCGGCGTCCACTGGCTCCGCCGTCGCTGGCGTAGCAAACGCTCTTCCGGCGGCGGTGACCAGCCGCCTTGTTCGTAAAATCAGTTCCTAAAATAGAAGTCGACGCCTATGTCTCCTCGGGTTCTCGCTGCGGCCGTTTGTCTCATCTGCCTTTCGGCCCCTGCGCAAAAGACGCCGTCGCAACAGACATCCGCGCCGCAGGCGTCGCCTCAGACCACCGCATCCTCACCCTCTGCTCCGTTGCCGGACGTCCGCACCCTGATCGATCGCGTCCACGCGCGCTCCATCGCACTCGAGAACCTTCGCAAGAAATACATCTGCACCGTCACTCAAACCGCCGACGAGTTCTCCGCCAACGGAAGCAAGAAGACACACACCGACCAGTATCAGGCCTTCTACGTCGAGAACACGGAGATCTTTCAGCACATCGCGCGCGATGGCAAGCCGCTCTCGCCCGCGGACGCAAAGAAAGAGCAGCAGCGGGTCGACAAGCTTGTTACAAAACTCAAATCGCACGACCAAAACTCAGACAAGAACAACGTGCAGCTCAGCGCCTCCGGTTTGCTCAAGATGGCGACCTTCTCCAATCCGCGCCGCCAGACCATCAACGGCCGCCCCACCATCGTCTTCGATTACAAAGGCAATCCCGGCGCCAAGGCTGACACCCTCGGCGAGGAGATCATGCGCCGCCTCGCCGGCACTCTATGGATCGACGAACGCGACGACGCCATCCTCCGCTTCTCCGGCGCGCTCGACCAGGACTTCCACGTCGCCGGCGGCCTGCTCATCAACATCAAAAAAGGAAGCTGGTTCGACTCCACCTTCGAACCCGTCAACGGCGAGATCTGGTTTCCCGCTCAAACCACCGCACACATCGACGGCCGTTTCCTGCTCGTCAAGGGCATCGACGGCAACCTCCGCGACACCTTCACCGACTACCGCAAACTGGAAACTTCCGTCACCATCCTGCCCGGCACGCAGGTACTCGAACCATCCGGCCAACCGCCATCCACTCCGCCAGCCCCAAACCAAACGGCGCCCCCACGCGGCAGTCCAGCACCCCACCTTTGATAGAAGCCACACCACAAACAGCACAGGGACAGCCAATGGCTGTCCCTGTGCTCATCTCTTAGCGTCCTGCAAGGCCTCAAATGGTTGAAATCGTGCGGGTACGAGCTGATCGATGACTACAGCGGCTGAACGTCAGACGCCTGCCAGCCCTTGGGCCCTTTGACTACGTTGAACTGAACGGCTTGGCCTTCCTGGAGGCTTTTGAAGCCGTTCGTGTTGATCGCCGAATAGTGGACGAAAACGTCTTCGCCATTCTGCCTACTGATGAAGCCAAAACCCTTGGCGTCGTTGAACCACTTCACCGTTCCCTGTTCCATGTCTCGCAAATCCTTCGTATTGTGTGACTTTGACGCTGAATCCAAATCGGGGCTTCGGCCGGTTGAAACCTGCGGAAAACCAATCTGTTTCAAACGATGGGAGAATGGTAGCACGGCGGACAATTTTTCCACGAAAAATTTCGCAGGTGGCTGTTTTGCACTGTATTTAGTGCAACTTACCCGCCTCCACGTGCTCCCGGACGATCGTTTCCGCCTGTCCCAGCACCTCTTCCAGCGTCATCGCCGTCGAATCCAGCACCACCGCGTCCGCCGCAGGCCGCAACGGCGACTCCGCCCGGTTCCGGTCCCGCGCGTCCCGCTCTCGCAGCTCCCGCAGTACAGACTCTTCGGTAACCTTCATCTGCTCCGGCGCCCGCTGCCTGTAGCGCCGATTACCGCGCACTTCCGGCGCCGCATCCAGAAAGATCTTCACCTCGGCGTCCGGAAACACGGCCGTCCCAATGTCCCGGCCCTCCATCACCACCCCACCCTTTTCCCCCATCTTCCGCTGCTGCGTCACCATCCACGCCCGCAGCTTGGGGTGCACGGACACCCTCGACGCCGCCTCCGTCACATCCTGATCCCGAACCCTCCGCGAGACATCCACGCCATCCAGAAAAACCCGGTTACCCTCCGCCTGAGGCTCCAAAGTCACGCGCGTGTACTCCGCCAAATCCATCAGCGCGGCCTCGTCATCGAACGGCAGATCCCGTTCAATCGCCTTCAGCGCCAGTGCGCGGTACATTGCTCCTGTCTCCAGATTCAAATAACCGAACCGGCGCGCCAGGTGCGCCGCCAGCGTGCTCTTCCCCGCCCCTGCAGGCCCGTCAATCGCGATCACCGGACGCTCCCGCGCCACCTTCATCGCCGCTGTCTCATTCATGCTGGGCAGCTACTCCTCCGGCTCGCGCCTCGGCTTGCTCTTGCCCTTCCGCACGCCGCGATTGCCGCCGGACTTCCCGCCAAACTTAGGCTTGCCCGGCTTCCCCGCAAACCTCTTCTTGTCGCCAAACTTTGTATCACCGAACTTCCGCTTCTCGCCAAAACGCTTCTCGCCAAAATACGGTTTGCCGGCCGGCTTTTCCCCGCGCCCGCGTTCGCCCCGGTTTTCCCGTGCGCCTTCCTTGCGCGGCACGAATGGCTTGCGCGACGGCCGCTCCGCAGACTCTGCGCCACCCTCGCGCCGCGGACGAAACGGACGCTCGCTTTCACGCCGAGGTCGAGAGGAACGTTCTGCCTCAGTCCGCGGACGAAATGGACGTTCGCCTTCACGCCGCTTTCCAGCGGGACGATCCCCCTCGCGTCTCGGTCGAAACGGCCGTTCACCCTCAGCTCGAGCACGAAACGGACGCTGCGTGCGTTCCCCGCGCTCCGCCCCGCCCTGTCGCGGTCCGGAACTTCGCGGACCCGCTCGAAACTCTCGCTTCTCACGAGGCGGCCGGGTCTCTCCATCGCGCCGTGGTCTCTCGCGCTCAAAACGCACAGGACGCTCACGCCCTTCCTTACGCTCGCCAGTCGTGCGCTGCTCATCCCACGGTCTCGTGAAGCTCTTCCGCTCACCCTGCGCCCGATCCCGCTGAAACGGCCGCCGCTCGCGATCGCTGAAACCACCGCCTTCCCGCTTCGGCCTCTCCCGCTTGCCATCAAACGGCTTCGACGGCCTCTCGCCCAACGGCTTCGATGGCCGGTCGCGATCCCCTCGAAATGGACGCTCCCCGCGTTCCCGTCGCGGCGCGCCTTTGCGTTCCTCACGCACTGCGCGTGGCTGGTCAAATCGCCGAATCCTCTCGCGCGGCGGCTCGCTTGGAACGGCCCCTGCCTGCGGCGCGTTCGCTTCCTTCTCCGGCTCTGTCGCTGCAATCTCCGGAAACTCCGGCAGCGCTCCCGGCACATACAACAGCGTCTTGCCTTCGAGCACCACGCTCTCCAACTGCCGCGCTGCCCGCAACCCATGCAGCACATCGCGCACCTTCGACCGCGCCACCAGCGGCGAAAGAAACGTCTCGACCTCTTCCTCCGTCGCCGCCAGCGCCTGCGCCAGATACAGCGAGATCAGCGCCGACAACGCCGTCGGCTGCCCCGCATTCGCTCCCGCCTTCATCTGCTTCGTGAACCGCCGCGACGTCAGCTCCCACATTGCGCCGGAACTCTTGGCGCCTGCCGCGTCCGGCTGCAACAGCGGAATCACCCGCAACTGCGCCCACAGCTCCACCAGAGCGCGCACAATCGCGGTCTCCGTCACCTCACGTCCCAACTCCGACGCCAGCTCCGCCGCCGTCATCGCGTTGCCCTGCGCCAGCGTCTCGTACACCTTCGCCGCCAGCAGCGAGACCTTCAGCGAGCCTGAAGTCGCCGGCGCCTGCTTCCACGCCTTGTCGCCGCGCAGCGTAAATACATAGCTGAACACCTGCGCCGACGCCACAAAGTCCGGTACATCGCCCGGGCCGCCCAGCAGATTCAGCGGCAGCGCCGCTCCTTCTGTGACCATGCGTCCCACCAGGCTGCGTGCCGTCTCAGACTCCGCCGCGCTCGGCGCATTCACTGCCCGTCCCAGCGTCGCCTCCACCAGTGACGGCGCGGCTGTCGGCAGCTGATGCGCTCGCGGCGCGAACAGCACCAGCCCCAGCTCACTCACCCACTCGCGCGCCGCTTCCAGCGTCAGCAGCGCGTCGCCTTCCTGATGCCATCGCACCTTGCGCGCGGCGGCTAACTGCTCCCCGTTGAACTGCGGTGTTGAACTCAAAACAAATCTCTCAGACTGCGGATCGACTCCGCGGCTGCAGCGCGTCTTCCTGTGAACCGCGCCGCGTCATGTGGCCTCACATCGGCCCTACAACATCAACCTCCGCACGCGGCGGAGGTCCTCGAAAATCTCATCAAACCACTCAGAAGCGCGCCGTCAGATCCGCTGAAACGCGCGCTGTATCTCCTTCAAAGAATACCGCAACGCGATCGGCCGCCCATGGGGACAGTTCGTCGGGTACTCGGTTTTCGCCAGTTCACGCAGCAGCCAGTCGATCTTCGCCGCCTCCAGCGGCATATTCACCTTGATCGCCGCATGACAGGCAATCGAGGCTGCAATCCGCGTCCGCCGCAGCTCTTCATTCTCCACCTGCGCCGTCTTTTCCGTGACGCCCAGCACCTCTTCCAGCATCCGCTCGAGCTCTTTCCCCTCCAGCCCAACCGGCGCCGCCTTGATCGCCAGCGTCCTTCGCCCGAAGGGCTCCGCCTCAAATCCGTTCCGCTCCAGCTCTTCCGCAATCTCCGCAAACGTCACCATCTGCTCCGGCAGCAACTCCACCAGCACAGGCATCAGCAACCGCTGCCGCTGAACCCGCTCCACCTCGCGCTCGCGCAGAATCTTCTCAAACAGCACGCGCTCATGCGCCACATGCTGATCGATGATCCACAACCCTTCCTCGTTCACCGCCAGGATGAACGAATCCCGTAACTGCCCCAGCGGCTTCAGCGTCGCCAGAGAATTCAGCGTCGGCCGCTGTTCACCCTTATTCTGGGTGCCCCATCCATGAACGGCCTCATCGTTCACGGGTGGGTTCCCAGAATCCACATACCCTACCGCCATCCCCGCACCTTCAAACCCCAGCCGCCCCGGCGAAGGCGCCACGCTCCGCTCCCTCAACTCAAAACTGGCAACATCTCCCGGCTCAATTACGCCTTCGCTCTGCGTAACCAGTTCACCGTCACGCGGTCCAAACACCGCCTGCTCCACTCCCGGCAACGGACTGACATCCACCGTCAACGACTCGCTCGCCGTCGGAGCCGCATGCAACGCCTGAAAAAAACTCGCTGCCGGCCTCGCCTGCATCAGCGCTGTCCGCACCGAGTCCCGCACGAAATCATGCACAAACGCTCCCTGCCGGAACCGCACCTCCGTCTTGGCCGGATGCACATTCACATCGATCTCCTGCGGAGGCATCTCCAGAAACAGCAGCACCACCGGAAACGACGTCGGCGGAATGATGTTCCTGTACGCCTCCGTCAGCGCATGCAGTACCAGCCGGTCGCGAATCAACCGCCCATTCGCAAACACATAAATCGAATTCCGGTTCAGCTTCTGCAGCTCCGGCTTCGACACGAACCCGCTCATCCGCAAAAACCCCGGCTCCGGCGGCTCCCAATCCTCCGCCCGTTTCCATGGCGGAGGCTCCGGCAGCCCTGCGCGCGCAAAATCAATCTCCGCCGCCACCGGAATCAGGCTCTCGAACGTCTCGCGCCCAAAGATCTGAAACAGCCGCTCGCCCACATTCGCCACCGCCGGTGCCATCACCAGCGCCTGCGTCGACGTATGCAGCTCGAAATGCTTCGTCGGATGGGCCAGCGCATAGTGCGTCACCAGAGCCGCCACATGCCCCAGCTCCGTCTGCTCGCTGCGCAAAAACTTCCGTCGCGCCGGCGTATTGAAGAAGAGATCCCGCACTGCGATCGTCGTCCCTGCCGGCAGCCCCGCATCCTCCACGCGCAACAAATTCCCGCCCGCAATCTCGAGCTGCGTCCCCACCGCATCCTCTGCCGCCCTCGTCTCCAGCGTCACCCGCGCCACGCTCGCAATCGACGGCAGCGCCTCGCCGCGAAACCCCAGCGTCGCAATGCTCAGCAGATCGTCACTCGACCGCAGCTTCGATGTCGCATGCCGCTCGAATGCCAGCAGCGCATCATCGCGCCCCATCCCATGTCCGTTGTCAACAATCCGAATCAGCTTTCGCCCGCCGGCCTCAACCTCCAGCCGAATCCGCGTCGCCCCCGCATCCAACGAGTTTTCCAGCAGCTCCTTCACCACCGACGCAGGACGCTCCACCACCTCACCGGCAGCAATTTGGTTCGCCACCTGGTCCGAAAGAACTCGAATCCGTCCCATGAACTATCTGTCGCCGATCAAGTGGAGCCTCATAAAATTCGTCGCCC
Organism: Candidatus Aquilonibacter sp.; assembly: GCA_035504135.1. Classification (GTDB taxonomy): domain Bacteria; phylum Acidobacteriota; class Terriglobia; order Terriglobales; family Acidobacteriaceae; genus Granulicella. The sequence goes on along the minus strand of DATJSM010000012.1, from coordinate 109,800 downwards.
CCGTCCGCGTCGCCGTCCCCGCAACAATTCCCACCACATCCTTCGCGCGCACGAACCCGCCCTGCTCCAGCATGTCCTCCGCCATGCCAACGAGCTTATCCGTATCCCGAAACCGCTCGCACTGCACCGGAAACGTCCCCCACAGCAACATGCAACGGTTCACCACTTCCTCAAACGGGCTCATCGCATAGATCGGCGCATCCGGCCTGTACTTCGAAAGCAGCCTCGCCGTATTTCCCGTCTCTGTGAAGATCGCGATCGCCGCCAAATCCAAATCCTGCGCCGAGTGCGCCATGCACTCGCAGATCGTCTCCGGAATATTCAGCGACTTGCGATGGCTCACCAGCGCCGCCGGCCGCGGCAGCAGACGCATCTGGCTCTCCGTCTCCGCCACAATCTTCGCCATCATCTGCACCGACTCCACCGGATACTTCCCGGCCGCGCTCTCCGCGCTCAACATCACCGCATCCGTGCCGTCATAAATCGCGTTCGCTACATCGGAAGCTTCCGCTCTTGTCGGCCTCGGATTCTCAATCATCGACTCCAGCATCTGCGTCGCCGTAATCACCGGCTTCCTGTACTCCGACGCCCTGCGGATAATGTGCTTCTGGATCGCCGGCACCTTCTCCGGCGGAACCTCCACACCCAGATCGCCGCGCGCCACCATGATCGCGTCCGCCGCCTCCAGGATGGTGTCCAGGTGGTCCACCGCCTGCGGCTTCTCCAGCTTCGCAATCACCCACGCCTCCGACCCCAGCGCCGCCACCCTGCGCTTCACATAGCGCACATCGTCCGCCGTCTGCACAAACGAAACCGCAATCGTATCAACGCCGTGCTTCAGCGCAAACTCCAAATCTTCTTCATCCTTCTCCGTCAGCGACGGCACCTTCACCGGAATGCCCGGCAGATTGATGCCCTTTTTCTCGCCCAGCATGCCGCCGTTGATGATCTCCGCGACCACGTCCGCGCCGCGCAGCTCCACCACGCGCAGCTCGATCAATCCGTCCGAGAGCAGAATGCGGTTCCCCGGCGCCAAATTTTCCGCCAGCGTCGTGAACACCGTGCTCACGCGCTCCGCCGTGCCTTCAACCTTCTCCGGTGTAATCGTCAGCCGCTTGCCCGCCTCCAGCATCACCGGCTTGTGGTCGACAAGGCTTCTCGTGCGAATCTTCGGCCCCTGCAAGTCGCCCAGAATGCAGATCGGCTTCGCCTCTTCGCGCGCCACCTTCCGCACCATCGCAATCAGCTCGGCCTTCTGCTCGTGCGATCCATGCGAAAAGTTCAGCCGCGCCACGTCCAGACCCGCGCGCAACAGTTCGCGGAAGGTCTCTTCTGTGCTCGATGCAGGTCCCAGCGTTGCGACAATCTTTGCTCTGCGCGCGTCGTCCACGCGCGCTCCAAATCCTCTGGCGTCCATCAACTCTCTCTTCTCCACCTCAGGCGTCAGAGCCTGCATAAGCAACTCTCCAACCGGTCAGTCAGCCATTCTACCCGGATGCCGCCTGCGCGCGCGCGCCGACTTCCACAACGCCGCAGCCGACTCGGGATCGCGTCGCTCCGCCGCCCACACCGCGTTGAACTCCGCGCCGATCAAAATCGTCAGCGCAATTATGTACAGCCACACCATCAGCGCGATCGCCGCGCCCAGCGATCCATACACGCGCCCATAGTTCGCAAACCGCGTCACATAAAACCCGAACGACAGCGTCGACGCAAACCACAGCGCTGTCGCCAGCGCCGCTCCCGGCAAACTTGCTCTCCACGTCCACTCCGGCCGCAGAATCACCCACGGCTCCCGCACCATCGGCTCCAGCTGCTCGCGCACATGCCGGCTCAGGTCCGTCCCCAGGTGATAGATCACCGCAATAATTCCCACGCTGGTGCCCAGCGCCAGCGTCCATCGCACCAACACCAGCACCGCGAAGAAACCGGGCCTCGCGAACGACGGGATCGCCGCCGCCACCGAGTGCGTCAGCATATGCCCAAATACCACCAGCGCGCTCGTCGCCGTCATCGGCAGCAGCGACAGGGGCACTAGCGCCAGCGCCCGTCCGCGCCTCGACCAGAAACTTCCCCGCGGCAGCGGCAGATCGTGCGCACGCCGAAACCCCTCCATCAGCGTCGCCATCACATTGCCCGCGCCCAGCAAACTCACCACACCTGAGCTCAACAGCGCGCCCGCCGTCTGCGACGCGTGGTGCGTCGTCGCAAAGTACCAGTCCAGCAGCGGACTCACATCCGCCGGCAGCACCCGCATAAAGAAGTCCGCCATCTGCACCTTCAACGGAAGCCACGGCGGCAGCAGCGCCACCAGCGCCGCAATCACCACCATCGCCGGAAACAGCGCCACCATCGCTGAATACGCCGCGGCCTGCGCCACCGTGAACGCGTCATGATTCACTGCCGAAAGAAGCGTCCGCCGCAGCAACCGGCCCAGCCGCGCCGCTCGCCGCGCCGGCGAGACCACCACGCGATCCATCGCGGCGTGCCCTGTCATTTAGCGCGGCTTCCACGCCTCGAGAAACGTGGTCAAATCCGAGCTCTGCATGTTCCGCATGTTCTCGAACTCCCCGTTCTTCTGCGCATACACAACCGTTCCGTTCGGACGCAGCACGCTCAACGCCGGCACACCCTTCTTCAGCACCACACCGTACTTGTCACCGATGTCAATGTTCTGGTCGATGTGCCCGATGTTCACGTCAACGACCACATAGTACTTCTCCAGCAGTTCTTTGTTCGGGCTCTGGTGCATGTAGTAGTTCAGCACCTGGCAGTCCCCGCACCAGTCGCCGCCGAAGTCCAGCAGAACGCGCTTGTGCTCCGCGCGCGCCTTCTCGAGCGCCGCCTGGATGTCGCCCCGCGCCGCTCCCACGTCCGGGAAAATGTGCGCATGCGGAATCGGCCCCGCCTGCGCCGCCGCCACCGGCACCGCTGTCATCCACGTCCCAGCCGCCAGCACCACGCCTGCAGCCATCGCCCGCATCCCATTTCCTGCGAATCTTCTATGCATCCTGTTGGCTCCCTTCACATCCACTCCCACGTCCCTTCCATGATGCGCGAAAGCCGCTCCCGATTCCACCTTACTTCGTCTCCGTCCCTCGCATCTAAACCTGTATGAGCGACCAGCAGCACCACTCGGAACCTCTTTCCACCCGCGTGAAGGAGGAGCTTCCCGAATTCCTCGAACAGCAATTCGGCCACTTCGAGCAGCACCCACCCCACAAACCCAGCTTCCTTACTGTGGTGCTCATAGCCTGCGCCGTCATGCTCCTGATCTTCATCGTGGCTCTTATCGTTCTTCACCTCCGCGGCAGCGACCTCGGACACTTCTTCCGCAGACAACCCACCTCCCAGCTCTTCCTGCCCGCACCCTTCTCCGGCGCATCCACGTACTTTGGCTGATCTACAGACGCCCGCGCCGGGTGCCCCCACACTTCGCTTTTAAGACTGTGGCTCCCGTCACCGCCGCAGCCCAGCCACAGCCGCGTGCCCCAAGGTCCGGCCTCTGAGACGCGGCCTCGCAGGATACCGAATTTGACAAAATAGCCCTTCGGAGACCCGTTCTGGCTCACGCCAAACTCGGACCTGCACCGCTAAAGTCCAGCCCTAAAGTCTCTCGTCTGAAGACTTTGCGCAAATACAGGGGGGGGGTACTTGCAGCATGACCGGATTTACTGCCCCATGTAGTACCCGTCGCGAACCTGTACATCCATCCGCTTCTTCGCGTCATCCCCCGTTAGCCCGAGCGAAATCTGGTGATACCGGTCCTTCGCCGCATCGCCGGTCGGTGTGAAGCCCAGCCGGTACTCCGACCGCAGCTCCTCGCCAATCTGCTTATAGATATCGTCGATCGGCTCCTTCTTGCTCACCTCAAAGACCCGCCCTCCGGTCTCCCCGCAGATCCGTTCCAGCGTCCGTTTGCCGTCGACATACGGCGTGTGATCCCCGCCGCCCCGCGGTTGCTGGCTGCCGCCCGTGCCGCCGCCCTGCGGATACCCGCCCGGATAGCCGCCGCCCGGGTAGCCTCCGCCTGGATACCCCCCGCCACCACCGGGCCATCCGCCGCCATACCCCCCGTGCCGACCGCCCCGATTGAAGTTGTCCTGCCGGTGCTCCTCGCCCTTGTAATAAATTCCGTAAACGATCGTGTCCGCCCGCTGCGCCGCCTCAATCGCATCCGACAGCGACTCCTTGCTCCCGCGGTCGATGCCGTCTGTCAACACAATCAGGGCGCGCCGCTTGCCCTTCTGCTTCGCCATCACCTCATCGCCAGACAAATAGATCGCGTCATACAGCGCCGTTCCGCCGTGATGGATGTAACGCCCTTGACTGTCCGTCTGCGCTCCGTTGTTCGTGTCGTCTGCATTGCGAAAGCTCGGGCTCTCCGTGCCCAGCTCCTTCAACGCCCGCTCCAACCGCGGCTTCGCTTCCGTCACATCCTGCAGCAGCTCGATGTCCTTGGCGAACTGCACAACAAACGCCTGGTCCGCCGCACGATTTCCCGTCGCCGGCGTCAGCATCGTGTCCAGAAAGCTCTGGCTCGCCGCCCGTTCGCTGTCCAGCTGGTCGCGAACGCTTCCACTCACGTCCACCAGCAGACCCAGCGTCAGCGGCACGTCCGTATCGTGATCGAAGTAGCGGATGGCCTGCGGCTGCCCATCGACTTGCAGCGAGAAGTCTTCCTTCTTGAGATCGTTGACCAGCGCGCCCTTCTTGTCGCGCACAATTGTTGGCAGCAAAACCAGGTTCGCCTTCACCGACATCGTGCCGGCATCGCCTTTGACGGAAGAATCAGCGGCCGGCTTCGCGTTCGCGGCCGGCTTCGCATCCTGCGCGCAAACTCCCAGAGACCCCGCCGCGCACAGCAGCGCCGCCAATCCCGCACTCCACAAACTGCGATTCATATCGCTCTAGACGAGTTCCCCATCCCAGCGGTTTCGCCTATGGCCGACCCGCCGCCTTACTCCTCATTCTCCTTGAGCTTCGCCAGCACGCTGAAGTCTTCGAGCGTGGTCGTGTCGCCCTTCACCTCGCCGTTCGTGGCCAGTTCGCGCAGTAGGCGCCGCATAATCTTCCCCGAGCGCGTCTTCGGCAGCAGTTGCGTAAAGCGAAGATCATCCGGTCGCGCCAGCGCTCCAATCTCCTTCGCAACCCACTGCCGCAGCTCCTGCTTCAGCTCCGGGCTCGGCTCATGTCCGTCCTCGAGCGACACAAATGCCGCAATCGCCTGGCCTTTCATCTCATCCGGCCGCCCAACAACCGCAGCTTCCGCCACCTTGGGATGCGCCACCAGCGCACTCTCGATCTCCATCGTCCCCAGCCGGTGCCCGCTCACGTTGATGACATCATCCACGCGGCCCATCAGCCAGAAGTAGCCATCGGCATCGCGCCGCGCGCCATCCCCGGTAAAGTACGCTCCCGGAACGTCGGAGAAATACGTCTTCACAAACCGCTCATGGTCTCCCCAGATGGTTCGCGCACGCGATGGCCACGGTTTGCGAATCACCAACAGACCGCCATGACCTGCAGGCACCGGCTCGCCCTCGCGCGTCACCACCTCCGGCGTAATCCCGAAGAACGGTTTCGTCGCCGAGCCCGGCTTGGTCGCAATCGCGCCGGGCAGCGGCGAGATCATGATCGCGCCCGTCTCCGTCTGCCACCACGTATCGACAATCGGACAGTGCTCCTTGCCGATCTCGCGGTGATACCACATCCACGCCTCGGGATTGATCGGCTCGCCCACCGTCCCCAGCAACCGCAACGAAGCCAGCGAGTGCTTATGCACCCATTCATTGCCCCACTTCACAAACGCGCGGATCGCCGTCGGCGCCGTATAGAACACCGTCACCTTATGGTCATCGATGATCTTCCAGAAGCGGTCGCACTCCGGCCAGTTCGGCGCGCCCTCATACATCATTACCGTCGCGCCGTTCTGCAGCGGACCGTACACCACATAGCTGTGCCCCGTCACCCATCCAATGTCCGCCGAGCACCAGTACACGTCCTCATCGCGCAGATCGAACACATACTTCGAAGTCAGATATGTCTGCACTGCATACCCGCCGGTCGTATGCACCAGGCCTTTGGGTTTTCCTGTCGTCCCGCTGGTGTACAGGATGTACAGCGGATCCTCGGCATCCATCTCTTCGCACGCACAGTCTGCCGCGGCGTTCGCCATCTCCTCGTGCCACCAAACATCACGGCCTGCCGTCATCGGCACGCTTTTGTCCGGCGCCCGTTGATACACCACAACCCTCCGCACGCCCGGACACTTCTGCAATGCCTCATCGACGATCTGCTTCAGCTTCACCTCGCCGCCGCGCCGGTAGCTGAGGTCCTGCGTCACCACCACCTGGCAGTCGGAATCATTTACGCGGTCCGCAATCGCATGCGCCGCGAATCCGCCGAAGATGACCGAGTGCACCGCGCCAATGCGCGCGCACGCCAGCAGCGCAATCGCCAGCTCCGGGCTCATTCCCATGTAGACCGCGACGCGATCGCCCTTCTTCACGCCCTGCGCCTTCAGCACATTCGCAAAGCGCTGGACTTCTCCATGAAGCTCGCCAAAGGTGAGCTTCCGTACCTCGCCAGGCTCACCTTCCCACAGCAGAGCGATCTTGTCCTTGCGCGCGCCGTTCGCGTGACGGTCCACGCAGTTGTGCGCAAGGTTCATCCTGCCGCCGACAAACCACTTGGTCTCCGGTCCTTCGCCCTCGATCACCTTCGTCCACGGCCGGAACCACTCGAGCTCAGCGGCAGCCTCCGCCCAGAAACCCTCTGGATCCTCCACACTTCGCCGATACATCTGGCTGTATTCAGCTTCGGACTTGATCCAGGCCTTCTTCGCAAACTCTGCCGGCGGCGGGAACACGCGGTTCTCGCGCAACATCGACTGCAGATTCCCATCCGTCCCGTTCGCGTTCTTCGTATCGGCGCCGCTCCTCTGGCTCTGTGCTTCTGTAGGCATCGTCGGGAAACAATCTCCGTTGTCGTCTCGATTGGCGGCGGACCTGTTAACCAAATCGCCGCAGAAACCGAAACTACGCTATCGGTTTACGCCCTTGCAACCGGCCCCCACTATAAGGAGGCGCGGGCCGCGCGGATTTGCGCTCGCTCAAGCCACTTCAACGGGTCTCAACCATGTTGAAAACATGCCGTCTCGGGCCGCTTTGCCATTCCAAATACCCCGAACGTGGCAGAACACGCCTGTACCGTTACTATCTCGCGACGCCGAAGTGCTATGGTCACACGACCTTGCAGAATCGAAACTCACCTCAGCCACGATGCTGTCCGGGGTTTTCCGTGTGTTGTACACACCCTCCGGACAGGAGTCGTCCAAGACTGCTAAGACACGGTGAGTTCGCCGCGCTACATAAAGCGATCGCACCCAAGGATGAAACCCTGGAGTGACGTGCCGTCCTACAACTCGCGACACCTTGGCTTCCTGCGGGAGGGTTCTACCCGCCGGCGCCGAGCTGCTCACGCAAGGCAATGACCTCGGCGCGCAGACCTATGAGCGCGGACATCAGCTCCGCCCGTTCCACATGGTCGGCGGACGGCTGTTTGCCCTTGACGTAGAACGTGCCGCTCGGTTCGAGCTTGCAGATTTCCACCTCCGCCGGGTCGTTGAACCCGTTCTTATTCAGCACCGAGATCAACTCCTCGTGGGTAAGAGACTCGCGTCGCATTGCCGCCTCGTCGACGCGCCCGTCCTTGATCAGCGTCTCGGCCGATCCCTCCAGCGCCTGGTTCACCCTCGGCGCCCGGAAGAGCAGCCAGCTCAGCAGCCAATTCACCGCGAGCAGAGAAAGCGCGCCGATAACCCCACCTGTTACCGAGTTGTCGTCGCCGATCATCGCGTTCTGGACGGTGTTCGACAGGCTCAGCAGCACCACAAGATCGAACGGGTTCAGTTGCGCCAGCTCCCGCTTGCCGAACAGGCGCAAAAAGACAATCAGGCACAGATATACGATCACCGGCCGCAGGATTTTTTCCGCAATCGGCAGCGGCAGGTGAAACATATCATTCGAGATGACTTGTATCAGGTGGTGAGTCATGAACGCCTCCCGGTGATCGCGCGAAGACCCGGTGCCGCGCTCCACTCCGCCCGCTCCGCGATCCTGAGGGCATCGCCGGTCCAATCCCGTGGACGGCCGGTACAGCCCGAAACAGGGTTTTTAGAGTCTAAGTCAGTGCAGTTTGGGTTACGGACCCAGGTGCACTTTTCTACCGAAATCCGCCGGGAAATTGCGAGGCTCTGGTATCGTTTGAGTAACTACCGCCAGATTACCCGCCGCAAAGCATCGGCTTTACCTGAACGACAGCGATAAGGATCGACCAGAGAGATGCCTAAGCCACTTCGCAGCGACGACCCGAATCCGCAGCCGGTGCAATTCGCCCACTTTGGCGTGCTGAACGACGGCACCCGAAGCAAGGGCGCGACCGTGACCGCCATTGTCATCAACTGCATCATCGCGGCCATGATTCTGATTCTCGGCATGGTAGTCAAAACCAACCCGCTCGTGGCCAAAAAGCTCGCCGAGCTGACGCTTCCGCCGGAGCCGCCCAAGGCCGCCCCGGTGCCCAAGCCGCCACCGCCGCCGCCGGTGAAGATGCCGCCGCCGCCCAAGATCCAGGCTCCCAAGATCAAGATGCCGGAACCGGTGAAGCTTCCTGACATCAAGCCGGTCGAGGTGCCCACGCCGAAGCCTGTGGTGATGGCGCCCGCACCGCCCAAGCGCGTTGTTCCTCCGCCGGCGCCGGTCAAGGTGAACCTTGGCCAGGCCATGGCCGCCTCGGTGCCGAACCATGACGCTCATCCCGAAGCGGTTCATCTCGGCGAGGCGACCAATCCGATGAAGTCGCTGACCGGACCGGCTGTCTCGCCGGTGAACATGGGCTCTGCCGGAGCCGCCAATATGCATGGCGCCGGCAACGGTCCGCGCGCCGTCGCCGTCAACATGGGCTCCGGTTCGCCGGAAGGCCGCATGGGTGGCCGCGATAACGGCGCCCACGCGATCAGCGGTTCGGCTTTCGGATGCTCCGGCTGCACCGGCCCGAAGAACTCCCGCAACTACGCCAACGCCCCGGTCCAGGTACAGATGCAGACCCAGATGCACCCGCAGGAAGTTCATCCGCAGGTTGCGCAGTCTACGCTCGCCTCGGCGCCCAAGGTTACCTATAAGCCGACTCCGGTATACACGGAGGAGGCAAAAGCGATGCATCTGGAAGGCAACGTCTCGCTGCGCATCCGAGTTACGGCGAGCGGAGCAGTCCAGGTGTTGGGCGTCGTGCATGGTCTTGGCCACGGCCTCGATCAGTCGGCGATTCAGGCGACAGAGGCAACTCGCTTCAAGCCCGCCCTGGATAACTCAGGTCATGCCATCGACTGGGAGGGTGTCGTACTAGTGAACTTCCAGATGAGCTAAATTCTGCTGCACTTCTGAGGAAACGCTTTATTGTGTTTTTAGGTATCGAGAATCGCCGACGTCCCCGCGTCGTGCCCAACGTAGATGTCCGCCTTCGGGCACCGCACCCCAAGGAGCACCCCCGCGCTATGAACCTCCAGTCCAGGCTCACCAAAGCCCTCACCGCAGTCCTCGTGGCGGCTGTCACCCTGCCAGTCTCGGCGTCCATCTTCTCGAAGAAGGACAAGAGAAGGGTCGATACCGGCGATGTGCGCAAGCTCACGCCTGCGCAAAACGCGCTGATCGACAAGTCCGTCGTCCGCGAGGCGGCCGTGATCAAGGCCTTGCGCGCACGTGCGCCGATCGTCGAGACCTACATCCAGAACATGCGTCCCGACCCGGTCATGGGCCAGGTGCCGGAATCCGACGTTCACTTCCTGGGCCGGATCAACTTCGGAAAGATCATCGGCGATAACGGCTACATCCAGGACAAGCAGGACACCAAGGGCTTCCTGAAGCACTCTCTCAGCTACCTCACCGGTCTGTCGGGCAGCCTGCACCTGACCTACAACCGCGCCGGCTTTGTCCAAATGCTGCTGGTCGACTCCAACAGCTACAACCGCCAGACCTACACCTTCAGCTTCCTGCGCAATGACTTCCTCGGAACCATTCCGACGGTCGTCTTCGACGTGCAGCCGACCAAGAAGGACGCTGTGGGCCGCTTCGCCGGACGCATCTGGATCGACCGCAACAGCGGCAACATCGTCCGCTTCAACGGCAGCTTCTCGGGTGGCCAGAAGGATTACAAGGAGTACTACCACTTCGATTCCTGGCGCACCAACGTGCAGGAGGGCCTGTGGCTTCCCACCTCGGTCTATATCGAAGAGAGCGACCCCAAGAGCCCGCAGGGAACTTTGAAGTTCAAGGCCGTCAACCATATCTGGGGCTACTCTCTGAAGGTGCCGCAGTCGGACGCCGATGAGACCGATCTCCAGGTCGTAGGCGCACAGGACGAGAGCCAGCAGGCCTCGGATGTATCGCCGCTGCAGGCGCAGCGCGAGTGGGTCGAGCAGGCTGAAGACAACGTCATCGACCGGCTCTACACCGCCGGCCTTATCGACGCGCCCAGCGACTTCGACAAGATCCTCGAAGCGCTGGCCAATAACATCCTCGCCTACAACAACATTCCTTTGGACCGGCCGATCAAGGTGCGGACGCTCCTCACGGAGCCGCTCGAGTCCCTGTCGGTCGGTGACACGATCCTGCTCTCCAAGGGCCTGATCGACACGACGGCCGTTCCCACCGCCGACGGCGCGCAGCAGATGGGCAATCTCAATGCCTTGCTCGCCTTCCAGGTGGCGCACATCGTCCTCGGTCACCACATCGACACCAAGTACGCCTTCAGCGACCGCCTGATGTTCCCCACGGAATCTGCGTTCGAGAAGCTGCCGATGCACCACACCGATGCTGACAACGAGGCGGCCGCGAAGAAGGCCATCGAGCTGCTCAGCGCCAAGGAGCTCGAAGGCGGCGAGCAGTACTTCAGCCTCTACCTGCAGCAGCTTCAGGCTCGCGAGAAGGGCCTGAAGGCGCTGACCGATCCTCAGATCGGTGACGGTCTCCTGCGTCCCGACGGCACGTTCTGGATGCAGGCCCTGATCTCCAAGGGCCCCAAGCTGAACAACAGCGACCTGAAGCAGCAGGCCGCCATGCCTCTCTCGCAGTTCCTCCGCTTCGATCCCTGGACCGACCAGGTGATCAAGATGAACACAGCCTATGAACCGCTGCTCAGCGCCCGCGACAAGCTGCCGTTCGAGATCACGCCGGTCTATCTGCGGCTGGCCTACTGGACGCCTCCGGCGGCACCGCCGGCAGCACCTGCACCGGCGTCCGCGGCTCCGGCAACGAACAGCCCGTCGGCCAGCAACGCTTCACCGGCGCCCACGACAACCGACAATGCAAGCGCGGCTCCCGCAACGGCTCCTGCCACTCAACCACAGCCTTAGGCAAGAACCAAACCGGGCCCCCGAACAACCAGACCCCCGCAGCGTCCCTGAGTTGCATCCTTAACTCAGGGACGCCCGCGCAAAAGGAGAGTCTCCTGCGATGAAGAAGACCGGCCTGCTGTTCCTTACTCTTTCCCTCGTCACCATGCTGCCCTCCGCGCTGCACGCTCAGGCAACAGCAGCGGCCACCCGTGGCGGAGTCACGCAGGTCGGCGCAGGTTACACGTATTCGAATGAGGACCAATACCCTGGCAAGCACCTTCAGGGAGCGACCATCTACGGCACCTTCGACCTGAATAATCACATCGGTGTCGAAGGCGATCTCCACATGGATTCCATCTTTAAGTCCTACTACGACTACAAGGAGACCAGCTACGACGTCGGTATCCGTTGGGTGGACCACATTCGCCACTTCTCTCCCTACGCCAAGGGTCTGGTCGGCTTCGGGCATTCCTCGGCCGCAAGCACGCAGCAGATCGTAGGCGGGAGCACGCCCGGCTCCTATTTCCTCTACGGCCTCGGCGGCGGACTCGACTATGGCCTCAGCAACAAGATCAACATCCGCTGCATCGACTTCGAATACCAGCGCTGGCCCAACTTCCCGCCCCACGGCCTGACCCCGCCGCTGTTCACCTTTGGCGTAGCCTACCGGCTCCGCTAACCTCGTTCCAATCAACGAAGTACAATGCCCTGAGAGACCTCAGGGCATTTTTGCGCGTCCAAAGAGGTTCAGAGACCTACTTCACCAGCTCGCTTGAGCCGCCATTGGAGCCTCTCTTTTGAAGCAAACCTTCTTTCTCCTTCTTCTGGGCACCGCAATTGCTTCCCCTGCTGCTCACGGTCAGGCCGCCCCTACAGCCACTCGAACCGCCGATCTTCAGGTCGGTGGCGGCTTCGTCTGGGCTCACTCGGACTACGTTCCCAACGACATCGGCGGTTTCGGCCTCTATGCCGACTACGATCTCTTCGGTCACTACGGCGTCGAAGCCGACTTCCACCGTGTCCGCAACCCTGACGCCGACCCGCTCGTCCCCAGCAATCACTTCTCGGAGACCACGTACGAAGTCGGCGGCCGCTATCTGCGCCGCTACGATAACGGCCGCCTCGCTCCCTACGGCAAGGTCTTATATGGCCGTGGCGTGGTCAACTTCCCCGCGCACCAGCTCTATGTGCCGGGAGGGCTGGAAACCTACATCGACAACTTCGCCTACAACATCGTCTCGTTCGGCGGAGGCGTCGACTATCGCCTGACCGGACGCGTGAACGTGCGCGGCGACTTCGAATACCAGCACTTCTTTGCGCACGATCCGGAGCTCCCCAACGGCCTGTCGCCCTATCTCTTCACGATCGGCGCGGCTTATCACTTCCCTGCCCGCGGCCCCAAGAAATAGAGATGTTTACTGCAATAGCAAAGGCCCGGCTGAATCGCCGGGCCTTTGCTATTGCTGATCTCTGATCTGGTTTCTGATCTCGCCTAGAAGTGATACGCAATGCCGATCGCCGGCGTCGACGATACGTAGTAGCGGTTTGTCTTGAAATTGGTGATGCCAAAGTCCGGCGCCTTCATTACAAATCCGCGATACTCCACGCGAATATCGAAGCTCGGGCTGATCTCATACGCCAAGCCAGCACCAAATAAGCCACCCACGTTCGTGTTCTGTTTCACGCCGAGGTCGCTTGTTCCGTTATCAACGATCGGCGTAAAGACCGTTCCACCGACACCGGCTTCGACAAACGGGTTGTAACGGCCATAAGTGTGCGAGTAAACGTACGCCCCAGAGATCTCTTCCTGCCGGTTGTGTACGCGTCCACCGTAGCTGATGTTGTTGTAGTAGATCGTATTCTGCGCCCAGGAATAGTTCAGCTCCAGCGCACTGCGCGGCGTGAGCATGTAGCGGTAGCTCGCTAGCGCACCTGTGATCAGGGTTGAGCGCATCGGAAATACGCCCAGACCATTAACATTCGGCGCAATTAGTTCGGTTGCACTAAGGCTTACGTCCTGCCGGCTCTCCTGCGCGTGTCCTGCAACTGCAACTCCCAGCAGCAGGGCGCCCAGCAACATCATTTTCTTCATGCGTAGCGAAACCCCTTCACAGTCGCGCACATCCTCCCCGGTTCCGTACCGGCTGTCCCGAAGACGAATGCCAGCGGGTCGTGCGGCGCTCTAATGCCTAATTGTACCTGCATGGCGGCAACATGCACCGCCAGCGCCCTCGTTTCCCACAGACTTAGACCAAGGACAAGGGCGCAGAGTCAACCTCCGCGCCCTCAAAAATGCACATCCTTTTATCGCATCGCGCGTATCGCCTAGCTCTGCGGTGGTGGCGGTGGCGGTGGTGGAGGAGGCGCTTCACCGTTCTCGCCGCCGCGCATCCGGTCGCGCATGTGCTCCTGCATCGCTTCGTACTTCGTCTTCTGGTCGGCCGTCAGCAGCGCTTCGATCTTGTCATTCTCCGACTTGCGAATCGCCATCATCTGCGAGCGCATGTCCTCGTGCGACAAGGACGAGTTCGACCGCAACGCCTCCATCTTCGTGCGGCTGTCTTCGAGAATAGCCTTCACCTGGCTCGTCTGATCGTCTGTCAGGTTGAGCTCATGCTTCATCCTGTCCGCGCGCCGGCCCGGATCCATCATCATGCCGCGACCGCCCGGCGGTGGTCCTGCCTGTCCAGCCGGAGGTGGCGGAGGCGCCTGGTCCTGCGCTACCGCTGCGCCGGCGGCCGTCATACACAATCCGCATACAAGCACCGCCGACCGCATCATCATCCTTCTTCTGCTTGTCATACTTCTCACTCGCTTTCACAGAAATGCGCCGCGCACACGCTCACGGCGGTCAAAACTATTGCATAGACGCGATGTCGCGCCAAAGAGTTCCTGCCCTCTTCAACGATATTTTCGTTTCATAGCGCCAAGCTGATTCAACCGCGCTCCGCCGCAAAGCAGAATGGATCACCGTGCTCCTGCGCGTGCCGCTCCACCAGCGCGAGAAACGCCTGCGCTGCGTGCGAAAGCGTCGCCTGCCGACGCAGCACCAGCCGCAACCGCCGCTCCAAAGGAAGCTCAGGCACCGCGATCCCCACCAGCGCCCCCGATTCCAGCTCATTCTCCACCGTCAGCTTCGGAACCAGCGCCACGCCTTCGCCCTGCTGCACAAATCGTTTGATCGCCTCCAGGCTCGGCAGCTCCACCTCCATCTTCAGGGGCTGCTTGTGTCGCTTGAACGATGCAATCACCTTCTGCCGCAGCGGCGACGGCACATTGTGCGCCACGAAGCTCTCGCGTCCTAGCCGCTCCAGCGTCGCCTTGCCCGACTTCGCGAGCGCATGCGTCGGGCTCACCACGCAGACGAGCTCATCGCGATATACCGCGATCGATCGCACCTGCGGGTCCTCGGGACGAAAACTGACGATGCCCATGTCCGCCGAGTGCTGCAGCACCTCGTCCGCCACGCGGCTGGCCAGCGTCCGCTGCACGGCTACTTTCACCTTCGGGTGCTCGCGCCGGAATGCATGGATCAGTGGCAGCAGATAAAGACACGTGTATTCGTTGGCCGCCAGTGTCAGCTTGCCGGTATGCATCGACCGCAGATCAGCCAGCGCCGCGTTGGCATCCGCCCGCAGATTCAGCATCTTCTGGGCGTACTCCTTCAGCACCTCACCCGCATCCGTCAGCGTGCCGTCGCGCGAGCTTCGCTCCAGCAGCGTCTCCCCCAGCTCCGCCTCCAGCTTGGCGATAACCTGGCTCACCGCCGGCTGCGTCCTATGCAATCGTGCCGCCGCCCGCGAAAAGCTCCGCTCCTCCGCCACCGCCAGAAACGTCTCCAGTTGAAACAGGTCCATTCCTGTCCTTATCCTTTTGGGTCGGCAAGATACAGCACCAAACCCGGGCTATAGCTGCATTAGAAATCCGAATATACCGCCTAACAAGCATAAGCTCAGATTATGCTAAGGACAACGGAAAGGTCACCGGCCATGGCACTCTCCAATCAGATCGTCTTCTTTGACACCACTCTGCGCGACGGCGAGCAGTCTCCCGGCTGCACCATGCACCACGCTGAAAAACTGCGCTTCGCCCACCAGCTCGCCACCCTCGGCGTCGACATCATCGAGGCCGGCTTCGCGATCGCTTCGCAGGGCGACTTCAACTCCGTCAACGCCATTGCCAAAGAGGTCCGCGGTCCGCGCATCTGCTCGCTCGCCCGCTGCAAGCGCGAAGACATCGAGGCGGCCGCACGCGCTGTAGAGCCCGCCCGGAAGAACCGCATCCACACCTTCCTCGCCACCTCCGACCTTCACCTCGAAGCCAAGCTCCGCATCACCCGCGACCAGGCCATCGAGCAGGTCGGCATATGCGTTCGCCTCGCCCGCAGCTACTCCGACGACGTCGAATTCTCCACCGAAGACGGCACGCGCTCCGACATCGACTTCCTCATCCAGATGGTCAACGTCGCCGTCGAAGCCGGCGCCACCACCATCAATATCCCCGACACCGTCGGCTACACCACGCCCGCCGAGTACAAGGCGCTCTTCGAAAAGGTCCGCGCCAACGTCCCCAACTCCGACTCCATCATCTTCTCCACGCACTGCCACGACGACCTCGGCATGGCCGTCGCCAACTCCCTCGCCGGCATCGACGGCGGCGCCCGTCAGATCGAGTGCACCATCAACGGCATCGGCGAACGCGCCGGCAACGCCGCCCTCGAAGAGATCGCCGCCGCCCTCACCACGCGCCACGACCGCTATCCCTACACCTCGAACATCGTGATGAACCAGCTCTACCCCACCTCAAAACTTCTCGGCGAGATCATCAGCTTTACCTGCTCGCCCAACAAGGCCGTCGTCGGCAAAAACGCCTTCGCGCACGAGAGCGGCATCCACCAGCACGGCGTGCTCGCCAACCCGCTGACCTACGAGATCATGACGCCGGCGTCGGTCGGGTTCGAAGGGCAGAACATCGTACTCGGCAAACACTCGGGCCGCAAAGCCCTCGAGCACCGCCTCACCGAGCTCGGCCACAAGCTCTCCAAACCCGAACTCGATGCCGTCTATCTTCGCTTCACCGAACTCGCCGACCGCAAGAAATCCATCTACGACCAGGACATCCTCGCACTGCTGCACGAACCCCTCGCCGAAGTCGCGAACGTCCCCTGATCGCAGTATTCGTTGCGTCTTTGCGTTGGATTTTTGCTTTTATCTTATTCACTCTTCACTACTCACTACTCACTGGAAGAGCCCATGAAGCTTAAGATCGCTATCCTCGCCGGAGACGGCATCGGACCCGAGGTCACCCGCGAAGCCGTCAACATCCTCAAGGCCGTCGCAGAGTTCGGTGGCCACGAGTTCACCTTAACCGAGGCGCAGATCGGCGGCGTCGCCATCACCGCCGCCGGCACACCGCTGCCGCAGCAGACCATCGACGTCGCGCTGGATGCAGATGCTGTCCTCCTCGGCGCCGTCGGCGATAACAAGTTCAACCACCTCACGCCCGACAAGCGTCCCGAGGCTGGCCTGCTTCAGATTCGCCAGGTCCTGGGCGGCTACGCGAACCTGCGTCCGTGTCTCGCCTTCGCCGCGCTCGGCGACAACTCGCCGTTGCGCCCTGAAGTCACCAAAGGCGTCGACATCCTGTTCGTGCGCGAACTGCTCGGCGGCCTCTACTTCGGCCAGCCGCGAAGCTGGAACAAACAAACCGGCGAAGCCATCAACACCATGCGCTACACCAAGGACGAAGTCATCCGCGTGGCTCGAATTGCATTTGAACTCGCCCGCAAGCGTCGCAAGAAACTCACGCAGGTCGACAAGGCCAACGTGCTCGAGTGCTCCCAACTTTGGCGCGCGACGGTCGACGAACTCAAATCCGAATACCCCGACGTCACGGTCGAACACCAGCTCGTCGACTCGATGGCCATGCACCTCATGAACATCCCGCGCAACTTCGACGTCGTGCTCACGGAAAATCTCTTCGGCGACATTCTGTCCGACGAGTCCGGCATCATCACCGGCTCGCTCGGTATGCTGCCCTCCGCCACGCTCGGCGGCAAGGTCAATCTCTACGAACCCGTCCACGGCTCCGCGCCCGACATCGCGGGCCAGGGCAAGGCGAATCCGCTCGGCGCGATCCTCACCGCAGCCATGCTGCTTCGCCACTCCGCCAACCTCGAAGAAGACGCTCTCGCCGTCGAAGCCGCCGTCGACAAAGTTCTCGCTGCCGGCCATCGCACCTCCGACATCGCCCGCGGCAACGCCGCAGCCAACGTCACCACACACGAGATGGGCAAGCTCGTGCACGAAGCGCTCGCGCAGTCCATCGACAAACAACAATCGCTCCACGCTGTTTAGTTCACCAATCAATGCGCCGCACACTCCAACTCGCCGCTCTCGCACTGCTCCTCACCGCAGTCACGGCGACGCGCGCGCAGATCACAAACCCCGACACGCTCATCGCTCATCCTCCCTCCAATCCCGCGCACGGCCCCATCCGCTCCATCGACAATCTCCAGTGGCTGTGGGCCTTCACCAAACCCGAGCCCATCGGCCGCGCCACTGATCTCCGCTTCGACCCGCGCTTCCGCTCTCTGCTCTTCGCGAACTTCCATGAGCCCCAGGCCATGTGGGGCGACACCGATCCCGCGCGCACGCAGCCGCTCGACGCCATCATCCCGCTCTTCCTCTCGCGCTACGGCACCGTCACCACGCAGGACAACCGCTACATCTCCATCGACGGCTGCGTTCCCACCTTCTGCGCCGCGCACGGTCTGCTCTGGATTGACCTCGGTACCAGAGATCCGTTGATCGTCTTCGCCGCCGTCAACTGGACCACGGAAGGCCACACTACCGACGAAGCCGCCGCCAACTACAATCTCTGGCTCTTCCCCAATCACGTCCTCTCCGCCGC
The DNA here is from genome assembly GCA_035504135.1 of Candidatus Aquilonibacter sp. GTDB lineage: Bacteria > Acidobacteriota > Terriglobia > Terriglobales > Acidobacteriaceae > Granulicella. The sequence goes on along the minus strand of DATJSM010000012.1, from coordinate 91,493 downwards.
CGAGCTTCCGCTTCGGCTCACCGAAGCCATCGCGCACTGGGACGCGCGTCTCGCCGCCGCGCACCGCCTCGTCCCGCACATTGAACACGCCACGCTCGTCGAACCCGGTGGCGCTCCCTACGCTCTCAACCCCGCGCTCGCCGGAGCCAACACGATCGCCCCGCAGCCCGACACCACCGCCCAGGACGATCAACCCGCGCACAGTACCGAACTCAAACCACGCAACTGAATCATGAAATCGCATCGACTCCAACTCGCCACCCTCGCCCTCGCTTCTGCCGCGGCGGGAATGGCACAGCCGCGAGCAACCGCCGCGTCTGCTGCAAGCGATGCAGTGTGGACCCGCAGCTACGTGGGCAGCTACGGCGCCAGTAAGGGCGATATCAAATGGGACCGGCGTTTTCTTCCACTGATGCGGTCGTCGTTCCCGCAGCACCAGTGGTTCTGGCGCGACCACGGCACCTTCACTCCACTTCCGCAGCTCGTCCAGGTCTATCTCGGTGTTCCGGGTGGAGTCCGGCTCGATGACAACCGGTACGTCACCGCGGTTGGCTGCGTACCCCATGCCTGCACCACGCGCGGAATGTTATGGATCGACACCGGAACGCACCCGGCGAAGCTCATCTTCGTCGCCGAAGATTTTGTAGATAGCAATCTTGCCTACAAGGGCCCCGGCAACCTGCTCTGGATCTTTTCTAGCAGCCAGCTCAACTGGCAAAATTTTCCCTCCCAGTTTCTCAGCAGTTTGCAGCAGTGGCAGAGCGATCTGATGGCAAGTGACCGCAAGGACGGCGAAGCCTGGATTAGCGAGAAGGGCTTTCTACTGGCAAACTTTGTCGAACCTACGGGTCAGATCGACGTGCTCGCACCGTCAGTTCTCGGCCTTAAGCCCACGTCAACGGGAGCAAAGCAATGACCCCACCACGCACCATGTTCGAAAAGGTCTGGCAGAATCACGTCGTCGCCGAACCCGCAGGCGAACCGACCATCCTCTACATCGATCTCCAGCTCGTCCACGAGGTCACGTCGCCGCAGGCCTTCGAGGGCTTGCGTCTCGCCGGCCGCAAACTCCGCCGCCCTGATCGCCATATCGCGACGGTCGACCACAACGTGCCCACGACTTCGGTGCACGACCGCCTCGTCATCGCCGACCAGATCGCGGCGGCCCAGGTGAATGCACTGCGCAAGAACTGCAAGGAGTTCGGCGTCGAGTTCTTCGACGTGCAAGACCCCGGCCAGGGCATCGTGCACATGATCGGCCCCGAGCTCGGCGCGACCAAGCCCGGCATGACCATCGTCTGCGGCGACTCCCACACCTCCACGCACGGCGCATTCGGCGCGCTCGCCTTCGGCATCGGCACCTCCGAGGTCGAGCACGTCATGGCCACGCAAACCCTCCCGCAATCAAAACCCAAAACCTTCCGCATCAACGTCGAAGGCGAGCTTCCCTACGGCGTCACCGCGAAGGACATCATCCTCGATATCATCGGCCGCATTGGCACTGCCGGCGCGACCGGCTACGCCATCGAGTACGCCGGCTCCGCCATCCGCGCGCTCTCGATGGAAGGCCGTATGACCATCTGCAACATGTCGATCGAGGCCGGTGCACGCGCCGGCATGATCGCGCCCGACGAAACCACCTTCGCCTATCTCAAAGGCCGCCGCTTCTCGCCCAAAGGCGAAGCGTGGGATCGCGCTGTCGCGCATTGGCGCTCGCTCGTCACCGACCCCGGGGCCACCTTCGACCGCGAGCTCACCATCGATGCCACCAAGCTCGCACCGTCCGTCACCTGGGGCACATCGCCGGGCATGGTGACAACCATCACCGGCAAAGTCCCCACGCTGGACGAGGCGAAGGACGACGCCGATCGCAAGGGCTTCGAGCGCGCCTACGAGTACATGGCCCTCACACCCGGCATGCCCGTCGAAGAAATCAAGGTGGACGCGGTCTTCCTCGGCTCCTGCACCAACGGCCGCATCGAGGATCTCCGCGCCGCCGCCAAGGTCGTCCGCGGCCACCACGTCGCCACCACCGTCCGCGCGATGGTCGTTCCCGGTTCACAAAAAGTAAAGCACCAGGCTGAAGAAGAAGGCCTCGACCTCATCTTCAAATCCGCAGGCTTCGAGTGGCGCGAGCCCGGCTGCAGCATGTGTCTCGGCATGAACCCCGACATCCTGCAACCCGGCGAACGCTGCGCCTCCACCAGCAATCGCAACTTCGAAGGCCGCCAGGGCCGCGGTGGCCGCACCCATCTCCTCTCGCCCGAAATGGCCGCCGCCGCCGCTATCACCGGCCACCTCACCGACATTCGCAAATGGGAGTTCGAAGAGACCGCAAAGTCCTAGCCTCTGCTTTATTCACTACTCACTATTCACTATTCACTGGAAGACACCATGCAACCCATCAACATCCTCACCTCCACCGCCGTTCCGCTGCCGCTGCCCAACATCGACACGGACCAGATCATCCCCAAGCAGTTCCTCAAGCGCATCGAGCGCACCGGCTACGGCGACTTCCTCTTCTACGACTGGCGCTACAACCTCGACATCCCAGATCATGTAGAGCCGCGCCGCGACTTCGTCCTCAACAAGCCCGAGTACAAGGGCTCCGAGATCCTCCTCGCCGAAAAGAACTTCGGCTGCGGCAGCTCCCGCGAGCACGCCGCCTGGGCCATCAACCAGTACGGCTTCCGCGCCGTCATCGCGCCCTCCTTCGCCGACATCTTCTTCTCCAACGCCGGCAAGAACGGCATCATCCTCGCTCCGCTCACCGACGCCGAAGTCGAAACCCTCATCCAGCGCAGCACCGCAAACCCGAAGCACCTCATCACCATCAACCTCGAAGCCCAGACCGTCTCCGACGACGAAGGCTTCAGCGCCCACTTCGACATCGACCCCTTCCGCAAGTACTGCCTGCTGAACGGGCTCGACGACATCGGCCTCACGCTCCGCCACGAATCCGACCTTAACAACTTCGAATCCCAACACGACCAAGAGTTTTGGTCCGCACCCAAAGCGAACGAGGCTGCATGAACCTTCGCCAATTCATTTTCTCCTCAATTCTCGCGGCCGGATTCGCAGCTACCGCTGGCGTGGTTCAAGCGCAAACTGCAAACCCGCCCACAGCCCCTCTGCCCACCGCGCTCACCACCGCCACCAAGCTCTTCCTCGGCAACGCCGGCGATCAGCAAAACGCCGACTGCCTGCGCGCCTACAACGACTTCTACGCAGGTATCGCCGCCCTCAAGCGCTTCCAGCAGGTCACCGACCCCAACCAGGCCGATCTCATCCTCGAGCTGCACTACGAGATCGACCTCGGACAGGCCATCGCCAGCCACGACACAAACCACTCAGTCCGTCAATTCCGCGTCGTGCTCATCGATCCCCATTCCCATGCCGTGCTCTGGACGCTGGTCGAAAGCACCAACTACGCCATCTTCCAATCCAATCGCAACAAGAACCTCGATGAGACCGTTGCGGCTCTCGTCCATGACTTCGACCAGCTCGTCTCTCCGACTCCAACGCCTCCCAACAACAAATCCAAGATCGAGCACTTCTAACGCACGCCGCAGCACCCACTCAGGAGAAGCCCCTGTAATGAGCAACACCCCGCAAGGCAAAACAAACTCCGTCGCACTCACCGAAGGCCCGCACCGCGCCGCCGCGCGCGCCATGCTCCGCGCCGTCGGCTTCAGCAAAGACGATCTGCACAAGCCCATCATCGGCGTCGCGAACACGTGGTCCGAGGTCGGCCCCTGCAACTACCACCTGCGCGACATCGCGGAAGCCGTCAAGCAGGGCATCCGCGAAGCCGGCGGAACGCCCATGGAGTTCAACACCGTCACCATCAACGACGGCATCACCATGGGTACCGAAGGCATGAAGGCCTCGCTGATCTCGCGCGAGGTCATCGCCGATTCCATCGAGCTCGTCACCCGCGGCAACTCCTTCGACGGCCTCGTCTGCATCGCCGGCTGCGACAAGAACATGCCCGCCTCCATCATGGCGCTCTGCCGGCTCGATATCCCCGGCCTCATGCTCTACGGCGGCTCCATTCTTCCCGGCCATCTCCACGTCGGCACCGATGGAAAGCCGCTGCCGGGCAACATCCCCGAGGTTGCGGGCGCGAAGAGTGGCGATAAAGAAATCGACATCACCGTGCAGCAGGTCTTCGAGGCCATCGGCGCGCACGCCGCCGGCAAGATCAACGACGCGCAGCTCGAAGCCGTCGAAGCCTCAGCGTGCCCCGGCCCCGGCGCTTGCGGCGGGCAGTTCACCGCCAACACCATGGCGATGTCCGGCGAGTTCCTCGGCATCTCGCCCATCCAGATCTCCGGCGTCCCCGCCATGTATCCCGACAAAAGGACGGCATCGCACGAGGCCGGCCGCCTCGTCATGGAGCTCGTTCGCTCCGGCATCAAGCCCTCGCAGATCATCACGCGCGAATCCATCGAGAACGCCATCGCCGCCGTCTGCGCCTCCGGAGGCAGCACCAACGCCGTGCTCCATCTCATCGCCATCGCGCATGAGCTCAAGATCCCGCTAACAATGGACGACTTCGACCGCATCAGCGAGAAGACGCCGTTCATCTGCGATCTGCAGCCCGGCGGCAAGTTCGTCGCCCGCGACTATCAGGACGCCGGCGGCTCGCGTCTGCTGGCAAAACGTCTCGTCGACAAGGGCCTGCTGCACGGCTCAACGCCCACCGTCACCGGCAAGACTCTCCGCGAGGAAGCCGCCTCCGCACAGGAGACACCCGGCCAGCCCGTCATCCACGCGTGGGAAAATCCGCTCAAGCCCACCGGCGGCCTCGTCATCCTGAAGGGCAATCTCGCGCCCGAGGGCTGCGTCGTCAAGGTCGCCGGCCACGAGCGCCTGAACCACACCGGCACCGCGCGCGTCTTCGACTCCGAGGACGCCGCATTCGAAGCCGTCGAGCATGGCAAGATCAACCCGAACGACGTCCTCGTCATCCGCTACGAAGGTCCGCGCGGCGGCCCCGGCATGCGCGAGATGCTTGCCGTCACCGCTGCCATTAAAGGAATCCCGGAACTGTCGGAGACAGTTGCGCTATTAACCGACGGCCGTTTCTCCGGTGCGACGCGCGGCCTCATGGCCGGCCACGTCGCCCCCGAAGCCCAGCTCGGCGGCCCCATCGCCGCCGTCCGCGAAGGCGACACCATCACCTTCGACATCCCCAACCGCAAACTCACGCTCAACATCTCCGACGAAGAGATGAGGTCACGCCTCAAAAACTTCAAAGCCCCCGAACCACGCTTCAAGCGCGGCGTCTTCGCCAAATACGCCAACACCGTCTCGAGCGCCAGCGAAGGAGCTGTGACCACGTAACTCGTTTTGTTAAGGGCACGGCTTCAGCCGTGCCGCAATCTCCGCCGCACTATCCGGGCTTTAGCTCCTGAGGTTTCAATCTTGGACGCGCAGACGAATTCGACTACAGTACCTCCGATGAAGAAGCCGCTACCCCGCGCCCTCTTCATCGTGATTTATGAGGTCTTGACAGTTCTCGGGTGCGTCCTGGCGGCTTTCCTTGCACCGCCAACAATGCTGCTCAAAACCTTCCTCTGGATATGTGCCGGAGCCATTGTCGCCGCAAACGTACTGCTCGTCAGCGCACTGCGCCGGCGATCACGAGTTCCAGAGGGCGAACAGACAATCACTCAGAAGAAGCGACACCTGACATGGTGGCCGATAATACTTTGCTGGATTTGGCTTCTTTGGGAGCTTTACAAGATATTCGGGAGATAAGCAATGAACTCCAACCAACATCCCACGCTCACCGGCTCCGAGATCCTCTGGGCCTCACTCGCCGGCGAAGGCGTCACCACCGTCTTCGGCTATCCCGGCGGAGCCATCCTTCCGGTCTACGACGCGCTGCGCAAGTTCCCCACCATCCACCACGTGCTGGTGCGGCACGAGCAGGGCGCAGCGCACATGGCCGATGGCTACGCGCGCGCCGGCGGACGTCCCGGCGTCTGCATGGCCACCTCCGGCCCCGGCGCGACCAACCTCGTCACCGGCCTCGCCACCGCCATGCTCGACTCCATCCCCGTCATCGCCATCACCGGCCAGGTCTCCTCCAAGGTCCTCGGCAGCGACGCGTTTCAAGAAATCGACATCACCGGCATCACCCTGCCCATCACCAAGCACAACTTCCTTGTCACCCGCGCTGAAGACATCGCACCCGCCGTGCGCCAGGCCTTTCAGATCGCTACATCCGGCCGCCCCGGCCCCGTCCTCATCGACATCACCAAGGACGCGCAACAAGCGTCCGCCATCTTCGACTTCGACGCCGCAAAGCCCGCGCCGTACCGCCCGCACCCAATGCTGCGCGCCGAGTCCTCCGCGATCCGCGAAGCCATCGAGCTCATCAAGCAGGCAAAAAGGCCGGTCATCCTCGCCGGCCACGGCATCATCGAATCCGGCGCCGAGCGCGAAGTCCTCGCCTTCGCCGAATCTCAACAAATCCCTATCGCCTCCACGCTGCTCGGCCTCGGCGCCATCCCTGCCGGCCATCCACTCTCGCTCGGCATGATGGGCATGCACGGCGAATCGTGGGTGAACAACGCCATCCAGCAGTCCGATCTCCTCCTCGCCTTCGGCATGCGCTTCGACGACCGCGTTACCGGCAACCTCGCGCACTACGCTCCAACCGCAAAAAAGATTCACATCGAAATCGACCCCTCCGAGATCAACAAGAACGTCCGCGCCGATGTCGCGCTCATCGGCGACCTCAAAGAGGTCCTCCAGCTTCTTCTGCCGCTCATGCCGAAGAGCACCGACACCTCCTGGCTGCGCGAGATCAACGCCAGCAAAGGCACCGCCGCCGTCCGCGACATCATCAACCTCCCCGACAACGGCCACCTCTACGCCGCGCACGTCATCCACGACATCTGGCGCGAAGCGCAGGCCGCCGGCCGCCTCGAAAACACCATCATCGTCACCGACGTCGGCCAGCACCAGATGTGGGAGGCGCAGTACTTCAAGCACGAGTCGCCGCGTTCGCTCGTCACCTCCGGCGGCCTCGGCACCATGGGCTTCGCTCTGCCCGCCGCCATCGGCGCGAAGTTCGCCTGCCCTGAAAAAGACGTCTGGGTCATCGCCGGCGACGGCGGCTTCCAGATGACCGCCTCCGAACTCTCTACCATCGTGCAGGAAAAGCTCGCCATCAACATCGCCGTCATCAACAACGGCTTCCTCGGCATGGTGCGCCAGTGGCAGGAGACCTTCTACGACAAGAACTACTCCGCCTCACCCATCCTCTCGCCCGACTTCGTCATGCTCGCCGCCGCGCACGGCATCGACGCCGCCAACGTCACCAAGCGCCCCGACGTCATCCCCACCGCGACAAAGGCCCGAACATCCGGCAAGCCCTTCCTCATCAACTTCTCCGTAGAGAAAGAAGACGGCGTCTACCCAATGATCACTCCCGGCGCCGCCCTCCACGAGATGGTCCGCCGCCCACAAAAAGATCCCCTCCTCGAAACCGCGGAGGACGAGTAGATGGCCACAACGAACGAGGTTCTTTCAGCAAACACCAACAAATTGTTTACCGCATTGCGCACGGTAAAGGATGATGAATCGGATTGGACTGGTCAGTTCATTCTCATCGAAGGGAACGCTGATACTTTCCGTTTTCTTGGCTCTCTTTTCAATTCAATGGCTGAGTACAAGGAAGATTGCAGCTTAGCTTTGCATCCTGAAGCCGCCGGGCTCAACCATTTTGCTCGAGGCTCGGAAGTTGGATTGATGCTTCACCGAGACGACTGCGCATACGGCGACAAACGTTGAGATTTGGCCGAGCGCTTAGCAGATGCACCAACAATTTAGAGGTTGAATTCGATCCCCAAAATGCCTAGCCTCAACAGCACGCGAATCCGATCGACTCTGCTCTTGGCAACGTCAGCCCTCGCGCTCGGCTGCAAATCCGCACCCGCACCCACTCCCGCGCCGTCGACACCTATCGTTGCAAAATCTACTTACCCACCACGCCCCAATACACCACCACCACCCTTCAAGGTCTTCCACACCACCGACAACTCCATCACCCTCGTCACCTCTGACAACGCCACCGACGACCAGATCGCCGCCATCATCTGGCAACTCCACGATGCCGCCGGCTCGCACAGCTTCGACAAACTCCACATCTCTCAAAAATTCGTCGACGCCCGCGACCCGATGATCTGGTTCCACATCTATCGGGGCGCAAAATGCGCGGACGAAAAGTACACCACCGGCAAACTTCCCTGCGGCCCCAGCTATCACGCCGCCGGCGACTACACCCTCGGCAGCTTCTCCAACAAAGACCGCGGCGACGGCGTCCTCCTCCACGCCGACGACAAACAGACCGAACTCTGGAACCCTGACGCCCCACCATCGTCGTAGCCTTATTCACTATTCAGTACTCACTATTCACTGAGGCACCATGCTCCACACCTTCGTCGCCATCGTTCAAGACAAGCCCGGCACGCTCACCCGCGTCGCCTCGCTCTTCCGCCGGCTCAACATCAACATCGTCTCTTTGACCGTCGGCGAATCCGAGCGCCCGGACACCTCGCGCATGACCATCGTCTGCGAAGCCCACGAGCACGCTGCCGACCGCATTCGCGCTTCCCTCTACAAACTCGAGACCACCATCCACGTCGACGAGGTCAACCGCGCCGAAGCCGTCGTCCGCGAACTCTGCCTCATCAAGGTCGCCGCTGGCCCCAACTCGCCGCACGGCGTCCATTCGCGCTCGCAGATCTTCGAGCTCGCCAACGTCTTTCGCGCGCGCGTCGTCGACCTCGCGCCCGAATCCATCATGCTCGAGATGACCGGCTCCGCCTCCAAGATCGAAGGCCTCCTCCAGGTCCTTCGCGAGTCCGGCTACGAAGTCCTCGAGGTCTCACGCACCGGCCGCATGGCCATGCGCCGCGGCCATCACACGGGCCGCGTCCTCAAAGCCCTCGGCAGCAAACCTGACGAGCCCCAGGACGCGCTTGATCCCACCGCCCTCCCCGAAGACGAAAAACTCCCCACCGAATTCGACGAGGCCTGATTCGCGCTTTTGTTTCATTCACCAGTCACCACTCACTATTCACTCAGAAGGAAGAACAAAAATGGCAAAGACCTACCACGATCAAGACGCTGACCTCTCGCTCATCCAGGGCAAAAAAGTTGCCATCATTGGCTACGGCTCGCAGGGCCACGCGCACGCGCTCAACCTCAAAGACTCCGGCGTCCACGTCAAAGTCGGCCTGCGCCCCGGCTCCGCCAACGCCAAGAAGGCCGAGCTCGCCGGCCTTGAGGTCACCTCGCCCGCCGAAGCCGCCAAGTGGGCCGACGTGGTCATGCTGCTCGTACCCGACCAGACCGCCGCGAAGGTCTACAAAGAGATCGAAGAAGGCCTCAAGGCGAAAGGCTCCGACGGCCAGCCCAAGACCCTGATGTTCGCGCACGGCTTCAACATCCGCTTCCGCACCATTAATCCGCCCGACTCCATCGACGTCTCGCTCGTCGCGCCCAAAGGGCCCGGGCATCGCGTCCGCGAGGTCTTTACTGAAGGCGGCGGCGTGCCTGCACTCGTGGCCGTCGAGCAGGATGCCTCCGGCAATGCTCTCGCCAACGCGCTCTCCTACGCGAAGGGCATTGGCGGAACCCGCGGCGGCGTGCTCGAAACCACCTTCACCGAAGAGACCGAAACCGACCTCTTCGGCGAGCAGGCCGTCCTCTGCGGTGGCACCGCCGCGCTCGTCAAGGCAGGCTTCGAGGTCCTCACCGAAGCCGGCTATCAGCCCGAGCTTGCCTACTTCGAAGTCCTCCACGAGCTCAAGCTCATCGTCGATCTCCTCTACCGCGGCGGCCTCGAGTACATGCGCTACTCCATCTCCGACACGGCCGAGTGGGGCGACTACATCGCCGGCCCGCGCGTCGTCACTCCGGAAGTGAAAAAAGCCATGCAGGGCCTGCTCAAAGACATTCAGGATGGCAGCTTCGCCAAGCGCTTCATCGAAGACCAGAACACCGGCCGCAAGCAGTTCGAAAAGTTCCGCGAGCAGGAGCGCAACCACCCCATTGAAAAGGTTGGCGCCGAGCTCCGCAAATCGATGCCCTTCCTCGATCCCGTCAAGGTCGAGAACGGCGCCGTTGTCAAAGCCTAACCTCCAGGCCTTTCACCATCCACCCCACGCAGGACGATAGTCTTACCATCGTCCTGCGTGGGGTTTACACTTCTCCCGGAACAAGCCACAGGCGCATCCCATGCCACTCACCATCTCCGCTGAAAAGCTCCTCGACTGGAACGACAACACCACGCAGCGTTGGCGCAGCTTCATCCTTGCCAATCCCATCATCCTCACGCTGCCCTGCGACATCCGCAACGGCAAAACCATCGCCGACACGTTGCAACATATCGTCGCCGTCGAACTGCGCTACGCACAGCGCCTTTCCAGCCTTCCCGAGTCTCCCTACGAAGAGGTCGTCAAAGATTCAATCGACTCCATTGTTGCGGCGCACGAACTCGCAATCTCGCTCGTCCGCAACCTCCTCGCCGACCCCGACTACGACTGGTCGGTCGAGCTCACCTTCGACACCATCTCGCTCGGCCGCCTGCGCGCCTCCCGCGAGACCGTCCTCGTCCACCTCACGCTCCACAGCATCCGCCACTACGCGCAGCTCGCCACGTTGGTTCGCCAGAATGGCTTCCGTCCTACGTGGCCCATGGACTACCTCTTTTCCGCCGCGCAACGCGCCTGAACGTCGCCCAACCCTCTTACCTAAAACAGCTCAACGATTTTGCTGCGCGCCTTCCAGAACGGTCACCGCGAACGGCGGCAACGCATATTCGTCGCTCGCCAACCGCGCCGGCTGCGCTCCGGCAGCAACCACATGGACGGCCCCGTTCACAAACTCTTCCGGCACCTGAACAGAAATACTGCGGTTTCGCTTATTGACGATCAGCAATCGATGCGCACCATCCTCCTCAAACGCCAGCGCGTCGACGTCATGGTCATGTGGGAAGACCTTCGTTGCCACTATCGTGCCTCCGCTGTGGGCATACCTTATGAGCAGGCGCAACGCTTCGAACCGCGCATTCGGCGCACCCGATTTCCAATCCAGCATCGTCACGCTCGGAAACTGCGACGGAAATCCAACCAGCTGCGATTCATTCACCACATCGATGCCCATCTTCGCCGCTTCAAGAAAGACGTACCCAAACACGGCCGCCGATGCGTTCCAGTAGACGGCCGGGATCGGCGGTCCCGCTTCGTTCGGCTTGTCTGGGTGCCAGTCCGTCGGCAACTCCGTTCCCACCTCATCGAACGCAGTCATCGTCTCTGGAGAGAGTCGTCTCCGAATCGCGTCCGCATAACGCATCGTCGCAAGGAAGCCATCCGCCTGATCGAAAAATGAATATTGCCAGCTATCGACCGTCTGCTCAAATCGCGGAGAAGCATAAAAGTGATAGCTCACCATGTCGATCGGCACACCGGCCTTATGGTGCTGATGATTGAAGAAGTACTCGACCATATCCGGCTCCCGCTCGGGAAACGCCAGCGCCAGGCCAACGAACTTCATCTTTGGATCGATCGCATGGAGTCGCGTCACAACCGCGTCATACTCCGTCACGTATTGCTGCGGTGTCGGCTGGTGTTCTCCATCGATTTCGTTAAACACCTCCCACCACGGGAATCGGAAATGGTAACCCGATTCGTGCCGATGCCCTAATTCATCGGTGAATCCGCCGCGCGTATACCAGCTCACCAGGCGGCCGTAGTAGTCAGCCAGCTCGCCGCCGCTTGCATCGCGCAGCTGCTTGCCCTGCACATAGTTCCATTGCACCGCGTTCGGGTCTGCTGAGACGGTCACGGGCTTCTTCTGCACAAACAGCCATGCAGGCTGCGTCGAAAAGTTCATGATGGTCGAATGACCCGCCGTGGCATGCAGAAAATCAATCGTCATCGGATCGATCAGGCTGAAATCCCAGGAGGTCTTCTCTTTCGTCGGCGGCTCCAGCTCGGCGACAGCAAGACGCGGATACGGAATCCACGGAACGTAGCGAACGTAGTCCGCGCCCAACGACTTCAATTCCGCAAACGCGCGATCATGGATTGGCGACCCGCGCCGCAACAACGGATTGACTACAACCTGCAGTGACGCCACAGTCTTCAACGGTCTGTGGTCTTTGTCCCAATCCACAATGATCTTCTGCGGGGCGGTCGGCGACACCTGGGCCGCGCAGAACCTGCATCCGATCGAAACCAGCGCAACTGTTGCAAAGGCCCTCAACATACGCGCACCGCTTTGATATCTAGCAGCGCGGCGATCTTCTCAAGCTCCTCGGCATGATGACCGACGCCCACCGCACAATGATGAGCGGGCCCCTGCGCATTCCACGCATTCACAAAGCCACGCGCGCCCAGCGAAAAACGAAAACGGCTGTTCGTGTTTCCAATTTCCAGCCGCGGTCCGCTCTCAACGATCCCTTCCGCAATCAAAAGCAGAAACTTGCCGGTGCCAGGATCCTCTACAACAGAGAGCAGGGTCACTGGACCGTTCCGCACAGACATCTCCACCGAAAGTCCGCGGCCCACCTTGCCGTGATATACATCCAGCGGACGCACCAGCGGCTTTCCTTCCGCAATTCCGGTGTGCCCCGGACCGTCGTGCCCCATCAGCACCACGTCGTCCCTCAAATCAAGCGCATAAAACTCGGTGAAGGATCCTCCTGCACCCAGACGATCCATAATCTTCATCGCCAGTACGTTTTTCACCTCGTACTCGCCGGCAACCGGCACACCGCGCGCGGTCAGCAGCGAGGTCCCCAGAATGATCGAGCTCATCGTATCTTCATTCGCCGGAACCCCTGTGCCCTTGTGGTAGTACGCCAAAGCAGTCAGCTCGTTCTGTTCCACCATCCGATCGAGTGCGACCGAGGTGCGTGCTGCTCGCTCCAGTTCGCTCGAAGCACATCCGGACTCCACCGCGAAGTGTGACTGAAACTCCCGCACGCGAAGTCCGATCTCCTCTTGTGTCACCTGCTCGCGCAGCGCGCTCAGCTCATCCACCTCCAGCATCTCCACCACGCCGCCAAAGGTGATGCACAAGGCAGTCACATCCGTATAAATGTCCAGCATCCCGGAGTAGTAGTGGCCCAGTAGCCCAATGCGGTTTGCCGCCAGCGTCGCGACCACGTTCGCCGCTCTCATCCACTGCTCAATCTCAATCCAGCAATCAGGATCGTCTTCAAGAACGCCCGTGACCTGGTGCACAGAAATCCCCGCGCGACGCATTACATTTGCAATCTCCGGCACCGGACACGTTCCACACCACGCCAGCCACTCACCCGTCATTCGGGTACGGTCGCGCAGTGCGTTGAAGGCTGCATAATCGATCGCGAGATCCGGTTGCAGATTCAACAGCAAGACTGGAACGCGCGCCCGCTGGATCATCGGCAACACGCTCGAGCTCAAGGCGTACGTCATCGCATAGATCACCAGAATGTCGACATCTTCCCGGCGCAGACGGTGCCCTGCCTCGACGCCCTTTTGCGCCGTGTCCACCATCCCCAGGTCGACAACCTCCACGCCCATCGCAGAGATCTTTTCCGCGGCCTTCGCGACATAGCCTCTCAGCCGCTCTTCCAGGCCGGCGAACTGCGGCCAATACGCCTCCAGTCCTATCCCTGCCAGCCCCACCCGTGTTCTGCTTGTATTCATCGCACCTTCCGCCTTGGCCGTGAGCCGCGAATAGCCTCGGCATCAGGTCACATTATGCACTTGCGAACGTGAGACGTCGCCTCGCGAACTCTTACGACCAGGATGAGCGGTGCCGAAAAGCGGAATAGGAATCGACAATGTCCCACAGGCTGTCTCGCTGACACGCAAGGCCTTCGTCTTGGACAATGTTGCGAAGCTTTCGACCAAATCTGAACTCGTGGTCATGCCTCATTTCAACCACGATTCGCGAACGCTCGCCCCGGGGGCACCGGGAGGCACGGACGCAAAGCTTGACGTCGCACTGCTGCCGCTTCGATACCAGTCGACATTCCGTGTGACATACATCGCGGCACAGACAGCTACGAAGCTCGTAATCGCTCCAACCAGCAGCGCATACGCCTCCACACGAAGCAGCACATAGATGAAGCTATAAAGCGCTGTGAATACCGCCAGTGCGCGCAACGCAAGCTGGCGGCTCCGGAAGATCCAGTCTGCGTTGATGGAAAGCAGCGCGATGGTCGATGCGCCGGCAATCAGAAAGCTTAGATCGAAGCCCAGATGCTCCGCGAACGACAACAGGAGAAGGTAGAAGACCGTCTGCGCGACTCCCACCAGCGCATACTGCGCCGGATGCACTCTCTTTGCGGTGTGCACCTCAAAAAGGAAATACGTCAAAAAAACAAGTCCGAGAAACAGGGTGATGTAGTGCAGCGAACGCCGCGTCGAACGATAGGAGTCAGCCAGTCGAATTCCAAGCACACTCTTCGGCTGCTCCGTCGGATACTCTGCCGACGCCGCTAATAGGCCATGATTGTTCGCGCGCTCCGTCGTCAAACGCTCCACGAACAGACCCGAGATGCTCATCACGAAAGCAAGCAGCATGATGAGGAAGAACTTGGCGCCCAGGGAGCCCGTGCGACCGATGGGAATCGAAAACTGGGACGGTGGGAAGCTGCTCATCATGACATCTCCTTGAATAGTAACTTTGCAATACAAAGTTGATAGATATGGCCGTCCAAATTTCGGACTTACAAACCAAATCGTCAGGCGTTCAGCGGGGACAACTTGCGAGCAAGCCGATCATCGTTGCTCGCTTCAACAACCGAAGCGGCATCGCGAACCACCTGCTCGAGGATCGCAAGGTATTCCAGGTAGCGCTTGCGGCCAGACGCCGTAATCCGCACCGTAGTCTGAGCGCGCCTGCCATCCTCTTCCTTGCTGATATGAACCATCTTGTCCTCCTCAAGCACCTGCAAATGCCGCGCCAGGTTGCCGTCGGTAAGAGCGCAAAGTTGCTTGAGCTCAACGAAGCTCAAACCGTTCGGGTGCGTGAGCAGCGAGGTCAGAACGCTCAGCCTTGCGCGTTCATGGATCACGCGATCAAGACCCTCGTACGCGAACGGCGCCGCAGCTCTAGAGTTCCTTTTCTTCATCGGTCGTCGCCTTCTTCGCGAAAAGATAATGGATGGCAGCAACCAGCATCATGCCGATCGCATAAGCACCGGACATCGTCGCAGGCGCCAGGGCGCGCTCATCTCCGAGCGCCACGCATGCCAGACCTGTGAGCAGAAACCACGCACCCACCAGCACCATGGGCCTCGGCAAACAGCGGCAAGAGGCAAACACCCCGAGCCCGAAGATGATCTGCCACAAACCCGGCAGCACCCAAAACATGCTGTGCGTGACATGCAACATCACGAACGGCAGAATCGCACCCGCAACACCCGCGGGAAGGAACTGCGCTACGGCCATGCGCACCATCTCATCTGCCATCCCGGAATGCAGTCGCCTGGCTCGCGCCAGCATCTGGCTTGCGATCAGCGCGGCGCATATGAGAGCGGTTGTCAGCCACAGCGCAACATACTGCACCGGAGAATTTGCAGGTTCCGGAAGCCAGCGCGATTGCAAAACCCCCGCAAGCAGCGCAAGAACAGCCGTCGCGGAAAGCGTCAGCGGACCATAGCCGCGAAACTCAGTGGCTTGCGCTACCTGGCGGCGAATGTCACGTATATCGACGAGCGCTCGATTGAGGTCGGTCATCGCAGAAAGCAACCTCCACCGCGAAGCCTACACTTTGCAATGCAAAGTGTAAAGAGATTTATTCCCGTCGACGCGTCCCATCCCACGCGACTCCGCCTCTCTCTGTCTCATCCAATCCACATGCCTACCGCGCTTCGCCTCAACGCCTTCGGCTTGGACAACGTTGCGAATCTCTCGCTCGAACCCACCGAACTCCCCGCGCTCGGCCCCACCGACGTCCACGTCCGCCTCCGCGGCGCCTCGCTCAACTACCGCGACCTCATGGTTGCGCTCGGCCACTACAACCCCAAGATGCAGCTCCCCCGCATCCTCGGCTCCGACGCAGCCGGCGAGGTCATCGCCGTCGGCCCGGCCGTCACTCTCTTCAAGCCCGGCGACCGCGTCTGCACGCTCTTCTTTCAGAACTGGCTCGACGGCGAGATCCAGCCGCTCACCGGCAAATCCGCGCTCGGCGGCCCCATCGACGGCGTCTTCGCCACCGAACGCATCCTCCCCGAAACCGGCCTCATCCACGCGCCCGCACATCTCAGCTTCGAGGAAGCCGCCACCCTCCCCTGCGCCGCGCTCACCGCCTGGAACGCGCTCGTCGAGCAGGGCCACCTCCACGCCGGCCAAACCGTCCTCGTCCAGGGCACCGGCGGTGTCTCCCTCTTCGCCCTGCAGATCGCCCGCATGCACGGCGCCACCGTCATCCTCACCAGCTCGTCCGACGAGAAGCTCGAACGCGCCCGCCGCCTCGGCGCCTCGCACATCATCAACTACAAATCCAACCCCGACTGGGACAAGCCCGCGAAAAACCTCACCCACAACCTCGGCGTCGACCATGTCGTCGAAGTCGGCGGCCAGGGCACCATCACCAAATCGCTCTCTGCAGTTCGCCCCTCCGGCCACGTCCACGTCATCGGCGTGCTCTCCGGCACCGGCCCCGACGCAGGCGCGGGAATCGACGTCCGCTCCGTCCTCACCAAATCCGTTCACCTCAACGGTATCTACGTCGGCAGCCGAGCCATGTTCACCCGCATGAACGCCGCCATCGCTGCCAACAACCTCAAGCCCATCGTCGACCGCGTCTTCCCGCTCGCCGACGCCCGCGCCGCCTTCCAGCACTTGCAGCACGGCAGCCACTTCGGCAAAATCGTCCTCTCGCTCCAGCCGCGCTGATCTGCAAACGCAGAAAACCCCTGCGCATCGGCAGGGGGCTTTCAAAATTCAACTGTCTTCCTGCGACCGTTCCGGCCTAACTTGTAATTTCCACTCCGCGCCAGAACGCCACATGATGCTTTACCGACTTCGCCGCCGGCTTCGGATCCGGGTAATACCAAGCCGCGTCCAGATTCTCCTGGCCGTCCACAAGCACCGTATAGTACCGCGCCCGACCCTTCCACGGGCACGTCGAGCTGGTCGAGCTGGGCCGCAGAAATGCCCGGTTTACAGTCTCTTCGGGGAAGTAAATGTTTCCCTCCACGGTCTCAACCTTGTCGCTCTCCGCGAGGGTCTGTCCGTTCCAAATTGCCTTTGCCATATCCGCCTTCCTGTCTTTTCAGTCAGTTAGCTGCAGCCGAGCCTTCCCCTTCCGGTCCGGGAGCCCTGGGGCCGCGGCCTGCGCCGCTGGTCTGACGACAGTTTAGCATGGTTCTACCGGAAATGGAAAGTCGCGCTTCGGATTCCTACTGAACTACATAGAAATCACGCCCTTTACTCACGATCCAGAAACGAGCGCAGCTCCCGCACCCTGCGCATCGCGGGCTCATATCCGTCGATCAGCTTGCTGGTGTGCGGCATGAATCCGTCGTTGCCCGCCATTTTGGCGTACTCCTCATGCAGCCGCCCGAACTTCGCCAGCAGGAACACGTTCTCGCCCACCGAATCAAAGAACAGTTCCCGGTCCAAAGCGCCGTGCAACACCAGCGCCGCCGCCATCTCCCAGTAGCCGATCACCTGCCGCCACATCTGGTTCTGGTCGGAGCCAAAATCCCGTTGCACCGCTAACAATTCGTCCAGGTTCTTCGGCTTGAACTCCTGCATCACCCATTGCCGAGCCTGTCGCATCCTCGGCTCGCGCCGCAGATCATACAGCTTCAGAATCAGATCCCCGTCAGCCGCCGTCGCCATGGTTCGTCCTCAGGCCACCGCCTCCACCACCGGCCGCGTCTTCTCCGGGTCCGGCCGCTTCAATTCCTTCGGCTCTTCCTTCGGCTTCGGCGGACCAATCTTCTTCACATAGCCGCACACCATTCCCGGCTTCGCCTCTTCCCCCGGGGCACCCTTCTTCGCACGACGCTTCGGCAGCCGCTCCTGATTATTCGGACACACCAGCCACGTGCCGTCCTTATCCGAAAGCTCCAGCAGGTACGGCGACTTGCACTTCGGGCATGCCTCGGCTACCAGCTTCTGGTTGCTCGTGAAGTCGCACTTCGGATACCGCGTGCAGCCGTAGAACACATCGCCGCGCCGGTTCTTCCGCACCGCGATCTCACCGCCGCACTTCGGGCACGGCACGTCCAGAATCTCCTGCTTCACATACTTGCACTTCGGGTAGCCCGAGCACGCGATGAACTCCCCATACGGCCCCTCACGCTGCAACAGCGGCTTGCCGCACTTCGGGCAAGGTTCCTCCAACTGCACTGGCGGCTTCGACTGCACCTTCTGGTTCAGCTTCCGGATCGTCTTGCACGGCGGGTCTTCGTTGTAGCCGGGGCACGCCATAAACGGTCCCCACGGCCCGTTCCGCAGCACCATCACGCGCCCGCAGTTGTCGCAGAACTCCTCTTCCTGCTCTTCCACCGCGTCCGCGCCCGGAGCGTTCAAGTCCGGCTTCGCCGCAAAGTTCTCCTTCGTGAAGTCGCAGCTCACCGGCTCGACCGAAACCTTCTTCCAGTCCTTCATCGCCAGTTGCAGCGCCGCACTCAGCTCCTTTCGATCCTTTGAATCGCTGACCTCTACAGCCCGCTCCGCGCCTTCCGCGTCCGTGCCCTTCACTCTCAGCGTCGCGTGGTGGAACTTCGCCGTGATCTTCTTCAGCACCTCGCGCTCGCTCTTCTTCCACGCCGCCGCGCTCACGCTCATCGGCTTTTCGTTCGTGTAGTTCGCGCACGAGTAGAAGCTCCCGAACTTACCCCACTTCAGATACAGAGGAGCGCCGCACTTCTCGCAGGTCTCGTTCGTCTCCTCCTCCATCGCCTTGATGTCCTGCATCTCTTCGCTCGCCACCTTCAGTTCGTCCTCGAGATGCGTATAAAAGCCGTTCAGAAGGTCCGTCCACTTCTCCGTTCCCTCTTCCACTGCGTCCAGCTCGTTCTCCAGCCCCGCCGTGTATTCCACCTTGAAGATGTACGGAAAGTTCTTCACCAGAAGATCCGTTACGACCATACCGATCTCCGTCGGCACCAGCCGCGCCTTGATCTTCTTCACATAGTCGCGCTCCTGGATCGTATTAATGATCGACGCATAGGTCGAAGGCCTTCCAATGCCGTTCTCCTCCAGCGTCTTCACCAGGCTCGCTTCATTGAACCGCGGTGGCGGCTGGGTAAACTTCTGCGCCGGCTCCAGTCGCACCTTCGTAAGCGCCTGTCCATCATTCAACTCTGGCAGCCTGCGGTCAGCGTCCTCCTCCTTCGCGCCGTCACCATCAACGTCGGCATCGCCGTCCGCCCGCGACTCCTTCGCCTTCTGTTCCTGCCTCGCAGCGTCAGCCGCAGCCTTCGCATCGCGCGCAGCCTTGGCCTTCTTCGCCTCCTCCTCGTACCACAGGAAGCCCGCAAACTTCAGCACGCTTCCGGTCGTGCGGAAGTCATAACTCATATCAGCCTTGGCTTCTATATCCACCGTCGTCTGGTCGAACACCGCCGGAACCATCTGGCTGGTAACGGCGCGCTCCCAGATCAGCGAATACAGCCGGAACTGCTCATCGCTCACATACCGCCGCACAAACTCCGGGGTCCACGCAATATTGGTCGGCCGAATCGCCTCATGCGCATCCTGCGCGTCCTTCTTCGACGAATAAACATTTGGCGTCTCCGGAATGTACTTGTCGCCCAACTGCTTCTTCACATGCGCTCGAATCGCCTCAATCGCATCCGGGCTCATGCGCGTTGAATCCGTACGCATGTACGTAATCAGGCCCACCGTTCCTTCCGGCCCCAGCTCGACGCCCTCATACAAACGCTGCGCCACACCCATCGTCCGGCGCACGCCAAATCCCAGCCGCCCCGCCGCCTGCTGCTGCAACTGGCTCGTCGTAAACGGAGGCCGCGGCCTGCGCCGTGTCTCCTTCTTCTCCACCGAACGCACGCTCCACGTCGCGCGCTCCAGTTGCGCAATCACCTCGTCGACCGCCGCCTTGTCCGGCAGCGCGTTCGCAATATATTTGCCTTCTTCCGCGCGGTCCTCCACGCGCACCGCCTGGCCCTGCACGCCCACCATCCGGGCCGTAAACTCCCCATCCTTATTTCCCGCCGGCGTCAGCACCGCATCAATATTCCAGTACTCGGTCTGCGGGAAGTTCTGGATCGCCCGCTCGCGCTCCACGATCAGTCGCAGCGCCACCGTCTGCACGCGTCCCGCGCTCAGCCCGCGCTTCACCTTGTCCCACAGCAGTGGGGAGATCTGATACCCCACCAGCCGGTCCAAAACTCGGCGAGTCTGCTGCGCGTCGACTAAGTTCTCGTCCACATCGCGCGTATGCTGAAACGCCTGCTGCACGGCCTTCTTGGTGATCTCATTAAAGGTCACCCGCTGAATCTTCTTCTTGTCCTTCACCGAAGGCAGAAGCTGCATCTTCAAATGCGCCGCAATCGCCTCGCCTTCGCGGTCCGGATCAGGCGCCAGAAAAACCGAATCGCTCTTGGCCGCCAGCTTCTTCAGCTTATCGACCACCTTCTCCTTGCCCGGCGACACAATCAGCGTCGGCTCGAACGTCCGCCGCTTCAGCTCCACTCCAATATCGTTCTTCGGCAAATCCATGATGTGGCCAATCGAGGCCTCCACCACATAGTCGCTGCCGAGATACTTCCCGATCGTCTTCGCCTTTGCCGGCGACTCTACGATCACAAGATTTTTTGCCATCTGTTGCCTTTACTCCATCCACCCCGGGAGCACGCTCGCCGGGGACCCGGTGTCAGAAGGCGACCGAGCCGCTCTCCCTCAACCAATGTCAATGCACCCTAACACGCTTCGCGGAGGCGAAGTCAAACGTCCGGCCGAAACCCCGCCGCCCAGACCTCTCCTACGGTCCGCAGCAGCCGGTCGTTCCGTTGGACGTTCCGCCTCTGAGGAAAATGTGGAAAAATCACGTGTTCAAAATGCGCGAAAACCGCTCCAAAACACTCAAAAATGCTTAAAAACAGCGCACGTAATTTTTGCCCGGCATCTGTTTTACCCTGCCCGCGAGCTCCAGCTCGAACAGCGCCGTAAAGATCTCACCCGACACCATCTGCGGCTCCAAGCGCTCGATCAACTCGTCGAGCTGCACCGCCTCATCCTGCCGCAACTCGCTGAAAACAAGGCGCTGGTGCTCGCCCATCGGCTGTCCGGCAGCGGTTTCCAATCCGGCGCTAAATAGAGATGCCGTCTCCCCACCGCGGGATTCATTTCCACCCGCCAGCCGCGCCTGCTCGTCCTCCAGTTCCACCCGGATCTGGCTCGGAAGATCCTCCCAAATGTCCTCCCATGTTGCAGTTAGCTTGGCTCCCTGCTTGATCAGCGTGTTCGGCCCCCAGGCATTCTTGTTGGTCGCATTCCCCGGCACCGCATACACATCCCGTCCCTGCTCGAGCGCGCAGCGCGCCGTAATCCGCGTCCCGGAATACTCCGCCGCCTCCACCACCAGCACGCCCACGCTCAGCCCGCTTAGCGTCCGATTGCGGATGGGAAAGTTCTGCGGAGCCGGAAACGTCCCCAGCGGAAACTCGCTCACAATGGTCCCTCCGCAGGCCACAATTTGCTCTGCAAGCTTTTTGTTTTCTTTGGGATATATAACATCAATCCCCGTTCCCCAAACCGCGACGGTCTTGCCGCCGGCGTCGATCGCGCCCTTATGCGCCGCCGTATCCACACCGCGCGCCATGCCGCTTTGAATCACCAGCCCGCGCCGCGCCAGGTCCCGGCTCAGCATTTCGGCCATGCCCGCGCCATACGGCGTCGGATTCCTCGTTCCCACTACTGCAATCCCCGCCCTATTCAGAATCGACGCCTCGCCGCGCACCCAAAGCACCGGCGGCGGATCGAAGATCTCCATCAAGCGCACCGGATACGCCTCATCGTCCATCGTCAGAAACGTGGCGCCCGAATCCGTCACCCGGCTGATCTCGTCCACAGCCACCTTGCGAGCCTTGCCGCCAAAGATGAACTGCGCCGCCTCACCCGGCATGCCCAGCCCTTCCAGCTCGGTCAGCGACGCCGCAAATAACCGCTCCGCTGCTCCACCCAGCCGTTGCACCGCGCGCACGCACCGCGTCGGTCCCATCCCTGGCGTCAAAACCAGCGCCATCCACGCCAGACGCGCCTCGGCGGCAACATCCGCCACTTCACCCGAAATTCCCTGGCCCATTCGCGCCTACTCCTCTGCCTGCGCAGTTTCCTCGCATCCTAACCCACGCGGGTTCCACATCCCTATCCCACGAAAATCTTTGCCCTTCTATCACTAAAATCGTCCTCGTGCCCCTTCGCGTCTCCGCCATCTCTTTCCTGAATCCCGCGCCTCTTCTTTACAACTTCGAGCACGAGCCCACCGCCAGCTCGCTCCGCTCGCGCTACGAGCTGCACTACACCACACCCGCGCACTGTGCGCGCGAGCTGCACACCGGCGCCGCCGACCTCGGCCTTATCCCTATCGCCGAGCTCACGCCCGAGCTGGCCATTGTTCCCGGTTGCACCATCGCCAGCCTTCACGAGGTCCGCAGCATTCTCCTGCTTGTAAGGAATCCTGACGAGCTTCCGCTTAACGAAGCGCTCTCCCGCGTCGTCACCATCGCCACCGACTCCGCCTCGCGCAGCTCCACCGCCTACGCGCACATTCTCTTCGAGCACTTCTACAACACGCGTCCTACTTTCACCGAGCAACGCGCCGACGCCGCGACCATGCTCCAATCCGCTGATGCCGCTCTGCTCATCGGCGATCCTGCTCTACTCGCCCGCGAGCAACGCAGCGAAATCGACGCTGCCCTTAACAGCAATCTGCTCTGGCTCGACCTCGCCGCGCTCTGGCGCGAGCACACTGAACTCCCCTGGGTCGCCGCCGTGTGGGCCGTGCGCCCCGAAACTCTTCCGCTCTCCGGCATCACGCCACAGCAGCTCATCGCCGACCTCACTGCCAGCCGAGACGCCGGTCTCGCAGCCGTCGACGACCTGGTGCGCGAGTGGACGCCCCGCATCGCCGTCGCGCCCGAGACCATCCACACCTATCTCACACGCAACATTCATTACACGCTCGACGCCGATTGCCTCGGTGCCATCGACCACTTCCGCGTGCTCGCCGCAAAGCTCGGAACGCTGCCGCCGCTGCCGCAACTGAATCTGCTCGACGTATAGGCTTCAGGTTCCAGCTCAAGCCTTGGCTTCGATTCCGGTGCGAACGAGAGTGGTGCCCGGGAACCTTTTCTCAACTCAACGGCCTCAACGCGCGTCATACTTCCAGCATGATGCATGCACCCCAGTCCATCTCTGCACTGCTCGCCGCCGCTGCGGGTCATCGCGCCCGGAGCGGGATGATGCACCTGTTCTTCCACGCAGGGCTTGCCGGGCTGGTGTTCATCTCCATCGTCGACAGCTCGTTCGTTCCGCTGCCGATTCCGGGCGTCACCGACATCCTTTGCATTCTCTACGCGGCCAATCACGCCAATGTGTTCCTGCTCGTCTTCCTTGCGACTCTCGGCTCCGCGCTCGGCGGACTGATCTCGCACATGGTCGCTCACGCCGGCGGCATGGCCTTCCTTGAAAAGCATGTCTCGGGCCGCTACCTGAAACCCATCCGGCGCTGGGTCGAAAACCATGCGATCCTTTCCGTTGCGCTGCCTGCGATCCTTCCACCGCCGGTCCCGCTCTCGCCCTTCGTGCTGGTCGCGGGCGCGGTGAAGATGAATCGCAGGAAGTTCATGATCGCGTTCACCGTCAGCCGATTCCTGCGCCACTGCATTGCGGTGTGGCTCGGCGTTCGCTACGGCAGGGCGGTTCTGCATCTGTGGAATCACTTCTCGGAACGCTGGGCCGTAACCATCCTGATCGTCTTCTGGTCCGTAACCATCCTGTTTACCGCGATCGGCATCTGGAAGCTTGTTCAGACATCGCGGGCGATGAAAGGAAACGGACGCAAACCGGTCGAGCACGCCGCCTGATTCATCAAGCGCCACGTGAGGATTGACGCGGCTTTCGAGTGGTAGACTGTACCAGTGCCGGGTCCTACGCGACGCGCACCCGCCAACCCCGCCAGGTCCGGAAGGAAGCAACGGTAACGGGCACGCACGGGCGCAGTAGGTTAACCCGGTACACTTTTCTCCCCCCTCAATCTCCCGCATACCCCGCTCTCCCGCGCGAAGCGCGTCGGCTTCATGCAAGGGCGCGATAAGATTCTCACTGTTGACGATCTCCCTGGAGGACCCCATTTTG
Source organism: Candidatus Aquilonibacter sp. (assembly GCA_035504135.1). Taxonomy (GTDB): domain Bacteria; phylum Acidobacteriota; class Terriglobia; order Terriglobales; family Acidobacteriaceae; genus Granulicella. The sequence continues at coordinate 67,134 of DATJSM010000012.1, read as the reverse complement.
AGTCTCACCCTGAAGCCCCGGCATGCCGTCCGCGCCAAAATCTCCGCCATCGGCACCTTCGTTCCGCCCAGGGTTCTGACCAACGCCGACCTCGAAAAGATGGTCGAGACCAACGATCAGTGGATTACCGAGCGCACCGGCATCCGCGAGCGCCACCTCGTCGACAAAGGCGTCGCCGCCAGCGATCTCGCCGCCGAAGCCGCTCGCCGCTGCCTCAGCTCCCGAGGTATCGCGGCCACTGAAATTGAAGCGATCATCGTCGCCACGGTTACGCCGGACATGATGTTTCCGGCCACGGCCTGCCTGGTGCAGAACAAGCTTGGCGCCGCAGGCGCGTGGGGCTTTGACCTTTCCGCTGCCTGCTCCGGCTTTCCCTACGCCCTGCAGGTGGGCGCGAAGCTCGTCGAATCCGGCGCACACAAAAAAGTTCTGGTCATTGGGACCGATGTGATGAGCTCCATCATCGACTACACGGACCGCTCCACCTGCATCCTCTTCGGCGATGGCGCCGGCGCCGTGCTGCTCGAACCGTGCCAAGAAGGCGAGATCGGCCTCGTCGATTTTCATCACGAGGTTGACGGCTCGGGCGGCGTCTCGCTCAATATGCCCGCCGGTGGTTCGCTTCTGCCCGCCTCGCATGAGACCGTCGACAAGAGGCAGCACTTCGTCTTCCAGGACGGCCAGTCCGTCTACAAGTTCGCCGTCCGCAAGATGGCCGAGGCCTCCGAAATCGTGCTCACGCGCAACGGCGTCACCGGCGCCGAGCTCGGCTGCTTCATCCCGCACCAGGCCAACAAGCGCATCATCGAGTCCACTGCGCAGCGCCTCGGCATGCCCATGGAACGCGTCATCGTCAACATCGATCGCTACGGCAACACCACCGCCGGCACTATCCCCCTGGCGATGAACACGGCCATCGAAGAAGGCCGCTTGAAGAAAGGCGACCTCGTTCTGCTCGCGTCGGTCGGCGCCGGATTCACCGTCGGCGCGACGCTGCTGCGCTGGGAGTTCTGAGCCCGCCTATTTGTTGAACGGATGTTCCTGCACCCAGTGAAATCCGCGCGAGGTAAGCAGGTACTTGTCCGAGTCGACCCGGTGTCTGCCTGCGGTTTCCACATAGCCGCCGAGCACATTCACCCAGATGCACAGGAAGCAGAGGAGAACAAACGCCGTGCGCCTTGCAATCCGCAGCGGGCGCCGCTCGGAGCGCGGAACCCACACACCTTCCAACACCGCCGCGCGACGCCGCACAAAGAACTCCCACATAGGCTTGAAGTCCGGCAGAAGCAGAAACAGGCTCATCAGAAACAGGTGTGTCGAATAAAGCTTCACAGGCACGTCATAGCAGAAGTTCAGTACTGCGACCTCAAGCATCACCGCGGCCGCTCCCAGCGCGCCGATCGTCTCCGTGCGCTCAAACAACAGCAGCGTGCCGGAGATCACTTCCAGCAGGCCGCCGAAGATCGCGTACGGCCGCGAATACCCCATGAAAAACCACAGGAGGTGCATCGGTGAGCTCGCGCCATAGGTTTCGTTCAGCGCCGCGAGATCCGGCCCGGGCCCGAACTGGCCGGGATAGACCTTCGCAAACCCGTAACCCAGCAGGGTGATCGCGAGCGTGATGCGCAGCGCCAGCCGGAGCCACGCGTACGCGGTGCGATACTCGCGCCGGCCGCGGCGTTCGTCGATGGCAGTCCAGACGATCGTGCCAAGGATCGCGATCACCGCTATGCAAAATACGAGCGTGTACTGCATGGCCGTGTCGCCGGATCCAGTGACATGCCAGTCCGAACCTTCGCCGCTCAGGTGGAAAACATAGAAGCCGACAGCATGCGCCAACCGCGCCAGCGGCCACTCAAACCACGTCGCAAGCTTGTTGCCGAGGCCGCCGAACGGCAGCAGATCGAACAACGAGACCTGCCCGGCACTCGGGATGATGTACAGCAGCCAGTAGAGAAACGCGAACCGGAACCCGATCCGCAGAGGGAGCGGCCAGGCAGTCCTTTTCTGCGGTTGAGACTCTCGATCGTTCTGCGATTGCATATCGGGCAATATACGGCATGCGCGTGTTGCCAGTTCCGCGGCTTTGCAAGAATCGATGCGGCCGTCCTACCTTGAGGTATGCGCTTCTTCGGTCTTCTCCTTCTTGTCCTGATTTCAACAGCCGCCCTCGCCCAGGATGTCCACGTCAAGGTCGATCCGCACGGCCCGGGTTCGACCGAAAGCACTACCGACTACAAAACGATTCAGCAGGCGCTGGACCATGCGCCGCAGGCCAATGCGCCGTATCGCACGGTCATCGAGATTGTTCCGGGCACGTATCACGAGCGCATCAACGTGACGCGAAACCGTCCGCGGATCACGCTGCTCGGCCTGGGCAAATCGCCGGAGGACGTCGTCGTCACGTGGTCGATGAACGCCAAACAGGCGGGCGGCACCTTCTTCACCGAGACGGCGGAGATCGAGGGTGACGAGTTCGAAGCCGACAAGATCACGTTTGAGAACACCGCGGGGCCGACGGGGCAAGCCGTCGCCGCGTCGGTCCGCTCCGACAAGGCCATCTTCAAGCACTGCCGCTTCCTCGGCGATCAGGACACACTCTTCGCCGACTACGGCCGTCAATACTATGTCGACTCGTACATCTCCGGTGGCGTCGATTTCATCTTCGGCAACGCCGCGGCTGTCTTCTCCGAAGACACGATCAACGAGATTCGCAACGGACAGATCACGGCGCAGTCGCGCACCTCGCCGGACCAGAACACCGGATATGTGATCGACCACTCGCGCATCACGCATGACACCGTTCCGCCGGCGCCAGGCAAGACGGCCGGTACAGGCTTCGGCCTAGGACGGCCCTGGCGCCCTTATGCCCGCGTCGTCGTCATGAACACGCAGCTTCCGGCCGACCTGAACCCCGCTGGCTGGTCCGCGTGGGGACGCAGCGACACAACGCCGCAGGCCTTCTATGCTGAGTTCCGCAACACCGGCCCCGGAGCGAAAACATCCGAGCGCGTCTCATGGTCACATCAACTGACTGCGAAACAAGCCGCCGCCTTCACTCCAACGATCTTTCTGCGCGGCAGCGACAAATGGAATCCTGTCGTCGATGCCGCCAAACTGCCGTGACCGCAGGAAACTGCTGTCCTCACTGCATCTCTACAACCCGGCGTACCAGTCGTAGCCGAGCTTCATCCAGAAATCATCCGGCTTCGTATCGGTGTATGCGATCAGCCCAATTCGCTTGATTTGCTTATAGCCATATTTGATGGGCATGTGCAGCCGCAGAGGAGCTCCATGCTCCGGCAGCAGCTGACGGCCGCTCATCTCCATCACCAGCGTGCTCTGCGGATGCCGCGCCGCGGCCATGTCGTAACCGCAGTAGTAATCTCCGTCCGGCGTCTCCATGTAGACGTAGCGCGGCATGCGCCCATTCACCGGAGCGGGCGGAAACGCATCGATAAAGTCCCGCAGGCGCACGCCACTCCACTGCGTAATCTGGCTCCATCCCTCGATGCACTTGAACTCTGTCACGAGATCGACGTGCGGCAGCTTGCGCAGCTCACTCATCGTCAGCAACAAACCGGGCGTGCCGATGTTCAGCGAGCTCGCACTGGGACCCGCCTCAGCCGTCCCCATCCTGCGCTTGCCGCTGATCGCCTGCGCCATCGCATCGAAGCGCGCCGCAATATCGATATGCGGCAACCCATTCACCTTCGGCGTATTCGCCGAGAGATCGTGCGAGGGTTCCGGCATCTGCACCTTGGGCGCGCCTCCGCTCTGTACGGCAGCCGCGCCGCTCTTCAAATCCGGCATCGTGTCCATCAGCGACGCATCCGTGTACTGGTACTGCCACGCCGTCACATCCGGCGCAAAGAACGGCGAGCGCTGCGCATCGCGCACACCCGCAACCTGCAGCCGCCAGCTCGCGGGCACAAGCTCCTGCTCCATGCCGATCACGCCATTCATGCGCAGCGGCACCGCGCGGCGCAAAGGATACGTCGGCGACAATCCGCGCTCACGAAAGAGGGCTCGGCTCACTGCCGCGTTGCCGTTGATGACATCGCGCAGCGCTGCGTGCAGCCTGTAGACCGGCTTGCTTTGATCGACGGCATACCACGCCGCAAATCCTGCCGCGGCCGCGGCTCCGCCCACAAGGAAACTTCGCCGGGTCCTGCGCGCGCTCTCACGGCGAACCATCTCCGCGTCGCCGCGCACGATCTCCGCCTCGCGCTTTCTATCGAAGGCAAACTCTTTCTCGAACTCGCTCATGGCTGCGCTCCCAGCGCCGGCGGCTCGTCCTCATGCATCGCTCCCGTCGGCTCGCCGCTCTCTGCATCCACACGCTGCCCCTGCTCCACAGTCTGGATCTCCGCCCCACTCACCATGGAGCGAAAGTTGTTCCATCCTGCCAGAATCACCTGCACCACATGGACAACGAAGAATCCGCAGAAGCCCATCATCAGCCAGAAGTGCTCCCACCGCGCCATCTCATATCCGCCAAGAGCGCGCGTGATCAAGTTAAGCTGCGCGGGTTTGTAGATCGCCAGCCCTGTCAGCAGCGAGCCCGCGCCCATCAGCACAATGCCTGAGTACGCGATTCTCTGCGCGCCGTTGTACTTGCCCTGCGGCGGTAGTCCTCTGCGCCGCGCCGCTGGAACATGCAGGTCATACAAGGTCACCCACATCGCGTCCACAAACGATCGCCGCTTCGGCCACAGCACGCGCCACTCGCCGCTGACCGCAAGATAGATCGCGTACGCAATCCCGTTGATGGCGAACAGCCACATAACGAAGAAGTGCCAACCCAACCCCGTCGTGATCTGGTACGGTGCATCCAAAAGTTTCCAGAACCAGTCCGGGAAGAAGCGCACCAGCGTCCAGTGTCCGATGCCGATCCGGTACACCTCATGCGGATGCTGATATGGCGGAATCGAATCACCCCAATAGATCAGCAAACCGCTCCAGATCATGATGGCCAGCAGCGGGAAGTTCACCCAGTGCATCCAGCGGATCGTGCGCGGATGTTTCTTCACTAGTCGGAGCTCGCCTTCAGTCTTCGCTGGTTCTTCGATGCTCATCGAAGTATCTCCTTCGCCTGAGTCTGCTCCCGCGGGCTTTCCTATGGCAAATGCGAGCCGGCCGTCCAAGCGGATTCGCTGGCCTCCATCCTCTCCGCTGCCGGCGGAAACCCCTGATTTTTCAGGCAAAATCTGCTAAAATTGTGTTTTGTGAGCTCTTCCACCACGCTCGAAATTCAGTCAGCGAACGAATCTTGCGAAACCCAAAACTCCCTCGAGGCCGCCCGGCCGAAGGTTGGTTTTGTCTCGCTCGGCTGCCCCAAGAACCTCGTCGACTCCGAGGTCATGATGGGCCTGCTGCATCGCGGCGGCGCCCAGCTCACCCCGCGCGCCGAAGACGCCGAGATCCTCGTCGTCAACACCTGCTCCTTCATCGACTCCGCCAAGCAGGAGTCCGTCGACACCATCCTCGAGATGGTGCAGCACAAGATCGCCAACGGCGGTCGCGCGCAAAAGCTCATCGTCGCCGGTTGCCTCGTCGAGCGCTACCGCGACGAGATCCGGAAGAACATCCCCGAGGTCGACGCCGTCGTCGGAACCGGCGAGCTCGAAGCCATCCTGGAAGCAGCGGGTCTTTCCAGACCCGCGGAAGCCGCCGGCACGAACTCGCCCTTCAACATCCTCAGCGCAGCGCAGAGCCAACAGATCGCTCGCCACGCCTCCGCGGTTCATCAACATTCGCGCCCCGAGAGCAACAGCGCGCAGGTCATTCACGAGAGCTCGAGCAGGCCCGAAGGCGATGCCCGCGAGGCCGCCGGCCGCTTCTCGCGCGAGGCATGGGACGGCGCGACCGCCGCGCTGCCCACCTACCTCTATACCGCCGACACGCCGCGCATCCTCACCACGCCGCGCGCCTCGGCCTACATCAAAATTGCTGAAGGTTGCGACCACCCCTGCAGCTTCTGCATCATCCCGCAGCTGCGCGGCAAGTTCCGTTCTCGTCCTATAGCGTCCATCGTCGCCGAAGCGCAACAGCAGATCGCGCAAGGCGTGCGCGAGATCACTCTCATCGGCCAGGACACCACTTGTTACGGCGAGGATTTCGCGCCCGACGCTACAACAGGCAAGCGGCCGGAGCTCGCCGATCTTCTCGACGCGCTCGCTCCTCTCGAGGGCCTCAAGTGGCTGCGCTTCCTCTACGCGTATCCCAACAAGATCACGACGCGCCTGCTGGAAACGATCGCGCGCCACGACAGCATCGCGAAATACCTCGACGTTCCCCTGCAGCACGCCAGCGCCAATGTGTTGCGCCGCATGAAACGCGGAGGAACTGCCGACCGCTTTCTGCAGATCATCGACAAAGCCCGCTCGATCGTGCCCGGCCTTGTGCTGCGTACCTCGTTCATCGTCGGCTTCCCCGGCGAAACGGACGAAGACTTCGCCGAGCTCTGCAACTTTGTCGAAGCTGCAAAGTTCGACTGGCTCGGCGTCTTCAGCTATTCCGACGAAGAGGGCGCGCCGGCCTTCACACACGAGCAGAAAGTTCCGAAGCGCACGATTGAAGCTCGCAGGCGCAAGTTAATGCGCCTGCAAAACAAAATCAGCACACGCGCAAAGAAAAACTGGATTGGCCGCGAGATCGAGCTTCTCGTCGAAGGCGAGTCGGAAGAGACCGAGCTGCTGTGGGAAGGCCGAACACTCGCGCAGGCGCCGGAGATTGACGGCAAGGTACTCATCAACGACTTCGGCCCGCACGACGCGCTCGTCCCCGGCACCTTCTACCGCGCCGAGATCACCGAATCGCACGACTACGACGTCGTCGCGCGCATCATCGAGTAAGTCATCATGGCCAAGATTCTTCACTGCCCCATCTGCCGCAAAGAGGTCCCGCTCGACTCCGCCAACGTCCCCTTCTGTTCCGACCGCTGCCGCCTGATCGATCTCGGCAAGTGGGCTTCCGGCGACTACAAAATCTCTTCACCCGCGTTCGATCCCGAGCTCGCAGAAGAGCTGGAGCAGGCCGAAGTCGATGCCATGCGTCGCCGAAAGGAAAAGCTCTGAACTCACCGTTCACGGGCTTTCATTTCTGAATCCTTACGGGCGCGTGCGCGTCTCAATCAGAGAGTCTTGTTTTGCCATGGGGTGTTGTTCTTGCGTTGTGCGCTAGCTCTGTTTTTGGTTCTGTCGGCTCCTGCTCTCTCTGCACAGCAAGTGACGGCGTCCGCGGTTGCCTTTTCGTCGTCGCAGCCCATCGCCCCGACAACGTCTGATCTGCCTGACGATCCCGATGTCTTGCTCGCCCAGAGCTCCGCAACAACCGCGACGCAATCCAGCCCTGCTCAACAGTCGCATACGCCACCGCCACAGCCCAAGCGCATCCTCGGCATCATGCCGAACTACCGCGCCGTCTCGGCCGGAGTGAAGCCTCCGCCCGCCACGCCCGGCCAGGCGTTCAGGATCGCGACAAAGCAGTCGTTTGATTACTCCGCCTTCGTCTTCGTGGGCCTCACGTCGATGATCGCCGAGGGCGACGACAGCCATCCCAAACTGGGCAAAGGTGTTCCCGGCTTCTGGGCGTACTCCTGGCGCGGTTTCGTCGACAAGACCGACGGCAACTACTGGGTGGTGTGGATTCTGCCCACCGCGTTCCACGAAGATGAGCGCTACTACGCTCTTGGCCGCGGTCCCGTGCTCAAGCGCATCGGTTACGCCGTGAGCCGCGTCGTCATCACGCCCGACTACAACGGCCACAACACCATCAATGGAGCGGAGCTGGTCGGCCGCGGCATCGCACAAGCCATCGGCACCACCTACTATCCAAGCTCCGACCGCACGGCCGGCGCGCTCGCCGAAAAGTACGCTTACGCTCTGCTGCGCGATGCCTCGACCAACGCGTTCCGAGAAGTTTGGCCCGATATCGCCGCCCATGTTTTCAGGCATCATCAACAGCAGCCGTAGAACGATAGCTCTCGCTACAATCGGACACGTGCAACAAACCCAGAAAAAGACTTGGTGGGCATGGGCTGTCGCGACCTTTTTCGGCGCGGGCTTTCTCAAGCCAGGGCCCGGCACCTACGCGTCCGCCCTCACGGCGCTGCTGTGGCTCGGCGGCGGCTGGCTGCTGCATGACAACACACACAATCTGCTCCTCGCGACGCTGCTGGCACTCGCGCTCTCGATCGCGCTCGGCATTCCGGCCGCCACGGGTGTCGCGCGCGAATCGCAGCGAAAGGACCCCGGCTTCGTCGTCATCGACGAAGTCGCCGGCCAGCTCATCGCTCTCATCGCGCTCATTCCCGACTGGCCGCACGCTCTGCTTGCGCTGCTCTGCTTCCGCTTCTTCGACATCCTCAAGCCGCCGCCCATTCGTCGCCTGGAAGCTCTTCCTGAAGGCACCGGAATTGTCGTCGACGATCTGGCCGCCGGCGTCTACGCCTTGATCGTCGTACAACTGCTCAGCCATCTGCTTCGCCTCCACTAGGGGCGGTATCATCGCTGCATGCGTCTGCTCGCCGCCGCAACCCTCTGCGCCATCGCGTTCTCCTCGCACAGCTCTGATAAATCTGCGAACTATCCGAAGTGGGTGCAGCCCGGGCCTGACGGCAAACTTGCCTACGCGACCACCTCTACCGGCGATCACATCGTCGACTTCAGTTACGCCGGCTATCGCGGCGGCGGCATCGCACTGCCCAACGCGCCGGTCGCCGAGACCCTCACGCCTTCGGGAGCGGATGACACTGCCGCACTGCAATCGGCTCTCGAGCGCGTCGCGGCCATCGCCTCAAAGTCAAATTCGCCGCAAGCGCTTCTGCTCGCGCCCGGAACGTTTCATCTCAGCGCGCCCATCAATATCTCCGCATCTGACGTTGTCCTTCGCGGCTCCGGACGCGACAAGACCACGGTCCAGCTTACCGGCACTCCGCACATCGGCTTCATCATGGGTCTCTCGACGTCGGCCGCTTCGAACCCTGACGCGGACGTCGAAAACACTGCCGAAGATCGGCCCTCCGGTGCTCCACACGCACATACCGCGCTTGCCAATACATACATCCCCTCCGGCACGCGCGAGCTTCCCGTCGTCGATGCCGCAGGCTTCGCCGTCGGCGACACCATCCTCATCCACCATCCCATCACGCCGGATTACCTCCACTTCATGGGCATGGACCACCTCACGCGCAACGGCAAAGACGAGCACTGGATCGGCAGCGCCATCACCACCGAGCGCCGCATCGAAGCCATCCGAGGCAATACGCTGATCCTCGATGTCCCCATCACCGACGACTACGACCCGCGCTTCGGCGGGGGTGATATGACGACCGTGCGGGCGGCTCTCCCGCCTGCGCGTCTGCATGACGCCGGCATCGAAGCGCTCACACTCACGGCGCCGTCGGTTTCCATCGCGCTCGACGACCCGCAGTTCGATGGCATCGACATCACGTCTGCCGAAGATGTCTGGCTCCGCGACCTCGCGATCCTCGATACAACGAACTTTGTGCGGGTCCAAGCTCAGGCGCGCCGCGTCACCATCGATCGCGTCGACTTGACCGAGCACAAGCCGGTCACCAGTTCCGCGAAACCGTTCGGCTTCTCGCTTGCCGGCACCCAGACGCTGGTCATGCGCTCCTCCGCGCACGGTGACAAGCTTTTCTTCGCCGCAACGCAAGCACGTATTCAGGGACCGAACGTTCTGCTCGATTGCGACTTCAGCGGCGATCAGGCAGTCGAGCCGCATCAGCGCTGGTCAACAGGGTTTCTGGTGGACAACGTGCGCGTCCACGGCGGCGCGATTGATTTCATCAACCGCGGCGAGATGGGCTCCGGGCACGGCTGGACGATCGGATGGTCTGTCATATGGAATTCCACCGCCAACGAACTCGTCGCCCAAAACCCGCCGGGATCCATAAACTGGGTCATCGGTTCCAAGGGCCAGCGCCGCCGCCAGCCCATGCCAATCAAAGGCTCGCGCGGCCATAACGAAGGCCCCGACCTCCCCGAAGCCATCTACGACTCCTGGGACAATCCCGTGCAGCCTCGCAGCCTTTACCTGCAACAACTCACCGACCGCCTCGGTCCGCAAGCCGTCAAGAACATCGGCTACTAATCGGCGCATAGTTGCTTCGCGCCCCGCCGCCGTCTACGCTATTCAGCCATGAGCCTGCTGCACCCCAACCGACCCTCCACCACGCAGGCTCCGCATCTTGAGCGCCTCGCGCCCCGCGCCGCCATCCCCGGCGGCAGCTTTGAGATCTTCGGCTCGCACCTGCTCTCCGTCACCAACGACGGTCCGCAGATCACCCCGCAACTTCCCGCCGCAGCCTTCGGCGACACCACCGCTTACTTCGATCTCGTTCGCCCGACGCGCGCCCTCGTCCGCGTGCCTGAAGGAGCCATCGCCAGCGACCTCACCCTGCGCGCCAACGGCGCACTCTCCAATCCACTGCACGCCAACATCGGCGTCCCCATGGCCGACGAGCTGCACCTCGTTGCCAATCCCGCCATCGATGCCGACGGCAATCTCTTTGCCATGATCTCCGGCCCGCGCGGCGAGCGCACGCCCGTCTCCATCGTCCGCATCGGCCGCGATCTCCAGGCTCGTCCCTTCGCGCGCGACATCCTCAACGTCACCGCGCTCGCCTTCGGTCCCGACACCTATCTCTACGCCAGCTCGCGCGCCGAAGGCACCGTCTACCGCATCTCCCCCGAAGGCGACCACATCTCCACCTTCGCCGAAGGCATGGGCATCGCCACCGGCATCGCCTTCGATCGCGACGGCAACCTCTTCGTCGGCGACCGCTCCGGCACCATCTTCAAGGTCGGCCCCTACGGTTCGCACAACCCCGGCGAGGTCTTTGTTTTCGCTACGCTCGAGCCCTCGGTCGCCGCGTATCATCTGGCGTTTCGTGATGACGGCAGGCTCCTCGTGACTGCGCCCAGCACCAGTTCCAATCAGTCCATCTACGCCATCGCGCCCAACGGCGACACCAGCATCTTCTACCAGGGCCTCGGCCGCCCACAGGGCCTCGCGCTTGATACCGACGGCAACATCTACGTCGCCGCCTCGCTGCACGGCCGCCGCGGCATCGTCCGCATCACACCCGACGGCTCGAACGCCGAGCTCTTCATTGCCGGCAACGACCTCGTCGGCCTTTGCTTCCTCGACGACGGCTGCGCCGCCCTCGCCACGGCCAGCACTCTCTACCATCTCGACCTCGGCATCACTGGCAGGCCACTGGTATGAGCACGTGGAAGCGAGTGCTTCTTTCGTTCCTCAGCGCCGTCATAGCTGACGCGCTCGTAACAGGTGTTGTATGCCTTCGCAATCCTTCGGGAGCCCGACTCGCCGGTTTTCTAGTCACGTCTGTGTTTGCACTCTACTTCCTAATTCCCTGTTGGATTCTGTCGCTCCCAGCGGTTGTTCTGATCCACAACACAAATGGCCCGAGACTTTGGATCCTTACTGTAATTGGAATTCTGATCGGTCCGGTAGCGATGCTTGTGTTTGATGTATGGATGTTTTGCCACAATCAGAACGAAATTTGGAATTGGCCGAATCTGTTCGATTACTTCGCGGCCGCGATTTCGCTCGTCGCCACGCTTCTCTATGTGATGGTTTTGAAGACTTCTTCCAGTCGTAGCATCCAACCATCGACATGATCGCTGAAATCATTGCCGTCGGCTCGGAGATGCTGACGCCCTTCCGCACAGACACCAACTCTCTCTTCCTCACCGAGCGTCTCAATGACCTCGGCGTCTCCGTCGCCTTCAAGACCGTCATCGGCGACAATCGCGACCACCTGACCTCCGCCGTGCGAATCGCGCTCTCGCGCGCCGACATCCTCATCACGTCCGGAGGCCTGGGGCCAACGGAAGACGATCTCACACGCAACTGCGTCGCCGACGCACTCGGCGTCGAGCTCCACAAAGATCCCGACACCATGGCCGCGCTCTACAAACGCTTCGCCGAGCGCCGCATCCCCATGCCGCCCAATAACGAAAAGCAGGCCGAGGTCATCGACGGCGCCGAGCTTCTCCCCAACCGCCTCGGCAGCGCGCCCGGCCAGTGGCGCGACACGCTCTGGGCCTCGCCCAACGGTGACCTCCACCGCAAGATCATCATCCTTCTCCCCGGGCCGCCGAAGGAACTCAAAGCGCTCTTCACCAACGAATGTGTCCCGCGCCTTGCCGCAAGCCTTCCGCCGCGCTTCATCGCCAAGCGCCTCCTTCGCATGGCTCTCATCCCCGAATCCACCGTCGACGCGCGCACGGCTCCCATCTACACAAAGTTCACCGACGTCGAAACCACCATCCTCGCCGGCTCCGGCGAGATCCAGCTCCACTTCGCCTGCACCAAACCCACGCAGGAGGCCGCCGAAGCCCGCGTCAACGACGTCGCCGAGCTCATCGAGCGCGAGATGGGCGATGACATCTTCTCCTCGCACGGCGAATCGCTCGAAGAGATCGTCCTCCTCATGCTCGAGATGCGCGACCTCAAGCTCGCCCTCGCCGAAAGCATCACGGGCGGTCTGCTCTCGCAGCGCCTCACCTCGATCCCCAATGCCTCGCGCAGCTTTCACGGTGGCGCCGTCGTCTACGCCAGCGAGCAGAAGACCAATCTCTGCGACGTTCCTCCCGAGCTCATCGAAAAGCACGGCGCCGTCAGCGCTGAAGTCGCGCGCGCGCTTGCCGAAGGCATCCGCAAAAACACCGGCTGCTCGCTCGGCGTCAGCCTCACTGGTCTTGCCGGCCCGGGCGGCGGCGAAGGCCCCGACGCGGGCAAACCCGTCGGCCTTGTCTACATCGGACTCGCCGACGGCGAAGATACGCAGGTCAAGCAACTCAATCTCTCCGGCGACCGCGAACACATCCGCTACTGGTCTTCGCAGCATGCCCTCGAACTCCTCCGCCGCACCCTTCTTTAAAGATGGAGCCGACGCCGATAGGGCGATTCAGGTGGTTTGTATTGGTAAACTGATTTCTACCTTGCAGATTCCCGCCTCACCGCGTTCGCTCATCCGGAGTAATTGCGTTGGCTGAAGTTTCCGAGCGGCCCCACCAAAGCGCGCGCCCTAGCGACGCTATACTCTCGCGATGCGTCGTACTGATAGCGATAGGCTGCTTTCTCTTCAGTGTCGCGTCCATCTTCGCGGGCTTTCACCACTCCATCTTCGACTTCCACGCATTCCGTCAATCGCAGACGGCCATCACCGCCGAATATCTCGCGCGCGGAGGTCCTTTCTTTCGCTATGAAACACCCGTATTCGGCCCGCCTTGGTCGATCCCCTTCGAGTTCCCTCTGTATCAGAAGATCGTCGCGCTCCTCGCGCAACACCTTCATACTCGGCTCGACGAGACCGGGCGCGCTGTATCGATCGCCTTCTTCTATCTGTCCTTTTTCCCGCTCATGTCCATCCTCAGGCGGCTGGGCTACAGCAGGGTCCAGTCGCTTGCGGTGCTTTCTCTCGTCGCGGTCAGCCCTCTTTACATCTTTGTCTCGCGCCTGTTCATGATCGAGTCCACCGCGCTCTTCCTCTCGATCATGTATGTAGATCAGACCTTGGCCCTCATTCATGGGCGAACTCAGCGGCGATACGGATACATGCTCTCTGCCGGCATCTTCGGCATCCTCGCGGGACTTGTAAAAGTCACTACCTTCGCGCCTTATCTCATCCTGGGTTGCGCCCTGCTCGCATGGCGCATCTGGAAGCTGCACAAGCAACGCATCTTGTTAGTTCCGTCTGCCGCGGCCGCAGTTGTCTCCTGCGTCGTTCTGCCTGTACTCTGCACCAGCCTTTGGACAAGGTTCGCGGACGCACAGAAGGTCAAGAATCCCAGCGGTGTCTTCTTTACCAGCAGAAATCTCATGAGCTTTAACTTCGGCACGCTCGCCGAGCGCCTCGATCCCGCTAACTACACGCGTCTTATGCATGCAGTCGCCGGACAGATCGGCTCCCTCCCTCTCCTGATCCTTCTTGCACTGGTATACGGAACGGTCGTTCGCCGCTGGAACTATGCCGCCCTCGCCGGCATCGCGCTCTACATCATCACCCCGATGATCTTCTTCAATCTCCACGTCCTTCACACCTACTATCCCTACTCTTCAACGATCTTCCTCATCGTCGCCGCAGGTCTGCTCATCGCCGACATGCTGGCTCTTCCCGGTCGAAAAGCGTGGATCGGGTTCGTTTTCCTCGCCGCAATCGTTGCCGCCTGCGTCGACAGATATCGCATGGACTTCTACCCAATTCAGCGAATCGACGCCCCCGGCCGCCCGGCCGCTGCCGCAATCATCGATCGAACCACCCGTCCCAACGATGTCATCGTCATCACCGGACTGGACTGGTCATCCGAGTTGCCCTATCAAAGCCATCGCCGCGCCATCATGGACTCCAGCGGCGTCGCGTATCATTTCCCGCACAATCTGGGGCCGATCGAGAGAACAATCCGGAATCAACATGCGGACACCATCCCCGAGATGGTCGTCTGTGACGACGCGCGCGGAAGCGATCGCGCCAAGGCTCTGCTTCAACTCCTCGGCATTCCGCCATCCGCCACGCTCCACGCCGACAATTGCAACATCTACCCTCGGTCCGTGAAGTAGCGCCCCTTCACATACTTCACGGGGCGCTTGCTACACTCACCTCATCGCATGCGTCTCTGGCTGCCCATTCTCGCCGTCGCCTATCTTCTCGGCTCCATCCCCTTCGGCTACATTCTTGTCCGCCTCTTCCGTAAGGAAGACATCCGCTCCACCGGCAGCGGCAACATCGGCGCGACGAACGTCGTGCGCTCCGGAGCCAAGGGCCTGGGCATCCTGACCCTGCTGCTCGATCTGTTGAAGGGCTTCGCCGCCGTAAAGATCGCGCTGTACTTCGCGCCCGGCACACCGGGCTTTCCGTCGGATCTTGCGGTCGCCGCCGGCATCGCGGTCGTCCTCGGCCACGTGTTCCCCGTCTGGCTCGGCTTCAAGGGCGGCAAGGGAGTCGCCAGCGCTCTGGGCGTCTTCCTCGCGCTCGCGCCGCTGGCCGCGCTCTGCGCGCTTGGCCTCTTCATCGTTGTCTTTGCGATCACGCGTTACGTTTCGCTCGCCAGCATTCTCGCCGCGGTCATGCTTCCGGTCTTCTGCATGCTCTTCATGCCGGACCGCTCGCCCATCTTCATCGGCGGAGTCATCTTCCTCGCGCTGCTGGTTGTCGCCAAGCATCGCGCCAACATCGCACGCCTCATGCAGGGCAAAGAGAATCGCTTCGGCAGCAGCAAGTCTGCGCCCAGCCACACCGACAAGCAGGGCCGCGCATGAGCCGCATCGCCATCCTCGGCGCCGGAGCCTGGGGCAGCGCGCTTGCCATCTCGCTGGCGCGGCGCGGCGGCCATGAGCTCTGCCTGTGGGCCCACTCCCCCGACCATGCGCGTCAACTCTCCGAGTCCGGCGAGAACTCGCGCTACCTTCCCGGCTATATCCTGCCGGCCGACGTCCACATCACGCCCAATCTCAGCGACGCCATCGCCGACGCCGGAATCATCCTCTGCGTCACTCCGTCGCAGGCCTTGCGCTCCATCATGGAGCAGATCGCGCCGCATCTCACCGCAACGCAGATTCTGCTCTCCGCCTCCAAGGGCATCGAAGAAAAAACCTTTCTGCGCATGTCCCAGGTCATGGCCCAGCAGGTTGCCGAGCACACCGGCGGTAACAATCCCATCGCCGTCATCGGCGGACCGTCCTTCGCGCAGGAGGTCGCTGCCGCTCTGCCCACGGCACTCTCCATCGCCTGCGACGACCCGGGCATCGGAACGCGTCTGCAGAACGACTTCTCCTCGCCCTCGCTGCGCGTCTACCGCAATGAAGACCTCGCCGGCACCGAGCTCGGCGGCGCTCTCAAGAACGTCATCGCCCTCGCCGCCGGCATCGTCGCCGGACTCGATCTCGGCCATAACGCCACCGCGGCGCTCATCACCCGCGGCAATGCCGAGATCACGCGCCTCGCAATTGCATGTGGTGGGCGCCGCGAGACAATGACCGGGCTCTCCGGCATCGGCGACCTCGTGCTTACCTGCTCCAGCAACATCTCCCGCAACCGCACCGTCGGCTTCGAGCTCGGCCGCGGCCGCCGGCTCTCCGAGATTCTCGCTTCGCTTAACGGCAAGGTCGCCGAAGGCGTCGTCTCCACCACCGCCGCGCTCGGTCTCGCCGCGCGTTACGGCGTCGAGATGCCCATCACCCAGCAGATGGCCGCCATCCTCCACGACGGCAAATCGCCGCGCGACGCCATCCGCGAGCTCATGACCCGCCCCGGCCGCACCGAATAGTGCCGCATGAATCGTGTGTTAGATCCTGTACGGTCATCGGCAAAGCTTGGCTACCGCGCGCACTAGCCCGCGCACGACGACTCCGCCCTGCAATTGATCCTGAACGCGTCCCACCCTGCAAAACCCGCCGGCTTAATAGATCCGCAGAAACCGCTTCTGTGACGGCTTCACAAATCCATCCTCGGCCCGCAGATTCTCGTCATACTTCGGCGCGTGCTCCGCGCGATGCTGCAGACTGGCAAACAACTTCTGTAAAAGAGACATCTTCGCCTCCACCACTCAACGCTCAACGAAGCTCGTTGACTCGTTTCGATTTGAGTATTCTGCTCCTTTTCCACACCAAACTTCTGCAACTTTTGCGCGAAGCTCCTTACCTTTCGTGGTACGCCTGCCTGCCACCGCCGGGAACAGCAAAAAGACGCCTCACGACGCGAATGTACTGCGCCCTCCCTCGCAAGAAGCATCTAAGTTTCACGTCTCCATCGGCATGCGCGTCGCATTCGCGCCTGCCGCATTCTTAGGAGTTGGCCCGTGGCTGCTTTGCTCGTCGTCATCGTCCCTACATGGATCGCCGTCTTCGGCATGATTGCGCTCGCGCTTCTCGCCAGCTACACCCTTGCCGGCATCTTTGGCCCTGCGCCCAACTACGAAATCACCTGCCGCGACCAGCTCCCCGGCAATGACACGGACGCCTTCCTCAACCTCGTCGAGTCGCTCGCCGACGCACCCGTCAACCGCACCGGCCGCTTTCAGGTCTTCACCAACGGTCCCAACTTCTACCCCGCCGAGCTCGACACCATCCGCTCCGCGCAGCACAGCGTCAGCCTCGAGGCCTACATCTTCCAGCGCTCCGAAATCGGCAAGCTTTATCTCGAAGCGCTCACCGATCGCGCCCGCGCCGGCGTTCACGTCAACGTTCTGCTCGACTCCTTCGGCTCCGCCGGCGTCAGCAAGCGTTACTTCTCGCCACTCCTCGAAGCCGGAGGCAAGCTCGCCTTCTACAACTCGCCCACCTGGTACCGCCTTTTGCAGCTCGACAACCGCACGCACCGCGAGCTCCTTATCGTCGACGGCCGAATCGGTTTCATCGGCGGCGCCGGCATTGCGGACCAGTGGTTCAAAGGCGCGCACAAGCATCCCGTCTGGCGCGACACCATGCTCCACGTCGAAGGCGGCGCCGTGCCCAACCTGCAAGCCACCTTCGCCGAAAACTGGCTCGCCGCCACCGGCGAGCTTCTCGTCGGCGACCCCTGGTTCCCCTCGCTCGACTGCGCCGATCCCACCGCCGCGCTGGTGGTCAACTCCACACCCACTATCGGAGGCTCCACCCGCGCCCGCGTTCTCTTTCAGCTTCTGCTCGCCTCCGCGCGGCGCTCCATCACCATCACCACGCCCTATTTCCTTCCCGACAAGAGCCTCACCCGCGAGCTCTGCCGCGCCGTCGAAGAACGCCACGTCAAGCTCCGCATCCTCGTTCCCGGCCACAAGTCCGACCACATGCTCACCCGCTCCACCTCCCGCGGCGGTTACGGCCCGCTGCTCAAATCCGGCGCCGAGGTCTACGAGTACCAGCCCGCCATGATTCACGCCAAAGTCCTCGTCGTCGACGAGCTCTGGACCGTCGTCGGTTCCACCAACTTCGACAACCGCTCCTTCGGCCTCAACGATGAGGTCAACCTCGCCGTGCGCGACACCGCCCTCGCCCAGCGCATGGAATCCGACTTCGCCCAGGACCTCGCACAAAGCCGCCGCGTCACCCTCGACGAGTGGCGTCATCGCCCCATCACCGAACGCGCCCCCGAGCTGCTCGGCTGGATCTTCGAGCGCCAACAATGAAGGGCTCCGATCTGCCCTCCGCCCGTCATCCCGAGCGAAGCGCTGAAGGCGCGCAGTCGAAGGACCCTTCAACCACAGACCGCCTCCGCGTCGCCACCTACAACATCCACAAATGCCGCGGCCTCGACCGCCGCACCTCGCCGGCTCGCATCATCAGCATCCTCCAGCAGCTCGACGCCGACATCCTCTGCCTGCAGGAAGTCGTGAACGCCCCGGGCGCTGCGCTCCGCACCGGCGGCCCATCACTCTACGACCAGGCCGGCGAAATCGAGCGCGCTCTGCCCGCACACACCGCCGTCTTCGGCGCGAACCGCCCGCTGCACGGCGGCACCTACGGCAACCTCACGCTCTCGCGCCTGCCCATCCGCTCCTGGCATAACCACGACATCACCTCCAGGCGCGAAGCTCGCGGCGTCCTCCAAACCGACATCCAACTCGGCCCGCATCTCATTCATCTCTTCAACATTCATCTCGGCACCAGCTTCCCTGAGCGCCGCCGCCAGGCCCGCCTGCTCCTCGGCGACCGCATCCTCGCCAACCCCGCGCTCACCGGCCCGCGCCTCATCCTCGGCGATCTCAACGAGTGGACTCAGGGCCTCACCACGCAGCTTCTTCGCAACAGCTTCCGCACGTTCCGCCCGCGCCACAGCCTGCAGCTTCCCGCCACCTTCCCCGGCCTGCTTCCGCTGCTCACGCTCGACCACTGCTACTTCGAGCCGCCTCTCGAGCTCGTCGAGACCCATCTCTTCCGCAGCCGCACCGCCCTCATCGCCTCCGACCACCTTCCCCTCATCGCCGATTTCACCCTCTCCTAGCAGCGGCCATCCCCCTAAAAGGTCGATCTTCAAACAAATTGGTTCGCGCCCCCGCAACTTTCCTCGCGTCTCCCGTGTTCCTCTCCACGTACACTCAACATGCCCATGACGCCAGCGCTGCGCCGATCGATCCCGCTCTTCTTCTGCCTCACTCTCGCCGCCGCCGCGCAACAGCCGCAGAGCCCCACCCCTGAAGGCACGCTCTCCGTCACCTCGCGCCTCGTCGTCATGGACGTCGTCGTTCTCGACCGCAACGGTAACCCCGTCACCAACCTCGACAAATCGCAGTTCTCCATCACCGAGGACAAGGTCCCGCAGACCATCAAGAACTTCGATCCGCCCTCCGCCCACGCCATGCCCGCCGCCGCCGCGGACATCGTTCACAGCGCCGCCGACCTGCCCAAAATCGGCCACGCCCCCGTCGACATCCTCGTCCTCGACGAGGTCGACACACCCTTCCATCAGCTCGCCTACGCGCGCCAGATGATGGAGAAATATCTCAAGGCGCAGCCCGAAGTTCTGCCCGTGCCGACACTCTTCGTCGCCGCTGGCTACTCCCGCATCGTCGTCCTGCATGACTACACGCAGAGCCGCGCCGACCTCCTCCAAAGCGTCGAGAAGCACACTGCCGATCTCGACTTCACGCAGATCGTCAACACCCTCAACGGCGGCTCCGGCGGCTCCGAAAACGGCCTCGTCAAAACCCTCGGCGCCATGCTGCAGATCGCGCAAAGCGTCGCCGGCATTCCCGGCCGCAAAAACGTCATCTGGGTCGGCACCGGCTACAACAAGGCCTACGACCTCACCAACATCAGCGAGAAGGACCACGACAAGGTCGTCGACGAGATCCAGAAGGTCACCGACAAGATGCTCGAGGCGCGCGTCACCCTCTACATCATCGACCCCGCCGGCCCCATGGCCGCCGACGACCTCACCGACCAGACCCTCGATCCCTCCAACGTCAGCTCCTCCGGCTCCGACGTCGGCGACTTCGGCGACAACATGGGCATGAACACCTTCGCCACCAACACCGGCGGCCGCGTCATCGGCGGACGCAACGATCTCGCCGCCCAGGTCGCCGAGGTCACCCGCGAAGGCACCGAGTACTACACGCTCTCCTACGTTCCCACCGACGCCAGCGACGCCGCCCAGCCCTACCGCCGCATCAAGGTCACCGTCAACGTTCCCGGCCTGCGCGTGGTCACCCGCACCGGCTACTTCACCAGCGAAGCTCCCGTCTCCAAGGTCGCGCTGGCGCCCCGGGCCAAGCAGGCCAATGACGTCAAGTACGACCTCCTCAGCGCCGCCCGCACCACGCTTCCCTACACCGCTCTGCACACCACCGCAAAGCGCTCCAAAAACGGCTACGCCGTACTCGTCAACGCCAACGATCTCAAGTTCGCCCCGCAGCCTGACGGCTCCCGCATCGCCGAGGTCACCATCCTCGCCGTCTGCTACAGCAACAAGGGCAAGGAGACCGCCCAGCGCGCCGTCGAGCAGCGCGACCAGCTCGCCCCCACCGACGTCATCGGCCCCGGCTCCCAGGTCGGCTTTTCCGTCCCCATCGTCGTGCCGCCCTTCACCCAGCGCGTCCGCATCGTCGTCCGCGACGCCGCCACCGGCAGCCTCGGCGCCATCAACGCAACCCCTTAGCCGTCACCCGGCCGGGCGGCCCCTCGTGGACGGAAGGTCCAAAAATGCCACAGAATCGAAGTGGCCATTTGAGAAGGCTTTGCGCGGCATGAATATACTTTGGCTGACCCAATCCTACTTCTTTGTCGTTCCGAGAAGTTTCATTAGATCAGAGAGATTCAAGAACCTGACCCCAAAGTGCTTGCAGAGGTCCGGAATCTTCGGCTCGTGCGACTCTGGCGCCGGTTCCTCCCTCGTGACAACCGTACCGTCATCAACGGCAGCCTGGGCGATGACCCAAGCATCAGCACCGTTCGAGAACCTTGCACGGTGTCGCGCCCAGAAGCGACTATCCGAGTAAACATATTCGGCAATTTTCGCAGCAAATTCTTGGACATCTTTGGATGGCGATACGCGCACCGTGGGCCACTTGGTTAGTTGCAGTTTGAGCCATTTGGCCAGTTCGTCGTCACCCTTCCGCCCGTCTGTTATTTCAGAGAAATTCCTTTTGGTGATCTTGATAGTGCCGCTGGCAATATTGCGCTCTATTAGTGTCCAGAATCCTGCATATTCCGCATAGCCCAGAGGGGCTACATTGTCCTTTGCCCAAACAAGGACATCGGAATCGAGCCAGTAGCTATTCAAGTGGCCCTCTCCCGTTGAAGAAACTTTTCGACTGTCGCGATTGTCACGCCGAGGAGGTGTGATGCTTGCGTATATGTCGTTTTGGCGTTCCTGACGCTTGCCGCGAGAGCGTCCGAGAACAACACGCTGTTACGTAATTTGAACGTAGACCAAAAATCGCCGGTCTGCTTTTTCTTGGCTTCTTCCTCGCGCTTTTTGCGCCGCTGCTCGATCGCATAGTAACGGGCGTACTCGGCGTCGAGTGCGGTCTTGAAATCGTCATAAGGAATTCTTTTCAAGTCGTACGCTCGTCGCAGAGCGACCAGCGAGCTTACCCAGAAGTGTCTCTGTATACGTTCGAGATTGTCCCTGATCGTGCGCGAGGGCTGCCACGAAATATTGAAGGACCTTTCCGGCACGAGAAATTCTGCGGCTACGCGATTGCAGAAGCGCTCGATAGTACTCAGTTCGCCCAAACTGCGCCCAGCGAGCCTCGCGTTGGAGATGCCCGTCTTGCCTATCCAGATGTGAGCAAGTTCGTGCGCTAGAGTGAAAATTTGGGCGGCTCTCGCATCCGTATCATTGACGAAGACAAGGGGAGCGTACGGGTCGCTGATCGCGAAGCCTTGAAACTCCTCCGCATCAAGCCGTCGATGGGTTGCGTGGCCTATAACCCCGCTCCTCATTACGAGAATTCCAGCCGCTTCAACCTTCTTTATTAACTTTCGAAGAAATTGCTCCCAGTTCGAACACCCCTGCCTAAATTCGGCGTCTACTCCGATGACTGAGCGCATGTTAGCGGCAACATCGATGACGGAGTCTTTCGTGGTGTATCTGCCAACGAGAGCAACCTTGCGCTTCCCTTGACGTAACTTGTGCTCGCGAAACCAATCTTGGCGCATTAACGCATCGTTGATTACGCCAATAAATTCTGGTGACGGCTCGGCTATAGGTTTTCCGCTTCGGGTGCGCAGATCGGGGATAGGTACGGGATCAGGGTCGGGGGGATCTGCAAGGAACAGGACCAGATATGGAATCCCGAGTTTCCTAGCTAGGAATTCCGCCTGATCCTCGCTAATCGGTTCGCCCTGCTCCCAAGCCCGTATCTTGTCAGCCGTTACCGTTTTTGTCGCTAATTGCTCCGGTATCAAATTGCGCTGGGCCATTGCCCATGCGATGATTCGCGGATTTATGTAAGCAACATTCATGTCGTCCATCGGACGGCCTCCTTGGTGATACGCTGCGGGCAGGCCGTCCGTCGGCTTTTGCCGAGAGGGACAGTTATATGTCATCTTCTTCCGATTCGCCTAAGAAAATCTGAGGGCTGCCGCCTCGTGAATCACAGGCGTTTACGGATACGCTTTCGGAGACCGCTACTGCTGGCGCGGTTCTCTCCGCGACGCAATCCAGGGTTCCAAAGCAACAACGCCTTCCCTGCATATTCGATTTGTTCATGGTCCCGCTAGCGGCTCCGTTTAGCCGGCGAGCCTTCCGCCCTTACCCGTTCAACTCTCCATAGGTAAGAAAGCGGCTTACTGACGAGGGACAGTGCATTTGTGAAGCGCGTTCCATCATTGTGGCTGACAATTGAAACGGAACTTCTGCTCACCGAAGTGACGGTCGAGACGCATCGGCGCCACGGCGACATACGTCCCATTCACACCGCGCTTCGAGAGGCTCATTGATGAGACCGTGAACATATGGAAGAGTACGTTCGAGGACATGCGAACACTCGGGCAATCCAGAATTTCTGGAGGGTTAGTCGAGTATGCCTTTGCACCAAATACGGGGGAGTCAGGGTCTTACCCCCTCGAAGCGGTTAAACTGAACCTAATGGCCTTCACCTCCCTCTTCGGGCGTCGCGACCGCGAACACGAAACCCCCGAACCCGAAACGCAACCCGAGGAACCTCAACGGCGCGGCTTCCTCGACCGCATGCGCGAAGCCGTCACGCGCACCCGGCAATCGCTCTCCGACCAGATCTCCGGCGTCATCGCCCTCACCCGCGAGATCGACGAGTCCTCGCTCGACGAGCTGGAGTTCGCGCTCCTCGCCTCCGACATCGGCGCGCCCACCGCCGACGAGATCATCAGCCGCCTGCGCGACCGCGCCCTGCGTCACGGCCTCGCCAACGGCTCCGAGCTGAAATCGGCTCTAAAAGACGAGATCCTCCGCATCCTCGACGAGCCCAACAAGCACCCATCCACGCCCGCTCGCCACGCCGTCGCCCCGCCCGAGGTCATCCTCCTCGTCGGCGTCAACGGCACCGGCAAGACCACCACCAGCGGCAAGCTGGCCGCGCTCTTTCGCCGTCCCAGCCCCGAATACCCCGCCGGCCGCTCTGTCCTGCTCTGCGCCGCCGACACCTTCCGCGCCGCCGCCATCGAGCAGCTCGAGGTCTGGGCCAACCGCTCCGGCGTCGACCTCATCAAGACCCGCCAGGGCGGCGATCCTTCCGCCGCGCTCTTCGACGCCGCCACCGCCGCCAAGGCCCGCTCCACCGGCGTTCTGCTCGTCGATACCGCCGGCCGCCTGCACACCAAGTCCGACCTGATGAAGGAGTTGGACAAGATGCGCCGCACCGCTGAGAAGATCATCCCCGGCTCCCCCCACCAGACGCTGCTCGTCATCGACGCGACCACCGGCCAGAACGGCCTCCAGCAGGCCCGCCTCTTTACCGAGGCCGCCCACGTCACCGGCATCGTCCTCACCAAGCTCGACGGCACGGCCAAGGGCGGCATCGTCGTCGCCATTGCCCGCGAGCTGCGACTCCCCGTCCGGTACGTCGGCGTCGGCGAGAAGCTCGAAGACATCCTCCCCTTCGACCCCGCCAGCTTCGTCGACTCGCTTCTGGACTAGCCTCAGACGGCGGAAAACCGCCTCGGCCGCTGCGTCCAGACCACCCTTCGGCTTCGTCCAACCTTCTAAGAAAATGGCAAGTGTTGAGCGGGTTCCGTAACAGTACAAGAGTAATGACCCCTTCGGCGGTCCACACCCCGCAGAAGCAGCATCATGATTCAGGCTGCTGCAGGCGATACTCGTCGCGTACCCGCTATTGACTAAGGAGGTTCCTCTTGCACGCACTGTTCGCAGCCTTCTTTGCCATGATCTTTTCCTTTGGGCACGCGCAGACTCTGCGTCACAGCGAGTACATCGCTGCGACCGACAACCAGCCCTACATTCAGGCTGCCGCGCCGACCCGCGAACAGCTCGCCTACGAGCAGTTCGAGACCACCACAAGCTATGCTGAGACCTCATGCGTCTCCTGCCGGCAGATGAACGTGGTCTACGACGCGCGCTAGAACTCGCCCGAAACGCCCAGGCCTTCGCTTCGCCCAATCCAACGGTTGGCTGTGTCCTTATGCGCGGGGAAACCGTGCTCGGCGAAGGCGCCCATCACTACGAAAACTTCGACCACGCCGAAATCGTCGCGCTGAAGCACGCGCGCGCCGCCGGCCATGACACACACGGCGCGACCGCCTGCGTGACGCTCGAGCCCTGCGCGCACCACGGCCGCACCGGCCCCTGCTCGGACGCCCTCATCGCCGCCGGCATCGCGCGCTGCGTTGTCGCGACCGTCGACCCGAATCCGTTGGTGCGCGGAGAAGGTTTGGCCAGACTGACCGCCGGCGTCGAGGTCCTCGTTCTTCCGCCGGACTCCGCGTTTGCCCACGAGGCGCGCCGCCTCAACGACGCCTTCGCCTTCGCCATCCAGCACAAGCGCCCCTTCGTCACGCTCAAGGCCGCGCTCTCCGTCGACGGCAAGCTTGCTCCGCCTTCAGCACAACGCGCGGCGAGCACACCGCACTGGCTCACCGGCGAGGCCGCACGCGCCGACGTACAGCATCTTCGTCATTCGTCGGACGCGATCCTCACCGGCATCGGCACCGTGCTCGCCGACGATCCGCAACTCACCGACCGGACCGGCCTGCCGCGCCGCCGCCCGCTGCTGCGCGTCATCCTCGACTCCCAGCTTCACATCCCGCTCGACTCGAAGCTGGTTCGCTCGGCCGCCGAAACGAAGCAGAACGATCTTCTCGTCTTCTGCTCAGAAGCCGCGTCAGAACATCGCGAAGCAGCCTTACGCGCACGCGGCGCCGAGGTGCACCGCTTGCCCCTACGCGACGGCCGCCTCGATCTCCGCGTCGCGCTGGACGTGTTGGAAGGCCACCATCAAATCCGCAGCGTACTGGTGGAAGGCGGCTCTGCACTGAACGGCGCGCTCCTGCGCGACAAACTCGCCGACAAAGTCATCCTCTACTTCTCCGAGCAGGAGTTGGGCGGCGATGCGATCCCTTTCGCCAACGGCACGACACCCTATCTGATCCAGGAGCAGCTCACCTTGGTGGAACGCGTAGCATTTCCCAACGGCAACGGCGAAGACGTCCGCCTCAGCGGCTACCTGCACGACCCCTGGAGCGCCCTCTAAGCCTCTCACTCCCCATCTGCCGCCCCGCTGCCTCGCCTCGCCGACTTGCTGACTCCCCGCCCCGCTGACTACGCTATATCCATGTTCACCGGACTCATCGAGACCACCGGCACCCTGCTGGCGCTGAAGAAGACGGATGGCGCGATGCGCCTCATCGTCGCCGCGCCGCAGCTCGCAGGCCGATGGAAGATCGGCGACAGCATCGCGGTGAACGGCGTCTGCCTGACCGCGCTCGACATGGAAGACACCGACGAGGCGCATCCAGGCCGCTTCGCCGCCGACCTCGCGCAGGAGACTATCGAACGCACCAGCCTCTCCCACCTCCAGGCCGGCGCGCTGCTCAACCTCGAGCTGCCGACACCCGCCGGCTCGCCACTCGGCGGCCACGTCGTGCAGGGCCATGTCGATGGCACCGGCAAGCTGATCTCGCTCGTGCCGCTGCGCCCGGACATCGACACCACAGACTGGCGCATGACCATCGAGCTGCCCGCAGATCTCGCCGTCCAGGTCATCCCGCAGGGCTCCATCACGATCGACGGCATCAGCCTCACCGTCGCGAAGATTCATCAGCCGGAAGAAAACGGCGCGGTGCGCATCGAGGTCGCGATCATTCCACACACTTACAAGAGCACGAACCTGCACGCGAAGATGGCGGGCGAGACGGTCAACATCGAGACCGATGCTCTGGCGAAGTATGCTGCGCAGCAGATCGCCGCGAGCGCGACCATTGCGCCGGCAACTCCCGCTCCCATGGAAGAACCTGCGCAAGCTGCTCCCCATGCTGCAAAAACGCCCGAGTGGCTTACCACCGAATATCTGCTGGAGAACGGTTATTAGCCGCTCCCAGCCCAGGAAAGATCAGCAATGAAACTGGAACTACCTGAAGGCAACTTCAAGGCCTACCTCTTCGACTGCGATGGAACCATCGTCGACTCGATGCCGCTGCACTATGTTGCGTGGAAGCGCGCGCTCGGCGAACAGGGCTGCCCGTTTCCGGAAGAGAAGTTCTACGCGATGGGCGGCATGCCGGTGCGCGCCATCATCGCCGCGCTCAACGAGGAGCACGGACTGAGCATGCCCATCGAGCAAACCGCCCACAGCAAGGAGCAGTACTACACCGAGATGATCGAAGACCTGAAGGCGATCCCCGAGGTGCTCGCCCACATCGACGATCAGCACGGGAGGATTCCGTTTGCCGTAGTCTCCGGAAGCACGCGCGATTCGGTAGAGACGTCTCTAGGCCAGCTTGGATTGCTCGACCGCTTCGATGCATTCGTATGCGCCGGCGATTACGCCAAGGGCAAGCCCGATCCCGAGCCGTTCCTCACCGCGGCGCGCAAGCTCGGCGTCAAGCCGGAAGAGTGCCTCGTGTTCGAAGATGCCGAGGTCGGCGTCGTCGCCGCAAAGGCCGCGGGCATGAAGGTGGTAAAGGTCCGGCTGCCGCACGAGCGCAAGGCTCAAGCAAACGCGAGCAGCTAGATCAATCTGCTCTGGATGCTACTCAATTCGGCGTCGGCCGCTCGATGTGATCTACCACCCAGAACGTAACCGGCCCTTTTGCAGGCTTCAGCTCCAGTCCAAGCTGTTCACGCACCGCAGCCCTGAGCGGGGGATATCGATCCGCAGAAGCGGCGTCTTCCGGCAACTGCGCCGGCCACCACATCAGGTGATATGCATACACCCCGGTCATCCCCGTGCGGTCGAGAACGTCCGTGCCCAGATTCTGCTGGAGATCGCTGAAGAAAATATGGAACGGACATCCTTTCGAGTCCACCTCCGCACCTTTGTCCCGGAAGAAATGCATACTGCAGGTACTGATAGTCTTCCCAACGTCACCCTGCACCGGTGTCATCAACTTCGCTGTTCGCGAAGTGGCGATCAACTCGTACGTGTTACTCATCCTCGTCTCCGGATGAATTTGCAGATGAAAGCGCTCCCCAAGCAGCACCTGCAGCATGTGGCGCTTTTCGGCTTTGGCATCGCTGTCGCTCAGCTTCGCCAGAGCCTCATCGGTCGCGGAGTCGGACTTCGCGTCGATGGTGTACAAGGTTTCAAAGCACCAATGGGGCAGGTTTTCCAACTGCCCAGGTGTCTTGATGCCATAGGCACCCAGAATTAATCCCCACAGCGCGACCCCTTCGGCATGATAAAGGCTGTTGTGCGGCATATCGTCGACATACCGCATACCGCCGTCGGCTCGATACTCGCGGATCGAAGCCACGTCGAAGCTCATGTGCGGCGCGTAGGACGATCCCGCAGTTCCGGGAGTCCTCGCAGTCGTCTGTGCGCGTGCCAGCGTGGGGAGCGCCAGACAAAAAACAATCAGGACTGAAACGCAGGCCAACCGCATCCGCTCTCCTCAGCGCAACAGCATAGCGTGAGCATAGAGATAGCGCATCACTAAAGACAGAAAGGCGCGGCGTGACTGCTTCGCAAACCTACGCTGTGTTGTGCGCGGAATCTCCGCCCGTCACGTCGTAGCACGCGCCCGTCACCATCGCCGCTGCATCGCTCGCGAGAAAGACGGCCACCGGCGCAACCTGTTCCGGCGTCAGCCAGGGCACGCCGAGCGGCACCTTCGGCAGGCGTGCTTTCACCGTCTCTTCTTCGCTCGGATGTTCTGGCGGCGGCGCGGTCATCGTCTCGCCCGCAGCCATCGACCACCGCTTGTCGTTGCGTGTCAGCGGCGTGTCGATCAGGCCGGGCTCAATCGTGTTCACGGTGATCTTGTGTTTACCGAGTTCGAGCGCCGCGGACTTCATCAGGCCGATGATGCCCCACTTCGACGCGGAATACGATGCGCCGTTCTTCGTTCCGTAGCGGCCCTGCATGGACGAGATCAGAATGAGTCTTCCGCCGCCGCGCTTCACGAGATGCGGTGCAAACGCGCGCACCGTGTTCGCGGTGCCGTTGAGGTTGGTGTCGATGACATCGTGCCAGTGCGCGTCCTCCATCTCGAGCAGCGGCTTGAAGTTCTGGATGCCCGCGTTCGCCACGACGATGTCGATACCACCGAATTCCGACGCTATGCGCTCGGCCGCAGTGCGCAGCTCGTCGATCTTGCGGATATCGGCCTTGATTCCAAGCCAGCGGCGTCCGTTCGACTTCACGATCTCGCCAGTCTGGTCGAGTTGCTCCGGCGTTGCCGCCTGGAATTCCAGGATCGGCGAAACCTCGCGACAGATGTCGATACCGATCACATCCGCTCCGTTCGCCGCGAAGTCCACAGCGATCGAACGTCCGATGCCGCG
The DNA here is from genome assembly GCA_035504135.1 of Candidatus Aquilonibacter sp. Taxonomy (GTDB): domain Bacteria; phylum Acidobacteriota; class Terriglobia; order Terriglobales; family Acidobacteriaceae; genus Granulicella. The sequence continues at coordinate 38,225 of DATJSM010000012.1, read as the reverse complement.
GGCCGCGCCCGTCACAACCGCGACCTTACCGCGCAGGATGTCGTTGAAGCTCTGTCCTGCCCACGTCTGCTTGCGAATCTGCTCGGGCTCATTCGCGCCCGCGTTGCCACCCTTGGTCATCACACACCTCGCAGAAGTGAGATGCGCGCCAGTGTAACGCCATCGCAAACAGAAAGGCGCGGCCTCCGCGCCGCGCCTTCACTGCTTCGCTGCACTCGAGCATCGCTCGTTAGAGCGAGCTCAGAGTGCCTACAGCGATGACATGTTGTGCAGGAACTCCTGGTTGTTGCGTGTCTTGCCGAGCTTGTCGGAGAGAAGCTCCATAGCTTCGACCGGCGAGAGCGGATTGAGGACCTTGCGCAGAATCCAGGTGCGCTGCAGGTCGTCCTTGGGGATGAGGAGCTCTTCCTTGCGGGTGCCCGAGCGCTGGATGTCGATGGCCGGGAAGACGCGCTTGTCGACGAGCTTGCGGTCAAGGATGACTTCCATGTTGCCGGTGCCCTTGAACTCTTCGAAGATGACCTCGTCCATGCGCGAGCCGGTGTCGATGAGCGCCGACGCGATGATGGTCAAGCTGCCGCCTTCCTCGATGTTACGGGCCGCGCCGAAGAAGCGCTTCGGACGCTGCAGTGCGTTGGAGTCGACACCGCCGGAGAGCACCTTGCCCGAGGGCGGGACGATGGTGTTGTAGGCGCGGGCGAGACGCGTGATCGAGTCAAGCAGAATAACGACGTCGCGCTTGTGCTCGACGAGGCGCTTGGCCTTCTCGATGACCATCTCGGCGACCTGAACGTGACGCGCGGCGGGCTCGTCGAAGGTGGAGGAGATGACCTCGCCCTTGACGCTGCGCTGCATGTCGGTGACCTCTTCAGGGCGCTCGTCGATGAGCAGAACGATGAGGACGACCTCGGGATGATTCGCGGTGATCGAGTTCGCGATGGCCTGCATGAGCACGGTCTTGCCGGTGCGCGGCGGAGCGACGATCAGACCGCGCTGGCCCTTGCCGATGGGGCAGAGGAGATCCATGACGCGGCCGCTGATGCCCTCGCGCACGGTCTCCATCTTGATCCGCTCCTGGGGGTAGAGCGGTGTCAGGTTGTCGAACAGAATCTTGTTGCGCGTCTCTTCGGGCGACTCGAAGTTGATGGCTTCGATCTTCACCAGAGCGAAGTACTTCTCACCCTCGTGCGGCGAGCGCACGTTGCCGGAGATGGTGTCGCCGGTCTTGAGGTCAAATTTTCTGATCTGCGAGGGCGAGACGTAGATGTCGTCGGGGCCAGGCAGATAGTTGTAGTCAGGGCTGCGGAGGAAGCCGTAGCCGTCGGGCAGAATCTCGAGGACGCCCTCGGCGAAGATGTGGCCTTCCTTCTCGCTCTGCGCTTGAAGAATCTTGAAGATAAGGTCTTGTTTGCGGAGCGCGCTGGTGCCTGGAATTTCGAGACCGCGTGCAAGCTTGCCGAGCTCGGCAATGCTCTTTTCTTTCAACTCAGTAATTGTCATGGGTGTCTTGTGGACTTTCGTTCTTCAGGAGGGATTTTGGTGTTGCAGATTTTTGTGGAGAGGGTAGGATGCGTACGCTTCGCACTCAGGACCTGAGCAAGGGGCGGCGCGTGGGCAGGGTTTCAAGCGGGGGACTTACGAGGTCTTGCTGGAAGGATCTTCAACTACAGTATCAAATTCGGGGAACCGGCGAAAACACAGTTCTAACAAGTCGGCGAGGGCCGCCGCGGCGGCCTTTAGGCCGCGCGGCGTACCGTTGCCAGGGTCTCTACCTGCTCATCGGACCGGGCCACGCCCATGGGCATGGCGTCTCTAAAACGATCCAGCACCTCATTGGTGGTGTCCTGGAGCCGGGTGTTGGGCTTGTGAAGCTTGCGTGTCGCTTTGGAAGCCAGCTGGCACAGCTGGTAGCGGTTGTTCACATGCGTGAGGGCTCCAAAAATCAAATCTGAGCGCATAAATCTCTCTCTTTTCCTCTGCGAAGTCTAGGTGGCTGCCCTTGGCTGCGGGGCTCCACTCTGCGTGGCCTGCGTCCAATTTGAGGTCCGCCAGTCGCAGTCCGGCGCAGATCCCCATTTGTTTAGACGCAGTCGGTGCGGAACGGATGCATCAGAGTTCCGCTACCGTACAACATTTTCTAACCGACTGTGTTTCAGCAAGTTACACCGAAGAACACAGAGAACCGGCCTCGCGAGGAACCTGCTCTTCACGAGATCAGGGAGTCCCAAAACTCACTGCTGGTTGATTCCGGAACGGCCTTCCGCTCCGCGGGAAGATGAACACATTTACCAGCCAAACGACCGGCTACCGCGCTCACAAAATGCACCTTATCGTCCCGCGCCTAGCGAGTCAATCCTTTTTTTTGAACAGGTATTCGGCCAATCTCCAGAATTTGGGAGGTAATTTTCGACGCGAAATAGAGGGTTTTATGCACTTTTTGACGCTTTTGTGCACGTTTCGTTCGGTCAATTTTGGCCCCACAAGACCCGAAAACGCCTCCGAGGCCATTTTCGAAGGCCGAATCCCAATTCCCGTAGACAGGGGGCTCAGGCCCAGTAACTGCGGTCGAGCGTCCGGTACTGGATGGCCTCGGCGATGTGTTTAACGGCGATTCCGTCTGCGGCATCCAGGTCGGCGATGGTGCGCGCGACCTTGAGGATACGATCGTGGGCGCGGGCGCTCAAGCCTTGCTGTTGCATGGCGCGCTCCAACAACTTCTCGGCGTCGCTGGACAGTTCGCAGTGCGTTCGAATCTGTTTGGTGGTCATCTGGGCGTTGGAGAAGACAGCGCGGCTGGCTGCACGGGTGCTGCCGTCGGTTCGCGCGCCGCTCTCAAGGAAGCGGGCATGCTGACGTTCGCGAGCCTGCAGCACGCGGGCGCGAATCTCGGCGGAGCCTTCGGCTGCCTGGCCGCCGCGAAGCTCCTTGTACTGCACCGCGGGAACTTCGATGTGGATGTCGATGCGATCGAGCAGTGGGCCGCTGACCTTCGAAACGTAGCGCTGAATCATCGGCGGCGTGCACATGCACTCCCGGCTCTTGTCGTTGAAGTAGCCGCAGGGACAGGGGTTCATCGCTGCAGCGAGCATGAAGCGGGCGGGAAAGCTGAGCGACATGGCGGCGCGCGAGATTGTTACCGAGCCGTCTTCAAGCGGCTGGCGCAACACTTCGAGGACGTTGCGCGGAAACTCCGGCAGCTCGTCGAGAAAGAGCAGGCCGTTGTGCGAGAGGCTGACCTCGCCGGGGCGCGGCACCATGCCGCCGCCGATGAGACCGGCGTCGGAGATGGTGTGGTGGGGCGAGCGGAACGGGCGGTGCGTGACGAGGCCTTCATCCTTGTTGAGCACGCCGGCGACGGAGTGAATCTTTGTCGTCTCGAGGGCTTCTTCGAAACGCAGCGGAGCGAGGATCGAGGGCAGGCGCTTGGCGAGCATGGTTTTGCCCGAGCCCGGCGGACCGATCATGAGGATGTTGTGGCCGCCGGCTGCAGCCACCTCAAGCGCACGCTTGGCGACATGCTGGCCGCGAACGTCGCGGAAGTCGGCGATGTGATCGAGCGCGCCTTCGAGCAGGGCGCGGGATTGCACACGCAGCGGATCGGCCTTCACCGGGCCGTGAGCGGCGGAGTTCAGAAGCTCACGAACTTCCAGCAGGCTGCGCACGGGATAGACGTCGACGCCGTCCACGACCGCCGCCTCGCGGGCATTTGCGGCGGGAATGACCAGGTTGCGAATGCCGGCGTTCTTGGCGGCAATCGCGATGGGCAGCATGCCCTGCACGGCGCGCAGCTGGCCGTCGAGCCCGAGCTCGCCGACGAGCATGAAGTCGCTGACGTCGCCGATGGCCAGACCGCCGTACGCTCCGAGAATGCCCACGGCGATGGGAAGATCGAAGCCGGAGCCTTCCTTCTTTAGGTCGGCGGGTGCGAGGTTGATGGTGATGCGTGTGGGAGGAAGGTCGAAGCCGCTGTTCTTGATTGCGGAGCGGACACGGTCGCGGCTTTCGCGCACGGCGGCATCCGGCAACCCGACGACGCTGAAGGTCTCTTCCTTCTGCGCTACTCCAATAAAGTCGATCTCTACATCGATTAAATGCGCGTCGATCCCGTAGACCGCAGCGCTGCGCGTCTTGAACAGCATGTCCCTGCCTGATGAAGCCTGAAAGGCCGCAAAGTGCGCTCAGTCTAGCATTGCCGGGTGATGATCCCGACCGCGGGCAGATAACACTTCTGTTCGAAACTGACAGGAAGTTCATGTTGCCAAGAACAACCTGAATTCATCTTTACTGCGTCCTAACTACCGTATTCTGTGTGATTTGCGCGGGCTGCTCGAGGGCTAAAGGAATGCCCGCAGCAGCGATTGCACTTGGGGCTGCACATGGGGGCGAAGATGAACGCACGTTGCTCGATGGCTTTGTTGGCGCTGCTTGCTTCAGGATTGCTTCTGATGCCGGCGAGCGCGCAGGATTCAACTCCGCCGGCGCCTGCGCAGCAGCAACCGGCATCCGCGCCACAGCAGCCGGCGCCTGCGCCACAGCAAGCGGCGCCTGCGCCGGAGGCGGCGCCAGAGCCCGGAGCGCAGGACAGGTCTGTGCAACAGAACGCCGGGCAGACGTTCGAGCCCAACGCCATACGGGCGTGGTCGATCATTACCGACGCCGCGGGACCGGGGCGGCCCGCGCACGACCGTATCCAGGCGATGGCCGCGCTGAGCACGATGGGGAACGACGAGCGCGCTGCCCGCCTGATCGAAGAGGGTTTTTCGGCGAAGGACTACGACGTGCGCGTCGCGGCGGTGCTGGCTGCCGGGCAGACGAAGAATTCCAAGTTGATTCCGGCGCTGCAGAGGGTTCTGGATGACGACAACGCGCAGGTGGCGTATACGGCGGCGATCACGCTGTGGAAGATGCACGACTACACCGGGGAGGATTTGCTGGAGGCGGTGGCGCTGGGCGATCGCAAAGCAAAGCCGGGTCTGATCAAGTCGGAGAAGCACAAGGCGGCGAAGGACCTTCACAGCCCGAAGACGATGACGATGCTCGCGATTAAGGACAGCTCCGGATACTTTCTGGGACCGTTCGGCGTGGGCATCAAGGCCATTGAGGTGGTCGATAAGAATGGCAATGCGCCGCTTCGGGCTGCGGCCATCGATCAGCTCGCCAAGCAACACACCGATGAGGTGCATGAGGTTCTGGTGCAGGACCTGACCGACGGCGAGCCGGCGGTGCGCGCGGCGGCAGCGAAGGGGCTGGGCCGCTGGCAGGATGAGAACACCGAGAAGCTGGTGCTGCCGATGTTCGGCGACAATCGTCTGGCTGTGCGGTTGACCGCGGCAGCCACGTATCTGCGGGCGCTGAACCATATTCCGACGCCGCCAGATTCCGACTGCGGCTTCGAGTAAAATTGCGCGCGATGCCAAAGCGCGTGGAGACCGGCGAGACGAAGAAAGCGGGCGAATCATCCGCGGCTTATCGCCGTCTCGCGCTGGCGCTGCCGCAGGCCGTCGAGTCCTCGCACATGGGCTCGCCGGACTTCCGGATCGATGGAAGGATTTTTGCGACGCTGGCGTATCGCGCCAAGGGGCTCGGGACGTTGATGCTTGCACCGGAGCAGCAGGCGGAGTTTCTGGCGGATGCGGGAGAATATTTCACACCGGCGCCGGGGGCGTGGGGACGCGGCGGATCGACGCTGGTGAGGCTGGACGCGCCGGAAGAGGTGCTGGCGGGAGCGCTACAGGCGGCGTATCGCCACGTCGTTGCCAAATCGCAAGGGAAGACGCGAAGAAAGTCGAAGTAGTTCGGGAGCCGATTCAGCGGCCACAACGCGCGCCTACAATAGCCCACGGATGAATACCAGTCTCTTTGAGCTCTTCAAGATCGGCATCGGCCCTTCCAGCTCTCACACCGTCGGCCCCATGCGCGCAGCGCTTCGCTTTCTGCGGGAGCTGGACGCGCAGCATCTTCTGGATACGGTTGCGACGATTACGATTGACCTTTACGGATCGCTGGCGCTGACGGGCCAAGGGCACGGAACGGACCGCGCGATTCTTCTTGGCCTGCTGGGCGAATCGCCCGACACGGTGCCGCTCGACCAGATCGACACGATGCTGGCAAGAATTCGCTCCGCTCATCGGCTGAATCTGATGGGCCGGCGAGAGATCAACTTCGACGAGAGTACGCAGCTTCGCTTTCACCGCGATCAGATGTACCCGGACGCGGGAGAGACGACGCATCCCAACGGCATTCGCTTCACGGTCTTCGACGGGGACGGAAACACGCTTGCCGCCGACGTCTTCTATTCCATCGGGGGCGGCTTCATTCTTTCCGCTGCCGAGTTCGCGGCTCCGGCGGCGAGCGCCAGCAAACGCGAGGTGCCGTATCCGTTCTCGAGCGGAGCGGAGCTTCTCGAACTGGCCGAGCGGCGGAAGCTGACGATCCCGGAGATCGTTCTCGCGAATGAGGTCGCGCTACTGCATGATGCATCGATCACACGCCGCATTGACCGCATCGTTTCGCCGGCGCGGCCCGGCAACGAGGCGCCGCCGGACATGGAATCGCTGCCGCCGCAACAGCAGGTGGAGGCCGCGATTCTTACGCTGTGGCACAGCATGGAGCAGTGCATCGAGCGTGGGTTGAAGACGGAAGGAACACTGCCGGGAGGGCTCAACGTTCGGCGGCGCGCGCCTGGGCTGGCTGCGCGCGCGGCGCGTCTGGATCGGGAAGGAAGGCAACGGGATCCGCTGGCCCCGCTGGATACGGTGACGATGGTCGCGATGGCGGTGAACGAAGAGAACGCCGCGGGAGGGCGCGTGGTGACTGCGCCGACGAATGGAGCTGCGGGCGTGATCCCGGCGATCGGCTACTACTACCTGCACCATGCGGCGGAAGGATTGAGCGACGCGGAGAAACGAGAGGGCATTCTGCGTTACTTCCTGGCTGCGGCGGCGATCGGCATTTTGTACAAGGAGAATGCGTCGATCTCGGGCGCGGAGGTGGGTTGCCAGGGCGAGGTCGGCGTCGCGTGCTCGATGGCGGCGGGAGGTCTTGTGGCGGCGCTGAACGGCGACAGCGCGGCGATTGAACATGCAGCGGAGATTGCGATGGAACACAATCTCGGCATGACGTGCGACCCGATCGGCGGGCTGGTGCAGATTCCGTGCATCGAGCGCAATGGCATGGGCGCGGTGAAGGCGGTGAACGCGGCGCGGCTCGCGATGCATGATCCGGGATCGCACAAGCTTTCGCTCGATCAGATCATCGAGACGATGTATCGCACGGGAATGGATATGCAGTCGCGGTATAAGGAGACGAGTCTCGCCGGTCTCGCGCTGAACATTATTGAGTGCTGAGGGTTTTGGCTTAGGACTGGGACATGAGCATGCGGCCGGCGTTCACCCAGCAGCGGGTCTCGAGGGTGAGGATTCCCTCTTTCTGATAGCGGTCGAAATAGTCGCGCAGCAAGTGCTGGAATGCGGGAAAGCGCGGGTCGTCCAGCCGCGGAGAGTGTGAGAGCGAGAGCGCCATGCCGCGGAGATGCTCCCAGTCCATGTGCATCTCGCCGCCATGCTCGAAATGGTGATACTGGCTGCCGTCAAAGAGCTCCTTGACGTCGCCATAGACCTTGTAGGCTTTCTCGCGATACATCAGATCGCCGGTGAACTCCTGTAAGAGATGCGTGAGTGCTTCATTTGCCTCGCGCCCGCGTTCGGTTCGGCCGGCGGCGATCACCACCAGCCATCCGTTTGGGCGGAGGACGCGCTTGAACTCCTGCATCGCGCGGGGCACGTCAAACCAATGCAGCGCGCGGCCGTTGGCGACCATGTCGACGGATGCGTCCGGAAGGCCGGTGGCCTCGGCTGTTCCGGCGCGGACTTCGAGCTTCGCGTCGCCCTGGTGCAGGCGTTGGCAGGCGGTGCGCATCTCGGCGTTCGGCTCAATGGCGATCACGCGATTCCCATTGGCGAGGAAGACGTCGGAGAGCATTCCGGTCCCGGCGCCGACGTCGGCGACGAGCCATTCGGGCGTCAATCCGCTCCACTCGCGCAGAAGAGGCAGCAGCTCTTTCGCATCGTACCGCTCGCGGTAGCGTTGGTAATCCTCTGCGCGGCCGTCGAAGCGTTCGATGGTGTTTGCCATCCGTACAGAATATGCGGAACGGGAGAGGCGCGGCACGCTGCTATAGTGAAGCCGAATGACTGACACACGAGACGAAAGCATCGCGCAGCCGCACAGCACGCGGCTTCTGCTGTTCGTTCTCGTCAGTTTATTTCTCGCCAATATTGGACAGTGGGCGGTCTGTCGAGTGGCCGGTCTGGGCAGCCCGGGCGGAATCAAAGATTTCTTCCTCGACTTCGCGCACATGCGGCAGTGGACAGACTCGTGGCTGCCGATGCTGAAGTCGCTGGATTACTTCCACGCGCACCCCACCGAGCCGATCTACTACGCGCACCTCTATGACACGCTGATCTATCCGCTGGCCAGCCTGCTTCCGCTGGCGGCGCTCGAACGGATGGGCTTCAGCGAACCGGCGATTCTGCGCGTGCTCGTCATCACTTCGTGGCTGGCTGTGCTGGGCGTCGCTGCTGTTTCGCTGTGGATGGGACAGCGGCTTCTGCAAAAGCGCGGCATGAAGCTGGACTGGCAATCCGTTCTTGCGGTGTTTCTGGCGTGCATCTTCTGCTATCCGCTGATCAAGGGTTATGCGTTGGGCAACGCCCAGACTTTCCTTTCCTTTTTGTTTGCGGTGCTCCTGCTTCTGTGGACAGGCGGAAGCGAGCGTTCCGGAGGTGTGGTTGCCGCGCTGCTGGCATTTGTAAAGCCGCAGTATGCGCTGTTGTGGATCTGGATGATCGTGCGGCGCCGCTGGAATGCGGCGATTGCGTTTCTCATCACGGCCATCATCCTCATCGGGGTGTCGACGCTTGTTTTCGGCTGGCGCAACAATCTCGATTACGTTCATGTGCTGACGGGTTTGAGCCGTAAAGCGCAGTCTCATTATGCAAATCAATCGATGTTCGGCACACTGAACCGCATGATCGGCAATGGCGAAAACATTACGTACACGCCGCATCTCTACACGCCATACATTGCGTGGATTTATCGAGCGACGCTTCTTACGGCCATTGTGCTGATCGGAGGAGCGTTGTTCTTTCCGTGGGGCAGACTGCGAGGATCGACGGGCGATCTGGCTGCGACGGGGCTGGCGTCCGTCGCGGCGTCACCGATGGCTTGGGAACACCACTACGGCATTGTTTTCGCGATCGCTGCATGGGTCTGGTTCGGCTACGGATGCCGGCAACGCCGGCCGCCATGGCTGCTGGCCATCGCAAGCTTCCTCACGCTCAACGGACTGACCGCTACAAACTTTCTTGCACCGCACCTGGGCTGGAACATTCTGCAGTCGTATCTCTACTTCGGCGCGCTGCTAATGATCTTTGTGCTGATGAAGCTGGCGCGCAACGTGACGAGTGGCGCCGCGGAGCCCGTGCCGTAAAAACAGAAGCGCGGCTTTTGCCGCGCCTCGTGTGAACCTGTTCGCTGCGAATTACGCTGCCGTCTCGTTTTCGAAGTAGAGATATTTTCTCCACGCGGCGTCCGCGCTGCCGATCATGCGCATGATGTGGCGGCTGGTGTGAAGCGTGAACGGCCTCGGCTCACGCAGCAGCCTCATGTCTTCGAGCTCATGCAGCATCTGGCTGCCCTTGCGCCGGTTGCATTCGCGACAGCAGGCGACGAGGTTTTCCCATGTCGACAGGCCGCCCCGCGAGCGCGGCACCACGTGATCCAACGTCAACTCTGCAGAGGTGAGAACCGTCTGGCAGTACTGGCACGTGTTTCGATCGCGCAGCAGGATGTTCTTGCGGCTGAGCGCCCGCGTCTGGTGCGGGATGCGACGGTACTCCAGCAGGCGAATGACGCTGGGCATCTGGATGGTCATGCGGTGCGAATGCAGCATGCTTCCCTGTTCTTCTTCCGTGCGCGCCACGCCCTTCAACACCAGCACGAGCGCGCGCCGCGCGCCGCAGATGTTGATGGGCTCATAGCTTGCATTCAGCACCAGCACCGGCGTCTGCATGGCCGGTTGCCGGAATACCCCGGCGCGAATCTCCAGCGCCTCCGCGCGCGCTGTGCCCGGCACAGGCTGCGTGGTGTGGTGTCGATTGCGCTTGCCCCTCATCTTGCCCGTCTGCATCACGACCCTCCGCGAAAGGTTCCGATCGCTTCCCGATTTGCCTGCGCCTCGCCCTTCTGCACAGGCACTGCATCCCAACGCGCGATCATGGACTCGCCCGGTCCCTTTGCACGCAGGGCTTTCACGCTTTCCGGCTGCGCCTTGGCCACCGTCGCAACCCAAACTTTTTCCGCACCGGCACGGAGCAGCACACGAGCGCACTCTCGCGCTGTCGCTCCCGTAGTCATGATGTCGTCGACGAGCAGGATCTCGCGACCGCGCACCGCGTCCGCGTTCAGTACGCGAAACGCTCCGCGCAAATTTCTCCGCCGTTCATGCGGCTGGATCGAAAAGAGGGCGTGCGTATCCTTCACGCGGGACAAGACTTTCGTATTCAGGTCGAGCTTCCATTGACGCCGGAGTTTGCGCAGGTGCTTTACGGCGCTCTCCGCGAGGAGCTGTGCCTGGTTGAAGCCGCGGCTGCGCTCACGCGCGGCAAACAGCGGCACTGGAATCACGAGCAAGTCGCGCGCAGTCTGATGTTCGAGCTTGAGTATGGCCCTGGCCAGGTGTTGACCCAGGAGGTGGCCGGCCACGCTGCGCACGCCGTTGAACTTGAGCAGATGCAGCAGCTCGCGCGTTTCTCCGTCATATTCGGCGTAGGCTACCGCGCGCGCGAACTCCGGCGGAGCCAGCCTGCACATCGTACATTCGGTTGTTCCCATGGCGGCGGCGAACCGCGCGGATTCCATTCCCAGCGCATCGCCGCAGCGGGTGCAAAGCACGTTGAACCGCTCGGCGAGCTGATCCTGCGCCTCCACCCGCGCAACGCAAGCCTCGCAGACGCCCGCCCGGCTGATTGCGATCATCGGGCCGCCGCAGAGCCGGCAGTCGCCGGGCCAAACGGCATTCACCACATCGCGGGCAGTCCCACCCACCGCGGCTTTCAGGAATTGGCAACTTCGGAGGACGCGCGTGACAGCGCGCCAGCTTGCGGCCGTACCTGCCTGGTGGCCAGGCGGCCCTGCGTTCTCGAGCCGGACATCCTCGACGCTTACGCTGAAGACGGACCTCACCCGCGGCACCGCATGAAGAAACACCAGCTGTGCCCGATGCCAGCAGTATAGACCTGCCCCGTTTCCGCTGCAATCCTTCCTCCCGAACCATCGCAGCTTCCGGTCGCTACAATGTGCGCCATGCGGATTATTCTCTCGCTCGCCTTCGTTTTGTGGTTTGGTCCGGCCTTCGCGCAGCAATCACCAACCCGGCCGCCGTCACAATCGTCGTCCGCCGAGATGAAACAGATATTTCAGGAGGATCAGGATGTTCGTCAGCCGGCTCCGAAGGCCGCTCCGCGCCTAGTCCCCCGCGATGATGCCGCTCGCCGCGAAGCTACGAAGAAGCTGCTGGATGCAGGCGCGCTTCACACCGGTGACGACTTCTTCGAGGCCGCCGTCGTTTTTCAGCATGGCGACAGGCCGGACGACTATCTGCTCGCGCACACTCTAGCCTGCATCGCCGTCGCAAAAGGTAATCGCGATGGACTCTGGATCGCCGCAGCCACGCTGGATCGATATCTCCAGAAGATCGGTCAGCCGCAAATTTACGGCACGCAGTTTAGCCGCGCGAACCAGGATGCGCCCTGGACGCAGGATCCCTATGACCGCGACCTCATCTCCGATGCATTGCGGGAGCAGCTTGGCGTCCCTCCACTCGCCGCACAGGCGGATCAGCTCAAGCACTTCCAGTCGCAGTTCCCATCACATCCGCAGTCGCCGCCCAAGTAGGTTGGTCTTCGTTACACTGGGCACCGCATATGCAACCACTTACGCAACTTTCTCCCGACGAACAACTCTTCCGTTCCACGGTCCGCGACTTCGCGCGCGCGGAGATCGCTCCGCTGGTGCGGCAGATGGATGAGGACGCGCACTTCGACGCCGGCCTGCTGCGCAAGCTGCATGAGCTTGGCTTTATGGGCATTCAGGTTCCGGAGGAGTTCGGCGGCGCGGCCGGCACGCTGTTCGAGGCTGTGCTGGCGGTGGAAGAGATCTCCGCCGTCGATCCCGCGGTCGGCGTGCTGGTCGACGTGCAGAATACGCTGGTGATCAACGCGCTGCTGCGCTGGGCGACCGAGGCGCAGAAGAAGCAATATCTGACTGCGCTGGCGAGAGACGCCACTGGGTCCTATGCGCTGTCAGAGGCCGGGTCAGGCTCCGATGCCTTTGCGCTGCAGTGCCGCGCGACGCGCGACGACGCGACGGGCGACTACGTGCTGAATGGAGCGAAGCTGTGGATCACGAACGCGCTCGAGGCGTCGATCTTCCTGGTCTTCGCGACGATTGATCCGGCGGCGGGCTACAAGGGGATTACGTGCTTCATCGTTGAGAAGGGGGCCGGCGGTTTCAGTGTCGGCCGGAAGGAAGACAAGCTCGGCATCCGCGCTTCCTCGACGTGCGAGCTGCGCTTTGACAACTGCCGCGTTCCGGCTGCCAACGTTCTGGGCGAAGCGGGCAAAGGCTACAAGATTGCGATTGAGACGCTGAATGAGGGCCGCATCGGCATCGGCGCACAGATGGTGGGGCTCGCCGCCGGGGCGTGGCGTCATGCAGCGCGCTATGCGAAAGAGCGCAAGCAGTTCGGCAAGCCGCTGGCAGAATTTCAGGCGATGCAGTTTCAGCTCGCGCGCATGGCCACGGACATCGAGGCGGCGCGGCTGCTGGTCTATAACGCGGCGCGACTGAAGGACTCGGGCGCACCGTTTCTCAAAGAGGCTGCGATGGCGAAGCTCTATGCGTCCGAGGCGGCGGAACGCACGGCGTCGCTGGCCGTCGAGGTCTTCGGCGGCGCGGGCTTCGTGAAGGATTATCCGGTGGAGAAGTTTTACCGCGACGCCAAGATCGGCAAGATCTACGAGGGCACAAGTTTCATGCAGCTCGCGACGATCGCAAAGATTGTCCTTGCGGAGATGCAATAGATCGTCCTCGCCGACGCCTGAGGTCACCATGTCCAATTCGAACGAGCGCGCTGTTGAATCTTCCATCGTGAGCGATTTCTCGAACCGCCTCAGCTACTCGGGCTATCTCTCGCTGGAAGGGCTGCTCGCGCAACAACATCCGCTGTCGCAGCCGGAGCATCACGACGAGCTGCTGTTCATCATTCAGCACCAGGTTTCGGAGCTGTGGATGAAGCTGCTGATCCATGAGCTCAGCTCGGCGATCGGGCACCTTCAGCAGGACAGGCTGCCACCGACGCTGAAGATTCTTTCGCGCGTGAAGCTCATCCAGATGCAGCTCTTCGAGCAGTGGGCGGTGCTTGAGACGCTGACGCCATCGGAGTATATGGAGTTTCGCGGCGTGCTCGGCAACGCGTCGGGCTTTCAGTCTTTTCAGTACCGCAAGCTGGAGTTCCTGCTGGGCAACAAGAACGCGGCGACGATCAAGGTGTTTGCGCACAATGCTGCAATTCACGACGACCTGGAGCGCACGCTTCGGTCACCGAGCCTCTACGATGAGTTCCTGCGCATGCTTGCACGGCGCGGATACGCGATTCCACACGAGGCCATCGAGCGCGACTGGTCGCAGCCGTACGTACGCCATGAGGCCGTGGTCGGCGTCTTCCGCGAGATCTACGCCGACACGCGCACGCACTGGGAGGCGTATGAGATGTGCGAGAAGCTTGTCGACGTGGAGGAGTACTTCCAGCTATGGCGCTTCCGCCATCTGAAGACTGTTGAGCGCATCATTGGCTTCCGCCCTGGCACCGGCGGCTCTTCGGGCGCGAGCTTCCTGCGCCAGGCGCTCGACCTGACGTTCTTCCCCGAACTGCTTACTTCGCGCACCGAGGCGCCTAAAGAATGACGATTGAAAATGCCGTCGCCGCGCTTGGTCCCGGTGCGCTTACGGAAGAGTCGCTTCGGGAGCACGTCTTTCCGCTCTTTTCGCGGACGCTGGGAGCGACCGGCATCTATTTCGAAAACCATTCGCTGGGTCGTCCGCTGGACCAGACCGAAGGCGATCTTCGCGAGGCGGCGGAGCTTTGGCAGACGAAGCTTGGCGCTGCGTGGGCAGAGTGGTCGCAGGCCGAAAAGGACCACCGTGCCCGCATTGCGCAGATCATTCACGCCGAAAGACCGGATTGCGTGGTCCCGAAGGTTTCCGCGGGCCAGGGACTGCGCACGGTGCTCAACGCGCTGCCGGGAACGCCGCGGGTGGTGGCCACGACGGCCGAATTCGATTCCGTCGACGTGATCCTCAAGCAGTATGCTGCCGCGGGACGCATACAAGTCCATCTCATCGATGTTCACGAGCCCGATGGCGCGCTGAACCTTCGGAAACTCGAATTAGCAATCGTTCCGGGGATCGACCTCCTAATTCTTCCGCAGGTCTTCTTTATGACCTCGCAGATCATCCCCGAACTCGACCGGCTTGCGCAGCACTGCCATGCGCACAAAGCTCGATTGCTGGTCGACGCCTACCATTCCATCGGCGTCTTCCCTGTTGACGTCGCCGCGATGCAGGCTGACTTTGTGATCGGCGGGAGTTACAAGTACCTTCGCGGCGGTCCGGGTGCAGGCTTTCTCTATCTTTCGCGCGCGGCGCTCACCAGCGGATTGCAGCCGCTCGATATCGGCTGGTTCGCCAAGGAGCAGGTCTTCGGCTTCGACCGGCCCAATCCTCCGCGCTTCGCGGCCGGCGGGGACCGCTTTCTCGAGTCCACGCCCGCCGTCTTTACCTATTACCAGGCCCGCGCCGGCCAACGGTTTACTCTCGCGCTCGGCGTGGACCGCATCCGCGCCTACACGCTCGACCGCCTGCGGCGGCTTAAGGGCTACCTCGCAGAGTGTGGGGTCGGCGCGCGCGGAGGGGATGAGTCTCACGGCGCCTTTCTGACCGTGCATCACTCCGATCCGCGTTCCATCGTCAACATTTTGCACGAGCGCGGCGTACACGCCGACGCCCGCCCCAACACCATCCGCTTCGGCCCGGACCTGCTTTCGACCGACGCCGACCTGCGGCTTGCATCCCGGATCGTCGCGGGCGCACTTTCGCGAAATCAATAACCGTCCCCGCAGGCGCCCGGGCCGCGCTATCCTTAATCAAAGGTGTCCGTCTCCGCCACATCCACCGCCGTTCGGACGCGCAGCCATAGCTTGGCCGTGCTGTCCGACTTCTTCATTCTCACCAAGCCGCGCGTCTCGGCGATGGTGGTGCTGACGGCTGCCGGTGGATACTTTCTGGGCTGCCTGCGGTCCGGCATCAGCCCCTTCAGCGTGAACCTGCTGCAGACGTTGTTTGGGATCGCGCTTGTGACGGCCGGCGCCAGCGCGCTGAACCAGGCGTTCGAGCGCGTGACCGACAGCCGCATGCCCCGCACTGCGCAACGGCCGATGGCGCAACATCGCATCGGACTGGCCACGGGATTGATCACCGGTTTCGCGCTGACCTTCCTCGGCTCACTCTATCTTGTCTGGACGACGAATCTTCTGACCGGCACTCTTACCCTGCTTACGGCCGTCGGGTATGTGGGCATCTATACACCGCTCAAGCGCGTTACGACGCTGAACACGTTTATCGGCGCGTTTCCCGGCGCAGCGCCGCCGCTGATCGGCTGGACCGCGGCGCGCGGCGTGATCGAGTGGCCGGCCATCGCGCTGTTCGCGATCCTTTTTGTCTGGCAGTTTCCGCACTTCATGGCTATCGGCTGGTTGTATCGACATGACTACGCCAAGGGCGGCATTCGCGTGACGGCAACGCAGCAGCCAATCGAGCGCGCGGCGCGCAGCTCTGCGATCCAGGCACTGGTCTACGTGCTTTTGATGATTCCGATCAGCCTCTGGCCGACCTATCTGCACGTCACCGGCATCCCGTACGCCATCGCAGCAGTCGCACTTGGTCTGTGGTATCTCTACGCGACCGTGGGGTTCACGCGCATCACGCGGCGTCTGGAAGATCCTGCGAACCGGGCCGTGGCGCGCAACCTGCTCAAGGTCTCGGTGATGTATCTTCCCCTGTTGCTGCTGGCGATGGCCCTGAATGCGCAGGGACGACTTCTCTTCTAGGGCAAGGTGTCCGCGCGCGATATCGCTCGGCGTGAGGGCCTAAACTGTTTACAGCCATGACTACAGCCACCCGGCCACACATTCCGGCACGCGCCAAGACACCACCTTCGATCATCGCCGCCATCATCGGCGTCAGCGCCGTTGCATCTCTGTTCCTGGCGTGGCTCGTTTACTACCATCAGCCGACGGACCTCGCCGGCACCCAGCTGGCCTTTCTGCCGGCGCTCAACGCGACCCTGAACACGCTCTGCACGATCTTCCTGCTGATTGGCTTCAGCTTTATCCGCAAGCTGAATGTGGTGGCCCACCGCAACAGCATGTTCGCGGCGTTCATTGCGTCGGTGCTTTTCCTGGTCAGCTACATCGTCAATCACGCGCTGCACGGCGACATGCGCTTCCTGGGCGAGGGCCACGCACTGCGCGTCGCCTATTTCACGCTGCTTATCTCACACATCGTCCTTTCGGTCTTCGCGCTGCCGATGATTCTGATCACATTTTTTCTGTCGCTAACCGGCCGATTTCCCGCGCATCGCGCGCTGGCTCGGTGGACGTTTCCCATCTGGCTTTACGTCTCGGTCACCGGCGTTGTGGTTTACGCAATGCTCGCGGCCTATCGTTAGAACAACATGCAAGCAGACACGCGCAAGTTACTAAGTGCCGGCTCGATCCTGGTCGGCGTTGGCATCGTAGCCGCCATATTGATGCTGACGGTCTGCGGTGGAGTTACGCACCAGGGGCCGCACACCAACTCGGGCTGGATCGCGCTCATGGTGGTGATGGCGTGTCTGCCGCTGGGATGCGTGACCTTGCTGTTCGGGCTGGCGAAGTTTTTCGCCAAAACCTGACGAGAGGGATGGGCTGGTATGCTTTCTGCGGCGAGGTCCCGGCTCGTGAAGCTACCGCTTGTCTCCGTGTGCAGCACTCTGCTTTGCATTCCCTCGGTCCTCGCACAGACGCCCGCGCCGACACAGCCTGAGCTTTCTCCCAAGGCCGCCTACACAGATGCCATGCAACCGCTGGAGAGCACTCGCGCGCAGGTCGCGAACTGGTCCGACGCGGAGATTGCGGCCCTGAAGGTTACGATCGGCCGCGCGGCGGAGCAGTGCCAGGCCCGGCATCCTGAAGATTTCGATGGCGACCCGCTGATCGATCTGGCGAAGCTTTGCGCATTGGGGCAGGCGTGGCCGGCGGTCGTTCAGTCCACGACTCGCTACATCAATGCCAAGGACAATTCGAAGCCGCGGCTCGGCGAGGCCTACGCGGCGCAGATCGATGCCGAACTCCACTTGAAGGACCATGCGTCCGCGCTGGCCGGGGCGCAGGCGATGCTCTCGGCCGTTCGCTATGACGCGCTGACGGCAGAAACGATCGACGAGGTGCTCGCGTACATGCAGTTCGCGTATACCGCGGACGCGGTCAGCCTCGCTGAGCTGCGCGAGCCGCTGCTGCTCGCCAACATCAAATCAGCGGCTACGTCCTCTGCACAATCCGCGGTGAACGACGGAGCCTCGCAGGCCATCCATGAACTCTACGACGACGGGCTCGCGCTGGCCGCGCTGCAGCAGCTTGCCGGCGAAATGGAGGATGCGCGCGCGACCGTGAGCCAGCTAGACGCCGCGCTGCCTGCGGCTCTGAACTCCGACGATCTGCTTCCGATCACGGCATCGCGCCGGCGTTACGCGCTGCTTGGCCATCCGCTTCCACAGCTGAGGCTTACTGGTTATCTCCGCCACGCCGACCCGTTGCCGGAGATTCCGGCCACGAACGCGATCACTGCGCTGCTGCTGTTTCCTGACTGGTGCGCGCAATGCGTGCGCATGGGCAAGTCGTTCCCGGAGACGGTCTTCACCGTCGCCGGCCATGAAGCGTATCTCTACGGCATGCTGGATGAAACAGTGCAGCCTAACCGAACGCTCAGCAGCGACGGCTTCAACCCTGCCGACTCCAGCCTTCTGCTGCAACAGACGCCCACGCTTGTCATTCCCGGCGCGGACCTCGATCGTTTTGCGGTGAACGGTTTCCCGTTCCTCGTGATCACGGACGCCCACGGCATCGTCCGCGTTGCGCAGCCGATCGATCCAAACGCGATACAGCCTGGAAACACCATCGATACGGCGATTGCGTGCATCGGCGACCACTGGCCGCTGCGCCGCTCGTCCGTGCAGAAGACAGCGTCGCGGACGCCGCATGCGCCTGCGACGTCACGTACACATCCTCCAACGAACAGCCTCCATTAGCTCAAGGCCGAAACGCTGGAATGGCGTCGCCTTTCGCCGAAAAATCACCCGCCAGCGGATCCTTCGGGAGCGCCTTGAGGCCGGCCACGACACTTTCGGCATTCATGATCGCGCCGGCCACGGTGGTGTGTGTGTGCGGGTCGCCGAAGAGCGGCTCGACGGCCGCAGGGCCGAGCGCGTCGTACTTGCGGGCCGTGATCTCGTTCAGGTCGATGAAGTCCGTCTTGGTCGCGTCGGCGACTTCGCGCGTCCAGCCGGCGTAGGTGTCGGTGTTGCGCACGATCTTGCCGTCTTTCCAGATCTTGCGCGGAATCAGCGAGCACAGCACCGGTGTCACTCCTTTGGCGCGGGCGTCGGTCACGTACTTGCGCATGTACCAGCCGAAGGTGTGCACCGTCTCCTTCTGCTTGGTGATGGGGTTGTCGATCACCAGCGTCTCGTCGCCGACACCGGGAAGAGACGCGCGCGCTCGGGCGGGATCGTCGGGCCGTCCGCCGTCGTTGTGGCCAAACTGAATCAGGACGATGTCGCCGGGCTTCATCAACGCGAGCACGTCATCCCAATGCCCCTCGGTGATGTAGGTTCGCGAGCTGCGGCCGCCGATCGCGCGGTTCACCAGATTCACTTTGTCGAGGTTCAGGTAGGGCGCCAGCTCATCGCCCCAGCCCATCTGGTTATTGGCGCCGTCGCCGCGGCCGTTGCGCACGGTCGAGTCGCCGACCAGCCAGACCGTCGGGATGCCCGGTTTCAGAACCGGAGGCGGAAAGCGAATCGTCCGTCCCGGGTCGGTATTGACGGCCGGCTGCTGGACGGTGGTTTGGGCGGCGACAACCGCGGCCACTCCGAGCACTGCAAACAACATCGCTGCCCACCGGCCGAACTCCGAAAACCTTGCCCGCATTGATTCGTCTCCTGCATCCATCTTCCCAATCTCATCGCTTTTGCACAAACGGGATGCGGTCGGCTCCGGTCTGCTATTCTCAACTCCGAACGGAGCAAATATGGCACGCGGCGTTAATAAAGTCATTCTCCTCGGCAATGTAGGCAAGGACCCCGAAATTCGCACCACGCAGGGCGGCATGACGGTCGCCAGCTTCTCGCTCGCCACCGCGGAGCGGGCCAAGGACCAGGCCGGCAACTGGACAGACAAGACCGAATGGCACAATCTTGTCGCCTTCCAGCGCACCGCCGAAATCGTTCGCGACTACGTGAAGAAGGGCTCGCAGCTTTATATCGAGGGCAAGATCCAGACCCGCTCCTGGGACGATAAGGAGTCTGGCCAGAAGAAATACCGTACGGAGATTCTGGTGAACGATCTGCAACTGCTCGGCGGCCGCGGCGAGGGCGCGTCGGCAGGCGGCGGCGAGCGCACGTCGGGCGGCTACTCCACCAACTACAGCTCTCGCAGCGCCGCACCGAGCGCTCCCGCAAACGACTTCGCCGATCAAGGCATCACCGACGAGGACATCCCCTTCTAAACGGACTTGGGGTCTCCATCCCTCACCATGCGTCGTTCGCTTCTTCTTTTTCTCGCGCTCGCCGCTGCGGCCCCTGCCGGGCGTGCCCAGCGGCATAGCGGCATTACGTCTCCGCCGACGGCGCCTCCACCACCGCAAGCCACGCCGACTCCGCCGGCACCGATCGTGCCTGTCAGCTCCGGCATGGGGCCGCTGCAGTTCGTGCAGGCGAATGCGATCGAGCCCGCCCCTGAGGCTTTGGCGTCGCAGCTTCAGGCGGCGGACGACCGCATCCGCGCCGCCGCGCTGTCCGCCATCGGCGCGCCGACGGCGTACGTCTCGCGCGAGCACGTTCCCGTCCCGCATTCGCTGCAGATGAACTACGTTGCTCTCGGTGCATCGGGTGAGCTCGACGCCATCCTCACTGTGGAGCTCGACCTTCACCTGGTGAGTGCGATTCTGGTTCCCTCCAACGGTGTGTGGCGCCGTGTGGGCACAGTTACCTATTCCACTGCCTTCGCCGACCCCACGACAAATCTGGGCACCTTTCTGCACACCGTGCGCTCACTCATCGGTCCCGACCACTACACGGCGATCTTTCGCGGCGTGGCCGTCACACCCGACGGCGACCTCACCGAGCACGAGGCTCACCTCAATGTGATCAATGGAAAGGCGGAGATCACGATCAGCTTCGCCTCGGCCGAGCGCGTCTGCGAAACGCCCCATCTTCAGCCGCACACGCCGCACGCGGACTGCGACCTCACGGAACGCTGGCTGCAAGCCGAACCTGCGCAGGGCGACGCCGCTGCCATTCTGGTCACCGCCACGGGACGCGTTACCTCACACGATGCGATCGATCCCGTCTCCCGCATGCACCTCTTCGACTTCGCGAAGGCACACAACTTCGACTGTCAACCGTTTCTGTTCAACGACGAGACCGGGCACTACGAGCCCACTGCCAACTCGGCTGCCTGCTTCGACAGCGTGAAGCCCACCACACCACCTCCGGCCACCCCGGCAGCGACATCGCCGGCGAAACCTGGCCAACCTCCGCCAGCTGCGAGTCCGGCGGCAAAGCCCGGCGCTTCCTCCGGTCCGCATCTTCGCAGCCCATACTAAAGTTCACACTTTCAAAATCCACACCACAGCTCGCGACGCCGTTCCTCCCGAACTGCGTCCAATGCTTCGTATGTCTCTGAAGTCTTTTGCCTGTTTGGCCACCGTTCTGCTTTGCACCCTCAGCCTTCGCGCCCAGAAACCCCAATCTCATACACTCGTCTACGCGCCGGGCAAGTCCATTACGCTCTCTCTGCCCGACAACCTCGACATCAATGTTGCAGCCAGTGGTCTGCGACGCGTGCGCTTCATGGCGCAGGCGCCGGACGGCCGCATCTTCGCCACGGGCATGTACAACCTGGCCGACAACACGCGAGGCAGCGTGGTCATCCTCGACGGGTGGGATCCGAAGAGCCACACCTTCACGCACGTGATCCATTACCTCGACCACCTGCGCAACCCAAACAACATTGCTTTCTGGACCGATCCTGCAACACATCAGTCCTGGCTCTATCTGCCGCTCACCGACAAGCTGGTGCGTTACAAGTACAACCCCGGCGACAACGCGCCCAGCGGCCCGCCGCAAACGCTGGCGCATTTCCCTGACTACGGCCTGAACTACAAGTATGGCGGCTGGCATCTGACTCGCACTATCGCCTTCGCCCCGTTGCAGGGCCGCACGCGGTTGTACCTCACGGCCGGAAGCTCCTGCGACTACTGCCGCGAGCGCGAGGTCATCCGCGCCACGCTCTCTGTCATGGATCCCGACGGTTCGCACTGGCAGATTCTCGCGCATGGTCTGCGCAACGCCGTCGACATGCAGTACACGCCCGACCTCGACGGCGGCGCTCTTTTCGCCACCAACATGGGCGATGACCATCTGGGCGACAGACTGCCGGAAGATACGTTTTTCGAGCTGGACTCGAACGACCATCCGGGACCGGCGGCTCCGCCGCAGTGCCCCGCGCACACCGAGTGTAAATTTCTGTTCCGGCCAACGAACTACGGCTGGCCGGCGTGCTACTTCGCCAACGGAAAACCGGTCCTCGACCGCACGCCGCTGCCAGAGATGCCGGCGCCCGGCGACCTGAAGACGGAGTCGGAACGGCCGAAGGACGCCGGCGTTGCCAGCCACAGCCGCCCTACCGAGGACACCGACTCGGTCTACGGCGAGCAGGCGGGGATGGCGAAACAAGGCACACTCCTCGCCGCGAGTGGCGGCAAGACGAACATCCCAGACCCGGATGCGAAGCTGGGTGCCGTTCCTCCTCCGCTCACTTCCTGCAACAGCGTTCCGGCAGCTTACACGACATTTGCCGCGCACTCGTCACCGCTCGGTCTTAGCTTCTTTGGACCTGCGAACCCGACACTCCACGGCACGTTTCTCGTAGCGCTCCACGGGGCCAGCCATCCGCGCATCGGCACCGGCTACCGGGTGGTCCAGTTCTCGCCGGGCGATCGTACGCCCCGCCCATTCCTCACCGGCTTTCTCACCGTCGCCGGTAAGGCGGTCGTGCACGGACGTCCCTGCGGCATTCTCCGTGTCGGCCCGGACAGCTTTCTCCTTACGGATGACTACCTCGGACTGGTGTATTACGTGCATCCGAGAGGGCAGTGAGTAGTGAATAGTGAATAAGGCAAAGCGCAGTGGTTCTGGCTTTATTCACTATTCAAACCATCACGATTCACTATTCACGATTCGCTCCGGGGGCCGCTACACTTAAGCTCAACTGCCATGCTCGATGAAACTACGTTCCGCCGTGAGTCCGACTCCGCCCTCGAAGCCCTAAAGCAATCGCTCATTCGTGCCGAAGAAGAGGTTGGAGGCTTCGAAACTGAAGAAAAAAACGGTGTCCTCAACATCCTCTTCGACGATGGCAGCGCCAAATTCGTCTTCAGCCCCAACACTCCCGTCCGGCAGGTCTGGATCTCGGCCCAGTCCACCTCCTTCAAGCTCGATTGGAGCGACGCAACCCGCGCCTTCACACTCCAGCGAACCGGAGAGGACCTTCGCGCTCTCACCGAGCGACTCCTCCGCGAGCAGCTCAACGATCCCGCAATCACACTGGACTAATCGGTTGAACTACGGCTCTAATGGTTCGGCCGCGGTTGCGGACGAAGCTCCAAAGTACTATCGCTTCACCAGCGCTCCCAAGATGCCGCTACTCTCCGTCGCGATCATCACCCGTAACGAGGAAGCCAACCTCGCGCGCACGCTGACGAGCGTCTCCTGGGCCGACGAGATCATTGTGGTCGACTCCGGGTCGACGGATCGTACCGCGGAGATCGCGCGCAGCTTCAACGCACGCGTCATCGAACACATGTGGGCCGGGTTCGCGGCGCAGAAAAATTTCGCGCTCTCGCAGTGCACCGGCGACTGGGTCCTGTCACTTGACGCGGACGAAGAACTCTCCACCGAACTGCAGTTCCAGATGCAGTCCTTGCTGATGTCCCGGCCGACCGCCGACGCTTACTATCTCAAGCGCCGCAATCTCTTCCTCGGCCGCTGGATCAAACATGGCGGTTTCTACCCGGATCCCAAGCTGCGCCTCTTCCGCCGCGCGGCCGCCAACTTTGTCCGCACGCCGCAGTTTGAGGAGCGGCCGGTGCACGAGACCATCGTCTTCGACGGCATCTCCGGCACGCTCGACTACGACCTGATCCACCACGCCTATCCGACGCTCTCGACCTACATCGAGCATATGGATCGCTACAGCTCGCTCGGCGCCGACCTCCTGCTCGCCCGAGGACGCCGCAGCCGCTCGGCGTTGAGCTTCGTCTTCAACGTCTGGCTTGTCCCGCAGCTCACCTTCATCTGGAACTACTTCTTCCGCCTGGGATTTCTTGACGGCCGCGAAGGCCTGCTGCTGCATCTGTACCACGCCATCTACACCAGCTGGAAGTATGCCAAGGCCTGGGAGCTGGCGCGGAAAAAGTGAGTAGTGAATAGTGAGTGGTGAGTAGTGAATAGTGAAAAATAACGGGCCGCAGCCGTTCTCGTCTTCGCCTTATTCACTACTCACTCTTCACTACTCACTGCCTTACCACGGAATCGTCTCCGACCCATGAATGTACGCTCCGGTCGGGCCATCCTCGGGCAGCGTCGCCAGCTCCACGATCGTCTTCGCACCATCTTCGACGCTCAACGGAGCCGCGCTTCCACCCATATCGGTCTTCGCCCAGCCCGGGTGCGCGGAGTTCACCTTGATCTTCGTTCCGCGCAGCTCATGTGCCAGGTGAATCGTCAGCATGTTGAGCGCGGCCTTCGACGAGTTATAGGCGAACAGCTTTGTCGTATAGATGGGCGATCCCTTCGTCGCCTGCAGCGTCATCGACCCCAGAACGCTCGATACATTCACGATCCGACCGGCCTTCGACTTCTTCAGTGCCGGCAGAAGAGCCTTCGTCAGCGCAAATGGCGCGATCACATTCGTCTCGTATGTGGCGCGGACGTCGTCTGCCTTGATCTCGCTGGTTATGTTGTTAGTCCAGCTCTTCTCCACCATCAGGCCGGCGTTGTTGATCAACACATCCAGCACGCCGCCGAACTCCTCATTGACCAACTGCGCCACCGCATTGATGTCCTGCTGCGACGTAACGTCAAGCTTGACTGCGATGACGTCCAGGCCCTCCTTGCGCAGAGCTTCTGCAGCGGCCTTTCCCTTTTCCGCGTCGCGGGAGCCAAGCAGGACCTTGTAGCCCATCTTGCCCATCTGCCGGGCGGTCTCAAATCCCAGCCCCTTGTTCGCTCCACTGATCAGCACCACGCCCATCTCATCCATTGCTTCACTCCTCGCTCGTAACCTTGGACGCGCCATCGCCCGGATGGGCGAGCGCCGCAAACTGCTTCGCGTACCGCTCCGGCATCTCGCGCTTCTTCATGTCCCGGCTGACCACCAGGTGCACCGTTTCGCCCTCACACAGCAGCAGTTTATCCGCGGCGCGCACCACAGCATACCGGAAGCGCACAATCGATCCCCTCACGCCCGCCAGCGATGTGCGCACGATCAGCTCATCGTCATAACGCGCGGGAGCCTTATACCGGGCCGTCGCTTCCACCACCGCGATCATCGCATTCTCATCCTTTTCCATCGAGCGGTAATCGAGCCCCATCTGCCGTATGAACTCCACGCGTCCGACCTCAAACCAGACGAGGTAGTTGGCGTGATACACGACGCCCATCTGATCCGTCTCCGCGTATCGGACACGGATGCGCGTTTCGGCGAAACCCCGCTCCTTTACCCGCTCCACATCCGTCATGCTGTCAGTCTACCCACCGGCAACGATTTGTTACCGTCTATTGTCTAGGCCTTATCGTTCGCCCAGGACGGCTTCCGCTTCTCCAGAAACGCCGCCACGCCCTCGCGGAAATCCACCGTCTGACGACCTTCTGCGTTCGCTTCCATTGCAAGCTCCAGGGCTGTATCCAGCCATTCCTTTTGCTGAGCCCGCAGCAGCCGCTTCGTCGCCCGCATGCCCTGCGGTGAGTTTCGCATCAGCTCCGCTGCCAGCTCCGACGACCGCGCCAACAGCGCCTCGCGAGGCACGATTTCTGTGACGAGACCGAGGCGCCGCGCCTCCTCTGCATCGAAGGTTCGCGCCGTCAGGAGCAGCTCCCGCGCGAGCTTGTCGCCCACCTGCAACACCAGATAGGCGCTCACCAGCGCGGGCACAAACCCGATTCGCACCTCGGTGTATCCGAACTTTGCCGCCGGAGCCGCCAGCGTAAAGTCGCACATCGTCGCCAGCCCCGTTCCGCCGGCAATCGCCGGCCCCTGCACCACCGCGATTGTCGGCAGATCGCATTCCCACACCGCGCGAAACATCCGCGCCACACGTGCCGCCTCAATCCGATGCTGCTCCGCGGTCATCCCGGCCATCTCGCGGAGCACGCTTAGATCCAACCCCGCGCAAAAGGCCTCGCCCTCGCCCGCGATCACCATGACCCGCGCACCGGCGTCTTCCGCGTCACCGAGCGCAGTAATTAGCTCCTCCTGCAGCTCCGGCGTCAGCGCATTCCGCTTCTCCGGACGGTTCAGCGTCAGCGTCCGAACCCGACCGTCATCCTCCACTCGCACCAGACTCATGTCGTCTTCGCCTTATTCACTATTCGCTACTCACGATTCACTGCCTTACTGCACGGCCGCTCCATATCGTCTTCCAATCTCCGCACTCCTCTGCACCAGCGCATCCAGCGGCTCCAGGTCGGGCAGGTCCGCTCCCATCTCGCCCAGGGACGCCAATAACACCTCCGTGGGCAGGTTGCCCACCAGCGCATCCTGCGCAAAAGGACAACCTCCAAGCCCCGCCATCGCGCTATCAAACCGCCGGCAGCCTGCCTCGAACGCTGCGCGCACTTTGGCAGCTGCCTCATCCGGCCGCGTATGGATATGGATGCCGACCTCCAGCCCATCGTGCACATCGAGCACCAGGCGCATGACATCGCGAATCAGATCCGCGCTCGCCACACCGGCGGTATCCGCCAGTGAAACCTGCGCCACGCCCGCGTCTACGAGCAGGTCGACGGCGCTGACGACCTCGTCGATGTCCCACGCATCACCGTACGGATTGCCGAACGCCATCGAGAGGTATGCCACCATGTCCAGCCCCGATTTGTATGCAATCTCGCCGATCTGCTCCATCTGGTCCAGCGCATCCTCCGGCGTCTGCCGCTGGTTGCGCTCCAGAAACGTCGGCGAGATCGAGTACGGAAACCCCAGCGTCGTCACGCGGCCCGTCTTCACCGCGCGCTCCGCCCCCTTCGCGTTCACCACGATGCCGATGGTCTCCACATCCTCCGGCGGGTCCGTCAGCTCCAGCACCATCTCCGAGTCAGCCATCTGCGGCACAGCCTTCTCGCTCACAAAGCTCACCGCATCGATCTGCCGGAATCCCGCCGCAATCAGCGTCCGCAGATACTCCGCCTTCACCTCCGCCGGAATGACCTTCGGCAGCCCCTGCCACGCATCCCGCGGACACTCGATGATCTTGACCTGGTCCATCTCTCTTCGCTTTTCCGCTTGAACCTAACTGTGCCGAAGTGCCATCCTAGCAGTATGGCCGCAACAATCAACATCTCGCTGCCCGAACCGCTCAAGGCCTACGTGGATGCCCAGACTGAAGCCGGCAACTACGGTACCCCCGCCGAGTTCATCCGAGAGCTTATTCTCGACGACCGCGACCGTCACCGCCGCAACCTCGAAGACCACTTGCTCGCATCTCTCAAGGAAAAGGCTAATGGAATTGAGATTCCGGAGGATGTCCTCGAATCAGGAGACATCGTTGGTTTTCTAGAAGCAAAGTTACAAAACCGCGGATGAGTTCAAGGCAAGTCAAGCTCATTGTTCTTCCGCGGGCTGCACAGGAAATCACCGAACAGGCCGCATACTATCGTGAACGCGCGAATGTCGCCTTGGCAGAACGCTGGCGTGCGGCGGTCAGGAACTCCATCCGTTCGCTTCGACGCTTCCCGGAAAGTGGCAACCCCTTCCACACGCAAACGCCAAGTCACATCAAGCGGCTGTCCGTCGAGGGCTTCGCAAACTACCTGATCTTCTATGAGTTCGACGCAGCGTCGAATACCATCTACATTATCAGCGTTTTGCACGGTGCGCGTGACCTTGAATCGCTTCTGAACTGAGTTGGGCCGTCACGTCTGGATCACCCCCGGATTGAACCTTGCCACCTCGGGATTCAGCGCGCATGCCTCCAGCGCTGTCATCAGCACCGCGCGCGTCTTGGCCGGGTCGATGATCGCATCCACCCACAACCGCGCCGCCCCATAGCGCGGATCGGCCTGCGCATCGTATGTGGCTTTAATCTCGTCGTAGAGCGTCTTCTTCTCCTCGTCGCTGAGATGCTTTCCACCGCGCTCCATCTGCTTCACGCGCACCTCGACCAGCGTGTTCGCAGCCGAAGCGCCACTCATCACGGCATACCGCGCCGTCGGCCACGCAAACACAAAGCGCGGATCGTAGGCTTTGCCACACATCGCATAGTGACCGGCGCCAAAGCTCCCGCCGAGAATGACCGTGATCTTCGGGACGACCGAGGTACTTACAGCGCTCACCATCTTCGCGCCCGCACGGATAATTCCGCTCCACTCCGCGTCCTTGCCTACCATGAAGCCGTTCACATCGTGCAGAAACACCAGAGGCACCAGCTGCTGATTGCAGTCCATGATGAAGCGCGCCGCCTTCTGCGCGCTCTCGGTATAGATCACGCCGCCAAACTCCGTGCGCTTCTCGCCCTGCTGCGGCCCCATCGCCACGGTCATCTGCTGATGCATCTTCTGGTTCGCAACGATCCCCACCGCGCGCCCTGCGATCCGCGCATACCCGCACACCACCGTCCTGCCGAACTCCGCCTTGTACTCGTCAAATTCGCTGCGATCCACAATCCGCGCAATCACATCGCGCACGTCGTATGCATTCGTCGCGGCCTTCGCCGGAACCGGATCCATCAGCCCGTACAGATCCTCCGCCTCATACAAGGGCTTGTCGCGCTCCGCATCGAACTCCACGCGCGAAAATGGCGCACTCGCCCGCTCGCCGATCTTTCCGACTAAACTCCGCAGCCGCTCGATGCATGCCTCGTCGTCCTTCTCCTTGAAGTCGACCGTGCCCGACACCTCCGCGTGCATTGACGCGCCGCCCAGGGTCTCCGCATCCGTCTTCTGCCCGATCGCCGCCTGCACCAGCGCCGGGCCGGCTAGAAATAGTCCCGAGCCCTCGGTCATCAGCACCGTGTCCGTCATCACCGGCAGGTACGCTCCGCCGGCCACGCACATGCCCATGATGGCAGTAATCTGCGGCACTCCCGCCGCGCTCATCACCGCGTTGTTGCGGAACACCCGCCCGAAGTCATCCTGATCCGGAAACACATCCTCCTGCAGCGGAAGAAACACGCCCGACGAGTCCACGAGGTACAGCGTCGGAATCCGGTTCTCCAGCGCGATCGTCTGCGCGCGAATCACCTTCTTCGCCGTCATCGGAAAGAACGCGCCTGCCTTCACCGTCGCGTCATTCGCGATGATCAGGCACAGCTTGCCGCCCACGCGCCCCAGCCCGGCTACCGCGCCTGCGCCCGGCGCTCCACCCCACTCGGTGTACATCCCATACGCCGCCCACAGCCCCAGCTCCAGCCATTCGGAATCGGCATCCAGCAGCAGCGCCAGCCGCTCCCGGGCGGTCAGCCTGCCTTTTTTGTGCTGCGCCTCAATCGCCTTCGCGCCGCCGCCCTTGCGAATCTGCGTCTCTTCGGCGCGAATCTCATCCACCAGCCGAAGTATCGCCTCACGGTTCTTCGTAAACCGCTGAGACTGCACATCTAACCTTGATTCCAGGCGGTTTCCCGTCTTTTCGGCTCCAGCCATGCACCTCGCTCCGCAACATCCTCAGAAAACTCGCGAAGGATAGCATGCCATCATGTCATACTGTCGGGCGCGGAGCTCGCACGCATGTCGACCCTCGTGAAAAAGCTCGAAGCGTGGCCCCAGGCGGAGGCCACCGTGGAGTCCTGCACCCAGCACCACTGCGACATCGCCTCTGCCGGCGGCTACGTCGGACAGGAATACTCCATCACGTTCCGCTACGAGGTCAACGGCCGTCACTACACAGGCGAGTTTGAATGCAACCGGCCCTGGGAGGTCGACTCCAAATTCTGTATCAGCTATGACCCCGATGACCCGGAAGTGAACACCATGTGCGACCGCCGCGGCGAGCGCTGGGTGTATATCATCCTGGCCATCGCCGCCATCCTCGCTTTCGTTGCGTACTTCTGGGTGCGCCGTCAAGGCATCGGCTACTAGCGCGTCATCAGCATCCACCGGCAGACCCATTCGCGCCACCCCCTACAAGACATGGCCAATACAGCAGATATTCTCCTCAAGCCCCGCGAAGCGGCCACCGCACTTGGGGTCAGCTATCCGACGCTGAAACAGTGGATCCTGGCCGGCACGCTGAAGACGATCAAAACTCCCGGTGGTCATCACCGCATCCCCGAGTCTTCGCTCAGGCCCTTGATGCAGTCGCGCCCTACGGGCAATCCCAAGGCCTCTCGAGACCGCTTCCGCTCCGTTAGCGGACGGAATCAACTCATCGGCCGCATCGCCGAGGTCAAGCTCTCCGGCCTCATGGCTAAGGTCGTCCTAGAGATTGGCGACCAGCGCATCACGTCGATCATTACGGCCGACGCCGCCCGGGAGATGCAGCTTCGCAAAGGGCAGACCGCCGCTGCGCTCATCAAGTCAACTGAGGTCATGATCGAACGCGTCTAAAGGAGCGGAGGTGTACCGTGAGCCATCGCGAATGGAAGCGGGCCCGGGCCACCGTCGAACTCTGCGCGCGGCGACGCCGCCACCGCGATGGAACGCGCCTCAGCAGACGCGACCGCTGCCCCTACGCCATCACACTTAGCTATCCGGTAGCAGGCGATCTCTACATCACGGACGTCGTCAGCGAGACGCCGCTGAAGGAAGGCTCAAAGCTGCTCGTCGAGTACGACTCATTCGACCCCCGCATCAACAGCCTGAATCATCCGCGCCGCGAACGCAAAGCCTTCCGCATCGCTCTCATCTTGGGCGCTCTTGGCCTTTTCCTTACGCTTTTCATCGCTCTCATAGGGCTCTAGACCTACTCGCCAACCATCTCGTGGCTGCGCTGCGGCGTCATCCTGCGCAGTACAAACTCTTGCATGACATTCGAGAATCCGTCGAACGCGAGCGCTGTCAGTCCGTTTTCCATAACCAGCATGCCGCCACGCTCGCCGCCCGGATAATACAACCCGGAAACCGCTCCTGCACCGAAGCTGCCCAGCACATTTGCATACGCGGGCTGCCACCGCCCGTTATCGCCTTTGCAGATCACCGTAGTCTTCAGCGCATAGAATGTGCGGCTCATCATGCTGCCTTTGCCGTTGTAGAAGTAGCGCGGGTCCTGCCGGAAGACCATCGGCAGCACCGAGCCCGTCAGCAGCGTTCCCACTGTGGCGTCGGCCATGCCCGCGCCGAACCGCTTGCCATAACCGCTCGCTCCCTGTCCGTACCCGGGAAACTGGTTCCCGGCCTGCTCAAATCCGGCAACGGCGGCGACGAACATCACATTCATCGGATCGACAACCGACTTCCACCCGAGCTCAAACTTCAGCTTCTTCGTCAGTGGCTGAGGATTCGCGTCATACACCACAAAGTAATTCGGCAGGATTCCGCCGATCCGCTGCGTCTCTTCCTGCCGCACCTGGATCGCTGCCATTTGCTCCTGCGTCACCGCCGTCACCGAAACGACCGCGCCCGCGTGCAGCATCATCGGCTCCAGCTCCATCTGCTGGGCCTGCGACAGCGTACCGTCGCGTACGCCATCCACCATGCCCTGCTCGCTCGCCGTAACCCTGAATGAGCCCGCAGGCACCGCATCGAAGCAGAATCGCCCGTCACTTCCGCTTGTCAGGCTGCGACTCGCTCCATCGGCGACCAGCACAACCTGCGCTCCCGGAATCAGCGCGCCCTGATCATCCTCGACTACGCCGCTCACACTTCCACCGATCGGCGCGGTGCTGCCCGCCGACGGCCCCTGCGCACACGCGCATGCTGCCGCCAGCATCAGGCCGACCATCAGGCCAAGCCGGCCTACCGCTCTCCCGATTCGGCCCGCACGATTCACCCGGCCAGCCTAGCCGCACCCGTGCACGATAGCCATCACCCCTCCGTACAATCAGGTAATGACGCTTCGGCTCGCCCCAAACGATGTGCTTCTGGTCATCGACATGCAGCGGGACTTCCTCCCCGGCGGCGCCTTGGCTGTGACGGACGGCGACGCCATCATCCCCGGAATCAACGGCCTAGCCGCACGCTTCCCACACGTTCTCCTCACCCAGGACTGGCACCCTTTGGGCCACATCTCCTTTGCCAGCACCCACCCCGGCAAGCGCCCGTTCACCGATAGCGTCGAAACTCCGTACGGCACCCAAACCCTCTGGCCCGACCACTGCGTACAGGGAACGACCGGAGCGGAGATCGACCCGCGCCTCGAAATCCCCCAGGCCGAGCTCATCCTCCGCAAAGGCTTCCGAACCAATATCGACAGTTACTCGGCCTTTCTGGAGGATGACCACAAAACACCTACGGGCCTCGCCGGCTACCTGCGCGAACGCAACCTCTCGCGCCTTTTCTTCTGCGGCCTCGCCTATGACTTCTGCGTCGGCTTCTCCGCCATCGACGGCGCTGCGCTCGGATTCGAATGCATGGTCCTCGAAGATCTCTCGCGCGCTGTAGACCTTCCCGGCAGCGTCGAAAGAACGAACGCTTGCTTTGCTGAGGCCAAGGTCCGTCGCATACGATCGTCCGAGCTATGATCTCCCTATATATGGCCAAACCGGAGAAACCGTGCTCAATTTTTTAGAACCGTACCTCGCCCGCTGGACGGGCCGCGCCAACTGGCCCACAACCCATGCAACGCTTGAGGAGCAGGTAAGAATCCCGCAAGGCGATTTAACGAACATGGTGCCCAATGAGGAGACAGCCGACCTGTTCAGCTGGGTGGTCGATGGCAAGACCTATGTCGCGGATATCGTCGAGGTTGTTGGAGAAAAGAACGTGATGGGCCAACCCGGACACAAGATCGTTATCCAATACAATCCAAAACATCCGAAACAGTTTTATTACGCGCCCGCTTGCCAGCTCGCAAGCCGTGCCGTTCTCTTCGGTGTCCTGACGGCCGGCGCTCTAGCGGTCATCCTCGCGATCCTCCTCCACCACTGATTCAATGTCATTCGCCCCCGACGCTTCCGGAAACCCCTGGCCCGAGGCCATGGCCACCGTTACGTCCTGCAAGTACGAGTTCGGCGCCGGACGGGCGCTCGCCTTCGGTCTTCCCACCACGCGCCACTTCCGCATCACCTACAACTACTGGGCACCCAACGCGGACAACATCGACGAACTCCACACCGGCGAACTCACCTCAGAGAAGGCGATGCATGTCGGCACGCTCTTCCCGATTCGCTACAACCCGGAAGTTCCACACGAGACCGCCCACTCCGCCGCAGCACCCGCAATGAGCCGCACACCGCTGTTGGCCATCGGCATCATTGGCTCCATCATCCTCTCGCTCGTCTGGCTCCTGATACTCCGCGGCTGCTCCTGAGCCGCCTCAGCCCACCGGCTGATACAGCGGTTTGGGCGCGTTCGCCTCCAAGAACCTCTTCAGCGCTTCCTTGTTGTAGCCCTCGCGGAGGTTATGTGTGGCCTCCAACTCGCTCGTATCCGTCTCCGCCTTCAGCAGCCTTCCCTGCGGAGAGAGCACGTACCACGCGGGAAATCCCTTCGGCTGCGGATAGTTGTGGAGGAACGGGGTGTTTTCATTCTCCTTCGAGAAGTTCACGTGCACGACCACGTAGTTCTTCTCGAGCAGCCCATCCAGCGCCGGGTCTTCATGCAACGTCTTCTCCAGCACGAGGCACCAACCGCACCAGTTCCCGCCCACGTCCATCAGGATGTTCTTGTGCTCGGCCTGGGCCTGCTGCATCGCTGCCTGCAGGTCCTTCGCCGGATCCCGTGCCGGATCGAATGGCTTGTCCGCGGCCCAAGCTGCCACACTCACACCCAACATCACCGCCGACACCGCAACCCAACGCCTCATCATGCCTCACTTGTCTTTGGTTTGTTCACTATTCACTAGCTACTCTTCACTTCCTCTACAACCCCAACTCGTCCGCCCGCGCCTGCATGGCCACCAGGCAATTCCCGATGTGCTCCTCCAACGGAATTCCCAGCAACTCCGCGCCCTGCGTTATATCCTCGCGCTTCACCGCTCGAGCGAACGCCTTATCCTTCATCTTTTTCTTCACGCCTGCAACCTCGACCTCCGCAATCTTCTTCGAAGGCTTCACCAGCGCACAAGCCGTCAGGAATCCCGCCAATTCGTCGCACGCAAACAGCGAGCGATCAAGATGCGTCTCCGGCTTCACACCCGAATAATCCGCATGCGCCAGAATCGCGTGCAGAATCTCCTCCGGCCATCCCTGCTCTCTCAAATACGCCACGCCGACAAACGGATGCTCCGCCGGCGTGGGATGCTTCTCATAGTCGAAGTCGTGCAGCAACCCGGCGCACCTGTATTTTTCCGCAAACTGCTCCGCGGCCTCATCACTCAAATCCATTGCCGCTGCCTCGCGCACTCCATAGCTCTCCGTGCACGCCGCGACGGCCATGCAGTGCTTCACCAGCGACTCACTCTTCGTCCACTCGCGCAACAACTCTTCTGCTCTTTCCGCACCGAACTGGTTCATCCTCAGGACCTCGCCCTTTACTAATCACTATTCACTGCCTCACCTGTTTACCACCTTGGTTCAAAATCCGCTTTTCTCCGGTATTTCTACCTGAATCTTCGGCGATACCCCTTGACTCTCCCGGCACCGGGTGTCACAGTAGGCACATCGCTCACCTCTTATCGGACGTGACGCGCTGCGGCGCCCCGCTCTGGCAGCCGCCCGCAACACTACAACATGGCAACTGGAATGGCTCCTATCGCCGTCCCCACGCCCCAGCCGCAGGTCGTCGCAGGTACGGAACGCGAGGTCCTTCGTTGTGCGCACTGCAACCTCGTGCAGTTCCGCACCACCAACGACATCTGCCGTAAGTGCAGGAAGTCGCTGCTTCCTGAGCTTCCCAAAGTTCAACCGATCGCCATCGCCGCGGAGCCCGACGCTCCCCACGCCGAAGGTATCCAGGTCGCCTCAGCCGTCCGCGATCTCCGCCGCGTTCGCAATCTTTCGCAGCGGCAACTCGCCACGCGCATGAACGTCCCGCGCACCTACATCTCCAAGATTGAGAACGGCAAGGCTATGCCGACGCTCTCGTCCCTTGACCGCCTCGCGCGCGCCCTGCAGGTGGATATCTCCGCCCTGCTCCGCGATGCGCCCACGCGGCACAAGGACGAGACCGCGGTCCTCATGACCGACCCCTTCCTCGCCGAGATCGCCAAGTTCACTGCGCATCTCACCCCGACGCAGAAGTCGATCTTCCTCAACCACGTTCGCGAGCTCGCACAGGGCCGCACACGCAAGCTCGCTTAAACCGCGCAGCGCAAAAGCACGTCAAGACCTCCAGGCGTCGCACGTCAGCCCGCACCCGCAGGCAACGGAGCGACGCCTCTCCGTTTTTATCGGCGAACCCTGTCTTCTCATCCCCCGCATCGTCTATCCTCATTTCAGCGAGCAGCCCGTGCCCCAGCCCACTCCCAGCCGCGCCTATCAGCGTTCCAATCGCGCGCACGAACTCACCCGCGAGGAGCGCGCGGTCTACGACACGCTCGACCTCACACGCCTCCCGCAGCACGTCGCCATCATCATGGACGGCAACGGTCGCTGGGCCGGTAAACGCGCGCTCAAGCGCTTCCTCGGGCATCAACAAGGCGCCGAGAGTGTGCAGTACGTCGTCGAAACCGCCTCGCGCATCGACGTTCCCTGGATCACCCTTTACGCCTTCTCGCTCGAAAACAATCTGCGCCGGCCTAAATCAGAAGTTACTTTTCTGATGAAGCTCCTCAAGTCCTACCTCGTTTCCAACGTGGAGCGCATGAACGCCAACAACATCCGCATGCGCTATATCGGTCGCACTCATGAGCTTCCCTCCGAGGTACAGGACACCATGGCCTGGGCGGAGGCCGAAACCGCCAAAAACAGCGGCACAACGCTTACGCTCGCACTCAACTACGGCTCGCGCTCGGAGCTCACCGACGCCGTTCGTCGCATCCTCACCGATCTCACTACCGAAGCCCACACCCGCGGCTGCTCCGTCGAAGACATCCTCGGCGCCGGCGCGCTCGACTCGCTTGATGAGTCCACCATCTCCAACGCGCTCTACACTGCCGGCATGCCCGACCCCGACTTGCTCATCCGCACCTCCGGCGAGCAACGCATCTCCAACTTCCTTCTCTGGCAGATCGCCTATGCCGAGATCTTCATCACCGACCGCCTCTGGCCCGACTTCCGCGGCATTCATCTGATCGAAGCCATCGCCGAGTACCAGCGCCGCGACCGCCGCTTCGGCGGCCTCAGCGAAAACTCCGACGAAAAGATCGAGACCCTACAGTCCGTCTCCGAGCTCGAGTCCGAGATCACCCGCGAACTCCACCCGCCGGACGTCCTCACCCGCCACTGAATCGCGCACGCTCTCAAATGCCAACCCCTATACGCGAGGCGGCGGACGGATACCCATGTGACTAAAGTTTTTTGCAACTCCGCGTCTTTTTCCCGTCCTGCGCGTTATTGCTCTCAGGCAATCGATAGCATGTGATTAGCGGATTGCCTGAGGCTGTTCATGCGCGCCCTGAGACGTTCGCCGCTCTTCCGCATCGCTCTCCTGAGCCTGGCGGTGCTATTTGCGCATACAGCACACGCGGCGAACCGCCCGATTCTTCTCGTCGCTCCGCCCTGCGCCGGCAAGGTCGCCGCAGCGCAGCCCGATCCCGAAAAGAGGCCGGTGCTTGGCAGGAAGCAGGTCGTCAGACCCCGCTTCCCCGCGACGTCCCACGCCGCCTCCGGCAGTGCCCTATTCTTCCCATTGGCGCGTACCGCCTACGTGCTCTGCGCCGAGGGCGCTGCGCAGATATCGCTTGCACGGTCCGCCCTATACGTTGCGCAGCAGCAACGCCCGTTCCATCCCCGCATCTAGCTCCCGACACTTCGCCTTCCCTGCCAGAATTCTGCCTTCTTACGCGATGCGTGGGGCAATTCTTCTGGTCGTGCAAGCGCAGGTCTACCTCATGAGGAAGTGCCATGAAAAACGTCATGCAGTATTTCCATTCCGCGGCCGCAAGCGGACTCATCGCTGTACTTGTGTTCACGCAGACGGCCATCGCGCAGCAACCATCGCAGCAGACAGCCCAGGCCAGCCAACAGGCTACGCAGCAGGCAACGCAGGCAGCCCAGCAGGCAATGCAGGACAACCAACAAGCTGCACAGCAGGCCGCCGCCGCCGCCGCTCAATCCAGCAGCTCGCTCCCTGTAGGACTCGGCGGCATAAACCATCCTTCTGCTCCGCAAGTCCCGGGCGGCCCGCTGCCGGCAGCAATTGCCTCAGCCCACACCGTTCTGCTGACGAACGTCGGCGTCTCGGCGCGGCTTGGCCTCGACTCCAATGAGCTTTACAACGACATCCACCAGCGGATGCAGCAGTGGGGCTACTACCAGCTCGTCAGCACCCCGCAGCAGGCGGATCTCATCTTTCAGCTGGACGAGATCGATCCGCGCAACGGCACCAATGTGACGCCCGGAACGGATGTCTACAATCGCACGCCGTCGTTCCGCATCGTGATTCTGGACGCGAAGACCGGCATCGCGCTGTGGACGGTGACGTCGCCCATCTACATCACCGGAAAGAAGACCTATGCGCACTGGATGGACGTTTCGGAGGAGAACCTAATGACCCGTCTAAAGGCTTTAGCCCAGCAGCCGGTTTCGCCGGCTGAGCAGGCCACTCTCACCGAATATCCCCCAAATCATCGTGGACTCCTGCTCGGTCTAGTCATAGCGATTCCGGTGGTCGCGGGTGTCGGCGGGTATCTCGCCTACCGCCACAGCATCGCCGACCAGAAGGCCAACCAGGATGCTTTCTGCACGGCTAACAATATCCCTCTCAGCATGTGTGCCGGAGGCTAAGGCATTCGTCGAAGGCGGCCGTTCGCTGCGTAAATCGCAGGCGAGCAAAGCAAAAAGCCCACCCGCAAGGGTGGGCCTTTTCGAAGTAATGCCGGCGATCACCTAATCTCCCACACACTTACGCGTGCAGTACCATCGGCCCAACGAGGCTTAACTTCCGTGTTCGGGATGGGAACGGGTGGGACCCTCGCGGTAAACTCACCGGCAAATTGTCGAAGATCGCGGCGCGATCGTTCACAACTGAATAGATTGGGAGGTTTTTCTAGTTAGTAGAAACCTATAACTACGAGGCTTGTGTTGAGAATCTTCTTTAGCGTAGTGGACTAACACTGCGCAGAGTAAATTCTATGGACAAGCCGAACGGGCGATTAGTACTGGTAAGCTACACGCATTACTGCGCTTCAACATCCAGCCTATCAACCAGGTCGTCTTCCTGGGCCCTTCATTACCCTTACGGGTTGGGAGATCTCATCTCAGAGCGTGCTTCCCGCTTATATGCATTCAGCGGTTATCACAACCGAACTTCGCTACCCAGCCGTGCCCTTGGCAGGACAACTGGAACACAAGAGGTTCGTCCATCCCGGTCCTCTCGTACT